>NZ_JBHUKR010000009.1:0-524601 GCF_042684065.1 Amycolatopsis pigmentata | reverse complement strand
GCGACAAGCACCCACTGTGAAAACCCAATACACGATCAAACCACCAACACAAAGTCAGACTGCGCGAAGTGCGGCCGCGTCCCAACCGGACCCGGCGGTGTCCTCTGCCCCGCCTGCCTCCAGGCAATAGAGAACCGGCCAGCCAGCAGCTACTACGACAACCTGCGCTAAGCGCCCTGCCGGATAAGAGCATGTCGTCCAAGAGTTGGCACTGCGGAGCAGCACAATACCTGTGCGAGCGGTCGCCACCCCGCACCTTTGGGAACCAGGCTGTCGGGGCTGCGTGCTATGACCCGGTCAGTTCCGACGCCTTGCTCGAGATGAAAGTGCTTACATCCCGGGTGTAGCCCAACCGTCGTACCGAAAGCCAGCGCGCCGGACTTCACGGTCGATTATGTGGAGTGCGGCGAGGGGATGGTCGCTCACTGCGGCATGGTTCTAGTCGCAACCTCAAAGTCAACCGGAGTATCGAGTCTGTTAGACGAGCATGTTTCCAGCGTGGTCACAGTCCAATCAGACGAAACTGCCTTGACCAGGTCTCGACGGGCACTTACTAAGGCCACCTGTGCGTACTCGGCAGCGTGCTGAAGTTGTTCCAGCGCGGCAATCACTATTCCTGAATTCAAGAAACTCGTGAATTCATCAAGCAGCAGGAAGGTCGGCTCAACGCGCGCATGGTGTCGAGCATGAATGCCAGCTAGTTCCAGGAGAATTAGAGATTGCAGAGAGCCACTCAACTGATCGCCGGTCGACTCCCATCTGCGCCCATTAACCTCCAGGGTCCAGTACACCTGCATGTTTTCGTAGCGAACATCTCTTACTAACTTGCTTTGACCTGACAAGAGATCAAGTGTTGCCTTCATTGACGACACACTAAGGTCGAATAGTTGAGCGAGATGGACGATGTTGCAGACAGCGCCTGACCGTGGTTCCCCCAGCAGGATTGTCTTATACGGTCGCGCCACATAGGGTACAGGAACGCCATCTAAAATGTGAGTGACGTCGCCCGCGCGCCCCCTCGTGGCAACATCATGAGTAAGTGGGTCGAACCATCGCACCGCCATGTCGACATCCCGGTGACGTGACATCGTTGCTATGTGATCCGGGTAGGCTACGCTTGCAATGAGGTAGGTCAGGGCTGTCTTCCCGCTGCCATTGGGACCGGTAATGAGATTCCGCATGCCCAGGTCGAACTTTCGACCCTCCAGCGACGCGACTGGCACAGAATTAACCGATATGGACTCAACAAGTCCGATATGATGCAGTGCTCCACCATTTACCTCGGCAGCCTTTCGAGCCTCGTGCAGCCTCTTCCACGCTCTGAGTTGAGCCGCCGAATAGATACGCCCGCCATCCGAGTCAATGGATTTTCCATGCGAAAAGCAACACCAAATCCCATTCTCAGGCTCGCTACGCTCCGCGACGGAGAGACCACCCGTTCCTCGCGGACCTTCCGGCGACGCCGCGTGGATGTGTGCAGCCACGCCAATATTCACTGTTTGCCGCGACCCCACCCCCGGGCCGATCGTCAGCCGCCCACAGTTCAGAACGGAGCATTGATATCCAGCCCTTTCTGCCATTATTCTCTTGGTAGCTGCAGAGAATTCCGCCCTCACGCTCACTCTCGGCCCCTTCCTTGAACCGGTTGAACATTTTACCGTGAATGGACGACAAAAGGTCCATCAAGCGTTGACAAGGCCCATGCCGGAGTCACGATTTGGACGATGGCGGCGGGCGCAAGTTCTACGCACTCACCGACCTGCGAACCCACCAGCTCAAGATAATACCGCGGCCCGCCCCCAGCACCTGGACACCAACGCCAAACGACTCCAACACAAGAGCAGCCGCTAGATCTTGAAATCCGATCGGACCCAGTTGCTCCAGATTGCAACCCACCACGCCCGCTGCCCTTCCGCCGATCGGTGCTCCCGACGAACACCGACGCCCCAATGGCCAACCTACCGCCCGACGCCCTCGCAGGTGTCATGGAACTGGCGCAGTTGGTCGGCTTGTTTCAGGACCAGAGGTCACGGTGATCACGGCCGCGTTTACCAGCATGCCCAAGGAGCCAATTCAGGATCTCCTTTTGCCGAAGATGGTCTCCGAAACGACCCGCGGTGGCGACCAAGGATTTCCTCAAACCCGGCCTGGGCCAGCCGTTGCTTCCAGTTCCTCCATCATGTGCTCACCCGATTGGAGGCTTCCTCGGGCCCGGTGTCCGCGGCTCTGCCTCCCGCGTGTCGGACTCGACGATACCCGGTGCTGTCGCCTGGTCGTCGCTGCTGGCGGTGCCCCAGCAGACCGCGCCGGGCCTGGCCACCACCGGACCTCGTCGGCAGATTTCAATAAACTCGAACACAGGCGAGCGCCCGCCTGCCAGCGGTCGTCAAGCAGATAGTGCCGGCGGCTCACTCTCGTAGGGTTCGACTTCCGGTTGTTGTTCGGACCGGACCAGGGCGACGAGCGTTCTCGACCGGGCGGCACTGACGTGAAGGCGCTTGCGCAGCGTCTCCGCCGAAATCGGCCTGCGACACGTCGCCCAGTGCCGGGCATCCTCGACGCGCGCCCGGGCGAGCAACTCGTCCTCGCCTGGTTTCTCCGACACCGGAGCCCGGTCACTCCGTTCCTCTCCGGCCGGCTTGGCCATGCTGAGCAGTATTGAAGTCTGGGCAGACACGTCCGATTCGCCCGGTCGCTCTGTCCCGGTGTTGATTGCCTGCAGCAGGCCGGGGCCGACTTCTGCCCATCCCATCAGCAGCAGCGGCCCGACCGCGTCGAACAAGGCCCGGCCGAGATGCCCAGCGATCAGGGGCTCAGCAACGTTCAACGCCAAGGTCACGACGCTGGCACCCAGCAACAGACGCCGCGCCGGCTTCAACACCCCCGGATCCACACCACTCAGGGCGAGATGCCGGGTCGCGACCAGCAGGCCCAGCACCGTCAAATCCAGCGCCGGCGCCACCAACGGGGCAATCCACACCGGAACACCGAGCCGAAGGGCGAGGTCGAGCACATTGCCGAACCCGAACAGGAACGTCAGCCCCACCACCGTCGCCATGATCACCGACACCGACCGGACCGTCATATCAGCGTGCCGGGGATCAGGCATGTTCACCGATCCCCATCCGCAACTGGGTCTCCTGGGCACGCTCGGCCGCGGCGCTCGCGCCGTAGTGCCGCGGCATGTCATCCGAGGTCCAGCCCAGCAGCAACATCAGGTCACCCGTGTCGCCGCCGCGGCGCTTCCACTCGTGGGCGAAGTTGTGCCGCCACCGATGCGCATGCACTCCAGACAGCCCTGCGGCCAGTCCTCGCCGCTTGATCATGATCTTGATCCCGTTCGGCGCCAGCCGTCGGATGCCACGGTCGGCCAGCCACAGGTCCGGGAGTTCCGCCCCCTTGTGCTTGGACCTTGCCCGCAGATACCGGCTGATCGCCCGCGCGGTCTTGGGACCGAACCGCACCCGACGGTCCTTGTTGCCCTTGCCGCGATACCGGACCGAGTCGGTGTCCAGGTCCACATCGTCAAGGAGCAGGTTGCCGACCTCTGACAGGCGGGCACCGGTGTTGTAGTACAGCCGGATGATCGCCTCGTCCCGGAGCCGCACGAAGTCCTTGCCCTTGCAGGTGCCCAGGACCTTCGCGGTGTCGTCATCCTTGATCACCGGGATGAGCTTCTTCTGCGTCTTGGGCTGCTTCACCCGCTCCATCGGCGAGCGCTCGATGTCCTGCTCGTCCACCAGCAGCCACTTAAAGAACTGCTGCAACCCCTTGTGCTTGTTCAACGCCGTCGACGCCGAGCGGGTCTCGATCATCCAGCCCTGAAATGCCTCCACGTGTGCTTTCGTCACCGCACAGGGGTCGTCGGCCGCATCGTCGGCGTCGGGGTCCGGCGAGTACTCCTCCAGATACCGGGCCAGTTGGGCGGCGGCGAGCAGGTAGTTGTAGCGGGTGGTCTCCGGGTGATTGGCCGACCGCAGTGTGCGGTCCCAGTCCCGCAGGTACCCGGCCCACGTCTTCGACAGGCCGAGTGTGAGCTTGTTCAGGTCCAACAGAGGCATCGGTGAAACCCTCCGAGTCAAGGCGTCCATGAGCGGCGTGCTCGACCTCGAAGAACTCACCAAGATCACAAAAAGAGGGTCTCCACAGGCTCTGACCTGCGAAAACCCTCTCGGCCGTCGGGACGACAGGATTTGAACCTGCGACCCCTTGACCCCCAGTCAAGTGCGCTACCAAGCTGCGCCACGTCCCGGCCATCGCCCCGGAAGGCGACGTATTCACCTTATAACGTCCCCGGCGCTGTGTCGCAGGCAGGTCCCGCAACGCGCCGACCTGCGAAGAAGCGCGGTGGGACGTGAGCGGGCGAGCCTGGCGGCCGGAGGTGACGCGACGCTCCGTGTCCGGTGTCGGACCGAACGCTGCCGGACACGTGCGACTAAGCCAGGTCGGCAAGCGCGGAAGCCTCCACGGGATCGCCGTGCTGACCGGTGGCGCCACCACGTGGCAGGGTCTACCCGTCTGAAACCGTGCCGATATCGAGTCGTCTCGGCCGCCACCGGGTCGACCTAGGCGGACGCAAGGAGCTTCGATGAACACTGCGGACGTGCTGAAGATTCTGGCCCGGAACGGTCTCGCGGAGGCCGGGATCCGGACCGTGGAGGCGTTGCCCGAAGGCACGTTCAACACCGTCTACCGAGTCCGTCTGACGGACGGAACCGGCTTGGTGTGCAAGATCTCGCCCCCTCCTGACACGCCCATCCTCAGTTACGAGCGCGGCCTTTCGCACGGGGAACTGGTCTTCTACCGCTCCGCGGCGACCGCGCGGTCGGTGCCGGTGCCCGCCGTCGTCCGGCACGACTTCGACCGTACGGTCGTCGACGGTGATGTCGTGATCATGACCGAATGTCCGGGCAGGAGCTGGCACTCCCTGCGCGAAGAACTCGGTGAGGACGATCAAGCCCGGCTTCGGCACCGGCTCGGCGGGATCACCGCCGAACTCCACACGGTCACCGGCACGGGCTTCGGTTATCCCCGGGAGACGCCTCTGGCGGCGACTTGGCGGGAGAGTTTTCTCACCATGTTCGACACGCTTTGCGGCGACGCCGAACACTACCGCGCCGGAACACCGGTGCCGGTCGCCGAACTGCGACGGCGGGTTCACGCCCACGCGGACACCCTGGACGAAATCGAAACCCCGGGACTGGTCCATTTCGATCTGTGGAACGGCAACATCCTGGTCGACCTTGCCGATGGACGGCCGGAGATCAGTGGTGTCGTCGACGGCGAACGGGCCTTCTGGGGCGATCCGGTCGCGGAATTCGTGTCACTGGCCCTGTTGGGCGAAATCGAGCGCGACGACCATTTCCTGCGGGGCTACCGCGAAGCAGGGGGCTCGGTGGTCTTCGACGCGGGAACGCGCATACGGCTGGCGCTCTACCGTTGTTATCTGTACCTGATCATGCTGACGGAAAGCGTCCCTCGCGGATATCCGGACGCTCAGCTCGCCCGCCTGCGCCGGATGGTCGACCCGCCGCTGCTGGCCGCATCCGCGGTCCTCGCCGGGGAATCGCCGGGCGTGCACCCCCGTTCGCGTTGACCGGCCGGCGGGCTGTGCGCCGTGCTGATGCGCCCGGTCACCAGGGACCCGTCCTGGCGCCCGCGGCCGGAATCCGCCGAAAACCTGAGGTCAGGCGTGGGGTGGACCGCCGCGTCCCGATTTCCCGTCAAGGCACATCACTCAAGCCCCACGTCGCCGGAAGAGGAAAATCCCGGGGCCCTAGAGTGGGCTCGATGTCTCGACCCGACAGTCAGCACGACGCCGCGAACGAGTGGCGCAAGTACCTGTGGCTCGTCCCGGTGCCGTGCGCGGTGTGGTTGTTCTTCGCCCTGAACGGCATGTTCCACTACCTGCCGACACGGCCCCAGATCGACTTGGAGGTCTACCGCTTCGGCGTGCAGGCCTGGTGGGGCGGGCATGACATGTACGGCCCGCTCCCTCCGGTCAACAACGGCGCCGTACTGCCGTTCGTGTATCCGCCGTTCGCCGCGATCCTGCTGAGCCCGCTCGCCATGCTGCCGTGGGACGCCTCGGTGGTGACCGTCGACATCCTCAGCGGCCTGAGCCTCGCGGTGACCCTCTACCTGGTCGCCCGCGTCGCACGCCCGTCGCTCGGCCGCGCGGGTGGCGTGGCGGTGGCCTCGCTGGCCCTGCCCTTGACCGTGTTTCTCGAACCGGTGATCCAGACCTTCGGCTTCGGCCAGGTCAGCCTGATCCTGATGGCGGTGGTCGCGGTCGACTGCCTGGCGGGCAAGACGCTGTGGCCGCGCGGGTTCGGCATCGGGATCGCCGCGGCGCTCAAGCTCACTCCCGCCGCGTTCGTGCTGTTCTTCCTGGTCCGCAGGGACTACCGGTCGGCGGCCACGGCCGGTCTGTCGTTCGCCGGAGCCATGCTGATCGGGTTCCTCGTCGACTTCCACGCCTCGGTCGAGTACTGGTTCCACGGCGGCCTCAACGGCGGCGGGGTCAGCGGCACCGCGTTCAAGACCAACCAGGCGATCGAGGCCGTCCTGGTCCGGACCGGGCTGGCGGGAGCGCCGGAGAAACTGGCCTGGATCGCGCTCGTGCTCGCTCTGCTCGTGCTGGTCGCCCGCGCGATGCGGGACGCCGATCCCGCGCCGGCCCTGATGGCCAACGCCGGCTTGGCGCTGCTCGTCTCGCCGACGTCCTGGTCGCACTACTACGTCTGGGTGGCGCCCGCGCTGCTGGTCATGCTGGCCTACACGATCCGCCGGGCGGAGGAACGCTCCTGGTGGGCGGCGGGCTGGCTGGGCGCCGGGGTCCTCACCGCCGTGCTGTTCCACCTCGCGCCGTTCCACGACCTGCCGGTGACCGACTTCCCCGTGGTGCACACGCACTGGACCCTGATCCAGCAGTTGTCCGCCGCGACCTACGTCCTGCTCGGGGTCGTGCTGCTACTCGCGTTCGCCCTGCCGCGGTCCTTCCGGCGGCGTCCCCCGATCGAGGGACCGCGGCCCGCCCTCTCCGAGACGGTGAAACAGCCTGCCGATATCGTGAGTTAGTGAACCGCGCTCGCGTCCTGGTGCCGCTCCTCGCGGTCGCGGCCCTGGCGCTCGAATTCCCGTGGCGGTTCGAATCGCACATCGACCTCGAGGTCTACCGGCTCGGCGCGCAGGCGTGGTGGCACGGGCAGGACCTCTACGGTCCGCTGCCGCCCACTTCGATCGGGATGCGGCTGCCCTTCATCTACCCGCCGTTCGCGGTGCTCGCGCTCGGCCCGCTGGCCATGCTGCCGTGGGGCGTGGCCGTGATCGTGTTGTTCGCGGCCAACCTGTTGTGCGTCGGCGGCACACTGTTCCTGGTCACCCGCCGGGTCTGGCCCGCGGGCGGCGGGCGCGGCGCCTTCGTCGTCGCCGCGGCGGCGATGCCGGTGGCGATGGCACTCGAACCGCTGCGCGAAACCTTCGCTTTCGGCCAGGTCAACCTGTTGTTGATGGGCCTGGTCGCGGCGGACTGCCTGACCACCAGGCCACGCTGGCCACGCGGACTCGGGGTGGGCCTGGCCGCCGCGATCAAGCTGACGCCGCTGGCGTTCGTGTTGTTCTTCCTGGTCCGCAAGGACTATCGAGCATCTGTGACGGCGACGGTCACCGCTGTCGCCGCGTCGGCGCTCGGTTTCCTGATCGACCCGGGCACTTCGGCGCGGTACTTCTTCGGCGGCCTCGCCGGTGCCGGCGGACTGAGCGGCTCGCCGTATCGCACGAACCAGGGCATCGACGCGGTCCTGGTCCGGCTGGGTCTGCCGGCCGGGACCGCGAAGTTCTGGTGGTTGGCGCTGGCGGTGGTGCTGCTCGGGCTCGCCGTGTGCGCGATGCGCCGGTCGGAGCCGGCGATCGCGCTGGCCGTCAACGCCGGGTTCGCGCTGCTGGTCTCGCCGATCTCGTGGTCGCACCACTGGGTCTGGGTGGCGCCCGCTGTGCTGGCCATGGCGCTCCACGGCTTCCGCCGCGTCCGCGAGCGAGCGAGTACCGCGGCGGGCTGGTGGGTCACCGCCGCGGTGACCGGCACGCTGTGCATCGTCGCGCCGTTCCGTTATGTGCCCTACGGCGACAAGCCCGGCTTGGTCTGGACCACCGTGCAGCAGATTCCGGGCAACGCCTACGCGCTGCTGGGCACGATTCTGCTCGCCGGATACGGGACCGCCTCGGCGGTCCGCCTCGGCAGGTCCACGGGCTCGAAACCTCGAGCGGAAACGCGGACGACCTCACGCCCGCAAAGCCCCTCGACGGCGCTGCCAGTCGGTGACGGCGTCACAGCCCGCATCGATCTCGGCCCGCAGTAACGCTTCCTGCTGCGCGGCGACCTCATCGCCCAGCAGTTCCCCGAGCCGCTCGAAGTCCCGCGCCTCCCACGGTTTGTCGTGCAGGCATCCCACCGCCTGACCGGGCGGAGGCGGCGTCAGTCCGTCCTCGATGCCCGCGCGGCCCGCGGCGAGCAACGCGGCGACCACCAGGTGCGGTTGCGCGTCGGCTCCGGCGAACCGGAATTCCAGCCGCAACGAGCGGTCACGACCCGCGACGCGGACCGCCGCGGTGCGGTCGTCGACTCCCCAGCGCACCACGCGCGGGGAGAACGGCGCGGTGCGCAACCGCACGTAGCTGTTCCATGTCGGCGCCCAGACCCCGGTGAGCGCCCTGGCGTCACGGAGGACACCGGCCAGGAAAGCGCCCAGCGCCGGGGAAAGCTCCGTACCTCGGGCCGCCGGGTCACCGTCCGGTCCGGACAAGGACAGATGGACGTGACACGAGTTGCCCTGCCCGGTTTCGGGCGCGGCGAGGTAGCTCGCGCGCACACCGTGTTCGGTGGCCACGGTCCGGACGACGAGTTGTTGCAGCATCGCGTCGTCGCACGCGGCGAGGGCGTCTCGGTGGCGGAGCACGATCTCGTACTGTCCCGGATGGCATTCCGCCCGCGCCGATTCGACCTCCAACGGCTCCAGAGCCCGCCGCAGGCTCCCGAGCAACGGCCGGAGCCGCTCAATGCCACCGACCGCGTAGTCCACCCCGTGCGCGGTCAGCGGTCCGTGCTCGTCGAGGAAGGTCACCTCGTGCTCGATCCCCACTGACGGCACGAATCCCCGGTCTTCCAGCGCCCGTAACTGTTCGGTGAGAACCTGGCGCGGGGCCACCGCGACGGGACGCCCATCCGGCCACTCGACATCGCAAACCACGGCGAGCACGCCGTCGGGAAGGGTGACCGCCGTGGCGAAGTCCGGGCGCATGCGCAAATCACCGTAGCCATCGAGGTACCGCGTCAACGCGGGATCCTCAGTGGACAGTGCGGCCCGCTCGGGGTCCCAGGCGAAGACGTAGGTACACAATCCGTAGCCGCCCTCGATCACCTCGTCCGCGACGAACCGTCCCGACAGCTCGACGGCCACGAACCGGGCATGCGGATCGGGGACGAGGAGCAGCAGCCGGGACGCACCTTCGACGGCGGAACGCGGATCGACGGCCCGGGCGGCCAGGGATCGCGGGCCGAGCGGCCTGCCCGAACTCACCAGGCACCGGCCGGATCGGGACCATGCAACGGATTCGGCACGCGTCCCCACCGGACGTCGAACTCGTCGTCCCGCTCGATCTTGTCGAAACCCTTGCCCGCCAGGTGTTCCCGGTTCAACGTGACCCGCTCCACCTCGGCCGCGAACAGATGGCAGGCGTCGAAACGACCGGCCAGCCCGGGATGCTCGTCGCGGAACCGGCCGACGACCTCTCGCACCAGCTCCCAGAACCTCGCCCGGGGCAGGCCGAGGTCGTCGAGCAGGATCTCGGCCCAGAACCGCAACTGCCCGGAGAACACCGAACTGAACAGCGACTGTGCCAGCAGGTGCGGCGGCCAGCGCAACATGTGCGCCCTGGCTTCGTCGTCGAGCAGCGCGTAACAGTCCAGATCCTCGTCCAGCAGGTCCACGCCCTGCGCGAAGTCCTTGATCGCCACCCGCAGCGGGCGGGCGTGCTCGTCGACGATCAGGATGAGGTTCTGGCCGTGTGGGCAGAATCCGACGCCGTAGGCCAGCAGCCATCGCAGCAGCGGGGTGAGCAGCAGGTCCAGGACGCGTCCGCACCACGCTTCGGCGTCCCCGCCCGCGCGGCCGATGAGTTCGGTGATCACCGCGGCGCCCTGGAGATCCCGGTACGGCAGGGCCGCGAACGAGATCGCGTGCTCGCCCTCGGCCAGCAGCCCGGCCAGCGGCTCCCGCCACAACGCGCCCAGCGTCTCGTGGAACCGGTACGGAAGCTCCTTCAGCGAGCCGAACAGCGGATGTCGCACCGAAACCGCCGCCACCTCGCCGAGCAACTCGAAGCGGTATTCCGAGGACAGCACAGGATCGGAGGAATGGATCCGCTTCAGCCATTCGGTGATCGCCGGGGCGGCCAGCGTGGCCGCCGAGTCCAGGCCCCGGTAGACCAGCGTGTTGCGCACCGACACCGCGGTCTTGACGTCACGCCGTCCGGGACGGCTCACGTTGGCCAGCGTCCGGACCGTCTGATGAGGACGGTAGTGGTCACGGCTGGGGCCGAGATCCACCAGCACACCGGTGGCGAGTTCGGCGGCGTAGAGCGTGCCGATGATCTCGTCCGCCTGCCACGGGTGCACCGGCAGCCACAGGAAGACCGCGGGGTTCGCGGCGAGGGTGAACTCGGCGCGTTGCTCGGCGTCGAGTTCCTCCCGGAGCAGAAAGTTCTCGTCCAGCCCGGCCACCGAGCGGAACCGCGCGTGGTCGCGATGCACGGCGAACCAGCGAAGCTGCACGTCCGACCCGGATTCCGGTGCGTAGAGCGCGCGGTCGGCCGCCGAGAAGCCGACCCGGCCCTTGTTGAGCACCAGGCGCGGATGCCCGGTCAGGTGCCCGTCGGCCAGATTATAGTCCATTGTGGACAATCGTTCCGCGGTCGGCGCGTGTGCCAGCCGGGTCGCTTCGTTGGTGACCGTGGCGGTGAGTTCGGCGAGAACATCGGCGAGCCGAGCCCCGGCCAGACCGAGTTCGGCGCGCGCGTCCACAATCAGCGTCCGCGGATCGGAGGCGGGCACCGGCTCCTCCGCGCCGGCGCGCCGGGTCGCCGTTCCCGGCAGGACCGTCCACGAACCGAAAGCGCCACGGCGCGCCTTGAACTCGTACTGGACATCCTCCGGAAGGGACAGTCGCCAACCCCGGTGGGCACCGGGGTGCTCCTCCTCGGTGGGTTCCGGCTCGAACAACCCTTCGTAGGACAGTTCTCCGAGCATCTTGTGCGTGACCTGCGACCCGGCCAGCCGCCAGGCGTCCGCCTCGTCGAGTTCGTCGTTCACTGTCTCTCCTCGCTTGGGGGGCACAGGCCGAACCTGGTGAACGCGGTACGGGAGGGAAGATCGTAGACCGCGTGCCCGCGGACCGAGTTGATGATCGACGCCGCCCGCCACGCGGCCAGGCCGAGATCCGGCGCACCGGCGCCATGCGTGTGCCGTTCGGCGTTCTGCACGTAGATCGAACCCGTGATGCCGGCACCGTCCGGGGACAGGCGAAGCCGGTAGTCGCGCTCGACCACGAGCCTTCCGCTGCCGTCGCGTGCCAGGCAGGCGCCGAGCGGAGCGAGCAGGTCGTCCAGCGGCGTCTCGGTGTAACCGGTCGCGGCGACCACCGCGTCAGTGTGCCAGACGGCGCCGGCGCTCTGCTGCCGATGCCGCAGGCCCAGCGCGATCCTCGTCCCGTCGGGCCGCGCCGAGACGACCTCCACCCCCGGCGTGAGGACGACGTCGGGCCAGTTTCCGCCGACACTCCGGCGATACAGTTCGTCGTGGATAGCGGCGATCGTGCCGGCGTCAATGGCCTTGTAGAGCTGCCATTGCGACGGCAGCAGCCGGTCACGCTCCGGTTCGGGGAGGCCGTGGAAAAACCCGGTGTAGTCCGGGGTGAACTGTTCGAGCCCGAGCTTGGAGTACTCCATCGGCGCGAACGCCGGAGTCCTCGCGATCCAGCGCAGGCCGTCCGGGCGTGAACGGTGACGCAGCAGGTCGAGAAAGACTTCGGCGCCCGACTGCCCGGCGCCGACGACGGTCACCACGGGAGCGTCCAGCAAGCGCTTTCTCTCGTCGAGGTAGTGCGCCGAATGCACCACGGAACCAAGGGATTCCAGGCTCCGCAACGGTTCCGGCAGCCACGGCGAGGTGCCGACGCCGAGCACCACGTTCCGGGCCCTGACCGGCTCGGCGTCCACCGCGGAAGTCAGCCGGAAGGTGCCGTCCGCCCAGGCGATCGAGGTGATCTCGGCACCGAAGTGGCAACTGCCGAGCCGCCCGCTCGCCCAGCGGCAATAGTGGTCGTACTCGGCGCGCGGCAGGTGGAACCGTTCCGCGAAATAGAACGGGAAGAGCCTGCCATGCTCCCGCAGATAGTTCAAAAAGGACAGTGGGCTGGTCGGATCCACCAGCGACACCAGATCGGCCAGGAAGGGCACCTGGATCGTGGCGCCCTCGATGAGCAACCCCGGGTGCCAGCGGAATTCCTCGCGCCGGTCGAACAGCGCCACCGACAGGCCCGGGACCTTCTCGGCCAGCGCGGCCAGCGACAGGTTGAACGGGCCGATGCCCACACCGGCCAGATCGAGGGGCTCCCCCGTCATGAAGTCACCGCGCCCTCGGCGGACGCGGCTCGCGCGGCCGGCGGGGTCATTTCGGCACGGGCGACGGCCAGGATTTCGCCGAGCAGGCCGGAATAGTCGGCGGCCGTGGCGTGCGGGTGCAGGAAGGTGAGCTTGAGCCAGATCCGCCCGCCGATCGTGGCGCGTCCGACGACCGCCGTCCCGGCCTCCAGCAGCGTCCGCCGGATCCGCGCGACCAGCGCGTTCGCCGCCGGAACGGTGATGTCGTCGGCGACGGCCGGGCGGAACAGCACGGTGGACAGTTTCGGGCTTCCCCACAGCGTCAACCCGGGGTCGGCATCGATCAGCCCGGCGACCTCGGCCGCGGTCCGGCAGCAC
The DNA here is from genome assembly GCF_042684065.1 of Amycolatopsis pigmentata. NCBI lineage: Bacteria > Bacillati > Actinomycetota > Actinomycetes > Pseudonocardiales > Pseudonocardiaceae > Amycolatopsis > Amycolatopsis pigmentata. The sequence goes on along the minus strand of NZ_JBHUKR010000009.1, from coordinate 511,566 downwards.
TGTTCCACCATCGCGCCCATGCCGCGGACGCCGAGGGCCCGCATGGTCACCGCCATCCGGAACACGTCGGGCCTGCGTGAGGTCCGGAGGGAGCGGCCGAGCACATCCGGCAACCCGGCTTCGGTGTCGTCTTCGGAGTTGAGGTATTCGGCTCGCACCGTCAGCGCGTCGAGGTCGGACGCCACGCGGGAGACGAACAGGCCCGCGGAAATCGGCTGCCAGCCGAACTTGTGCAGGTCGAGAGCGATCGAATCGGCCTCGCCGAGTCCGTCCAACCGGGACCGCAACGAAGGACTGCACAGCGCGAGCCCCCCGTAAGCGGCGTCGACGTGCAGGCGCGCGTTGTGGCGGCGACAGATCCGCGCCACCTCGGGCAGCGGATCGATCTCCCCGGTGTCGGTGGTGCCCGCGGTCGCCACCACGACGGCTGGTGCACCGTCCAGCGCAGTGCCGAGGGCCGTCTCGAGAGCGGCGGGACGAATCCGCTGGTCATCACAGTCCACCACGACCGGCGCGGGAAGCCCGAGCAGCCAGGCCGCGCGGGCGACGCTGTGGTGCGCGCTCGCACCGCACACCGGCCGCACGGCCGGGTTCCGCTCGCGCGCCAGCAGGAGGCCGAGCAGGTTGGACTCGGTACCCCCGGTGGTGACGACCGCGTCGGGCGCCGGCTCATCCGGGTAACACAGGCGCGCCATCTCGGTGACGAACTCACGCTCGAGTTCGGTCGCCACCGGGGCCTGATCCCAGGAGTCCATCGACGGGTTGAGCGCGCCGGCGACCACGTCGGCGGCGACCGCGACGGCCAGCGGCGGGCAATGGAGGTGCGCCGCGCACCACGGTTCGGCCGGATCGACCGATCCCGCGGCGAACAGCGTGCCCAACTCGGCCAGCGCCCGCTCCGCACCGACGCCTTCGGCGGGCACCAAGGGCCGGGCGCCGCTCAGGGCCGCCGCGACGGCGGCGGGTCCGCCCGCGGGCGCGGCACCGTCACGCTCCGTTCCCCCTGCCGCCAGCGTCCCGAGCGCCAACGGAATCAACTCCGCCAGCCGCTCGTGCCCCGCCGCTCCGCCGGCCAGCGCGTCCGGCGCGCCCACAGCGTCCACTCAGTGCCCCCTCGGTGCCCTTCCCAACATCCCAAGGTCTTTCCTTAGGTTTGCCTACCCTCAGCTACTCTACGCACCCTCTCGATTGCGCGAACGGGGAGGCAGGGTGTTGTCGAGGGGCCCGGGGAATTCAGCGAGGAGCCAGCGCCGCCACCGTCGCGGCGGGGTCGTCGCCGGGGACGGCCAGCGTGATGAGCGGCGTGTCCACCCCGTTGTCCTGGTAGGTCTGGACCTTTTCGCGGCACTCCGCCAGCGAGCCGTGGATCAGCAGATCGTCGACCACCTCGTCGGGAATCGCGGCGTTGGCGGCCTTCCGGTCGCCCCGCGCCCAGGCCTCGTGCATCGGCGCGAGCAGTTCACCGCGCCCGAGCCAGTCGTGGAACGCGGCATAGACCGGGACCGTGAGATAACTGCTGATCATCCTCCGGCCCAGCGCCCGCGCGGCTTCGCGGTCCTCGGTCGGGCAGACGAACACGCGCGCCACCAGTTCGAGGTCGTCACCGATTTCCGCCTGCACCTTGGGCACGTCGGAGGGCGCGAGCCAGTTGGTGATCGCGCCGTCGGCCTCCCGGGCGGCGAGCCGGAGCATGCCGGGCCGCAGCGCCGCGAGCATGATGCCGGGCGCGGGATCGGGCACCCGTTCCAGCCGGAAGCCGTTCACCGAGAACGTCGGATACTTCTCGGTCACCTTCTGCCCTGCCAGCGCCGCACGGAGGAACCGCAGGGTGTCCCGCGTGCGGCCGAAGGGTTCGGCGAACTCCGCCGCGTTCCAGCCCGACACGATCACCGGGGACGAAGCGCCGATGCCCAGCACGAACCGGCCGGGCGCGGCATCGGCGAGCGTGGCCGCCGACATCGCCAGCAGCCCGGGCCCGCGCGTGTAGACCGGCACGATCGCCGTGCCCAGCCGCAGCCGGGGGGCCCACTGCGAAGCCAGCAGCAGCGGCGAGAACGCGTCGTTGCCCGCGGTCTCGGCCGTCCAGGCGTCCGTGTAACCCAGATCCGGCAACCGCTCGACCAGTTCGCGGTGCGCCATCAGCGGCACCCCGTTCAGCGGAATGGTCAAACCCCAGCGCTTCACGCGTCCTCCCGGTTGTCCAGTTCGCGCTTGATCCACTCCACCTGGAGCCGGACCAGGTTCTCGGCCACTTCCTCGGCCTGGGGCGTCATGTGCGTCGCGCCGACCAGCGGAAGGAAGGTATGCGCCCGGCCCGCCGCCAGCAACGCCGAGGACAACCGCAGCGAATGCGCGACGAACACGTTGTCGTCGGCCAGACCGTGCACGATCAGCAGCGGACGGCGCAGCCCCGGCGCGTCGTCGATGAGCGAACTTTGCCGGTAGGCGTCGGGTTTCTCGTCCGGCCTGCCCAGGTACCGCTCGGTGTAGTGGGTGTCGTAGAGCGCCCAGTCGGTGACCGGCGCACCGGCGACCGCCGCATGGAAGGTCTCCGGAGCCCGCAGCACGGCGAGCGCGGAGAGGTAGCCACCGAAGGACCAGCCCCGGATCGCCACCCGGCCGAGGTCCAGTTCCGGGTGGTCGGCGCCGACCGCGCGCAGCGCGTCGGCCTGGTCGGCCAGCGTCACGCCGGCGAGGTCGCCCGCGACCTCCTTCTCCCAGGCCGGACCGCGTCCCGGCGTGCCGCGGCCGTCGGCCACCAGCACGGCGAATCCCTGATCCGCCAGCCATTGCGAGGTGAGGAACGCGTTGCGGCTGTGGAGCACGCGTTGCGCGTGCGGACCGCCGTAGGGATCGAGCAGAACCGGCAGCGGCGGGTCCTCTCCCGGCCGGTACCCGGTGGGCAGCAACAGCGCGGCCCGCAGCCCGCGCTCGCCCACGGAGAGCATGAGCGGGCGGGGCTCCAGCCCCGGATCGACCGGGTACGAGCGGACGGGGACGACCGGCTTCCCTTCCCGCACAACGGAAACCTCGGGCCCGCTCCGCTCGAGCGACCATGACGAAAGCACCGTCACCGCCGCGGTTCCCCCGCCGATGTGCACACCGTCCGATGTGGACACTCGGGCGACGGAGCCGTTCCGGGTGCGGTAGACGTGGATCTGGGTCGGGTCGTCCTCGGACGCGCTGAACAGCACTTCGTCGCCGACGTGGAGCACGGAACGCACTTCGAGTCCGGGCGGGGTCACCGGCTCACCGTCGATCAGGAGCCGGTAGCGGCCGTCGGCGGCGCTGACGCGCACGAGCCGCCCGCCGGTGGTCCAGGCCGGAACGCCCGGGACCAACTCCACCCAGTCCGGATCGGTTTCGCTGTGCAGCAGGCTCGTCGAACCGTCGTCCGGGTTCACCGCGAGGATGTCGAGCCGGCGCTGGTCCCTCGGCTGCACGGCCAGCAGCGGCGGGCCGCCTGCCGACCAGTGCACCGCGGCCAGGTATTCCCAGTCACCGCGTTCGATGTCCACCCGAGAGCCGTCGAGGCCCAGCAGGGCCAGTGACACCTCGACGTTGGCCGTGCCCGCCGCCGGGTAGGCGACGGTCGTGGCGGACGCGCCCGGGTCGGCGGGGTCCGCGATCGTCCAGCGGCTCACCCCCGACCGGTCGGTGCGCTCGGCCAGCAGGCTCGTGCCATCGGGCGACCACCAGTAGCCGCGCGCCCGGCCCATCTCCTCCGCCGCGATGAACTCCGCCAGGCCCCACGCGACGTCTTCGGTGTCGGCGGCTTCCTCGACCACCACCCGGTCCTCGCCGGTGGCGAGTTCGATCACCCGGAGCCTGCGGTCACGCACGTAGGCGACGTGCTTCCCGGCCGGGTCGGGCCGGGGGTCGACCACGGCGCCCGCGACGAGTTCGGTCACCTCCCGGGTGGCCAGATCGACCGCGTAGAGCCGGCCGGACAGCGAGAACGTCGCGAGGCGCAGGTCGTCGTCGACGGCGTAACCGACCACCCCGCCCGCGCTCTCCCGGCTGCGTTCCCGGCGAGCGCGCTCCTCCGGGGGGAGTTCCTCCTCGCCGGGCAGCAACTCCACGGCGTCCACGATCTTGGCTTCGGCCCCCGACTCGAGGTCGGTCTCCCACAGGCTGTTGCGGCGATCGGTGCCCGATTCCGATCGCAGGAACAGCAGTCTCTTCCCATCCGGCGACACCCGGAACTCCCGCGGGGTGCCGAGGGTGAAGCGCTGGGAACGCGCCTGTTTGCGGAGGAAGGAAAGCTCGTCGGTCACGTTCGCACACTCTTTCAGACCAGCACCACGGTTGGCGAACGCGCCGCCGTGAACAGGCAGCCACCCCTCTTCTCACACGATCGGGGTGACCGGCGCAGCGTTCCGCCGGTTTCCCGGCCGGAAACGCAACGATCAGCGGGTGAAAGCAGCGTTTTCCGGGATGAAGCGCCGCCCGGACTGCCCGTAGCCTCTAGGTCATGACTGAGACCATGTCGAGGACCTCCCCCGGCAGCACGGCCGCCTTCATCGCGCTCGACGAACGCTGGAGCACGCACAACTACCATCCGCTGCCGGTGGTGATCGCCGAGGCCGAGGGTGCCTGGGTCACCGATGTCGCCGGAAGGCGTTACCTGGACTTCCTTTCCGCCTACTCGGCGCTGAACTTCGGGCACCGCCATCCCGCTCTCGTCGCCGCCGCCGTCGCCCAGCTCGGCCGCGTCACCCTGACGTCACGCGCGTTCCACCACGACCAGCTCGGCGTCTTCTGCGCGGAGCTCGCCGAACTCACCGGCACCGAGATGGTGCTGCCGATGAACTCCGGGGCCGAGGCCGTGGAGTCCGCGCTGAAGGTCGCGCGCAAGTGGGCCTACGAGGTCAAGAAGATCCCGGCGGACCAGGCCGAGATCGTGGTCGCGGGCTCGAACTTCCACGGCCGGACCATCAGCATCGTCTCGTTCTCCACCGACGAGAGCGCCCGCGCCGGGTTCGGTCCGTTCACCCCCGGCTTCGTCGTCGTCAAGTACGGCGACGCCCAGGCGCTGCGCGACGCGATCACCGAACGCACCGCGGCGGTGCTGCTGGAACCGATCCAGGGCGAAGCCGGGGTCCTCGTGCCCCCCGACGGTTACCTCGCCGAGGCCCGCCGGGTGTGCGACGAGGCGGGCGTCCTGCTGATCGCCGACGAGATCCAGTCGGGCCTGGCCCGCACCGGCACGCTGTTCGCGCTCGACCACGAACACGTCCGCGCCGATCTCTACACCCTGGGCAAGGCCCTCGGCGGTGGCATCGTGCCGCTGTCGGCGGTGGTGGGCAGGCGGGACGTGCTGGGGGTGCTCAAGCCGGGCGAGCACGGGTCCACCTTCGGCGGCAACCCGCTGGCCTGCGCGGTCGGCCGGGCCGTGATCGAACTGCTGTCGACCGGCGAGTACCAGCGGCGCTCCGCCGAGTTGGGCGCGCACCTGGAAGCCCGGCTGGGCGAGTTCGTCGGGCACGGCGTCGCCGAGGTCCGCGGACGCGGCCTGTGGGCGGGCATCGACCTGACCCCTGGCGGCCCGTCCGGGCGCGAGACTTCGGAAGAGCTCGCCCGGCGCGGTGTGCTGTGCAAGGAAACCCACGGCACCACGCTGCGGATCGCACCGCCGCTGATGATCAGCCGGGAAGATCTCGACCACGGCCTCGACATCGTCGCCGACGTGGTCACCCGCTGATCACGCAGCCCCTCCGCGGCCTTGCGCGCCCCCGCGATCGTGTCGACAGGGCGCTCCTTACCAACGCACGTCACCTGGGACGAAAAGGCGCCCCGCCGCCCCGATAGCGGATTCAGTCGGCGCGCTCAGTGGTCACCTTGACAGCCGCGTGTTGACACAAGGGGTACTACGCAGGCACGGCTTCGCGGGCGAGGGCGGTCAGGCGGCTGACCGCGCGCAGGTACTTCTTCCGGTATCCGCCTTGGAGCATTTCGTCGGTGAACAGGCCGGACAACGGTTGCCCCGAGGTCAGCACCGGAACGGCGCGGTCGTAGAGGCGGTCGGCGAAGGCGACCAGCCGCAGCGCGACGTTCTGGTCCGGCGCCGGCCGCACATCGCGCAGGTGCACGAGCGACACGCCGTCGACAAGCCTGCCGTAGCGGGACGGGTGCAACCGCGCCAGATGCGCGCACAGCGCGCCGAAATCGTCCAAAGTGGACCCCGGATTCGCCTCCGCGGACGAGAGCAGGATGTCGTCGTCGACCGGCGGTGGCGCCTCCGGCAGGCCGCGGTGGCGGTAGTCGGGGCCATCCACGCGCACCACCGAAAACCGTTGTGCCAGCGAGGAGATCTCACGGAGGAAGTCGTCGGCGGCGAAACGGCCCTCGCCCAGTTTGCCGGGCAGCGTGTTGGACGTCGTCGCGACGCGGACACCGGCGCCGGTCAACTCGCGCAGCAGGCGGGTCACCAGCATCGTGTCGCCCGGGTCGTCGAGTTCGAACTCGTCGATGGCGAGCAGGCGGTGCCCGGACAGCCGCCGCACCGCCTCCGCGAAGCCCAGCGCACCGACCAGGTGGGTCAGTTCGACGAAGGTGCCGTACGCCTTCGGCCCGGGCGCCTCGTGCCACAGCGACGCGAGCAGGTGGGTCTTGCCGACACCGAACCCGCCGTCGAGGTACAGCCCAAGAGAACCCGCGGGCTCCTCCCCAGCCGCACCGAACAGGCGACGCAGGAGAGGCCTCTTCGGGGCCTGCGCCGGGATCCGCCCGGCGAAGGCCGAGCAGGCCGCGACCGCCGCCGCCTGGCTCGGTTCACCCGGATCGGGCACGTAGGTGGAGAACCGGACCGCGTCGAAACGCGGTGGCGGCACCAGCGCCGTGATCAGTTCCTCGGGCCCGATCTCCGGAAACCGGTCGGTGAGCTGCATAAAGGCGAATTTAGACGGCGCAGGGGGCCTCGGCCCGCGAGGTTGATCAGGCTCACTCCGGCCGGATTGAGCGGGCTCACGAACGGGCATCCCCGCTTCGACCTGCGCTTTACCTCCCGATCGACCCCATGCTGGGATGGACGACCATGCGGATGTTGTGGCCAACCCCACTCGACGAAGTGACCGACGAGGACCTGATGCGGATCTACGGCTACCCCCCGGAAATCGCCACGTCGTGGGTCCAGGTGAACTTCGTCTCATCCGCCGACGGAGCCGCCACTTTGGACGACCGTTCCGAGGCGCTGTCCCACCCCGCAGACAAGCGGATCTTCCTGCTCGGCCGCGACCTCGCCGACGTGGTCATGGTCGGGGCCGGAACGGTCCGCGCCGAGGGCTATCGCGGCGCGCGCACGACGTCGGAGCGCCGCGAGCGGCGCAAGAGCCTCGGGCTCTCGGAGATCCCGCCGATCGTGGTGGTCACCGCCACCGCCCGCCTCGACCCCGGATGCGCGCTGTTCACCGACACTTACGTGCCACCGATCATCGTCACCAGCGAGCACGCTCCCCGCGAGCGCCGCGACGCGCTGGCCGCCGCGGGCGGAGAGGTGCTCGTCGTCGGTGAGCGCATGGTCGACCTTCCGGCCGCGCTGACCGAGTTGTCCCGGCGGGGGCTCAAACGGGTCAACTGCGAAGGCGGCCCGCACCTGTTCGGCGAGCTGATCGCCGCGGACCTGGTCGACCAGCTGTGCCTGACCATGGCTCCGCTGCTGGCGGGCGGCGGCGCGGACCGGATCGCGGTGGGCCGGACGACGAGTGAATCGCGGCGCATGGAACTGGCGTCGATCCTGTACGAGGACGGGTTCTCCATGCTGCGGTACCGGAGGCCCTCCTGATCTCCCGGGCACCCGCTTACCCGCTGCTCACCCCGCCCGTGCGAAGGTTTGGAATGGTATGGGAACCGGGGAGGGGAAGCATCGTGCGCCGCGGTAAGGGGTTACTGCTGGCCCTGCTCGTGCCCGTCGTGCTCACCGGATGCACGGCGGGGCCCTCGCGGCGCCCGGCCGTGGTGGAGAACGACGCACGCTCCGCGCCCACCGCCGGCGTGCCCTCGACGGTGCCGCTGCCACCGCTGACCGAGCCGCGTTCCCCGTCGGTGCAGTGGTCCGACTGTGACACGCAGGTGCGTTCCCGGCTCGAGCCGCCCTCGGTGCCGGCTTCGGCGCTGTCCTTCACCTGCGCGACGGTCACCTCCGTGCTCGACTCACCCGACCTTCCCGGCCGCATCCCGACGCACGTCGCGCTGCTCAAGGCGGGCAGCGGCCCGATCCCGCTGCTGGTGCTCAACGACATCGAGGGCGAAAGCGGCACCCACTACGCCGCGCATCTCGCGGCGGCCCTGCCGCCCGCGCTGCTCTCCCGTTTCTCCCTGATCGGCGTGGACCGCCGGGGCACCGGCGACTCCGACGCGGTGGGCTGCGTGCCCCGGGACGTGCGCACCACGCTCCTGTCCCAGGACCCGGCCGCCGACGAAATCGACGAGGTACTCGACGCCGCCCGCCGGGCAGGCCAGCAGTGCGCCATCGACCTGGGCAACAGCCAGCTCGCCATCGACAGCTGGCGCGCCGCGGGCGACCTCGAGCAGATCCGCGTCCAGCTCGGGGTCCCCAAGCTGAACGCGATCGCGCACGGCGAAGCCTCGCACGTGCTCACCTCCTACGCCGCGCGCTACCCGGGGCGCTTCGGCCGGGTCGTGCTCGACGGCATCCCCGACCCGTCCCCGGACCCGGCCACCGCGCTCGCCGACCTCACCGCCGCCCGTCAGTCCACTTTGGACGCTTTCGGCCGGGACTGCGCGGACCGGCGCTGCGGGCTGGGCGACGCGACCGCCGCGGTGACCACGCTCCTCGACCGGCTGCGCGCGGATCAGCCCATGCTCGGTGACGGCACCGCCTTCAGCCCCGGCCTGGCCCTCGACGCGATCACGGTCGGGCTGGCGAACCCGGCGCGCTGGCCCGAACTCGCCACCGCGATCCAGGCCGCGGGAGGCGGGAACCCGGCGCCCCTCGCGGCCTTCGTCGATCCCATGCTCCACGGTTCGCAAGCGGCCCCGCCCCGGCTCGACGGCGCGCTGGCCACCGAGTGCAACGACAGTTCGGCCCGCCTGTCCGCCAACCAGATCACCGCGCTCGGCACCCGGCTGCGGCAGCAGTCCGCCCTCTTCGGCGCGGCGGCGACCGAGCGGCTCACCTGGTGTCTTCCGTGGCCGGGACGCACCACCCCACTGCCGCCACCGGGCGTCGCGGGCCTGCCCCCGATCCTCGTCACCGCCACCGCGTCCGACCCCGTGACGCCCGAGCCCGGCACCACCCGTGCCGCCGCGCAGATGCCCAGCGCGGTCCGGATCTCCTGGCAGGGCAGCGGGCACGCCGCGTTCACGTCACCGTGCGTCGGGGAGGCGGTGAGGGCTTTCCTCGCCGACGGGAAGGTGCCCGCCGATGGCACGCTCTGCCCCGCTTAGGGACGGCTATGCCCGATCGTTACCCTAGGCGTTCGTCCCAGCCGCCGAGCCCAAGGGGAATCACCGTGTCGTCATCCGCCGTCGAGGCACCGGCCGACCTGCCGGCACCCTCGCCGCCGGAACGCAGGCCCCTGCCCTGGCCGGTGTTCTGGGCCGGCCTGGTGCTCGGCGCGCTCGCGGGCGGAGTGTACGTGCGTCAGGTGCTCGCCGACCTCGGCGGCATGATGCATCTGCTGGACCTCAGCGTGTACCGGATCGCCGGGACACGCATCCTCGACGGTGTCTCGGTCTACGACACCCCGCTGGCAGGCCACACCCGCGGTGAGTGGGAGTTCGTCTACGCGCCGTTCGCGGCCCTGATGTTCGTGCCGCTGGCCAAGTTGCAGGGCACCCCGTTCACCTACACCGGCGCGCTCGGGAACTTCGCGCTGCTGGCGCTGGGCGCCTGGGCCGCGCTGTCCATGCTCGGCTATCGCCGCGACCTCCGGCTCGCCGTGTTCAGCCTGCCGCTGGCCGGCATCCTGCTGTGGATCGAGCCGATCCGGCAGACCATGGCGTTCGGGCAGGTCAACATCCTGTTGATGTCGATCGTGCTGGTCGATCTCGCCCTGCCGGACCGCACGTGGGCCAAGGGCGTGCTCACCGGGATCGCCGCGGGCATCAAGCTGACCCCCGCCTTCTTCGTGCTGTACCTGATCTTCACCCGGCGTTACCGCGCCGCCGCCGTGGCGGTGGGCTCGTTCGCCGCCACCGTGCTGATCGGTTTCCTCGCGGTGCCCCACGACTCGGCGACGTTCTGGTCGGGCGCCTTCGCCGACCCGACCAGGGTCGGCGTTCCGGAGAATCCGAGCAACGAGTCGCTGCGGGGCCTGTTCGCCCGCACCATCGGCCTCGCGGGCGGCGCGCAACTGCTGTGGCTGGCCTCGGCCGCCGTGGTCGCGCTGGCTTGCCTGCTGCTGGCGCGGTACCTGTCGTTCTCGGGACAGGAACTGCTCGCCGTCGTGCTGTGCGGCCTGGCCACCACCGCCGTCTCGCCGTACAGCTGGGTGCATCACTGGGTGTGGCTCGGCCCGCTGATCATCTACCTGCTGCACGCCAGTCTCGGCAAGCGTGCGGTCGGCGCGTGGATCGCGCTCGTGCTGAGTTTCGCGATCGCCTCGGGCGGAGTGCTGAAGCTGTTCGGCTTCGAGGAAAACAGCATCCTCGGCTATCCGTCGTTCGATCACTTCGGCGTGGTGTACCACAACGCCTACATTTGGCTCACCGTCGTGATGCTCGTGGTGATCGCGGTCGGCCTGTTCGCCCGGCGCCGGCACACCGAGCACACGGAAGGCATGGAGGACGTCCGACCGGCCTAGGTTTCCGCACGTCAAAGCCCGCCGGTTAGGGTTCGCGCATGCGATTCGCGATCTCCCTCCCCCAGTTCTTCGAAGACGGCGCCTTCGACCCGGCCGGCTTCGCCGGCTTCGTGCACCGGGCGGAGGAGCTCGGCTACCACAGCGGGTGGACGCAGGAACAGGTACTCGGTCCGGGCGCGAACCTCGGGCCCATCGAGCTGATGACCTACGCCGCCGCGTGCAGCGAACGGCTCCGTCTCGGGTGCGCGGTGTTCGTCAGCCCGCTGCACAACCCGGTTCATTTCGCCAAGAACCTCGCCACGCTGGACCAGTTGAGCCGCGGCCGTCTCGAAGTGGGCATCGGCACCGGCGGCCGGGGCCGCATGTTCTCCGCCTTCTCGGTCGATCCCGACCGCCTGGTCGGCCGCTTCACCGAGGGCCTCAACCTGATGAAGGAACTGTGGACCAGCCCACGGGTCACCTTCGACGGACAGTTCTGGCAGCTCGAAGACGCGATCATGGAGCCGAAGCCCGCCCAGAAGCCGTATCCGCCGGTGTGGTTCGGCGGCAGGCACCCGGCGGCGCTGCGGCGCGCGGTCCGGCACGGGGACGGCTTCTTCGGCGCCGGGTCGAGCACCACCGCAGACTTCGCCGAACAGGTCGGGATCGTCCGCGAGGAACTCGCCGCCACGGGACGCGAGCCGGGGAGTTTCCGGCTCGCCAAGCGGGTTTACGTCGCCGTGGACGATGACGCCGCGCGCGCAGCCGAGCTGGCGGTGGCGGGCCTGTCGGTGATCTACGGCGATCGCGGCGGCCGCGACCGGCAGTCGGCGGCCGTGTTCGGCACGCCCGGGAACTGCGTGCGCGGGGTGCGCGAAGTCGCCGAGGCGGGCGCCGAACTGATCCTGTTCACGCCGCTGACCGACCCGGCCGCGCAGATGGAACGGCTGGCCGCCGAGGTCATGCCGCACCTCTCCTGACCCGCAGGGCGGCGGGAAAGCGCTTTCCGGACACTCGCGGTGTTCTCCCCGGAGTCTTCCCCGAAGCCGGTCACGGCCGCGGAATCCCGCTGTCCTACGGTGGTCACATGTCCCGCCGCACCAAGCTGATCGTCGCGCTCGCGCTGCTCGCGGCCGCGATCGTGGCGGCCACGGTACTGCCGTTGCCCGGTCCCGCCGGGCTGCGCGACTGGGCGGCGGGCCGGGGCGCGTCCGCCGCGCTGCTCTTCTTCGCGGCGTACGCGGTGGTCACCGTGGCGCCGGTGCCGAGGACGGTGTTCAACCTGGCGGCCGGCCTGCTTTTCGGCGATCTGGCGGGGGTGGGCGTCGCGATCAGCGCGACCGCAGTGTCCGGGATGCTGGGTTTCGGGCTGGCCAGGCTGCTCGGCCGGGACCTGGTCTCCCGCCATCTGCAGCGCGGCTCGGTGCGCTCGGTGGACGAACGGCTGGCGGGCGGTGGTGTGCTCGCGGTGACCTCGCTGCGGCTGATCCCGGTCGTGCCGTTCGCGCCGTTGAGCTACTGCTGCGGGATCCTGTCGGTCCGTCCGCTGCCCTACGCCGCCGGCACCGTGCTGGGCAGCCTGCCCGGCACGATCGCGGTGGTCGTACTGGGCGACGCGCTCACCGGCGGCACGCCGCCGGCCCTGCTCGCGTGTTACGCCGGATTCGCGCTGGTAGGAGCGCTGGGAATGATCAAGGTCGTACGGGGGGCAGCTTACGACAGCCGCACGAACCAGCCCGCTACACTCGGTGCGGTGCGCGAGGAAGTCGTTCGCGCTCAGGGAAGCCAAGAAGCGCGGGTAGTTTCCGAGGAGTAGTCGCCATCGACACCGGTCAGCTGATCGCAGGGCACTATCGCCTCGTTGAGCACATCGGCAGCGGCGCCATGGGCGTCGTGTGGCGGGCGGTCGACGAACGCCTGGAACGCTCGGTCGCGGTCAAGCAGATCCTCGCCCAGCCCGGCATGTCGGAGACCGAGCGCAACAACATGCGCCAGCGGGCGATGCGCGAGGCCAAGAACGCGGCCCGGTTCCAGCACCCCAACGCCATCGTCGTGTTCGACATCGCCGAGCACAGCGGGGACCCATGCCTGGTCATGGAATACCTGCCCTCGCGCAGCCTGTCGGCCGTGCTCGCCGAGCAGACCACGCTGCCGCTGGCGCAGGTCGCCAAGATCGGCTCGCAGGTCGCCTCGGCGCTGGTCGCCGCGCACCGGGCCGGCATCGTGCACCGGGACATCAAGCCGGCCAACATCCTCATCGACGAGGCAGGCACCGCCAAGATCACCGACTTCGGCATCTCCCGCGCGGCCGGTGACCTGACCCTGACCCAGACCGGGCTGATCGGCGGCACCCCCGCCTACCTCGCGCCCGAACTGGCCCGCGGCTCCGACCCCTCGCCCGCGTCCGACGTGTTCTCCCTCGGCGCGACCCTGTACCACGCGCTGGAGGGCCAGCCGCCCTACGGCAACAGCACCAACCAGCTCGCCCTGCTCTACACCGCGGCGAACGGCCAGGTCATCCCGCCCCGCCAGTCCGGCAAGGCGACCGCGTTGCTGATGAACCTGCTCCGGATCGAACCCGACGAGCGGCCGAGCATGATCGAGGCGCGGGACAAGCTCGCGGCGCTGGCCGCCGCACCCGAATCCGCTTCGCCGGCCGCCCCGTCCCCCACCCTGGTCGCTCCGCCGACGCCGCCCCCCGGCCGTCCCGCCGCCGGTGTCGCCGGTAACCCGATGCCCGCCGGGCAGGTCGGTCAGGGGGACCGGCCACCGTGGCAGCGGGTGAACCAGCCCGTCGGCGGGAACGCCCCGAGTTTCGCCGGGATGCCGCCACAACAGCCCCGGTTGCAGAACCCGACCGCCGCCTACCATCCGACGTCGCGGCCGCCCGTGCGGCCGCAGCAGTCCTCGTCGCCCCTCAAGAACAAGGGCGTCCTGATCGGCTCGATCGCCGCGGGCGTCGTGGTGATCGCCACCGTGGTGTTCCTGATCCTCAACTCGAAGGGGAACGACCACAACGGCACCCCGCAGCCCGGTCAGGGCGGTACCAGCACGTCGCAGGCCTCTCGTCCCTCGTCCGGCCCCTCGTCGCCGGCCGCCGCCCTGGGCGGAACTCCCAGCACCGGAAAGGTCAACATCCAGGACGCGGCCAACCTGGTGGTCGGTTTCCTCGATCCCCTCACTTCCTCCGGCGGCAGCAGCGAAGGCTGGAACAAGCTCACCCCCGCCGCGCAGCAGATTTACGGCAGCCAAGACGCCTTCATCACCTACTGGTCCCAGCACCGCATCACCGGCTACCGCAATGTTTCCGCCGACCAGGGTGCGAACTCCGACGGTTCGGTGGAGCTCTACACGACCATCGACGGGGCGGGCCGGCCACACTGGCGAGTCGTCAACACCGGCGAGGGTCTCAAGATCGACGCCAACACCAAGGCCTTCGGCGGCTGACCGTGGTCCGCGCCACGGTTACGGGCGTGGGTTACCGTGGGGACATGGCCGAAACCGACCCGGCCCGCCATCACCGCTTCGACGAGGATCTGATCGGGCTCGATCCGGCCGATCCCGAGGCGCGGGCCTTCGCCGAGCACCTGGACCGGATGGAGCGCTGCGGTCCAGCCTTCACCGTCGAGGCTTCGCTCGAAGGGGTCGCCGACTTCGCGGACTCCAGCCACCGCGCGACCGGTCTGCGCTGGTGGCTCGCCGCGTTGATAGCGACGCTGATCGTGTTCGGGGTCGTCGTCAGCTCCTGGGACATCATCACCCGCGCCGTCCAGTGGCTCCTCCCTTGAGAGAGGCCCGGCAGGCGTAGATTCGAGGTATGGAACCTCGTACCGATTCCAGCCCGCAGTCCAGCCCGCGCGTGGTGAAGTCCGAAGCGGAATGGCGGGAGAGCCTCACGCCGGAGGAGTACGCGGTGCTTCGTCAGGCGGGCACGGAGCGCGCTTTCACCGGCGAGTACACCGACACCAAGACCCAGGGCGTGTACGAGTGCCGTGCCTGCGGCGCCGAACTGTTCCGCAGCGACACCAAGTTCGAAAGCCACTGCGGCTGGCCGTCCTTCTACGACCCCGCCGACACCGACGCCGTCATCCTGCGCCAGGACCGCAGTCTCGGCATGGTGCGCACCGAGGTTCTGTGCGCCACCTGCCACAGCCACCTCGGGCACGTCTTCGAAGGCGAGGGCTACGGCACGCCGACCGACCAGCGCTACTGCATCAACTCGATCTCGCTCCGGTTGGTGCCCGCCGAATAGCGGGGCACACCCGGCGACGATAAGGCCCGTTTGCCGCCCTTCGCGGCGTCGAACGGGATTTCGCCGTTACGCTGGCTCGCGTGAACGAGCCTTGGGGGATTTCGGGTCCCGGCTTCATCCTGCTCTATCTGGTGTTGCTCGCGGTGCCGGTACTGTTTCTCGCCGTCGCCGTCACGGTGCTCCGGTTCCGTGGTGGGGGCACGGCGGGCCCGCTGCCCGGCGCCGCGCACGCCGCCTACCTGGCCGGCGGGGCCGACCGCGTCACCGACGCCACGATCGCCACGCTGGTCGAGCGGGAAAGCCTGCGCGTCAACACCGGCGGCAAGCTCACCGTCATCGGCCGGCGGCCGTCCGACGGGCTGGAAAGCGCGGTCTGGGGCCGGGTCAAGAACGATCCGCGCCGCCGGATCGCCCGGCTGCGGGACGATTTCCGCGATCACCCCGCCATCAACAGGCTCGCGGCGGACCTCACCGAGCGCGGGCTGCTCGTCCCCCGGCGGTCGCTGACCAAGGTCTGGCAGATCACCCTCACCCTCTACGGGCTCGTGTTCCTGACCGGGCTGGCCCGCTGGATCAACGGCACACGACTGGACCGTCCGGTGGGCGGTTTGACGGTCCTGCTCGTGGTCACGGTGATGCTACTCGTGGTCGTCTACCGGGCCCGGGGATGGGTCGAGCGGCGCCCCACCGTCACGGGCTCCAAGGCGCTGGCTGGCGCCCGGGGAACGGCTCTGCTGGCCGGTGCCGCGGGCGCCGTCGCCCTGGGCGGCCTGAGCAGTTATCCCGATGCCGCGATCGGCGCCGCTTTCGCGGCCGGTTCCGGTGGCGGAAGCAGCGGCGGCGGCTTCGACGGCGGGAGCAGCGGTTGCGGCGGCGGTGGCGGATGCGGCGGTGGCGGAGGCTGTGGTGGTTGACCGCTGGGTGGTTGAACGCTGGGTGGTTGAACGCTGTGGTGGCTGATGCCGGATCCCTGGGCGTCGGGATCGGCTGGCGCCCGGAACTCGACCTGTCCATCGCGCGCCTTCCCGGGGTGGACTGGGTCGAGGTGATCGCCGAAAACCTCGACCCCGGCGCGCTGCCGGAATCCTTGCTGGACCTGAAAAATCGCGGCCTTCCGGTGCTTCCCCACGCGGTTTCGCTCTCGCTGGGCGGCGCCGAACCGGTGGACACGCGCCGCGCCGAGCACCTCGCCCGGGTCACCGCCGCACTTGGTGCGCCGCTCGCCAGCGACCATGTGTGCTTCGTCCGCGCGGGCGGGCTGGACTCGGGACACCTGCTCCCGGTGCCCCGCACCCGCGAAGCGCTGGATGTGCTGGTGGACAACGTGAAGGTGGTCCAGTCGATCGTCGGTGTCCCGTTCGCGCTGGAGAACATCGCCGCGCTCTTCGCCTGGCCCGGCGCGGAACTCGGTGAAGGCGAGTTCCTGCGCGAACTGACCGAGCGCACCGGATGCCTGCTCATCGTCGACGTGGCCAACCTCTACGCCAACGCGCGCAACCTGGGCGCCGATCCCGGAGCCTTTCTCGACGAGGTGCCGTTGGACCGGATCGCCTACGTGCACGTGGCCGGTGGCGTGGAACGGGATGGCGTCTATCACGACACCCACGCCCACCCTGTCAGGCCCGAAGTGCTCGACCTGCTCGGCGAGTTGCGGAAACGGACCGAGCCGCCCGGCGTTCTGCTCGAACGCGACGACGACTACCCCGCCGACAGTGAACTCGCCGCCGAACTGGCGGCGATCCGGGCCCGGCTGTGACTCCGGAAAGCCCCGGGAACCCTGGGAATCCTCGCGAACGGCTCGCGGCCCGGCAGGCCGAGTTGCTGCGGGCGCTGCTCGCGGGCGGGCCACCGCCCCCGGGCTTCGATTCCGCGCGCCTGGCGGTCGAATCCACGGTGTTGCGGGCGAAGCGCCGTGGCATCGTCGCCCGGCTCCGGCCGGATGTGCCGGCGGCGCTGGGCGAGTCGTTCGGGCCCCTGTTCGACGAGTACGCGGCGGAGAACCCGCGCGCCGAGGGCGTCCGAGCGCGGCAGGACGCCGACATGTTCGCGGACTGGCTGGTGGCTCACGGAAAACACGCCGGCTTCAGCCCACGCCGGAAACCGCTTTCCCGGCTGCTCTCCCCACTGCGCCGGATCGCTTCGCGGTAGGTGCGGAAGTCCCGATCCTGGCTCAAGTCACACCCATCGCCTTGCGGGCAGTAGCGATCTTCAGAATCAGGCGATGAGGATTTCCCTTGACGGGCACAAAGTCGTGCTTCCGGTAGAACGCCGCGGCACTATCGTCGATAGCGTCGACCACGATCAGACGCCGGACGATATCTCGGCCGCTCCGACCATCCTGCTGATCGCGTCGACGAGAAGCTGTGTGCCCAGCCCCTTACCGCGTAGCTTGACGTCGAGGGCCAGCCGAGCCAGGAGATCGCCAGGAGCGGCTACGGGAGATTCGTGACGAGTTCGGCGGGAGCGATCCGGGTGCCGGTGTAGAACGGGATCTCCACGCGGACGTGCCGACGCGCCTCGGTCGCCCGCAGATGCCGCATGAGGTCGACGATCCGGTGCAGTTCGTCGGCTTCGAAGGCGAGGATCCACTCGTAGTCGCCGAGCGCGAACGAGGCCACCGTGTTCGCCCGCACGTCTGGGTAGTCCCTGGCCTCCTTGCCGTGGTCGGCGAGCATCTTGCGGCGCTCGTCGTCGGGGAGCAGGTACCAGTCGTAGGAGCGGACGAACGGGTAGACGCAGACGTACTTGCGCGCCGGTTCCCCGGCCAGGAACGCCGGGACATGGCTCTTGTTGAACTCGGCAGGCCGATGCAGCGCGAACTGGCTCCACACCGGCGTCGACACCCGGCCGAGCGGCGTGCGCCGGAACCCGGTGTAGGCGGCCTGCACGGCTTCGGCCTCGGACGCGTGCCACCAGATCATGAAGTCCGCGTCGGCCCGCAACCCGGCGAGGTCGTACACGCCCCGGACGACGACGCCCTTGTTCTCCAAGGCATCCAGGTACCCCTCGGTCTCACTGGCGGCGGCGCCCCGGTCGTCGGGCAGCCTTCCCTGCTCCACCTTGAACACCGACCAGGCGGTGTAGCGGACGGTGTCGTTGAGCTCGTTGTAGTTCAGGCGTGCCATGTCTCCATCATGGCACTCGGCCGGCGGGCACCGAACCCGGATCGGGCACGCTCAGGGTGCGATACCCGCCACGATCGCCTCCGCGGCGGCCGTGGCGGTGCCGATGCACGCGGGAACGCCGACACCGTGCAACGCGGCCCCGGCGATCGCCAGGCCCGGCAGTCCGGACACGGCACGCTCGGCGCGCTCGACGAGGCCGAGGTGGCCCACGCCGTACTGCGGCAGCCCACCGCCCCAGCGGGTCACCACGACGTCCACCGGAGCCGCCGTGATGCCGGTCAACTCGGCGAGGTCGGCGCGTACCAGGCGGACCAGTTCGGTGTCGTCCGCGCGCAGCGCGCCCGGTTCGCGGAACCGCCCGACCGACCCGCGCACGAAGACCGGCCCACCGGCGAAATGCGCCCACTTGCGGCTGGAGAAGGTGAACGCCTTCGCGGCGAAGGGTGTGCCGTCACGGTGCCGTTCCCCCGCTGAGATCAGCACGCCCGACGCGTCGGGCAACTCGGTGCCGGGCGGCAGCGCGAGCGCGACCACCGCCATCGAAGCCAGTTCGATGCGGCTCAGCGCCTCCGACGCTTCGGGCACGACGCCGTCGAGGAGCCTGCGCGCCGCCGGGGCGGGAACGGCGAGGATCACGGCGTCCGCGTCGAGCGTTTCGCCATGCCCGGTTTCCAGTGTCCAGCCGGTCTCCCGCCGCCTCAGCGCCACCACCCGGGTCTCCAGCCGGAGATCGGGCTTCGCGAGTTCGGCGAGCCTGTCGACGAGGGTGCCGAGGCCGCCGGTCAGCGTCCCGAAAACCGGGGTGCCCGGGGAGCCCTTGGCAGGCGCGGGCAGCAGCGAGGCCGCCGCGACCGTCAGCGAACCGGCGCCGCCCTCGATCGCCGAGGCCAGCGCGGGCAGGGTCGCCCGCAACCCGAGGCCGTCCGCGCCCCCGGCGTAGACGCCGCCGAGCAGCGGGTCCACCAGCCGGTCCACCAGTTCGTCGCCGAACCGGGAACGCAACAGGCCGCCCAGCGCGACGTCCTCCTCGCCGAGCGAGACCGGTGGCAGCCCAGGTTCGGCCGCGACCATTTCCCGTCCCCGCTCGGACAGCACGCCGGCCACCGCGTCGGCCGAACCAGGAACGCCCATCATGGTGCCGCCGGGCAACGGCACGCGCCGCCCGCCCGCGCACACCGTGGACCGCGCCGGAGTGGGGTGAACCACTTCGTCCGCGAGCCCGGTTTCGCGGATCAGCTCGAGCGCCTCCGGCCTGCGCGAGAGGAAGGCTTCGGCACCGACGTCGAACCGCACCCCCGCGACCTCGGCCGTCCGGAGCTTCCCGCCGAGCACGCCGTCCGCTTCGAGCACGGTGATGGTCGCGGTGTCGCCGAGCCGGGTGCGCAGGCGGTAGGCGGCGGTCAGGCCGGACACGCCCCCTCCGACCACGGCGACGCGCATCAGGGCTCCAGCCGGTGCACCAGGTCGACCACGCGGGTCAGCACGTCCGGGTCGGTGCCCGGGGGCACCCCGTGGCCGAGGTTGAACACGTGCCCGGCGGCCGCGCGTCCCTCTTCGGCGATCCGCCGGACCTCGGCCTCGATCACCGGCCAGGAAGCGTGCAGCAGCGCCGGGTCCAGGTTGCCCTGGACCGCGGGCGGCGCCTGGCCCTCGGCGGTCAGCCTGCGCACCGCCTCGTCGAGCGGGATCCGCCAGTCCACACCGACGACGTCCGCGCCCGCCTCCCGCATGGCGGGCAGCAGTTCACCGGTGCCGACACCGAAGTGGATGCGGGGCACGCCGTAGTCGGCGACACCGCCGAGCACCGCCGCCGAATGCGGCAGCACGAACTCGCGGTACTCGCGCGGCGACAGCGCCCCCGCCCAGGAGTCGAAGAGCTGCACGGCGTCCACGCCCGCGTCCAGTTGCGCGCGCAGGAAGTTCAGCGCGATCTCGGCCAGCCGCCCGGCCAGTTCGTGCCAGAGCCGGGGCTCGGAGTGCATAAGGGCCTTGGTGTGCTCGAAAGTACGGCTGGGTCCGCCTTCGATGAGGTAGGAGGCCAGGGTGAAGGGCGCGCCGGCGAACCCGATCAGCGGCGTCTCGCCGAGCCGTTCCACCAGCAACCGCACGCCCTGGGCGACCTGCTCCACCTGGCCCGGTTCGAGCCGGGGCAACGCCGTGACGTCGTCGGCGGAGCGCACCGGAGCCGCGGCGACCGGCCCCTTGCCCGGCACGATGTCGATGTCGACGCCCGCGGCGTAGAGCGGGACCACGATGTCGCTGAACAGGATCGCCGCGTCGACACCGTGGCGGCGGACCGGCTGGATGGTGATCTCGGCGAGCATCTCGGGGTCGAAACACGCCTTGAGCATCGGCACGCCTTCCCGGAGCGCGCGGTACTCGGGCAGCGAACGACCGGCCTGGCGCATGAACCACACCGGCAGACGAGCCGGCCTGCCGCCGCGGGCGGCGACCAGGAAGGGCGCGCCCGGCAGGTCGCGGGCGGTAGACCCAGGAGTGGACCCGGTAGTAGACATCGCCCATATCGTCCCACGACCACGTGACACGCTTCGCTCGGTGTGTCTACCCGGGGTAGCACCCGTCGCGTCTTACAGTCGGTCGTGTGACCGCGATGACGCATGCACCCGAGTTGTTCCGTGAAGCCGTCGCGGCGCTACGAGCCGTCCGGCCCCGCCCGGAAGTGACCCTGGAGACCGTCCGGGCACCCCAGCGGCTGGCCCCGTGGGCCTACGCCGTGGCCTGTGAGGCGACGGGCCCCGCCGACGTGGGGGCGAGCGGCAGGCTCGTGCTCCTGCACGACCCCGAGGGTCCCGAGGCGTGGCATGGCGTGCTGCGGCTGGTGGTCTACGTACGCGCGGAGCTCGATCGCGAGCTGGCCAGCGACCCGTTCCTGCCCACGGTGGGCTGGTCCTGGCTCACCGACGCGCTGGAGACTTCGGGCGCCGAGTGGAGCGCCTTGGGCGGCACGGTGACCGAGACCTCCTCCGCGCGGTTCGGCGAGATCTCCGGGCCGTCGCGCACCGATGACCTCGAGCTCCGGGCGTCCTGGACCCCGCCGGACGCGAACCTGAAGCCGCACGGCGAAGCGTTCCTGCAGCTGATGTCGAGCATGGCCGGACTGCCCCCGGTGGGTGTCACCCTGTTCCGGCAGACCTCCTAGCGGACCGGCACGCGGCCGGGCGCGGCCTTGCCGGTGGCCGCCCCCGGCTTGGCGCTCCCGGCCCGGATACAGCGCCTTCGACGGCTTCGGGGCTTTCACGGTTTTCACGGCCGCCGGCCCGGACCGTCCCATCCGCCTTGCCCGGAAACTTGCACCGCCGCATCGTCCACCGCGGCGTCGTTCCCTCCTCGTTCACCGCAAAGGTGGGTGGCCCAGCCTCCTTGAGGCCCACGATCGGGGGCCGCCATTCGGGTGAAGCCGGGCCCTCCGCCGGAGGGCGACGACCAGGTCCGGAAAACGGCCTGGCCTCGATTCGATGAACCCCCGGCCGCGGTGCCGCGGAGATGTCGGCCATAGTGCCGTCACGGGCACGGCCCGGTGGCGTCAGAATGGGCATCAGCTCGCCGGAGGAGGTGCAGGGGGCAGATGCACGACCCGGATGCACGCGCACGCCCGAAGCATTAACCCCCCATTATCGGGTGCTCAGCGCATCTCGTTAGCCACTCCACGTATGTTAACCCGATCGTGTTACAACATATTCCCTCAGTGACTACCCGATCGGGATAGATACCCGTTCGATCCCCCCGCGAACCCCTGAGTGCGGCTAGAGTGCCTTCGACGACACCACTTTCGGTCTAGAGCTGGCGCGGCTGATTGGCCGAAAGTCCCGGTGCCGGTCGGGGGGCACGACCGACTCCAGGGAGGTAGTGACGTGGCTGCCGTCGGCTTATCTCAGGCCGTCAGATCCACGCCGGCCGGCACCTTGCCGGCGAGCATGGTTCCGCATCCGCGGGAAGAGCTGTTTTCCGTGCTGGTGGTCGATGACCACCCGCTGTTAAGGGAGGCGATTGCCGCACGGCTCGCTCAGATGGGAGCGGGCACAGTACACGAGGCCGCCACGGTGGCCGAGGCGAGGGCGCGGGCGACCGCGACCGGTCCGTGTGACCTGGCCATCCTCGACCTCGGACTGCCCGATGGCAGCGGGATCGAGTTGGTCACGGAACTCCGTAACCACGGCTGGCCCCGCATCGTGGTACTCGCGTCCTCGGACGACCCGTACGCGGTTCGTTCGGCGTTCCAGGCAGGCGCTCAGGCGTACCTGCTGAAGAGCGCGTCACCGATGGTGGTGACGGACGGGGTCCGGCGTGTGCTCGAGGGCGGTGTGTACGCGGACCCGAGCGTGGCCCCGGTGCTGGCCACCGGTACCCGCGTTCCGGGCACCGACAACACTCCGCGTGAGCTTTCCGCGCGCGAGGTGGAGGTTCTCCAGCTCGTCGCGGATGGCCAGTCCAACAAGGAGATCGGCGAAGAGCTCAGCCTCTCCGCGCTCACCGTGAAGTCGCACCTGTCCCGCATCGGCCGCAAGCTGGGCACCGGGGACCGGGCACAGATGGTGGCGCTGGCGATGCGCGCGGGCGTTATTCGCTGATCGGGACAACCGGCTCCCGGGACGGGCGTACCCAGGTCGGTACGCCCGTCCCGTAGGGTGCAACGCTGTGGAAACCGCAGATCACGGCACCGACGCGGGGCACACCCCCGCGCCCATCCTGCTGAGGGAGCCCGCCGAGGGAACACCGCCGGTCCTCACTGGCCGCGCGGAGCTCGAGCAAGCCTGCGAACGGCTCGCCGAAGGCAGCGGTGCCGTCGCGGTGGACACCGAACGGGCTTCGGGCTACCGGTACTGGCCGAAGGCCTACCTGGTGCAACTCCGCCGGGATGGCGCGGGCACGCTGCTGATCGACCCGATCGCCCTGGCCGATCATCTTGATCCCCTACGAGGCGTGCTCAACGACACCGAATGGGTGTTACACGCGGCATCACAGGACCTACCCTGCCTCGCGGAACTCGGTCTCGCCCCGAAGAGCCTGTTCGACACCGAACTGGCCGGACGGCTGGCCGGCTACGAGCGGGTCGCGCTGGGCACGCTGGTCGAACTCCTGCTCGGCTACCAGTTGGAGAAGGGGCACAGCGCGGCGGACTGGTCGCGCCGTCCACTCCCGGTGGACTGGCTCAACTACGCCGCGCTCGATGTCGAACTGCTGATCCCGCTGCGCGAAAAGCTCGAAGCCGAACTCGCCGCCCAGGGCAAGCTCGAATGGGCACGGCAGGAGTTCGAAGCCGTGCGCCTGGCGCCCCAGCCTGCGCCCCGGGCCGAGCCGTGGCGCCGTACGTCGGGCATCCACAAAGTGCGGAGCGCGCGGGGCCTGGCCGCCGTGCGCGCGCTGTGGGAGGCGCGGGACGAGCAGGCCCGCAAGCGCGACCGCGCGCCGAGCCGGGTGCTCCCGGACAGCGCGATCATCAACGCGGTTCTCTCCGAGCCGCGCAGTGTGGCCGAGCTCCAGGCCCTGCCCGTGTTCAGCGGCCGGGTCCAGCGCCGGTACACCGCGAACTGGTTCCGGCATCTCCAGCAGGCCCGGGAACTGCCCCGCGAGGAGCTCCCCAGCGCCTCTCAGACCACCGACGGCCCACCGCCGGCGAACCGCTGGGCCGACAAGGATCCGGACGCCGCCGCGCGCCTGGCCGCGGCCCGCGCGGCACTGATCGCGATCGCCGAACACCACCAGCTTCCGGTCGAGAACCTGCTGCTGCCCGACCTCGTGCGCCGCACCTGCTGGCGGCCCCCGGAGGACCGCTCCGCCACCGGCGTGGCCGAGGTCCTGCGGGCGGCGGGCGCGCGGCCCTGGCAGATCGAGCTGACCGCGTCCGCGTTCGCCGAAGCCCTCCAGGCCACCGCGAACGCGAAGGACTGACGCCAGGCAGGGTTTCAAGACACCGAGTGGCGTTTCCCACTCGACTGGGGAACAGCCCTGGTTACCCGCCGGTAACAAGGGCTATGGTGCGGGGGTAAGCCGAGACTTCCGAGGCTCTGTCCGACTTCCCACTCCCGATTTCCCTCAAGGAGCAAACCGTGGCCGCAACACCCCTGGCGCCTGCCGGGCGGGCGGTGCGCAGCGTGGCCTTCGTCGAAGGCGTGCGCACCCCGTTCGGCAAGGCCGGTGAGAAGGGCATCTACGCCGGCACGCGAGCCGACGACCTGGTCGTCAAGGTGATCCGCGAACTGCTGCGCCGCCATCCCGAACTGCCCGGTGAGCGGGTCGACGACGTGGCCATCGCCGCCACCACGCAGACCGGCGACCAAGGACTGACCATCGGCCGGACCGCCGCGCTGCTGGCCGGGCTGCCCAAGTCGGTACCCGGATTCGCGATCGACCGCATGTGCGCCGGCGCGATGACCGCGGTGACCTCGGTCGCCGGTGGCATCGCCTTCGGTGCCTACGACGTCGCGATCGCCGGCGGTGTCGAGCACATGGGCAGGCACCCGATGGGCGAGGGCGTCGACCCCAACCCACGCATCGTGGCCGACAAACTGGTCGACCCGACCGCGCTGGTGATGGGCCAGACCGCGGAGAACCTGCACGACCGGTTCCCCGCGATCACCAAGCAGCGCGCCGACGCGTACGCGGCCCAGAGCCAGGAGCGCTTCGCCGACGCCGTCAAGTCGGGCAAGATCGGGCCTGAACTGGTCCCGGTGGCGATCCGCTCGGCCGAACTGGGCTGGGGCCTGGCCACCGAGGACGAACCGCCACGGCCCGGCACCACGATCGAGGGGCTGGCCGGCCTCAAGACCCCGTTCCGCCCACACGGCCGGGTCACCGCGGGCAACTCCGCGGGCCTCAACGACGGCGCGACCGGTGCGATCCTCGCCGACGAGGACACCGCTCGCGAACTGGGCCTGCCCGTCGCTATGCGGTTGGTGGGCTACGCCTTCGCCGGGGTCGAACCCGAGGTCATGGGCGCGGGGCCGGTGCCGGCCACCGAGAAGCTGCTCGCGCGCACCGGACTGTCCATTTCGGACATCGGGCTGTTCGAGATCAACGAGGCGTTCGCCGTGCAGGTGCTCGCCTTCCTCGACCACTTCGGGATCGACGCCGACGATCCGCGGGTGAACCCCTGGGGCGGCGCGATCGCCTGCGGACACCCGCTGGCATCCTCCGGCGTGCGGTTGATGACGCAACTGTCACGGCAGTTCGCGGAGCATCCCGAGGTGCGCTACGGCATCACCACGATGTGCATCGGCATCGGCATGGGCGGCACCGTGCTCTGGGAGAACCCGGCCTACGACGGGAGCGAAAAGTGACCCTCACCGCGCAGCAGGCCGAAACGGCCTTTCCGGACGAGGTGGTGACCACCGCGGTCACCCGCCTGGCCAACGTGCCGGGCCTGGACCGTCCGGTCGCCCTGATCACGCTCGACAACGGCCATGACCACACGCGGCCCTCCACGTTCGGTCCCCGGGGACTGATCAGTCTCGATGCCGCGCTGGACGAGGCGTTCGCCGCCGAACCCGCCGCGATCGCGGTGACCGGCAAGCCGTTCATCTTCGCGGTCGGTGCCGACCTGTCCGGCATCGAGACGCTCAGTGACCCGTCGCTGGCGCGCCAGATCGCCGAGATGGGGCACGACGTGTTCCGCAGGCTGACCGAATCGACGATCCCGACCTTCGCCTTCGTCAACGGCGCGGTGCTGGGCGGCGGGCTGGAACTCGCGCTGTCCTGCCACTACCGGACCCTGTCGGAGACCACCACGGCGATCGCGTTCCCCGAGGTCTTCCTCGGCCTGCTCCCGGGCTGGGGCGGCACGCAGCTGCTGCCGAACCTGGTCGGCGCGGACGCCGCGGTGACCGTGATCGTGGAAAACGCGCTGAACCAGAACAAGATGCTGAGCGTCGCGCGAGCCGCCGAACTCGGCATCGTCGACAAGGTCCTGGGCTCGGCGGACTTCCTGGAGCAGTCGCTGCTGTGGCTGGCGAAGGTCGTCCGCGGCGAGATTTCCCCGGCACGGCCGGAGATCGACCGGGGCGAGGCGTGGGACGCGGCGATCATCCGCGCCCGGTCCATTGTGGATGGTAAGACCAAGGGCGCATCACCGGGCGCGCTCAAGGCGGTCGAGCTGCTCGAACTGGCCCGCACGGCGGATCTCGAGACCGGTTACGCGGCGGAGACCGAAGCGCTGGCCGCGTTGCTGATGGACGACACGCTGCGCGCCGGGCTGTACTCGTTCAACCTGGTCAACAAACGCGCCAAGCGCCCGGCCGGAGCACCGGAACGATCATTGGCGCGTCCGGTCACCAAGGTCGGCATCGTCGGCGCCGGGCTGATGGCGAGCCAGCTCGCGCTGTTGTTCGTGCGCAGGCTCAAGGTGCCGGTGGTGCTGACCGACGTGGACGCCGAGCGCATCGACAAGGGTGTGTCCTTTGTGCACACCGAAGTCGACAAGCTGTTGGAGCGAAAGAGGATTTCGCCGGACGAGGCCAACCGCCTCAAGGCTCTGGTGTCCGGTTCGCTGGACAAGGCCGCGTTTTCCGACGCCGACTTCGTGATCGAGGCCGTCTTCGAGGAGATGGACGTCAAGCGAAGGGTTTTCGCCGAAGTCGAGGAGCACGTCTCGCCCGAAGCGATTCTCGCCACCAACACGTCTTCGCTTTCGGTGAGCCAAATGGCGGCGGAGCTGAAGCACCCCGAGCGCGTGGTGGGGTTCCATTTCTTCAACCCGGTCGCCGTCCTGCCCCTGCTGGAGATCGTGCGCGGCGAGCGGACCGACGACGCCGCACTGGCCACCGCGTTCGCGACCGGCAAGCAGCTGAAGAAGTCCTGCGTGCTGGTTTCCGACGCGCCCGCGTTCGTGGTGAACCGGTTGTTGCTGCGCTTCCTCGGCGAGGTCCTCACGGCGGTCGACGAGGGCACCCCGTTCGACGTGGCCGACCGGGCGCTCGAACCGCTCGGGCTGCCCATGTCACCGCTGACGCTGATGCAACTGGTCGGCCCGGCCATCGCGCTGCACGTCGGGGAGACGCTGCACCAGGCCTTCCCGGACCGCTTCCCGGTCAGCGAGAACCTGCGCCGGTTCGTACGGGCCGGAAAGACCGCGGTGTGGCAGTGGGACGCCCAGGGCACGCCGTCGGTCGATCCGGAGGTCGACGAGTTGTGGGAGCGCGGCGACAAGCCATCCACCGCCGAAGAGGTCCGGCAGCGCGCGCTCGCGGCCATCGCCGGAGAAATCCGCATCATGCTGGACGAAGGCGTGGTCGCCGAACCGCAGGACATCGACCTGTGCCTGCTCCTCGGCGCCGGCTGGCCGTTCTGGCTCGGCGGGATCACCCCGTACCTCGACCGCACCGGCGTTTCGGAAAAGGTCAACGGCAAGCCGTTCCTCGCTCCGGGCATCGCCTCGGTGCCCTGACGTCTGTGGACTCGCACGCGAGCGCTGCCTGTGGCGGGCAGCGCTTGCGTCGGTGTCGATCAGGTTGAGTCGATCAGGTTGATATGTCGGCGAGCTGACCGGCCGCGAGCAGGGCTCGGCCGAGGAGGACGGCTTCAGGCGCGGTGAGGTTGTATCCGGGTGAGTTTCTCGCGCCGAGCAGGATGCGCGGCATGGTTTCCCGGGCGTGCTGCTCCAAGTCGACGGAGAGCACCAGGGGTTCGAAGCCCCGTTCCGGGCGTTCGCCGCGGATCGGGTCGTTCGTGGTCAGCAGGACGGCGGCGAGTTCCTGGCCGGGGCGGTGTATCCGGTCGTCGGGGAAATCTTCGTCGGTGTGGGTCATAGTGCACCATCCCGGGCAGGGGGAGGTCTGCCACTCTGGCCTATCATCCTTCATCGGGTCGACTCCTTCGTAGTCGATCAAGGCCCCCGGTTGGTGTTCCAGCACCGCCGGGGGCCGCCTTATTGGATATCTTAGATCACAATTCGACTTTGTGGTTGATTAACTATCTTTATTTCACCCGAAAGTGTGATCGTCCTTTTTCGTTGGCCGACAGCGTTCGCCGTTCACGCGTCGATCCTGGTCAATGGCTTCCTGTTGAGGTTTCGGGACTATCAGGTTCAGAACTCGGGCGCCACCGCCCGCTGGCGTCAGCACGGTCCGACAGCCCGCCAGCGCAGGGGCCTTGACAACCGAAATAGCCACCCACCAGGCAGTTTTCGGCCAGCTGATCGCACGAATGGACAGTTCGCACACATTAAATAACACCAGAACGTGTACGAACTAGAGTTCGATACGACGGTATACTGGGCGCATGACCGCACTGACGCCCGAGCACGTGTCCTCGCTGAGTGACACGGCGGTGCTCGACGCGCTCCGGGAGGCCGAGATCCGGCGTCGCCGGATGTATCGGGATGAGTTGGTGCTGGTCGCCGAGGTCGAGGCGCGGGGTATCGCGACCAGCCGTGGTGTGCATGTGGGTACGGTGGCGTTGCTGCGGGACATCTTGAACGTCGGTTCCCCTGAGGCGCGGCGGTTGGTCGCGCACGCCGAAGCCCTGTGTGGCACGGTCACTCCCACTGGTGTCCGTCTGGACCCGCAGCTTCCGGTCGTGGCCGAGGCGCTTTCCGATGGTGCCCTCGGGCCCGACCATGTCGAGGCGATCCGTAAAGCGGTGACCGGCTTGCCGGACGCCGCGACGGTGGAAGACCGGGTGATCGCCGAAAAGATCCTGTGTGAGGCCGCCACCACGAGTGAGCCGTTCGTCGTCAAGCGGCTCGGTGATGAGATCGCTCAGCGTCTGGATCCTGATGGTGACGAACCCAAGGACAAGGAACTGCTACGGCCGCAGCGGCGGCTGGATGTTCAGGAGACCCGGGACGGCCGGGTGCTGGGACGGTTCGATCTCGACACCGAAACCGGAGCTTTGCTGAGCGCCCTGCTGTCTCCGCACACCGCGCCGCGCTCGACCGACGAGGGCCCCGACCGGCGCTCCCGCAGCGAACGCTACGGCGACGCCTTCCGGGACATTCTTACCCTCGCGGCGCAGTGCGAGAGCACACCGACCGAGGCAGGCGAACCCGCCACCCTCATGGTCAGCGTGACACTGGAGGAGTTGAAAAGCGGGATCGGACACGGGTTGCTGGACGGTTACTGGAACCTCTCCGCCGCCCAGATCCGCCGCATCGCCTGCGACGCCGCCGTCGTCCCCGTGGTCCTGGGGTCGAAAAGCGAGATCCTCGACATCGGACGCGCCACCCGGATCGTGCCCCGCGCCATCCGCCGTGCACTCATCCGACGAGATAAAGGTTGCTCGTTCCCAAGTTGCGCGAAAAAAGCCAAGTGGTGTCAAGCTCACCACATTTTGGAATGGTTTTCCGGCGGGCCGACCGCGTTGGAGAACTTGGCCCTCGTGTGCCACTACCACCATCAGGTCCTGCACCACAGCGACTGGCAAGTTCGCATGATACAAGGGTTTCCGGTGTACATACCACCGTCCTATGTGGATCCCAAGCAGAGACCACGGCGGAACACCTTACACACCATGCGCACATAACCACCCCACTGGAACCCTCGCATATAATAGTACAGCGACCTCCCCGGACAGCGGCCACATATTGCGCTTGCCGGGTCGTAAAGCTTCCTTAAAACCCAACAAGATTGGAGCGATCAGCGCAGCGCGGGCAGCCGGACGGTGACCGAAAGCCCGCCTCCGGGCACCGGTTCCGCCGAAACGACCCCGCCATGGGCCTCGACCGCGGCCCGCACGATGGACAGTCCCAGGCCGGCTCCGGTTCTGGCGGTCCGGGCCACCCCGGCACGGCGGAAGGGTTCGAACAGCGTGTCCACTGTCGCCGCGTCCACCTGCGCCCCCGAGGACCGCACCCGCAGCGTCGACCAGGCGGCGCCGGGCTGGGTCTGCACGTCGATCCAGCCGCGCTCGGTGTTGTGCCGTACCGCGTTTTCCAGGAGGTTGCCCGCGATCCGTTCCACCAGCGCGGGGTCGCCCCGGACCAGGGCGGGCGCGCAGTCGAACTCGGCGCGGACGCCGTGCT
The DNA here is from genome assembly GCF_042684065.1 of Amycolatopsis pigmentata. Lineage (NCBI taxonomy): Bacteria > Bacillati > Actinomycetota > Actinomycetes > Pseudonocardiales > Pseudonocardiaceae > Amycolatopsis > Amycolatopsis pigmentata. Next base: position 481,470 of record NZ_JBHUKR010000009.1, on the reverse strand, counting down.
GGTCGGCTTCACCCCGCACCGCCCGCCAGGCGCTGGAGACCACTTCCGCGAGGTCGACCGGCTCGTGCACGGCCAGCCCGGCGCCGTCGGTCCGGGCGAGCAGCAGCAGCGAGCCGACCAGTCGTCCGGCGCGTTCGGTGGCGTCGCGCACCACGAGCGCCATGCGCCGCAGTTCGGCCAGGTCGGCGTGCGGGTCGGCCAGCGTGACGTCCAGTTCGGTCCGGATGACCGAAAGCGGGGTGCGCAGTTCGTGGCTGGCGTTGGCGACGAAGGTCCGCTGGGCTTCGAAGGCGGCCTGCAGACGGTCGAGCATCGCGTCGAAGGTCCCCGCCAGCTCGGCCAGCTCCCCGCGGGCCTTGACGTCACCGATGCGTTCTCCCAGCGACTCCACCGAGAGCCGCTGCGCGGTGCCCGTGATCTCCCGCAACGGCCGCAACACCCGTGAGGTGAACGTCCACGCCAGGATCGCGGTCGCCACCACTACGCAGCAGAACGCGATCGAACCGGCGAGCAGGACCTTGTCCCGCGCCATGTCCTTCAGATGTGCGGCCAGTGCCGAAGCGTCCACGTCGACCCCGTCCACGCGCACCGGCGTGCCCGGCGGGAGTTGCGGCACGGCGGCCACGGCGTCGCCGACCAGCGTCCACGCGAGCCAGAGCAGCACGAGGCTCACCCCGGCGGCCAGCCCGGTCGCCAGCAGAGTGATCCTGGCCCGGAGGCTGCGCGGCCTCACACCACCTCTTACCCCATCCCTCACGCCACCACCGAGCTTGTCACGCCTGCTGCTCACGCACCCGATTCTCGCCCGGCCGCCCTGCGGCCACGCTGCCGGACCACCTTCTGGCGGCCCGCTCCTGCCGGACCTACTTCGGTACCGGCTGGACCGCGGCGCCCTCGCCGATCCGGTAACCGGATCCCACGACGGTCTCGATGATCCCGGGTTCGCCGAGCTTCTTACGCAGGGTCATCACCGTGACCCGGACCGTGGTCGTGAACGGGTCGGCGTTCTCGTCCCACACCCGCTCCAGCAGCTCCTCGCTGCTCACCACCGCGCCCTTGGCCGACAGCAGGACCTCGAGGACACCGAACTCCTTGCGGGTCAGCTCGACCGGCAGACCGGCGCGGCGGACGGTCCGCCGGGCCGGGTCGAGTTCGACGTCCGCCGCGGTCAGCAGCGGCGGCGCGGCCGGCGTGGCCCGCCGGCCCAGCGCCCGCACCCGCGCCACCAGTTCCGGGAAGGCGAAGGGCTTGGACAGGTAGTCGTCCGCGCCGAGGGAAAGCCCGGCCACCCGGTCCGACACCGTTCCGCTCGCGGTGAGCATGAGAACCCTGGTGAGTTCGCCGGAAGTGACGATCTCCCGGCAGAGTTCGTCACCAGACATTCCCGGAAGGTCACGGTCGAGCAGCACCACGTCGTAGCGGGTGATGCTGGCCTTCTCGTGCCCGTCCTCACCGTTGAGCGCGACGTCCACGGCCATGCCTTCACGGCGCAACCCGCGGGCAATCGCCTCCGCGAGCGGCTCCTCGTCCTCGACTACCAGAATTCGCACACCGACCACCGTCCCACAAATACCTGAGAGAAAATTATGAGACGTTCACTCCAACGTATTGCTTGCCGTCGAAGTTCTCCACCTCTACGCGGGCCACGTCGCCCGGGGCGACCAAAGCCGTCCCGTCGAGGTGGGTGCCTTTCTGCTCGGCGGCGGAGGACACCAGCCAGCTTCCCGCTTCCTCCCGGTTTCCCTTGCGGGAAACCACATAAATCCGGCATTTTTCCCCCTGGGGGATCCCCTTCACGTCCGCGCTCAGCCGCACCCAGCCCGCGGCCGGCTGCACGGAGACGCTCATCGCGGCTCCGGTGGCCGGGTTGGTGGCGGAAATCGTGTGCGGTTCCGGGCCTGCCGCGTTCGTGGTCGGCGCGGTGAACCGCCCGGCCGCGATCCCGCCACCGGCGAGCACCACGGCCGCCGCGGCCGCCGCCATCGTGGTGATGATCCGGCGGTTACGGGTCTGCACATTGCGTTCCCGGCGAATCGTGCGCAGCGTCCGCTGCAACAGCAGATCACCGCCCTCGGGTGGCCCGTCCAGCCACGCCTCCGGCGGCAGCCCGCCCAGTGCCGCGTGCGCCGACTGCAGCTGGGCCACTTCGGCCCGGCACGGTGCGCACGAGGCCAAGTGCCGCTCCATGGCACGCATCTCCTGCTGGTCCAGCGCGGAAAGGACGTAGGCGCCCAACGACCGCGTATCGTGTCTCGTGGTCATCCGGCCACCTCCGGGATCGCCTGCCGCACACCGAAAGTCTGACGCATCGCTCTGAGGGCGTAATACGACCTCGACTTGACCGTGCCCGGCGGGACCCCAAGAGTCTGGGCGGCCTCCGCCACGCTGCGGCCCCGGAAGTAGATCTCGGTCAGCACGTCGCGGTGTTCCGGCGAAAGCCGCTCCAGCGCGTCGAGCACGACCATCGAGTTCACCACCGCGTCCGCATGGTCACCTTCCACGGCCGGGGCCGCCGCTGATTCGGCGACCTCGGCCGGCCGGGCGGCCTTCGCCCGGTATCGATCGGTGATGATGTTGCGGGCGACCGTGAGCAGCCACCCCCGTACCGATCCCTTGCCGTTGACGAGGGAGTCCGGATGCCGCCAGGCGCGGACCAGGGTCTCCTGGACCACGTCCTCGGCGGCGGCCCGGTCGCCCGTCAGCCGGGTCGCATAGGCGAGCAGTGCCCGCCCATGCTCCTCGTACAGCGATCGGATCAGCGCCTCGTCGGCCACCACCGCCCGTTTGCGGGCCCACAACGCCGCCATCCGGTCACTCCTTAGGTTTCAGTTCGGTTCAGTAGCCACCGGAGCCGCCGGAGCCGCCGGCCGTGATCCCGGCCGAGCCCGACGTGCTGTCCGATCCCGCCGAAGAGGTGGGTTTCTTGCTGCCGTCCACCTTGCAGCCGTTGGTCTCGATGGCGAACCACACGCCACCGACGTTGTGACCGGTGGCCTGCCCCGGCGCGGTGTCCTTCATGTAGCGGTAGACGGGCCAGCCGCCCACCGTGAGCTGCTCGGTGCCATCGGCCCGCTTGGTCTTGCCGACCAGCTTCGGGTCGATTCCGTTGATCTTGGCGTCTCCGTTGGCCAGCAGCGGCGGCCAGGTGGTCGCGCACTGGCCGTTGCAGTTGGAGACGTGCTTGTTCTTGTCGTCCTTGGTGTAGAGGTAAAGCGTCATGCCGTTCTGGTCGGTGAGGATCGTGCCCAGACCGTCGATGTTCGCGGTGTTGATGGCGACCCCGGCGTCGGCAGGCGCAGACTGGTTCTGCTGGCCCTGCGCCGCCGCGTTGGCCTTGCCACCGGTCGGCGTCACGGCGTACCAGGTGTTGCCCACACCCTGGCCCTTGGAGTCGCCGGCAGCGGCGTCCTTGGCGTAGCGGTAAAGCGGCCAGCCGTTGATGGTGACCTGCTGGCTCCCGTCGTTCCGGGTCACCGTGCCGACCAGTTTCGAGTCCACGCCCTGCACGTCCACCGAGCCGTTGGCCAGGACCGGCGGCCAGGCGGCCGCGCAGTCACCGTCGCAGTTGGACTTCGGTGGTTTCGCCGTGTCCTTGTCGAACCGGTAGAGCGTCATGCCTTTCGCGTCGGTCACGACCTGGCCGACCCCGGTCACCTGCGCGACGTTGAGCTTGACCGCGTTCGAGGCGTTGTCGACGGCCGCTTGTTTCTGGACCGCCACGGGAGCCGGGGTACCGGGGTTGGAGTTGTTTCCGCCGTAGCCGCTGCACGCGCCGAGCAGGCCGACGCCGAGCACGGTGGCGGTGGCCACCACGATCTTGCGGGCAGACATGGGATTCTCCTTCAGTGAGCTAGGGAACGCGACCCTTTGGGGCCGCGACGTTTTCTCACCCAGCACACGTCCGGTACTCCTGACCGGTTCGAACGAATCTTTCCTCAAACGGCACAAGAATTGGGGCAGTTCTGTACGGCCTATCGGGCAAACACGGGCAAGCCCGGGCAACCCGAAGGCGGGCCCGGGCAACGAACGCGGGTATACCCGGACCCGGACGCGCCGAGAAGGGAGCGCGCCCGTGCGGACGCGCTCCCTTGGTGCTCGTGCTCGTCACTCCTTGCAGGTCTTACCGCCGTTGATGCAGTTCACGACGCGGGTCATGATCGCCTGTGACATCACGTTGGCGAAGTCGTCGTGATCGGAAAGCGGGTTGTGCTTTTCCTGCGCGAATGCGTCCACTTTGTACTGACCGTTGAGCTGGACGTCCCGGGGGATGCTGTAGGTCAGCGTGATCCTCAGCTGCGGCACGGCCTTGAAACCCTGCTTGCACTTGCCGTTGGCGTCCGGGAACACGATGTGGTCGCGGTGGTTGGTGCTGTCCACGTTCTTGCCGTCCCAGCAGCTCGGGAAGTCGTGGATCCGCTCGACCTTGCTGCCCGCGGGGCAGATCGGGTACTTGTCCAGGAGCCGGTCCTCGAAGCCGGTGCAGGTCCACGACGCACGGGCGTTCTTCGTTCCGTTGGTGGACTGCTTGGCGTCACCGGTGAGGATCCTCAGGAACTGCGGCATGGCGGTCACCGGCCCGGCCGCGTTGCCCCGGAAGGTGATATCGGCGCTGTCCGGCTCCACGATGGTGCCGTCGTTGTCGCCGACCTCGTTGTCCGGACCGCTGACGCCGCCCAGTTCGGTGGTGCTGGTGGCGGCGGCACTGCTGCTGTTGTTACCGCCGTTGTTGTTACCGCCGTTGTTGTTACCGCCGTTCTTGCCGCCGCCGTTCTTGCCACCGTTGCCCTTCTTGCCGCCGGCGGCACCGTTGTTCTGGGCGGGGTTGCTGTTCTGGCCACCGTTGTCCAGTCCGCCGCCGTTACCGTCCTTCAGCGCGCACTTGGCCAGGCCCGCCACGTCGAGCTGCGGCTTCTGGGCAACCCGGCCGATCGCGGTGGCGATGCGGTTGACCACCGCGGTCCGCTTTTCGCCCAGCGGGCCGAGGACCGCGTTCTGGATGAAGTTCGGGCCACCCTCGCCCTGGCTGGTCACCAGGCGCTGGTCGGCCTCGTTGATCTGGCTGTCCAGTTGCTGGAGGTTCTGCTGGACTTCGGCCATCGCCTGGTCCGGCACGTCGGCAAGCTGGCTGGCCACGTCCGGGCAGTCGACCTGCGGGGCCGCGTTGTCCTCCTGGGCCTGTTGCTGGTCCTGCTGCTGTTTCTGCTGTTGCTGGTTCTGCTGTTGCTGGTTCTGCTGTTGCTGGTTCTGCTGTTGCTGGTTCTGCTGCTGACCGTTCGCCGCTTTCCCGTCACCGGCGGCCGGGGCCGTGGTGGAGGCCGCCTCGGTGCCGGAGTCGTTCGCGGCCTTGCCGCCGTTGGCCTTGCCGCCGTTGGCATTGCCCCCGCCGGCCTCGTTCTGGCCCTTGTCGATGCGGATCACCGGCCAGAAATAGGCCGACTTGTCGCCGTTCTTGCAGGTGGTACCACCCTTGATGAGGCTCTTGTTGTTCGAGTCGGCGTTGGTGGTCAGGTTGCCCACGTAGTCGTGCAGGTGTTGCGCGCCGTTCTTGATGCCCGGCTGCGCGATGAAGTTGTCCGGGTTGGCGTGACTGCCGTCGGCGTTCGTGCCGCAGTCCACGGTGAACGTCCCCTTCGAAGCTCGCGCTCCGTCCTGGGGATCCTTCACGTTGGGCTTGACCTTCGTGATGTCGACGAAAAAGGCCTTGTTCGCCGGGTCTGCACCGGCCTGCCCGGTGTCGCTGGTCGTCGTCGCGACGACCAGTCCGCCGGCCGCCATCGCCAGTCCGATCATTCCGGTCGCGATCTTCGTTCGGCGGCTGATGCGGTGTCGGCCAATAGTGCGGGCCATTGACTATTCACCTCTTTGGTTTTCGCCCGGGCGGGATGAGCCTGGAGGAGCGCAGGCGCCGGGGCATCGGCTAAAAGATGATCTCTGGGAAACGGCCCCCGTCCCGTCACCCATGAGTACGTATCAACCGGCCGGGTAGTTCAAACCGAGATTTGCGCGTGATCGGGAGGTGATAAGCCGCTGGTTACGCGGCTGATTGCGCGGCTAGTGCGCGATGGTGGTCACCACGGCGCCGTCGTCGCCGCGGACCTCGAACTTCTGGATCTGGTCGGGGGCGAACGCGGTGCCGCCGGAGACCCGCAACGGACGCCCCGAATCCTCCGGCGTCATCCAGGTACTGACGACCTGGGCCTCGCCGGTCCAGGAAATCGCGAACAGCTGACACTGCTTGGGACCAGGCACACCGGCGAGATCGAGGGTGATGTCCGAACCCCACGTGGTGGCGTGGACCACCACGGTGGCCTGGACCCCCTTGCCGGCCGTGCCGCTCGCCGGGGAGACCGAGTTCGTCGTGCCGCCCGAGCCCCAGACCTGGCCGGTCGGGGCCGCGGCCTGTGGGCTGGCGCTGCCCTCGACGGTCGGCGAAGGCAGCAATGCCAACGTGATCGGCGGACCCGCGGCGATGAGCAGCGCGGCCGCCACCCCCGCCACGCGGGTCAGGAGCCGTCGGCGGCGGCGCCGGAGCGCCACCTGGTCGAGCAGCCTGCCCAGCTCCCGGGGCACGGGCATCGGCGGGGCAGGCCAGTGCTGCCGGATCTCGTCCAGGATCTCGGGCAGGTCGTAGAACTCGAGCAGGTCGAACTGGCAATGCGGGCATTCCAGCAGATGCGCTTCGAACGCGGAATTCTCGCCTTCATCGAGCACACCGAGGACGTAGGCTGCCACGTCGGTGTGCGTCACCCCTCCCACTTGACCTTACCCCCGATCTCGTAAGGCCCGCCGCAGCGCGCGCACCGCATGGTAGATCCGCGACTTCACGGTACCGGGCGGAATGCCGAGTGTGGCGGCCACCTCGTTCACGGTCCGGTCACGGATATAGGTCTGCAGAATGGCTTCGCGCTGTTCGGGCGAGAGGTTCTGAAGAGCCTCGTAGACCACCATCGCGGCCAGTGTCCGGTCTGATTCGTCGGGCACTCCGATGGAGTCCGCATCGGCCTCCTCGACCTCCTGCGGGCGCGCCTGCCTGCTCCGCCATCCGTCGATCACGATCCGCCTGGCCACCGTGTAGAGCCATGCACGCAGCATTTCCGGCTCCCGGTCGAGCTTGTCGGCGTTGCGCCAGGCCCGGATCAACGTCTCCTGGACCACGTCCTCGGCCCACAAGCGGTCCCCACCGGTCAGGGTGACCACGAAGGACAGCAATGGGCGGCCGAACTCCTGGTACAACGCGGTGGCCAGGTCATCACGGAGACCATGGGCCGACTCGGCGTCGGCTCCGGGGCGAAGTGTTCGGCTGTGGCGTCCCACGGGGGAACATCCTGCAGCCCGCCGCCTTGTTCGTCCAGAGGCAAAAATCTTCCAACCGAATTTGAACCATGTACCTCAGGCGGACGTATCCCCCAGCGAAGACCCCGACCGGGCACCGACCCCCGCGGTGCCCACCTACACATCCACTATGGATGCCCAGCGTCCGGCGCCGCGCCTGACATCGCTCGGTCAGAAGCAGCGGTTTGCCAGGAGCATTGTGCCTGAGGCGCGTTTTGTCAGGCGCATTGTTTCGAGGCGGCGGCGACGCGGTGTCCACAGTGGATTTGACGTGCACTTTTCCAGCACTTCCGTGCCTGGCCCCCGACAGGAAGGAAGTCTTCATGCGCTGTACCCGCACATCGCCGGTGCCGCAGGCGGTCACCGGCTTCGCCCTGGTCACCGCCACGCTGATGAGCACCGTGGCGTGCACGGCGAGCAGTACTGCTTATTCTTCTTCCTCCCCCGGCGGTGCCGGGGGAATGGTCATGCAACAGCAGGTCGCACCGGTCCCACCCGGGTTGTTCGCCGATCGTCCGTTCGATCTGAGCCCGATGGTCGTCGACGAGATGGGGATGACCGTCTACCGGTACGACAAAGACAGTGCGAACCCACCACGCTCGACCTGTGACGGCGACTGCGCCCGGATGTGGAAACCGATCCGGCCCAGCGCCGACCTGGAGGTCGGCGGTATAGACAAATCGGCGATCTCGTCGATCACCAGGCCGGACGGCAGTGACCAGGTCACGCTCGCCGGCTGGCCGATCTACCGGTTCGCCGGCGACGGGATGGCGGGCGAGACCGCCGGCCAGGGCAAGGACGGCGCCTGGTATCCCATCGCGCCGACCGGCGAAAAGGTCCAGGCCGTCTCCGACCCGGGACAGTCCAATGCGTTCGGCTTCTGAGCGCGGCGGGCACCGGGGAACGCGGCGAATCGTCCGCGCCTGCGTCCTCGCGTTCGCCTTCGCGGCCGTGGCGATGATCACTCAGCTCGCGGTGCCCGTCTCCGCCACCGCGCAGAACGCCGCCGTGCTCTCCCCCAGCGACCAGGATCTCATCGTCCGCGTCCGGCAGGCCGGGCTCTGGGAAATGCCCTCCGGTTCCTGGGCCATTCAGCGCGCGGACAGCGACCAGGTCAAACAGGTCGGCCGGACGCTGATGGTGGACCACGGCAGGCTCGACGTCCTCACCCGGAACATGGCGGCGCAGTACAACCTGCAGTTGCCCGACCAGCCCAACGCCGACCAGCAAAGCTGGTTGAGGGAGGAACAGAACGCGCGTAACGGCGCGGAGTTCCAGCGGATCTTCGTCAACCGGCTTCGCGCGGCGCACGGCGTGATCCTGGGTGTGATCGGCCAGGTCCGGGCGGACACGAAGAACGACCAGATCCGGGGTTACGCGACCACGGCGAACCAGGTCGTGCTCCGCCACATCACCCTGCTGGAAAGCACGGGGCTGGTCGACTACAGCCAACTGCCCGAACCCAAGACCGCCACCACGGCGAGCACCTCGGCGGCCCAGTCGCTGGACCTCGGTCTCCCCGGCATCGTCGCCGCGGTCGTGGTGACGCTCGTGGTCGCGATCGGCTCCTGGTGGCTGCTCAGGATGATCCGCAGGCCCCAGAAGACCCGGGCGGTGAAGGAGGTCCGGACGGACAGGACGGCCCGGGAAACCCAACCAACTCAAGAGACTCGGAAAAGAAGCTTCGGCAGCAGGGACGCGATCGCGGGCCCCCAGCCGGACTTCCGGACGAAAATCTAGCGGAGGCACGTGATGTCGATGGTTTTGGCACAGGCGAGCGGCGACGACGGGCTGCGACACATCGCCCAGTACTCCGCGCGGCTGTCCTTCGTCTTCATGTGCCTGACGCTGGCCTGGGGCGTGTTCACCGCGACCGGCTGGATCCGCAACGTGACCGGACGGAAGGCGGTCCGTGGCTCCCACATGGTGATGGCCACGCTCACGCTGGCCTTCGGCGGGATCCACGCGCTGTGTTTCGTGTTCCTGTCCAGTGGGGCACTCAGTTTCGCCTACATCGCGGTTCCGTTCTCGGTGCCGGGCGCGCTGGCCCGGCACGAGTTCGGCGTCATCGGCTTCGAACTGATGCTGGCGATCGCGCTGACCGCGGGCCTCTACCGGTTCACCTCCTACCGGCGGTGGCTGTACCTGCACCGGGTGGCCTACCTGGCCGTGCCGTTGACCGCGATCCACTCCTTCTTCGGGGCGATCGCCAACGGGCACCTCGCACTGGACTGGCTGGTCGGGACCATTCTCCTGGTGCCGGCGTTGCTGATGTCGTTGCTGCGCTTCATGCCGGTCCGCACCCTGGAACGGATCGGCCTGATCGAGGAGCAGGTGTGATGCGGAAGCTGACGTTGCGCGGCGGTCCCCGGATCGCCGTGGACGACGACCGGTGCGAGCTCTACGGGATCTGCCAGTGGGAGGCACCCGACATTTTCGAGCTGGACCGTGACGGCCGCCTGAAATACCGGCGGCAGCTGGAGCCCGACGACTACGACCAGGCCGCCGCGGCGGCCCGGTGTTGTCCGATGCAGGCCATCGTGATCCGAGGTTTTTCCGAAGAATGACCCTGCCCTGCTGGCGCGGCCGTTCCGCGCGCGGGCAGCACGACAACAGGAGCTTTGTCTGATGAGTGATGGGGACAGGATCGTCATCGTGGGTGCCGGCGTGGCCGGGCTGCGAGCCGCGGAGCGGGTCCGGGAACTCGGCTTCGACGGCGAAGTGGTGATCATCGGCGACGAGCCGCGACGGCCGTACCACCGGCCGATGGTGTCCAAGCAACTGGTCATGGGCACGGTCCGGCCGCTCGACGCCTACCTCAAGCCCTATCTGGACCTGGACGCCCACTGGCGGCTGGGAACCCGCGCCACGCGACTGGACACCAAGCAACGGGTGGTCTACCTGCCCGGCGGCGAGGAGCTCTGGTACGACGGACTGATTCTCGCCACCGGCGTCTACCCGCGCCATCTCCGCGGCGCGCCCCGCTACGACCCGCGCGTCCGCGTGCTGCGCACCGTCGAGGACTCGATCGCGCTGCGGCGCACACTGGTGAGCAGCACCAAACCCGCGGTGGTGATCGGCAGCGGCCTCATCGGCTGCGAGTTCGCCGCCAGCATGCGTTACCTGGGCCGGGACGTGACGCTGGTCGGGCACGCGAAGGCGCCGCTGTACCGGTTCGGGCCGCACATCGCCGAAGCGGTGACCAAGGTGCAGAAGGAACATCGCGTGAATCTCGCGATGAATTCCGAGGTACGGCACTGGATCAGCAGCAAGGAATCCTTCGGTCTGCATTTGACCAACAACCAGCTCGTGGTGGCCAGCTGTGTGGTGCTGGCCATCGGCAGCGTGCCCGCGGTCGAATGGCTGCGCGATTCCGGCCTGGTGATCGACGACGGCGTGCTGTGCGAGTCCACCCTGTTCGCGGTCGACGCCGAGGACGTGGTGGTGGCCGGTGACATCGCCAAATGGCCGAATCTGCGGTTCGACGAGGTCCCGCGCCGGGTCGAGCACTGGCTCAACGGCGTCGAGTCCGGACGTGCCGCGGCGGAGAATCTGATCCGGGGACGGATGAGCGCCGTGCCCTACACGCCGTTGCCGCGGGCCTGGTCGACGATCTACGACGTGCGGCTCCAGATGGCCGGAATGCCGGCGCTCGGCGAGGACACCGTGGAACTGGGCACCAACGTCACCGGCTTCCTCAAGGACGGGCGGCTCGTGGGCGTCTGCGCCTGGGATCGTCCGCGCGCGATGCTGCACTGGACAGCGGAACTCGAGCGGCGGCTTCCGGTGCCTTTGGTGCCCACCCCGTCCCTTCCGGCGCCGGCGGAGCCCGCCGGGACGCTGGTCGATTCGATGCCGCTTTCGGATATCGAAGAGGAATGGTTGTCGCTGCCGACGCAGACATCGTCCTCGGAATTGTCCCGGCCGTCGCTCCAGCCGGTTTCCGGCGTGGCGTGACGGGTGCCGGAATGACGGGTGTTCGCCTGGGCGCCGGCGCTGTCCACGAGATCGAACGGGGCTCGATCTACGGGGTGGGACAGGGCCGGCGCACCACGCGGACGCTCGCGGTGACCGGCTTCGTCGGGTGAACCGTCGCGATGACGGCGACATCGCGACGGTGCGGTGAAACGGTGAGGTGAGGGGCTGCCGGCGGGTCAGCGTCTCAGGGGTGCAGCGTTTCACCGGACGCGGCGGAGCGGGTTTCCACCGGGAACCGGGCGGCCGGATCGAGCACGTGCTCGATCCGGCCGCCCGGTTCTGTTACTACTGCTTGTTCTGTTCCTGCGGGGACTCTTCCGGTTCCGCGGTCTCGTGGTGCGGGTCACCGATCAGGTTCGCCGCCCACTCGGTGATCTTCCGCGCCGCGTCCTGTGCGGTGAGGCCCACCCTGGCCAGCACCTCCTCGCGCGTGCCGTGCGTCAGGAACCGTTGCGGCACCGCCAGATCCCGCAGGGGTACATCGCATTCGGCGTCGCGGAGCAGCGCGGCGAGCGCCGAGCCGAACCCGCCATGCCTGCCGCTGTCCTCGACGGTGACCACCAGCCGGTGCTCGACCGCGAGGGTCACCAGCTCCGACGGCACCGGCACCACCCACCGCGGGTCGACGACCGTGACCCCGATTCCCTGGTCCGCCAGGCGTTCGGCGGCCGCCAGACCCAGCCTGGCGAACGCCCCGACGGCGACCAGCAGGACGTCCGGCGCCGCGTCGGGCTTGCTGCTGGGCCTGCACAGCACGTCGACGGGCCCGATCCGCTCCAGCGCGGGGATCTCCTCCGGCACGCTGCCCTTGGAAAACCGCAACGCGCTCGGGCCGTCCGAGATCGCGATCGCTTCGCGCAGCTCTTCGCGCAGGGTTACCGCGTCCCGGGGCGCGGCGACCCGCATGCCGGGCACCATCCCCAGCAGGGAGAGGTCCCACATGCCGTGGTGACTCGGCCCGTCGGGGCCGGTGATGCCGGCGCGATCGAGCACCAGGGTCACCGGCTGGCGGTGCAGCGCGACGTCCATCAGGGTCTGGTCGAAGGCCCGGTTGAGGAAGGTGGAGTAGACCGCGACCACGGGGTGCATGCCGCCCATGGCCAATCCCGCGGCCGAGGTCACCGCATGCTGCTCGGCGATGCCCACGTCGAACCAGCGATCGGGGTGCCGCTCGGCGAAGGCGTCCAGACCGGTGGAGCGCAGCATCGCCGCCGTGATCGCCACCACGTCGGGGCGCTCGTCACCGATCTTGGCCAGTTCCGCGCCGAAGACCGACGTCCACGAGCGTCCCTTCGGCTTGGGCAGTCCGGTCTCCGGGTCGATCGGGTCGGTCTGGTGCATCTGATCGTGGCCGTCGTTGACCGCGGGCGGGTAGCCGTGGCCCTTCTCGGTCACGGCGTGCACCACGACCGGGCCGCCGAACGCCTTGGCCGCCTGCAACGCCCGCTCCAGGGCGAGCAGGTCGTGGCCGTCGACCGGGCCGAGGTACTTGAGCCCGAGATCGGAGAACATCATCTGCGGGCTCAGCGCGTCCTTGATGCCCGCCTTCGCGGCGTGCAGCGCCGCGTAGATCGGCTTGCCCACGACCGGGGTGTGCAGCAGCAGCTCACGGCCGCCGTCGAGCACCCGCTCGTACCCCGGCTGGAGGCGCAGCGACGCCAGGTGCTCGGCGAAGCCGCCGATCGTCGGCGAGTAGGAGCGGCCGTTGTCGTTGACCACGATCACCACGGGGCGGTCCGGCGCGGCGGCGATGTTGTTGAGCGCCTCCCAGCACATGCCCCCGGTGAGCGCGCCGTCGCCGACCACGGCCACCGCGTGCCGTCCGCCCCCGGCCAGTTCGAAGGCCTTGGCCAGACCATCCACATAGGACAGAGCGGTGGACGCGTGGCTGTTCTCCACCAGGTCGTGCTCGCTCTCGTCCCGGATCGGGTATCCGGCCGGGCCGCCGGTCTGGCGCAGGCGGCCGAACCCGCCGTGCCGCCCGGTGACGATCTTGTGAACGTAGCTCTGGTGCCCGACGTCGAACACGATCGCGTCCTTCGGCGAGTCGAAGACGCGGTGCAGGGCCAGGGTCAGTTCGACGACACCCAGGTTCGGCCCGAGATGCCCGCCGGAGGCGCGGACCTTGTCGATCAGGAACTCACGGATCTCCCCCGCCAGCAGATTGAGCTGCTGATTCCCCATACGCTTCAGATCGGCTGGTCCGTGCACCGACTCCAGCAAAGTCACATCTCACCTCACCGCTCGATCGTGGCCGTCCGCCCAGTCTAGGAGAGACCGGATAACTCTCGCTCGGCCACTCGGGAGCGCACACCGTGGCGCGCACCGGCGTGACCGTGCGTTCAGCCGCGCTCCACGAGCGCGACGCACTCGACATGGTGGGTCATCGGAAACGCGTCGAAGGCCCGGAGATCGGCGAGCGAGTACCCGTGCCCGGCGAAGGTGGCGAGGTCACGCGCGAGCGCGGCCGGATCACAGGCCACATAGACCACCCGCGCCGGAGCGACCTCCACAATGGACTCGACGACCGCGCGTCCGGCGCCCGCGCGGGGCGGGTCGAGCACGACCACGTCCGGGGCCCCGCCCTCACCGAGGTCACGTACGACGTGTTCGACGCGGCCTGCCCGCCAGCTCACCTGGGGCAGATCGGCCAGATTCGCCTCGCCGTCGGCGACCGCGCCGCGGTTCGACTCGACGGCCACCACCTCACCCCGGGGCCCCGCCTGGCCGGCGAGCACCGACGCGAAAAGGCCCACACCGGCGTAGAGGTCCCACGCGCGGCCACCCTCGGGCACCCGCGCCCACCGCCCGACCACCTCCGCGAGCGTGTCCGCCGCGGCGGGGTGCACCTGCCAGAACCCGTGCGCGTCCAGCTTCCAGTCGCGCCCGGCGGCGTGTTCGACAGCGCGACCGCCGCGCAGCTGCCGGGTCTGGCGCCTACCACGCGCGCTTGTCTGCTCACGGACATGCGGGCGCCCGTCACCGTCGGAGGTGACCTCTACTTCACTGCCGGGTCGCCAGCGCCGCGAAACCACCGGCTCCAGGATGCCCGGCACCGCGATCGGGCAGTCCGGCAGCGCGATCACGTCGTGGCCGCGATGCCCGCGGAGGCCCGCCCGCCCGTCGCGGCCCGCGACCAGCCGCATCCGCGTGCGCCAGCCGAGCATCCCGCCGGGCAGTTCCTCGACTTCGGTCTCGCGCTCGATCCCGGCGAGCCGGGACAGCTGTTCGGCGACCACCCGAGCCTTCAGCTCCCGCTGGAGCTCCGGTGCCGCGTGCTGCCAGTCACAGCCGCCGCATGCGCCGGGCACGGCCAGCGGACACGGCGGCTCGACCCGGCCCGGCGCCGCCCGCAGCACCCGCACCGCGTCGGCCCGGCAGTACGACCCGCCTTTGTCCTCGGTGATTTCGGCGACCACGCGCTCACCCGGCAGCGCGTGCCGGACGAACACCACACGACCGTCCACTCTGGACACACAATGCCCGCCGTGTGCCACCGCGCCGACCTCGATTTCCAGCGTGGTGCCGACGTCGTACCGCGACAATTCTCGCGATGTTTTTCCTGACACCGTGCCGGTCACCGGCGTCCTTCGGAATACAGGCCGCGGCGGACGTCACCGGCGGCCGGACGGGCACGCATCTCCCGCCGCACCGCCTTGGCCGAAGAAACCAGTTGCCACGGCACGCTGGTCACCATCACGCCGGGCTGGAACAACAGCCTGCTCTTGAGCCGCAGCGCGCTCTGATTGTGCAGCAGGTGTTCCCACCAGCGGCCGACCACATACTCGGGAATGAACACGGTGACCACGTTACGCGGATTATCGCCCCGTACCCGCTTCACGTAGTCCAGCACGGGCTTGGTGATTTCCCGGTACGGTGATTCGATCACCTTGAGCGGCACCTTGAACCCGCGTTTGTCCCATTCCACCACGAGTTCCCTGGTCTCGGAATCGTCGACGTTGACGGTGACCGCTTCGAGGACGTCGGGCCGCATCGCCTTGGCGTAGGCGAGCGCGCGCAGGGCAGGCCGGTGCAGTTTGGACACCAGCACGATCGAGTGGTTGCGCGACGGCAGGACCGTCGGCTGGTCGCTGTCGGGCTCGCTCAACTCGGTCGAAACCCGGTCGTAGTGGCGGCGGATCGCGGTCATCAGCAGGTAGATCGCGGCCATGGCGGCGATCGCGATCCACGCGCCCAGCAGGAACTTGGTGATCAGCACGATGACCAGCACCGTGCCGGTCATGGTCAGGCCGATCGCGTTGACCGTCTGCGAACGCCGCATCGTCCGGCGCGCCGCGGGATCGGTTTCCGTGCGCAGCAAGCGGTTCCAGTGCCGGAGCATGCCGGTCTGGCTGACCGTGAAGGACACGAACACGCCCACGATGTAGAGCTGGATCAACCGCGTGACTTCCGCGTCGAACGCGATGATCAGCAACAGCGCGAAGGCGGCCAGCAGGATGATGCCGTTGGAATAGGCCAGTCTGTCCCCGCGAGTGTGCAACTGCCGGGGCAGGTAGCGGTCCTGCGCGAGAATCGAGCCCAGCACCGGGAAACCGTTGAACGCCGTATTGGCGGCCAACAGCAGGATGATCCCGGTGACGAAGGAAATGTAGTAGAACCCCGGCGGGAAGCCCGCGAACACGGCCTGCGCGATCTGGCTGAGGATGGTCTTCTGCTGGTAACCCGCCGGGGCTCCGGCGAGCTGGGTCGCCGGGTCCTCGGCGAAGCGGACCTTCGTGATGACCGCCAGCGCGATGATGCCGACCAGCATGCTCACCGCGAGCAGGCCCATCATCAGCAGGGTGGTGGCCGCGTTCTTCGACTTCGGTTTGCGGAAGGCGGGCACGCCGTTGCTGATCGCCTCCACCCCGGTCAGCGCCGCCGCGCCCGAGGAGAACGAGCGCAGGATCAGGAACACGAACGCGAACCCCGTCAGCGAGGATTCGGCGTGGAGCTGGAAGCCGGCGCTTTCCGCCCGCAGCTGGTCGCCTCGGAGGGTCTCGAGCAGGCCCCAGGCCACCATCAGCAGGATCCCGCCGATGAACCCGTAGGTCGGCACGGCGAACGCCTTGCCGGACTCGCGCACGCCGCGCAGGTTCATCGCGGCCAGCACCGAGACGATCAGCACCGCGCAGATCACCTTGTGCTCGGCCACCCAGGGCAGCGCCGAGCCGATGTTGGCCACACCGGACGAAGTGGACACCGCGACCGTGAGCACGTAGTCGACGAGCAGGGCGCTGGCCACGGTGAGGCCGAATCTGCCGCCGAGGTTGGTGGTGGCGACCTCGTAGTCCCCGCCGCCGCTGGGATAGGCGTGCACGTTCTGCCGGTACGAGGCGACGACGACCAGCATCACGAGGGCGACGGCGATCCCGATCCAGGGCGCGTAGGCGTAGGCGGACAGTCCGGCGACGCTCAGCGTCAGGAAGATCTCTTCGGGCGCGTACGCGACGCTCGACAGGGCGTCGGAGGCGAAGATCGGGAGCGCGATGCGCTTGGGCAGCAGCGTGTGGGACAACCGGTCGCTGCGGAACGGGCGGCCAAGAAGAAGCCTCTTGGTCGCGGTCGCTAACTTCGGCACGGCTGCAGCGTAATCCTTGACATCACAAGGTAGGTTCTGCGCTGGCACGACGCGGGTAACCGCCGGCGTGGAGGTGCCAGGAGCGTTACTACGAGGAGGCAGGAACGTGCACGTGGTGATCATGGGGTGCGGCCGGGTGGGCGCGTCCCTCGCCGCGGCGCTCGAGCGCCTCGGGCACGATGTCGCGGTCATCGACAAGAGCCAGGAGGCGTTCCGGCGGCTCGGCAGCGACTTCCACGGCCGTCAGGTCGTCGGCGTCGGGTTCGACCGCCAGGTGCTCGTCGACGCCGGCATCGAACAGGCCGGCGCGTTCGCCGCGGTGTCCAGCGGCGACAACTCCAACATCATTTCCGCGCGCGTGGCCAGGGAAAACTTCCACGTCGAACACGTCGTGGCCCGGATCTACGACCCCAAGCGCGCCGCCGTCTACGAGCGCCTGGGCATCCCGACGGTGGCGACCGTGCCGTGGACCACGGACCGGTTCCTGCGCACCCTCCTGCCGGAGGGCGTGGCGTCGGCCTGGCGGGACCCGACCGGCAACGTGGCGGTGCTCCAGTTGCCGCTGCACGAGTCGTGGATCGGGCGCAGCGTCGCCGACCTCCAGGAGGCGACCGGCGCGCGTGTGGCGTTCATCATGCGTTTCGGCACCGCCGTGCTTCCCGAGAGCAAGACCGTGCTGCAGGCCGACGACCTGGTCTACGTGGCCGCCCGTTCGGGCACGGTGAGCGACGTCACCAGCGTCGCGGCGAGGGCTCCGGAGGACAGCTGATGGACGTGACAGACCGCACCGACAATTCTCGTGAAAAACCTCGCGAAAAGGCTCATCGCGAAATGGCCAAGGAGTGCTGATGCGGGTCGCTATCGCCGGTGCCGGCGCGGTAGGGCGTTCGATCGCCTCCGAACTGATCGACGGCGGGCATCAGGTGATGCTCATCGAGCGGCAGAGCGGGCAGTTCGAGCCGGAGACCGTGGAACAGGCCGACTGGGTCCTCGGGGATGCCTGCGAGGTGTCCACGCTGGAGGAGTCGGGCATCGAGCGGTGTGACGTGGTGATCGCCGCGACCGGGGACGACAAGGTCAACGTGGTGGTCGCGCTGCTCGCCAAGACCGAGTTCGCGGTACGCCGGGTGGTCGCGCGGGTCAACGACCCCGACAACGAGTGGCTGTTCACCGAGGCCTGGGGCGTCGATGTCGCGGTATCCACGCCGCGCATGCTGGCCGCGATGGTCGAGGAGGCGGTCAGCGTCGGGGACCTGGTGCGGCTGATGACCTTCCGCCAGGGGCAGGCGAACCTGGTCGAGCTGACGTTGCCCGAGCAGACGCCGCTCGCGGGCAAGCCGGTGAGCGAACTCGATCTGCCGCGCGACTCGGCGCTGGTGACCATCCTGCGCGGCGACCGGGTGATCGTGCCGCAGCCGGAGGATCCGCTCGAACCGGGTGACGAACTTCTCTTCGTCGCCGCGGCCGAGGTCGAGACGGACATCCGCACCGCTCTGGGCTACTAAGGCTCACTGAGCGCTACCGAGAAGCGGTCGGCGCTACCTACTGTCACCAAGCGCTTGAGGTCTTGTCACGGCCAATGAATTCACAAATCTGTGAAAACTCTGTAGCTTGTGAAGCATGACGACCCACACCAGCGACACCAGTGAAACGGCTCCCGTGCCGGAAGGGCTGCCCACCGGACGCGAACGCCTCCTCGACCCGCCCGGAGAGCTGTCCCGGCTGCGCGCCCAGCGTCCGGTCAGCCGCATGATCTATCCCGACGGGCACGAAGGCTGGCTGGTGACCGGCTACCACGCGGCCCGTGCCGTGCTCGCCGACCTCCGGTTCAGCTCGCGGCAGGATCTGATCCGCCACACCCCGATCCCGAACCCGTTCGGCGACCAGAAACCACCGCCTGCCATGGCGGGCACGCTGACCCGCCTCGATCCGCCGGAACACACCCACTACCGGCGCCTGCTGACCGGCCAGTTCACCGTGCGCCGCATGAACCAGCTCGCCGGGCGCATCGAGCGGATCACCGAGGATCGCCTCGACGCGATCGCCGAGGCGGGAGCGCCCGCCGATCTCGTGCCCACCTTCGCCCTGCCCATCCCGTCCCTGGTCATCTGCGAGTTGCTCGGGGTGCCCTATGCCGACCACGAACGGTTCCAGCGGGATTCGGCGACCCTGTTCAACCTCGGCTCGTCGGCCGAGGCCATGCTGGAGGCGTTGGACGATCTCACCGCGTTCCTCGGGGAACTGGTCGAGACCAAGCGGGCCGAACCGACGGACGATCTGCTCAGCGGCCTGGTCACCGGTGGCGAGCTGAACCACGAAGAGCTGGTCACCATCGCGCTCACGCTGCTCGTGGCCGGGCATGAAACCACCGCCAAGATGCTCGCGCTCGGCACCTTCGCACTGCTGGAAAACCCCGATCAGCTCGCGAAGCTGCGCGCCCAGCCCGAGCTGATCAACAACACGGTCGAGGAACTGCTGCGCTACCTGACCATCGTGCACATCGGACCGGTGCGGGTCGCCAAGGAGGACGTCGAGGTCGACGGGGTGCTGATCAAGGCGGGCGAGACCGTCACCCTCAGCCTGCCCGCGGTCAACCGGGACCCGGCGCGCTTCACCAACGCGGAGGAACTGGACATCACCCGGCCCGCGACCGGGCACGTGGCGTTCGGCCACGGCGTGCATCAGTGTCTCGGTCAGCAGCTCGCCCGGATCGAGATGCGGGTGGCCTATCCCGCGCTGCTGCGGCGCTTCCCGGGCCTGCGTCTGGCCGTCCCCGCCGACGAGGTCAAGGCACGCGCCAACGCCGCCATCTACGGACTCGACGCGCTTCCGGTCACCTGGTAGGCGCCGGCCTCGTCGAGCTCCTTGAGCCGCTTGTCGGAGCGGCGCACCGCCCAGACCACCACCAGCAGCGCGAGTCCGTAGAGGGGGTAGCCCATGGCGATCTTGGCGAACGCCAGCCAGCCGGTGTAGTCGGCCTCGTACAGCCAGCGCTGCACGATGAACCGCGCGCCGAAGACCGCCGCGAGCGCGAGCGTGGCCACGTCATAGCCGTACCGGGAACGTTTGTCCGCGCGCCAGGCCGTGCCGGTCCCGTTGAGCAGGTTCCAGACGAGGCCGGCCAACGGCCAGCGCACCAGGATGGACACCACGAACACCGCGCAGTAGACCAGGCTCGCCCAGATACCGAACAGGAAGAAGCCCTTGGCCGAGCCCGTCCGGAAGGCGATGAACGCGGCGATGGCCACCCCGAAGAAC
This sequence comes from Amycolatopsis pigmentata, assembly GCF_042684065.1. NCBI lineage: Bacteria > Bacillati > Actinomycetota > Actinomycetes > Pseudonocardiales > Pseudonocardiaceae > Amycolatopsis > Amycolatopsis pigmentata. The sequence goes on along the minus strand of NZ_JBHUKR010000009.1, from coordinate 461,321 downwards.
CCGGAGATGGCCGGTTGCAGCGGCTCCCGGCGCACGATGCGCAGCACGGTGATCGCCACCGCGCTGCCCAGCGCGCTCCAGATGCCCGCCTTCAGCCCGAAGAAGGCGTTCGCGAGCACGAACACCACCACCGGCAGCGACGAGTAGAGCAGGCCGGAAACCCCGCCCATCTGTTCCAGCAAGGTGGGTTCGGGCTTGTCCTGGTGCTCTTCGCCGGTCTTCTCGCCGGTCTGCTCACCGCCGGGTGGGGTCACGTCGTGGTCCTTGTCGTGATCCCGCCCGACCGGCTGGAGCCTGGTGAGTTCGTTGGGTCAGCGGGATCAGGATGTCGTCTGCAGTTCGTAGAACGGGTTGTACAGCACCTTCTGGCCGTCCCGCTCCGCCATCCGGCCCCGTACCTTGATGGTCCGCCCCGGCTCGATGCCGGGGATGCGGCGCCGTCCGAGCCAGACTAGCGTCACGCCCTCGGTCCCGTCGAACAACTCAGCCTGCAGAGTGGCCGCTTCGTTCGTGGGGCACAGCTGCACGCTGCGCAGTCTGCCGAGCACGGTGACCTCTTCACCGGACCGGCAGTCGCAGGCGCGCTGCGCCCCGCCGGCCTCGGATTTTTCCGACAGATCATCGGCGTCGAGCTCGTCGACGTCGCTGGTCAGCTTGCGCACCAGCCGGCTGAAATAGCCGCCGTCCTTGGCGGACATAAGTCGCTCCATGAGTTCCGGGGCCCCCGACAAACCACGGCCCATTACGTGGTCCAGCGTAACCTTTCCCAGGCAGGGAAACCGGTTTGCTTCAAGATCGCAACGTGATGTCCGCTATGCCGAAACCACGCGTCGTGCTACTGCCCGGTACCGGGTCCGATGAAATCTTCATCCGAAGCGTCTTCTCCGGCCCGTTGTCCGGGATGGGCGCCGAGGTGATCACGCCACCTCCGCCGGCGGAATCGCTGCTGGTCAGCGGCTACCTGCGGGCGCTGGACACCCTCGCGTCCGCACCACGGGAAGGAGCACAGGAGGGGCCTCAGGACGGGGCACTGATCGTGGGTGGCGTCTCGTTCGGCGCCCACCTCGCCGCGCGCTGGGCGCTGGCGAATCCGCATCGGTGTGCCGGGCTGATACTGGCTCTGCCCGCGTGGTCGGGACAGCCGGGCGAGGCCCCCGCGTCGCGGGCCGCGCGAGCGTCCGCGGATCTGGTGGAGGCTCACGGCCTGGAAGCCGCGCTCCGGCTGTCGGCCGACGGCGTGGCACCCTGGCTCGCCGCCGAGCTGACGAGGTCATGGCGGCGCCACGGCGACGGCCTGGCCGCGAGCCTGAAAGTGGCGGCGGACTCGCCCGCGCCGGAGCTGGAGGCGTTGCGGCGCCTGGAGATCCCGGCCGGCATCGCCGCCTGCGTGGACGACCCGGTGCACCCCGCCGGAGTCGCGCACGCCTGGGCGGAGGCACTGCCCCGCGCGGCGGTCGTCGAGACGACGCTGGCCGCCCTCGGCGAGGACCGCGAATCCCTCGGCCGGGCCGCCGTACTCGCGTGGCTGCGCGCGGGAGGCTTGCCCGCGGGGCAGGGAACGGCGGTCTAGACCATCCGGCCCTGTTGTTCGGCGATGTGCTGGGCCACCGATTCGGGCAGGGTGATCGGCAGCGGCGTGCGCACCGGCATCGGCGCGTCCCCGCGTACGACGATCGTGTGGCGCACGATGTCCCGCAGGACCCTCGGCGCCTCGGCCGCCTGCGACTGGGGGCCCGCGATCACGCCGCGAAGCATCCACCGCGGACCGTCGACACCGACGAAGCGCAGTGCCATGTCCCCGAGCAGCGCGGACAGCTCGAAGCCCCACTCGCCGTCGCCGGGGGAAACCCGCGCGCCGTCGGCCCGCAGCTGCTGGGTGAGCTCGGCGCCGACCTCGCGCCACAGCCCGCCGGAACGCGGTGCCGCGTACGCGCTGACCGTCACCTGACCGAACGGGGTGGCCACGTGGACCGCCCGCACCCCGCCGTTCTCGGGATCCATCTCGACCTGGACGCCGGTGCCGTCCGGCACCGGGACCCGCACCGACCCGAGGTCGATCCGCGGGATCCCGTCCTCGGGCGCGTCGTCGACGTCGAACGGGCCGTCGGTCAACGGTCCGTCCGGCTCATCGGCGTATTCCTCGGCGTACTCCCCGGCATAGGTACCCCGGTCGGGCGCCGCGTGCCGTCCCGCGGGCCGCCGCTTGCGTCCGAAAATGCCCACTACCGCTTCGCTCCTTCCCCGGATCTGCCCGAATTCTGCAGCGTCGCATGTCCGCCCGTGGACCCGTATCCGCCTTCTCCGCGGGCGGAGGCGTCCAGTTCGGCGACCTCGACGAACTCGGCGGTCTCCACCCGCTGCACGATCAGTTGCGCGATGCGGTCCCCACGGGAAAGCTCGACCGGCCGGGACGGGTCGTGGTTGATCAGGCACACCTTGATCTCGCCCCGGTACCCGGCGTCGATCGTGCCGGGCGTGTTGACCACGGAAAGACCGACCCGCGCGGCCAGACCCGACCGCGGATGCACGAAAGCGGCGTAACCGTCGGGCAGCGCGATCGCGACACCGGTGCCGACGACGGCCCGTTCGCCGGGCGGCAGCACGACATCGCTCGTGGTCACGAGATCGGCGCCCGCGTCGCCGGGATGCGCGTAGGCGGGTAGGGGAACCCCGGGATCGAGCCGGGACAGCAGCACCTGCACAGTGGACACGACCGGCGAGACTACCCTGGGCCCGTGGGTGAGAGTTCGAGCGCGCCTGGCACGAAGGTCGAGGGCGCCGGGAAACGGTATTCGGAACGCCTCTACGTGCCCTGGTACAACTGGCCGCTGCCGCTGATCGGCGCGGGGCTGATGGCCGCGACCATCCACCTCGGCTACCCGGGCCTGCGGGCGTGGCTGCCCTATGTGGTCCTGATCGCACTGATGATCGCGGTGCTGGTCCAGCTGAGCAGGTCGAAGGTCGAGGTCGCCGACGGCGAACTGCGGGTCGGGAAGGCGCACCTGCCGTTGCGCTACGTCGGCGAGGTCGAGGTGATCGGCAAGGACCGCAAGCGCAAGGCGCTCGGCCCCGAACTCGATCCGGCGGCGTTCATGCTCTACCGGGGATGGGTCGGGCCGGTGCTGCGCGTCCGCCTGACCGACCCCGAAGATCCGACCCCCTACTGGGTGTTCAGCACGCGCAGACCCGATCACCTGGCCGAGTTGCTCCGGTCGTCACACACGTCGTCGTAGCGACCGTGACGGCCCGTCCCGGCGGTACCGCACCCGGCAACATGTCCGCATGTTGCCGGGCCGGTCGTTTCACGCACAGTCGCGGCAGATCATCCGGCCGTTGCTCTCCTCGGCCAGCCGGCTGCGGTGATGCACCAGGAAACACACCGAGCAGGTGAACTCGTCGGCCTGTTTCGGCACCACCTTGACCGTCAGATCCTCGCCGGAAAGCCCCGACAGGTCCGCTCCCGGGAGTTCGAAGTTCTCCGCGGTCGCGTCCTCGTCGACGTCGACGACGCCGGACTGGTTTTCGTTACGCCTGGCCTTCAGTTCCTCCAACGAGTCTTCCGCCAGCTCGTCGGCCTCACTGCGGCGCGGAGCGTCGTAGTCGGTCGCCATTGTCCCTCACCCCTGCGATCAGCTTGGAGTCAATCATTCCAGGCCCGCGATGCGCTTCGCACGCCCGTCGTTGCCGCTGGACAACGTTCCAGCGCCCCTGTTTGTGCCCGGCGGCGTAGTGAGTCAGGTCTCTCTTGGCAATCGTTTCCCGGGACCTGATCTACGGCCGGAGCCCGCAGAGGGTAGCTCACCGGATACCCCGACTCGCAACGAGTCAGGCGAAGCCACCAAGACGTCACCCGAGAGGGTTAACGGTTGGCCCTGAAAGTCCAGGTCGATACAACTTCGTGACCCACCCGGCCAGGGTGTGGCGCGACACCTCGCGCCAAGCCCTACCCTTGATCAAGGACGGCCTTTCCGGCACTGACCCGGAGCCGGGACGCGGAAGATGACGCGGAAGGATGGGGCACGTGGCGTCGGAGATCCGTTTCGGCAACCGGAAGTCACGGGGCTACCGCAGGCGCAAGCCGCTGCCGGCGCTCATCGTGATCGGTCTGCTCGGCCTGATGGCCATGGTCATCTGGATCCGCGCCATCGTCACCAAGTCGGACATCGACGAAGTGATCCGCTGCACCCCCGCGGCCACTCCCCCGGCGGGAACGACCTTCACCCCGCTCGGCCACGCCGCCCTCGACGACGCCGCGCCCATCGCGCCGGACCAGGTGGCGGTGAAGGTGCTCAACGCCGGCCGGATCCGCGGCCAGGCGCTGATCACCACCGAGAGCCTGCGGCAGTTCGGGTTCAGCCAGGTCGGCCAGCCCGACAGCGATCCCGCCTACCCGGAGAACGACGCCAAATGCTGGGGCCAGATCCGGTTCGGCGAGAGTGGCACGTCGGCCGCCCGCACGCTCAGCCTGATGGTCCCGTGCGCCGAACTCGTCAAGGACAACCGCCCCGACGCCAGCGTCGACTTCGCGATCGGTAACCGCTTCGCCGACCTCACGCCCACGCAACAGGCACGCGAGGTCCTGCGGCAACTCACCGCGACGAGCCATCCCGGTGGCGACGACTCCTCCGCGGTGAACAGTCCGGTCATCGACCACGACCTGCTCGCCGCGGCACGCGACGTCACCTGCTGAGAGCTCCTGAGAGCCCTCGAAAGGCGCGCTGAGAGCCCCGCCCCCTGGGGTTATACGTCCTTCGCGCCGTGGGCGGCCAGGAGGTCGCGCAGCGGGGCCGCGATGGAGGGCGCGGCGGCGAACGTGGCGTCCGTCCCGAGACCGGGATCGTCGCCGGGCAGGCTGACCACCGCGCCCGCCTCGGCGGCGACCAGTGCCCCCGCGGCCCAGTCCCAGCGGTTCAGCCCGTGCTCGAAGTAGGCGTCGGTCCAGCCGGCGCCGACCGCGCACAGGTCGAGCGCTCCCGAGCCACCGCGCCGCACGTCACGAACCCGGCTGAGGAGGCCTTCGATCACCCGGGCCTGCCGGGCGCGACGTTCACTGAGGTAGGAGAAGCCCGTGCTCAGCAGCGTCACCTCGAGCCGTGCCGGCGCCGACACCCGCAGCGGGCGCCCGTCCAGCCAGGCCCCCTGCCCGCGCACCGCCGTCCAGACGCGGCCGCTTGCCGGCTCGACGACCGCGCCCGCCACCGACCGCCCGGCCACCTGCGCGGCGACGGACACGGCGAAAACCGGTGAGCCGTAAAGGAAGTTCACCGTTCCGTCGATCGGATCGACCACCCAGGTGACACCGTCACCTTCGCCCTCCCCGCCGGAACCCTCCGCACCGCCGCCCTCTTCGCCGAGCACCGCCTCACCCGGCCGCAGCTCGGCCAGCCGGCGGCGGATCAGATCCTCGGACGCGCGGTCCACCGCGGTGACCACGTCGGTGTCCGAGCTCTTGGTCTCGACGGGCATCCGCTGCCCTGCGACCATGGCTTCACGGGCGTTTCTGACCAGCTCAGCCGCCTCTTCCGCGACCTTGACCGCCACATCCCGCAACGCAGATTCGCCAGCCGTCACACAACCATGGGACCACAGCCGGATAAAGTCTCCCGAGCAGGTATCTGAATCGAGTCTGAACAAGCAGGAGGGACGACGCCAATGACGGCGACCCGAGGTTTCGGTATCGACATCGGCGGCAGCGGTATCAAGGGCGCCCTTGTCGACCTGGAAAAGGGCGCGCTCATTGGTGACCGCCTCCGCATCGACACCCCCAAGCCGTCCACCCCTTCGGCCGTCGCCGAGGTGGTGGGCGAGATCGTGCGTCACTTCGGCTGGGACGGCCCGATCGGCGTGACGCTGCCCGCGGTGGTCAAGAAGGGGGTCGCGCTCACCGCGGCCAACATCAGCCATCACTGGATCGGCACCGACGCCGACGCGCTGTTCGCCAAGCAGCTCGGCCGCACCACCGACGAGATCGCGGTGCTCAACGACGCGGACGCGGCGGGCATGGCGGAGATCCGCTTCGGCGACCCGGCCGCCCGTATCGGGGTGACCTGCCTGCTCACCTTCGGCACCGGCATCGGCAGCGCGCTGTTCCAGGACGGCAAGCTGGTGCCCAACACCGAACTGGGCCATGTGGAGGTCGACGGCCACGACGCCGAGAAGAAGGCCGCCGCGTCGGTGAAGGACAACGAGGGCATGTCGTACCCGGACTGGGCGAAGCGGGTGAACCGTTACCTGACCGTGCTGGAGAACCTGATCTGGCCCGATCTGTTCATCGTGGGCGGCGGGGTCAGCAAGAAGTCCGAAAAGTGGGTCCCTCTGCTGGACATCCGTACCCCGATCGCGGTCGCGTCGTTGCAGAACAATGCGGGCATCGTCGGTGCGGCCTCGGCCGCGGCCGAGGGTCTCCGGCATTAACCCGGGCGGGCGCCAGGGGAGATGATCGGACGCAACGCACAGGCGTATCGTCGTTACAATGGAACAAGGCCCCGGATCGCGGGAACGAACTCGCAGGCCGGGGATGTCCCCGAATCTGAGGCAGGCTGGGACCAGCCGTCCCGGCTCGCCGTGATCGACCGCTGCGAAAGGGCGTACGTGGCAGCCGCAAAAACCGCTACCCGAAGCGGCACGAAGACAACGAGCGCCGCCCAGGCTCCCTCGGCCGGCGAAGGCGCGGAACCCGACGACGCGGGCACCGACCAGGCCACCACGACCAGGAAGACGGCGGCGCGCAAGCCTGCCGCGGCCAAGACCGGCGCCAAGAAGGCGCCGGCGAAGACCGCGAAGCCCCGCAAGGGCGCCGCCAAGCCCGAGGACAAGAAGGGCGAGGAGGACGGTCCCGGCGAGGAGCTGGAGGATGTCGAACTCGACGTCGACCTGTCCGACCTGGAAGAGGTCGAGGTCGATGTCGTCGACGCCACGGTCAACGACGAGCCCGACGAGGACGAGGAGCCCGCTCGCGGCGAGCGGCCCAAGGGCGGCAAGTCCTCCAACGATCCCGACTTCGTGTGGGACGAGGAGGAGTCCGAGGCCCTGCGGCAGGCCCGCAAGGACGCCGAGCTCACCGCGTCGGCCGACTCGGTCCGTGCCTACCTGAAGCAGATCGGCAAGGTCGCGCTGCTCAACGCCGAGGAGGAGGTGGAGCTGGCCAAGCGGATCGAGGCCGGGCTCTACGCCGCCGAGCGCGTCCGGGTGGCCGAGGACGAGGGCGAGAAGCTGCCCACCCAGCTCCGCCGCGACCTGAAGTGGATCGTCCGTGACGGCGAGCGCGCCAAGAACCACCTCCTCGAGGCGAACCTGCGGCTCGTGGTGTCGCTGGCCAAGCGCTACACCGGCCGCGGCATGGCGTTCCTCGACCTCATCCAGGAGGGCAACCTCGGCCTGATCCGCGCGGTCGAGAAGTTCGACTACACCAAGGGCTACAAGTTCTCCACCTACGCGACGTGGTGGATCCGGCAGGCCATCACGCGCGCGATGGCCGACCAGGCCCGCACCATCCGCATCCCGGTGCACATGGTCGAGGTGATCAACAAGCTGGGCCGGATCCAGCGTGAGCTGCTCCAGGATCTCGGGCGCGAGCCCACCCCGGAGGAGCTGGCCAAGGAGATGGACATCTCCCCCGAGAAGGTCCTGGAGATCCAGCAGTACGCCCGTGAGCCGATCTCGCTGGACCAGACGATCGGTGACGAGGGCGACTCGCAGCTCGGCGACTTCATCGAGGACTCCGAGGCGGTCGTGGCGGTGGACGCGGTGTCGTTCACGCTGTTGCAGGACCAGCTCCAGTCGGTGCTGCAGACCCTGTCCGAGCGCGAGGCCGGGGTGGTGCGGCTCCGCTTCGGGCTCACCGACGGCCAGCCGCGGACCCTGGACGAGATCGGCCAGGTCTACGGGGTCACCCGCGAGCGCATCCGCCAGATCGAGTCCAAGACGATGTCCAAGTTGAGGCACCCGTCCCGCTCCCAGGTGCTGCGCGACTACCTCGACTGATTTTTCGCTTCACCGCCGGGCAGCCGGCTCCACGCCTCCGCGGGCGTCGAGCCGGCTGTCCGGCGTTTCGAGCCCTGCCGGACCACTGTCCACAGTAGCCTCCGCGTCCACAAGAGACAGTGCGAAACGACTTGGGGGCAACGTTTCCTCAACTGTCCATTGAGGAACCTTGGACGGAACGGTCAGTACCGCCAGAGGTGGGCCGCGACGATCTCGGCCGGGCTGTGTTCGGCCGCCCACTTCCGGTCCGAGGAGCGGACCGCGCGGAACGCGCCGAGCAGATCCTCGCCGAGCGTGCCGGACACCCGTGGCGAGGCCACCAGCGCCGCGTCCTGCTCAGCCGGGGTGGCAGGCAGCCGCACCACACCGGCCTCCTGCCGCCGTGGATCGCTCCACGTTCCGGGATCTTCGCCGATCGGATCGGGCAACGGCAGGGCGTCGGTCACGCCGGCCAGCCCGGCCGTCAGCACCGCGGCGAGGGCAAGATAGGGGTTCGCCGACGCGTCGGACGGTTTGAGTTCGACATTGGCGTGGTCCTCACCGAGCAACTCGGTGGCCGGTACGTAGCGCAGCGGAGCTTCGCGGTTTTCCACGCCCCAGAAACCGTAGGCACTCGCGAAGTAGCCGGGCCTCAGGCGCATCGTGGAGGGCACGCTCGGCGCGGTGACGGCGGTCAGGGCAGGCAGGTCCCGCAACAGGCCGGCCACGTATCCCGCGCCTTCGGCGCCGGGTACCGGCATCCCCGCCTCCTGCCGCTGCCCGGCGCCGAGCACGTTCGTTCCCTTGCGCCACAACGAAGTGTGCAGATGCCAGCCGTTGCCCACCGCCTCGGGGCTCACGATCGGCGCGAAGCTGACGCGCAGCCCGTGGGCGTGCGCGGCGGCGTGGATCGTCTGGCGGGCGAGCAACTGGTCGTCCGCGGCCGACATCGGGTCGGTGGCGGCGAGGGAAAGCTCCAACTGCGCGGGCCCGTACTCGGCATGCAGCTGGTTGAGGCCGAGCCCGTTCGCTTCGAAGTCGTGCAGCAGCGTGGCGATGAAGCCGTCGAGTCCGATCAGAGCGTGCGGGCTGTAGGCGGGACCGTGGTGGCCCGGTGTCGTCACCGCGTCCTCACTGCCGGCGGGTGCGACGGTGAACTCCAGTTCGTAACCGGCGCGCAGTTCGTAACCTCGCGCGGCGGCCTCCGCGACCGCCCGTTCGAGCACGGCTCGCTGGCAGTACGGCCAAGGCGAGCCGTCGGCGGTGATCTGGCGCCCCGGCGCCCACGCGAGCGCGGGCTGGCCGGCGAGCCGGCGCAGCCGTTCGATCACCGGTACGAGACGTACGTCACCGGACGGCGTCGCCAGCCCGGGGTGACCGTAGGTGATGGCGTCGTGCGAGTCGAAGACGGCGAACAGTGTGGTCACGCCCACACCACGGCCGGCGGCGTGGGCCAGTCCACCGACCGGGATGATCCGTGACCGGGGAATGCCGTTGTTGTCCGCCCAGGCGATCTGCACCCCGGTGACCCCGGCGGCGGCGAGGTCCTTGGCGGCGGCCGATGCTGCCTTCGTCATGGCTCGCAGTGTCCCACCGATTCAGCTGATAACGAACACGGCGCGGCCGGGGAGGGCCGCGGGAGGGCCAGGAGGGCTCCGCCACGCCGTTTTCCCACCGCCCCGGATGGGCGCTTGACCACCGGAAACACGGTCACGGAGAGAGTCACCGTTCTGCATGCCGGGATTAGATCTACGACATCCGGGGTAATTCGCGGTGACACGCCTCCTACTCGTGCGGGAACACTTGCGGCTCACACAGCGTCTGCAAGAGTGGAGGCCAGCGAGCACCTCGGTGGTCGCGGCCGGATCGATGGCATCGGGACACCGGTGCCGGGACGGAGGGAGACTCCACATGACCACCACGACGCTCACCCGCCCCGAACTGACCGCTGCCGACCGCTGCGACCGGTGCGGTGCCGCGGCGAAGGTTCGCGCGATTCTCCCCACGGGCGGCGAGCTGCTGTTCTGCGGCCACCACGCCCGCGAGCACGAGAACAAGCTCAAGGAGCTGGCGGCGGAGATCCAGCGCTGATCGATACCGGCTTGGAAGGGCGGGAACCCCGGCGGGTTTCCCGCCCTTCTCCTATCCCGGCTGTTCCGTCACGCGGTGTGGCTTTCGTCACCATGACCGCAGGGTGACGATCCGTTCTTCCAGCTGTTCCATGGTGGCCATCGCGGTGGGCGGGCCACCGCAGACACGGCGCAACTCGCTGTGGATCGCTCCGTGCGGCTTCTTCGTGCGGTGGTGGTAGACGCCCACCAGAGCGTTGAGTTCCTTGCGCAGCGCGGCGATCCGCTCCGACACCGCCTGTGGCTTGGGCGGCGCGGCGGCAGGCTCCTCCTTCTGCGGCTTGCGCCGTTTGGCATCGGAGAGCTGCTCCTCCTGGCGCTTGCGCAGCAACGCCCGGACCTGGTCGGGCTCCAGCAGCCCGGGCAGGCCCAGGTACTCCTGTTCCTCCTCCGAGCCGGAGAACACCGCGGTGCCGAACGAGTTGCCGTCGTAGATCACCTGATCCAGTTCGGCGGACGCACCGAGCGCGGTGAAGGCCTTCTCCTCCTCACCGGGTTCGTCCTCGGTCCGGTTCGCCGCCGCGAGCAGTTCGTCGTCCCAGCCGTCCTTTTCGCGGTGCGGCTTGCCGAGAACGTGGTCGCGTTCGGCCTCCAGTTCGCTCGCCAGCTCCAGCAGCACCGGCACGCTCGGCAGGAACACGCTGGCCGTCTCCCCCTTTTGCCGGGCCCGCACGAACCGGCCGATCGCCTGCGCGAAGAACAGCGGGGTCGACGCACTGGTCGCGTAGACACCGACGGCCAGTCTCGGCACGTCGACACCTTCGGACACCATCCGGACCGCCACCAGCCACCGGCCGTCCGATTCGGAGAACTCGCCGATCCGTTTGGTCGCCTTCGGGTCGTCGGAGAGCACGACGACGGGTGTCTCCCCGGTGATCGTCGCGAGCAGTTTGGCGTAGGCGCGGGCGGACTCCTGATCGGTGGCGATCACCAGACCGCCGGCGTCCGGGATCCCGCCGCCGCGCAACTGCTGGAGGCGGGTGTCCGCCGCGTGCAGCACCGCGGGAATCCACTCGCCGGCGGGATCCAGCGCGGTACGCCACGCACGCGCGGTCTGCTCCGCGGTCAGCGGCTCTCCCAGTCGCGCGGTGAACTCCTCGCCCGCGCTGGTCCGCCAGGACGCCTCGCCCGAGTAGGCCAGGAAGACCACGGGGCGCACGACGCCGTCGGCGAGGGCGTCGGCGTAGCCGTAGGAGTGATCCGGCTTGCTGCGCAACGCCCCGTCGCCGTCGGGCTCGTAGGTGATGAACGGGATCGGCGAGTCGTCACTGCGGAACGGCGTCCCGGTCAGCGACAGGCGCCGTACGGCGGGCGTGAACGCCTCACGGACCGCGTCACCCCAGGACTTCGCGTCACCGCCGTGGTGGATCTCGTCGAGGATGACCAGCGTCTTGCGGGTTTCGGTGCGGACGCGGTGCAGTGTGGGGTGCGCGGCGACCTGTGCGTAGGTCAGCGCCACGCCCTGGTAGTCCGAGGAGGTGGCGCCTTGCCCGTTGCGGTAGTTCGAGTCGATCGCGATGCCGGCCAGGGCGGCGGAGGCGGCCCACTGGTGCTTCAGGTGCTCGGTGGGAGTGACGATGGTGATCGACTCGACGGTGCGATCGGACAGCAGTTCGGCCGCCACACGCAGGCCGAACACGGTCTTGCCGGCGCCGGGGGTGGCGACCGCGAGGAAGTCTTCCGGCTTGGTGGTGAGGTACTTGGTCAGCGCGCGGCGCTGCCACGCTCGCAGCGGGCGGGCCGTCGCGTCGTGCCGCGGCTCCGGTGCGCCGAAGGTCCGATTACGCTGGGCCGTGTCCGACAAGGATGGTCCCCCTCCTCTCGCCGATCAGGAACGCGACATGCGAAGGCCCCCGGAAACGCGAAAACCGGCGTCGATGCCGGGCCGCGATGGGGGCGACCGGACGAGACTACCTGGCGTGGCCCACGCGGGTGGAGCCGAACACGCCGCGACGGCGCCCGGCCGGACCCGCGCGGATGCACCATGCTGGAAAATGCGATGAGCACCACGAACGAGAAGCGCGAGCCGGAGCGCCCCCGGAAGGGCGCCCTGCGGCTCGTTTCGCGGACGGTGGCGAAAGCCTGGGACGGCAGCATCTTCTCCGAGTCGGCGGAGGCGGCGTTCTGGCAGACGCTGTCCCTGCCGCCGCTGCTGCTGGGCCTCCTCGGCAGCCTCGGCTACATGGGCGACTGGTTCGGCGCGTCGTTCGTGGCCAATCTGCACGACAAGATCATCGCGGCCTGTGAGCGCGTGTTCACGCCCAACGTGGTGGGCCAGATCATCGAGCCGACGGTGAACGACATCCTCACCAAGGGCAAGGGTGAGGTCGTCTCCGTGGGCTTCGTGCTCTCCCTGTGGGCGGGATCCTCGGCGATGTCGTCCTTCGTGGACGCGATCACCGTGGCGCACGACCAGTACGGGGTGCGCAACGAGGTGTGGCAGCGGATCTTCGCGCTGCTGCTGTACCTGGCCGGGCTGGTGCTGCTGGTGGTCGGTCTGCCGGTGATCGCGATCGGGCCGGACGAACTCACCGACTTCTTCCCCGATTCCTGGAAACCCACCGTGTCCACCTGGGTGAGCGGGCTGTACTACCCGGTGCTGGCCGTCCTGCTCTTGCTCGCCCTGGCCACGCTCTACAAACTGGCACTGCCCCGACGGCTGCCCTGGCACCGGTTCCTCCCGGGGGCCAGCCTGGCGATGCTGATCTTCCTGTTGTCCAGTGTCGGCCTGCGGATCTACCTCACCTGGATCACCAGCACCGGCTACACCTACGGCGCGCTCGCGGCGCCGATCGCCTGGCTGCTGTTCACCTTCTTCATCGGCATGGCCGTGGTGGGGGGAGCGTATTTCAACAGCGCGATCCAGGAACTGTGGCCGGCGAAGATGACCCGGCGTCAGCGGCGGAAGTGGCGGCGTCTGGAGATGGACCGCGCCGCGGAAACCGGCTCCCCGGCAGGCCCGGCGCAGGAAAGGCCAGGGGAAGAGACACAGGAAGAGACGCGGGAAAAGCCACGGGAAGAGGCACAGGAAAAGACGCGGGAAGAAACCCCGGAAAAGCAGGAAAAGGGGAACGACAAAACGGCGGCGCGCGAAGCGCAGGCGGCCGAGAAGAAGGCGTGAAGCGCCACGGCTTCGTCATCGGCCGCCGGAGGGCCGTACTCCAGAACTCCGGGGAGTCCTACTCGCCGCTGGGGCCGGGCTTGAGGCCCTGGTAGATCTCCTTGCACGCCGGGCACACCGGGGAGCCGGGCTTGGGCGAGCGGGTCACCGGGAAGACCTCGCCGCAGAGCGCCACCACGTGGCTGCCCATGACCGCGCTTTCGGCGATCTTGTCCTTGCGCACGTAGTGGAAGACCTTGGGTTCGTCGCTGTCGGTGCTGTCCGTGCCTTCCGGACGAGTCTCGACATCGGGCAACGTCACTGTGCTCATGACCACCATGATACGGCGCGCCGGTCATCGGCCAGGATGGCTGGTGTGACTCCGATTTCCCTGAGCGTTTCCCTGAGCGACGAGGTGGCCGACGCGCTGGCCGACGGCAGGCCCGTCGTCGCGCTCGAAAGCACTCTGCTGTCACACGGCCTGCCCCCTGGCCGCAACCTCGACGTGGCGCGGCGGCTCGAACGCATCGTCCGTGACGGGGGTGCGGTACCCGCCACCATCGCGGTGCTCGACGGCAGGCCGCGCGCCGGGCTTTCGTCCGCCGAACTGGAGCGGGTCTGCGCGCCCGGCGCCGGGATGGCGAAGTTGTCACTGCGCGATCTCGGTCCGGCGGTCGGGCTCGGCCTCTCGGGCGCGACGACGGTGGCCTCGACCTCGGCACTGGCCCACGCGGCGGGGATCGGCGTGTTCGCCACCGGCGGCCTCGGCGGAGTGCACCTGGGCGCGCCCTGGGACGTCTCGGCGGATCTCGGCGTGCTGGCCAAGGTGCCGACGTTGGTGGTGTCGTCGGGGTTCAAGTCGGTGCTGGACATCGCGGCGAGCCTCGAGGTGCTGGAAACCGGTTCTGTTCCCGTGCTCGGTTATCGCACGGACGCCTTCCCCGGCTTCTACCTCCGGGACTCCGGGTTCGCCGCGCCGTGGCGGGTCGACGATCCGGCACAGGTGGCCGCCGTCGTCACCGCGCACCGCGGCTACTCCGGATCCGGGGTACTGCTGGCGAACCCGATTCCGGAAGAGTCCGAAATGGACAGAGAGCTGCACGACCGGCTGCTCGCCGAAGGACTGGAACTGCTGCGCGAACGGGACGTGCACGGCAAAGAGGTGACCCCCGTGCTGCTGGACCACTTCCACACCGCGAGCGGCGGGATAAGCCTCGACGCGAACGAAGCACTCGTCCTGGCCAACGCGCGCTTGGGAGCCGAGGTCGCGGTCGCGCTGTCATGAAGATCATCGTGGTCGGTGACGCGGGCTTGGACGTGCTCGTGCGCCACGAGGGCGAAATCGTTCAGGGCGACGACACCCCAGCCCAGGTACGGATCGCTGGTGGCGGTTCGGGGGCCAACACGGCGCTCTGGCTGGCCGCGTGCGGTGTGGAACCCGTCCTGGTGACGCGGGTGGGCGATGACACCGGTGGCCGCCTGGTGCGCGCCGACCTGGAAGCGGCGGGGGTGCGCTGCCTTTTCACCGTCGATGGTCGTGCCGCGACCTTTTCCCCCGTCGTGCTGGTGGACGGTGCCGGGGAGCGGACCATCTTGGGCGAACGGGGCGCCTGCGCGCGGCTCACACCCGGCGATGTCGAAGCCGCCTTCGAAGCCGCCGTCGCGGAGGGAGCGAGCCACCTGCACCTCTCCGGTTACGTGCTGCTCGACCCGCGCTCGCGCGACGCAGGCCTGGCCGCGCTCGCGGCCGCGCGCGAGGCGGGGCTGACCACATCGGTCGACCCGCAGTCGGAGGCGCTGCTCGCCGGATCCGGCACGTTCCTGGACGACGTGCGCGGCGCCGGGCTCCTTCTGCCGAACACCGGCGAACTCCGGGCCTTGACCGGGTCGCCCGAACCGGCCTCGGCCGTAGGGCTTCTGGACACGGTGGGCGCCGTGGCGGTCACCGCGGGGCGCGACGGAGCGAGTTGGGTCGACGCCGACGGAATCATCACCGTCCCCGCCGCACCAGCCGCCTGCCGGGATTCCACCGGCGCCGGGGACGCGTTCAACGCCGGGGTGCTCGCCGCCCTGGTTCGCGGAAAGTCCATAATGGACACATTGGCCGCGGGAATCGCTTCGGCCACCAAGGCGATCGGCCGGATCGGTGCCCAGCCCTGACCCGGCGTCAGCCGCCGTCGATCACCCGATGCGTACCGCTTTCGATGGCCGGGAGCCCCTCGGCGTCGCCGCGGTAGCGGTTGACCTCCTCCGACTTGCGCGGCGGACGGTCGTTGGCGACGAGGACGGCGACCCAGGGCAGGGGGATCGACAGCACCACGAACAGCAGCGCCAGCCACCACGTGTGGTAGAAGACGCCGGCCAGGATCAGGCACGGGAACCGCAGGCCCATCATGATCATGTACTTGCGCTTGCGGGCGGCGTGTTCGTCGTCGTAGGAGGGGGCGGCCTCGGTGATCAGCACCGGGGCTGAATCGCTCCCGGAGTTCCGGGCGGGCCTGCTCACAAGAACCACCTCCTTGTTCCATGCTGCCACTCCGGCCGTCCTCGCGACAGCCGGGGGCGGGACAGCGTCTCAATAGCCGGTGGCACCGTCGATCCGTTCGCGGAGCAGATCGGCGTGGCCGTTGTGCCGGGCGTATTCGGCGATCATGTGCACCATGATCTGGCGAAGCGAAACCGGCTCACCGGACGGGATGTGCGTGCCGGTCGCGTCCAGGGACGGCGCCGCCGCGACGATCTCCCGGGAACGCTCGCACTCCGCCCGCCAGACCGCGAACGCCTCCGCCGGATCGCCGTCGAGGCGTTCGAAGTCCTGGTCCGGGTCGTCGTCCGAGTAGTAGAGATCCGGCACCTCTTCCCCGGCGAACTGTGTCCGGAACCACCATCGTTCGCCGCCGGCGAGATGCCGTGCGATGCCGTGCAGGCTCAGGCCCGACGGCGGGATTTCCTTGGCGGACAAGCGGTCCTTGGGCACACCGGCGCACTTCAGCTCGAAGGTGCTCCGGTGCCAGTCGAGGAGCGAAGTGAGAATCTCTCGCTCGCTCCCGGTCTTGGGCAGCGGTGGGCGGGTGTCCTGCGGCCATGGCCGGGCGAAGTTCGCCGGGGGCGTTTTCGTCATGTGCCCAGCGTCTCAGTGGGTACCGACAAAAACTCGAGCGCGCCGACGACCAGCGTTTCCACGCCGGTACGCAGAGTGGGATGCAGCACCGGGGCGAAGCGAGGCGAGTGGTTCGACGGGATGTCCCGCTCGAAGGTCCCACCGGCGATCGCGTCCAGCACGGCCTCCGCCTCCATGCCGCCGACCAGCCAGAACACCGACGGAGCTCCGGCCGCCTTGCCCAACTCGCCGAAATCCTCGCTTCCGGTCACCAGGGGTGCCTCCAGCACTCGCTCACCGCCGAAATGACCCCGGAACGCCGTGGTCAGGCGGGTGTTCGCGGCCTCGTCGTTGACCGTCACGCCGAAATTCGCGATCGGCGTGATCTCCGGCGGTTCGGGCGCACCCGCCGCGGCCGCCTCGCCGCGCACGATCCGGTCGACCGCGGCCAGCACCTTGGCCCGGACCTGCTCGTCGAAGGCGCGCACGGTGACCTCCAGCACGGCGCTCTCCGGGATCACGTTGTGCGCGGTGCCCGCGTGCACGGACCCGACGGTGACCACGGCCGACTCGGTCGCGGAGATCTCGCGGGAGACGATGGTCTGCAGGCGGAGCACCACCGAAGCGGCCATCACCACCGGATCGACCGTGCTCTCCGGACGGGCGCCGTGGCCGCCACGGCCGTGCAGCACGATCCTGAACCCGTCGGTCGCGGCCATGATCACGCCGGGCCGGGTGAGCACCCAGCCCGCCCCGCCCGGCACGAGATGCTGGCCGAGTACCACGTCGGGCCGGCCGGCCAGTTCGAACAGGCCGTCCCGCACCATCGCCTCGGCTCCGGTGCCCGCCTCCTCACCCGGCTGGAAGACGACGAGCAGGGTGCCTCGCCAGGCATCGCGACCCTCGGCCAGCAGCGCCGCGGCACCGCTGAGCCACGTCGCGTGCATGTCGTGCCCGCAGGCGTGCATCACCGGCAGATCCCGCACGTTCGAGCCCTCGGCCGCACACCCCAGCGCCTCGCTCGCGTAGTCGAGGCCGGTCTTCTCCTCGACGGGGAGCGCGTCGATGTCCGCTCGCAGCATCACCACCGGGCCGGGACCGTTCCGCAGCACGCCGAGCACGCCGGTACCGGCGATGCCCGTGTGCACTTCGAAGCCGCCGGAGCCACCAGAGCCGCTCAGCCGTCGTGCCAGCTCGGCCGCCGTGCGGTGCTCGGCGAACGACAGCTCGGGATGACGGTGCAGGTCCTTGTAGAGTTCTTCCAGCCCCGGCAGCAGCCCGTCCAGCCGGGCGAGAACATCCCGAGCGCTCATACATGGGAAGATTACGCCCCGTGAGTGGCCATCTTCCCCAGTTCACCGACGATCTGTGCGCCCGCCTGCGGGAATCGCTGCGGCGCACCGGGTACGACGCCGACGGCGTGCTGGGCACGCTCGGTGAATCCGCCCACGCGGCGCTCGGCCGCGGTGAGCCGGAGCCGGCCGCGCGAGCCAGCCGTGACGCCGGTGAGCTGGGCACCCTTATCCGCCTCTTCCTGCTGGGCGGCGCCGAACCGCGCGACGCCGTCCGGGCCGCCTTGGCGCCGGTCCCGCTCGACGACGCGATCGCGGTCGGCCTGGTCACCGACGGTGACGAAGTTCGGGCGGGGCTGGACCTGCGCCCGCACGGCGACGAGCGGGGTTCGTGGTGGGTGCTGTCCGACCTGGACTCCGACGTGCTCGGCGGTCAGGTGCCCGCAGACCACGTACTCGGCGTCGGCCACGCCTCGCTGAGCCTGATCCGTGCCACGATCCGGCGACCGGTGGACACCCTGCTCGATCTCGGCACCGGGAACGGGGTGCAGGCGCTGCACGCGACGCGGCACGCCCGGAGGGTGACCGCGAGCGATGTCTCCGAGCGGGCGCTCGCCCTCGCGGACGCGACGTTCCGCCTCAACGAACTCGATGTCGAACTGCTCCGCGGCGAGTGGTTCGCCCCGGTCGCCCGCCGCCGGTTCGACCAGATCGTGTGCAACCCGCCGTTCGTGGTCGGTCCGCCGCGCGTCGACTACACCTACCGGGATTCGGGTCTGGCCGGTGACGACGCCAGCGCGCTCGTGGTGCGGCAACTACCGGCTTTCCTGACCGAGGGCGGTACCGGCCAGTTGCTCGCGTCGTGGCTGCACGTTCGCGGCGAGGACTGGGCCGATCGGGTGCAGCGGTGGCTCCCGCCCGAAACCGACGCCTGGTTCGTGCAACGGGATGTCGCCGATCCCGCCCTTTATGTGGGTACTTGGCTGCGGGATGCGGGAATCGATCCACGCTCAGCGCAGGGCCGCGAGAAGGCGGCGGCCTGGCTCGACTGGTTCGCCGAGGCGAAGGTGCAGGGCATCGGATTCGGTTTCGTGACCCTGCGCCGCGCCGGCACGGCCCATCCGACGGTGGTGTGCGAGGACCTCCGCCAGTCCTACGACGACCCGCTCGGGCCGGAAGCGGGTGCCTGGCTGGACCGCGTGGCGTGGCTGCGCGAACACGACGGCGAACTGGCGGCCACCCGGTTCCGGGTGCCGCCGACCGTGGTGGCCGAACACGTCGACCGGCTCTCCGACGACGGCTGGGAGACCTCCGTGCGCCGGTTGCACCGCACCGACGGGCCCGGCTGGCAGCACGACGCCGACGAACTGGTCACCGCGCTGCTGGCGGGCTGCCGCGGCGTTCTCCCGCTGTCGGACCTGCTGGGACTTCTCGCGGTGGCGCACGGCCGCCCGGCCGGGGAACTGACCGAAGCGGCGCTGCCGGTGGTCCGGGAACTGGTGCGTCACGGAATGCTCGAGCCCGCATGAGGGCGGTCGTCGCGCGAGTCACCGAGGCGGACGTCACTGTCGCCGGAGAGATCACCGGGGCGATCGACGAGCCCGGCCTGCTGGTGCTGTTGGGCATCCACAGCCAGGACTCTCCGGACAAAGCGGACGTCATGGCCCGCAAACTTCACGAACTGCGCATCCTTCGTGACGAACAGTCATGCGCGGTCACCGGTGCGCCGCTGTTGCTGGTGAGCCAATTCACGCTCTACGGCGATACGCGAAAAGGACGACGTCCATCGTGGACCGCCGCGGCACGGCCGGAACCCGCGGCACAATTGTTTGATTTGGTAGTCGAGCGGCTACGCCAAAGGGGTGCCCGCGTCAGCACCGGCGTCTTTGGTGCGGCGATGGCGGTACGGAGCGTGAACGACGGACCGTTCACGGTTCTGGTGGAAGTGTGAAACTTTGGTTCGAACCATTCTTTCGCACTGATTTGACGGCGGATTCACGGGTTTTTCTCAGCTGGACCTCAGGTTTGGTCGAGCAAACCGGGCGCGCGGGCAAGTCGTCCACTTTTCGCAGGATGCGGGAACGATTCGCGGTTCCCCAGCGTTGACCCGAATGTCGGCCAGCCAGCCGGCAGCGCGCGGCGGGAACTCCACAGGACCGCTTCGCGAAGCACAACCGGTATGACGCATAAGCGTCAGCCCGTGACCGGGGAGGCAGAACATGTCAGTACAGACCCTCGAGCGCAAAACTCGCGGGAGCACCGAACCGAGGTTCCCCGAACCCACCGTCGATCCGGCTCTCGACACCAGCGTACCCGCTCAGCAAACTGCCGACGCCGACCTGGACGCGCAAGGCCCCGCGGCGGATCTGGTCCGGGTGTATCTCAACGGAATCGGCAAGACCGCGCTGCTGTCCGCCGCCGACGAGGTCGAACTCGCCAAGCGGATCGAAGCCGGTGTTTTCGCCCAGCACATGCTCGAAACCGCGCCCAAGCTCCCCGCCCAGCGCCGGCTCGAGCTGAAGGCACTGGTGCGGGACGGACACCAGGCCAAGAACCACCTGCTCGAAGCCAACCTGCGCCTGGTCGTGTCGCTGGCCAAGCGCTACACCGGCCGGGGCATGCCGCTGCTGGACCTGATCCAGGAGGGCAATCTCGGGCTGATCCGCGCCGTGGAGAAGTTCGACTATTCCAAGGGGTTCAAGTTCTCCACCTACGCCACCTGGTGGATCCGGCAGGCCATCACGCGCGGCATGGCGGACCAGGGCCGCACCATCCGGTTGCCGGTGCACCTGGTGGAGCAGGTGAACAAGCTGGCGCGGATCAAGCGCGACCTGCACCAGCAACTGGGCCGCGAGGCGACCAACGACGAACTGGCCGCGGAGTCGGGGATCCCCGCGGAGAAGGTGTCGGACCTGCTCGACCACGCGCGCGATCCGGTCAGCCTCGACATGCCGGTGGGCACCGAGGAAGACGCCCCGCTGGGCGACTTCATCGAGGACTCGGACGCCACCGACGCGGAGAGCGCGGTCATTTCCGGTCTGCTCCAGGACGATCTGCGCCGCGTGCTCGCCACCCTGGACGACCGTGAGCAGCACGTCATCCGGCTTCGCTACGGCCTCGACGACGGGCAACCGCGCACCCTCGACCAGATCGGCAAGTTCTTCGGGCTCTCGCGGGAGCGGGTGCGCCAGATCGAGCGCGAGGTGATGGCCAAGCTCCGGCAGGGGGAACGCGCGGAGCGGCTGCGAGCGTACGCGAGCTAGACCCACGGATCACCCGTTGCGACGCACGGCGTGTGGCTTGGCACCCGTTGGCACCATTGACATATGACATGCGTCACGCCACGGTCGAAGCAACGGGCCCGGTGGACGGGGCGTCCTCCGGGTGTTGCGAGCTTCGCGGCGGGTGATCCGTGCCCGGCCGCTTGCCCCGGAAGGTCGGGTCCGTCGGGGTGGGCCCGGCCTTCCGACTTTTCCGGCACTTCTTCCAGCACTTCTGATCCGGGTAGGGCACAGCCCGGCCTGTCCCCAGCGGACATGCCGTGGCTCACATCGCGGTTTCCTCACACCGGGCGGTGCGCGGCCCGGTGCGAGCGGTAACGTCGGCACCCTCCAAGCACGTGCAAAGGGAGCCGAGCCGTGACCGCCACCAGCCCGTTCCAGTACACCGAAGTGCTGCCGCTCTCCCCCGATCACGAGACCGAGTACCGGCTCGTGACCACGGAAGGCGTGCGTGTCGTTCAGGCCGCGGGCCGGGACTTCCTCGAGATCGCACCCGAGGCGCTGACCACGCTCGCGCGCACGGCGATCAGTGACATCCAGCACCTGCTGCGCTCCTCGCACCTGGCCCAGCTGCGCGCCATCGTCGACGACCCGGAAGCCAGCGGCAACGACCGGTTCGTGGCCATGGACCTGTTGCGCAACGCCGCGATCTCGGCCGGCGGCGTGCTGCCCATGTGCCAGGACACCGGCACGGCCATCGTGATCGGCAAGCGCGGTGAAGGCGTGCTCACCGGTGGAGACGACGAAAAGGCCCTGGCTCGCGGAATCCACGACGCCTACCAGGAACTCAACCTCCGGTACTCACAGATGGCGCCGCTGTCGTTCTGGGAGGAACGCAACACCGGCACCAACCTCCCCGCGCAGATCGAGCTCTACCACCGGGACGGGGGCTCGCCGGGGTATGAGTTCCTGTTCATGGCCAAGGGTGGCGGCAGCGCGAACAAGACCTTCCTTTACCAGGAGACGAAGGCGGTCCTCACGCCGAAACGGCTCGCCCGCTTCCTCGACGAGAAACTGCGTTCCCTCGGTACCGCCGCCTGCCCGCCGTACCACCTCGCGATCGTGGTGGGCGGTATGTCGGCCGAATACAACCTGAAGGTCGCCAAGCTCGCCTCGGCCCGATATCTCGACACCCTGCCCCGTGAAGGTTCACCGCTCGGGCACGCCTTCCGTGACGTGGAGCTCGAACAGCAGGTGCTGGAGATGACGCGACAGTTCGGCATCGGCGCGCAGTTCGGCGGCAAGTACTTCTGCCACGACGTGCGGATCATCCGGCTGCCCCGGCACGGCGCCTCCTGCCCGGTGGGCATCGCGGTGTCCTGTTCGGCGGACCGCCAGGCCAAGGCGAAGATCACCGCCGACGGGGTGTTCATCGAACAGCTCGAGCGCGACCCGGCCCGCTTCCTGCCCGATGTCACCGAGGACGACCTGTCCGGCGAGGTGGTGAGCGTCGACCTCAACCGCCCGATGGCGGAAATCCGCGCCCAGTTGTCCGCCTTGCCGGTCAAGACGCGGCTGTCGCTGACCGGCCCGCTGGTCGTCGCGCGCGACATCGCGCACGCCAAGATCGCCGAGCGGCTCGAAGCCGGGGAACCGATGCCGGACTATCTCCGGGACCACCCCGTCTACTACGCCGGGCCGGCCAAGACCCCGGAGGGTTACGCGTCCGGGTCGTTCGGCCCCACCACGGCGGGCCGCATGGACTCCTACGTCGAGCGCTTCCAGGCCGCCGGGGGCTCCCTGGTCATGCTGGCCAAGGGAAACCGGTCCAAGCAGGTCACCGCGGCGTGCCAGGCGCACGGCGGGTTCTACCTCGGATCGATCGGCGGGCCCGCCGCGCGGCTCGCGCAGGACTGCATCAAGAAGGTCGAAGTCCTGGAATACCCCGAACTCGGCATGGAAGCCGTGTGGAAGATCGAGGTCGAGGACTTCCCGGCGTTCATCGTCATCGACGACAAGGGCAACGACTTCTTCGCGGCCACTTCGGAACCCGTCCTGCAGATCAGTTTCCGCAGCTGAACCGGCCGCGCTCAGTGCCTGCTGTCCTCCGACAGCAGCAGGACGGTCCGCTGCCCCAGCGGTTCGTCCAGTGACACCGACACGACCGGGTAGCGGATGTCCATCGTGCACATCTGTCCCCGGGGCGGTGACTGGGTCTTGACCAGGCTCACCACGACGCGCTGTGCGGTCTGTTCCCGCACCTCGCCGTGGACGCGGTCGCAGCCGCCCTCCTGGGCGCGGGCGAAGAGTGTCCGGCCGTCGGCGGAGACCCACACCTCGTGCGGATACCCGGCGGGCAGCGCGCTGAAGTCCACCTGAGCGGCGGGCACCGACCTGCTTTCGGCAGGCGGACTCGTCTCACGCGGCGGGGGCACTGGGGAAGCGGGTCCCGTCGAAGGGGGCCCCGGGGAAGACGGCGCCGGGGAAGGGGGCGCTGGCGCGACCGAAGAACTTCCCGGGGGGCCGCCCGGCGTCACGGTCGACGGCGGCTGACCGCAGGCCGTCCCCGCCACGAGCACGAGGCCGAAACCGATGAGCAGCAATCCTTTCCACCTCATACCCCAAGGACGGAACGGGCGGGCTATGCGGTTGCATGACACCCTTGTGTCAACCCGCGGCTGTCAAGGTGCGTATCGAGCGCGCCTTTTCTTGCTGGTGCTTTATGGGGGCGCAGCCCCCACACCCCCGCTGGGGGCAAGCCCCCAGACCCCCTCATCGGGGCGGCAGGGCGCCCATCAGTCTGACGTGACGTGTGTCGGGGAGGAGCGCCCTGTCGACACGATCGCGGGGGCGCGCAAACTCGCGGATGACTCTGCATCACCTACCGGGTTGAATGGGCGCGTGACGGAACGGCTGGAACGGCGTCTGGGCACCGGGGACGCGGTGGTGATCGGTCTCGGCTCGATGATCGGGGCCGGGGTGTTCGCGGCGTTCGCGCCCGCCGCGAGAGCCGCGGGATCGGGGCTCCTCATCGGACTCGCCGTGGCGGCCGTCGTCGCCTACTGCAACGCCACCTCGTCGGCCCGTCTGGCCGCCCGCTACCCGTCCTCGGGCGGAACCTACGTCTACGGCAAGGAAAGACTGGGCGAGTTCTGGGGTTATCTCGCCGGTTGGGGCTTCGTGGTCGGCAAGACGGCCAGTTGTGCCGCCATGGCACTGACCGTCGCCGCCTACATCGCTCCGGGGCTCGGGCGCGCCGCCCAGTCCGGGATCGCCGCCGCGGCGGTGCTCGCGCTGACCGCGCTGAACTACCGCGGGATCCACCGTTCGGCGCTCGCCACCCGCGTGATCGTGACGGTGTCCGTACTCGTGCTCGGTGGCGCGGTCGTGGCGATCGGCGTCGCCGGCGACCCCTCCGGGTCACGCCTGTCCCCGTTCCCGGGTGGCGGCGTGCTGGGCATCCTCCAAGCCGCCGGGCTGTTGTTCTTCGCCTTCGCCGGATACGCGCGGATCGCCACCCTGGGCGAGGAGGTCCGTGATCCGGCGCGGACCATTCCCCGGGCGATTCCGGTCGCCCTGGCGCTGACTCTCGTCGTCTATACCGCCGTCGCCATCGCGCTCCTGCTTCAACTGGGTCCCGTCACGTTGGGCGCTTCCGCGGACCCCGTCGCGCAGGCGGTTCCGTCGTGGCTTTCCCCCGTGGTCCGCGTAGGCGCCGCGCTGGCGTCGCTGGGCTCGCTGCTCGCCCTGGTGCTCGGGGTTTCCCGCACCACCTTCGCGATGGCCCGGGACCGGAATCTGCCGCGGCCTCTCGCGGCGGTGCATCCCCGTTTCGGGGTTCCCCACCATGCCGAGATCACGGTCGGTGTCGTGGTGGCGATCCTGGTGGCCTTCACCGATCTGCGCGGCGCGATCGGTTTCTCCTCCTTCGCGGTCCTGATCTACTACGCGATCGCCAACGCCAGCGCTTGGACGCTCCGTGGCGACCGGATCATTCCCGCGCTCGGACTGCTCGGCTGCGTCGTGCTCGCCTGCACGCTGCCGCTCGGGTCCGTCCTGACCGGTTGCGCCGTTCTCGCGGCCGGGGCGCTCGCCTGGCTCGTCCGCGGACGCGGACGAGCACGCGACAATTAGGGTTCGTTCAGCGGGTCTTGTCGAGACGGCTCAACGTCTCCTCGTAGCCGCTGACCAGTTCCGCGACGATCTCGGCGACGGGCCGTACCCGGTCGATCCTGCCCACGATCTGCCCGGCGGGCATGGACACCAGTGACGGCTCCTTCGCCTCGTGCAGCCGGTCGTGGGCGGGCGCCACCAGGACGTTCTGCAACGGCATCGGCAGTGGCTTCGGGGCGTCCGGCGCCTCCCACGCCTCGGTCCACCGGGTCTTGAGCAGCCGCGCGGGTTTGCCGGTGTAGATCCGGGTGCGCACGGTGTCCGAGGAAGTCGCGTTGACCAGCGCGGTCTGCATCGCCGTGGAGCCGGGCATGGTCTGCAGGTATTCCTCGGTGGCCAGCCACAACGAGCCCATCCACGCCCCGGACGCGCCCAGCGCGAGCGCGGCGGCGACCTGCCTGCCGGAGCCGATCCCGCCCGCGGCGAGCACCGGGACCTGGTCCCCGACCGCGTCGACGATCTCCGGCAGCAGCACCATGGAAGCGATTTCACCGGTGTGCCCACCGGCCTCGTATCCTTGCGCCACAACGATGTCGACGCCGTTGCCGACGTGCCGCACGGCGTGCTCGGCCTTGCCCGCCAGTGCCGCCACCGGCACCCCGTGCCGGTGGGCCTGCTCGATCACGTCGGGGGGCGGTGAACCCAGCGCGTTGGCGATCAGCTTGATCGGGTGTTTGAGGGCCACCTCGACGTGGGAACGCGCGACCGAGTGCAGCCAGCCGAGCACCGCGTCGTGCCGCTCCCCCTCTCCGGGAACGGGCACACCCAGTTCCCGCAGCGTCCGGTCCACAAAGGACTTGTGCTCCTCCGGGATCAGTTTGCCGAGATCGTCCGGCGTGCCTTCGGTCGGGATCTTGGCCGGCATCACGACGTCCACCCCGTACGGTTTGCCGCCGGTGTTGTCGTCCATCCAGTCGAGCACCCGGTCGAGTTCGGTGGCGTCGTTGAAGCGGACGCAGCCGAGCACGCCCAGCCCGCCCGCCTTGCTGATCGCCGCCGCCACGTGCTCCGACGGAGTGAAACCGACGATGGGGTACTCGATGCCGAGCCTTTCGCACAGCGCGGTGCGCATGCGGTGCCTCCTGTGTCTTCGCCGGCCGCGCCGGGTGCTTTGTCCCTCTGACTACGGGGCCTACCGGACCTACCGGGCTTTGACGGCCGGCTCGTTTTCGGCCGCGAAACGCTGGGCCCACGGGTAGTCCGGCTTGCCGCTGGGCAGGCGGCCGATCTCCTTGGCCAGCCAAATGGTCCGCGGGACCTTGTAACCCGCGATTTCGGTGCGCACGTGTGCCTCGACCGCGGCGAGGTCCGGCTGTTGCCCCGGCCGGCCCTGGATGATCGCGGCGACCCGCTGCCCGAGCCGCTCGTCCGGAACTCCGAGGACGAGCGCGTCGAACACGTCCGGGTGCGACTTGAGCGCGCCCTCGACCTCTTCGGGGAAGACCTTCTCGCCGCCGGTGTTCACGCACTGGGAACCACGGCCCAGCAGGGTGACCGTGCCGTCTTCCTCGTAACGCGCCCAGTCCCCCGGGATGACATAACGGTGGCCGTCGATTTCGGTGAAGATCGTGCGCGTCTTCGCCTCGTCCTTGTAGTAGCCGAGCGGAACGTGCCCGCGGCGCGCGATCCGGCCGACGGCGCCCGGTACCGGCTTCACCACCTGGTTGTCGTCGTCGAGCAGGATGGCGTCCTTGCCGAAGTTCACCCGGGGGCCCGCGGAGTGGTCGGTGTCCTTGCCCACCATGCCGATTCCGGTGAAGCCGCTTTCCGACGAACCGATGGCGTCGGTCAGCACGACGCCCGGGAAGGTTTCGACGTATTCCTGTTTGAGCGACTGGGAGAACAGCGCCGCGTGGCTGGACAACGCCACGAGCGACGACGCGTCGTACTCGCGCTCACGGTAGGCGTCGAGAAGCGGCCGGGCCATGGCGTCGCCGACGATCGCGACGACCTGCACCTTGTGCTCCTGGATGTTCCGCCACACGTCGTGGGCGTCGAACTGCGGGACGAAGACGACCGTGCCGCCAGTGAACAGCGCGCCGAACGCGGCCCACTGCGCGGCGCCGTGGATCAGCGGCGCGACCGGCATCCGGACGAGGCCGTACTGCTTGGCCTGCTCGGCCATGGTCCACTCGTCGGGCACGTACTCACCGGTGACGAAATCGATGCCACCACCGAGCGCCCGCCAGACGTCCTCGTGCCGCCAAATAACCCCTTTGGGGTAACCCGTGGTGCCGCCCGTGTAGAGGATGTAGAGGTCGTCGGAGGTGCGTTCGCCGAAGTCCCGTGAAGGCGATCCGCCCGCGAGGGCGTCTTCGTAGGCGACGCCTTCGAAGTCCGCTCCGGACCCGTCGTCGACGACTACAACGTGTTTCAGTTTTGGCGCGTCGGCGCGCACCCCGGCGACCCGGTCGGCGTACTGCCGCTCGTGCACCAGCGCGACCAGATCGGCGTTGGTGAACAGGTACTTCAACTCGCCGTGGACGTAGCGGTAGTTCACGTTGATCGGGACGGCGCGCAGCTTGAAGGCCGCGAACATCGTTTCGATCATCTCGATGGAGTTTCGCGAGTACACGCCGATGTGATCGCCCTTGCCCACCCCGTGCCCGGCGAGGTGGTGGGCCAACCGGTTGGCGCGCTCGTCCAGCTGGGCGTAGGTGATCTGCCGTCCGCCGCAGATGACCGCGATGCGATCCGGCACGGCGTCGACGGCGTGCTCGAGGAGATCCGCGATGTTGTATGCCACTCAGCCAAACTAGAACATGTTATCGTTTTGGGCAATGGCGAGTAGTCGCGAAGAGCGCTGCCGGCGGCGGTGGCGCCCGCGCGGGAGGACTGGAGGGCAGGCATGACCGGACCACACGCTCTGGTGGAACAACGCGGGCACACCCTGGTGGTGACGATGAACCGGCCGGAGGCCCGCAACGCGATCACCGGCGAGATGATGGCGATCATGACCGAGGCCTGGGATCGGGTCGACGACGATCCCGAGATCCGGAGCTGCGTGCTCACCGGCGCGGGAGGCGCTTTCTGCGCCGGGGCCGACCTCAAGACGATGGCGCGCAACTCCCCCGCCGAATCCCACGCGCGCGGCACGTTCGACCCCAGCCGCATCGAAGGCCTGTTGAAGGGCCGCCGGCTGACCAAACCGCTGATCGCCGCCGTCGAAGGGCCGGCGATCGCCGGTGGCACCGAGATCCTGCAGGGCACCGACATCCGGATCGCCGGGGAAAGCGCCAAGTTCGGCGTGTCCGAGGCGCGGTGGGGACTGTTCCCCCTGGGCGGCTCGGCCGTCCGGCTCACCCGTCAGATCCCCTACACCGTGGCCGCGGAAATACTGCTGACCGGCCGGCACATCACCGCGATCGAGGCCAAGGAGTTCGGCCTCGTCGGCCACGTGGTGCCGGACGGCACGGCGCTCGAACACGCACTCGCCATCGCCGACCAGATCGCGGCCAACGGACCGCTGGCCGTGCAGGCGATTCTCCGGACCATCCGGGACACCGAAGGCCTCCACGAGGAGGAGGCGTTCAAGATCGAGGCCCAGTACGGCCTGAAGGTCTTCCAGTCCGACGACGCCAAGGAAGGCCCCCGCGCGTTCGCCGAGAAGCGCAAGCCCGAGTTCAAAGGCCGCTGAAAAGGCACTGAAAAAGACACTGAAAAGCGAAAAGGCCGTGTGCGTCCGGACGCACACGGCCTTTTCGGTCAACGCTCAGATGGCGCGCTCGCGCCCCTCCCAGTACGGATCGCGGAGCTTTCGCTTGTAGAGCTTCCCGTTCGGATCGCGGGGCAATTCCTCGACGTAGTCGATGCTCTTCGGGAGCTTGAATTTCGCCAGCCGTTCCCGCGCGTAGGCGAGAAGTTCCTCCGTCAGTACGTCGTTCGGCTCGACACCCGTGGCGGGCTCCACGACGGCCTTGATCTCCTCGCCCCAGTCCTCGTGCGGCACGCCGAAAACGGCCACGTCGGCCACCTTCGGGTGCATGACGAGTTCGTTTTCGATCTCCGCGGGATAGATGTTCACCCCACCGGAAATGATCATGTCGTTCTTGCGGTCGTGCAGAAAGAGATATCCGTCCTCGTCGAGATACCCGACATCGCCGAGCGTGAAGAGCTCACCCGCCCGCGCCTTTTCGGTTTTCGCCCGGTCCCGGTGATACTCGAACTTCGAGTTGCCCATCTTCATGTAGACGGTGCCGGGCTCGCCCGGTGGAAGTTCGCGGCCCTCCTCGTCCAGGATCTTGATCACCGAACCCGGCCACGGCCGCCCGACGGAACCCGGCTTGCGCAACCATTCCTCGCCGCTGATGGCCGTTCCGCCGCCCTCTGTCGCCGCGTAGTACTCCGTGACGACCGGCCCCCACCAGTCCAGCATCTGGCGCTTCACCTCGGGCGGGCACGGCGCCGCACCATGGATCACGTTCCGCAGCGAGGACACGTCGTACTTGGCGCGCACCTCTTCGGGCAGCCCCAGCAACCGGCGCAACTGGGTGGGCACGACATGGCTGTGCGTCACCCGGTGCCGCTCGATCAGCCGCAGCATCTCCTCCGGGTCCCACCGGTCCATCAGCACCGCCGTGTGCCCGAGCTGGATCGAGATCGCCACGAAATTCAGCACGGCCGTGTGATAGAGCGGCGAGCCGCACAGGTGCACGTGGTCGTCGAAGGGTTTGAGCCCGAAGATGCCGAAGAACCCGGACGCCGCCACCGGCACCTCGTCGGGGTCGGCACCGGTCAGCGGACGGCGCACGCCCTTCGGACGGCCGGTGGTGCCGGAGGTGTAGAGCATCGGAGAACCGGCCGTGCGGCGCCGTGGCCGCCCTTCACCCCCGGCGCCGAGTTCGCGGACGTCGCCGAAACCGTCGATCCGGCCGACCGCGAACCGGGCGCTCTCCGGCAGACCGGCCTCGTCGGCGGCCGCGATCGCGACCTCGGCGAAGCGCTCGTGCGCGATGAACGCCTTCGCGTCGCTGTCGGAAAGGATGTAGGCGATCTCGGGACCGACGAGATGCCAGTTGACCATCACGACATAGAGACCGGACTGGATCGCCGCGAAATACGCGGCGAGCAGTTCGATGCCGTTGGGCTGCAGCACCACGATCGCGTCGCCCGTTTCCAGGCCGAGGTCCCGCAGCCCGCGGCCGTAGGCGTCAGCCTTGGCCGCCAGCTCCCCGTAGCTCGTCTCCGTGCCGTCCGGACTGATCACAGCGGCACGCCCCGGTTGTTCGGCGGCGATGTTCCAGAGCCCCGTCATGAGCTCAAATCTAGAACGTGTTCCACCGCGAGGCAAGTGCATCCCCTCGGCGCCTTGCCGACTTTTCGAGAACGTGTTTCACTCATCGCGTGAGTACCCCGCTGTCCGCACCGCTGGAAGTCGGCTTCGACTACACCCGCTCGCTCGGGCCGGTCCTGGGCCGGTTCGTCACCGGCCTGCGCGACCATCGCATCGAGGGAATCCGAGGCTCCGACGGCCGGATTCACGTGCCGCCGGTCGAGTACGACCCGGTGACCGCCGAAGCCCTGAGTGAGTTCGTCCCGGTGGCCGAGGAAGGCACCGTGCTGTCCTGGTCGTGGATCGCGCATCCGCTCGAAGGACAGCCCCTGACGGATCCGTTCGCGTGGGCGCTGATCCGGCTCGACGGAGCCGACACGGCCATGCTGCACGCCGTCGACGTGCCCGCACCGGCGGACATGCGGACGGGAATGCGGGTTCGCGTGCGCTGGGCCGAAGAGACCACCGGGCACATCCGCGACATCGCCTGCTTCGTGCCCTCCGAGGGCACCACCTCACCGGAACCCCCGCCTCCGGCCACCGACGGCGCGCCGGTCGAAATCATGATCACTCCGGTGCATCTGCACTACCAGCATTCCGCTTCTCCCGAGGAAAGCCGGTACCTGCGCGGACTGGCCGAGGGCCGGCTGATCGGCCAGCGGTGCCCCGCCTGCCAGAAGGTCTACGTTCCCCCGCGCGGCGCCTGTCCCACGGACGGGGTGCCGACCGCCGAAGAAGTGGAACTGCCCGACACCGGGATCGTCACCACCTTCTGCGTCGTGAACGTGCCGTTCCTCGGGCAGCGCATCAAGCCGCCCTACGTCGCCGCCTACATCCTGCTCGACGGCGCCGACATCGCGTTCCTGCACCTGGTGCTCGGCTGCGACCCGTCCGAAGTCCGGATGGGACTGCGCGTGCGCGCGGTGTGGAAGCCACGCGACCAGTGGTGGACAAGCCTGGAAAACATCGATCATTTCGAGCCGACCGGCGAACCGGACGCGCCCTACGAGTCCTTCGCCCACCATCTGTGAGGGGAACCCCGATGCAAGACGTCGCCGTCGCCGGGTTCGCGCAGGCACCCAACGTCCGCCGTACCACCGGCACCACCAACGGCGTGGAGATGCTGGTACCGATCTTCGCCGAGGTCTTCGCCAGTACCGGTTTGTCCAAAAAGGACATCGGCTTCTGGTGTTCCGGTTCGTCGGACTACCTTGCCGGCAGGGCGTTTTCGTTCATTTCTGCGGTCGACGCCATCGGCGCCTTCCCTCCGATCCACGAGTCCCATGTGGAAATGGACGCCGCCTGGGCGTTGTACGAGGCATGGCTGAAGATCCGCACCGGCGAGGTCGACACGGCGCTGGTGTACGGATTCGGCAAGTCATCGGCCGGCCAGCTCCGGCGCGTCCTCTCGATGCAACTCGACCCGTACACCGTCGCACCGCTCTGGCCGGATTCCATCAGTATCGCCGGTATCCAGGCGCGCATGGGCCTGGAAGCGGGATTGTGGACGGAAAAGGATCTCGCCGAAGTGGCCGCGAGGAGCCGCGCCGACGCGGCCCGCAATCCGCACGCGCAGATCACGGACGCCGTCGACGCCGGCGACCTTCTCGCCGCCCCGTATTTCGCCGATCCCCTGCGGGCACACGACATCGCGCCCGTCACCGACGGCGCGGCGGTGGTGATCCTGGCTTCGGCCGACCGGGCGAAGGACCTCGTCGAGCGGCCCGCGGTGATCACCGGTTTCGAACATCGCGTTGATTCCCCCGTGCTGGGCGCGCGCGACCTGACCCGCGCTCCTTCCGCCGAAGCCGCCGCACGGGCCGCCGGAGCCGACGGGGTGGAGGTCGCCGAACTGCACGCCCCCTTCACCCACCAGGAACTGATCCTGCGCACCGCCCTGGGTCTGGACGACCACGTACGCATCAACCCCTCGGGTGGCGTGCTCACCGGCAACCCGATGTTCTCGGCCGGACTCGCGCGGATCGGCGAGGCCGCGACCCAGATCTTCACCGGGTCGGCGCGGAAGGTGCTGGCGCACGCGACCAGTGGGCCGGCGTTGCAGCAGAACCTCGTGGTCGTGCTGGAAGAAGCCGCGGGTTGAGGACGATGTGAACAAGCCGATTCCGACGAAGCCGGAGGGCCGGATGGCCAAGCAACTCGCCGCGGTGCTCGGCACCGGGCAGACTCATCACCGCGCGAAACGGACGGACGTGTCGATGGCCGGCCTGGTCCGGGAAGCCATCGACCGTGCGATGGCCGACGCACGGGTGGACTGGTCCGACATCGACGCGGTGGTGCTCGGGAAGGCACCGGATCTGTTCGAGGGCGTCATGATGCCCGAACTGTTCCTGGCCGACGCCATCGGCGCGACCGGCAAGCCGATGCTGCGGGTCCACACCGCCGGATCCGTCGGAGGCTCCACCGCGCTGGTGGCGGCGAGCCTGGTGCAGGCGGGTGTGCACCGGCGAGTGCTGACCGTCGCCTTCGAGAAGCAGTCCGAATCGAACGCGATGTGGGCGCTGTCGATCATGCCGCCGTTCCAGATGCCCGTCGGGGCCGGCGCGGGCGGATATTTCGCACCCCACGTGCGGTCCTACATCCGGCGTTCGAAGGCGCCCGAACACGTCGGCGCGATCGTCGCCGCGAAGGATCGGCGCAACGGCGCGCTCAACCCCTTCGCCCACCTCCGGCAGAGCGACATCACGGTCGAGTCCGTCCAGGCATCGGCGATGCTGTGGGATCCGATTCGCTACGACGAAACGTGCCCGTCTTCCGACGGCGCCTGCGCGATGGTGATCGGCGACGAGGCCACGGGGGACGCCGTGGGCGACGCGGCGTGGATCCACGCGACCGCCATGCGCACGGAACCCACCACCTTCGCCGGACGGGACCAGGTGAATCCGCAGGCAGGCCGGGACGCCGCCAAAGCACTGTGGCGGGAGGCGGGCATCACCGATCCACTGTCCGAAGTGGACGCCGCTGAGATCTACGTGCCGTTCTCCTGGTTCGAGCCGATGTGGCTGGAAAACCTGGGATTCATGCCGGAAGGCGAGGGGTGGAAGCTGACCGAGGCGGGTGAGACCGGGCTGGGAGGCCGTCTGCCGGTGAACCCTTCGGGTGGCGTCCTTTCGTCCAATCCGATCGGCGCCTCCGGCATGCTCCGCTTTTCCGAGGCGGCCAAGCAGGTCATGGGACGAGCGGGCGACTACCAGGTCGAGAATGCCAGGGTCGCCCTTGGACATGCCTACGGTGGCGGGTCCCAGTACTTCGCCATGTGGGTCGTCGGCTCGGCGAAACCCGCCTGACCTTCGGTCACGAAGCCGGACCCCGGAGTCTCCGGGGTCCGGCCTTTTCCTGCCAGGCTCGTCACTTCGCCCGGGCGCAACACGAAGCCCCCCGTCTGCCCGTCCGCACGGGCATTCGGGGGGCTGTCAGCTTTCGGCCGTCACTCGTAGGCGACCTGGTAGTGCTTGATGCCGTTGAGCCAGCCGGAACGCAGGCGATCCGGCTCGGAGACTTCGCGGATTCCCGGCATCTCGTCGGCGATCGCGTTGAAGATCAGGTCGATTTCCAGCCGCGCCAGGTTCGCGCCGATGCAGTAGTGCGATCCGGTCCCGCCGAATCCCACGTGCGGGTTGTCCTCCCGGAAGACATCGAACTTCTCGGGCTGGTCGAACACCTCGGGGTCGAAGTTCGCCGAACTGTAGAACATACCGACCCGGTCGCCCTTGCTGATGTGCTGCCCGCCCAGCTCCGTGTCGGCCATGGCCGTCCGCTGGAAGGCGATCACCGGGGTTCCCCAGCGGACGATCTCGTCGGGGGCGGTCTTGGGTCGCTGCTCCTTGTAGAGCTCCCACTGTTCCGGATGGTCGAGGAACGCCTTCATCCCGTGGCTGATCGCGTTGCGGGTGGTCTCGTTACCGGCCACCGAGAGCAGGATGACGAAGAATCCGAACTCCTCGGAGCTCAACGCCTCACCGTCCACGTCGGCATGGAGCAGCTTGGTGACGATGTCGTCCATCGGGCAACGGCGGCGTTCCTCGGCCATGTTCCACGCGTAGCCCACCAGCTCCGCGGAGGCGGCCAGCGGCTCGACATCGTATTCCGGGTCGTCGTAGCCGATCATCTGGTTCGACCACTCGAAGATCTTGCCGCGGTCCTCCTGCGGGATCCCGATCAGTTCGGCGATCGCCTGCAACGGCAGCTCGCAGGCGACGTCCTGGACGAAGTCCCCGGAACCCTTCTTCCTGGCCTCGTACACGATCCGGGCCGCGCGCTCCCGCAACGTGTCCTCCAGCTTGAGGATCGCCCTCGGCGTGAACCCCTTGGACACGATGCGGCGCTGCTTGGTGTGCTGCGGGGCGTCCATGTTGAGCAGCACCAGGCGATTGGCCTCCATGCCCTGCTCGTCCAAGCTCTCGTCGAACCGGATGATCGCGAGCTTCTCCTGCGAGGAGTAGAGCTCGCTGTCGCGGGAGACCGCCTTGACGTCCTGATGCCGGCTGACCACCCAGAAGCCGTTGTCCCGGAACCCCGCCTTGTTGTAAGGCTGTTCGTTCCACCAGACCGGAGCCGTGCGGCGCAGTTCCGCCCACTCCTCGAGCGGCAAGCGGCTCGCGTACAGATCCGGGTCGGTGAAATCGAAGCCGGCAGGGATCATCGGTGTCGCCACGGCTACCTCCGAGAGTCGGTGGAACACGTTCTAACACCGATTAGAGCATACGGCGTTAACTCGCTGAAGGGTTTGAGTGAAACCCGTTAACTTTCTCGATTAGGATCTTGAAATCCCTGGTTGGAGGCCAGGTTCGAACCACGGCCGGCATCGTGGTGTCAACCCTCGACTCTTGCCTAAAACTGGAACTTGTTCTAGCTTCGAACCAGGTGCGCAACGTCGGACAAAGGAGACCTGGTGGGCGACCCCGTCATCGTCGAGGCCGTGCGGACGCCGATCGGGAAGCGGCGTGGCTGGCTTTCCGGTCTGCACGCCGCGGAACTGCTCGGCGCGGCGCAGCAGGCGTTGCTCCGACGCGCCGGGCTGGATCCGGTTCTGGCCGAGCAGGTGATCGGCGGTTGCGTCACCCAGGCCGGTGAGCAGGCGGGCAACGTGACCCGCACGGCGTGGTTGCACGCCGGTCTTCCGGAAGGCACCGGAGCGACCACGATCGACTCGCAATGCGGCTCCGCGCAGCAGGCCACTCATCTGATCGCCGGCCTGATCGCGGCCGACGCGATCGAGATCGGCCTCTCCTGTGGCGTGGAGGCCATGAGCCGCGTGCCGCTCGGCGCGAACCGGGGCGTCGACGCCGGCGAACGCAAGCCCGCGTCCTGGTCGATCGACATGCCCGATCAATTCGGCGCGGCCGAAAGGATCGCGGTCCGCCGCGGGCTCGTTCGCGAGGACGTCGACCAGTTCGGGGCGAGCTCTCAGCTCAAGGCCGCGAAGGCATGGGCGGAAGGCCGCTTCGATCGGGAAATCGCCGCCGTGACGGCACCGGTACTCGACGCGGACGGTGCACCGACCGGGGAATTCCGCGAAGTGAGCCGGGATCAGGGGCTGCGTGAGACCACCGTCGAGGGGTTGGCGAAACTCAAGCCGGTGGTCGAAGGCGGGGTGCACACGGCCGGGACGTCCTCGCAGATCTCGGACGGCGCCTCCGCGGTGTTGCTGATGGATGCCGGGCGCGCACGCGATCTTGGTCTGCGACCACGAGCACGCATTCGCGCGCAGGCGCTGGTGGGCGCCGAACCGTACTACCACCTGGACGGTCCGGTCCAAGCGACCGAGCGGGTCCTCCGGCGGGCCGGGATGAAGATCGGCGATCTCGATCTGTTCGAGGTGAACGAGGCCTTCGCCTCGGTGGTGCTGTCCTGGCAACAGATCCACGAAGCCGATCCGGAGAAGGTGAACGTCAACGGCGGCGCGATCGCCCTCGGCCACCCCGTCGGCAGCACCGGGACACGCCTGATCACCACGGCCCTGCACGAACTCGAGCGTCAGGATGGTGAGACCGCGCTCGTCACCATGTGCGCCGGCGGCGCTCTGTCCACGGCGACGATCCTGGAACGCCTCTGACCCTCCGCGCCGAACTCCGGCCCTACCGGTTCGCCGCCGGGCCGGTGTTCACGCGCACCGCGGGCCCGTTGTCCGGCCGTTCGAACCGCACAACGGATTCGCCTGGCCGCCAGACCGTGACGACCAGGGCGTTGCCCTCCACCGCGGTCAGCACCGCCTCGCTCAGATCCAGCCTGAACAAGTGACAGGGATCGGCGTTCCCTTGCACGGCTTCGATCTCACGCGGGTCGGTCAGCTCGATCGCCACACCGGCCACCTTGGCGTCCCCGTTGGCACTGGGGAAAGCGTGGATCGCGCAGCGTCCGTCCCGCCGCAGGTCCCGCGCCTTCATCGCGTCGAGCATGGAGCCGATCATCAACTCGGACCCCGAGAAATCCACCTCGGTCCCGCTCACCCGCGGAGAGCCGTCCCGCCTGAGCGTTGCCAGCACGTGTGACTTCTCCGCGGTGAACCGCGCGCGCACCGTCGCCGCGAGTTCCGGCGCCTCACGAGTGAACCGCAACCAGTCGACCATGCCGCACAGTCTGGCAGGCACCACCGACAATTTCGCCGCGCCGGCGCTCGGGGCGGATCAGCTGGGACGTGCGAGCTTCGTGGCGTCATAGCGGGCGCGGGCGGTCATCACCTCGGGCACCCGGGCCTCGACGAACTCGATCAGGTCGACGAGTTTCTCGGCGACCGCGTGCCCGGCGGGGGTAAGGCTGTACTCCACGCGGGGCGGGATGGTGAGCTCGGCTTCACGATGAACGAACCCGTCACGTTCCAACGTCTGCAGGGTCTGCGCGAGCATTTTCTCACTCACCCCGTCCACTTTCCGGCGCAACGCGTTGAACCGGAGCGCACCTTCGGCAAGCGCCGCCAGCGCCAGCGAACCCCATCGGCCGGTGACATGTTCGAGGATGCCCCGGGAGACGCATGCGCGGGCGAACACGTCCGCTTCGGGTGGACCGAACTCCGCACGCACGTCGTCGAGGCCGGGTGCCGTGTCCGGCGTGGCCTCTGTGGCGCGGCTGCTCATGGCTACACGGTACCGGGCGGATGCGGCGGATCAAGGTGATTACGCTAACCGAAGGTTGTGCACTTTCGATAAGTTAGTACAAACTCGCGGTACTGCCCCGATGAGAAGGAGTACGCATGATCGTCGTCACCGGCGCCACGGGCCAACTCGGCCGCCTCGTCGTGGAGGGCCTGCTGGAACGACTGCCCGCCGGAGAGATCGTCGCCGCCGTTCGCTCACCCGAGAAGGCGAACTGGGCCGCGGAGCGCGGCGTCGTCGTGCGCAAGGCGGACTACGACCAACCGGAGACGTTGTCGTCCGCCTTCGAAGGTGCCGACAAGGTCCTCCTCGTTTCCGGAAGTGATGTGGGCAAACGGGTGGCGCAGCACAAGGCGGCCGTGGAGGCCGCCCGCGACGCGGGTGTCGCGCACTTGGTCTACACCAGCGCACCGAAGGCCGACACGAGTCCACTGGTGCTGGCGCCCGACCACAAAGCCACCGAAGAGTTCATCCGGGCGTCCGGGCTGACCTACACCATCCTGCGCAACAACTGGTACAGCGAGGGCTACACGCAGGCCATCGAACAGGGCGCGCGAACCGGCAACTTCGTCGGCAGCGCGGGCGACGGCCGGGTCGCCACCGCGACTCGCGCCGACTACGCGGCCGCCGCCGTCGAGGTGCTCACCGGCGACGGTCACGCGAACGAGATCTACGAACTCTCCGGCGACATCGCCTGGACCCGGGCCGAACTCGCCGCCGAAATCTCCAAGGCGACCGGCAAGGAGGTCACCTACACCGATCTGCCCACCGACGAGCACAAGGCCGTCCTGGTCCAGGCCGGACTGCCTGCCCCGGTCGCGGAACTGTTGGCCGCCATCGACGCCAACATCAAGGACGGCGTGCTTTCCGCGACCCCCGGTGACCTGAAGGCACTCATCGGCCGTCCCCCCACGCCCATCGCCGACACCGTCGCCGAGGTCGTCAAAGGCCTGTGACCGTTCCTCGGACATCCCGGGAACTTGCCGGGCACCCTGGAACGGCAAGCCACGCCGCGGCTACATTTCAGCCGTGATCTCCGAGGACACCTGCCGGGCCGAAGACGCCGAACTGCACGTACGGCGCACCGGCGAAGGCCCGCCGTTGCTGGTGATCGCCGGTGGAATCGGCTCGGCCGACGCCTTGCGGGCACTGTCCGCACGGCTGTCCGCCGAGTACACGGTGCTGTGCTACGACCGCCGCGCGCATTTCCGCAGTACCGACCGATCGGAAGGCTCGATCACCGTCTCGCGCCAGGCCGACGACGCCCGCGCGGTGATCGAGCACTTCGGTTACGGGAAGGCGCTGGTGTTCGGCAGCAGCGCCGGCGCGCAGATCGGGTTGGCGCTGGCCGCCCGGCATCCGGAGGTGGTGGACGGTCTGGTGGCCCACGAGCCTCCCGCCGTCCGCCTGCTCCCGGATGCCGACGAGTGGCTGGCCTTCGCCGAAGCACAGACGAGCTGGGCCGCCAAGGGCGATGTCTTCCAGGCGTTCCAAGGGTTCATCGAGTCGATCGCCGGCGCGGGACTCCCGGCGCTCAAACCCGTGCGACTGCCCAACGAGGCCGAGTGGCAAACCCTGTTCGACCGGGAACTCACCGAGATCTACCACTATCTTCCCGACACCCACGAGCTTCGCCGAAACGGACTCCCCATCGTGCTGGCCGCCGGCGTCGAAAGCCGCGGCTACCATCACTATCGGCCCGCGAAAAAACTGGCGCTCGAACTCGGCCTTCCCTTTGTGGAAATGCCCGGAGCCCACCTCGCGCCCCAGCGCGACGCGGCCGAGTTCGGCGCGGCCCTGTGCTCGCTTCTCAACGACTTCCTGAGCTAACCGGCTGGTCCAAGCCGGCCGGCGATCCGGCCAACAAGGCGATGAACCAGCCGTCAACGGGCACGGGCGCGCACAGTCATCGCGGGCGGACAACGGGTACCCGTCAGACGGCGTGAAGGGCGGGAAACCGTTTACCCATGGGTCCTTTGTAGACAAGCATTGACGGAAGGGCAGGCAACCGGGTGAACCGTGGTGTGATTGCCGGAAACCCCACCCGACGAGGCCGAACCGCTGTATCCTTGAGCGGAAGCGGCTGGCGTCATCCTCCCCAGTTTCTCGCCGGCCGCGTTCCGGCGCACAACCTCCCCCTCGGGCGCCGGAGCACAAGGGCCCCCGGGCCGCGCCTTTTCCCCCAGTTCGGCGCCGCCCGGGGGCCCGTGGCGTCTCCGCTCGTTTTCCCCGACACCGCTCGCACCCTGAGGATAAATCGAACTTGTATTCGGTAATATCCAGCGAGTCACGTATTTACACGTCGATCAAGACGCGCTAGCTTCCGGCCATGACCACCGCGCACCAGGCGACGGCCGCACGCCTCGACCGGCTTCCCGTGACCCGTCTGCACCGGTACCTGATCGCCGTCGTCGGGGTGGCCACCTTCTTCGACCTCTACGACCTGTTCCTCGCCAGCGCGGTGAGTACCGTGCTGGCCAAGGAGTTCGGCGTGTCCGCCGGTTCGCTCAAACCGTTGCTGGCCTCCGCGTTCCTCGGCGCGTTCCTCGGGGCGATCGCGTTGGGACGGCTCGCCGACCGGATCGGCCGCAGGCGCGCTTTCCTGGTGACACTGAGCATCTACTCGGTTTTCACCTTGTTGGGCGCATTCAGTACGAATGTCTGGATGCTGGTCGGCTGCCGGTTCGCCGCCGGTCTCGGCATCGGCGGCGAACTACCGCTCGCCGACGCCTATCTCGCGGACATGCTGCCGTCGCACGCGCGGGGCCGGGCGACGGCATGGGCTTACACGATCGGCTTTTTCGGAGTGCCCGCGGCGGGTTTCCTGGCCATGGGCCTGGTCGGCCGTGCCCCGCTCGGGGTGGCGGGCTGGCGGTGGTTGTTCGTGGTCGGCGCGCTGGGCGCCGCGATCGTATGGCTGGCCCGCACCAGGTTGCCGGAGTCACCGCGCTGGCTGAGCGCCCGGAATCGGCACGACGAAGCCGAGGAGGTCCTTCGGCGGCTGGAATCGTCCGCGAAAACGCCGTTGCCCGAGTTGGAGGCCGGCCACGAGCATCCGGCCGATCCGCGGCCGGAACGCGTCGGAGCCCTGTTGAGCGTACGGTGGCGCCGCCGGACCGTCATGCTCTCGGTGTTCCAGCTTCTCCAGACTTTCGGCTACTACGGCTTCGGCTCCCTCGTGCCGATCATCCTGGCGGCCAAGGGTTTCGACCTGACGCACTCGTTGACCTACAGCGCGCTGACCTTCGTCGGCTACCCGATCGGCTCCGCCCTGTCGATCCCGGTCATGGAGCGACTGCAGCGCAAGTGGCTGATCGTCGGCAGCGCGTTCCTGATGGCGGTCTTCGGCCTGGCCTTCGGATACTCGGCCAACGGCGCGGCGATAGCGGTGCTCGGCTTCTGCTACACGGCGACAAGCAACGTGTTCTCGAATGCCTTCCACACCTATCAGGCCGAGCTGTTCCCGACATCCCTGCGCGCGACGGCCTCGGGATCGGCCTACTCGCTGTCCCGTCTGGCGACCGCCGCGATGCCGTTCATCCTGTTGCCCGTGCTGCAAGTTCACGGCGCGACGGGGTTGTTCACGGTCGTCGCGTCGGCGATGGGCCTGCTCATGGTGGACATAGCGGTCTTCGGACCGCGAACCACGGGAGAATCCGTGGAGGTGATCGCCAGCAGGACGTAATCTCCCTGCGCTAGAGCCAATCGTCGGGGCCCGCGACCGCGAAAAGGGTGCCAAGGCCCCCGCGAAGCGGCTCTGTCGCTGTGTAGCGGCCGCGGTAATACAACAAGGGCCGCCCTTCCGACGGTTCTCCGAGCGCGGTCACCAATCCCACGGCGAGGTAGTGATCACCGGCCTCGTGAGTGGCATACAGGTCGCACTCCACCCAGGTGAGTGCGCCGTCCAGCAGCGGTGACCCCGAGGGCCCGGGGCTCCATCCGACCTCCGCGAACTTGTCCGCACCAGGTGCGCCGAAAACGCCGCAGACATCCCGTTGCTCCTCGGCCAGCATGTTGACCGCGAACTTCCCGGACCGTTCGATGACTTCCCAGGTGCGGGAGTGGCGAGACGGACAGAACACCACGAGTGGGGGATCGAGCGACAGCGCCGCGAAGGACTGGCAGGCGAAGCCCGCGGGCGACTGGCCGTCGTGGGTGGTCACCACGGTGATACCGGTGCAGAAATGCCCCAGCACGGCCCGGAAACGGGTGGCGTCGACGGGCGGCGTTTCCGCCCTCATTCCGGTCGCATCCCGACGCTGAAGTCGTGCCCCCACAGACTGACCGCGGTGCTCTCCCGGGCGATCCACTGCTCGTCGTCGACCTGCCTGCCCTCACAGCCGAACTCGACGTCGAATCCGCCCGGTGTCTTCATGTAGAAGGACAACATCAGGTCGTTGACATGACGGCCGAGGGTGGCCGACATCGGCACGTTCCGGCGCTTGGCACGATCCAGGCAGAGCCCCACGTCATCGCTGTTCTCCACCTCGACCATGAGGTGGACGATCCCGCTCGGCGTCGGCATCGGCAGGAACGCCAGGCTGTGGTGCCGGGGGTTGCAGCCGAAGAACCGGAGCCACGCCGGCGCACCGTCCGCGGGCCTGCCGACGACCTGCGGCGGGAGCCGCATCGAATCGCGCAGCCGGAAGCCGAGCACGTCCCGGTAGAACCGGAGGGCGGCCTCGTCGTCATGCGTGGACAGCACGACGTGCCCGAGGCCTTGCTCACCGGTGACGAACCGGTGGCCGTACGGGCTCACGACCCGGCGGTGCTCGAGGGCGGCGCCGTGAAAGACCTCGAGCGTGTTACCCGATGGGTCGTCGAAGGTGACCAGTTCGGTCACCCGGCGGTCGGCCAGTTGCTCCGCGGTGCCTTCCTTGTAGGCCACCCCATGGGCTTCCAGGCCCGCCCGCACCTCGTCGAGCTCCGCCGCGTTGGCGACCTCCCAGCCGACATGCGCCAGCCGGTCGGTCTCGCCCGGGAAGATCACCAGGCGCGCCGGGAAGTCGTCCATCCGCAGATAAAGGGCGTCCGGATTCGATCCCTTGCCCTCGATCATGCCCAGGACCTTGAGACCGTATTCCCGCCATTTCGCCATGTCGGTGGCTTCGATCCGCAGATAACCCAGCGAGCGGATGCCCATCACGCGCCTCCCAAGAACTCGATGGCCAGCCGATTGAACTCGTCGAACTTCTCCAGCTGCGCCCAGTGGCCGCACCGGCCGAACACGTGCAGTTGCGCGCGCGGAATCATCTTGAGTGCGAGCAGCGCCCCGTCAAGCGGATTCACGCGGTCTTCCCGTCCCCAGATCAACAGTACTCGTTGACGGAGGCGGTGCGCGTCCCGCCACAACATGCCTTGCTCGAAGCTGTCCGGCCGCATGAACGACGCGCCCATCGCGCGCATCGCCGCCAGGGATTCCGGCGTGCTCGCCGCGGCGAAACGTTCTTCGATCAGTTCGTCGGTGATCAAGGACTGGTCGTAGACCATCACCCGGAGGAATGCTTCGAGCTTTTCCTTGCTCGGTCCGGGGGGTGCGGGAAACCGGCTGAGATTCTTGACGCCCTCGGTGGGATCCGGAGCGAAAAGGTTGACGCTCAGCCCACCCGGCCCCATGAGTACGAGCCGGCCCGCCCGGTCCGGATGGTCCAGCGCGAGCCGCACGGCGGTGCCGCCACCGAGGGAATTGCCGACGAAATGGGCCTTCTCGATGCCGAGCTTGTCGAGCAATCCGAGGACGGCCTCGGCCGAATGGGAGAAATACTGGGGATGGTCGACCGGTTTGTCCGAAAGTCCGAAACCCGGCTGATCGACGGCGATGGTGCGGAAAGCCTTGGCGAAGACCGGGACGTTGCGGCCGAAGTTGCTCCATGCCGACGCGCCGGGCCCACCGCCGTGCAGCATGAGCACGGTCTGTTCGTGCTCGACACCGGCCTCGTGGTAGTGCAGCCGCAGGCCTTCCGCTACTTCGACGAAGTTGCCCACTGTCGCCACCTCACACCATCGCGTTTTCGACGCGAAGTCCGAACTCGCCCGTGCCGAACATGGTGTAGGCACGTTCGGGGTCGTTGGCCGCGTGCACCCGGCCGGCATGCGCGTCGCGCCAGAAGCGCTGGATCGGGGTGCCCGCCCGCAACGCGCCCCCGCCCGAGTTCTCGAAGAGCCGGTCGATCGCCGCGATCGACCGTTCGGTTCCGCGCACCTGGTCCCGCCGCACCCGCAGCCGGGTGGGGAACGGCAGTTTTTCACCGCGGCAGGCGGCCTGGTAGAGCTCGTCGATGTTGTGGGTCAGCTGGAGCCAGGCGGCATCGATGTCACTGGCGGCTTCGGCGACGCGCACCTTGGCGAACGGGTCTTCCTTCGCCTGCTCGCCCATGTAGGACGCCCGCACACGCTTGCGCTGGTGCTCGACGTGCGCCTCGTACGCGCCGCTCGCCATTCCGATGATCGGCGCGGTGATCGTGGACGGGTGGACCGAACCATAAGGAAGCCGGTAGAGCGGCCCCGGGTTGACCTCCTGGCCGGGCGTCTTGCACTTCGAGGTCGCCACGAAACTCAGCGCACGGTGGTCGGGAACGAACACGTCCTCGACGAGAATGTCGTTGCTGCCGGTCCCGCGGAGTCCCACGGTGTCCCACACGTCGATGATCTGGTAGTCGGCGATGGGCAGCAGATAGGTGCAGAAGTCGACCGGCTTGCCGTCGTCGAACGCCGGGGCGCCCAGCAGGACCCAGGTCGCGTGGTCGCATCCGGAGGAGAAACTCCACCGGCCGGAAAGCCGGTATCCCCCTTCCACCACCGTCGCCTTGCCCATCGGGGCATACGAGGACGAGATGCGCACGTCGTGATCCTCGCCCCAGACCTCCTCCTGCGCGCGGGCGTCGAACAAGGCCACGTGCCACGGGTGGATTCCCAGGATCGAGGCGACCCACCCGGTCGAACCGCACGCGCTCGCGATGAGCTTGACCGCGGTGTAGAAACTCACCGGGTCGGCCTCGAAGCCGCCGTAGGATTTCGGCTGCAGCAGCTTGAAGAAGCCGCTCTCCTGCAATGATTTGATCGACTCGTCGGGGATCCGCCGCCCGTCCTCGGTCTCCTGTGCCCGCTCACGCAGGACAGGCCGCAGTTCGGAAACGGTGGCGATCACCCTGCTCACGTCCTGCTCGCTCATGAGCAAAGACTAGAACACGTTCTCGTTTTTGTCACCAGCCGGAGCCCGGCATTTGGCATGAAAGGGCAAACGACGACGTCTCCGCGGACCTCCACCGGCAACGGGCTCACCCCCACGGGATAGGCGACCCGGCCGACATCCGCTACCCTGGAACTGAAACACGTTCTCGTCTATGGTGACGACGAGCGGAGAGCGCTCGACCGCCGAGGGGCAATCAGGCTCCACGCGGAGCACGCGGAGGGTGGCATGCCGGACAGCCCGTCTTCAAACCGGGAGATTCCTGGTCAAGGTGAGTGGTCGAACCCGCCTTCCGGAGGGACGGGTTTCAAGACAGGCACAGCGAACTTCGACGTGGTGGTGGTCGGCAGCGGCGCTGCCGGCATGACCGCGGC
Source organism: Amycolatopsis pigmentata (assembly GCF_042684065.1). Lineage (NCBI taxonomy): Bacteria > Bacillati > Actinomycetota > Actinomycetes > Pseudonocardiales > Pseudonocardiaceae > Amycolatopsis > Amycolatopsis pigmentata. The sequence continues at coordinate 416,400 of NZ_JBHUKR010000009.1, read as the reverse complement.
ACTGACCGCGGCCCACGCCGGTCTCAGCGTGGTCGTCGTCGAGAAGGCCGCGAAATTCGGTGGTTCGACGGCCCGCTCGGGCGGCGGTGTGTGGATACCGGGTAATGAGGCTTTGCGGCGGGCCGGCCGGAAGGACACCCCGGAACGAGCACGTGAGTACCTGCGGGCCATCGTGGGCGATGTCGTCCCGGCCGAGCAGCGCGAAGCCTTCCTGGAAAGCGGGCCCGAGGTCGTGTCGCTCGTCCACCGGACCACCCCGCTGCGATTCCGCTGGGTTCCGGGCTACTCCGACTACCATCCCGAGGCACCGGGCGGCGAGCCCGGCGGACGCTCCGTGGAACCCGCCCCGCTGGACACTCGTGTCCTCGGCAAGGAGATCGCGAACCTCGAGCCGCCTTACAGCGCACCCCCGCTCGGCGTGCCCATCATGCAGAAGGACTACCGCTGGCTGTCCCTCATCGCACGGCATCCGCGAGGCATCGTCCGGGTTCTGAGCGTGGGCGGCAGGTGGCTCGCGGCACGGCTCACCGGCAGGCACCTGCTGGTGATGGGACAGGCGCTCGCCGCCGGCCTTCGTGCGGGCCTGCTGAGGGCCGATGTGCCGGTGTGGCTGGACACTCCCCTTGTCGACGTCGTCACCGAAGGCGACCGGGTCACCGGCGTACTCGTCCAGCGGGACGGCGAAGAAGTTACGATCAAGGCGCGCCGTGGTGTGATCCTCGCTTCGGGCGGGTTCGAGCACAACGCGGAGATGCGCGCGAAGTACCAGCGGCAGCCGATCGGCACCGAGTGGACCGTCGGCGCCAAGGGAAACACCGGCGACGGGATCAACGTGGGCCTGAAGCTCGGCGCCGCGGTCGACCTGATGGACGACGCCTGGTGGGGGCCCTCGATTCCGCTTCCGGGAGGCCCGTGGTTCGCCCTCGCCGAGCGGTCCCGGCCCGGCTGCGTGCTGGTCAACGCCCGGGGTGAGCGGTTCGTCAACGAGTCCGCGCCCTACGTCGAGACGGTGCACGCGATGTACGGCCCGGGAGACGGACCGGCCGCGAACGTGCCCACCTGGCTGGTCTTCGACCAGCGTTACCTCAACCGGTACATGTTCACCGGGATCGCGCCACGACAGAAGCTGCCCGGCCGCTGGTTCAAGTTCGGTGTCGTGGTGAAGGCGCCCGGCATCGCCGAACTCGCCGAGCGGATCCAGGTGCCCGCCGAAGCGCTGACCGCGACCGTCGAGCGGTTCAACGGGTTCGCCCGTCGAGGGGTGGACGAAGACTTCCGGCGCGGGGAAAGCGCCTACGACCACTACTACGGGGATCCGCGTTCACGACCGAACCCCAGCCTCAGCCCGTTGGACTCGGCGCCGTTCTACGCCGTCAAGATCGTGCCCGGGGATCTGGGGACCAAGGGCGGCCTGCGCACGGATCCCCACGCCCGGGTGCTGCGGGAAGACGGTTCGGTGATCGCCGGGCTCTACGCGGCCGGGAACACGAGCGCGTCGGTCATGGGACGCACCTACGCCGGTCCCGGCGCGACGATCGGGCCGGCCATGGTCTTCGGCTACCGTGCCGTCCGGCATCTCGCCGGTGAAGGTCCAGGGATCGCTGAAGAAGGAACGGGAGGGCAACGATGACAGAGGTTCGCACGATCGACGCCGGCGCGCCGCCGGCCCGGTTCGCTCGCGGTTGGCACTGCCTCGGCCTGGCCGACTCGTTCCGGGACGGCAAGCCGCACGCGATCACGGCGTTCGGCACGAAACTCGTGGTGTTCGCGAGCCAGGACGGCAAGCTCCACGTGCTCGACGGCTACTGCAGGCACATGGGCGGTGACCTGACCCAGGGCACGGTCAAGGGCGACGAGGTGGCCTGCCCGTTCCACGACTGGCGCTGGGCGGGCAACGGCAAGTGTGTCTCGATCCCTTATGCCAAGCGGGTTCCCTTGCGTGCTCGTACCCGGTCGTGGACCACCCTCGAGGAGAACAAGCAGCTTTTCGTGTGGCACGACCCGCAGGGCAACCCTCCTCCGGAGGACGTGGTGATCCCCCGCATCGACGGGGTCTTCAGCGGCGAGTGGAGCAACTGGACCTGGGATTCGGTGCTCATCGAAGGGTCCAACTGCCGCGAGATCGTGGACAACGTCGTCGACATGGCGCACTTCTTCTATATCCACTTCGCCTTCCCGACGTATTTCAAGAACGTTTTCGAAGGGCACATCGCCACCCAGTACCTGAACACGAAGGGCCGCCCCGACGCCGGGATGGCGTCCAACTACGGCGGTGAAGACAACCTGTTGCGCTCGGAGGCGTCCTACTTCGGCCCGTCGTACATGATCAACAAGTTGCTGAACACGTACAAGGGCTTCGAGATCGAGAACGTCCTGATCAACTGTCACTACCCGGTCACGCCGACGTCCTTCGTCCTGCAGTGGGGTGTCAGCGTGAAGAAGCTGCCGGGAGTGTCCGACGAGCAGGCCGACAAGATCGCCGGGAAGTTCGCCAAGGGCATCGGCGTGGGCTTCCTCCAGGACGTGGAGATCTGGAAGAACAAGACCCGGATCGACAATCCGTTGCTGTGTGAGGAAGACGGGCCCGTCTACCAGTTGCGCCGCTGGTACGAACAGTTCTATGTGGACGTCGAAGACGTCACCGAGGACATGACCCGGCGGTTCGAGTTCGAAGTGGACACCACCAGGGCGAACGAGGCGTGGGCCCGCGAGGTCGCCGAGAACCTGGCCCGTCAGCAGGCCGGGGTCTGACCGTGCCCGAGAGACTGTCCGCGAATCGTGAGTTACCTGATCAAAGTGACCAGGCGGCGCGTTCACCAACAGGCACCGAGACGGTCGCGGAGCGCGTCGAGTTCCTGGCCGGCGGCTTCCGGCCGCACGACTGTTCGTCCTGCGGGAACCGCGTGCTGGCGAAGAAGAACAGCATGAAGCACACCAGCATCCAGTGGATCACGGACGCGGTGAGCGGCTGCCCGGTCTTCGCCGAGCAAGCCGCCGCCGGAACGCACACGGCGCTGCTGGACACCTGCGAACGACTGAGCGCGAGCATCGCGGAAGCGGCCAGAAAAGGCGAGTTCGGGGTACTGGATGAGTGAGCCGCACGCGTTGACGGTGGCGGAGGTGATCGAGGAGACCTCCGACGCCCGGTCCGTGGTGTTCGAAGTGACCGCGGAGCAGGAGGAGGCCTTCCGGTACCGGCCCGGTCAGTTTCTCACCCTGCGGGCGGGTGCCGTCGCGCGCTGCTACTCGCTCTCGAGCGCGCCGCACGAGGGGTCCCGGCTGAAGGTCACGGTGAAGCGCACCGACGGCGGTTACGGGTCGAACTGGATCTGCGACAACCTCCGGGCGGGCGCGAAGGTCGAGGTTCTGCCTCCGGCCGGGGTGTTCGGCCCTCGGTCGTTCGACGAGGACCTGCTGCTGTTCGCGGCCGGAAGCGGGATCACCCCGGTCGTGTCGATCGTCAAGGCCGCCCTGCGCGAAGGCTCGGGACGGATCGTCCTGGTCTACGCGAACCGGGACGAGCGGTCGGTGATCTTCGCCGACGAACTCGCCGTCCTCGCCCGTGACCATGCCGATCGCCTGCTCATCGTGCACTGGCTGGAAACCGTGCAGGGTCTGCCGGGGGTGGCGCAACTGCGGGCGCTGGCCGAGCCGTTCGCCTCCTTCGAGGCGTTCCTCTGCGGACCGGCTCCTTTCATGGCCGCGGCCAAGCAAGCGCTCGAGGAACTGGGATTCCCCCGGCGCCGCGTGCACCTGGAGAAGTTCGTCTCGCTCGGCGGGAACCCGTTCGAGACCGCGGCGGCGCCCGCTCCGGCGGGCGAGACACCGGTCGCGCCTGTTCCGAGCGGAGAGACGAGCACGGTGCGCGTGAACCTCGACGGTGAGGAGCGGGAGTTTTCCTGGCCACGGCAGCAGAAACTGCTCGATCTGCTGCTGGCGAAGGGACTGGACGCGCCCTACTCGTGCCGCGAGGGCCAATGCAGTGCGTGCGCCTGCCGGATCGTTTCCGGTGAGGTCAAGATGTTGAACAACGAGGTGCTCGATTCCGAGGACATCGCGGAGGGCATCGTGCTGGCCTGCCAGTCTTTGCCGCTCACCGACGAGGTCTCGGTCAGCTACGAGTAGGAGCGAACGTGCCGATAGATCCCGAACGCGCGATCGGCGCCGACCTGGGTGAGGAGTCCTTCTCGTGGACGGCCTCCGACGTGCTGCTCTACCATCTGGCGCTCGGAGCCGGCGGGAACCCGGTGGACGAACGGGAATTGCGCTACACCTACGAGCGCGACCTGCGCGTGCTGCCCACCTTCGCGACCGTGGCGGCGAACGCGCGGACGGACGAGCCACCGGCCGTTTCCTTTCCCGGCGTGGAGATCGCGCTCGACAAGGTGGTGCACGGCACCCAGGCGGTGACGGTGCACCGGCCCGTTCCCCCGGAGGGCAAGGCGGTCGCCCGCACCCGCATCGTCGACGTGCTCGACAAGGGCACCGCGGCGGTGATCATGAACGAGACCGTGGTGACCGAGCCGGACGGTGGTCCACTGTGGACATCGCGGTCGAGCATCTTCGCCAGGGGCGAAGGCGGTTTCGGCGGCCGACGCGGTAGCTCGGAGCGGATCGCGCTCCCGGATCGCGACCCGGACTCGGTTGTCGACATTCCGACTTTGCCGCAGCAGGCGCTGCTCTACCGGTTGTGCGGGGACCGCAACCCGCTGCATGCCGATCCGGAGTTCGCCCGCGCCGCCGGCTTCGACGCGCCGATCCTGCACGGCCTGTGCACCTACGGCATCGTGGCGAAGGCCGTCACCGACACGATGCTCGACGCGGACGTCACCCGGGTCGAGTCGTTCTCGGCCCGGTTCGCCGGGATCGTCGTGCCGGGCGAGACTCTCCGCGTCCGCGTCTGGCGGGACGGGGAGCGTCTCCTTGTCACCGCGAGTGTTCCCGAACGCGGCGGCGCACCGGTGCTCGCCGACGCGGTGCTGACGACCACCTGATCCCCCGGTGGCTACCAAACGGCGGCGACGAACAGATAAGCCATGGCCGCTCCCATGACGGAACGGCAGATCGGGCGGACGACGGTCGCGTCCCTCATGCCGGCGGTACGCGCGTTGCGGGCCGCCCGGGTACCGACCCGGACGGCGTCGTAGGCGAAGTAGGCGGCGGCGAGGGCCGCCAGTGCGGGGAACGCGAGCCGGGCCGTGCCCATCCCGGACATGGTCAGCCAAGGTCCGTGATCCGTGTGCTGCCCGGGCATCGCGACGATCATGTACAGCATCGCGATGGCCACGACCGCGTGGTGCACGGCGCAGCATCGGCGCCTGCGGAAAGCCGCGACCAGAAACCATCCGGCGGCCAGCGCCAGCACGGCCGCCCAGCCCGCCGCCGGGATCGGCCCGCCGAGCGGCGACACCATCGCGACCATGGCCAGCGCCATCAACAGTTCGGTCAGATCGGTCTCCCGGGCGGTCCAGGCGAGGCGGCCCGGATCGACGCGCACCAGCCGGGACACGCTCGGGACGACGAGCACGGCGAACAGGACGACGAGCGTCCACGCGACCGCGACCGGAATGTGCATGGCTTCAACCATCACTCGCCGCCGCGCGACCACGCCAGCCTGCAATCAGGTGAGGCCGCCACGTTTCAAAGGCCCGTGTCTCCACATGCGGTGAGTAGGTGCGCGCCAGTGCCGAAGGCCTCGGATTTTCTCCAGGCGGGCCGCCTGCTTGCCCAGAGCAGGCCGACGGCGAGAGTCACGGCCCGTCTACGCAAATCCGATCGCGCGCCTTTGAAACACAGTGCTTACTGGTCCCGGGCCAGCACGAGACCGGAGGTGGGCACGCCGGTTCCCGCCGTGACCAGCACGTGCTCGGCCCCGGCCACCTGGTTCACGGCGGTGCCACGGATCTGCCGCACGGCCTCGGCGATGCCGTTCATACCGTGAATGTAGGCCTCTCCGAGCTGACCGCCATGGGGGTTGAGGGGAAGTTCGCCATCCAGTTCCAGGGTGCCGCCCGCGATGTAGTCCTTGGCCTCGCCCCTCCCGCAGAAACCGAGCTCCTCCAACTGAAGCAGCACGTACGGGGTGAAGTGGTCGTACAGCACGGCAACGTCCATATCGGACGGTCCGAGGCCGGAACGCGCCCACAGTTGCCGCCCGACCACGGCCATTTCGGGCAGCGCCTCGAGTTCGTCGCGGTAGTAGCTGGTCATGATGTACTGGTCGGGCCCGCTGCCCTGGGCCGCGGCCGCGATCACGGCGGGCGGGTGCGGCAGGTCGCGGGCGCGCTCGGTGCTCGTGATGACCAGGGCGACTCCACCGTCGGTTTCCTGGCAGCAGTCGAGCAGGCGGAGGGGCTCGGCGATCCAGCGAGAGGCCTGGTGATCGGCCAGGGTGATGGGTTTGCCGTAGAACCAGGCGTTCGGGTTGGTGGCCGCGTGGGCACGGTCGACGACGGCGATCCGGCCGAAGTCCTCACTGGTGGCGCCGTAGGTGTGCTGGTAGCGCCGGGCGACCATGGCGACCGTCGCCGCCGGGGTCGCCAGGCCCATCGGGTAGTGGAAGCTGTTGTCCACGCCCGAGGAGTTGACCTGGCCCGCCGCCGCACTCGACACCTGCCCGAACCGGTGCCCGGATCGCTCGTTGAACGCGCGGTAGGCCACCACGACCTTCGCCGCCCCGGTCGCGACCGCCATGGCCGCCTGCTGCACCGTGGCCGCCGCGGCGCCCCCGCCGTAGTGGATGCGGCTGAAGAAGGTCAGCTCCGGGATGCCCAGCTCGCGGGCGACGGAGATCTCACTGTTGCCGTCCATCGTGAACGACACCAGTCCGTCCACATCGGACGGTTTCAGGCCGGCGTCGGCGAGTCCCGCGAGGATGGCCTCACAGGCCAGCCTCAGCTCGCTGCGCCCGGAGTCCTTCGAGAACTCGGTGGCGCCCGCCCCCACGATCGCGGCGTTCACGGTGTGTCCTCCGGGAGTGTGAGCGAAACCGTGCCGGTGATGTGCTCGCCGGCGGCCACGGTCCCGGTGACCTGGACCGTGGCGTCGCGCCCGTCGAGCGCGGTCAGCCGTCCCGACAGCACCAGGGTGTCCCCGGCGTAGCAGGGCACGCCGAGCCTGATCTTGATGGATTTCACCAGTGCCTCCGGACCGGCCCAGTCGGTGACGAACCGTTGTACCAGGCCGGTGTCGGTGAGGATGTTGACGAAGATGTCCTTGCTGCCACGGCGAACCGCGGCGTCCCGGTCGTGGTGCACGTCCTGGAAGTCGCGGGTGGCCAGCGCGGTGCTGATCACGAACGTCGGGGTGACCTCGAAGGTCAGCGGCGGAAGTTCGGTGCCGGTGCTCGTCATGGGGCGACCTTCCACACGGGCAGCGTCAGTTCTTCGTCCACCCGGACGAAGTCGGACTGGACCCTTTGTCCTATGTGGACCGAAGATGGGTCGGCGTCGACGAGTTCGCCCAGCATCCGCACTCCCTCCTCCAACTCGACCAGCGCGATCACGAACGGCAGTGCCTTGCCGGGCACCGCGGGGCGGTGATGGACGACGAAGCTGTAGACCGTGCCCCGTCCGCTCGCCACCACGTAGTCCGGCTTGAGGTCGAGGTCGCCGTCCGGCGGCATGGGTCCGGGCGGATGCCGGAGCTTGTCGCCCCATCGCTGGATCCGCAGTTCCCCCGCGCGCGTGCCCTCCCAGAAGAACTCGGTGTCCCGGCTGATCACCGGCCGCAGCACGGCGGCCGGGGAGGGCTTCTGCTTCGGCTTGAACTTGAGCACGCGGAAGAGCATCTCCGCGACCGGCTCCTCGCCGACGGACCAGGTGGTCTTCGTGGTGACGAACCAGCCCTCGCCGAGTGCGGTGCGTTTCGGGCCGGTGACGTCCTCCAAGGTGAGGGATGTCGAAACCCGCTCGCCGTGCCGGAGGTAACGGTGATAGGTCTGCTCCGAGTTGGTGGCCACCACGGAGGTGTAGCCGGCCTCGTCGAGGATGGTCATCATCGCGCCGAGCGGATCGTCGTCGCTACGGCCGCCGTGCAGGCCGGGCATGCTCCAGACCTGGGCCATGGCGGGCGGCGCGACCAGTCCACCGTGGACGGACGAGGCCGCGAAACCGGGGTCGGTGTACACCGGATTCCGGTCACCGATGGCCTCGACCCAGTTGTTGATCATCGCCTGGTTCACCGGGTCGCGGGCTTCACGCGGTCGCGACGGCCCTCGCGCGGCAACGCGCTCCGCTTCTTCTTCGATCGTCATCTCTGGTCCTCCGCGAGGTCACAGTGATCGCCTTGGCAGCCGCGAGTCGGCACAGGAGGTGTCATCGTGGCACCCTCGGCAGTTTCAGGCCGGTCATGGCGATCAGCTCCCGCTGGATTTCGTTCACTCCGCCACCAAAGGTCAGCACCAGGTTCCGGCGGGCGATCACGTCGAGCCACTCGGCGAGTTCGGTGGTGGCCGGATCGGTGAAGTCGCCGTGCCGGGCGACGATCTCCCCGAGCACGCGCCCGATCCGCTGGACTCGCTCCGAGCCGAACACCTTGGTGGCCGACGCGTCGGCGATGGCTGTCCCCGGGTCACCCGCGTCCGCCGGGTCATCGCCGGACCTCGCGGCGACCTGCCAGTTGAGCAGTTCGTTGATCCGGGTCGTGACCAGCGATTCGGTCAGGGCGCGCCGGACGTCCGGGAGATCCAGCAGGGGCACGCCGTCCGGGGACTTGCGCGTCGAAGCCCATTCCCGGACACGGTCGTGGAGACCGCCGATACGCCCGGCCGGACCGAGCATGACGCGTTCGTGGTTGAGCTGGGTGGTGATCAGCTTCCAGCCCTGGTTCTCCTTGCCCACCAACCGGTTCGCCGGTACCCGGACGTCGGAGTAGTACGTCGCGTTGACATGGTGGGCACCGTCGCAGGTGATGATCGGTGTCCACGAATATCCGGGATCGGTGGTGTCGGCGATGAGGATCGAGATGCCCTTGTGCTTGGGCGCGGCCGGGTCGGTGCGCACGGCGAGCCAGATGTAGTCGGCGTCGTGGCCGCCCGTGGTGAAGATCTTCTGGCCGTTCACGACGAAGTCGTCGCCGTCGCGGGTCGCGGAAGTGCGCAAGGAGGCCAGGTCCGTGCCGGCGTCGGGTTCGGTGTACCCGATCGCGAAGTGGATTTCGCCGGCCAGGATCTTGGGCAGGAAGAACGCCTTCTGCTCGCTGGTGCCGAACTGCTGCAAGGTGGGACCGACGGTCTGCAGCGTGACGGAGGGCAGTTGCACGTCCGCCCTGGCGGCCTCGTCGGCGAAGATGTGCTGCTCGATGTCACCGAACCCGCGTCCACCGTATTCCTCCGGCCAGCCCACCCCGAGCCAGCCGTCCTGCCCCATCCGGCGGACGATGCGCCGGTAGGTCTCGCCGTGCCGTTCCCGGAGCAGCGACTTCCGTTCCTCCGGCGTGACGAGGCCGGCGAAGTAGCGGCGGAGTTCGGCCCGCAGCCGTTGCTGTGCCGTGGTCAGTTCGATGAACATCAGCGCACCAGCTCCCCGAGCCGGTCTTCCGCTCCTGCCACGAAACGGCTCGTCTCCGTGAGCAACGTGTAGTACCGGTGCAGTGGGTAGGTGATGTCGACGCCCAGCCCGCCGTGCAGGTGATGACAGATGCCGATGGCCTCCGGCGCCTGGTCGGCGAGCCAGTAGGCGGCGACGTCGAGATCGGCTTGCGCGTCGAGCCCCGCGGCCATCCGCCACACGGCCGAGAGCACGGCCAGGTGCAAGGTACGCGAAGCGATGTAGACATCGGCGATCTGCTGGGCGACGGCCTGGAAGGTGGCGAGCGGCTTACCGAACTGTTCGCGCCGTCCGATGTGCCCGGTGGTCAGCGCGAGGGCGCCGGCGAGGGCGCCGTCGGCCAGCGCGGCCGCTCCGGCGATCGCGTGGCGGTGCAGAGTGGCGATCGCCTGCCCGGGTTCGCGGTCTCGCACCAGGTCCGCGTCGGTCGCGATCACGTTCTCCAGCCGGATCGCCGACCCGGTGACGGTGACGCCGTCGGTGCGGGGGTCGAGCACGAAGACGCCCGTGCCGCCGGGAAGTGAGGCCGGCAGGAGGATTCTGGTGGCCTCGGCGGCGTAGGGCACCGCCGTCTTGACCCCGTTGAGCACCCAGGCGCCGTCTTCGGCTACCGCGGTGGTGGCGGGCCGGGCGGGAAGGGGTGCCGACGGCTCGTGGACGGCGGCCGTGACGACGGCGGTTCCCGCCGCGATCTCCGGCAGCAGCTCCGCCTTCTGCCGGGGAGTGCCGAGTTCGGCCAGCGGCAGGAGACCGAGGGCGAGGGTGAGCGCCGGCACCTCGGCCGCGGCACGGCCGATCTCGGTGAGCACGATCGCCACCTCGGCGATGCCCAGCCCGTCGCCGTCGAGGTCCGGTGGCAACGCCAGCGCCAGCAACCCGGCCTCGGCCAGTGCCCGCCAGACCGCCTCGCCGGGTTCCTTGTCCAGGACGGCGGCGGCCAGCGCGGCGATTTCGCGCTGGGTCTCGTCGAGGGTGAAGTCCACACGGGCTCCTCAGCTGTAACTGAAACCTGTTCTAGTTCTAGCCGAGGATGGCCCTCTGGGGCAAGGCTCACTTCGCGCCGAGAAGCTCTTTCAGCTCATCCGCGATCGCGTCCGCCAGTGGCCACGGATCTGGAACGAGTTCTTGCGCGGCGAGGAGTCCGACGTCGACCCGGCCGGCGTTGGAGATCACGGTGATGTTGAGGCCGGCACCGTGGAACACCGGCCCGAGCGGGTACATCCCGGTGATCCGCGCGCCGAGCAGGTAGAGCGGCGCCGGTGGCCCGGCCACGTTGGAGATCACGAGGTTGTGCACCACGGGGTGTTTTTCGGCGAGCCGGAGGGCCGAGTAGGCACGCACTCCGAGCCGGAACAGGAACGGGCCGGCGAACTGTGCCCAGTCCTGCAGCATGTCGGCGTCGATGCTGTAGTGGTGTTCCTTCGCCAGCCGGTTGCTCTCGGCGATCGCGTAGACGCGGGCCGCCGGATCGGCGAGCTGGGTGGGCAGGGAGGCGAAGAACGCCGAAACCCGGTTGCTGCCGGTGCCGTGTTCGGAGCGGTTGTGCAGCGAGACCGGAACCGTCACCACGAGCGGGTCGTCCGGCAGCTCGCCCCTTTCTGCGAGGAAACGGCGCAACGCGCCGGTGCACAGCGCGAGCACGACGTCGTTCACCGTGACACCGAAGGCGTTCTTCACCTTCTTCACCGCGTCGAGGTCCATCGAGGTGAACGCGACGCTGCGGTGCCCGGTGATGGTGCTGTTGAGCGACGTACGCGGCGCGGTGAACGGCACGGGCATGCCCTGACGGCGCAGCGCCCGGAGCAACCAGCGCGGCACCACGCCGGCCAGGTCGGGCAGCAACCGGGCCAGTTCGGCGGGACGGCGGGCGAACTCGGCCAGGCTGGCCTTCAACAGGTCCAGATGTCCGGGCGGCGACGGGATCGGGGATGTTTCGGGCAGGGGCGGCAGAGTACCGGGCTCGGTCCCCGCCAGATACGCGATGATGTTCGCGCCGCCGACCCCGTCGACGGTCGAATGGTGCATCTTCAACATCACCGCGACGCGGCCGCCGGGAAGCCCTTCGATGACGTACATCTCCCACAGCGGACGGCTGCGGTCCATCGTCTGCCCGGCGAAGTGCGCGCACAGCTCGGCGAGCGTCGCGTGGTCACCGGGCGAGGGCAGGCCGATGCGGTGCACGTGGTGGTCGATGTCGAAGTCGGTGTCCTCGACCCACACCGGGTGCCGGAGGTTCAGCGGCGAATTGTGCAGTTTCCGGCGGAATTCCGGGATGGCACGGACGCGCTGGTCGAGTGACCCGGTGAAGGCGGCGAAATCGTAGCCGCCAGGAATCGTCGAGACGTCCAGAGTGAGCAGGGCGCAGACGTGCAGCGGCTGCGAAGGTGTTTCCAGGTACAGAAAACTGGCGTCGAGACCGCTGAGCGCTTGCACAGCTCCAGGGTAGGCCAGCGGTTACCATGGTGCGTCAGGAGAGTCCGTCTTCAAACGGGGAGGTGCCTGGTCAAGGTGAGTGGTCGAACCCGCCTCCCGAAGGTACCGCGGGTTTCAAGACAGGCACTGAGATCGCGGTTCCTCACCAGGAGAGCGGCACAACTGGTATTGACGGCCAACGCGTTGCGGCCGCTGGGCGGTGAGAGAACGTCGATCGCGGCGTTCTTCGCCGGGTGGCTGACCGGTGAGCTGGCTCCGCACCTGCTCGCCCTGACCGCCGCCGACACGCTCGCACACCTCGCCCGGCACGGCCTGCGCGAGCGGTCGGACCGGATCGGGGTCGGCCTGGCGGCCCTGTCGGCCGCGGGGCTCGGCGCGTTGATCGTGGATTCGCAACGGGCACGCGGTGAGGTCGAGCGCGCACTGGCCGAAGCGCTGGGCCCGCGCTACGCGCAGAACCTCCGGCGCCCGCCGGATCCCCGGGATCTGGCGACACCGTGGGGACAGCTCGTGTTGCCGTTCCGGATGCGCGACCCGGACGTCCGCCGGGACCGTGACATCGCCTATGCCCCTGGGGGCAAGCGATTCCTGCTCGACATCTACCGCCCGAAGGAGCCGGTCGAAAACAGCCCGGTCCTGCTGCAGATCCACGGTGGCGCGTGGATGGTGGACAGCAAGGACCATCAGGGCATCCCGCTGATGCTGCACATGGCGCGGCGCGGCTGGGTCTGCGTGGCGATCAACTATCCGCTCTCGCCGTCATCCCGGTGGCCCGAGCACATGATCGGGGTCAAGCGGGCGGTGGCCTGGATCCGGCGGAACATCGCCTCCTACGGGGGCGATCCCTCGTTCCTGGCGGTCACCGGCGGTTCCGCGGGCGGCCACCTCGCGGCCCTGCTGGCGCTCACGCCGAACGACGCGGCCCTGCAACCCGGCTTCACCGAGGTGGACACCAGCGTGCAGGCGTGCGTACCGCATTACGGCGTCTACGACTTCGCGGCGACCAGCGGCTCACCGGCGAGCCAGCGACGGCTCAAGGGCCTGATCGCCCGTTACGTGGTCGGCAAGGATCCGGTGCGGTTCCTCGACGACTACATCGCCGCGTCCCCGCTCGACCGGATCACCGACAAGGCGCCGCCGTTCTTCGTGATCCACGGCGAGCGCGACACGCTGGTTCCGGTGCGGGAAGCGCGCGAGTTCGTGCGGCGGCTGCGGGAGACGTCGCCGAATCCGGTCGCCTACGCCGAAATCCCGGGAGCGCAACACGCCTTCGACGTGTTCCCCTCGATCCGCAGCGCGCACGTGGTGCGTGGCGTGGAGCGCTTCCTCGAATGGAGCTATCTGCGCGCGCGCGAACCCTGAGTCACCGCAACGCTTCAGGACAGCACGTCGACCGGATGGACGGAGCCCGGGCCGGAAGGAACCCAGCCGAGACTCCTCCGGGCGAAGCGATACCAGCGGCCGTCGCGGCCCAGCCGGAGCTGGACGTCTCCGCGAGTGACCCGGTTGCGCCAGACCACCGTCTCGCCGGGCAGGTCCGCCTCGTCCAGTTCGGCGCGGGCTTCGGCCGTTTTTCCGCGCGGTGGCTGCCAAATCTCCCGCAGGACGTTCAACCCGCCGCGCCCGGCTTCGCGCCAGGCGATCGCCCAGCGGGTGAGTTCCTTGACCGGCATTCCGGCGTGCGCGGCGAGCACGGTGACGTCCGGCATGATGGCGGCCCGGCGCGCGAGATCCTCTTCCAGGGACAGGCCGAAAACCTCGCCGGGACCGTCGGTCAGCGCGTGCCAGGCGACCGTGGCGGCGTTCGTGGCCAGGTCCGTCAGGACATCGGTGCGCAGGGCGCTGCCCGGCGGCGGGTCCGAGGGCAGCGGGAGCGGACGGGCCGGCCCTTCCGGAATCGGGGGCAGCGCGGGCAGAGCACCCGGTGTGCGGGCGAAGGCGTCCTCAGGCTCGACACCCTCGTCGAGCGCGGCTTCGGCGCCGGGCGGCCGGGCCCGGCGGGCACGCAATTCGGCGAGGAGCTCGTCGCGGCCCTTGCCCCGCAACAGGAACAGCACGAACGGATCCGCGTCGACCTCGTCGGCGACCAGGTAACAGACGGCGGCCGCGTGCTTGCACGGGTCGGCCGAGTCGGGACAGGAACACCGCGGCCACAGGTCTCCCGGCCCCGGCAACAGATCGACGCCGGCCGACCGCGCGTGCTCGGCGAGTTCGGGTGGGAGTTCCCCGTCGAGCAGCGCCGCCGTGTAGCCCATCTGGCCGCCGATCGTGTCCAGCAAGGTCTCCCAGTCCCGCGCGGAAAACCGGTGGGTGCCGATGGTGACGCGATACGGGACCGGACGGCTGCCCTGGACCCTGGCCTTGATCTGCCCCGCCGTCACCTCGAGCGCACCCACCTGGCCCTTGCGCGCGTAGGTCCGGCCGCGCGGCAGGCGGTTGGGGTCGATCTGGGCACGGCCTTCCAGGGCGTCGACCCAGGCTCGTCCCCACCAGGTGCTTCCGAAGTTGCGCCGGGCCATCACTGTCCCCACGGGCCGGCGGTCATGGTGTCTCCCCGAGGCGCACGAGGTCGGCGAGTTGCTGGTCGGACAGTTCGGTGATCCAGTCCTCGCCGGCGCCGATCACGGCTTCGGCGAGCCCGCGCTTGGTCTCCAGCACCGCGGCGACCCGTTCTTCCAGGGTTCCTTCGGCGATCAGCCGGTGGACCTGGACGGGCCGGTCCTGGCCGATGCGGTAGGCGCGGTCGGTCGCCTGGTCCTCCACCGCGGGATTCCACCAGCGGTCGTAGTGGATCACATGGGTGGCCCTGGTGAGGTTCAGCCCGACCCCGCCCGCTTTGAGCGACAACAGGAAGACCGGGATCTCCCCGGCCTGGAACCGGCTCACCATCCGCTCGCGCCGGTCCGCCGTCACGGCGCCCGACAGCAGTTCCGCGCCGACGCCCTGTTCGGTCAGACGCGCCGCCAGCAACCGGCAGAGCTGGACGTACTGGCTGAACACGAGCACGCTCTCGCCCTCGTCGAGGATCACGTCGAGCAGTTCCTCGAAGGCCGCGAGCTTCCCGGACCGGCCGGTGAGCGGACCGTCTTCCTTGAGGTACTGGGCCGGATGGTTGCAGATCTGCTTGAGCTCGGTGAGCATCTTGAGCACCTGCCCGCGCCGTTGCACACCGCGCGACTCGCGGATGACGGCCATGTTCTCGCGGACCACCGCCTCGTACAGCGTCGCCTGTTCGGTGGTCAGCGGGACGAACCGGTCGGTCTCGGTCTTGCGCGGAAGTTCCGGCGCGATGTCCGGGTCTGTCTTGCGCCGCCGCAACAGGAACGGACGGACCATGGCGGCGAACCGCGCGGTGGCCTCCGCGTCGCGATGACGCTCGACGGGCCGGGCGACGGTACGGCGGAAGTGTTCGAGGCTGCCCAGCAGGCCCGGCGTCGTCCAGTCCACAATGGACCAGAGCTCGGTGAGCCGGTTCTCCATCGGGGTGCCGGTGAGGGCGACGCGGGCGGCCGCGGGGATCTTCCGCAGTTCCTTCGCCGTGGCGGACAACGGGTTCTTCACGTGCTGAGCTTCGTCGGCGGCGATGAGGCCCCAGCCCGCCTCGGCGAGCGCGGACCTGTCCCGGCGCAGCACGCCATAGGTGGCGAGCACGACCTCGTCCGGCGCGAGCGCGTCGAGATGCCGCCCGCCGCCGTGGAACCGGCGCACCGGGATCTTCGGGGCGAACTTCGCGAATTCGCGCTCCCAGTTGCCGAGCAGTGAGGTCGGGCAGAGGACGAGCGTGGGGCCCGCGCCGAGCGCGCGCCGATGCAGGTGCAGGGCGATGAGCTGGATCGTCTTGCCGAGACCCATGTCGTCGGCCAGGCAGCCGCCGAGGCCGAGCGCGGTCATGGTGGCGAGCCACCCCAGCCCGGCCAACTGGTAGGGCCGCAGCGTGGCCTCAAGGCCAGGAGGCGGACCGCTCACGCGGGCGGTGTCGTTCCGGACGCGCTCCAGCAGGTCCGCAATTGCTTGCGGGGGCGAGAAATCGAGCCGCTCCCCCTCGACCTCGACGGTGCCGGCCAGCGCGGCCGCGAGGGCCTCGGCACCGGTGAGGGTGCGCGTGCGGCGCCGGAGCCTGGCGAGCATGGCCTCGTCGGCCCGCACCCACTGCCCGCGCAGGCGGACGATAGGCCGTTTCGCCTCGGCCAGCGCGGTGACTTCCTCCTCGGTGAGCGGCTGACCGCCGACGCTGAGCTGCCAGCGGAAGGAAAGCAGGTCGGTCAGGCGGAACGCCGAGGCCGATTCGCTGCCGGGCGACGGCGTCGCGCCGGCCCGCACGCGCACCGCGTCGGCGAACATTCCCTTGGGCCACAAGACTTCCACGCCCGCCTCGCGGAGGGGATCGTGGCTGAGCAGTTCGACGATCTCGTCGTCGGTGAGCGCCAGTTCGCCCGGGGCGGCCGCCTCGAGCGCCCGGTTCAGCGGGGGCCAGGCGCGGGCGGCGCGGCGCAAACCGATGAGCAGCCGTGCCTCGACCTGGTCGCCGAACCGGCTGAGCACGGCGTCCGGCGCCTGCCACAGGGTCGCCGCGTCGACCACCAGGCTCGGGTCGGCGGCACTGCGCAGGGCGATGACCCCGGCGAAGGAGAAATCCTCGCCTTCTTCGCGGATCTCGATGCGCAGCGACAGGTGCGCCCCGGAAGGCTGCTGCGCGGTGAGCCACGCGGCGTCGGCGGAGCTCAGCAGGGTCGGCTCCGGGTCCGCGAAGGCGGGCTCGGCCGAAGCGAACCGGGCGGCGGGCGTACGCGCCAGCACGTCGGCGACCGCGTCCCAGAGCGCTCGGATGAGCGACTCCGGGGAATGCAGGCGGATCCGTTTCAGCCCGGACAGGGGCAGCGCGTGCGCTTCGGGCGGCAACGCGGCCGCGAGGCCCCGGATGAGTTCTTCGTCGGCGCTCTCGAGCGGACCTGCCCGCCACGAGTCGTACCCGCCGGGGCTCGCGGCGGGCAGGACCCGGCCGCGAGCCACCACGTTCAACGCGGCCGCCACCGCGGCGCTCCACGCCTCGATGGTGCGGTTGGGCGGGTCGGTGACGGTGAGCAGGAGCCCGATCGCCTCCGCCACCGGCAGCACGTGGGCGTCGACCTTCATGCGCCGGAACGACTTCCCGTCGGGCAGCACGAGTTCGATGGGGGTGTCCCCACCACCGTCACCCCACAGGGCGAGCACGCCTCGGCGGGGCGGGTCGGAGGGCACGAAGATCGCCCTGGTGGCCGGTGTGAGTTCCACGCAGTCACGATAGGACCGGCCACCGACACCGCCCGCACGCGCATGGTCAGGAAGAGGGCAAAGAGCCCAACTGGGTGTCGATGTCCGATCCGAGCACCAGATCGGTGAAGGGCGCCTTCAGGGTGAACCGTGCGGAGTGCACCCCCGCCTTCATGACCTGGGCCACCGTCCACAGCCACAAACCGTCCGGCAACCCCTCCGGCTTCTTGCTCATCACGTAAGGGAGGGCGTACCGGTTCCGCAGTGCCTTGTCGGCCGCCGCGAAGGTGCCGCCGCCCAGCAGGCCCCACACCATGTGCCTCGGATCAGTGTCGCCGTGGGCCAGGTTGAGAATGGTGTTGCCGGTGGCGGTCACCATGAATTCCTGTGCGGCACCGTAGAGGACCTGTGCCGTGGTCGGAGGC
The DNA here is from genome assembly GCF_042684065.1 of Amycolatopsis pigmentata. Lineage (NCBI taxonomy): Bacteria > Bacillati > Actinomycetota > Actinomycetes > Pseudonocardiales > Pseudonocardiaceae > Amycolatopsis > Amycolatopsis pigmentata. Next base: position 398,744 of record NZ_JBHUKR010000009.1, on the reverse strand, counting down.
AGGTATCCGGCGCCTCCCACCGCGGCTTCTTCGGTTTCCGAGACCCGCACCGAGACATTCTCGGTGCTCCGATGGACGCTCGCGTCCACCTCGGGCCCCTCCCCTGCCGCCGATTCCTGGGCGGCCACCGCTTCGCCGCGGCCGGCAACGGAAGGAGCGGCGGGCTCGTCCAGGGCCACCTGGTCTTCCAGCACATGCCCGGAATCCGTGCGGGCCACCTGCCCGGCGTCCGGAGCCACCAGAGTGAGATCGGTGCTCCGGCGGAGAAGAGCGTTCAAGTCAGGCTCGTCGACCGTGGGTCCCTCCTTGACCTCAGTACCCTCCTTGACCGCCGATTCCGGCGCGGCGCCCGCCTCACCGCCACGCTCGGCGGAAGGACCGGCGGCGACATCCAGGTCAGTGGTCTTTCTTTCCAGCACCGGTCCGGAACCCTCGCGAACCGCCTCAGGCGTCACCAGAGTGAGATCGGTACTCCGATGGACAAGCGCGTCCAGGTCAGGCTCCCAGGCCGCGGGTCCCGGCGTGACCACGGAGCCCTCCACCTCCGGGGTTTCCTCCTTGGCCGTCGAGTCCCGGCCGGACGCCCGCTCACCGCCACCGGCCACGGAACGGACGGAGTCACCATCGCGCAATGTCATCAATGCGATGCCCTCCGCCGGTGCCGGTACCGGCGGAGCCACCTCGGTCGCGGACCGCGGACCCGACGCGTTGTCCCCGCCGTCACGGGACGGAGAACGGGGCGAATCGCTTTCACGCGAGGCCCTCTCCCTCCGCGTCCCGTAGTTGTCGATCGCGTTCTTGACGCGCTTGCCGATCTTCGTCTCCTGCTCCAGCAGGTGAATGGTGAAGTAACCAGCGAAATCGAGCGCCTCGAACGGAAGGAGGCTGTAGAGCAAGACATCCCTGGCATTGCTCAACCCCCGCCCGGAAAGGAACTCGGGAGCCATCATGCCGGTGTACATCGTCGCGGCGTCGGCAAGGTAGGCGGGGAGCCATTTGGTCAAGATCTCACCGGCGTATCCGGCGATTTTACCCGCGGTGGCGCCCACCCCCCGCATGACCTCGGCCGCGGAGGCCACCAGTCGGCGGAACGCCTGGCACAGTTGGATCGCGCGGCTGATCAACCAGTAGGCCCGGTTCAGGAAGATGAGTCCGGCTATCCAGCCCACCACCCAGGAAAGGGCGACGGTCGCCAGCAATGCCTCCAGGATCTCCAGGGCTATGCCGATGATCGTCCGGATGATCAGCCCGGCGTTGGCCGCGTGGGTTTCCAGGTGGTCGGCGGCTCTGTCCAGGTGATCGGCGGCGTCGTTCGCCAACTGGAGGTGGTACTGCGCGAGCCGGGAATGGGAATCCGCGGCGGAGCCCGCCCAGTCGATGTCGTTCAGGGAGGAAACGACCTGGCCGTAGGACTGCCGCATGGCGTCGGCGTGCTCCCGGTACTGCTCCGCCCGTGCCCGGATCGCCTCGGCATCGCTGCCGCGCCCGGGGTAGGCCACGCCGAAACTCTCGAGGACACGGATCGCCTCGTCGACGATGGCCGCGTTGACGTCGGTCATCGACCGTCCGGGGCGGGCAACCCGGCCACGGCCGTCGCGTCGTCGTCGACTCCACGACAGAGCCGCGTCATCGATTCCAGCGCATCCCGGTGACGCTGCGCCAAATCGTGCATACCGAGCACCATGTCCTGCAACGATTCATGCATCGTGCGATATTCGGCGGACGCCCGTTCACCCTCCGGCGATATTCCGAAAGCGAATTCCGGAGTGGTCCCGCCATCGAGAGCGCTCAGCAGGCTTCCGGTTTCTTCGACACATTCACCGAGGCCGCGCGCCGCTCGCCTGAGCTGTTCCACGTCGGCCCGAAAACGATCCGCCGCCAAAATTCCTCCCACGACCTGGTAGTGCACGCGCATTGATTCGCGCACTTCCCCGGCGAAGCGCGACAGACGAGACCGTCCGCGTCAAGAACTACCGAGTCCAGGTGGCACACTCAAGGGATGGCCAGAACGGAAACGTTCATTTAACATTCACCCATCCGGTCGCGGAGAAGCCGGTCGCCGCTACACCGCCGTCACCCGTGGTCTGGCCGTTTCCTTGCGGACCACCGAGGGCGCCGGCACCTGCCACGGTTTGCTGGCGGAGGTGGCCGCCGAACTCGCGGCGACCGCCGCCGGGGCAGGCCGGCTGCGCCCCGAGGTCACGGTCGAGGACCTGCTCGCTGTGGCCAACGGGATCGCCATCCAGGCCGAGGACGATCCGGAGCGGGCGGGCCGCCTCCTGCGGATCGCCCTCGACGGCGTGACCCCCCGGGGCTAGCGGGCCGACCTGGGTCGTATCGAGGTCAGGCGGCGCCAGACCTGCGGAAGGACGCCGTGGCACACTTCGTTGACCACGATGCCGTCAGGGGAGCACGACGCATGACCGAGCGCCCGGCCAGGCGAACGCAGGAGCAACGACGCGCCGAGACCGAGCGGCGCGTGCTGGACGCGGCAATGGCGCTCATCGCGCGCAGCGGCTCCCGTGCCATCACGCTCGCCGAGGTCGGGGAGGCCGCCGGCTACAGCCGCGGCATCGTCTACCACCATTTCGGCAGCCGGGAACGGCTGCTGGAAGCCGTGGTCGACGAGGCGCAGCGGTTCGACGTCCCCGACTACCAGGGCGACGCCCTGGACTACCTGGCGCGGATCATCGAGGCGTACCTGCGCAACGTCGTGCGACGCACCCCGTCGGCGCGCGCGTTCCTGCAGCTGTGGGGCGAGGCGATCGCGGCCGACCCCGTGCTGGCTCCGCTGTTCGCCCGCCGGGACGCCGACTTCCGGCAACTCCTGGCGAACGTGGTCCGCCAGGGCGTCGCCGACGGGTCCATCCGGCCCGACGCGAACCCGGCCGCGGCCGCCGTGCTGATCCTCGCCCTGCTCCGCGGGACCGGGCTGCAACTCATCGCCCAACCCCCGGTTCGCAACCTCCCCACCCTCATCACCGAGGCGACGCGCTCGGTACGCGCGGCCTTCGCGGTCACGCCGTAGCTTCCGGCAGTGGTCTCCCGCACCGGCCGCTGCTACACTTACTTGCATACATGCACACAACTTAGGAGTGATTATGGCCGTTCCACTGGTACTCGTGCACGGCAATCCGGAGAGCCCCGGCGTGTGGGGACCGCTGATCGCCGCGCTCGGCCGGGACGACGCGGTGTCGCTGTCCCCGCCCGGCTTCGGGGTGCCCGCCTCGGACGACTTCTCCGCCACCGTCGACGGCTATCGCGAATGGCTCGCCGCGCGGCTGGAGCAGTTCCGGGAACCCGTCGATCTCGTCGGCCACGACTGGGGTGGCGCGCACGTCGCCCAGATCGCGATGACCCGCCCGGATCTGATCCGCAGCTGGGCATCGGACGCACTCGGCCTCTTCGCCCCGGACTACGTCTGGCACGCGCGGGCCCAGGTGTGGCAACAGGAAGGGGCAGGCGAGGCCTCGGTGAAGGAACTCTTCGGCGGCACGCTGGAGCAGCGGCTGAAGGTCGTCGGCGCGCTCGGGATGACCGGCCCGGCCGCGGAACGCGTGGCCGCCGGTATGGACGACGGCATGGGGCGGGCGGTGCTCTCGCTTCTGCGATCGGCCGCCCAGCCGGTCATGGCCGACGCGGGCCGCGGCCTCGCGAAGGCGCGACAGCGGCCCGGCCTGGCCCTGATCGCGCTCGCGGACAGGGACCAAGCCAGTGGAACGCCTGCGCAGCACCGGTTCGCGGGCGAGGCCGCCGGTGCCGAAATCGCCGAACTCCCCGGTGTCGGACACTGGTGGCCGGTGACCGACCCGCACCCGGTGGCGCGCGCCCTGGCCGCGTTCTGGTCCCGTTTGGACGGTTAGCCCGTCGTGACGAACTCGTCGGCGACCCAGCGTGCGACAGCGGCGGGGTACGGCGGCAACAGTCCGAGGACGATGTGCCGGAAGCCGGCCTCGATCGCCTCGGCGATCGCCTTCCGGGTTTCGCCGGGCTTGTCGTAGGAGACGGGAAGGTGGATCGAGCGGGTGATCGTCGCGGGGTCACGACCGATCTCGGCGCAGTAGCGGTCCAGCACCGCGCTGCGCCGGAGGAGGTCGTCCATGTCCTGCCCGCCGGGGATGTTCCACAGGTCGGCATGTTCGGCGACCACGCGCAGCGTCGCGTTCGAACGCCCGCCGATCATGATCGGCGGATGCGGGCGCTGAACGGGTTTGGGATCGCCGAACGCTCCGGCGAGCTGGACATAAGTGCCGTCGAAGTCGAACGGTTCGGCCTCGGTCCACAATCGCCGGATCACCGTGACGGCCTCCGCGAAACTGCCTACGGCGTGCGCGGTGTCGTGGAAGGGCACGCCGTGGGCCTCGTACTCGCGGCGGGCTTGGGGAAGGTCCGGTCGTGAGCCGACACCGATGCCGAAGTCGAGCCGCCCGCCGGACACGATGTCGACCGTCGTGGCGATCTTGGCCAGCAGCGCGGGAGGCCGGAAGCGGTTGCTCGTCACGAGCAGGCCGAGGCGGAGACGCCGAGTCTGCGCGGCGAGAGCGGACAGCAGGGTCCAGCCTTCGTAGGTCGGCCCGAGCGGGTCGCCGAAGATCGGCATGAGGTGGTCGTAGAGCCACGCGTGCTCGATTTCCGGGATCGCGTCCGCTTCTCGCCAGACTCGCCGGACGTCGTGGTAATCGACCTGCGAGGGCGCGGTCATGATCCCGAAACGCGGCCGTGAATCAGGCATGATGGTCCATTTCTTTTCGTCGGATACCGTCGGAGAATTCATTTGTATTCGATCCGGCCCAGCGGATCGGAGGCGTCCTTCAGCGCGGCGCGCGCGGCGCTCCAGCCGGAGTCTTCGGGATAAAGCGCGCTGCGAAGGTAGGCCGAGGTGAGGCGTTGAATCAACGCGACCCGTTCGGGATTCTCGTCCGTCGTTTCCGCGGCTTCGTAGCCGGCGATCCCGCCCAGTGAATGTTCGGCACCGAACAGCGTCAGCAGGCTCTTTTCGCCGGGGCTCAGGAAGTACGCGTCGGTGAACCAGTCCGGGCCACGGACCGACAACGGGGAGTCGTCGTGATCCCCCGCGACGATGAGAGCCGGCGTGGTCATGTCCGCGAATCCCGGATTCATGAACGGCATCTGCTCGGCCGCGAACGGAGCCAGGTCCGCTCCGCCCGTACCGGTCACGGCGAAGAGCACACCGGCTTTGACCCGTGAATCCGACAGATCCTCCCCCTGTTCGCCGTCGGCATCAAGGACTCGCGCGCCCAAGAGCATGCTCGCGGTCTGGGCACCCCAGGAATGTCCGGCGACGGCGATACGGCTTCGGTCGAGACGTCCGCCGAGACCGGGAACGGACGTTTCGAGGAAATCGAGCTGGTCGAGCACACGCTTCAGGTCGTCGACCCTGATACGCCAGATCAGTGGTGTCCGGGGATCGTCCGACGGAAGGTTCAGCGTCCTCGAATCGAGATGGGTGGGTTGAACGACCACGAAACCGTGCGCGGCCCAGAAGTCCGCCAACGGACCGTATCCCCGCAAGGAAGACCCGAATCCGTGGGAGAACACGACAATCGGCAGATCGCGCCCCGTCTCCGGGGCCGACACTCGCACCTGCAGTTCTTCACCACGACCCGGAGCGGACAGCACCACCGGGCCTACGGAGACCACACGAGAGGACACGCCGGCCGGTCTCCCGGCAGTGATCGTGTTCGGCTTGCTCATGAACAACCTTTCCGAGGGGGTGTGGTGGCCGGGCCTTCGCCCTGGCATCATGGACTAAGCGGAACGTTGCTCCGCCAACGATACGGAACTATGTTCCGCTTTGCAAGTGCCTCGGTGACGGAAGGAACCGCGCGATGAACGACAGCGGCAAGAGCGCGGCACGCCCCAAGCGCGCCGATGCCCGGCGCAACGAGAAAACCCTGCTCGACGCGGCGGCCGCGGTCTTCGTGACGTCAGGCGTGGAAGCGCCGGTCCGCGACATCGCGGCCAAGGCCGGCGTCGGGATGGGCACGATCTACCGCCACTTCCCGACCCGGGCGGACCTCATCATCGCCGTCTACCGGCATCAGGTGGAGGCCTGCGCCGAGGCCGGACCCGCCCTGCTGGCGAGCAGCGCGTCCCCTTACGCCGCACTGGTGCGGTGGATCGACCTCTTCGTCGACTTCCTGGTCACCAAGCACGGACTCGCCGCCGTGCTCCGGTCCGACAAGGGCGGCTTCGACGCGCTGCACGCCTACTTCCTCGACCGCCTCGTGCCCGTGTGCACCGAACTGCTCGAAGCCGCGGTGGCGTCCGGCGAGATCCGATCCGACGTGCGGGCCCTCGAACTCATGCGCGGCGTGGGAAACCTCTGCATCGGCGCCGAGGAGAACGACACCCGCTACGACGCCCGCCGGATGGTGAACCTCCTCGTCGCCGGGTTGGGTAAACCTTCTTAGCGAGGCAGGCCGAGGAGACGCTCGGCGGTGACGTTCAACAGGATCTGCGTGGTACCACCCGCGATGCTGAGGCACCGCGTGAGCAGGAACTCGTGCTGGGCGGGCCCGGACAGGGCGCCCAGCGGTCCCTGCCATTCCACCGCCGTTTCCGCCACCGCCTGCCGGTGCCGTACGCCGATCAGCTTGCGGACGCTGGATTCCGGCCCGGGGTCGTGACCGCCCAGGCGGCGCAGCGCGGCCCTGAGTTCGAGCAGCGAGCACGCGGACCCTTCGGCGACCAGGGCACCGAGGCGTTCCAGCATCGCCGCGTCCGGTGACCGCACCGTACTCAGCAATTCCTCGACCGCCTCGCCCACCGAGGATCCGCCGCCCATCGCCACCCGCTCGTTGGCCAGCGTGGTCCGCGCCAGCGCCCATCCGCCGCCGACCTCGCCGACCACGTTCTCGTCCGGCACGAACACGTCGTCGAGGAACACCTCGTTGAACACCTCGTCACCGGTGATCTCGCGCAGCGGCCGGATCTCGATCCCCGCACTGGCCATGTCCACCAGGAAGTAGGTGATCCCGCGGTGTCGTTCACCACCGGTGCGCGCCAGACAGATCGCCCAGTCCGCCTCGCGTGCCAGCGAGGTCCAGACCTTCTGGCCGGTCAGCCGGAAACCACCCTCCACTTTGGATGCCTTGGTGCGCAGGGAGGCGAGGTCGGATCCGGCACCCGGCTCACTGAAGAGCTGGCACCAGGCGATCTCGCCGCGCAGGGTCGGACCGGCGAACCGCTCTCGCTGTTCCGGCGTCCCGTGTTCGAGGATGGTGGGCACCGCCCAGGCGCCGATGGTGAGGTCGGGACGGGAGACTCCGGCCGCGGCCAGTTCGGCGTCGATCACCAGTTGCAGTTCGGGACTCGCGCCGAGGCCGTAGGGCTGGGGCCAGTGCGGCATGAGATAGCCGGATTCGGCGAGCCGCGCCCGCTGTTCCCCGGAGGGAAGCGCGGCTATTCCGGCCACGGTGGCTCGTACGTCGTCGTCCACCGGAAGGTCGAGACCAAGCCTGCGGCGCACGCCGGAGAGCACGAGTTCGGCCGCGCGACGGCGCCAGCGCGCCGAACCACCGAGCAACTGGCGCAGGGACAGGGCACGGCGGAGATAGAGATGCGCTTCGTGCTCCCAGGTGAAGCCGATGCCGCCGAGCACCTGGACGCAGTCCTTAGCGTTGTCCACCGCCGCATCCAGCGCGGCGGACGCGGCCACGGCGGCGGCGAGCGGGTGCTGGCCGGGGTCCCCCGCGGCGCGGGCGGCGTCCCAGGCCAGCGCGGCGGCGAGTTCGGACCGGCAGAGCATCTCCGCGCACAGGTGTTTGACGGCCTGGAACGACCCGATCGGCTTGCCGAACTGTTCCCGCACCTTCGCGTACTCGCTCGCGGTGCGCACGCACCAGGCGGCGACACCGGCGGCCTCGGCGGCGGCCAGGGTCGCGGCGAGGTCTCCGGGATCGGCGACGAGCGCGGTGTGCGGCACCTCGACGTCTTCGAGTTCGACGAAACCCAGGTCCCGCGAGAAGTCCAGGGCTTCCGCGCGTTCGACACGCACGCCGGGCAAGCCGGGCGGCAAGAAGAACCAGGTCGTCGATCCGTTCACGTCGGCGGCGAGCAGCAGATGGGTTTCCTCGCCGGCGTCGAGCACCGGGGTGGACCGGCCGCTCATCCGGAAACCCGGGGAGCCCTCCAGCGGAACACCCGTCAGATCACCGGGCCCGAGCGCGACCGCGGCGCGTGCCGTGCCGTCGGCCAGCGGCGCGCAGAATTCCTTGGCGGCGGCCGAGTCCGGCCGGGCGCTCAGCGTCAGCGCCGCCAGGAGGGTGCCGAACACCCTCCCGGGCGCGAGCACACCGGCCGCCTCCGCCAGGCCCACCGCGGCGTCGGCCACGCTCGCCCCGGCGCCGCCGAGATCCTCGGGTACCGCGATCGCGAACAACCCGATCTCCGCCAGTCCGGCGCCGAGGTCGCCCTCGCCGCCGCCCTCCCGGGCTCGCACCAGGTCGGCCGGAGACGCCCCGGAGGCCCAGGAACGGATCGATTCGCCAAGGGCACGCTGCTCCACCGTGATCGCCATCGCCACGCGGCTCACTATAGAACGTGTTTCAGTTTTTTCGAAAGACTGCCGTTAGGTAAGCTATGCGGACATACTGAAACAAGTTTCGGAGTATTTGCCGATGACGGGTAAGTCGAAGGTATCTGCCCAGGCCAAGAACGGACTGGGCGCCGCACCCGGCGAGGAGCTGGGGTCAGCCGCCCAACGGGACCGGCGCCGCCGCATCCTCGACGCGACGCTGGCGCTGGCCTCCAAGGGCGGCTACGACGCGGTGCAGATGCGCGCCGTGGCCGAACGGGCGGACGTCGCGCTGGGCACGCTGTACCGCTACTTCCCGTCCAAGATCCACCTGCTGGTCTCCGGGCTCGCCCGCGAGTTCGAGCGTGCCCAGGAACGGCTGACCAGGAGCACCATCCCGGGCGAGACGCCGGCGGAGCGGTTGATCTTCGTGCTCAGCCGCAACACCCGGATGATGCAGCGCGACCCGCACCTGACCGAGGCGGTGGTACGGGCCTTCATGTTCGCCGACACCAGCGCGGCGGCCGAGGTCGAACAGGTCGGCAGGTTCATGGAGGAGATGTTCGCCCAGGCGATGCGGATCGACGAGCCCACGGAGCACGACCGCGCCGTGTTCCACCTGATCGCCGACGTGTGGATGGCGAACCTGGTGGCCTGGGTGACGCGCCGCGCCTCGGCCGCCGACGTGGCCGCCCGGCTGGAACTCTCGGTGCGCCTCCTGCTCGAACGCTGACGCACCGAAAGCCCACCCGTCGCCCACCGCCACCCTCAACGGACGCGCTTCGCGCGGCGGCCTAGCCCACCCGTCACCCACCACCGCCCTCAACGGACGCGCTTCGCGCGGCGGCCTAGCCTTTGAGCTTCGGCAGGACCTCGCGGCCGAAGACCTCGATCCACTCCTTCTGGTTCCGGCCGACGTTGTGCAGGTAGATCCGGTTGAATCCGGCGTCGACGAACTTCTGCAGCGCGGCGCGGTGCACGTCCGGGTCGGACGAGATGACCATGCGGCCCTCGAAGTCCTCGGCCCGCACCAGCTTGGCCATCTGACCGAAGTCGAACGGGGAACGGACGTCGGCCTTCGGGAACTTCATCCCGCCGTTGGGCCACTGGTCCAGCGCGTTGGCCAGCGCCTCCTCGTCGGTCGGCGCCCACGACAAATGCACCTGAAGGAGTTTCGGCATGCTGTCCGGGTCCTTGCCGGCCTTGCGCGCGCCCTGGCCGAAGTTGTCGAGGATGCCGGCCAGCTTCTCCAACGACGCCCCCGGCGTGATCAGGCCGTCGGCCAGCTCACCGGTCTTGCGTGAGGTGTACGGGCCCGCCGAGGCGATGTAGACCGGCGGCGGGGTGTCCGGCAGCGTCCACAGCCTGGTGGTGTGCAGCTTGAAGAACTCGCCGTTGTGCTTGACGTCCTTGCCGCTGAACAGTTTCCGGATGATTTCCAGCGCCTCGAACATCCGGCGGACGCGTTCCGGCGCCTCCGGCCAGTACCCGCCGATGATGTGCTCGTTGAGCGCCTCGCCCGATCCGATGCCGAGCCAGGTCCGGCCCGGGTAGGTGGCCTCGAGCGTGGCCGCGGCCTGCGCCACCATCGCGGGGTGCAGCCGGAACGACGGGCAGGTCACCCCGGGGCCCAGGTCACCGGTGGTGTTCTCGGCCAGCGAAGCGAGCACGCTCCACACGAACGACGCCTGCCCCTGCTGCGGTACCCATGGCTGGAAGTGGTCGGCGGCCATCTGCCCGGAGAACCCGTGCTGCTCGCCCATCGCCGCCAGCTCGATGGATTCTCGCGGCGAGAACTGCTCCAAGGCCGCCGCCATGCCGATCTGAACGCTCACGACTCAATACCTTTCTCGGATGACAACTTCAAACCTACTCGTAGCGGGCCGCGAACACCGCCAGCGCGTCGAGGCGCCGCAGCGTGCGGGCCTCCGGCTCCACCGGAAGCGCCAGCGTCACCCGCTCGGCACCGGCCTCGGCATAGGCGGCGAACAACTCCTCGTCCGGTGATGCGGAGGTCACCGTCACCGGCACACCGGAGGGCCTGGCCTCCAGCTGGGCCTCGACCTGGCGTGGATCCCGCACCGCGAACGGCAGCCAACCGTCACCGAGCCGCCCGGCCCGCGCGGCCGCGGACGCGCTGTCCCCGCCGATGTAGACCGGTGGGTGGGGCTTGGAGACCGGCTTCGGCCACTGGAACATCGGGGCGAAGTCGACGTACTCGCCGTGGAACTCCGCCTCGTCCTGGGTCCAGATCGCCTTCAACGCCAGAATCCGTTCGTCGAGCAACGCGCCCCGGGTGCGCGGGTCGGTGCCGTGGTCGCGCATCTCCTCGCGGTTCCACCCCACCCCGACCCCGAAGATCACCCGGCCACCCGACAGTACGTCGACGCTCGAAACCTGTTTGGCGGTATGGATCACATCACGCTGTACCAGCAGCGATATGCCGGTACCGAGGAGCAGCCGGGAAGTCACCGTGGCGGCCGCGGCCAGCGCGACGAACGGGTCGGCGGCGCGGAAGTACGGCCGGGGCAGGTCGCCTCCGAGCGGATACGGCGTCTCGCGGCGGACGGGGATGTGGGAGTGCTCGGCCACGAACAGCGCGTCGAATCCGCGTTCTTCGACCGCTTCGGCCAGCGCGGCGGGCAGCATGCCCTCGTCCGTCACGAAGGTCGAGATGCCGACCTTCACAGGCCCGCGACCTTGGCCAGTTGGTCAAGGCGGGTCAGGGTTTCGGCTTCGGGCAGGGTGGGCAGGAGCAAGGCCACCCGCTCCGCGCCGGCTTCGGCATAGCCCTCGATCAGGCGGGGATCGTCACCGACGCCGAACGCGGTGAAGGGCACGTCCTCGCGGCCCAGTTCGGCGAAGCGTTCACGGGCACGGCGGAGCTGGCCCGGGCCGGCGATGGGCAGCCATCCGTCGCCGTGAGCGGCGACCCGCGCCAGCGCCGCCGGGCTTTGTCCTCCGATGTAGACCGGTGGGTGGGGCTTGGAGACCGGCTTCGGCCACTGGAACATCGGGTCGAAGTCGACGTACTCGCCGTGGAACTCCGCCTCGTCCTGGGTCCAGATCACCTTCAACGCCGCGAGCTGCTCATCGAGCAGGGCGCCCCGGGTGCGCGGGTCGGTACCGTGGTCGCGCATCTCCTCGCGATTCCACCCCACCCCCACCCCGAAGATCACCCGGCCGCCGGAAAGCAGGTCCAGGCTGGCGACCTCCTTCGCCGTGTGGATCACGTCCCGCTGGATCGTCAGCGCGACACCGGTGCCGAGCAGGAGGTCCGAGGTGACCGTGGCCGCGGCTGCGAGCGCGACGAACGGGTCCAGCGTGCGGTAGTACTCGCGAGGAAGGTCACCGCCGGCGGGATACGGCGTCTCCCGGCTCACCGGGATGTGGGAGTGCTCGGCCAGGAAGAGCGAGTCGAAACCTCGTTCTTCCAGCGCTTTGCCGAGCGCCGCGGGCCCGATTCCGTCGTCGGTCACGAAGGTGGCGATTCCGAACTTCATATGACCGCGCAACCTCGCCGCGCCGCGCGATATTCCCGCGCGGGCGCGACGATTTCCGCCCGGATTGGTCCGCCGTCACACGTTACGCCGGTATTGACCCCCGACTTCGAAGAAGGCTTCGGTGATCTGGCCCAGTGAACACACCCGGGCCGCGTCCATCAGCGCCCCGAACAGGTTCTCGCCACGCGTGGCCGCCTCGCGAAGACTCTTCAGCGCCTGTTCCGCTTCGTCGTGGTGCCTTTCCTGGAAGTCCGCCAGCCGGCTCAGTTGCGACTGTTTCTCCTCCTCGGTGGCACGTGCGAGTTCGACCTCGACCTCGTCGTCCTCCGGGTGCGGGTTGCGGAAGGTGTTCACCCCGACGATGGGCAGCGATCCGTCGTGTTTGCGGCGCTCGTAGAGCATCGACTCGTCCTGGATCCGGCCCCGCTGGTACCCGGTTTCCATCGCGCCGAGCACCCCGCCTCGCTCGGAGATCCGGTCGAACTCGGTGAGCACCGCCTCCTCGACGAGGTCGGTGAGCTCATCGATGATGAACGAGCCCTGCAACGGGTTTTCGTTCCCCGCCAGGCCCCATTCCTTGTTGATGATCATCTGGATGGCCATCGCGCGGCGCACCGAACTCTCGCTCGGCGTGGTGATCGCCTCGTCGTAGGCGTTGGTGTGCAGCGAGTTCGCGTTGTCGTACAGCGCGCACAGGGCCTGGAGCGTGGTCCGGATGTCGTTGAACGCCATCTCCTGCGCGTGCAGCGAACGCCCCGAGGTCTGGACGTGGTACTTGAGTTTCCGGGAACGCTCGTTCGCGCCGTAGCGTTCCCGCATCGCGATCGCCCAGATGCGGCGCGCCACCCGGCCCAGGACCGAATACTCGGCGTCCATTCCGTTGGAGAAGAAGAACGAAAGATTGGGCGCGAAGTCGTCGATGTCCATTCCGCGCGCGAGATAGGCCTCGACGTAGGTGAATCCGTTGGCCAGCGTGAACGCCAGTTGCGAGATCGGGTTCGCACCGGCTTCGGCGATGTGGTAACCGGAGATCGAGACCGAGTAGAAGTTGCGGACCCCGTGCTCGATGAACCATTCCTGGATGTCGGCCATCATGCGCAGCGAGAACTCGGTGGAGAAAATGCAGGTGTTCTGCCCCTGGTCCTCCTTGAGAATGTCCGCCTGCACGGTGCCACGGACCGTGCGCAGCGTCCACTCACGCAGTTCCGCGGCCTCGTCTGCCGAGGGCTCCCTGCCGTGTTCAGCGGTGAACTCCGCGATGCGCGCGTCGATCGCCGTGTTGAGGAAGAAGGCCAGGATCGTCGGCGCCGGACCGTTGATCGTCATGGACACCGAGGTGTTCGGCGCGGTCAGCTCGAAACCGTCGTAAAGGGCCTTCATGTCGTCGAGGGTGGCGATGGACACGCCCGAAGTGCCGATCTTGCCGTAGATGTCGGGCCGGGTGCCGGGATCGTGGCCGTAGAGGGTCACCGAGTCGAAGGCGGTGGACAGACGCTTGGCCTCGGAATCGGCGGAGAGGTACTTGAACCGGCGGTTGGTGCGGAAGGCGTCGCCCTCGCCCGCGAACATGCGAGCCGGGTCCTCGCCCTCGCGCTTGAACGGGAAAACTCCCGCGGTGTAAGGGAAGTAGCCGGGAAGGTGCTCGCGGCGCAGGAAGGACAACAACTCGCCGGGGTCGGTGTAGCGGGGCAGCGCCACGCGCGGGACCCGGTTGCCGGAAAGCGTTTCCCGCCACAGCTTCGTCCGCAGTTGCTTGTCCCGCACGCCGAACACGAGTTCCTCGCCGCGGTAGGACTCGGCGAGTTCGTCCCAGGAGTCGAGCAGCCTCCGCGACTCACTGTCCACTTCGGACTCCGCGGCGGCGAGCAGGTCGTGGAGCGCACCGACGGTGTCCGAAGAGCCCGCCTCCTGCAACGCCGCCTTCGCGGCGGCGAGGTGTTCACGCCGGCGCACCACCGCGACCTGGCGCCGGGTGTGTTCGTGGTAGCCCCGTACGGTCTCGGCGATCTCGGCCAGGTAGCGCGTCCTGGACGGCGGGATGACGGTGCTCGCCCCGGTGGACACCTTGCCTTCGACGTGCGGCAGGGTTCCGGCGGACACCGAAAGTCCCCGTTCGGCCAGCGCGTCGCGCAGGTGCGCGTACAACGCGGTGACCCCGTCGTCGTTGAACTTCGCCGCGCTGGTGCCGAACACCGGCATGTCCTCCGGCGACGCGCCGAACTCTTCGCGGTTGCGCAGCAGTTGCCGCGCGACGTCACGGCGGGCGTCCTCCGCGCCGCGCCGCTCGAACTTGTTGATCGCCACCACGTCGGCGAAGTCGAGCATGTCGATCTTCTCGAGCTGGGAGGCCGCGCCGAACTCCGGAGTCATGACATACAGCGAGAAGTCGACGTGGTCCACGATCCCGGCGTCACCCTGCCCGATGCCCGGCGTTTCGACGATCACCAGGTCGTAACCGGCCGCCTTGCACGCCTGGATCGACTCGTCGAGCCCCTGCGGGATCTCACCGTGCGTGCTTCTGGTCGCCAGGGAACGGAAATAGACCGGCGGGGTGCCGCCCCCGGCGTCGCCGGTCAGGCAGTTCATCCGGATCCGGTCGCCCAGCAGCGCACCGCCGCCACGCCGCCGGGTCGGGTCCACCGCCAGCACCGCGATCCGTACCTTGTCCTGCTGGTCCAGCCGGAAACGGCGGATCAGCTCGTCGGTGAGCGAAGACTTCCCCGAACCACCGGTACCGGTGATGCCGAGCACCGGCACGGTGCGGGCCGCCGCCGCCCGCGTGATCGCGGCCTGGACGTCCTCGGGCAGGACACCGCCCTGCAGCCGGGTGATCGTCCGCGCGAGGGCGGGCACGTCCCCGGACAACAGCCGGTCCACCGGGCCCGGCGAGGTGGCGGCGAGGTCGACGTCGCATTCGCGGATCATCAGGTTGATCATCCCGGGAAGGCCCATCTCCAGGCCGTCGTCCGGGGAGAAGATGCGGGCGACGCCGCGGGAGTGCAGGAGTTCGATCTCCTCGCGCACGATGACGCCGCCGCCACCGCCGTAGACCTTGATGTGCCCGGCGCCGCGTTCGCGCAGCAACTCGACGAGGTAGGTGAAGTATTCGACGTGGCCGCCCTGATAGGCGCTGACCGCCACGCCGTGGACGTCCTCGGAGATGGCCGCGGTGACGACCTCGTCCACGGAACGGTTGTGCCCGAGGTGCACGACCTCGGCGCCCTGGGACTGAAGGATCCGGCGCATGATGTTGATCGAGGCGTCGTGCCCGTCGAACAGGCTGGACGCGGTGACGAACCGGAGGGGATGAGTGGCCCGGTAGAGCTGCATACCCCTAAAATACTTGGACTTCCTACTATTTCAAGCCCAAGGACGCCCTTCGTCCGCACAGGGACGGACGGCCGTGCGAACGCAGCACGACGGCAGGATCGGTGAACGAAGAGTCGCCCACCGCGGCGGCCGTCCGGGTCTCCCCTCGCGAACCGCCGCGGAAATCACCGCTTGCCGGCGGACCTCATCGCGATCCACTGCCGCATCGCGTACTCGACCAGCGTGATCAGGGTTTGCTTGGTCGACTCGCGATCCCGCGCGTCACACCGCACGATCGGGATGCTCGGCTCGATCGCCAGCGCCTCCCGCACGTCGTTGAGATCGTGCGACAGGACCCCGTCGAACGTGTTGACCCCGATGATGTAGGGCAGGCGGCGGTCTTCGAAGAAGTCCACCGGCGCGAACGAGTCCGCCAGCCGGCGGGTGTCCGCGAGGACCACCGCGCCGATCGCGCCCCGCACCAGGTCGTCCCACATGAACCAGAACCGCTGCTGGCCCGGCGTGCCGAACAGGTAGAGGATCAGGTCCCGGTCCAGCGACACCCGGCCGAAGTCCATGGCCACCGTGGTGGTCTGCTTGTTCGGCGTGTTGTCGAGGTTGTCGATGCCCCGGCTGGCATCGGTCATCATCGCCTCGGTGGTGAGCGGGACGATTTCCGACACGGACCCGACAAAGGTCGTCTTGCCGGCGCCGAACCCGCCGGCGACCACGATCTTCGCCGAGGTCATGGTCTGCGGCGCGGCCGGCCGCTGTGTCTTAAAGCCGACGGAGTCCACTCAACACCCTTTCCATCAACATGAAATGCGCCTCCCCATCCCCGTTGCCGGATACTGTCTTGTGCACGGTGATCAACCCCGCATCAGCGGCGTCGCTGATCAGCACCCGGGCCACGCCGAGCGGAACCCGCAGCAGCGCCGCGACTTCCGCGACCGAACGCGGTGTCCGGCATTCTTCCATGATCGACCGGTGCTCGAACTGCACCGTCGTCAGGTCCACCTGGACGCCTGCCCGTTCGGATACCGAGATCAGCGTTTCCAGTTCCAGCGTGAGCTTGGCCTTCGTGCGACCCCCGGTCAGCGCGTAGGGGCGCACGACCGAGGCCTCGTCCGACTGCCGTTCGAACTCCACCGGACCGCTGGACACCGCGGGCTCGAACAGCCCGGTGCCCTGGGAGGTCTCGAAAAAACCGGGAGGCTCCCGTGGCGCGTCCATCGGCGGGGGCACCGGCGCCTGCTGCGGCGGCTGGTGCTGCTGTGGCGGCGTCTGTGGCGGACCGGGCGGCAGGTACTGCTGTTGCTGCTGCCCCTCGTACCCCGGCGGCGGCGTCTCGGCGTAGCCGTCGGGATAGCTGTCTCTGCTCTTCTTCCGCTTCCTGCGCGACCGCCCCGAGTCGAGGGTGAACGCGTTCAGGACATCGGCGAAGGTCGCCTCGTCGTCCTCGTCCGGAGACGATGCACCGCCCCCGGGTCCCGTGCTCATCTCGGCATCATCCCACCGGTTGGCCCATCAAAGATCCGCCCGAACCCTGGAGCTGGGCCCGCAACTCCGGGGTGAGGATCTGGCCGACCCGGTCGACCAGCATCGTCATCTCGTAGGCCACCTGCCCGATGTCACAGTTGGGCGCGGCCAGGATCGCCAGGCACGAACCGTCGCTGATGGACATCAGCACCATGATGCCGAGTTCCATCTCCACCACGGTTTCGGTGACGGCACCGGCCTCGAAGCACCTGGCGGCGCCCTGGGTCAGGCTCACCAGGCCCGACGCGACGGCCGCGAGCTGGTCGGCACGGTCCAGCGGGAGCCGGTTCGACGCCGTCAACAACAGGCCGTCGGCCGAAACGACCACCGCGTGCGCCACTCCCGGGACGCGCTCGGCGAAGTCGTTGACCAGCCAACCGAACTGGTTCTGTTGGGGCTGCGGCGAGGTCATTCACCCTCCATGGTTTCTCGTTCGGAGTCGACCGCCTGGGTGGTCCGGTGCCTTCCGCGCCGGACACCCTGCTGGAAGCTGCTCAGCCGGCCACGCACATCCTGCGCGTCACGCTGGGGCAGGCCCGCGTTGGCGGGCGCCGCCGAAGCGGCACCCGGCAGGAGCTGCTCCCCACGCCTCCTGCGGGGCAGGCCCGCGGAGGTGAAGCTGGACGGTGCGGCCTGCGATACCGCCTGGACCGTGCGCCAGGTTTCGTCGGTGGCGAAAGACCACGGCGAATCCTGGCCGCTCACGGCGGACGGGGCGGATTGTGGCGATTCGGGCTCGCGCTGTGGGTAAGCCGTGTCGGCTCCCCACCGCGGAAGCTGTCCCGTCTCGTCGGCCGCCAGCGGTTCGCGCCGGGGCGTCGGAGCGGGGTGCTCCGCGAAGAACTCGGGCTGAGGCAAGGTGCCGCGTTCCACCGCCGTGTAAGCGGTGTTCTCCGCGGCCGACGGCCGCCATTGCCCGGTCCCGCCGGCCGTGGCGGCCGGGTCGGGTGCTTCGCGGGGCGGCACGGCCTTGGGGCGCCGCTGGGGCAACGGGTGACCGGATCGCGGCTGCTGGTGGGCCTGTCCGGTCGTCGGCTCGGGTGGGGAGTAGGACTGCTGTCCCTGGCCGAAAACGGGTCGCTGCTGGTACTGCGTCTGGTAGCCCTCGGGCTGGTACTGGGTCGGCTGTCCCTGGTCCGCGACGGGCTGCCACGGCGACTGGAACGCCTGGTACTGCTCGGTTTGGTACTGCTCGGCTTGGTATTGCTCGGTTTGGTACTGCTCCGCCTGGTACTGCTCGTGGGCGGGCTGCTGCTGCCACGGGGACTGCTGCGCCTGCGGAGCGGGCTGCGCTTGCGGGGCGGGCTGCTCCGCCTGGTGCTCCTCGCCCGCCGCGTGCCGGGCGCGGTGCACACCGTCCTGGAAGCGGGAAAGCCTGCTCCGGACGTCGGCCGGATTCCGCACCGGCAACCCGCTCGTGGTCCGCGGGGCCGGGGCCGCGGGCACGGCGGAGGACGCGGCGCTGCCGGGCAGCAGTTGCTCACCGCGCTGGCGGCGGGGCAGACCCGCGTCGGTGAAGCTGCTCGGCTCCGCCTCGGCGACCGACTGCACCGTGCGCCAGCTCTCGTCGGAGGCGAACGCCCAGCCGGGCTGTTCCGCCGGCTCTGATTCCGGCTCTTCCCCGGCTTCGGCGGCCTGCTCGCTCTCGTCGATCGTCCCGGCGAGCCCGGCTTCGGCCTCCGGGGCCTGCTCGGCGGCCGGGGCCTCGTCCTGCTCGGGCTCCGCCTCGGCCGGCTGCGACGGACGCGCGGGCCGGTCGCTGCGGAACCACGCGGACAGCGTCTCGTCGAAGATCGGCGTGGTCTCGTTCGGCGGGGGCGGCGGGGGCGGTGCCGGCTCGGTCGTGGCCGTGCTCCACCACTCGGTCAGCGCGCCACCCGAAGTGTTCGCCTCGAACAGTGCGCTTCCGGCGGGCAGTCCGCCGGCAGGCGTCTCCGGCGGCTGGGACGACGGCGGGGCTGGCGGCAAGGAAGGCGGCGGCGGGCCCGGTTCGTCGGTCTTGGCGGGGGTGAACAGGGCGGGCCCGGAGACCTCCACGGCCTGGCGCGACGGCAGCACGCCGGAATGGCCGTTCTGGCTCCATCCACCGGGCGTCGCGGCGCCGTCGCCGAGGGTTCCGGAGGTACCGGCGAGGTTGGCGAGCCCCTGGCCCGCTCCGTTGACGGTGCGGCGCTGCGGGAGCGACCCACTGTCCGCGGGCTCGAGTTCGGGGAAGCTGGGGTGGGCGGTGGGCCGGCTCGGGGCGGGCGCCGAAGGCGGCGGCGTGGGGGCCTGCTCCAGATCCCGCACCAGTTCGGCGGGCACGGTCACGGTGGCGCGCACGCCGACGACGTCCTTGCCACCGTGCAGCGAGACGCCGATGTTGTGCCGGTTCGCCAGGCGGCCGACCACGAACAGGCCCATGCGGCGCGACGTGGCGAGGTCGACGGTCGCGGCCTCGTACAGGCGGGCGTTGGCCTCGGCGACCTCGGCCTCGTTCATGCCGATGCCCTTGTCCACGATCTCCACCACGAGCCCGCCGTTGTCGGAGGCGTGCGTGGTCACGGTGACCTGGGTCTGGGGCGCGGAGAACGCGGTGGCGTTGTCGAGCAGCTCCGCGACCAGGCGCATCAGGTCGCTGGCCGCGTAACCGACGATGCGGGCGCTCGGCGGCTGCTGCACCACGACCCGCTGGTACTGCTCGATCTCCGAGACCGCGGCCCGCAGCACGTCCGCGGTGGCGACCGGCTGGCCCGAGCGCCGTCCGGGCTCGGCGCCCGAGAGGACCATCAGGTTCTCGTTGTTGCGCCGCATCCGGGTGGCGAGGTGGTCGAGCTGGAACAGCGTGGCGAGCTGGTCGGCGTCTTCCTCGTCCCGCTCGAGCCGTTCGATGAGCTGGAGCTGCCGCTGCACGAGACTCTGGCTGCGGCGGGAAAGGTTGACGAACACGTGGCTGAAGCCGGTCCGCATGTGGGCCTGCTCCATCGCCAGGCGCAGGGCCTGACTGTGCACCGCGTCGAAGGCCTGGGCCACTTCACCGATCTCGTCGCTGGTGCCGATGGCCAGCGGGCTGACCTCACTGGCGACTTCTTCGCCCTCCTGGATCCGGCGCACCGCGGCGGGCAGCTGGTGGTCGGCCACGTCGAGCGCGCCGGACCGCAGCAGTCGCAGCGACTGCAGGATCTGGCGGGTGATCAGGAAGACCACCGCGGCGGTCACCATGAGGGCGACGAACAGCAGCACCGCCAGCAGGCCCGCGTTGGTCCCGGAGGACTCGACCAGCGCGTTGGACGCGGTCCGGACCTGGTCGTCGAGCCGCTTGGTGAGGCCTTCGGCGGCGCCGATCACCGAGTTGGACGCGGCGTTCCACTGCTCGGCGGAGATCGCGTTGAGCGCCGAGTTCGACGACGCGCCCTGCGCGTTGAGCACGCTGCCGGCCAGCCGGGTCCGGGTGTCGTAGTCCGGGCCCATCACGGTGCTGTCGAAGTCCTGCTGCTGGGCCAGAGTGGCCGAGGCGCGGAAGTCGTCCAGCCGGTCGCCGAGGCGGACCTCGTCCGTCCGCAGCTGGTTCAGCTGGATGGAAGTCAGGTTGTGGCGGTTGATGCCGTAGCCGAGCAGCGACTGCGAGGAGGACATTTCCTCCTTGGCGACCTGGAGGTCGTGCAGTGCGCTCGGGGTGCCGCCGATGGAGTCGTCACCGATGCTGGCCACGCGGGAGGTGTCGAGGGCGAGCACCGCGGTGGTCATGGCCGAGTAGCTGTCCATGGCCTGCACCGCTTCGAGCTTGCCGCCACTGACCTGTTGCCGGACCGTGGCCAGGCGGGACAACGCGTTCCCGGCGGAGATGGCCGGTCCGCTGACCCCGCTGTCGAGTTCGGCGGCCCGCGCGGCGTCCGTGCTGTAGGCGGGGAGGGCCCGGTCCACCGCGCCGCGCGCGGCGTCGAGCGTGGGCGAGTTGCCGACGGTGCTGTCGGTCAGCTGGCTCGCGGTGATGCTCCGTTCCTGCTGCAGCGCGTCGAGCAGGATGTGCAGGTCGGTGCCCAGGGTGACCAGGCGGTCGATGCGCTCGAGGTTGTTGGAGCGCTGGACCTGGTTGCTGATCGTGATCCCACCGAGGATCAGCGCGAAGACAATAGGAACCAGGGTGACCGCGCCGAGCTTGGCCGAAATGCTCCAGTCACGCCACCGAGTGACGGCTCGCCACTTGGTGGGACGGCGCGGTTGCTGGCCGAGGAGCTGTCCAACAGGCACTTGGCCTTGTCCTGCAACGGTCACGAAAGTGACTCCCTGTCCGGCATGTTCGGTACACATCCCTGGCTGACGCCGCTTTCCTCGCCGCCGTCCGTGAAGTGTGCTCCGTCCGGTCCACCGCCGCGCACCCGGGCACCGCCACCGGCCGCGAGTGTGCGTGCATCATGCGCCGCGCATGATGCGGAGGACAAGATCGGTTTACCTTCGGTCACAGCGAGTCAACGTAGCCAGGGAAGCGTACACCAATCGAGCGGCGAGCGATCCTAGCCGAGCATTTCGGCGTTGACCAGCGTAAATACCCAAGGTGATGAGTTGTTGACGCGATCCGAAGAAGCCGTCCGCAAGGTCGGCCATCTCGCGTAACGCCCTGGTGAGAGCGTCGGTAGGGGTCGCCACCCGAATGGCTCAGGGGTCTCCTGGAACCACCGGGGAAATAGATACAGGGCGTACCAACGCGACGGTGTAACAGAAGAATAACGCCCGATTTCGTGGTTTTGGTCGTCACACCTACCCAACGCCCGGCCTCGCATGCCCAGCCAGCGGTTTTCGACGTGGTGCCACCGCCGGGGGTCACCGGTTCCGCGCAGCGAAACCATCGGTTAATCACAAAAAGTCATGAATACACTGCTTTTCGCTTCCGGTACCCGCTGTTCGAGTGATTACGCTGCGCTCGACCAGGCATCTTTTGAACCAGGCTGCCGCCGCAGCCGTTTACCAACCTGGCTACCATGTGCGATCCCGAAGGTTCGCCCGCCCAGCCCGCCGGGAGGCAGACATGCAGAACGTCGCCCAGACCTCTGCGAACAGGAACACCATGGAGGACACGGGCCCGATCCCGGTCCTTTTCGAAGCGGCCGGCACCGACCAGTACGCCAAGCCCGGGCGCCAGGCCGGTCCCGACTACCTGACGATCCAGCACAGCGAAGAGTTCCGCAGGCTGCGTGCCCGGTTCCGCCGCTTCGTCTTCCCGATGACCCTGCTGTTCATCGTCTGGTACTTCGCCTACGTGCTGCTGGCCGCTTACGCGCACGACTTCATGTCCATCAAGGTGTACGGCCAGATCAACGTCGCCATCGTGATGGGCATCGGCCAGTTCGTCTCCACCGCCCTGATCACCTTCGCCTACCTGCGGTTCGCCCGGCGACGGCTGGACCCGCAGGTGAACAAGGTCCGGCAGCAGGCGGGAGTCTGACCCATGGCCGACCACACTTCCACGGTGCTCGCCCAGGCCGCGGCCACCGGCAGCGACCCGGTCATCAACACCGTCATCTTCAGCCTGTTCGTGGCCATCACCCTCTACGTGGTGTACCGCGCGAGCAGCCGCAACTCCTCGCGTTCCGACTACTACGCGGCGGGCAGCGCCTTCACCGGGCGGCAGAACGGAATCGCGCTCTCCGGTGACTACCTCTCGGCCGCTTCGTTCCTCGGCATCGCCGGTGCCATCGCGGTCAACGGCTACGACGGGTTCCTCTACTCGATCGGCTTCCTCGTCGCCTGGCTGATCGCGCTGCTGCTGGTCGCGGAACTGACCCGGAACACCGGCCGGTTCACCATGGGCGACGTGCTCAGCTACCGGATGAAGCAACGTCCGGTGCGCGCCGCCGCGGCCACCTCGACGCTGGTCATCTCGCTGTTCTACATGCTGGCGCAGATGGCGGGCGCCGGTGACCTGATCGCGCTGCTGCTCAACATCCACGGTGCCTTCGGGCAGGCGCTGATCATCGCGGTGGTCGGCCTGGTCATGGTGTTCTACGTGCTGGTCGGCGGCATGAAGGGCACCACGTGGGTGCAGATCATCAAGGCCAGCCTGCTGATCCTGGCCGTGGTGATGATGACGGTCTTCATGTTCGGCAAGTTCGGCTTCAGCGTGTCGAACCTGCTCTCGCAGGCGGCCTACCACAGCCCCCTCGGTGACAAGCTGCTGCAGCCCGGCGGCTCCTACGGCGCCAACAACCTGACCAAGCTGGACTTCGTCTCGCTGTCACTGGCGCTGGTCCTCGGCGTGGCCGGACTGCCGCACGTGCTGATGCGGTTCTACACCGTGCCCAACTCCCAGGAGGCCCGCCGTTCGGTGGTCTGGGCGACCTCGTGCGTGCTGGTGTTCTACCTGTGCACGCTGGTCATCGGCTACGGCGCGGCCGCCCTGGTCGGCACGAAGGAGATCAAGGGCGCGCCCGGTGGCGAGAACTCGGCGGCCCCGTTGCTCGCCCTGCACATCGGCGGTCCCCTGCTGCTCGGGCTGATCGCCGCGGTGGCCTTCGCGACCATCCTGGCGGTTGTCGCGGGCCTGACCATGACCGCTTCGGCCTCGTTCGCGCACGACGTGTACGCGAACATCTTCAAGCGGGGCAAGGCGGACCCGTACGAGGAAGTCCGGGTGGCACGGCTGACGGCGGTCGTGATCGGCCTCCTGTCGATCATCGGTGGCATCCTGGCCAACGGGCAGAACGTGGCGTTCCTGGTCGGGCTGGCCTTCGCGGTCGCCGGTTCGGCGAACCTGTCCACGTTGCTGTACTCGCTGTTCTGGAAGCGGTTCAACACCACGGGCACGCTGTGGGGCATCTACGGTGGCCTCGTCGCCTGCGTGGTGCTGGTGATCTTCTCGCCGGTGGTGTCCGGGGACGCCCATTCCATCGTCAAGGGCGTGGACTTCCACTGGTTCCCGCTGAAGAACCCGGGCCTGGTGTCGATCCCGTTCTCGTTCATCTGCGGGTTCATCGGCACCTTCGTCGGCGGCGGCAAGGCCGACGCGCGGAAACACGCCGAGATGGAGGTCCGTTCGCTCACCGGCATCGGCACCTGAGGAGGAGTTTTCGAACTCCCAGGGCGCCCGGTGCGGGTATTCGCACCGGGCGCCTTTTCGTGGAGGCGCAGACTGGTCTGGTGAGTCACGAGCGAAACCGGCGGTTCTTGGCGGAACACGCGCCCTCGACCCCCTGCCTGATCGTCGACACGGCGGTGGTGCGGGAACGGGTGCGAGCCTTCGTCACCGAATTCCCGCACGCGGCATTGCGCTACGCGGTCAAAGCGAACCCAGAGCCCGCGGTACTGAAGGCCGTGCTCGCGGCCGGAGGGGGTTTCGACGTCGCGAGCCCGGCCGAAATCGAGGCCTGTCTCGCCGTGGGGGCGCCACCGGAGACGCTGTCCTACGGCAATCCGGTCAAGAAGGCGGCGGACATCGCTTTCGCGTACTCGCGCGGTGTCCGCGACTTCACCACCGACTCCGGAACCGATGTCGGGAACCTGGCCCGCTTCGCCCCCGGCGCCACGGTTTCGGTGCGGCTGGCCACCGAGGGCCCACCGTCGGTGACGCCGTTCGGGCAGAAGTTCGGCTGCGAGCCCGCCTCCGCCACCGACCTGGTCCAGCAGGCCGCCGAACTCGGCTTGGACGTGGCGGGGCTGGCGTTCCACCCTGGTTCGCAGCAGCCCGACAGCGGCGCCTGGGAGCCCGGGATCTCCGCCGCCGCCAAGATCTTCGCCGCGCTGGACGGTGACGGCATCCGGCTCCGGCGGCTCAACCTCGGTGGCGGGTTCGCCGTGGCCTACCGTGCCCCGGTCCCCTCCCTGGCCGGCTACGCCGCGGCGATCTCGGCCGCGCTGGAGGCACGATTCCCGTACCGGAGGCCGGAAATCGTGCTGGAGCCGGGGCGGGCGCTGGTCGCCGAAGCCGGGTTGATCCGCGCGGAGGTCGTGCTGGTCGCGCAGCGGTACGGGCGGCGTTGGGTCTATCTCGACATCGGCCGCTACAACGGGCTCGCGGAGACCGAGAACGAGGCGATCGCCTACCGGATCATCGCGCCGGGCGGCGAACCGCGGGGCCCCGCCGTGCTGGCCGGGCCCACATGCGATGGTGATGACGTGATCTACCAACACACGCCGTACGAGCTGCCGCTTTCCCTGCGGGCGGGTGACCGGGTGGACATTGTGGACACCGGTGCGTACACGGCCAGTTACTCTTCGGTCTCCTTCAACGGCATCGAACCGCTCCGGGTCTACTGCCTTGACTGACCAACCATCTGCAAACCGAAACGGACCAGCTCAAGGCGAGTTGCCGAACGCGCCATCCGAAGGTCCGGCGCGTTCTCAAAATAGCACTGAGTTTTCGGGCAGACATGTGCTTGCCGAGATGCGTGACGTGGACCCGGCGTTGCTGAACGACGCGGAGTTCCTCAGCGAAGCGGTGCGCTCGGCGGTGACCCAGGTCGGGGCCACGGTGTGCGAGGTGGTGTCGCACCGGTTCGAACCGAACGGGGTCACCGTGGTCGCGTTGCTGGCCGAATCCCACGCTTCGGTGCACACCTATCCCGAGTTCGGCGCGTTGTTCGCCGACGTCTTCACCTGCGGCGAGCGCGCCGACCCCGAGCGCGCGGTCCGGCTGCTGGCCGGGCGGCTCGGCTGCGAGCGGGTACTTCTGTCCACTGTGGACCGTGGTCGCGGCGGCGCGGTGTTCGAGCGCATCGGCGCGGGCCTGTCGAGGCGGTGGGAAGTCTCCGACGTGTTGTTCGAAACCCACACGGGCTTCCAGAACCTGCTCATCGGGCGCACCGGGCAGGGGGTGGCGCTGTTCTGCGACGACGAGCGCCAAAGCACCGAGGCGTCGCAACTGATCTACCACGAAGCCCTGATGGTCCCCCCGATGCTGCTCGCCGGGCGGAGGCGGCGGGTGCTCGTCATCGGTTCCAGCGAAGGCGTGCTCAGCAGGATCGCCGCCGACGAGGGCGCCGAAGTGGATCACGTGGACATCGACCGGGTCGCGGTGCGCGCCTGCGCCGAACACCTGCCGTATGGCTACACGCCGGAGATCCTCAAGGCCGCCGAACGGGGGCAGGGGCCGATCCGGGTGCACTACCAGGACGGCTGGGAGTTCGTGGCCCGCTCCGACGGCGGGTACGACCTCGTGCTCGTCGATCTTCCGGACGAGCACCCCGGGTCCGGAGAACAATACGAGCGTCTCTACAGCACCGAGTTCCTGCGCCGCTGCGCGAGCCTGCTGGCCCCGGAAGGGGTGGTCGCCGGCCAGGCCGGCTCCGCGATCAAACAGCGCAACGGCACGTTGATCAACGCGTGGCGCCGGTTCCGCGAGGTCTTCGGCACCACCGTCTACTACGGCTCGGACGAGCACGGGTGGGCGTTCCTGTCGGGCAGGCTCGATGAAGTGCCCGACCCCTTGGCCGTGATGACCGAGCGGCTCGGCGAACTCCGCTATCGCCCGGAGACGATCGACGCGGAAGCCTTGCGCGGCAACACCGTTCCGCCGCTGAGCGTCCGCCGGTCGTAGCGGGTTCGCTCAGACCTTCTCGCCCGCCTCGACCCGGCGCGTGACCAGTCGTTCGGCGACGAAGGACAGGAACGGGATGGTCCCGGCGAGCAGGACGAACAGGGTGCCCTTGATCGACCACCGGGCCTTGAGCGCCAGGTCGACCGCCAGCACCAGGTACACCATGTAGCACAGGCCGTGGGTGACCCCGGCCCAGCTCATCATGCCCGGCGAGTCGGCCGCGTACTTCAGGATGAACGCCGCCGTGAGGCACAACAGGGCGACACCGGTGACGTAGGCCAGCACCCGGTACCGCAGCAGCGGGCCCTTGAGTTCCCGCGATGACTTCGCGCCCGCTCGTGCTCCGGTCGCGGGCTGTTCCTCCGTGCTCACCATTGTCGCGGCTTGCCTTTCTGACGATTCTCTTGATCTCGCGCGTTCAACTCGGCGAGGTAGCGGTTGTAGGCGGCCAGTTCGTCGTCCTCGTCCCGCACGTCGCTCTGGACGGGCCGAGGCCGCTCCGGCTTCGGCGCCGGGAGTTCGACGGCCTGCCGGTCGCCGTCCCCGGCGGTGCTCGCCCGCTCGTCTTCGGCCGCGGCGGCGCGGCGAAGCTTGGCGATGCGGTAGACCATGAACGCCGGGAAGAGCCCGAACAGCGGCCACTGCAGCACGTAACCGAGATTCTGGAACGTTCCGCTGGGCGAGGCGAACCGGTCCCACTGCCACCAGGCCAGTCCGCACGAAGCCAGCAGGCTCAGCAGACACAGACCCGCTGTCCCGAGACGGCGTGGTGTGAGGAAACCTGCTGGCACGACTTCGACGCTAGCACTCACGAGACCCGGACGACCTGTGCGGCCTTGGCGTAGGAGTCGGCGAGGCCGTAGACCTTCCGGCCGTAGTCGACGGAGTTGTTGTACGACAGCACCCCGGACCACCAGCCCTGCGCGCTGGCCATGTCCCGGCCGCCGGCGCAGAGGTACTTCGCGGCGGCCAGCGCGGCCGCGTCGATCTGCTGCGGGTCGTAACCGCCACCCCACTTCAACCAGGTGGACGGGATGAACTGCATCGGCCCGACGGCGCGGTCGTAGTTCGGGTCTCCGTCGAAGCGGCCGTGGTCGGTGTCCGGGATGGCACGCACGCCGGGCGTACCGTCCAGCGGCACGCCGACGATGGGCCTGGAGGGGTAACCGTTGCTCTGCAGGATCGCGCCGCCGTACTGGCCGTGGTTGGACTCGATCCGGCCGATGCCGGCGAGCGTCGCCCAGGAAAGACGGCAGCCTGGCTGCGTGGCCCTCAGCTCGAGTTCGGCGTTGCCGTAGGCGACCAGCGCGCGGGCCGGGATCCCGGTCACCTGCGCGGCCCGGTCGGCCCAGAGCTGGAGCAGATTGCCCGGCCGAGGCTGAGGCTGCTGGGGCTTCGCGGGTTCGTTGCTGACGGTCGCGTCGACCGGCGCGCTCGCCCCGGGTTGCACGTCGACCGCGGGGACTTCCAGGGCGGGGATCTCGGTGGTGGTCGGGCTCGCGGCGGGAGTACTGGCCCGGCTGGTGAACCAGACCGCGCCCGCCGCCACCAGCAGCACCAGCCCGACGATGCCGAGCCTGCCCAGCGCGGCGAGATACCGGCGATCCGTGTCTTCCGACCCCGACGACCCCACCGACTCAAGCCTCCACGTGACGCTGCCTTACCGGACAACGAAGCCGCAGGAGCCTACGTTACGGGTCTTCCGACACAAACGGGTGCTGCCCGGCGGGCATGCCGGCATGATGCCGCTCACGCGAAGCGGCCCGCTGCCGGCATGCCGCGGGGAACGCTCAGCCGGCGCGCTGCTGGCGGGCCAGGCGGGCCACGCACCAGGCGGGCGCGCTGCCGCGGCGAAGGTGCTGGAGAACGGTCATCGGGCCCAGCCTGCGGGCCAGGTCGGACGGCCGGAGACCGGCCGCGCGGTAGTCGAGGGCACGCTGGTCGAGCGGGCTGATGCCGGCGTCCCACCACTGCTCGGCTTCGCTGACATCGCCGATCATCTGCCACCAGCCCGCCGCGGCGACCAGGAGGTCGTACGGCACGCCGGGCAGCCGGTCGCGCATGGCGTCGAGGTAGCGGGGGTCGGCGGCTTCGAGGGGCGCCCAGCCACGGGCGCCGCCGCGGGCACGCTGCCCGGGGATGCCCGGCGGGGCCTGGGGGACGTCGGCGAGCCATTCGGTCGCGATACGGTCGATCTCTCTTTCCTCGGCCGTCTGCTCGCGTTCGGCGGCCCACTGACGGATCACCGCATCAACTCCGGGATCTCCGGTCATCCCTGCCTCCTCTTGTGCCCCAACCGAGGTGTCGTGCCGCTGCACGGGAATGCTGGAACGTGACCTCGGATGAGAACCACCCGATCGGTCGGTCACGCAATGTGAGCACCGTAGGGTGCGGTGACGATCCAGCGCCAGACCTTCTAGCGGACGAATTCGACGACCAGCGGTTTTATCGCGGCAATCCACCCGGATGGTCCAATGTTTCACCTCATTTTCCCAAGCGCACTACGCAGAGTCACGCCTGGTCGGAGGCGTGCTCCGGTGACCCGCCGCGAGGCACGTACGGGCTGGTGAACTGGGGTTTTCCGCCGGCGAAACGGGCTCAGGCGAACAGGTCGCGCACGAAGGTCAGGATGGCCTCGGCGCCGTTGCGCAGCCAGCCGAGAGCGTTCTGCACCACGTGGGCCGACTCGGTCGGCTTCGTGATCAGGAAGAACAGGACGAGTGCGACGACGGCGACGGTCAGAATCTTCTTCGTGTTCGCCGACATGGGCTCCCCTTCGATCGTCGTCCGGGCCCGCGTCGCCGTTGCGTCGCCGGCGCGGCACCGGTCCCCCGGCGAAGGGGATCATAACGGTCCGTGGCCGTTCGCCGGGAAAGCGCGCATCGCCGGGCGCGTCACAATCCGCGCGAAATGATCTCCTTCATGATCTCGGAGGTACCACCGAAGATCCGGGAAATGCGGACGTCGGCCCAGGCCCGGGCGATCGGGTATTCGGTCATGTAGCCGTAGCCACCGAAAAGCTGGAGACACTCGTCGGCGACCTTTCCGACCCGTTCCGTTGTCCACAGTTTCACCATCGCGGCACCCTGCACGTCCAACTCGCCCCGCAGATGACGGTCGAGGCACTGGTCGAGGAAGGCACGGGCGACCGCAGCCTCGGTGGCCGCATCGGCGAGGGTGAACTTGGTGTTCTGGAAGGAAAAGACCGGCCTGCCGAAGGCGGTCCGCTCCTTGGTGTAGGCGATCGTGTCGTCGATCATCGTTTCCATGCCCGCCACCGCGGTCACCGCGATGATCAGCCTTTCCTGGGGCAACTGCTGCATCAATTGGATGAAGCCCTGCCCCTCCTCGCCGAGCAGATTCTCCGCCGGAACACGCACGTCGTCGAAGAACAATTCGGCGGTGTCCTGCCCCTTCAGGCCGACCTTGTCCAGCACGCGGCCACGACGGAAACCCGGGGCGTCGCATTCGACAACGATCAGTGACACGCCGTGGGCTCCCGCGTCCGGGTCGGTCTTCGCCACGACCACCACCAGGTCGGCCAGACCACCGTTGGTGATGAAGGTCTTGGCGCCGTTGATGACATAGGAATCGCCGTCGCGCACCGCACGGGTGGTGATGCCCTGCAGATCCGATCCGGCTCCCGGCTCGGTCATCGCCACCGCGCCGACCATCTCGCCGCTCGCGAGCTTGGGCAGCCACTCGCGCTTCTTCTCTTCCGAGGCATAGTTCACCAGGTAATGCGCGACGATCCCGTTATGCACGGCCACACCCCAGGCGCTGTCCCCGGCACGCACCTGCTCTTCGTAGAGCACCGCCTCGTGCGCGAAGGTTCCGCCGCCCCCGCCGTACTCCTCCGGAATGGACAGTGCCAGCAGGCCTACTTCCCCGGCCTTCGACCACAGTTCGCGGTCGACGTGCTTCTGCTCGCTCCATCGTTGCTGATGCGGCGCGAGCTCCTTCTGGCAGAACGTCCTGGCCAGCTCGCGGAAATCGGCCAGGTCGGCACTCCAGGAACTGTTCGGGGTCTGAAGCGGCATCGAATCCCCCTCGGTAGCGGGCCCCTGGTCCCCAGCGGCCGGGTGGAAAACATTACGACTGGAATGTAAGTTACGACCGTAATGTACAAGCGGGGGAAGGCCGGGTAAAGACGTGACCGTGACTCCGTCCCATCGCACCCAGGCCCAACGGCGCGAGCGGACGAGGACGGCGCTGCTCGACGCGACCATCGACTGCCTGGTCGAGCTGGGCTACGCGCGCACGACGATGCAGGAGATCTGCGCCAGGGCCGGGGTGTCCAAAGGCGCGGCGCAGCACCACTTCACCGACAAGGCGACCTTGATGGCCGCGGCGGTCGAGCACCTGACCAACCGGCGCCTGGCCGAACTGGCCGGCTCCCTCGACGGCGTGCCGGCCGGGCCCGGCGCCGTCGGCATGGCGATCGACCTGTTGTGGGCCGGTTACTCCGGCACCCTCGCGACGGCGGCGACCGAACTGTGGGTGGCCGCGCGCACCGATCCGGCGCTGCGGGCCGCCATCCGGCCGGTCGACCGCACGCTGGGGCGCGCCGCGTTGAAGCGGGTCGCCGCCCTCGCCGGAGACCTGCCGAGGGAACGGGTCGAGACGCTGTTCTGGCTGACCGTGAACTTCACTCGCGGCCTCGCCCTGGACGCCGAACTCGGTGGCGCCCCGGCCCGTCGCCGACAGCTCCTGGACGAATGGAAACGGATCGCCTCGGAGAGCACGGACAGCACCGGCGTGGCGGCGAACGGGCCGGCCCGGCCCTCGCACGGGTCGGCCCGCCGCTCGTGAGAGAACGACCGGAGCCCACCGCTGTGACGTTTGCTTGAGAAAACTTGACAGCGATCCCGGATTGTTAGCCTGTACTGATCAGTAACTACCCCCGGAGGGCCGCCATGAGCAGCAGCATCACCCCCACCACGGGTCACGAGGCGGGCACGCCGGGGACGGTGGGTGGCGTGGTCGGCGCGCCGTCGGCCGCGCGGGCGGCGCAGCTCGTCCGGCGCGCGGACGGCGGAGCGGACTCGGCGCCGGTGGAGGCCGTCTCGCCGTTCACCGGGCTGCTCACCGCGACCCTCCCCCAGGCCACCGACGCCGACGCGCGGCGCGTCTTCGCCGAGGCACGCGCGGCCCAGGCCGCTTGGGCCGCCAGACCGGTGTCCGAGCGCGCGAAGGTACTGAGAAGGGTCTACGAGAAGATCCTGAAGCGGCAGGACGAGATCCTCGACCTGGTGCAGGTGGAGGCGGGCAAGGCCCGGATCGACGCGTTCGACGAAGTGAGCGCCGCCGCGCTGGTCGCCGGCCACTACGGCAAGCACAGTGCCCGGCTGCTCGCCCCGAAACGGGTCAGCGGGCTGATCCCGTTCCTCACCCGGGCCCGCGAACTGCGCCATCCCAAGGGCGTGGTCGGCGTGATCACGCCGTGGAACTACCCGGTCGCGCTGACCGCGATGGACGTCTTTCCGGCACTCGTGGCCGGCAACACCGTGGTGCAGAAGCCGGACAACCAGACCGCGCTGTCCGCGCTGTGGCTGCACGAACTGGCCGAGGAGGCGGGGCTGCCCGCCGGGGTCTGGCGCGTGGTGCCCGGCCGTGGCTCGCGGATCGGTGACGCGTTCGCCGAGGAGTCCGACTATCTGTGCTTCACCGGTTCCACCCCGACCGGCAAGGACCTGGCCACGAAGATCGCCCACCGCCTGACCGGCTACTCCCTCGAACTCGGCGGCAAGAACCCGATGGTGGTCCTGCCGGACGCGCCGGTCGCCAAGGCCGCCGCCGGTGCGGTCACCGCCTGCTTCTCCTCGGCCGGTCAGCTGTGCGTGTCGGTGGAACGCTTGTATGTCCACGAAAGCATCCGCGAGGAGTTCACCGAAGCCTTCGTCGCCAAGACCAAGGCGTTGCGGCTCGGAGCCGAACTCTCCTACAGCGCCGACGTGGGCTCGCTGACCACGCAGGGGCAGCTCGAGTCGGTTTCGGCCCATGTCGAGGACGCCCGCGAAAAAGGTGCCGAGGTCCTCGCCGGCGGCCGCCCGCGACCGGACATCGGGCCGCTGTTCTACGAACCCACCGTGCTCACCGGCGTCACCGAGGACATCACCCTGTTCGCCGAAGAGACGTTCGGGCCGGTGGTGTCGATCTACGGCTACCACGACGTCGAGGACGCCATCGAGCGCGCCAACTCAGGCGAGTACGGGCTCAACGCGAGCGTGTGGGGACGTGACACGGCCGCGGCCTCCGCCGTCGCCGCCCGGCTGAAGGCGGGCACGGTGAACGTCAACGAGGGCTACGCGGCCACGTTCGGCACGGTCGGCCTGCCGATGGGCGGTATGAAGGAATCCGGGTTCGGTCGTCGCAACGGCGCGGAAGGCCTGCTCAAATACACCGAAGCGCAAGCCGTGGCGGTCCAGCGGGGGATGCGCCTGCGCCCGGCCCGCGCCGTG
The DNA here is from genome assembly GCF_042684065.1 of Amycolatopsis pigmentata. Taxonomy (NCBI): domain Bacteria; kingdom Bacillati; phylum Actinomycetota; class Actinomycetes; order Pseudonocardiales; family Pseudonocardiaceae; genus Amycolatopsis; species Amycolatopsis pigmentata. Next base: position 365,885 of record NZ_JBHUKR010000009.1, on the reverse strand, counting down.
TCGCCGCGCCTGTGGACCCGGGCCCTGACCGCCGGTATCCGCCTCCTGAACCGCCTGCCCCGCTGAGACCTTCTGAAAGCGCTTTCAGGAAGCGACGGGCCTGGTCAGCAGGCCGCGGTCGTAGGCGATGGCCACGGCTTCCGCCCGCCGGGCGGCCCCCAGCTTGGCCATCACCCTCGACAGGTGCACGCTGACGGTCTTCTCGCTGATGAACAACTCCTGCCCGACCTCGCGGTTGGTGCGGCCGAGCGCGACCTGCTCGAGAACCGCGCGCTCGCGGCCGGTGAGCGGGTCCGCCACCACTTCCTGCCGCGCCGGTGCGGGATCGGCGACGCCGGGAAGCTCGATCCTGGCTCGCTGCGCCAGATCCCGAAGCGCGGAACGCAGGGGCAGTGCCCGCAGCCGCTCGGCGACCTCGTGCGCCCGCAGCAGTTCCTTGACCGCGCCGTCGCTTTCCCCCGCGGCCAGCAGGGCTTCGGCGTGGTGCCAGCGGCTGATCGCCTGCTCGTAGACGGCGCCGTAACCGAACGCCGTGACCGCCGTCGACCACAGCTCCGGATCTGCGGGGCCGTCGAGCCCGCTCGCCGCGGCTTCCGCGCGCGCGAGCCAGGCTCGTCCTTCCGGGCCCAGCCTGCCCGACCGGGGACGGCCGTTTTCGGCGGCGGACCGGACCGTCGCCAGCAGTTCCCGCGCGTCCGCCACGATGGCCGCCGTCGTGGCGTCACCGCGGCCGTCGCGTGAGCGCGCCACCGCCCGGGCAGCGGCCTCGATGCCGAGGGAACCGAGCCTGAGCCCGGCGAGCACCCAGTCGTCGTCGAGGCCGGCGAAGAAGTCGAGGAGTTCCCGGATCCGCTTGATCGCCTGGGCGTAGTCCCCCTGCCAGTAGGCCAGCTCGGCACCCGCGGCGGCGGCCAGCGCGGTGAACGGCTCGGCACGCCAGTGCGGGCGCAGTTCGGCGAGCAACTTGCCCGCCATCGCGAACCGGCCGCGCGCCACGGTCATCGCCGCCCACGACGCGCTCATCCGTGCCGCCACCACGCTCGAAACCCCCTGGCCTGGGCGGGTGGTGAACTCGGCGGGCCAGTCACCGGCGACATAACGAAGCCAGATCTGGCGGGCTCGTGACTCGATCCCGTAGAAGCTCCAGGTGAGCCCGGTCTCCTCGGCGCGGCTGATGCCCCGTTCGTAGACCTTCGCGGCGGATTCCAGCTCACCCTGATCCTCGAAACTCAAGGCCAGGAAGCACATCGCCCTCAGCTCGACATTGAACGCTTCGACGCCGCGGGCCTTCCGCTCCGCTTCTCGGAGGTGATCACGGGCTTCGGCGAAGCGCCCCGCGTTGTCCGCGAGCGCGCCGAGCGTGATCAGGGCCGACGCCTCGGCGCCGGCCGAGCCCGCGGCCCGCGCGTCGCTCACCGCGGTGCGCGCGCTCCACGACGCTTCCTCGTGCTGGTCGAGCGCGCGCTGGAGGGCGGCGCGGGTGGCCAGCACCCAGGCACGGGTCTTGCTGCTGCCGGTCCGGGCCACCAGCTCCCAGGCCTTGCCGATCGCCTCGACCGCGTCGTCCAGGCCGACCTCGACGTTCATCAGCGTCTCGGCGAGCCTGCGCCACGTCTTCGCCGCGCGCTCCGAATCTTCGTCCGGCCCGAGCGCCTGCGCGGCGGAACGGGCATAAGCGACCGCGCGCTCGGGCTCGCCGGAGGTGCCCGCGAAGTACGAACCCTCGTGCAGCAGACGCAGTTCGTCGAAGTCCGGCGGGCGGTCGGCCTCCGGGACCGCGTCCCAGATCTCCAGCGCCTGCTCGATGTGCCGGAGCGCGGCGGCGGGCGCGCCGAGGCGCTCGGCCTCCTCCGCGGCGCGGAGCAGGGCGGGCAGCGCGACGCGCAGATCCTTGCTCTGCAGGCTGTGGTAGGCGAGCTTGGCGTCGTGCCCCCGGCCTTGGGGCGTCCGGCGGATCCTGGCCGCGTACGCGGCGTGCACGCGGGTGCGTTCTCCCGGCAGGAGATCGGCGTAGACCGCCTCCTGGAGCAAGGCATGCCGGAAGGTGTAGGCGGCGCGTTCGACCACCAGCACGTGGTGCTGCACCGCCTCGCGAAGCGCCTCTTCGAGCTCCAGTTCGCCCAGTCCCGAGACTTCGGCGAGCGCGGCGTGCATGACCAGATCCGATGCGACCGCGATGATCCGCACCACGCGGCGGGCATCCGGGGACAGTCTTTCCAAGCGGGCCAGCAGAAGTTCGGCGAGCCCGGCGGGAAGGTCGGCGCGGCCCTCGGCATACGAGGCGAGCAGTTCCTCGGCGAAGAACGGGTTTCCTTCGGAGCGCTCGGCCACCCCGGCGAGGACATCGGGGGAAACCGGCCCGTCCGCCAGCGCCTCCACGAACGCGCGTGACGCGTCGGGCCCCAGCGGAGCGAGCTCGATCCGGGTCACCGCGGGAAGGCGCACCACTTCGACGAGCAGTGCCCGCAACGGATGACGGCGGTACACGTCCTCCTCGCGGTAGCTGGCCACCACCAGCAGGCGCTGCCCGCGCAGCCGGGAAACCAGGAACGACAACAGGTTCCGGGTGGATCCGTCCGCCCAGTGCAGGTCCTCCAGGACCAGCACCACCGGCCGCCGCGCGGCGATCTCGGTGAGCACGCCGAGCACCGCGTCGAACAGCTGGAGCTGGCCCAGATCCTGCTCGGACCGTGCCCGGTGCGGCAGGTCGTACTCGGAGCCGGCCGGCGGATGCCCCGCCCCGGCCGGCGGACCCGCCTGCGTCAGCGGCAGCAAACGGGCCAGCGCGGGCCGGGACCGCACCGCGTCGGCGACCGTCTCCTCGGCGTCGGTGGCCAGTGGCGCCAGCGCCTCGGCGAAAGGGAGGTAGGGCAGGCCGCCCTCCCGCACGTCGAGGCAGCGGCCGGTCAGGACGAGCGCCCCGCGTTCCCCGGCGAACTCCGCGAGTTCGGTGAGCAGGCGCGTCTTTCCCACGCCCGCGTCCCCCGCCAGCAGCACGGCACCCGCCTCACCGCGCTCGGCCCGGGTGAACGCGGCGCGGAGCCGGCGCAGCTCCTCGACGCGCGCTACCAACGGGATTCCGGAACCTAGGCGAGGCACGAGACGCATTGTCTCGCACCCCACCGACAATCCCGCCATGATTTTCGCTTACCGCGGAGTTTCCGGCGTCTCACCGGTCCCGCGCCGACACTCTCCTGTCGTGGCTCGGCCGCCGTTGCTCGGGCACGGTGACGGTGCGGCGCCCGAGTTTCCACCATGGCGCGCGGTCGTTCCCCGAACGCGCCCGGGCCCGGTAGATCTCCTCGGTGCGGTAAGCCAGTTCGGCTTGTGTGACGTCGAAAATGCGGTCGTCGCGCATGACCTGTTTCCCCGTTTCCCTGGTTCGTTTTTCCACCAGGTCCCAGGTTCTTCCTGAGGGGGCCGCCGCGGCATCGGACGATCACGCCGCAGCGGGGGCGATCGGGCCCCTTACCCGGCGGCGCGGGGACCGGCCGGGGTAAGGGATCAGTCGCGGACCCGCAGCAGCCCTTCCTGCACGACCGTCGCGATGAGCCCGCCGTCGGCGGAGAAGAACCGGCCGGTGGCCATCCCCCGGCCACCCGAGGCGCTCGGAGTCGAGGTCTCGTAAAGCATCCATTCGTCGGCGCGGAACGGCCGGTGGAACCACAGCGCGTGGTCGAGGCTCGCGCCGACGACCTTGTCCAGTTCCCAGTAGACCCCGTGCCGCGCCAGCGGCGAGTCGAGCAGGGTCATGTCGGAGGCGTAGGTGAGCACGCAGACGTGCAGCAGATCCTCGTCCGGCAGCTTGCCGTCGGCCCGCATCCAGACCTGGTTGCTGGAGGTGCGGCGGCCGGTGCCCCGGGTCACCCACGGCGGGTCGTTGACGTACCGGATGTCGATCGGGCGGGGCAGCCATCGGGCGGCGGGCAGTCCGGGGAAGCCCTGTACCCGTTCGGCCATCGTCGGCAACGTCTCCGGGGCGGGCACCTCGGGCATTTCGTCGGCGTGTTCGATGCCGTCCTCGGGCGTCTGGAACGACGCAGAAAGCGAGAAGATCGCCTTGCCGCGCTGGACCGCGACGACCCGGCGGGTGGTGAACGAGCGGCCGTCGCGGATCCGGTCCACCTCGTAGACGATGGGAATCCTCGGATCGCCGGGACGGATGAAGTAGGCGTGCAGCGAATGCACCTTGCGCTCGGCCGACACGGTGCGCCCCGCGGCGACGAGCGCCTGCCCCGCGACCTGTCCGCCGAACACCCGGACCGAGGAGCGCGCCGGGCTCACACCCCGGAAGATGTTCTCCTCGATCTGCTCCAGATCCAGCAGGGCGACCAGGCGGTCGAGCACCCGCTGCCCGCTGCCCTCGGCCTGGTCCTCCTCGACCGCGGCTTTCCTCGCCAGCTCAGTCATAGGGCGAACCCTAACCGGGCAAACCGGCGACGAGGCCGGAAAAGCGCCTAAGCGTGGTCGTCCTCACCAAGACGGTGCACCCGGATCAGGTTGGTGGTGCCGATGGTGCCCGGCGGGGAACCGGCCACGATCACCACCAGGTCGCCGGGCTGGTAGCGGCCCATCTCCAGCATCGCGTGGTCGACCTGCTGGATCATCTGGTCGGTCGAACCCACCTTGGGCACGATGTGCGTGGTGGTGCCCCAGGTCATCGAGAGCTGACTGCGGACGCTCTCCTCCGGGGTGAAGGCGAGGAGCGGCAGCCGCGTGTGCAGCCGGGCGAGACGGCGCACGGTGTCCCCGGACTGGGTGAAGGCGACGAGGGCCTTGGCGTTGAGCCGCTCGCCGATGTCGCGCGCCGCGTAGGAGATCACGCCGCGCTTGGTGCGGGGCACGTGGGACAACGGCGGCACGGTGGGCGAGTCGGTCTCGACCGCCTCGACGATCCGGCCCATCGTCTGGACGGTCTCGATCGGGTAGCGGCCGACGCTGGTCTCACCGGAGAGCATCACCGCGTCGGCGCCGTCGAGCACCGCGTTGGCCACGTCGGAGGCCTCGGCGCGGGTCGGGCGCGAGTTGTTGATCATCGAATCGAGCATCTGGGTGGCCACGATGACCGGCTTGGCGTTCTCCCGCGCGATCTGGATCGCCCGCTTCTGCACCAGCGGAACCTGCTCCAGCGGCAGTTCGACACCGAGGTCGCCCCGGGCGACCATCACGCCGTCGAAGGCCAGCACGATCGCCTCGAGGTTGTAGACCGCCTCGGGCTTCTCCAGCTTGGCCACGACCGGGAGCCTGCCCTTGCCCACCCGGTCCATCACCTGATGCACCTGGTCGATGTCGGCCGGCGAGCGCACGAACGACAGCGCGATGAAGTCCACGCCCAGTTCGAGGGCGAACTCCAGGTCTTCGATGTCCTTCTCGGACATGGCGGGCACGGACACGTCCATGCCCGGCAGCGAGACGCCCTTGTTGTTGCTGACCGGGCCGCCCTCGGTGACCTCGCACACCACGTCCGGGCCCTCGACACCGGTAACCACGAGGCCGACCTTGCCGTCGTCGACGAGCAGGCGGTCGCCGGGTTTGGCGTCGCGGGCCAGGCCCTTGTAGGTCGTCGACACGCGGTCGTGCGTGCCCGCCACATCCTCGACGGTGATGCGCACCACATCGCCGGTGCGCCATTCGACCGGACCGCCGGCGAACGTGCCGAGGCGGATCTTCGGTCCCTGCAGGTCGGCCAGGATGCCGACCGCGCGGCCGGTCTCCGCCGCGGCGGCCCGCACCAGGTCGTAGACCTGCTTGTGGTCGCCGTGGCTCCCGTGGCTGAAGTTCATCCTCGCCACGTCCATCCCGGCGTCCACCAGGGCGGCGATCTTGTCGGCCGTGGCGGTGGCGGGGCCCATAGTACAAACGATCTTCGCGCGTCGGCTCACGTCTCCACAGCGTAGCCCCTCGGCGCGGAGCCGTCTGTACCGATCTCTCGACCGGTCAAGTCGAACGCTGTTTTCGAGCCTTTCGGGGCAATTTCGGGACCCTTTCGGCTCACCGGCGAGGCTTCTCGGTCACCCCTACGTGGTCACGCGCCCACTCGTTGAGGTCACGCAGCTGCCGCCACGCCGTGCGGACCCGGTCGAGACAGGAACGGTCGTGCAGGGTGTCGTCCGGGTCCCACACGCGCACGGCGTAGAGCGACCGGTGCCTGAGCAGACCGAGACGCGGATGGTCCTCGGCGTAGCCCCGCGGCCGGGTGCGCAGGGTGTCGCCGGCGATGGACCAGCCCGACCGGCGCAGCTTCGCCAGGATCTTCTCCAGCCGTGTGCCGTGCACTTCGGTGTCGACGGCCTGGCGGAACCGCGCCAGCTGGTCGGACTCCAGATGGAAACAGCCGCCCCCGGCCCGCAGTCCCGCCGCGGAAAGCTCCACGTAGTACGCGCCGGCCCCGCGGCCCTGCTCGATCACCCCGCCACAGTGCGTCTTGTACGGGGTCTTGTCCTTGGCGAAGCGGACGTCGCGGTAAGGCCGGAAGACCTTGCCCTCGCCGAAGTCCTTTCCGAACTCCGGCGAGAGCTCGGCGACCAGCGCCTCCATCGGGCCGCGCACGTGCTCGCGGTAGATCGCGACGTTGTCGTCCCAATAGGCCTTCGAGTTGTCGGCGACGAGACCGTCGTAGAACTCGACGGCATGCTCACCGAACCCCGCGAACTTCACACCGCAACGATAGAACGACCGCGCTAACTCGCGACGGCGGTCAGGAGTTCGCCGTCGGGGGTGTCTCCGGAGAGCTCCCAGACGAACGCGCCGCCGAGGCTCTGCCCCCGGGCGTAGCCGATCTTGCCCGCGATCGTGGCCGGTGTGTCGTAGCCCCACCACTCGCTTCCGCAGAACGCATAGGCCGTGCCGCCGACGGTGCCGGTCGACGGGCAGCGGGTCTTGAGAACCTTGTAGTCCTCGATGCCCGCCTCATAGGTGCCCTGCGCGGCGCCGGTCGCCGAGCCGCCCGGTGCGGCCTGGCCGACGCCGGTCCAGCCGCGACCGTAGAAACCTATGCCCAGCAACAGTTTTCCGGAAGGAACGCCCTCGGCCTTCAGCTTGGCGATCGCGGTGTCGGAGGTGAAGCCGGCGGTCGGAATACCGTTGTAGGAGGTGAGCGGCGAGTGCGGCGCGGTCGGGCCGGTGGCGGCCCAGGCACCGAAGTAGTCGTAGGTCATCACGTTGTACCAGTCGACATAGGCCGACGCTCCGCCGTAATCGGCCGCCTCGAGTTTGCCGCCGGATGTGCCGTCGCCGGTCACCGCCGCCGTCACGAGTTCGCCGCCGAAGCGTGCGCGCAGTGCTGCCATCAGGTTCGTGAACGCCGCACGCCCGCTGCTGTCACAGGAGTTCCCGCACGCGTTGGGGTATTCCCAGTCGATGTCGATCCCGTCGAAGAGACCGGCCCAGCGAGGGTCGTTGAGCAGGTTGTAGCAGGAGTCGGCGAAGGCGGCCGGGTTCTGCGCGGCCTGGGTGAACCCGCTCGACCACGTCCAGCCGCCGAAGGAGTAGACCACCTTCAGGCCGGGATGCATCCGCTTCAACCGCGTCAACTGCCCGAAATTGCCGCGCAGCGCGCCCGTGTCCCAGGTGTCGGACACGCCGTCGACACTACTGGAGGCGTCGTAGTACTTGTCGTAGGCGGCATACGAGTCGCCGATCGCGCACTGACCGTTGGTCACGTTGCCGAAGGCGTAGTTGATGTGGGTCAGTTTCGCGGCCGAACCGCTCGTCTCGACGTTCTTGACGTGATAGTTGCGGCCGTACACCCCCCACTCGGTGAAGTAGCCCCCGACCTTCCCCACCGAACTGGCGAGCGGAGCCGAGGTGGCGGACGGAGCCACCGCGACGGTGACCAGACTCGCCGCGAAGAGGCCGGTGATGGCGTAGATGACTGTCCTGGCTGACCGGAACATGGTCCCTCCCTTGATCCGACGGAGAAGGGGACCAGTTTCACGCTATGTGGTTTAGACCAAAAATCAATGGTCTAGACGTATTTTCCCTACTAAAGGAGGGTCGGCTTCGCGGCGCGAAACCGGTGGCCACAAAGGACTCCCACAAGAAAGCCGGGCCGCCTCGGCGGCCCGGCTTTCTCTCCGGAGAAGATCAGCTCAGCCGAAGAAGACCTCGGCCTCTTCGTACCGGCTCTGCGGCACGGTCTTGAGCTCGGCGGTGGCCTCGGCCAGCTTGACCCGCACGATGTCGGTGCCGCGCAGGGCCACCATCACGCCGAAGTCGCCGTCGGCGACCGCGTCCACCGCGTGCAGGCCGAAGCGGGTGGCGAGCACCCGGTCGTAGGCGGTCGGGGTGCCGCCGCGCTGCACGTGGCCGAGCACCACGGCCCGCGACTCCTTGCCGGTGCGATGGGCGATCTCGTCGGCCAGCCAGGTGCCGATGCCGCCGAGGCGGACGTGACCGAAGGCGTCCTTCTCCCCGCTGGTCAGGGTTTCCGCGCCGCCTTCGGGCAGCGCGCCCTCCGCGACCACGATGATCGGCGCGTACATCCGCTCGAACCGGCGCTCGACCCATTCGACGACCTGGTCCACCTTGAACGGCCGCTCGGGCACCAGGATCACGTTCGCGCCGCCGGCCAGGCCGGAGTGCAGCGCGATCCAGCCCGCGTGCCGGCCCATGACCTCCACCACCAGGGCCCGGAAGTGCGACTCGGCGGTGGTGCGCAGCCGGTCGATCGCCTCGGTGGCGATGTGGACGGCGGTGTCGAAACCGAAGGTGTAGTCGGTCGCGGCCAGGTCGTTGTCGATGGTCTTGGGCACGCCGACCACGCCGACGCCGTCGTCGGTGAGCCTCTTGGCCACCCCGAGGGTGTCCTCGCCGCCGATCGCGATGAGCGCGTCGACGCCCTGCTCGGCGAGCGTCGCCTTGATCTTGTCGACGCCGCCTTCCTCCTTGTACGGGTTGGTGCGCGAGGAGCCGAGGATGGTGCCACCCCGGGTGAGGATCTCCTCGACGTCCCCGAGTCCGAGCGACTTGCTCTCTCCCGTCATCGGCCCGCGCCAGCCGCTGCGGAACCCGACGATCTCCCAGCCGTGGATTTCGATGCCCTTGCGGACCACCGCGCGGATCACCGCGTTCAGGCCCGGGCAGTCCCCACCACCCGTCAGCACCCCGACACGCATGGGATCAGTCCCTTCCAGATAAGCCTTCGTCACAGATGTCACCGTCAGGGTAGCCGGGGGTGCCCTTGATCGGTAAAGGGCGGTCACACCACCGGAGGTGATGCCGTCCCGCACGGTGCTAAGGTCTTCTCTCGTGCGACGGCGTTATTTCTGGTTTAGCGGGCCGGCCCTGGGTGGGCCAGCCGGCGAGATCGCCGCGCGCTGAACCTTCCACCCATCGAGCCGGACACCAGACCGGCTCGGTGCTCGCGGGCCGGTCACGAGAGGACCACCCGCCATGCAGATCCCCGCAGACGCCGCGGACTCCCTGGACAACCAGCGGACCGCCGCGATCAGCCCGCTGATCTCACCCGCCCTGCTCCGCCAGGAGCATCCGATGAGCGTCGCCATCGCCAAGACGGTGGCCCAGGGCCGCGCCGCCACCACCGACATCCTGAACGGCATCGACGACCGGCTCATCGTCATCGTCGGCCCGTGCTCGGTGCACGACCCGGACGCCGCGCTGGAGTACGCACGGCGGCTGGCCGGGCACGCCGACAAGCTCCGCGACCAGGTGCACGTGATCATGCGGGTGTACTTCGAAAAGCCCCGCACCACCCTGGGCTGGAAGGGCCTGATCAACGACCCCGGGCTGGACGGCGGCTACGCGGTCAACGAGGGGCTGCGGATCGCCCGCCGGCTGTTGCTCGACATCTCCGCGCTCGGCCTTCCGGTCGGCTGCGAGTTCCTCGACCCCATCACCCCGCAGTTCATCTCGGACACGGTGAGCTGGGGCTCGATCGGCGCCCGCACCGCCGCCAGCCAGGTGCACCGGCAGCTGTGCAGCGCGCTGTCCATGCCGGTCGGGATCAAGAACTCGACCGAAGGGGATGTCCAGGTCGCCGTCGACGCGGCGCGGGCGGCGGCGGCGAGCCACGTGTTCCCGGGAATCAACGCCGACGGGCTGGCCGCGCTGATCACCACGTCGGGCAATCCGGACTGCCACGTCATCCTGCGCGGTGGCTCACGCGGGCCGAACCACGCCCCGGAGACGGTGACCGAGACGCTGGAGCGCCTGTCCTCGGCCGGCCTGCCGGAGCGACTGATCGTCGACGCCAGCCACGGCAACAGCGGCAAGGACCACCGGCGGCAGGCACTGGTGGCAGCTGAGCTGGCCGGGCGTATCGGTGACGGCGAGCGCGGTATCGCCGGTGTGATGCTGGAGAGTTTCCTGGAGGCGGGGCGCCAGGACCTTGTGCTCGGCCACGCGGACCAGCTCACCTACGGGCAGAGCATCACCGACGCCTGCATGGACTGGTCCACCACCCAGCACCTGCTCGACACGCTGGCGATGGCGGTGGCGTCCCGTCGCTAAGCCGCGCCGATGGCCGCCGGAATCACCGTCACAGAGTTTGGCGGGTGTTCGGCTTACGGAGCCGGTGGGCTTCGATGGCCCGCCAGCGCTCGAGGTTGTGGCGCGCGTCGGCGAGCGCGTCGTGGGCGTCGCCTCCCGGCGCGGGAAGCTTCGGCTTGCCGGCGTCCTCCCAGCGCTGGCGCAGGTCGCGGGTGAAGCGAGGCAGCTGGCGCGGCAGGTCGGGCATCGCGCCCCACAACTGCGCCAGCGCCACGTGGTCATAGGCGGCATACCAGGCCCACAGCTCGATTCCACCGCCGGGCTTGCCGAAGAACTCCAGCAGGTCCTCACGGATCCGCTCCCGGCTTCGCCAGGCCGGGTCGGCCGGTGACGGCAGTTTCGGCAGGACGTTCTCGCGCACCCACGGGCCTGCCTTCGCCGGGTCGAAGTCGGTGGAGACCGCGTAGAACTCCCGGCCCCGTTCGTCCACCACACCGATCGACACCAGGTCGATCGTCACGCCGTCCTCGATGAATTCGGTGTCGTAGAAGAATCGCACCGGAGCACCTTAGGCCGTGCTCAGCCGACCTTGGTCTGCGGCACCCGGTCGGCCTCGGCTCCCGAGGGCTGCGACGGCACCTGAGGCCGCACCCCGGCTTCCTCGGCGGCCATCAGTTCCTTCGCCCGCGCGGCGTAGATGTCCACGTACTCCTGGCCGGACAGTTCCATCAGCGCGTACATGATCTCGTCGGTGATGGAACGCTCGACGAACCGGTCGCCGGAAAGGCCCTCGTAGCGGGAGAAGTCCAGCGGTTCCCCGAAGCGGATCTCCAGCCGCCGGGGCCGCCACATCTTGGACCCGATCGGGTTGACCTTGTCGGTGCCGATCATCGCGACCGGGATCACCGGGACGCCCGCCTCCAGCGCGATCCGCGCGACGCCGGTCTTTCCCTTGTAAAGACGGCCGTCCGGGGAGCGGGTGCCCTCCGGGTAGATGCCGAGCAGGTGCCCTTCGCGCAGCAGCCGGATCGCGGTGTCCAGCGCGGCCTGCGCCGCCGAGCCCCCCGAACGGTCGATCGGGATCTGGCCCACGCCGGTGAAGAACCACTTCTTCAGCAGGCCCTTGAACCCCCGCCCGGTGAAGTATTCCCGTTTTGCCGGGAAGGTGACGCGGCGCTTCACGCGCACGGGCATGAAGAACGAGTCGGCGACGGCGAGATGGTTGCTTGCCAGAATCGCACCACCGTGCTCGGGGATGTTGTCGGCGCCGGTGACCCTGGTCGGCCACAGCAGCCTGAGCAACGGCCCCAGCAGTACGTACTTCAACAACCCGTACAGCACCGTTTCACGCCCTCCTGCCGCCACAGCCGCCGTGCTCCCAGCCTACGAACCGTCACCACCACCGCACAACCGGCACCGGCGGGGTGCGCGAGACGTCACACGCGCGCAGGCTATCCCCACATGGGGCATGGGCGTGGGACGATGGTGATCCGGTCTCGGACGAGGGAAGGACGGACGATCATGCTCGCCGGTGCCGAACCGTTCTCCTACCCCGGGTCGGGCGAGGTGGGGGTGCTGCTGTGCCACGGCTTCACCGGGTCTCCCCAGAGCATGCGGCCCTGGGGCGAATACCTGGCGGAGCGGGGCTACGCGGTGCGCTGCCCCCTTCTTCCCGGACACGGCACCACGTGGGCCGAATGTAACCGCACCGGCTGGGCGGACTGGTACGGCGCCGTCCGTGCGGAACTGCTGTCGCTGCGCGAGGACTGTTCCTCGGTGTTCGTCTTCGGGCAGTCGATGGGCGGCGCGCTGGCGCTCCGGCTCGCCGAGGAGTTCGGTGAGCAGGTGAGCGGACTGGTGCTGGTCAATCCGTCGATCACCTCCCTGCGCTGGGACGTCAAGCTGCTGCCGGTGCTCTCGCTCGTCCTGCGCTCCGCGCCCGGACTCGCCGGTGACATCGCCAAGCCCGGTGTGACGGAGGTGGCCTACGACCGGGTGCCGGTGCGCGCCATGGCGAACCTGGCCCGGTCCTGGCGGCTGGTCCGCACGGACCTGCCGAAGATCACACAACCGTTGCTGGTGCTGCGTTCGGTGGACGATCACATCGTGGAGCCGGTCAACTCGCGCATCATCCTGGATTCGGTGGGTAGCGAAAAGACGACCGAAGTCGTCCTGGAGAACAGTTTTCACGTAGCGACCCTCGACAACGACGCGCCATTGATCTTCGAACGGAGCGTGGAGTTCATGAGGGAGGAGGCATGACACCCCTTGTGTCCACCCGCGGCTGCGAAGATGACCGGGGTGACGTCGCGGAGGAACGAGCATGAACAGCCGGGATCCTGAAGACGTCGACGCGACCTTCGCGGCGATCGTCGCCGATCTGCGGGCCGAGGGCGTCGGCCGGTTCGCCGACGAGCCGCTCGACGAACCGGCCCCCGAGCGACCGGAACAGGGCTGGCGCTCCGGCGCCGACGGCTGGGACCAGGTCGTGCTGGGTGACGACCCGAGCGAGTCCGACGAGCATTTCGTGCCGCCGGATCCGCCACCCTTGCCCCGCCCCGGCAAGGGCGCGTTCGTCGTGCTGCTGTTCTTCCTGGTGGGGTTGTTCATGCTGATCGCGCCGGGCCTGATCGGGGTCAGCACGACGGTGGGCACCCCGCTGGGCATCCTCTGCCTCGCCACCGCGATCGCGTTGTCGTTGCTGCGGGTCAAACAAGGACCGACCGACGGGGACGGCGCGCAGGTCTGAGCGCTTAGGGTTTGGCGCATGCCCCGAGTGGTCGTCGCGCCGGACAAGTTCAAGGGCTCGCTGCCCGCCGATCGGGTCGCCGAAGCCGTGGCGGCCGGGTTGCGCCGGGTCGTGCCCACCGCCGAGGTGTTCGAATGCCCGATCGCGGACGGCGGTGAGGGGACGGTCGCGGCCGCGGTCGCCGCCGGTTTCCGGCACGTGCGCCTCACCGCGACGGGGCCGACCGGGGAACGGGTGGCGACGGGTTACGCGCGGCGGGGCGAAACGGCCGTCGTCGAACTGGCCGCGGTGTCCGGCTTCGGCCTGCTGCCCGGGGGCCGGCTCGCGCCGCTGACCGCGAGCACGCTCGGCGTCGGTGAGGTGATCCGGCAGGCCCTCGACGACGGGTGCACGCGGGTGGTGCTCGGCATCGGCGGGAGCACCAGCACGGACGGCGGCGCGGGGCTGGTGCGTGGTTTGGGGGCACGCCTGCTCGACGCGGACGGCGACGAACTGCCTCCCGGTGGCGCGGCGCTGCTGAAGCTGGACCGGATCGACCTCGACGGCCTCCGCGAAGCCGACATCGTGCTGGCCGGTGACGTGGACAACCCCCTGCTCGGCGAGCATGGCGCGGCCGCCGTCTACGCCCCGCAGAAGGGTGCGACCGCCGCGGAGGTCGAGCTTCTCGAACGGGCGCTGGCACGGTTCGCCGCGGTCGTGCGGGCCCAGACGGGCGCGGACCTCGCGGAGGCACCGGGCGCGGGCGCGGCCGGTGGTGTCGGTTTCGCCGCCCTGGCGCTGCTCGGCGCGGTGTTCCGGCCCGGCATCGACGTCGTGTTGGAGCTGGCCGGTTTCGAGGACAAACTCACCGGCACCGATCTGGTGATCACGGGTGAAGGCTCGGTCGACGAACAGACGCTGCGGGGCAAGGGCCCGGCCGGGGTCGCCGCCGCGGCGAAGGCGCACGGTATCCCCGCCGTGGCGGTCGCCGGACGCGTCACCCTGGCCCCGGAAGTTCTTGCGCGCCATGGCTTTTCGGCGGCCTACGCGCTGACCGGCATCGAACCCGACATCGATCGATGCCTCGCGCATCCCGCCGAACTGCTCGAACGGCTGGCGGCCCAGGTCGCCACGGACTGGCTGACGGCCTCCTAGCCCACCACCCTCAACGGACGCGCTTCGCGCGACAGCTACCCCAGGAGCGCCTTCCACTCCTCCAGCGAGCGGGGACGGAAGACGAAGTTGTGCTGCTTCACCGACGACAGGGAGGCCGAGGGGTCGGCCGAATACTGGTGGCCCGGGTAGACGACCGGGTCACCAGGCAGGTCGGCCAGCCACCGCAGGCTCCGGTACAGGGCCTCGGAGTCGCCGCCCGGAAAGTCGGTGCGGCCGCAGCCTTCGAGGAACAGCGTGTCACCGGCGACGAGCCTCCCGCCGACGAGGAAGCACTGGCTGCCGGGTGTGTGGCCGGGCGTGTGCAGCAGACGGATTTCGATCGCGCCGACCGTCACCACGTCGTCGTGCTCGTGGACGGTCAGGTCGGTGGTGGACACGCCGGTGGTGCGCCGGACCCAGTCGCTCTCGTCCCGGTTGACGTGCACCGGCACCGGCTCGCGGGCCAACAGGTCGGCGAGGCCGGGCAGCTTGATCCCCATCAGGTCACCGCCGACGTGGTCGGGGTGGTGGTGCGTGGCGAGCACTCCCGCCAACCGCATGTCGTCCTCGGCCAGCTTGTCCAGCAGGTCGCCGACGGCGTAGGCGGGATCGACCACCACCGCCTCGCGGGTCTCGCGGTCGCCGATGAGGTAGGAGAAGTTCACCATCTGCGTGGCGACCGGGTCGCCCGCCGCGTAGTCGCGGCCGGAGAGGAGCTGGCGGAAGTACAGGCGGTCGGACATGGGGCCGACCCTAGCTCACATGCCGTTCCTCTCCGGCCCCGTCGTCGCCTCAGGCGAACTTGGTCTTCGGGCGGTCCTGCTTGACGCCGTCGACGAACACGTCCACCTTCTCGTCGTAGAACGCGACCAGTCCGGTGACCTTCTGGCTCTCGGGCAGCGGGGTCCGGTAGAACCACGCGACGTCCTGGTGGAGAGCGTCACCGAGGCGCACCGACCAGTACTCCGCTTCACCCTTGTAGGGGCAGCGAGAGACGGTGTCGCTGGGTTCGAGCAGATCCAGGCGGACGTCGGTCTTCGGCAGGTAGTACCGGGTGGGCAGACCGGTCTCGAACAACAGCCGCGGCTGGGTGGACTCCGCCACCGTCACGCCGTCGATCTCGATCCTGATGTGGCGGGAGCTGGAGAGGATGTCGACACGGGTGTACGGGTTCCGCGGATGGACGAAGATCTCCTCGTCCTCCTCGAACCACGCGTCCATGGCCGCGAAGTCGAACCGGACGTGGCCGCGCAGCTCCTCGATCGGCGAGTCCGGGTACTCGGTGGCCGCCTCGACGGCCTCGTGCTTGCCGACGCGCACGGTGGACAGCCTGCCTTCGCCCCGGCTCGGCGAACGCTTCGTGTTCCCCGTCGGCTCGAGGACATCCCGGACGTCTTCACGGGGAAGGTAGTACGCCGGGTAGTAGGGCACCTCCCACACCAGCAACGGACGGACACTGTCGGCGACGACCTCGCCACCGAAGACCACCCGGACCCGTTTCACACTGCGTTCGACTCGCACCCGTCCACGATCGGCGCTCATCTCGTTTCCTCCCCGCGCTCGCGGCAGTTGACAGAGGGGAAAACCCGGCGGGGGCACCAGATATTTCGGGGCAGCCTCCGCGACAACCGCTTCCGGTTTCCGGGGCGGGTACGGAGGGTATTTCCCGGGCATGGACGACCGGTTGCGGAGTTTCTTGTCCGGCCTGGATTTTCCGTGCGATCGGGCCGCGTTGCTGCGCCACGCCGCGGCGAGCGGGGCCGGCGACGATGTCCTCGGCCACCTTGCCACGCTGCCCGAGCGCGATTACCCCGGCATCGACGAGGTGGCGCGGGAAGTACGTTGTGCGCCTGGCGAGGAGTGACATCTCGGCGCCGGGAATCCGGCGTCGGCGGAACGGGCGGGGTTTCCGGTATGTCGATCCTACGGGTGCTCGCCTGGACGACGAAACCCTGCGGCGGGTCAAGGGCCTGGTGATCCCGCCGGCGTGGCGGGAGGTGTGGATCTGCCCCCGGCCGAACGGGCACATCCAGGCGGTCGGTATCGACGACGCGGGTCGCCGCCAGTATCTCTATCACGAACAGTGGCGGCGTGCCCGCGACGAGGAGAAGCACGACCGGGTGCTGCGACTGGCCGAGCGGCTGCCCGAGTGGCGTGCCCGGGTGGCCGATGACCTGGACACGCACGGCCTTGGCCGGACCAGGGTGCTCGCGGGGACGCTGAGGATGCTCGACCGGGGAGTGTTTCGCACCGGCGGAGAGGAATACGCCGAGGAGAACGGTACCCGCGGCGCGGCGACCTTGCTGCGTAAGGACGTCACCATCCGTCGCGGCGGACTGGAGTTCCGCTATACCGCCAAAGGCGGTATCGAGCGGGCGATCAGTATCACCGACGCTCAACTGACGAAGCTGGTGAAGGCGTTGCGGCGGGCCAAGTCCAGCAGCGATCGATTGCTGGTCTACCGGGACATGAACGGGTGGCACGAGGTCCGGGCCGAACAGATCAACGAGCGGTTCAAGGAGCTGGCCGGCGAAGAATTCACCGCCAAGGACCTTCGCACATGGCACGCGACCGTCCTCGCTGCCGCCACCTGTGCCGCCGCGAGCCCGGCGAAGTCGGAGCGAGCGTTCACGCGGACGCGGGCGTCGGTGATGCGCACGGTGGCCGAGGAACTGGGCAACACGCCGTCCGTGGCCCGGAAGTCCTATGTGGATCCCCGGGTCCTCGATGCCTACCGGCAAGGGACCACCGTCGAACTGCCTGATCGGATGGACAGCGACGAGGACAGGACAAAGCTGGAACACGCCGTGATCCGGCTACTCGACGGCCACGAGCGGGATTGACGAAGAGGTTTCGCGAGCGCAGTCCGTCACTGCCCTCGCGAAACCTCCTGTTTCACCGGTGTCAGCCGGCGATCTGCGAGACGACGCGCTGAACCGCCTGCACCGCGACATCCGGCTGATCGACGTAGATGTAGTGACCGCTGTTCGTCGCGGTGCTCAGGGTGCTGCGGCTGGAGACCGCGAGCCATGCGTGCTGCCCGTCGGACCACACGCGCTCCAGCGCCTGCCCGTAATCGGGGACGGCTTGCGCGAGGTACTGCTGCCCATGCTGGATCACTTCGACCGGGATGTTCCCGGCGGAACGGACGGCACCATCGGGGACCACAAGCTTTTCCGGGTTGTCCCCCTGGTTAGCCGCGAGGGTCTGTGCCCGCAGATCGGCGGCCGGGCCGGTGGCGGACTCGGGGATCGTCTTCGAGAGATCACCGGACATCGTCGGTGAGGTGGCCTCCATCAGGACCAGTCCTTTGACCTTGTCCTGGTGGTCGGGGGCGTACCGGGCGGCGATCAACCCGCCCAGGGAATGCGCGGCCAGGACGACCGGGCCGTCACCGGCGACCTTGGCCAGTACCCCGGTCAAGATCTTCCCGGTGCTGTCGATGCTCTGCGGGCCGTCCGGCTGGTCGCTCGTGCCTTCGCCGAGCCGGTCGTAGGAGCAGACCCGGTCCTTTTCGCTCAGGGACTTCTGGAAGTCGGCCATCTTGTCTACCCCGTCACCCAGGCCGGCCAGCAGCACGACGACTGGTCTGCCCTTCACCAAAGTGCCCGAGCAGGACACGTTCACCGACTTGCCTTCGATGTTCACCTTCACGGCGCCCGAGAGGGTGCCCAGTTCGGCGGGGCCCGGGGCCGCCGCGGCGGCGGGCGCGGGTGACGGCGCCGACGGCCGGTTCCCGTCCTCGTCGTCATCGCAACCGGCCAGCACCGTTCCGGCGACGGCGCAGCACAGCGCGAGCACGGCGGGTGCCCTGAAAGTACCGAACATGTACTTCCTCCAGGAGATTCGATCGTTGTCGTGATGCCACTCAATGGACCTACGCGACTGGACCGGACGGGTGCAGCGCGTCGTCAGAGAGCGTAACGATGGAACCCCTGCCGATTACGCCGGGTTTCGATCCTTGCTCTTCAGTAACAATTAGTAGCGATCGAGATATTCCAATTCGAACGAAAAGCCCAGTTCGCGAGGTTACTTCGCGGATGCCTGGGCCGAGTTCGGGACTTCGTACTCCTGGATTGCTCGACGCACGGTAAGCGTGCGGAGATCACATGGGAGACAGCGGTTTCGTGGCCGGGCCCTGGATCACCGAGCCGTCCGTGCCGAAACGCGAAGCGTGGCAAGGGCAGTCCCAGGTCTTCTCGGCGTTGTTGAACGCCACGAGACAGCCCAGGTGCGTGCACCGGGCGTTGACCTCACGCAGTTCGTCATCCTCGGTCCGGCAGGACGCCACGAAGCCGGCGCCCCGGCGGGTCACGACTCCCTCACCTGGCCGCAAATCGTCCACTTTGGACCGCGACAAGGCGGCGCGCAGGTGGTCTCCGACCAGGTACTTCGCCACCACGGCATTGTTCCGGGCCAGCCCGGCAGAGGAGGCCAGGTCGAAGCGATTCGGGTCGAACAACGCGGCCGAGGGAGCCTCCAAGCCCCGGATCAACCGGTCCAGCAGGAGCCCCGCCGCGGTGCCTCCGGTCATGCCCCACTGGCCGAAGCCGGTCGCCACCCACAGATGGCGGGCCGCGGGATGGTAACGCCCCACGTACGGCACCGAGTCCACTGTGGACATATCGTGCGCGGACCACCGATAAGTCGGCTTGGTGACACCGAATCGTGCGGCGGCCTCGGCAAGCCTCCGGTAACGCGCGTCGACGTCGACGTGCTCGCCGGTGCGGTAGTGCTCGCCCCCTACCAGCACCAGACCGTCGTACCCCCGCAACGACCGGTGCGTCACCGCGTCCAGATACATCCCTCCTGGCCACGGAGTTCCAGTCTCACCGGCCACCACCAGATCACGGACCGGGTCGAGGCGGGCGAAGAACAGGCCGCGGTCGAGGATCGGGTAGTGCGTGGCGACCACGACATCGCGTGCCCGCACCCGGCCGTGCTCGGTGTGGACGACCCCGCGTTCCTCCACGTGGGTCACCCGGGCGTCCTCCACGATCCGGCCGCCGAGCCGTTCGATCGCCTTGGCGAGACCCAGCAGCCACCGGCGCGGATGGAACTGCGCCTGGCCGGTGAACCGCACCGCGCCGACGGCGCCGACCGGCGGCGCGATCTCCCCGACGTAATCGGCGGGCAGTCCCGCTTCCGACGCCGCGTCGGCCTCGTGTTTCAACTCGTCGACTCGGCCGCGGCCGGTGGCGTAGACGTAGCTGTCCTGGCGGCTGAACGAGCAGTCGATGTCCTCCGCGTCCGCCGTGGCCGCGATCCATTCCAGCGCGTCGAGCTGTGCTTTCCCATACTGCCTGGCGCCGTCGAGCCCCTTGCGGGACTTCAGTTTGTCGTAGATCAGCGCGTGCTGGGCACTGACCTTCGCCGTGGTATGCCCGGAAACGCCACCGGCCACCTTGCCCGCTTCGAGCACCACGACCGCGCGGCCGGCTTCGGCCAGGCGATAGGCGGTGGTCAACCCGGCGATTCCCGCGCCGATCACCACCACCTCCGCCTCGGGGGGCACCAAGCCCCCGGCGCGGTCCGGCGCGGGTGCGGTGTCCACCCAGAGGGACAGCGGCGAAGGAAGCTCTGTGGTCACTCCTCCCGAGTGCCCACCCGGCGCGGGCCGAAACGTTACCGGCGTTTACGGGTGATGGCACGCCACGACGTGCCACGGCGACCGGGTTCGTAGGGGGAGTCGAGCCGCTTGGCGGTGATCCCGGTCAGGCCGTTGGTCAGCGCGGCCTCGAGGACGTCCGCACCGCCGCCCACATAACGCCGGGGTACCCGCCAGGCCTCACCCGACAGTCGGAGACGGTCCAGCCGCCGCCGTCGTGACCGGTATGGATCGTCCAAACAGGACTTTCCGGAAAAGAACAGCACGTCGAAAGGCAGGTACACCACGGGAAATCGACCGGCGAGCCGTTTGGCCTCGCGCGCCGTCGTGACTTCGGCGCGCCGCCGCAAGCCTTCCTCGGTGGGTTTACCTTCGTCGAGCACGATCATCTCGCCGTCGAGCAGCACCTCGGTGGCTCCGAGCTGGGCGCCGAGGCCCTTGAGCTCCGGATAGGCCACGGTGACGTCCTCCCCTTCGGCGTCACGCAAGGTGACGCGGCCGCCTTCCACCCGCGCCTGCACGCGCTCGCCGCCCCAGGCGAATTCGTAGGCCCATTCGGCGTCCTCGTCCGCGGTGGGCAACGCTCCCCGGCGCGCCAGCATCGGCGGCACGAACTCGGGCAGGTCCTCACCCGCCCCTTCGTCGACGCGCTGGACGAACCAGTCACGGTCGTCGTGGCGGTTGACGAAGACGTAGGTGCCCCGCACGCGGGAACCCCGCATGCTGATCTCGACCTTGTGGTCGCTCCAGTGCAGGGCCTCATAGCGGCCACGATCCCAGATCTTCACCGTGCCGCCGCCGTACTCACCGGCCGGGATTTCCCCCTCGAAGGTCGCGTACTCCAAGGGATGGTCTTCGGTGTGCACTGCCAGCCGTCGTGTGCCGGTCCGCGGAGGCAGTCCCTTCGGCACGGCCCACGAGACCAGAACTCCCTCGCGCTCGAACCGTACGTCCCAATGCAGGCGCCGCGCGTGGTGCTCCTGGATAACGAAGACGTCGTCGTCGCCGTGCGGCAGATTTTCCGCACCGGCCGGGGGTTTCGCGGCCGGCTCCGTCTTTCCGGCGCGAGCCGCCGGTACCGGCTCCGGGGTGCGCCGCGGGTCGCGCCTGCGCCGGTACTCGCCGAGGTCCGACATGAACGCAGAGTACCCACCCCGGCACGCGTTTATCCTTTCCGGCGCCGGGGGAAAGAAGTGAAGCATGAACAGCCATAAGATCACCGAGATCTTCGTGCTCGGTTTGGACGAGCCGAACCTGCGCACGCTCAGACGTGTGCCCGGCGCCGATCACTACCGGTTCCACCCGCTGCTTTCGATCCCCGAACTGCAGGAGGGTGAGATCCCCATCGCGGACCTGTTCGACAAGGCGGTGCGCGAACTGGACTCCTTCGACGGCGAAATCGGCGCCATCGTGGGGTACTGGGATTTTCCGGTGAGCACCATGGTGCCTTTGCTGTGCCGCAGATACGGACTGCCGGGGCCGGACCTGGAAGGCGTGATCAAGTGCGAGCACAAGTACTGGAGCCGGCTGGAGCAACGGCAGGTGCTCGACGACGAAGTGCCGCCGTTCGGTCTGGTCGACCTCGACGGCGAACTCGAGCCGCCAGAGGGACTGCAGTTCCCCATGTGGTTGAAACCGGTGAAGTCGTTCTCGTCGGAACTGGCGTTCAAGGTCTCCGACGAGGGGGAGTTCACCGAGGCGGTCGAGCGGATTCGTGAAGGTATCGAGCGAGTCGGAAAACCGTTCCAGTACCTGCTCGATCAGATCCCGGATCTCGACATGCCGCCTGAGGTCGAGGCGGCCGGGGCGCTGTCGTGCCTGGCGGAGGAGTCGATGTCGGGCGTCCAGGCGGCGACCGAGGGCTTCGTGCACGACGGTGAAGTGGTGGTGAACGGGGCTCTCGACTCGATCGACTACCCCGGCCGGTCCTCGTTCCTGCGCCACCAGTACCCGTCGCAACTCCCGGAAGCGGTCGTCCGCACGATGTTCGACGTCTCGCGCCGCGTGATTTCCCGGATCGGGCTGGACAATTCGATGTTTTCGATCGAATTCTTCTGTGAACCCGAAAGCGGCCGGGTGCGCGTGCTCGAAATCAACCCACGGCACTCCCAGTCGCACGCGGAGATGTTCGAAGACGTGGACGGCGTCCCGAACCACCACTGCATGCTCGAACTGGGGCTGGGCCGCAGGCCGAGTATGCCGCGCGGCGAAGGCCGCCACCGGATCTCGGCCAAGTGGTATCACCGCCGTTTCGCCGACGCGGTGGTGCGGCGCGTACCGTCCAAGGAAGAGATCCAGGAGCTGGAGCGGGAAATCCCGGGAATCACCGTCAACGTGGTACCCGACGAGGGGCAACGGCTGTCCGATATGGACGCTCAGGACAGCTACAGCTACGAGCTGGCCCTGGTCCACGTCGGCGCGGACAGCGAAGCTGAACTGAAAGAGAAATATCAGCGCGCGATCGACGCGCTGAAGTTCGAGTTCGAGGAGGAATAGCCATGCGCGCGGTGGGCGCGCTCCCCTACGAGATCATCGAAGAAGAGCACGTGTGGATTCCGGTGTCGGACGGGGCCCGGCTCGCCGCGCGGATCTGGCGGCCGGTCTGCTCCGACGACGAACCGGTCCCGGCGATCTGTGAGTACATCCCTTACCGGAAAAGGGATCTCACCGCGCAGCGTGACTCGATCCACCACCCCTATCTCGCCGGGCACGGTTACGCGTGCGTGCGGGTCGATCTTCGCGGAACCGGCGAATCCGAAGGCGTCCTGGTCGACGAGTACCTCGAACGCGAACAGGCCGACGCCGAGGACGTGCTGGCGTGGATCGCGGAGCAACCGTGGTGCGACGGGAAAACCGGGATGATGGGCATCTCGTGGGGGGCGTTCGCCGCGTTGCAGGTGGCCGCGCGCAAGCCGCCGAGCCTGCGCGGCATCGTCATCTCCTCGTTCACCGACGACCGCTACTCCGACGACTTCCACTACATGGGTGGTTGTCTGTTGTCGGACAACCTCGCCGAGGCGGGCACCATGTTCGCCTACGGCACGCTTCCGCCCGACCCGGCGCTGGTCGGCGAACGGTGGCGGGAAATGTGGCTCGAACGGCTCGACGCGGCCGGGCCCTGGGTCGACGAATGGCTGCGCCACCAGCATCGGGACGCCTACTGGCGACACGCTTCGGTGTGCGAGAACTACCCGGACGTGCGCTGTCCCGTGCTGGCTTCGAGCGGGTGGGCCGACGGCTACTCCAACGCGGTGATGAGGTTGCTCGCCCATCTGGATGTGCCGCGCAAGGGCCTGATCGGCCCGTGGTCGCACAAGTATCCGCACCTGGGCGAGCCTGGCCCAGCTATCGGATACCTCCAGGAAGTCGTGCGCTGGTGGGATCACTGGCTCAAAGATGCCGACAACGGTGTGATGGACGGGCCGATGCTGCTCACCTGGATGCAGGACAGCGTGCCTCCGTCGACCTCCTACGAGGACCGGCCGGGCCGCTGGGTCGGCGAAGAGGAGTGGCCGTCGCCGAACGTCGAGCCGGAGGTGTTCCCGCTGGCCCGGCACCGGCTCGGTCGGGCCGGCGAACAGGTCGGCGGGCAGGCCATGACGATCTCGTCGCCGCTGTCGGTCGGGCAGTTCGCCGGCAAGTGGGCCTCCTACAACGCTCCCCCGGATCTGCCCTACGACCAGCGCGAAGAGGACGGCGGCTCGCTCGTGTTCGACACGGCCGAACTGACCGAGCGGTGCGAGATCCTGGGCGCCCCGGTGGTGCGGCTGGAGGTGGCGGCGGAGGCGCCGGTCGCGATGGTGGCCGCGCGGCTGTCCGACGTGGACCCGGACGGGCGGGCGACGCGGGTGACCTACGGCCTGCTCAACCTCACCCATCGCGACGGCCACGACCGGCCCGAACCACTCGAACCAGGCAAGCGGTACAGCGTCGAACTGTCGCTGAACGGGGTGGCGCAGGCTTTCCCGCCCGGACATCGCGTCCGGCTCTCTCTGTCCACTTCGTACTGGCCGTTGGCGTGGCCGCCGCCCGAAGGCACCCGGCTGACGGTCTACGGCGGAGACCTGACCCTGCCCGTGCGGACCGGTGGCGACACCGTGAACGCCCCGTTCGGCGAACCCGAGGGCGCGGCACCGCTGCGGACGACGAAGCTCCGCCCGGGCGAAGGGCGCTGGAACGTCACCCGTGACCTGGTCGGCTACGAGTCCACCCTGGAGATCGTGAAGGATTCGGGCACCGAACGCATCGACGACATCGACCTCGAATACTCCCGTCGCGCGTGCGAACGTTATTCGTCGGTGGCCGAAGATTTCGCTTCGCCCCGTGGTGAAACCGAATGGACGATGACGTTCCGGCGTGGCGACTGGGAGGCACGGACGGAGACACGTACGGCGCTGACCTGCACACCGCGGGAATTCGTGGTGCACGCGGAACTCGACGCATACGAGGGTCCCTATCGCATCCGCTCCCGGAACTGGCGGTACTCGATACCGCGTGAACTCGTTTGACACTTTACCCATCGGGTAACCGAGGGGGCGTGACGAGTTTGCACGCCAAGGCACTTATCGCGGCGATGCGTATCACGCGCCGTAAGAACACGTTCGCCGACGTCGACAAGTTGCGCGCCAGTTTCGAGAAGCGGCAGCGCCCGGAAGACGCGGCGCCACCCGCGCGTGTGCATCGCCGCGTCGCCGTGGAGTGCGACGAAATCCACGGTCGTCCCGTCTACACGCTGCGGCCACGCACGGGTGGCGGCTCGCGGCATGTCCTGTACCTCCACGGCGGCGCCTACGTGCACCAGATCCAGCGCGACCACTGGTCGTTTCTGACGCGCTTGGTCGAGCGCACCGGATGCACCGCCACCGCGCCGGTGTATCCGCTCGCGCCCGCGCACCACTACGACGACACGATCGCCATGGTCCAGGCGGCCTACAAGGAGACACTCGGCCGGACCGAGCCCCACGACCAGATCCTGATGGGTGATTCGGCCGGTGGCGGGCTGTCGCTGGTGCTCGCCCGATCGCTTCGGAAAGAGGGACGTCCGCAGCCGAAGGAAATCGTGCTTCTTTCACCGTGGCTGGACATCACCATGAGCGACGAGGCACAGCCCGAACTGGACCGGCGCGACCCTTATCTCGCCATCGCGGGCCTGCGCGAGGCCGGCGCGCTGTATGCCGGCTCGCTGGATCCCCGCGACCCGGCGGTCAGTCCCCTCTACGGCGATCTCCAGGGTCTCGGCAGGCTCAGCACCTTCATCGGGACAAGGGATGTGCTCCTGACCGACGCCCGCCGGTTGCGGACGCGTGCGGAGGCGGAGGGTGTTCCGCTGGAGTATCACGAATACGAAGGGATGTTCCACGCGTGGATGATCGCGAATATCCCCGAAGCACATCAGGCGAGCGAGCAAATCGCGCGCCTGGTGCTGCGCTGACCACATCACCCGATGGGGCCGATCGCGGTTGAAACGGCATCAGGCGGGTATGGACGAAGGAAGCAGATTACCAATCCGACCAAAAGTAGGCGGAGACGCTCCGCAGCCAACCTGCTTGTAGACACCCGTTTCCGCCGTGGCTGTGGTCGGATTGGTAACGATCGACACAGTATCCGAGGAGGGAAACCTGTGACCGCAACCGAAAACCATGACCTGATTTCCGTCATCACCTCCGACCATCGCGCCGTCGAGCGCGTGTTCACCGAGCTGGAAACCGGAACCGGCAGCCCGGAGCACCGCCGCGCGCTGGTCGACCACGTGATCACCGAACTCGTCCGGCATTCCGTCGCCGAGGAGCAGTTCATGTATCCGGCGGCCCGCCGGGTGCTGGACAACGGCGACGAACTGGCCGATCACGAACTCGAAGAACACGCCGAAGCCGAACAGGTGATGAAGGAACTGGAGGGGCTTTCGCCCACCGACCCCCGCTTCGAAGAACTGCTCGGCAGTCTGATGAAGGACATCCGGCACCACATCGACGACGAGGAAAAGGACCTCCTGCCCAAGCTGCAGCACGCCTGCTCCCGGGAGGACCTGCGTGATCTCGGCGAGAAGGTGTTGCGCGCCAAGGAGTTCGCGCCGACGCGGCCGCACCCGAGCGCGCCGGACCGTCCGCCGGCCAACCTGATCCTCGACCCCGGTGCCGGGCTGATCGACCGTCTCCGGGACAAGCTCACCCGGTGAGCAGCGGAGCCGCCGCTTCGAGGTCGGCGACCAGGTCGCGGTAGGCGGCGGTCCGGTCGGGCGCGCGCAACACCGATGACGGGTGCACGGTGGCGAGCACATGC
Source organism: Amycolatopsis pigmentata (assembly GCF_042684065.1). Classification (NCBI taxonomy): domain Bacteria; kingdom Bacillati; phylum Actinomycetota; class Actinomycetes; order Pseudonocardiales; family Pseudonocardiaceae; genus Amycolatopsis; species Amycolatopsis pigmentata. The sequence goes on along the minus strand of NZ_JBHUKR010000009.1, from coordinate 339,666 downwards.
TCGGGATGACCGTCGAACTCGGACGGCGCGTCGAGGATCTCGCCCCGGTGCTGGGTGACCTTGAACGAAGGGCCGAGCAGAGACTGCGCGGCGGTCGCCCCGAGCACGATCGCCAGGCCGGGGCGCACCGCCGCCAGCTCGGCGACCAGCCAGGGGCGGCAGGCGACCACTTCCGTCCGTGACGGCTTCTTGTGGATGCGTTGCTTGCCCCGCCCCTCGCGGGCGAACTTGAAGTGCTTCACCGCGTTGGTCACATAGACCTCGTCGCGGTCGATACCCGCTTCCACCAGTGCCCGGTCGAGCAGGCGTCCGGCCGGGCCCACGAACGGTTCACCGGCGAGATCCTCGCGGTCTCCGGGCTGTTCCCCGATCATCAGCACCTTCGCCCGCGCCGGACCATCACCGAAAACCGTCTGCGTCGCGTCGGCGTAGAGGTCACAGCCACGGCACGACCGGGCGGCTTCCCGCAGCCGCTCCAGATCGGTCGTTCCGGGCACCCATTCCGCCGCGGTCACGCTGTGTCCTCCGCGTCCTTGCGCGCCGGAAAGAGAGGGCGCGCTCTGTGGTCACCTTGGCAGCCGCGGGTTGGCACACGGGATGTCATGGCTTGAGCAGGACTTTGATCGCGCCGTCCGCCTTGTGCTGGAACATCCGGTAGGCGTCCGGCGCCTCGTCCAGCGGCAGGCGGTGGGTGGCGAGGTCCTCCACGCCCAGCGGGTCGTCGTCGCGCTGGACGAGCGGCAGCACGTCGTCGATCCAGCGGCGCACGTTCGCCTGGCCCATCCGCAACTGGATCTGCTTGTCGAACAGCTCCATCATGGGCATCGGGTCGACCATGCCGCCGTAAACGCCACTCAGCGAAATCGTGCCGCCCCGGCGTACCGTGTGGATCGCCTCGTAGAGCACGCTCAGCCGGTCGACACCGGCCTTTTCGATCATCTTCGCCGCGAGCGGCTGGGGCAGGAAGCCCGCGGTCTGCTGAGCGAACCAGGCCACCGGCGCGCCGTGTGCCTCCATGCCGACCGCGTCGATCACCGAATCGGCGCCACGGCCGCCGGTGAGCTCCCGCACCGCGCCGGCGACGCCGGACCGATCCCGCGTGTCGATGGCGGTGACGCCGTACCGGGCCGCCAGCGCGAGCCTTTCCGGCACCAGGTCGACCCCGATGACCCTGCTCGCGCCTTTGTGCAGCGCGATACGGCAGCACATCTGGCCGATCGGGCCGAGCCCGAACACGACCACGCTCCCGCCGTCCGGGATCGCCGCGTACTCGACCGCCTGCCATGCCGTCGGCACCACATCGGACAGATACACGAACCGCTCGTCGGGCGGGCCCTCCGGTACCTTGATCGGCCCGTAGTGGGCCTGCGGGACACGCAGGTACTCGGCCTGGCCTCCCGGCACCTGGCCGTAAAGCCTGGTGTAGCCGAACAGCGCCGCACCCTTGCCCTGGTCACGGACCTGCGTGGTCTCGCACTGGGACTGCAGGCCGGCCGAGCACATGGCGCAGTGGCCGCAGGAGATGTTGAACGGCACGACAACGCGATCGCCGGGCTTGATCGACTCCACGGCGGGACCGACCTCCTCGACCACGCCCATCGGTTCGTGGCCGAGAATGTCGCCTTCTTCCATGAACGGGCCCAGCACCTCGTAAAGGTGCAGGTCCGACCCGCAGATCCCGGTCGAGGTGATACGGACGATCGCATCGGTCGATTGCCGGATTTCCGGATCCGGCACGGTGTCCACCCGGACGTCACGCTTACCGTGCCATACGACAGCCTTCATGCGGACGGAGTGCCCCGCACACCGGGGCACAAACCCGCGTCACTCGTCCTCGTCGAGCCAGCCCTGTTCGTGCACGAGTTCGAGCACGGTCTTGCGCACGCGCACGATCTGGTCGGCGGTCAGCGTGGGCACCGAGACGAGCAGCGCCTCGGTCAGCGCTTCCCGGAACTCCAGGGAAAAGCCCAGGTAGTCGGCGTCCTTCGCGACCACGGAGCCACCAGGTGCGCCCGGGGCACTGCGCACGACCCGCACGTTGGACGCCTTCGGGCCGCGCTCACCCTCCTCGACGGTGAACTCCACGACCGCGCCCGGCGCGATGAGACGCTTGTCCACGTCGAGGTCGTTGACGTGGACGAAAACATCCTCACCACCCGTGTCCGGGGTGACGAACCCATACCCGCGAATCTCGTCGAAGCGCACAACCTTGCCCGTGACCACCAGAGACCCCATCATGCTCAACCGTGGAAATATCGCGTCAAGGTACCGCCTTACCCCGTTAGCGCACAACGTAGGCGATCTCACGCTCCGTCGGAGGAGGAGCAGGGCGTGAAGTCCCCGTGAGAAGCCGTCACCACCTCCCGCGGTCCACAGTGGACGTTCAGTCCCGGTCGTAGAGGATCACACCCCGGATGTTCTTGCCGTCCCGCAGATCCTGATATCCCTCGTTGACCTGTTCCAGGCTGTAACGCCGGGTGATCAGCTCGTCGAGTTTCAGCTGGCCGGCCTGGTAGAGCCCGAGCAGGCGGTTGATGTCGTACTGCGGGTTGGCCGAACCGAACAACGCGCCCTTGATCGTCTTCTCGAAAGTGGTCATCGCCATGCCGGAAACGTGCACGGTGAGCTTTTCCGGGTGGGCCAGACCGGTGATGACCACGACCCCGCCCTTACCCACGGCGTTGACCGCGGCGGTGACCACGTCCTCGTCGACCGTGCCGACCGTGACCAGTGCCTGGTCGGCCAGCTGGCCCCGGGTCAGCTCGACGAGCTTCTCCTGCGCCTGTGCCGCGTCCGCGAAGGCGTGCGTGGCGCCGAACTTCAGCGCCGTTTCCCGCTTGAACGCCACCGGGTCCACGACCACGACGTTCACCGCGCCGGCGTGCACCGCGCCCTGCACCGCGTTGATCCCGATGCCGCCCACGCCGTAGATCACCACCGTGTCGCCCGCGCGGACACCACCGGCGTAGTTCGCGGTGCCCCAGCCCGTCGGCACCCCGCAGCCGACCAGGACCGCGGTCTCCAACGGCAGCGAAGCGTCCACTTTGACCACCGAGTACTCGGACACGGTCGCCCGCTCGGAGAAGGTGCCGAGCATGCAGATGCCGCCGTAGTCCACGCCATCGCGGTGGAACCGGAAGCCGCCGTCGGCCAGGCAGCCCACCGCGATGTTGGCGCCGAGGTCGCACAGGTTCTGCCGGCCGGTCGAGCAGTAGCGGCAGTGCCCGCAACTCGGGATGAAGCTGCACACCACGGGATCACCGGGCTTGACCTTGGTGACGCCGGGGCCCACGTCCTCGATGATGCCGGCGCCCTCGTGGCCGCCGACGATGGGGAACCGGACCGGCAGATCGTTGTCGATCATGTGCAGGTCCGAGTGGCACAAACCGGCCGCCACGAACCTGACCAGCACCTCGCCCTCGCGCGGGCCGTCGAGGTCCAGTTCCTCGATCTCGAACGGTCGATGGATGTCGTGCAGTACAGCCGCTTTGGTCTTCATCGCCGGTCACCTCATCGTGAGTAGGCACTGTGAGTAGGCACTGTGACAACCGTTACGCGGTCCCATCCTGCGGCAACGAGGACAGTGACGAAAGGGTTTCCGACAGGGATTTCGTCCAGCGGTTCAGGATCCGGTGTCCCTCCTCGGCGTTCGCGCCGGAAGGATCCCCCAGCACGCCAGTGGAACTCACCGCGCGGACGCCGGATTCGCGGAGTTCGTCCAGCAGTTCCGGTAAAGGGGTCTTCACCCCCGGCGGCCGGTGCGCGCGCACGGCCGACGGGCGCAGGGCGAGCATGACCGAGGTCTCCACCCGGCCGGCGTGGGTGTCGTCCGGCGGACCGGTCGGTGTCCAGGCGGATGCGTTGCGCCCTTCTCGCCTCAGCCGCGCGACCGCGCGAGCGAGCGGGCGCGCGTTGCCGCCGTGCGCGCAGACGAAGAGCAGGCCGGCGAAGGCGTCCGCGGACCGGCCGAGTTCCACCAGCAGCGACTCGGTCGCTTCCTGGCCCAGCGAAAGGGTTCCGGGAAACCCGGCATGCTCACCGCTGGAGCCGTACGGGACTGCGGGCGCGACCACGACATCGTCCCGGGCGCGGGCGAGGCGTTCGCACAACGCCACCGCGATCTCGGTGTCCACTGTGTACGGAAGATGGGGACCATGTTGTTCGGTCGCGCCGAGCGGGACGGCGAGGATGCCCGGCTCGGTGAGTTCGGTCCAGGTGAGACCGGCGAGGGTCCTCATGCGGACGCACGCCGTCCGGGCCAGTCGGAAAGGTCCGGAATCAGGGGCGCGGCGGTTCGCTCCCGCAGACAGCCACGCCAGACTCCGAGGCCGTAGGCGGCATCGTCGGCGGCGCGGGCCAAGACCCACCACCCCGGCCCGAGCGGCGGCCGGGTGCGCGCCCATTCGGTCAGGTGGCGGGCCAGCGCGAGGGCGAGCACCAGCCGTCCGCGTTTCGTCATGGCCAACAGGGGAATCGCGACCGGCCCCCAGGGACGGGTGAGCGCGTCGGCGAAGAACCGGCCCGCGCCAAGGTGCCCGCGCAACGCGAGCACGAGCGCGTCCCGGGCGGGTACGCCGAGCGGCGCGAGCTTGCGTGGCAACAACGCGGCCGTGCCCACCGCGATCGCCAGGCCGGCGCAGGGACGGCCCGCCACGGCCGCCAGCCAGGCAAGTGCCGTCCAGCGGGAAACCCGAAGGGGCGCAAGGGCTTCGCGGCCGTGACGGCGGGCCAGCGGAGCCGCCGAGGTGCCGTAGTCGAATCGCTGACGCAGCCACGATCGCCAGTTCGCGCGAGGAGCGTGGACGACCTGGGCCGCAGGTTCGTACCGCACCGACCGTCCCTGGGCCACCAGCCGCCACACGAGGTCGACGTCCTCACCGAAACGGAGATCCTCGTCGAACCCGCCGATTTCGCGCAGCGCCGCGACGCGCACGACGATCGTGGCGGTCGGCAGGTAACTCACCCGGGCCCCGGGGCGCACCTGGGCCGGAGTGCCGCCGAGATCGAGCGACGATCTCGCCCGTTCGTAGCGGGCCAGTGCGGAGGTGCCGGGGGCGCTGCGCACCCGGGGCGCCACCGCGGCCACGTTCGGATCCTCGAAGTGCGGGAGCAGCGCGTCCAGCCAGCCCGGTTCCGGGCGGATGTCGGCGTCGAGGAAGGCGACGAGTTCGGTGTCCACCTTGCGCCAGCCCGTGTTGCGGGCGGCGGCCGGACCTCGGGCGTGGTCGTGGCGGTGGCCGGCGCCGGGCACCGGCACCAGGGAACCGTCGTCGACGACCAGCGTGGCGGCGAGATTCTCCAGCAACGGAAGCAGGTTTTCCAGCCGGTCGCCGTGATCACGGACCGGGATCACCGCCGTCACGTCTTCCGGGCCCAAGCCGCCGGGGCCGTACTCGGGATGGGCCATTCCGGCCGCGACCAACCTCGCCGCGAGAGCGGTTCCCGATACCACCTCGGCCCCGCCGCGCCACTCGTCCACGAGCCGGAGACCGGCCTCGGACAGCTTCATCACCTTCAGCGGTGCCCCGCCGATCAGGGCGGATCCGGCCGTCATGGTCGCCGGATCGAAACGAAGCTTCATGCGGTGAATCCTCCGTCGGCGTGGACGACGGTTCCCGTGATCGCCGAGGACCGCTCGCCGCACAACCAGCACACCGCCTCGGCCACCTCGCGCGGATCGAGCAGGCGCTCGACGAGCTGATGCCGCGCGAACTCCTCGACATCGGGCAGGTCGTACAGCTCGGCGGTCGCGTCGAGCATCGCGGTGCGGGTCGAGCCCGGGGACACCGCGGTCGCGGTGATGCCCGTGCCGCGCAGGTCCGTGGCCAGCCCGCGGATCAGGCCGACGACCGCGTGCTTGGCGGCGTTGTACCCGGCCAGGTGCCAGAGCCCGCGGTGCGCGGCGGCGGAGGCCAGCGCGACGAACCGGCCCGACCTCGGCTCTTTTCGGCGCAGCAGCGCGGGAATCGCGGCGCGGGCCAACTGGAACACACCGCGGACGCCGTGGTCGAACAGAGCGTCCCAGTCCTCGTCCGGCGTTTCCCACAAGGGAGTTCCGCCCGCGATGACCGCCGCGCAGGCGACCGCCGCGTCCAGCCCGCCGAACTCGGTTTCGGCGAGCGCCACGGCTTCGGCCATCGCTTCCCGGTCACGGACGTCGGCGGCCTTGGCGAGAACGTGACCGGGCCAGTGCGCCGCGCGTGCGGCGAGTTCGTCCTCGCGGACGTCCACGGCGATCACGCGCCAGCCGTCGTCCGCGAGTTGGTCCACCACGGCGCCGCCGATGCCACCCGCCGCGCCGGTCACCACAGCCACTCGCGTCATCGCGAGTACCCGTGTTCTTTGAGATAACCGTGTTCTTTGAGATAGCCGAGCAGCGCGTCGGCGGCCTCGGCGGGGGTGGCCGGGGTGAGGAGCGCCGGGGGCGTCCGCTCGGTGAGCGCTCCGGTCAGCGAGAGCATCCGTTCATGCGGGGCTGTCCCGCTTGGGACGGGCAGGGACCGGGGACGGGGCCGGTATGGCTTCACCTCGCCGGGCCGGATCGTCATCGAACCGGCGTTCATCACCGGAATCGTCGCCCGGCGAGCGGCCAGGGTCGCCGGCAGCGACGCGCGCCGTGGGACGGTTCCGGCGGGTTCCACCGAGCACACCGCCGGTGTGGAGAAAGCCAGTCGTTCCCGGCGTCCGCCGTCCAGCCGCCGGACCGCGCGGAGCGCACCATCAGGCTCGGCCGTCAGCTCAAGCAATCCCAGCGCCTGCGCGGCGCCGAGGAAGTGGGCCAGGAACGCCGGAGTGGCGCCGGTGCCGCGCTCGGCCGAGTGATCGCCGCAGACCACGATGTCCGGCGGCTCGGCCCATCCCGCCAATCCCGCGAGCAACAGCCGGGCCGTCTGGCTGCCGTCCTCGGTGACCGTGGCCGCCGGGTCCGGGCCCTCGATCCGGAGCACTTCGTCCACGCCCAGGGCGAGCGCGCCGCGCAACATCTCGTCGGCGGCCGCCGGACCGGCCGTCACCGCGACACACCGGCCGCCGAGCCGGTCCCTGAGCCGGAGGGCGTGTTCGAGGGCGGCCAGATCGGCCGCGCCGGCACCCGCGGCGCGCGGATCGGTCCTGGCCTCGCCGGAGAGCGGGTCCACGCTCGCCCGGTGATCGCTGAACCTCAGCGCCGCCACCACCAGCATCACCCTCACCCCTTCCGGAACACGACGCCGTGGCCACCGTCGGGATAGGTCCAGTTGATCGCGCCTTCGCCGTCGCACACCTGATAGCAGGTCCCGCACTCGAAGCACTGCTCGTAGTTGAACAGGATCCCGCCGTCACTGGTCGGCACGAACAAGTTCGCCGGGCAGGCGTACACACACGCCTTCGTGGTGCACGACCGGCAGACATCGCTGTCCACCGTGATGTGCGGCCGCTCCGCCACCCGGAACTCCACAGTGGACATGACATCGTCGAACGCCGGCTCGGAGTAACGCCGTTCCGTCATCTAAAGCCTCGCATTCCGGTCCAGGCGTCGCGGGCGAGGTCGCGCCACCGGACGCCGTTGGCCTTGGCACTGCGCCGTAGCAGCGCGGTCAAACCGGGCTTCGGACGCGGATTGTCCACTTGGAACAGTCCCTGTGCCAGGTCGCAGACCAGCCCGGGATAGCTCGTCTGCACCCGGCCGGAGAGCACCAGCGCCGGAATGTCGGCCAGCTTGCGGTGGTCGGCCAGCACGAACGAGCGTTCCAGCATCGTCTTGTACCCGGCCAGTCCGCGCCGCGAAACATCACCCGCCCGCACCGCCGCGGCGGCCGCACGGCCCGCGTACATACCGGCGCCGAGCGCGAAGTTGACGCCTTCCAGCCAGATTCCGGCCGCCAGGCACATCGCGGCGGCGTCCCCGGCGACCAGGATCCCGTCACCGGCAAGCTCGGGCATCGACCGGTAACCACCCTCCGGGATCAGATGCGCCGAATACTCGATCTCCTCTCCGCCCCGGATCAATGGCGCGATCGCCGGATGCCGTTTGAGGTCGGCGATCAGTTCCTCCGGCCGGGTCTTCGCCTCACTCAAGCCCTCCAGGCCGAGTACGACCCCGATACTCACCGAATCCAGGTTGGTGTAGAGGAAACCGCCGCCCGGGATGCCCCTCGTACAGCCGAGGATCTCGAAGTCCACGCCGTCACGTCCGCTGACCCCGAACCGTTCGTCGATCGTCTCCCGGGGGAGCTCCAGCGTCTGCTTCACCCCGAGGGTCAGGTGTTCCTTCGCCCGGTGCATCCCGGCTTCCTTGGCGAGGAACGAATTCACCCCGTCACACGCGATGACGACACCCGCGGTGAGGTCACCGTCGGGCCGGTCGGTGGCCACGCCCACCACCGCGCCGTCCGGTGCCCGCAACAGACCGGTGGCCACAGTGGACGGAACCAGGACGGCACCGGCTTCCACCGCCAGCTCCGCCAGCCACGAGTCGAGATCGGCGCGGTGCGCGGTCGCCCCGTTGTACGGCGGGGCGCCCCAGTCCTCGGTGCGGAAGTCGACGGTGAGCGCCTGCCGTGGCGTCATGATCATGGTGGCGCGCCGGGTCACCCAGCGCTGCACCGGCATCCGCTCCCACCAGGCGGGTACGAGTTCGTCGAGCACGCGGCCGTAGACCACACCGCCGTAGACGTTCTTGGCGCCCGGAAACGGGCCGCGCTCGACCAGCGCGACCGAGCAGCCTGCCCGCGCCGCTTCCAGCGCCGCGGCCGACCCGGCGGGCCCGGCTCCGACCACGACGACATCGAACGCGCGGGTGTCGCTGTCCACCACCGTGGACACCGAGTCCGGACCGGCGTGAGTCACCGTGTTTCCTCCACCTTCCGGGCCAGTTCGAGGAGAACCGCCTGGGCGTCGGCGACGATCCCGAGGTCCGCCATCGCGGTCATGGGGCAGGACGGATCGAGGTTGACGCTCACCACGTGCGCGGGATCGCCGATGCCGCCGAGGTGCTGCGCGGCACCGGAAACGCCGAACGCGACGTAGAGACCGGGATCGACGACCACGCCGGTGGTGCCGATCTGGCGGTGGTAACCGGTCCAGCCCGCGTCGGTGACCACCCGGGTGGCGCCCAAGGAGGCACCGAGCGCCGTGGCGACCTCACCGAGCAGTCCGACCGCGTCCGGTCCGTCCAGCTTGCCGTGCCCCAGCCCGGCACCGGCGGTGAAGATCATCGACGCCTCGGCGAGATCGACCGTGCCGGGCTCGGGCTCGGAGACCTCCAGCACCTCGACGTCCGCGCGAACCGCCTCCGGCAGTGCGATTTCCGTCAGCACCGCCTCCGTGCTCTCCAGCCGCACGGCTCGCTTCCCGGTGGCGGGCTGAAGCGTCGCGACGAACGGCCCCGGACAGGAAAGCGTGACACACGAACGGGAGTCCCACCGCGCGAGTTCGACCTGATCGGCTCGCACGCGGACGGCGCCGGCATACAGCGGGCGACCGAGTTCCGCGGCCAGTCGCGGCGCGAGATCGCGGCCGTCCGGCGAACCGGGCAGCAGAATGTGGTCGTGCCCGGCAAGCACCTCGGCGAGCTGCGCGGCCCACCGTCCAGGAGCGAACGGTCCGTTCTCGGCGAGTAAGCCTTTGCGCAGCGCGGAAAAGTCAGCGGCCGCCTGCTTGACGCCGGTGCCGACGAGCAAGGCCTCTCCGCCCGCCTCGGCCACGGTCTCGTCCGCGCCGGTGCCCGGGACACCGCCCCGCACCACGATCACGGCGATCACAGGCTCACCCCCACGCGGTCTCCCTCGATCACGGCGGCGTGCGCACGCCTCGGGGTGAGGCAGTCACCGACTCGGTGCACCGGGAACGGCGCATCGGCGAGCGCGCGCCACAGCTCGTCTTCGGGCTCTTGGTGCGTGGCACAGACGACCCAGTCGTAGTGAACCTCGTCGGTCACGCCGGTGGTGTGCGTCAACATCTGCAGCACCACCTTTCCGTCCACTTGGGACGCGCCGAGCACGACTTCGTCGGTGTGCTGACGGATTCCCTTGGCGTGGGCCCGCACGCTGAACGTCTCCATGTCCAGCGTCACCCCGAGGTCCTGTCCCACCACCATGCCCGAGGTCGACAGCGTCACCGCGCAGCCGCGGTCGGCGAGCAGTTCCGCGACCGAGGTGGCCTGGTGGAAACCCAGATCGTCGATCACCAGCACGTCACCGTGCGGGGCCACCCGGCCTTGGAGCACATCGCGGACGTCGACCACTCGGTCGGCCTCACCGGCCCAGTACGGCGGTTTCGGCTTGGCGCCGGTCGCCAGGACCACCACGTCCGGTGCTTCGGAGATCAGCAGGCCGGCGTCGACCTCGGTGCCGGTCTTGACGTCGACGCCGTATCGCCGGCACTCCGCGAGCAGATTCCGCACCACGTCGAGGAATTCGGCCCGGCTCGGCACACTCGCGGCGAGTGCGACCTGACCGCCGGTGGCGCCTTCGCGCTCGAACAGCGTCACGTGGTGGCCGCGCCGCGCCGCGGTCGACGCGGCCTGAAGCCCGGCCGGTCCGCCGCCGACCACGAAAACGCGCTTGGGCCGGGAACCCGGCAGGGACAGCGGCACGCTTTCGCGGCCGGTGCGCGGGTTTTCGATGCACCCCAGCCAGCGGTTGAGGCCCATCCGGCCGACGCATTCCTGGTTGCAGGACAGGCAGGTGCGGATCTCGGTGGCATGCCCGGCCCGTGCCTTGGCGGCGAAGTCGGCGTCCGCGATCTGGCCGCGCACCACGCCGACGAGATCGCAGTGACCTTCGGCGAGCGCGCGTTCGGCCTGCACCGGGTCCTTGATCCGGCCGACCCCGACCACCGGGAGACGCACGGCCTCGCGGAGGGCGTTGGCGATGAACAGGGCGTAGCCCGGCGGGATCGCCATCGACGCCTCGATCATGTACAGCGTCGCCGTGGCCACCCCGATCGAGGTGTTGATGTAGTCGACCTTGCCGGTCGCCTCCACCAGCTTCGCCACCTCGACGGCTTCGCCGATCGTGGTGCCGCCCTCGATCAGTTCGTCACCGCACAGGCGCACGCCGAGCGCGCGGCCGGGCCCGATCGCCTCGCGCACCGCGTCGATGATCTCCAGCAGGATCCTCGCCCGGTTCGTCACCGTGCCGCCGTAGGAGTCGGTGCGCAGGTTGGTCGCGGGCGAAAGGAAGCCGCGCACGATCGACGAGTGGGAACACTGCAGTTCCACGCCGTCGAACCCGCCCTCGGCACAGTGCCCGGCGACCGTGCCGTAGCCCGCGACCACCTCGGCGATCTCGCGGGTGTCGATGGCTTTCGGGACCTCGCGGAACATCGGGTCGGGCACGGGCGAGGGCGCCCACACGGGCAGTCGCGAGTACATGCTCGACGCCTGGCCGCCGTTGTGGTTGAGCTGCGCGAAGATCGGCACACCGTGCGCGTGGACCGCCTCGGTGATCCGCCGGTAACCGGGAATCACCTCGCGATGGAAGCCGTGGATCAGCTTCTCGTACGGCCAGTCGGTGCGATGCGTGGAGTGTTCCTCGGTGATGATCAATCCCGCGCCGCCCTCGGCCCGGGCGGCGTAGTACGCGGCGTGCTGCGCGGTCGGCAGGCCGTCGGCCGCGTAGTTCGTCAGGTGCGCGGAGAAGACGATGCGGTTGCGCACCACCACAGGCCCGACCCGAAGCGGCGAGAACAGGTACTTGTACCGCCCGTTCACAGGAGAACTCCCTCGCTGACGAGGGCAAGCGCGGCACGGCGCCCCTCGAGGATCGCCTCGTGGATCGTGCGGGGCGCGACACAGTCACCGGCCCGGAGAGTCCCTGGCCGGGCGAGGGTTTCGTCCGGCAGTCTATGTCCACAATGGACGACGACAGCCGCTTCGACCTCGCGGCGCTCGGCGGTGAAGACGTCCTCCAGCACGACGTGGCCGGAATGGACCTCGCGCAGCCTCGACCGCTTCGCCAGCGTGACACCGGCTCGCTGGAGCCGCGCGTTGGCGTCGGCGAGGTCGCCGGTGAGCGCGAGCTGGGTGCCGACCACGGGGTCCTGGCTCACGATCGCGGTCCGCCTGCCCTGACTCGCCAGCAGTTCCGCGACGCCCACCCCCACCGCGTCGCCGACCGGATCGGCCACGACCACGGGACCCTCCGGCAGTGCGGCACCGTCGAGGAAATCGGTCACGTCCACGACCACCCCGGAGCGCACGACGTAGTCGCGCGGTCCCGGGACCGACCCGGTCGCCACGATCACCGCTCCACCCGTCGCGCCGTCCACATCGGACACCTCGGTTCCGGTCGAGACGCGCACGCCCAGTCGCCGCACCTCGGCCTCCAGCCAGCCGGTCAACCGGGCCAGCCGTTCCCGGCCCGCGACCCTGGCGGCGAGCGTCGCCATGCCACCGAGGCGGCCGGATCGCTCGGCCAGTTCGACCCGGTGGCCGCGCAGCGCGAGCACCCGCGCCGCTTCCATTCCGGCCGGGCCGCCACCGACGACGAGCACGTCCCTTGGCGCCTCGCGCGAGATGCCCTCGACGGCCGGATCCTCGGTTTCGTGACCGCTGCGGGGCTCGCCGACGCAGCTGACGATCGGGTTGCGGTTGTCGCGCACCCGGCATTTCTGGTTGGCCAGGACGCACGGGCGCGCGGGCAGTCCGGCCCGGATCTTCGTCACGAGATCGGGGTCGGCGATCTGCGCCCGGGTCATCTCGACCAGCGTCGCGACTCCTTCGTCCAGCGCCTGCCGAGCCTGGACGGGGTCGACCACGCTGCCCTGCAACACGGTGAGGGTGCGGCCGTCGACCGCCTGCGTCATGGCGCGGCACAGATCGAGGTTGAAGCCCGGCTCGGTGTGCAGGTCGGGCCTGGTCGCCGACGCGCTCATGGCCGATCCCCGGACCGGGACCAGGTAATCCACCGACGCGGCGAGGTCGCGGGCGAGCACCGCGGCACCTTCGGGCGTGATGCCCGCCCACGGTGCCAACTCGTCGCAGGACAGGCGCAATCCGAGCACGCGCCCGTCGCCCAGCGCCGCGCGCACGGCCTGGATGACCTCACGCAGCAACCGCGACCGGTCGGTTCCGTAGACGTCACCACGGTGGTTGGTCAGTCCCGAAGCGAACTGCCGCAGCAGCGAATACTGTCCGGCGTCGATTTCCACACCGTCCACACCGGACTCGACGGCCAGCGCCGCGGAATCCGCGAAACCGTCCACCAGAGCCCGGATTTCGGGCTCCTCCATCTCCATCGGCAGCTCACGGCTGGCGACGTCGGGCACCCGCGAGGGCGCCCACAACGCCGACTGACCGTAGGCGGACGAACCTTGCGAACCGGAGTGGCCCAGGCTCGCGAGGACCAGGGCGGGACGGCATCGCTCCACAATGGATGACCACGCGGGCCCGCACAGCGCCGCCAGCGGGGCACGCTCGTAGGGCCAGTCCGATTCGTGCACACTGGCCGTCTCGGTCACCACGATCCCCGCGCCACCGGCCGCCCGGCGCGCGTAGTAGGCGACGTGCCGGGCGGAGGGCACCCGCCCCTGGCCGAGGTTCGTCTCGTGCGGCCCGAAGAGCACGCGGCTGGGCGCCACCCGCCCCGCGAGCTCGACGGGAGTGGTGATCACCTCAGCCCGGCCAGCGGACTGGTGTCGCAGGCACGGTCCGGTACCTGACCCGAAGGCGGGCCGAAGGAGATCTCGACCGGCACCGCCCGCCGGCGGCTTCGAGGGGCACCGCGCGAATGGTCCACATCGGACCGCGGTGCCGCGTCGACGGTGCGCAGGGCCCGTTCTCCGTGTCCCTTCACGCATTCCGGGTCGGGCCCGTCCAGGGGAAGGCCGGTGAAGAACTTCGCCGCCATGCAACCGCCCTGGCAGGCGTCGTAGGCCGAACACGACTCGCACGCGCCGCCGGTCTGCGGCCCGCGCAGCCGGGTGAACAACTCGGACTCCGTCCACACCCCGGCGAAACCGCCCTCGTCACGGACGTTTCCGGCCAGGAACTCCTGATGGATCGCGAACGGGCACGCGTAGACGTCGCCGACCGGGTCGATCAGGCACACCACGCGTCCGGCGCCGCACAGGTTCAGCCCGGGCAACGGGGTGGAGCCGAGCGCGTTGAGATGGAAGAAGGAATCACCGGTGAGCACGTTCTCGCCGTGCTCGACCAGCCAGTCGTAAAGCGCGAGTTGCTGTTCGGCCGTGGGATGCAGGTCGTCCCAGACGTCGGCGCCCCGACCCGACGGGCGAAGCCTCGTGATCCGCAGCTGGGCGCCGTAGGTCGCGGCGATCTCCGCGAACTGGTCGAGCTGCCCGACGTTCTGGCGCGTCATCACCACGCTGAGTTTGAAGTCGCGGAAACCCGCGTCGGCGAGATTGCGCATCGCCCGCATCGCGGTGTCGTAGGAGCCGGGGCCACGGACCGCGTCGTTGACCTCGGCGGTGGCGCCGTCGAGCGAGATCTGCACGTCCACGTAGTCGGTCCCGGCCAGCCACCGGGCGCGCTCGGGCGTGAGCTTCACGCCGTTGGTGGAGAACTTGACGCCGACCTGGTGCGCGACGGCGTATTCGACCAGCTCCCAGAAATCGGACCGCACGGTGGGTTCGCCGCCACCGATGTTGACGTAGAAGACCTGCATCCGCTGCAGTTCGTCGATGACCGCCTTGCACTCCTCGGTGCTCAGTTCACGCGGATCCCGCCGTCCCGACGAGGAAAGGCAGTGCACGCAAGCGAGATTGCAGGCGTAGGTCAGTTCCCAGGTGAGGCAGATCGGCGAGTTCAGGCCCTCCTTGAAATGCTCGACCAGCTTCTTCGGCCGGGGCGGCGGCAGGACATCGGGCAGAACATCCGTCATCGCATGTCCTCTTCTCGGGACTCGTTTTCGCGGGGCTCGATGGTGCCCGCCTCGGCGAGGCCGGCGAGCGCCTTGAGGTAGGCGGCCCGCTGGTCGCCGGGGACCCCGGCCGCGTCCAGCGTGGCGTGCACGTCCGGCTGGTTTTCGAGGGTCCGGACCACCTCGACCAGCATCGGAGTCTTCAGAAAGGACAGTTTGCGGGTACCGAAGTCGTAGGCGAGCGCGCCGAAGGGCTCCGGCCTCAGCGCGACTCGCGGCGAACGACGGTAGGCCCGACCGGGATCGAACACCGAAGTTTCGGACACTGAAGTAACGGGGAGGTCAGTAGACACCGCACATGCCGTCGATGGAGACCTCTTCGACGAGAAGTTCCTCCTCGACCAGGGGCTCTTCGGGTGTCTGGGCGGCGGTGGACGCGTCGGACATGGGATGCTCCCTTCCTGGGCCGCCACGGTGCGACCCCGTCACGACAATAATGACACCGAGTGCCGAATGGAAGAGTCTTGAACGGATCGGGCGCGACGTCCCGCGTCGGGCGCCGCAGGATCACCACCCGCGCCGAAGTCGAGCACGCGGCCTTCGAACTGTTCGCGGACCGGGGATTCGAGCGCACCACGATCGACGACATCGCCGAAGCGGCCGGCATCGGCCGTCGCACCTTCTTCCGGTACTTCCCGTCCAAGAACGACATCGCCTGGGGCGACTTCGACGGCCAGCTCGCGACGATGCGCAAACGGCTCGCGGAGTATCCGGCGGACCGGCCGCTGCTGGAGGTGATCTCCGAGGCGCTGGTGGAGTTCAACCGGATCGACCCCGCCGAGGCGCCCTGGCACCGGCGGCGGATGGAGCTGATCCTGACCACCCCGGCACTCCAGGCGCATTCGGCGCTGCGCTACGCGGACTGGCGGCAGGTGCTCGCCGAGTTCGTCGGGACACGGCTCGGCGTCGATCCGGATTCCCTCGCGCCCCAGACGATCGCCTACGCCACTCTCGGTGTCGCCCTTGCCGCGTATGAACAATGGCTCCGCGCGCCCGGCTCCGACCTTGGCCGGCTGCTGTCCGCCGGGATGGCCGAACTCGGGCGGCTTCCTACCTTTCGGTGACCTCCAGCAGGCCCAGCAGGGTTCCCGGCCCGACCACCGAGGCGCCCTCCGCTTCCACGCGTGAGCGGAGTTCGCGGTCGGCGGTCACCACGACGACCTGTTCACGTGGCGCCGACGCGCGCACCACCTCGACGATCGCGGAGTCGCCGTCGCGTTCGGCGGCGACGACCTCCACGGTGCCACCCGTACCGCCACCGGCGCCGTCACCGGAGGAGATCCGGCGCGCCTGCCCCTCCACGACCAACCGGACCGTCGGCCACCAGCACCAGTCGGGCGCCAGTGCCACGTCGGTGCCCCGCACCCCGTCCCGGACCAGCGCGCCCAGGCTGTCGCGCAGCCGGGCCGCCGCCCCGGCCCGGTCGCGCCACCAGCCGTCCGGCCGCGATCCGACCACGTTGGCGGCGTCCACCACCAGCACCAGTTCGCGGCCGAGCTGCGCGTGCAGGGCCGGCCAGGCGGCCGCGAAATCCTGGTGCAGCGGGAAGTTCCCGACCTCCTCGGGGCTTACCCACCGCAGTTCGGTGCTTTCGGCATTCATCACGCGCTCGCGCACGGTTTCGCGGGCAGTGGCGAGGATCGTGGTGTAGCGCCAGCCGCCGTGGTCCACGGCGGTCGCCGCGGTCACCCGGACCGCGTCCGGCGGGACCGCCGCCTCTTCCCCGGCCTCCCGGATCGCCGCCGCGCGTGGGCTCTCACCGTCGTGGATCGCGCCCCCGGGCAGCGCCCAGGTGCTGCCCTGATGCGTCCAGGAAGCCCGGTGCTGCAACAACACCCGGCACTCCGAGTCGACCAGCAGTAACCCGGCGGCACCATTGGTGCCCCAGTGGCGATGACCGCCCGAACACCACACGAACCCGTCGCCCGACGCCATTCGACCAGCTTGTCACACCTTGCGGCGGGCCCCGCCGGATTCCCTGGCTGACGCCGCCAGCGCGGCGGCGCCGACGATCGCGGCATCGTCGCCGAGATGCGCGGTGCGGATCCGCGCGAGCGGCCGGTGCCGCGCCCCGGTGAGCGCGCCCGCGTAGTGCTCGCGAGCCTCGTCGAGGAACAGCGTCGCCGATTCGGAAACCCCTCCGGCGATCACCATGATCTCCGGATCGAACACGTCGGCCACCAGCGCGAGCCCTTCCCCGAGCCACTTCGCCAGCTCCGCCACCGCCCGCTGGGCGATGGGGTCGCC
The DNA here is from genome assembly GCF_042684065.1 of Amycolatopsis pigmentata. Lineage (NCBI taxonomy): Bacteria > Bacillati > Actinomycetota > Actinomycetes > Pseudonocardiales > Pseudonocardiaceae > Amycolatopsis > Amycolatopsis pigmentata. Next base: position 322,558 of record NZ_JBHUKR010000009.1, on the reverse strand, counting down.
GTCCCGCGCCGCGCCCGCCACCCGGCGGCCGGTGATCGCCCCGGGGTCCCGCGAAAACTCCCGGGCCAGCACGGTCGAAACACCGGGATGCCGGGCCAGCAGTTCCACCGCGGTCGCCGCCAGCGCGGTTCCGCTGCAGTAACGCTCCCAGCAGCCGTACTTGCCGCACGGGCACGCACGGCCCCCGGGCACGACGGTCAGGTGACCGAGTTCCGGCGCGACCCCGTGCGCGCCCCGGTAGATTTCGCCGTCCAGCAACAGTCCCGCACCGATCCCGGTGCCGATCGCGATCAGCGCCGCCACCCGCGTGCCCCGCGCCGCGCCGAACCGGTGCTCCGCCAGCGCCGCCGCGTTCGCGTCGTGCTCCAAGGTCACCGGCAGGCCGACCCGCTTGGCGATCCGTTCCGCCACCGGCGCCGCGCGCCACGCCAGATGCGGCGCGAACATCACCGTCCGCCGGTCGTTCGCGACGAACCCGGCCACCGAGAGCCCCACCGCGGCCACCTCGTCATGCCGGTTGCGCAGTTCGTCGATCACCGCGGAAATCGCGTCTTCGAGGGCGTCTTCGTCGCTCGGCGTCCCCGCCCGCGCGGTGTCCAGCAGCGATCCGCGCTCGTCCACCACGCCCGCGCGCACGCTCGTGCCACCCACATCGAGCCCGATCGCGTGCACTCAGCCCTCCCGTCTCGCACCGCCACGCGTGGCGGTCAGCCCCTCCCGTCTCCCACCACCACCCTCAACGGACACGCTTCGCGTGGCAGTCACGTATTTTGCCACCGCACCGGAATGTGCTGGACCCGTTCCTCGGCGGGAGGACGGGGCGAACGCTGGAAACCCGGCATGTGCACGCCCTCCTCGGGCTCCCAGCGGTCCGCGAGCACGGCGCGCAGCAACGCGATGAGCTGCCGGGCCTGTTCGAGCACGCGCGCGGCGAACTCCGGCCGTTCCCCGCGCACCACCGAGACCACCGCGCACAACGGGCACCAGCCGCAACCCGCCGCGTCCGGCTCTTCCCCGTCTCGCGGGGAACCGTGCCCGGCCGCGATCACCTCTTCCAGCCACGGCGCCGCGCGTTCGAGCACCATTTCGACGAGTTGCCGGATCTCCTCGCCAAGGCTCGTCGCCTCAGTCTCAGTCAACAGCCCTCCCGGTGAAGGAAACGACCAAGCCACCGCTGCCTGCCTCCGCTCCCACGACCCGGCAGTGGCGCAGCTTTCCGGGCAACGGCACGAGCCTGCGGAAGCCGTCCACGGTGATCGCCAGATCGTCGTCGACGCGCGCCAGGTCCACCTCGGCGTCCCGGCCGAGCGGAAGCGCCACCCGGAGCAGGTAACCGTCGCCGGACTCCGACACCTCGAACAGCGGAGCGGGCTCGTTTCCCCGGTCGCGCAAGGGATCCTCGTCGCCGTAGAGCTCGGTCGCGATCTCCAGCAACGCCGCCAGCCCGACCGGTTCGACCGCCCGGTGCTCCACCGGCGAGTACCGGGCGAGCGGCGTTCCGGCCAGTTCGGCCAGGACCGCGTCCTGCTGCGCTCGCCGTGCCCGGAGCCAGGACGCCGCCGCACCGCGCCACAGCCGGGCCGCGGGCATGAGCCGGTTGACGATCACGCCGTCCACGCGGACGCCCCGCAACGCGAGCGCGGACAGTGTGCGCCTGGCTTCGGCCACCACGACCCGCTCCGGGGTGAGCACCAGCCGCACCCCGGTCGCCACCGGATCGGTGAGCAGGTCCCGCAGGGACTCCAGGTGCGCGGCGAGCTTCCGGACGGACCGCACGGTGCCACCGCCGACGATCTTGGCCTGCCAGCCGAACATCCGGTCCAGGTACCCGGTGACGGCCTCGGGAAGCGCCAGCAGCCGGAGCGTCTCCGCGGTCGGGCCGCAGTCGACCACGATCGTGTCCCACCGGCCGCTCTCGGCCAGCCGCTGGATCTCGGTGAGCGCGAGCAGTTCGTCCACGCCGGGCAGGACGGTCAGCTCCTCGGCCTCCAGCTCGTCGACCCCGGCGCCCGACAGCGCACTGCGCAGTTTTCCGCGCAGGTCCTGCCAAATCGTGTCGACCAGGCCGCGGGAGTCGATCTGGGCCCCGTGCAGACAACCATCCACCTCGGACGGTTCGGCGGTCAGCCGCCGGGCGAAGGCGTCGGCGAGCGAGTGCGCGGGATCGGTCGACACGACGAGGGTCTTGGTGCCACGCGCGGCCAGCCCGGCCGCGGTCGCCGCCGCGAGTGTCGTCTTCCCGACGCCCCCCTTGCCGGTGAACAGCAGCAGCCGGGTCAAACCGGCTCCCCGGCGAGGCCGCCGGCGCGGCGAAGTGCTCGGTTCACCGGTCCCCTCACTGACCGGCGCCCTCCTCGACGCGGCGCTTGAGCTCTCTGAGCGCGGTGTGCATGACCATCGCCTCCGCCTTGCGCCGGAGCATGCCGATCATCGGCAGCATCAACTCGACCGACAGCGTGTAGGTCACCCTGGTCATCCCGCCGTCGATCGGCTCGAGCCGGTAGCGGCCGTCCTGGGCCTTCTGCATCTGGCCCTTCACCAGATGCCAGCTCACCTCGCGGCCGTCGGCCGACCAGTCGTACTCGAGGGTGTAGACATCCTTGATGGGGCCCGCGTCCAGGGTGAGTTTGACCTGCTTGGCGCGGCCTTGCTCGTCTTCGGCGAGCACCTCGGTCTCCCGGACCTGCTTGGCCCATTCCGGATACGACGGGAAGTCCGCGATCACCGCCATGACACGCTCCGGCGGCGCTTCGACGTCGATGGACTGCGTGGACTGGTCGGCCATGCGCTGAGGTTACAGCGCCACCCGGTCGCGGGCGCGTCGTGCCTTCACCGCGCGCTCGTTCACCACCGCAGTACGTAGGGCCGCTCGGTGACCTTGAAGTGCCCGACGTTGCGGCATTCCGTGCACCCGGTCCGCAGCCGGGACGACAGCGGCTGGTGCACGTGGCCGAAAAGCGCCCATCGCGGCCCTTGCGCGGCGATCAGGTCGATCAGGGCTTCCGAGCCCACCTCGTGCCGCCGGGCGACCACGTCGTAGGTCAGTTCGGGAAAGGCGGGCGGAACATGCGTGCACAGCACCTCGACGTCGTCGAGTTTGCCGACCGCGGCCACGAACTCGTCACGGGTGCGCAGGTAGGGGCGCCACACCGGATTCGCGCGGCGCACCACGGCCCCGTCGGGCAGCACCACACCACCCGCGAAACCGAACCTCAGCCCCCCGATCTCGACCACTTCACCGTCGACGATCGTCACCCCGTCGCCCGCGAACTCCGGCCACAGATCCGGCGCGTCGACGTTGCCGGGCGTAGCGTAGGTCGGCACCGGGAGCGCCCTCATCGCCCCGAACAAGGCGGCGTACTGCTCGCGGATGGCTTCGGTGACGGCGGCCGCGGGGTCGGCCAGGCCTGCCCACAGCGACCGGGAGAAGGCAACGGTTTCTTCGCGGGTTCCCTCACGGCGCAGGCGGGCGAACTGGCCCACCTTCTCCGCGCCGAACAGCGTGCCGAGGATGCCCTTCCCGTGCTCGTTGTAGTCGACGAAGTCGAGCAGATCACCGAGCACGACCAGCGCGTCGGCACCCTCACCGGCCCGGGCGAGCGCCTCGGCGTTGCCGTGCACGTCGGAGACGACATGAACCCGCATGGGAAAGAGCCTACTGGTCGTGAACCGGCGGTATCCCCGGCTCCCGGCCGTCCTCGAGAACCTGTTTCAGTCCGAGCGCGATCTGCTTCGCCGCGCGGGCCCGGCGGTCGAACTCGCGGCGGAGGTCACGAGGCTTCGGCTCGCCGTTCGGGCTCGCCCGCAGGAAGTAGTGCAGGACGGTGCCGTCGAGAACCGGTTCCAGCCACACCTCCATCGTCCCGGTCAGCGCGCCGCCCACGGTCCAGCGCAGGCCCTCGTCACCGCGGTCGGTGTAGACGCGAAGGACCAGGTCGGGCCAGTAGTGCGACCAGGCCTGCGGATCGGCGAAAACCGCCGCGATCAGCTTGGGCGGTACCGCGATGAACGTCTCGTCGACCAGGTCGAGGGCCGGTGGTGTGCCGAGGGGGATGCTCACGATGTGCAGGATGTCATAAGGTAAGCGCACGCCTAGTTAACTCGCGAGTAGCATTACATACACGGAGGTCCCCCGTGCGGGAGTACAGCGCCCCGGCAGCGAAGCCGGTTGCCGACGACGAGACGCTCGCGGACATCGTGTTCGCCAACGCCGAGCGTTTCGGCGAAGCGATCAGCTTCAGGCGGCAGAGCGGAGGAACGTGGCTGGACGTCACCGCGCGGGAGTTCGCCGCCCAGGTGCTCGCCGTGGCCAAAGGCCTGATCGCGGCCGGTGTCGAACGTGGTGACCGGGTCGGCCTGATGTCGAGGACCCGCTACGAGTGGACCTTGATCGACTTCGCGATCTGGGCCGCCGGAGCGGTGACGGTGCCGATCTACGACTCTTCCTCGGCCGAGCAGGTGTACTGGATCCTGTCCGACTCCGGCGCCAAGGCCGTGTTCGTGGAAACGTCCGCCCACCTCGCCGAGGTCGACAAGGTGCGCGACCGCCTGCCGGGCCTGCGGTACGTGTGGGCGATCGACTACGGGGCGGCCAAGGAGCTGAGCGCGCTGGGCTCGCGGGTCCCTGACGATTACGTGCGCGACCGGCACCGGCAGGTGCGGGCCGGGGCGCTGGCCACGATCGTCTACACGTCGGGGACGACCGGCAGGCCCAAGGGCGTGGAACTGACCCACCGCAACCTGCTGGCCGAAATCCGGGGCGCCATCGAAGCGTTCCCCCAGCTGATGGAGCAGGGCAACTCGCTGCTGTGCTTCCTGCCGCTGGCACACGTACTGGCCCGCGCCATCGCGTTGACGGCGCTGACCGCCCGCGTCACCCTCGGTCACACCGCGGACGTGAAGAACCTGGTCGAGGACCTCCGCACCTTCCGGCCCACCTTCGTGGTGGCCGTGCCGCGGGTGTTCGAGAAGGTCTACAACGGTGCGCGGCAGAAGGCGGAGAGCGAAGGCAAGGGCCGCATCTTCGACATGGCCGAGCAAACCGCGGTCGAGTACAGCCAGGCCCTGGACGCCGGCGGTCCCGGACTGGCGTTGCGGCTGCGCCACTTCGCCTTCGACAAGCTGGTCTACGGCAAGCTCCGGGCCGCGCTCGGCGGGCGCTGTGTCGGCGCCGTGTCGGGCGGCGCTCCGCTCGGCACCCGGCTCGCGCACTTCTTCCGCGGCATGGGAGTGCCGGTCTACGAGGGTTACGGGCTCACCGAAACCTCGGCGGCCGCCAACGTCAACACCGAGACGGCGTACAAGGTCGGCACCGTGGGGCGCCCGGTCGCGGGAACGTCGGTGCGCATCGCCCCGGACGGTGAAGTGCTGATCAAGGGCGACGTGGTGTTCGGGTCGTACTTCAACAACCGGGCCGCCACGGCCGAAGCCATCCAGGACGGCTGGTTCCACACCGGCGACCTCGGCGCGCTGGACGACGACGGCTTCCTCCGCATCACCGGCCGCAAGAAGGAGATCATCGTGACGGCGGGCGGCAAGAACGTCGCCCCCTCCGGGCTCGAGGACACCCTGCGGGCGCACCCGTTGATCAGCCAGGCGATGGTGGTCGGCGACCGGCGGCCCTTCATCGGCGCGCTGATCACGATCGACCCCGAGTTCTTCCCGACCTGGAAGGCCCAGCGCGGCAAGCCCGAGCGCGCCACCGTCGCCGACCTCACCGGCGACCCGGACCTGCGCGCGGAGGTGCAGGCCGCGATCGACCAGGCCAACCAGCAGGTCTCGCACGCCGAGGCGATCAAGAAGTTCATCATTCTGGACCGCGACTTCACCGAGCAGACCGGGGAGATCACGCCGAGCCTCAAGCTCAAGCGCAACGTGGTGGCGAAGAACTACGCCAACGCCATCGAATGGATCTACCAGCGCTGAGCACTCGTTCCCGCACGGTCAGGACGATTTTCGCACCAGGCCGGTGAATCCGGCGACGAACAGGGTGAGGAAGGCCCACGTCAACGCCTGGAGAACCCAGCCTGCCGCGAGAATCGCCTGCCCGGGCCCCCGTGAAGTATCGATCACGCAACGCTGATGGTCCACCTTCACCAGCGGGGTCACCGCGTTGAGGGCGAGCCCGACCTGTTCCACCGGAGGGCACCGGCCGAGCAGCCCGGCCGCGCCCGCGAGGAGGACGAGAAGCACCGACAGGGCCAGGGTGCCGGTGAGCCAGAGCAGCGCCACGATGGGCCGGTAACCGTAGCCGACGGTGACCCCGGCGACCCGGTGCCAGACCCGGCCGGACAACCCGAGGTCACCTCGCCGCAGGAGGTCCTTCTGCCGCGCGAGGTGGATACGCTTCACGTTCCTTTCGTGCCCGGCTCCGGAATGTGCCTTGGCCAGCTGGAAGTAGGGCTGGCTCGCGTACTCCGGGGTACGGTCGGCCAGCATCTCCAGCCATTCGGTGAGGGTGGCGTTGCCGGGGCGTCCGCCATAGGTCAGGCCGGTCACGTCCAGCGGCCCGTCGGGAAACGAGACGGCCAGGAGCAGGTGTCCCGTGATTCGTACCTGACTCAGATGAAGCGCGAGGTCCCCGGGCCGCGACGGCCGCGCCCGGCCGTCGTCGCACACGAGTTGCCCGCCGATCTCCGCGCCGACGAGGCGCACCGTCCCTTCCGCTTCGAAGCCGTCGTAGAACACCGCATTGCTCCCGGTTCGCAGATAGTCGGCGACGAGGCTGGGACCGTCCGGGTTACGAATCGTGGCCCCGGCCAGGTTGAGCATCGTGCCGACGACGACGCCCGGAAGCCGGACCACGCCCATTTCGCCGGTGCCTTCGGCGTGGAAGCCCCGGTTGATGAACACGCCGCTTCCGGTGTGCAGGCCGCTCGCCTGCATCGCGGGTCCTTCACTGGCGCTCAGGCGTGCCCCGCTGAAGTTGAGCACCCCGCCGATCCGCGCTCCACCGAGATGCACCGCGTAGAAGGGGCCACCACCCAGCACCGAATTACGCAAGGTCAGACTCCGTTCCACGGTCATCTCGTCGGCGATCAGCCGAGGCGCCACCAGACCCGTCAAGTCCACAGTGGACAGTTTCGCGCCGCGAAGCCGGACCGGCTCGGCGCTGTGGCAGTCGATGAGCGAGAGCGGCAGCGATGACGAGACCTCCGCGAGGTCCAGCCCGCCTGCCAGCCGCGCTCCGGACACCCGGATCCCGCGCGGGTCGGCCCGTTCGGTGCCGGGCCAGCCGAACCGGTCGAGCATCATCTGCCGGATCAGTTCCCCGCGGATCTCCGGCATCTCCGGGTTCCCGGTCCGGCCGGTCAGATCGAGATACCCGCCGCCCAGCACCGCCAGGACCAGTTCACGCTCGGCTTCGTTGAGATCGTCGACTGTCCAGCGCCTCACCGCGACAGGCTAGCGAGCCTGAGCGGCCACGGTGTTCACAACGGGTTCATGGCGGCGATCTTCCAGGTGCCGTCGACGTTCCGCGCGCTGATGTCGAGGGCGGCGCTTGTCGACGTCTGGCGGCCGGTCGTGGTGTTCAGGGTCTGCTGGTCGAGAAAGACCAGGAGGTGGGCCGTGTCGCCGTGGAGTTCGCGGGCGCCGATCGACGCGATGGTGGTGGTGCGGATGAGTTTCTCCGCGCTCGCCTGACGCGCCGCGGCGTCGAAGACGGCCTGGTACTGCGTGGTCGCCGCGTCCACGAGAACGGTGGTGGCGGCGCGGCGGGTCCGGTCGAGATTGTCGTAGTCGTAGGAGAAGACCTCCTTCACCGCGGTCCCCACGTCGTCGGTGAGCCGCGCGGTGGCGGCGGTGTCGGCCACCGCCGTGTTCGCCGACAGCGACGACCGCTGGGCGAGCCACGACCAGACGACGAAGCCCGAGGCCGCCACGATCACCACCGTCAGCACCACCAGCGCCGTCAGCGGACGGCTCGCCCCGGCACGTTCCGCGGTGGCGATTTCGTCCTCGTCGGCAGGGCGCTCGGCCGAGACGGGATACGGAGTCGGCTTGTGTCCCGTCATGAGGCCGCCTGCACGGAATCGACCTTCCACCCCTGCGGTGTGCGGGTGAGTTCGGCGTTGAGGCGGGCACGGTTCGCCGATCCGGGCGCACCGCCCGTGCTCAACCGCACGTCGAGAACGGCGATCACGCGCGCCGTGTCACCGTGCAGGTCCGCGACCGCGGCCTGGTTCACCGTGGCCGTGGACTCCGTCCGGCTCGAATTCGCGCGGTCGAGGTGCAGTTGCCGGTCACCGCTCAACGAACTGCCCAGCGTGCCCGTGGTGACCTCGATCCACCGGTCCACCGACGGCCCGGCGTTGTGATAGTCCATGGTGTTCAACGCGACGAGCGCTGCCGAAGCCGCGGAGAGCACCGCGTCCCGGTCCCGCGCCCGCGTGGTGGTCTCGTCGTGCGTGTCCCGCCACCAGGACCATCCCGCCCAGGCCGCGCCGAGAACCGCCACCACGGTCACCACGCCGAGCAGGCGAACCACGGCCGCTCTGCTCACGGCAACCCCAGCAGCTGCCCGATCCCGGCGGCCGGAGCGCCCGAACCCAGTCCGATGAGGCCGGGCAACGGCGTCGTCGGAGGTCCGGAGCCGGCCGGCGCCGGGCCGCTCTGGGCGTTCGGCTGGGCGGGCGCGGTCGGCTTTCCGGCGTACGGCACGTTCTGCGCGCCGCGGACTTCGGTCGGGCTGCCCGGGGGCTCGGCGCAGTAAGCCAGCTTGTTGGCCGGATATTCGCTCGTATCGCTGGCCGGGCGCTGTTTCGTCGTCTCGTACCCCTTGGTGCAGGAGTGCGGGTCGAAGAAGTTGAACACGAAGCCCAGATGCCCTTCCCCGTTCGACGCGACCGAACGCGTGAACGCCGAAATCACCGGGAAGGCCACGAGATCCTCCTCGATCGCGCTCGTCCGCACCGAAGTGATCTGGAACGTGGTGAGCAGATTGGCGGTCAGCACCCCGAGGTCGGTGCCCGAGACGGCCAGGATGCCGTCGATGTCGTCGGCAAGACGCGGCGCCTCGTCGATCACCTTGCGCAGGTTGGGGTCGGCGGTCTTCAGCTGCTCGGCGATGGTCCGCAGGCCCGCGGCCAGCGACGTGATGTTCGCGGCCTGACGGCGCTGCGTGTCCAGCACCGTCTTGCCGTCCGCCAGGAGTTCGGTCGTCTGGGGAAGATTCTCCGTGGCGGTCGTGGTGAACGAACTCGCCGTGTCGAGCAACTCCCCGAGGTGCTGCCCCTGACCGGCGAAGGCGTCGTACACCTCGTCGACGACCGTACGCAGCGACTGGGGGTCCACGCTGGACACCAGTTTGTCCACACTGGACAAGACGCTGTCCGGAGAGACCGGGAGCGCCGTCCTGGACAAGGGAATCACCGCTCCCTGACCGAGATACGGCCCGTTTTCGTTGTCCGGCCTGAGATCGACGTACTGCTCCCCGACCGCCGACCGGTCCGCGACCACGGCGTGCGTGGCGGCCGGGATCTTCGGCGTGTCCGGGTCGATGTCGAGGTCGGCCACCACCCCCTGGTCGTTCAGGTGCAGGGCGGTCACCCGGCCCACGGCCACCCCGCGGTAGGTGACCTCGGAGTTGACGAAGATCCCGCCGGAGTCGGCAAGCTGCGCGGTGACGACATATCCGCGGGTGGTGAAGAGCCGGTCGAGTCCCGCGTACTTGGCACCCACATAGGACACCGAAAGCACCGCGATGAGCACGAAGGCGATCAGCTTGAACCGGTGTGACCTGGTGATCACGAGCCACCTCCTCCCAGCAGACTGCCGAGTAGCCCACCGAGGCCGTTGCCGAGCCCGGACAGCGGTTGCGGCACACCGGGCAGCGTCAGCGGCGGACCGGCCGCACCGGCGCGCGGAGGCGTCGGAAGCGGAAGGCCGGCCACCGGGATCTTCCCGGCGTTCTCGATGCTCTTCAGGAGGGAATCGAGGTCGAAATCGACCCTGGCGCTCACGTTCGCGAAGTCGCCCTTCACCACCTCGCCGGCCACGTCGGGCAGCGGGTAAGTGGGCAGGATCCGCAGCGCGGTCGGCAGGTTCGTCCCGGCGTCGGCGAGCTTGGTCAGCGTGGGCGCCAGCGCGCGCAGGTTGTCCAGCAGCGACGCCCGGCTCTGGTTGATGGTCGACACCGCGACGGTGGACAGGTTGTTCAGCGACTGCAGCATGCCGACGAGCTGGTCTCGCTGCTGGTTCACCACGGCGAGCCCGGGCGCCAGGTTGTCCAGCGCGTTGCCGAGATTGCCGGTCTGCGCGACCAGCGTGCTGGACAACCGGTTCAGCCCGTCGATGGCGCGGACGATCTGTCCCTTCTGGCCGTCCAGTTCGGTGGCCAGCTGGTCCACTCGGGACAGCAGCGCGCGCAGTTCGGCCTCGTTGCCGGTGAGCGTCTTGTTCAGCTCACGGGTGATGTCGGCGAGCTGGTTGACCCCGCCGCCGTTGAGCAGCAGGGAAAGCGCGCCCAGCACCTCTTCCACCTCGGGGTTCCGGTTGGTCCGCGCGAGGGGGATCAGGGCACCGTCGGCCAGCGGTGCCACCGCGGCGGCCCGGTTCGCCGGCTCGCGCAACTCGATGAACTTCTCCCCCAGCAGGCTCGACTGGCGCAGGTCGGCGTAGGAGTCGGCGGGGAGCTTCACGTCCCCGTTGACCGTCATGCTCACGATCGCCGACTTGGTGTCGGGGGCCAGGTCGATCCGGTCCACCCGGCCGATCGCCACGTCGTTGACCTTCACGCTGGCCTGCGGCACGAGGTCGAGCACGTCGGCGAACTGTGCCCTGATGTGGTGGGGATGATCACCGACATCGGCGCCACCGGGCAACGGTGTCGTGTAGAGCCCGGAGAAACCGCCACTGCCACACCCCGCGGCCAGCAGGCAGCAGAGCACGGCGAGCAGTCCGCGGACCGCGCGGCGCCTCATTGGCCCGTCCCCGGCACGGAAACCAGCGGCAGCACCGGCAACGGAGGCAGTTTCCCGCTCGAGATCTCCGCCATGATCTGGGAAACCGGCGGGATCTTCGTCAGTCCGTCGACCACCGGCGCGAGCGTCTGGCACAGGTTGTTCACCACGTCGGGCAGCCGGACCGGACTGGAGGCCTTCAGCAGGCGGCACAGGGTGGTGACCAGCGGGTTGGTGAGTTCGTTGGCGTTGTACCGGATCGCGATGCTGCCGGTGGCGGAGTCGTAGGAGTTGATGAAGTTCGTCATGGCGGTCGGCGCGGTGTCGAGGACCTCGGCCAGTGCGGCGCGTTCGTCGACCAGCACCTTGCTCACCGAGGCCAGTCTGTCCACATTGGTCTCCAGCTGAGACGAATTCTGTTCGACGAAGCCACGCACGTCTCCCAGCGCCGAGCCCAGCGACGACAGCGCCGGCGCGAAATCATGGGAATCCTGCGCCAGGAATCCCGCGACGTCGGCGAGGCGGGCGTAGAACTGGTTCAGTCCTTTGTCGCTGTCGGCGAGTGCGGTGGTGAACGCCTGGAGGTTCCGCACCGTGGCGAACGTGTCGTCCTTGGTGTTGTTCAGCGTCCGCGAAAGCTCGCCCAGTTCGTTGACCGTGTCGCCGAGATTCTTGCCGTTGCCGTCGAGGTTCTTCGCGGCGGTGTCCAGCAGGCCCGACAACGCGCCAGACGAGTTCGCACCCTGCGGGCCGAGGCTGGTGGACAGCTTGTCCAGACTGCCGTAGAGGTCGTCGAGTTCCATCGGAGTCGCCGTGCGGTCCCGGGGGATCACCGCGCCGGAAGCCAGCACGGGGCCGCTGTCGTAGGCCGGTGTGAGCTGCACATACCGGTCACTGACCAGGCTCGGCGCGATCACCACCGCGCCCACGTCCGCCGGAACGGTCACACCGTCGTCGACGCGCATGTCCACCCGCACCGCACCGCCCTGCGGCGTGACGTCGGTGACCTGCCCGACCTGGACGCCGAGGACCCGCACGGAAGAACCGGCGTAGAGCCCGACCGTCTTGTCGAACATCGCGGCGAGCCGGGTGCCGCCGGTGTCACGGAGCGCGAGCCACAGGCCGGCGGTCACCAACAGCACGGCGACGCATCCCATCGCCAGCCAGGTCACCAGGTCGCGCCCGGCGCGTGTCGAAACCGTCACCGTCCACTCACCCCCTGGTCCGGAGCCGATATCGGAGGCGTACAGCCGTCGGGATTGACCGAGACCGCGCCGGCGTTGATCACCGGCGGGAGCAGGCCGCAGATGTAACCCTCGAACCAGCGCCCGTTGCCGGTGGCGTTGGTGCCCAGCCGCGTGAAGGGCGCCAGCAGCGCGAGACCGCGCCCGAGGTTGTCCTGGTTGCGCTGCAGGATCCCGGTCACGGTACTGAGCTTGTCCAGCGTCGGGCGGAGCTGCGCCTGGTTGTCGGCCACGAGTCCGCTCAGCTGGGCGGACAGCCTGCGCGTTCCGTCGAGCAGCGCGCTGATCGCGTCCCGCCGCTGCTGGAGTTCGTCGAGCAGGAGGTTCCCGTCTCCGATGATCCGTTGCAGCTGGGCGTTTCGGTCGGCGAGGGTTTTCGACACCTGACTGGTGTTGGCGAGCAGGGTGGCCAGCTCGCTGTCCCGCGAAGACACCGTCCTGGACAGAGCCGACAGCCCGTTGAGCGTGTCCTTCAACGGTTGCGGCGTGTTCTTCAGCGCGTCGGAAACCGTGTTGAAGCTCTGGGCGAGTTGTCCGGTGTCGATCTGGCCCACCGTCTGCGAAAGCTGCTGGAAGGCGTCCTGGAGCTGGAACGGGGTCGAGGTGCGCTCGACGGGAATGGGCACCTTGGGGTCCTGGGCTTTCGCGCCCCTCGGTTCCACGGCCAGATATTTCTCGCCGAGCAGGGTCTTGATCCCGATGGCGGCGGTGCTCTGCTCGCCCACTCGCGTGTTGTCGACCGTGAACTTGACCAGGACCTTGCGTCCGGCCAGCGCCACGCTGCGCACCTGCCCCACCTTCACCCCGGCGACCTGCACCTCGTTGTCCGGCACCAGCCCGGCGGACTCGGCGAAGTAGGCCTCGTAGGTGGTTCCGCTGGCGAGCAACGGAATGCGGTCGGAGAAGTAGGACACCAGGGTCACCAGCACGACGAGCACGAGCGTGACCGCGCCGACGGCGGCCTGATTGCGGTCCCTGAGCGACTTCACGACTTACACCTCGGGGCGAGCTCGGTGCCGGGGATCGGCTGGAACGGCAGGGTGATGTTCAGCGAGGAAATGCCGATCGTGCCGCTCAGATTGCAGAGGTAGTAGTTGTACCAACTGCCGTAGCTCAGGGTCCGGGTGAACTTGTCCACGTTGCCCGGCAGTTTCTGCAGCAGCGTGTCGAGCAGCTGGCCGGAGTCGGCGAGGTTTCCGGACAACCTGCCGAGATTGGTGATGTCGTCCTTCAGCGCCGGGCGGGCGTCCTGCACGAGGCCCGCCGTGACGGAGGTCAGGCTGGACAACGCCGAAACCGCGTCGCCGATCGGCTGGCGCTGCGCGGCCAGGCCGCTGACCAGTTGCTGGGCCTGGTCGATCAAAGTGGACAGTTGCGGGCCGCGGGAGTTCACCGTGCCGAGCACGGTGTTGAGGTTGTCGATCACCTGCCCGATCACCTTGTCCCGGTCGGCGATCGCGGAAGTGACCGACGCGGTGTGGGTCAGGAGGCTGTCGATGGTGCCGCCTTCCCCCTGGAACACCTGGATGATCTCGTAGGACAGCTGGTTCACCTGTTGCGGATTCAGCGCCTGGAACAGCGGCTTGAACCCGTTGAACAGGACGGTCAGGTTGAGCGCGGGCTGGGTGCGGGCGGGCGGGATGACACCGTTCGCGGGCAAGGGATCGCCGTCGGCGACGTTCGTGCCGATGGCGAGGTAGCGCTGGCCGACCAGGTTGCGGTACTTGATCGTCGCGGTCGCCAGCCCCGGCAGCCGGTAGGCCGAGGAAATCCCGAAATGCACGTCGGCGAGCGTGCGCTCGCCCTCCTCGGCCACGCCGATGTGGTCCACCTGGCCGACCTTGACGCCGGAGATCCGCACGTCGTCCCCTTCGCGCAGGCCCGAGGCGTCGGTGAACCGCGCGGTGTAGCCGGAGGTGTTGCCGAAGTCGGTGTTCGCGATGGTCGCGCCGAGGATGGCGGTGAGCACGACCGTCACCGCGGTGAAGATGCCGATCTTGATCAGCGGGGCGGCGAGATTCCTCACTGCAGATCCACCTCCGCTCCCCGGTACAGCGGGCCCACCAGCAGGCTCGACCAGCCCGGCACGTTCTCCGGTGTGGTCTGCAGCGCGGGTGAGGCCAGCACGCCGATCAGGTCCTGTTCCATCGGCGAGTTGGCGATCGACCCGTTCGACCCCGTGGTGCCGGAACCGCCGTCGATGGTTCCGTCGCCGGGCAGAGGCGGGTTTTCCCCTGGCGGCAGCGGCGGATGCGCCGAGCCGTCCTGGACGGGACCGTCCGGCGGGTACTGCGGCCAGCGCGCGGGCGGAACGGCCTGCGGGTAGCAACGCGGCCCGCGCTTGTCGAGATACTTCGGCGTGTCCACGCCCGGCAGGTATTTGGTGCGGTCCGCGATGAACCTGATGGTGACGTGGTTCATGTGGTCGGTCGTGGCGCCGAACGCCTGCAGCGCGCGGGGCAGTGAGTCGGCGAGCTGCCCGAGCAGGCAGGGATACTCCGGCGCGTACTTGGCGAGAAGGTCCAAAGTGGACTGCGCGGTGGTGGTCAGCCGGATGATGTTGTTCTGGTTGACCTTGAGGAAGCTGCCGAGGTCCTGCGACACGGTCGTCACCGAGCCGAACAGCTGGGACAGCTGCTGCCGCTTGTCCACCAGCGTCCGGCTCGTGGTGGTGAGATCGGAAAGCGCTTGCAGGAAGTCCGGCGCCGCGTTCGCGTAGGTCCCGCTGACGTCGGCGAGGCCCTTGATGTCCGCCTTGAGGTTCGGCAGTGAAGGGTTGAGCCCACCCAGGTAGCCGGACAGCTTGACCAGCGTGGTGCCGAACTCCTCACCACGGCCGTCGAGTGCCGTCGCGACCGCGCTCAGCGTGGCCGAAAGCTTTTGCGGCTGGACCGACTGCAGCAACGGCAGTACGTCGTCGAGCACCTTTTCCAGCTCGATCGCGGCGCTGCTGCGGTCCTGGCCGATGACGTCCCCGGCGGCGAGGTGTTGCGACGAAGGAGAGCCGGGGATCTGCAAGGCGACATAGCGTTCGCCGAAGAGCGTCTTCGGCAACAGCCGTGCCGACACGTTCGCCGGGATCTGCCCGATCAGGGCCGGGTCGAGGGCCAGGTCGAGCGCCGCGTGGTCGCCGAGGGCCCGCACGGACCGGACCTCGCCCACGACCACCCCGCGGATCTTGACATCCGAGCCCTTGGCGAGCTGGTTGCCTGCCCGGTCGGTGTCCAGCCGCACCATCGCCACGGGGGTGAAGTCCTTGTGGTACACCGCGATCGTGGTCGCGATGAACAGCGCGCACACCACCAGGAAGACCAGGCCCAGGATCTGGTGCCACAACCGTCTCGTGAGGACCCGGCTCATCCCGAAATCCTCACCGTCGTGGTGGCTCCCCAGATCGCCAGGCTGAGGAAGAAGTCCAGTACGGAGATCAGCACGATGGAGGTCCGGACCGCGCGGCCCACCGCCATCCCCACCCCGGCGGGACCGCCGGTGGCGGTGTAGCCGTAGTAGCAGTGCGAAAGGATCACCAGCGCACTGAAGATCATCACCTTGAGGAAGGACCAGATCACGTCTTCCGGGGGCAGGAACAACGTGAAGTAGTGGTCGTAGGTGCCCGCCGACTGGCCGTAGAGCCACACCGTGACCTGCCGCGACGCGAGGTAGGACGAGAGCAGCCCGACGGCGTAGAGCGGGACGACCGCCACGATACCGGCGATCACCCGCGTGGTCACCAGGTACGGCAGGCTCGGTACGCCCATCACCTCCAGCGCGTCGATCTCCTCGGAGATCCGCATCGCGCCGAGCTGGGCGGTGAAACCACAACCCACGGTCGCCGACAGCGCCAGCCCCGCGGCCAGCGGCGCCACCTCGCGGGTGTTGAAGTAGGCGGAGATGAACCCGGTGAGCGCCGCGGTGCCGAGCTGGTTCAGCGCCGCGTACCCCTGGAGCCCGACGATGAGACCGGTGAACATGGTCATCCCGATCATCACGCCGATGGTCCCGCCGATGACCGCGAGGCCGCCGGTGCCGAAACAGACTTCGGTCAGCAGCCGCAGCGTCTCCTTCGAGTAGCGCCGGATCGTGCGGGGCGTCCACGCGAGCGACCGGAAGTAGAAGGAAAGCTGGACGCCGAGCCCTTCCAGGATCTGCCCGGGACGGGCGATGTAGTCCAGCGCGCGGTTCTGGGCAGCTTGATCTGTCGTCACTGTCCCTCCGCGAAGTCGCTGTTGTCAGCTTTACAGCCGCGAGTCGATGTAGGGGGTCGCATCAGATGGCCTTCGGGGGCACGACCCGCAGATAGATCGCGGTCAGCACGACGTTGATGAGGAACAGCAACAGGAACGTGATGACGACGGCCTGGTTGACCGCGTCCCCGACGCCTTTCGGCCCGCCCGCCGGGTTCAACCCGCGGTAGGCCGCCACGACCCCGGCGACGAACCCGTAGAGCACCGCCTTGATCTCGCTGATGTAGAGGTCGGGCAACTGGGCGAGGGCGTTGAAACTGGCCAGGTACGCACCCGGGGTGCCGCCCTGCATGACCACGTTGAAGAAGTAGCCGCCGAGCACACCGACCACGCTGACCAGGCCGTTGAGCAGCACCGAAACCAGCATCGCGGCGAGCACGCGCGGCACGATGAGACGCTGCACCGGGTTGATGCCCAGCACTTCCATCGCGTCGATCTCTTCACGGATCTTGCGGGCACCGATGTCGGCGCACACCGCGCTGCCGCCGGCTCCCGCCACCAGCAGCGCGGTGATGAGCGGGGAGGCCTGCTGCACGATGGCCAGCGCGCTGGCCGCGCCGGTGAACGACTGCGCGCCGATCTGCTCGGTGAGCGAACCCAGTTGCAGCGCGATCACCGCGCCGAAGGGAATGGCCACCAATGCGGTCGGCAGAATGGTCACGCTCGCGAAGAACCAGCTCTGCTGGATCCATTCACGGAACTGGAAGGGCCGCCGGGGGATCGCGCGCAGCACCTCCCACGCGAGCGTGGCCAGCCGTCCGACCTGGATCAACGCGGAGGTGCCGGGAACGCGCACTGATCCTTCGCGAGCACTCATGACACCTCCGCCGGCTAGAAGCTTCATTGCTTCGAGTCTTTTACTCCCCCACGTGCCACCGCATTCCGTTAGCGGTGTTCACGGCCGAACAGCGTCCGATCAATGCCGACGGCCTCCCCCTTGAATCCCTCAGCTGTCAGATCTTCAACGCGTGGGTCGCCGTCGCCCCGCCGTCGGCCACGAATTCCGCACCGGTGCAGTACGAGCTTTCGTCGCTGGCCAGGAACAGCACCAGGTTCGCGATCTCGTCCGGTTGCCCGGCCCTGTTCAGGGCCAGCTTCTTCGTGATCGCCGACAGGTCGACGTCGATACCGCCGGCCGCGTCCCGCACCATCTTCGTGTCGATCATGCCCGGATGGACGGAGTTGACCCGGATATTCTTGGCACCCAGTTCCAGCGCGGCGACCTTGGTCATTCCGCGAATGGCGAACTTGCTCGCCGTGTAGGCGATCAGAAAGGGCACCGCAGCCAAACCCTCCACAGAGGACACGTTGATGATCGAGCCACCACCGGCCCGTTCCATGGGTTCAACGACCGAACGCATGCCGAGAAACGCACCGATCTGGTTGGTGTCGATAACGCGCCGGTAGTCGGCGAGAGTGGTCTTCGCCAGTTCGGAGAAATGCAGGGTACCGGCGTTGTTCACCAGCACGGTGAGCTTGCCGTAGGCGGCGAGGGTGGTCTCCACGGCCGCCGCCCAGTCCGCTTCGGCCGAAACGTCCAGGTGCTGGTAGACCGCGCCGATCTCCTTCGCGAGCGCGGCGCCCTCGTCGTCGTTGACGTCGGCGACCACCACCTGGGCGCCTTCGGCGACGAACCGCCGCGCCGCCGCCGCACCCTGTCCGCGCGCGGCACCGGTGACCAGCGCTACCTTGCCGTCAAGTCGTGCCATTCGTCCCATCCCTCATCCGATCGCGCCGGGGCTGCCGGCGTTTTTCACAGGAAATCGCCCTCGTCCGCGGCGAACATCGCGTCGTGCTCTTCGAAGTAGGCGGCGGCCTCACCGAGTTCGCCGAGGTTCCAGACCGGCCCGGGAGAGGGCGGCCGTACCAGCGCGACCCGGCCGCCGTGCACCACGAACACCTGCCCGTTGATGTGCCCGGCCTCGGGGGAGGCGAGGAACGCGACGAACGGTGCGACGTGGTCCACCGACAGCGGGTCGGTCCCCTCGCTCGGCGCGTCACCGAAGACCGGCGCGGTCATCGCGGTGCGCGCCCGGGGACAGATCGCGTTCGCGCGGACGCCGTAGCGGGCACAGCCGCGCGCCGTCGCCACCGTGAGCGCGACGATGCCGGCCTTGGCCGAGGCGTAGTTGGCCTGCCCCGGGGAGCCGAACAGGAACGCCTCCGACGCGGTGTTGATCACTCGGCCGCCGAGCGGCCGACCCTCCGCTTTGGACTGTTCACGCCAGTAGGCGGTGACGTTGCGGGACAACAGGAAGTGCCCGCGCAGGTGCACCCGGATGACGGTGTCCCAGTCCTCGTCGGACATCGAGAACACCATCCGGTCGCGGAGCACACCGGCGTTGTTGACCAGGACGTGCAGGCCGCCGAAGTGCTCCCGCGCCGCCGCGACGAGTGCGTCCGCGGTCGCTCGTTCGGACACGTCCCCGGTGACCAGCAGGGCTTTCCCGCCCGCGGCCTCGATCTCGTCGACGACGGCGGACGCGCTCTGGCCGATGTCGTTGACCACCACCGAAGCCCCGCGGGCGGCCAGCGCGAGCGCCTCCGCCCTGCCCAGGCCGGCTCCGGCGCCGGTGACGATCGCGACCTGACCTTCGGCTTCCATCACGGCCTCGCCGCCCGGAAGACACCCTGAGCCCAGCGCACGCCCTGCCTCCTCGCCGGCCCGGCGGGCCGTCGCGGCCCACCGTCAGAGCCAAAGACTAGAATCTGTTCTCGCATTCGGCAAGCCACCTATTCCGTTATCGAAAGCGCCACTTTCGGACACGCCGCAACGGCTTGGGCAACGCGTCGCTCCTCGCCGGGCGGTACCTCCGACCGCACGTGAAGCTCCCCGTCGTCGTCCACCTCGAACACTTCGGGCGCGAACGACACGCATACCTCGTTGGCCTCGCAGAGCGTCCGGTCCACCTCGACCCGCATCACGACCTCCCATTGGAACTAGAACTTGTTCTACACTAACTCCCGGTCCCGTCCGCCACCAGCGGCCGGACGAGACGCGTTGGAGGTGAGGACATGCGAATCGGCCACACGCCCGAGCGGGAAGGGTTGCGCGAGGAACTGCGCTCCTACTTCGCCCGGCTGATGACCCCCGAGCGCCGCGAGTCACTGGCCGGTGAAGGCGGCGAATACGGCGACGGTGTGGCGTACAAGGAGATCGTGCGCCAGCTCGGCCGGGACGGCTGGCTCGTGCTCGGCTGGCCGGAGGAGTACGGCGGTCAGGCCAGGCCGATGCTGGACCAGCTGGTCTTCACGGACGAAGCGGCCATCGCCGGGGTGCCGGTGCCGTTTCTGACCATCACCACGATCGGTCCGACCATCATGCGGTTCGGCACCGAGGAACAGAAGTCGTTCTATCTGCCCCGCATCGCGGCCGGGCAGCTCCATTTCTCGATCGGCTACTCCGAACCCGAGGCGGGCACGGACCTGGCGTCGCTGCGCACCCGCGCCGTCCGGGACGGCGACGACTACGTGATCAACGGCCAGAAGATGTGGACCAGCCTGATCGAATACGCCGACTACGTGTGGCTGGCCGCCCGGACCGATCCGGACGCGCCCCGGCACAAGGGTCTGAGCATCGTCGTCGTGCCCACGTCGGCGCCCGGATTTTCCTGGACGAAGGTGCACACCGTCGCCGGGCCGGGCACCAGCGCCACCTACTACGAAGACGTGCGGGTGCCGGTGAGCGCCAGGGTCGGCGAGGAAAACGCGGGCTGGCCGCTGATCACCAACCAGCTCAACCACGAGCGGGTCGCGCTCACCTCCTCCGCGCCGGTGGAGTCCGCGCTACGCGAAGTACGGCAGTGGGCGCGGGAAACCAAGCTGCCCGACGGCAGCCGGGTGATCGACGCCGAGTGGGTCCGGCTTCACCTGGCCCGCGTGCACGCCCACGCCGAGTACCTCAAACTGCGGAACTGGCACGTCGCCTGGGCACTGACCGCCGAGAACGGCACGCTGGGCCCCGCCGAGGCGTCGGCGACGAAGGTCTTCGGCACCGAACTGTCGATCGAGGCCTACCGGCTGCTGATGGAGGTCGTCGGCGCGGGCGCCGTCGTCCGCGAGAACTCCCCTGGCGCCGTGTTGCGGGGACGCCTGGAACGCGCCCACCGCTCGGCGTTGATCCTCACCTTCGGCGGCGGCACCAACGAGGTCCAGCGGGACATCGTCGCGGCCACCGCCCTTGGCCTTCCGGTTACCCGTTGACAATCCGACCGAAAGTAGGCGGAGACGGGACGCCACGGAACTGCTTGTAGCGACCTGTTTCCGCCGTGGCTGCCGTCGGATTGGCAACGAACGACACAGTAGGAGCTTTCAAGATGGACTTCACGGAGACCGAGGCGCAGCGTGATCTGGCCGCGCTCACGCGGCGGATCCTGGCCGACAAGGTCACGCCGGAGATGCTGGGCCGGCACGGGACCGGCGGGTTCGACCGCGGGCTGTGGCAGGACCTGGCGAAGGCGGGCATCGTCGACGCCGCGCTGCCCTACCCGCTCGGCGGCGGATTCGGTGTGCTCGAACAGTGTTCCGTGCTCATCGAGATCGGCCGGGCCGTGGCGCCGGTGCCCTACCTGCCGACGGTGACCATGGCGGCGGCCGCGCTGGCCGAGTTCGGGGACGGCGCATTGCTCGAACGCTGGGGCGTGCCGGTGGTACGCGGTGACAAGATCCTCGCCGTCGCGTTGCCGGACGCGGGCGCTCCGTGCGGCTTCACCGCCTCACGCACCTCGGGGGGATGGCGGATCTCCGGCTCCCAGACAGCGGTCGCCTTCGGCGCGTTCGCCGACGGCTTCCTGATCGCCGCCGAAACCCCGGAGGGCAGCGCGGTCTTCGTGCTCGACGCGGACGAAGGCGTGGAAGCGAGGGCGCAGAGCGTGATCGACCACGCCGACGCGGCACTGGTCACCGTCTCGGAAGCGTCCGGCACGCCGTTGGGCGAACCGGGCTCCGGCGTGCCCGAGTGGCTCCGGTTACGCGGCACGGTCGGGCTGTGCGCGCTGCAACTCGGCGTGCTGAACGGCGCCTTGACCGCGACCGCCGAATACACCAAGCTGCGCAAACAGTTCGACCGCGCGATCGCCGCGTTCCAGGCGGTCCGGCAGCGGCTCGCGGACGCCTACATCGACGTCGAAGCCGTCCGCCTGACCCTGTGGCAGGCGGCCTGGCGGCTGGCCGAGGGACTGCCCGCGGCCGAAGAGGTCGCGGTCGCCAAGTACTGGGCCGCGGAGGCAGGGCACCGGGTCGCGCACACCGCGGTGCACCTGCACGGTGGGGTCGGCATCGACGTGGACCATTCGCTGCACCGGTACTTCGCGGCCGCCAAACGGACCGAGTTCGCCCTCGGCGGGGCCACCGCGCAGTTACGTGTACTCGGCGACCTGCTGGCCACGACAGGCTCGGAGCCGTCATGAACGTCCCGACCGTCACCGAGTTGCTGCTGGCCCGTGCCGACGACGACCATCCCGGCCTGAAGTTCGAAGACGAGACCTGGTCGTGGGCCGAGCACGTCCGGCGGTGCGCCGCCTACGCGGCCCTGCTCGCCGAGGAGCTGCCCTCGGGGCGGCCACGGCACGTGGGGATCCTCGCGGACAACACGCCGCGGTTCTCGTTCCTGCTCGGGGCCTGCGCGTTGTCCGGCGCGGTACTGGTCGGACTGAACCCCACCCGGCGCGGGGAGTCGCTGGCGCGTGACGTGCGGATCGCCGACTGCGCGCTGGTGCTCACGGAGCGCCGGTACGCGCACCTGCTGGACGGACTGGACCTCGGTGGTGCCAGAGTGTCCGAATTGGACACTCTGAACCCACCGGACGCGCCGCTGAACCCCCTTCCGGCCGGGCCGGACGACCTGCTCATGCTCATCTTCACCTCGGGCACGAGCGGTGATCCCCGGGCGGTCCGCTGCACCCATGGCAAGATCGCCTTTCCCGGCCGGATGCTCGCGGACCGGTTCGGTCTGTCCACTTCGGACACCGTGTACCTGTCCATGCCGATGTTCCACTCGAACGCGATCATGGCGGGCTGGTCGGTCGGCCTCGCGGCCGGCGCGACGATCGCGCTGCGCCGCCGGTTCTCCGCCTCCGGTTTCCTCCCCGACGTGCGGAAGTTCGGCGCCACCTACGCCAACTACGTCGGCAAGCCCTTGTCCTACGTCGTCGCCACTCCCGCGCACCCCGACGACGCGGACAACCCGCTCCGCATCGTCTACGGCAACGAAGGTGCCGAAGCGGACCTCGCCGCGTTCGGCAAGCGTTTCGCCTGCCAGGTGGTGGATGCCTTCGGCTCGACCGAAGGGGGAATCGGCTTCTCCCGCGGTCCGGGCACCCCGCCCGGTTCGCTCGGCATGCTCGCCGACGGGGTCGCCATCCTGCACCCGGACACCGGAAAACCCTGTCCCCCGGCCGAATTCGATGCCGACGGGCGGATGCTCAACGGCGAGGAGGCGATCGGCGAACTGGTCAACATGACCGGGCCGGGATGGTTCGCGGGGTACTACCGCGACCCGGAAGCCGACGCCACGCGCCTGCGGGACGGCAGGTACCACACCGGCGACCTCGCCTACGCCGACGCCGATGGCTTCTGCTACTTCGCCGGAAGGCTCGGCGACTGGCTGCGCGTCGACGGCGAAAACCTTGGTACCGCGCCGATCGAACGCATCCTGAACCGGCATCCCGACGTGGCCGAGGCCGCCGTCTACGCGGTGCCCGACCCGGCGACCGGAGATCAGGTCATGGCCGCCATCGTCACCCGGGAAGGCACCCTGAACCCCGCGGGTTTCGGCGAGTTCCTGGCCGCGCAGTCCGATCTCGGCCCGAAACAGTGGCCCCGCTACGTGCGGATCGCCGCCGAACTGCCGCGCACCTCGACCTTCAAGGTGCGCAAGCGGGATCTCTCCGCGGAAGGGACGAACTGCGCCGATCCGGTGTGGTCCCGACGCGGCCGGGAAGCCCGCTACGAGGTCCACACCCCCAGCGTCACCGGCTGGACCAGTTAGTCGGAGGGGATCGCGCGGAGCCGTCGGGGGCCGGTGTCCGGGCGCGCCGGCGACGGGCCGATCACGAGCCGGGCGTTGGTCACGAACGCTCCTTCCGGTGACGCCAGCACCGGATCGAGAGCGAGCGAACGGACCTCCGGGTTGTCCTCGGCGAGCGCGTTCACCCGCAGCACCAGATCCTGCAGCGCGGCCAGATCGGCCGGCTGATCACCCCGGTAGCCGGTCAGCAGGGGCGCGCCCTTCGGTTCTCGCACCAGGGTCGCGGCGTCCACGTCGGTCAGCGGCACGGCCCGGTAGGCGCGGTCGCCGAGCAGTGTGCTGATCAGGCCCGAAAGCCCGAACGAGACGAGCGTGCCGAACGAAGGGTCGTCCTGAAGGCCGATGAAACACGAGATTCCCTTGGGCGCCATGCGTTGCACGTAGACCTCGTCGTCGCCCGACACCTCGCGCAGATCCCCGTAACCGCGACGGACCGCGTCCTCGGAGGCGAGATCCAGCCTCACGCCAAGGAGATCGGGCCTGCCGCGCAGCCGTTCGTCGACTGCCTTCACCACGACCGGATACCCCAGCTCCCGCGCCGCCTCGACCGCGTCGTTCTCCGTGGACGCCAGGCGAAACGGCACCAACCCGATGCCGTAACAGTCGAGCAGCCGCACCGCGTCACCGTCGTCGAGCATGACGTTCTTCCCGGTGACGATCTCTCGCACCAGTTGCTGGGCTCGCTCGGTGTGCAGGCCCGCCGGCCGGAGGAGCCGCCCTTGCGGGCGCTGCCGCCAGGCGGCATACCGCACGCTCTTCGCGAGCGCGTTCACCGCCCGTTCGGGGCTGGGATAGGAGGGAATCGACCCGCGCCCCGGCGATCCGTCCGCCGTGGGCACGGCCAGTTCGGCCGGCACCCCCTCGGCGGCGAGGAACGTCGAGACGATGGGCTTGCTCTGGTCGACGTCCCGCACGGCTTCCCGCAGCGCGCGGGCATAGGCGGTGCCGGGAATCGCCAGTGGCGGCACGAAGACCGCGACCAGCGCGTCGGTCTCCGGCGAGGTCAGCGCCTCCCGCACGGCGGCGGCGAACTCGCCAGGCCCCGCCTGGGGGCCGATGTCCACCGGTTCGAACGCGAGCCGAAGCCCCTGCGCCCGCGCGGTGTCCGCGGCGAGGAGCCCGATCGCGCTGGAGTTGCCGACGATGCCGACCCGCGGCCCGGCGGGCAGTGGCTGGTGGGCGAACAGGAGCGCGGTGTCGAACAGTTGCGCCAGGTTCTCCACCCGTACCACCCCGGCCTGCTCGAACAGGGCCTGCACGCTGGACTCGTCGATCTCGGCGGAGGTGGCCGCGAGCTGGGGGCGCACCGCGTGCCGTCCCGACTTGACCGCCACGATCGGTTTCGTGCGCCCGAGCCGCCGCGCGAGCCGCGCGAACTTGCGCGGGTTGCCGAAGGATTCCAGATACAGCAGCACCAGATCGGTGTTCGGATCGGTCTCCCAGTACTGCAGCAGGTCGTTGCCCGAGACGTCGGCCCGGTTCCCGGCCGAGACGAACGTGGACAGTCCGAGCCCGCGAGCCTCCGCGTCAGCCAGAATCGCCGTGCCGAGGGCTCCGGACTGACAGAAGAACCCGACGCGGCCCCGCGCGGGCAACCGGGGCGCGAGGGTGGCGTTGAGCCGCACCGCGGGATCGGTGTTGAGCACGCCCAGCGCGTTCGGCCCGACGACACGCATCCCGTGTGCCCGCGCCTCGCCGACGAGGCGCAGCTCGGCGTGTAAACCGTGAGGCCCTGACTCGGCGAACCCGGAGGTCACGATCAGCAGAGTCTTCACACCCTTGGCCAGCGCGCCGTCGAGCACCGCCTCGACCTGGTCCGCGGGCACCGCGACGACGGCGAGTTCCACCGGATCGGGAATGTCCACAACGGACGGGTACGCGCGCACCCCGTGCACCGACCGGTGTTCGGGGTTGACCGGGTAGACCGGCCCGGCGAAGTCCGCGGACAGCAGGTTCGACAGCACCACGTACCCGACCTTGGTGGGGTCGGTGGACGCGCCGATCACCGCGACCGAGCGAGGATGCAGCAGGTTGTGCACGCTGCGCGCCTCCGCGGCCTGCTCGCGGGCCCGCGCCACCGCGAGGGACTCCTCGGTGGGGTCGATGTCGAACTCGAGGTGCAGCACGCCCTCTTCGATCTCCCGGCTGACCTGGTAGCCGGCATCACGGAAGACCCGCACCATCGCGCCGTTCTCCGCCAGCACCTCGGCCACGAACCGCCGCAGACCGCGTTCGGAAGCCGCCGCCGCCAGATGCTCCAGCAGAATCGAACCGAGCCCGCGGCCCTGGTGCGCGTCGTCGATGACGAACGCGACCTCGGCGGAGGGACTCGAGCCCAGCCGTTCGTACCGCCCGACACCGACGATGTCGTCGCCGAGCAGCGCCACGAAGGCGACCCGGTCGACGTGGTCGACCACCGAGAACCGTTCCAGGTCGCGCGGCGGGATGCGCGGGTACGCGCCGAAGTAGCGCAGATAGCGGGTGCGGTCGGAAAGCTTGCCGTGGAACGCGACGAGGAGGCCGGCGTCGTCGGGCACGATCGGGCGCAGGTGCACGGTCCCGCCGTCGGAGAGCACCACGTCGGCCTCCCAGTGGGGCGGGTAGTCGTACGGGTCGCGCTTTCCGTCGCCTTCCTGGCCGTTCATCGTCCGGTCAGTGCTTGTTGGTGAACGCGCCGGACCTTCGGATGGCGCGTTCGGCCGGTCACTCGCTCACGTACTGTGCCGATCGTTACCAATCCGACCACAGCCACGGCGGGAACGGGTCTATACAGCCAGATTGGCCGCGGTCCGTCTCCGCCTACTTTTGGTCGGATTGGTAACTCGCGATTCGCGGTCATTCTCTCAGTCCCTCGGGTCGTCGGGGTCCAGGCCGTGCGACGGGAAGACCGCGCGGCGCGTGTCGCGGATCGCGATGTCGACCGGGTCGTTGTCGCCGTCGCCCCACGGGCTGAAGGTGGTGTCGGCTCCGTCGGTCATTTCGACCGGGAGTTCGGCGCGCGGGGCGGCCTCGCGGACCTTGTCCACCCATCCGGGCGGCAGCGGTGTCGCGGGCTTGAGATCGCGGTCGAGCACCGTCGCCAGCAGATGGGTCCACGACCGTGGCACCACCCGGATCAGCTGGTATCCGCCGCCGCCCACGGCGAGCCACCGGCCGTCCGCGTGGTCCCCGGCCAACTCCCGCAGCGCGGCGTAGATCCGGCGATGGCCGTCGACCGACAGGGAAAGGTCGGCCAGTGGATCTTCCTCGTGGGAGTCGACCCCGCACTGGGTCACCAGGATCTGCGGACGGAAGCCGGAGAGCAGCGAGGGCACCACCGCGTGGAAGGCCCGCAGCCACCCGGCGTCGCCGGTTCGCGGCGGGAGCGGGATGTTGACCGCGGTCCCCTGCGCGCCCGGCCCACCCGTCTCCCCTGAGTAGCCAGTTCCCGGCCACAGCGTGAAGGGGTGCTGGTGCAGCGAGATCGTCAGCACGCGCGGGTCGTCGTAGAAGGCGGCCTGGACACCGTCACCGTGATGGACATCGGTGTCCACATAGGCGATCCGGTCGAAACCGTGGTCGAGCAGCCACGAGATCGCCACCGCGCAGTCGTTGTAGACACAGAACCCGGCGGCGCGGTCCGGCATCGCGTGATGCAGGCCACCCGCGATGTTCACCGCCCGCCGCGCCCGCCCCGCCGCGATCTCCCGCGCGGCCAGCAGGGTCGAGCCCACCACCAGCGCGGAGGCGTCATGCATGTCGCTGAACACCGGGTTGTCCGTCGTGCCGAGTCCGTGGCCGACGTCCCAGCCCGCCAGCGGCGCCTGCTTCACGGCCTCCAGGTACTCCACGGCATGCACCCGCCCGAGTTCGGTTTCGCTCGCCGGTTCGGGCACGAGCAGCGAGACCCCGTCGAGCACACCGAGTTCGGTGGCCAGGCGGATGGTGAGTTCCAGCCGCACCGGGTTGAAGGGATGATCACCGCCGAGGTCATAGCCAAGCAGTGCGCGGTCCCAGACGACGGCGGGCTCCATGCCGACCGATGGTAGTCGCGACGGCGCACGGCCCGGGGAAACACCGCGCGGGGAGGGCCGCGGGTCCCGCAGGACGCCGTGCGGCGACTCCGCATCGCGGAAGCGGTCACCGGGGGTCATCCCGCGCTCAGCGACTACCATGGATCCCTGCGGACGAAGGGGATATCGTGAACGATCTCATCGACACCACAGAGATGTATTTGAAGACCATCTTCGAGCTCGAAGAGGAAGGTGTCGTACCGCTGCGCGCCCGCATCGCCGAACGGCTCCAGCAAAGCGGGCCGACGGTGAGCCAGACGGTCGCCCGGATGGAGCGCGACGGCCTGGTGCGAGTCGCCGACGACCGCCATCTCCAGCTGACCGACCACGGCCGCGAGCTGGCCACCGCCGTGATGCGCAAACACCGGCTGGCCGAGCGGCTCCTGCTGGACGTGATCGGGCTGGAGTGGGAGCACGTGCACACCGAGGCCTGCCATTGGGAGCACGTGATGAGCGAGGCGGTGGAACGCAAGCTCGTCAAGCTGCTCAACCACCCCACGACCTCGCCCTACGGCAACCCGATTCCCGGCCTGGACAAGCTCGGGGAGGGAGACCTCCCGGCACCGCCGGCCGAGGCCGGGCTGATCCGCCTCGACGAGTTCGCCCGCGCCGGAGGCGGTAACGCCGAGATCCGCCGCATCGCCGAGCACGTCCAGCTGGACGAAAAGCTGATGGTCGACCTCAGGGCGGCCGGCGTGGTGCCCGGAGGCACGGTGAAGATCGGCAGGGCCACCGGCAGCGGCACGGTCGAGGTGGCCGGTGACGGCGCGAGCGTCCAGGTGGCGATGTCGGTGCTGCACGCGGTGCTCGCCCAAGCCAGGTGAGGTCCGGCCCGGACCTGGCGACCGTAGTGGGGGCAGGGCTCCCAGCAGGGATTGGTGACCTTTGACCGAAAAGCAGAGCCCTGCCGGCGGGACGCCCGCCGCGGGTAACGCCGCGGACCGGCCCTTCCGGCCCGCCGTCGCCGCCGGCGAGGCGTTCCGGTCCGTTCACGGCCGCGCGCCTTCCGGAGTGTGGTCGGCCCCGGGCCGCGTGAACCTGATCGGTGAGCACACCGACTACAACGACGGTTTCGTCCTCCCTTTCGCGCTGCCCCACCGCCTCGCCGCGGCGGCATCGCCCCGCGACGACCAGCTCCTGACCGTGGCCACGCTGGGTTCCGACGGCCGTATCCAGGAGTCGGGGCCGATCCGGATCCCGGAGCTGCGTCCCGGCGCGGTCGACGGCTGGGCGGCGTATCCGGCCGGCGTCGCCTGGGTCCTGCGCGACCACGGGATCGGCGGCGGCGCCGACCTGGTCCTGGCCGGTGACGTCCCCACCGGGGCCGGGCTGTCCTCCTCTCACGCGCTCGAGTGCGCGGTCGCTCTGGCGCTGCTCGGTCTGGCCGGTCTCGAACTCGACGACCCGGACGGCCGGACCCCGGACCGCATGCGGATAGCGCGCTGGGTTCAACGTGCCGAGAACGACTTCGTCGGCGCGCCCACCGGACTGCTGGATCAGACGGCCTCCTTGTGCTGTACCGAGTCTCATGTGCTGTTCCTCGATGTCCGCTCCGGTGAGACCGAGCAGGTCACCTTCGACACGGCCGCCCACGGCCTGCGGATCCTCGTCGTCGACACCCGGACCAAGCACTCCCACAGCGAGTCGGGTTACGGCGAGCGCCGCCGGGGCACCGAGCGGGCCGCCGAACTCCTCGGGGTCAAGGCGCTGCGGGACGTCTCCCTCGACGGCCTCACGCCGGCCCTCGAGCGCCTTCCGGGCGAACTGCGGCCACTCGTGAGGCACGTCGTCACCGAGAACCAGCGGGTACTCGACGTCGTCGACCTGCTGCGCGCCGGCCGGATCGCCAACATCGGGCCCCTGCTCGACGGTTCCCACCAGAGCATGCGGGACGACTACCGGATCTCCACTCCGGAACTGGACCTCGCCGTGGAGGTGGCCCGCGACGCCGGTGCGCTCGGCGCCCGGATGACCGGTGGTGGCTTCGGCGGCTCCGCCATCGCCCTGGTGCCCGAGGCCGCCGTCGACACCGTCAGCGAGGCCGTCACCAGCGCCTACGACCGCAAGGGCTGGCGCGCGCCACGGGTCTTCGTCGCCGTGCCGGCGGCGGGCGCGGGGCGCGACCTGTGAGGCGGTGCGCGGCCTGCGGGGCCGTGGTCCACAATGGCGCGCACCCTCTCCTTCCCGAGCGAGAAAGGCCCTCGACGACACCATGACCACCGGCTCCGGTAAGCACCTCAAACTGATCGTCACCGGCGGCGCCGGATACATCGGCAGCGTCTGCACCGCCAGGCTGCTGGAAGCCGGCCACGAAGTCGTCGTGGTGGACGACCTGTCGACCGGGCACGCCGACGCCGTCCCCGAGGGCGCCCGCTTCCTCGAAGGCGACGCGGCGGACGCGACCGCGCAACTGCTGGGCGAGGGCAAGGCCGAGTTCGACGGGGTGCTGCATTTCGCCGCCAAGTCCCTGGTCGGCGAGTCCATGCAGGACCCCGGAAAGTACTGGCGGGGCAATGTGTTCACCGCCATCCGGCTGCTGGACGTGCTTCGCGAACACGGCGTCGGGAGGCTGGTGTTCTCCTCGACCGCGGCCACCTACGGCGAGCCTGAGCAGGCGCTGATCCCGGAGACCGCGCCCACCCGGCCGACCAACACCTACGGTGCCACGAAACTGGCGATCGACCACGCCATCACCAGTTACGCGCAGGCCCACGGACTGGCCGCGGTGAGCCTGCGGTACTTCAACGTCGCGGGTGCCTACGGGTCCTACGGGGAGCGGCACACCACCGAAACCCACCTCATCCCGATCGTGCTGCAGGTGGCCACCGGCGACCGTGCCCGCGTGCAGATCTACGGCGACGACTACCCCACCGACGACGGCACGGCGATCCGGGACTACATCCACGTCACCGACCTCGCCGACGCGCACCTCCTGGCCCTCACCCACGCCAGGCCGGGCGAGCACCGCATCTACAACCTCGGCAACGGCACGGGGTTCTCCGTCCGGCAGGTGATCGAGACCTGCCGTGAGGTCACCGGGCACGCCATCCCGGCCGTGGTGGCGCCGCGCCGCGCCGGGGACCCGGCGATCCTGGTCGCGTCGAGCGAAGCGGCCCGCGAAGAACTCGGCTGGAAGCCGGAAAGCACCGACCTCCACGGCATCGTCGCCGACGCTTGGCGCTTCACACAGGAGCGACAGCAAGGCTGAGCTCCTCGGCGAGCCCGAGCCGGTGAAGCCGGGCGGGCGGCACGGCGCTGTCGAGACAAGCGAGAAGCAGCCTCGCCAGGCGATGTCCGGGCATGGCCGCCACCGCTTTGTCCAGCACCGCGCGCGCGAGCGCACCGTCGCCTCTGACGTAGGCGGAAAACCCCAGCAGGACAGCGGGTTCGGCACGTTCGGGCGCGGGCAGCTTCCGGGTCAGTGCCAGCCAGAGTGCCTCGGCGCGCAGGCTTCGCTCGCTGCCCGGCGGAAGCGCCACGGCCAGGCAGGCATCGCGGACCCGCGGCTGGGACAGCGCGACCGCGAGGCGCAGGACTCGCTCGTCGGGCAGGTCCGGCTCGCCCCGGTCCACCGGACCGAGAGCGGACCGGACCTCTCGGAACGCCTCGGCGACATCGGCCGGCGCGTCATGGGCGCGTGCCCGGAGAAGCCGCTCCCGACGGGCCACCGCCGCGGGATCATCCGCGTCCAGCTGCCGTTCCATTTCCTCGCGGCTGTCGAAGGTCACGAACCCCTTGCTCACCACGGCGGCCGCCACCGGCGTGGCCGAGTCGTCGGGTAGTACACCGGGGCATTCCGGCTCGTCGTAACGTCGCCAGGGTGAGCCCGCACGGATCTCCGGTGTCCAGAGCGTGCTTTCCACCGGCCTGCCCCGGGCTTCGAAGGCCGCGGCAAGCGTCGTGACGAAACGGCGATGCGGCACATCACCGGGATCGGGCGGCGGACCGGGATCCGACCCGACGACGAGAACCGCGACGGCACGGCCGGGCTGCCGGGCGAAGACCGTGGCCAGCATCGCCGCGACGGCGCCTTCATCGCCCGGCGCGGGAAGACCTGTCCGCACGAGCGGATCGACGCGTTTGCCGTTGGCACCGCCGAAACCGATGACGACGACCGAGTCGGCCGGCCGGAAACCGAGCAGATGAGGGACCGCGGCGATCAGGTGTGCCGGGTCGTTGACGCTGATCACGATGCCGCTGTCCGGCGGGACACTGAGGGAAGTCATGTGTCCAGCCTGGCGTCCGGGAAAGGCCAGGGGGAGCCCGAATACGAAGCCTGTGGACAACCCGGGCTTTGTGGACAAACCCCTCTTCCCGATCTTGTTCGGACGTTTTTCGTCGGATGCCGACGCTAGGATGCACAGCTTTTCCACCCCCGGGTTGAGCCGGGAATCCACCCCGGCGCCGAAGCGCGAACCCTCCGCCCCGGCCGAAACTGACCTGGTCAGAGATTTTTCGTGAAGGGGGAACGCGATGTCCGTGACCGAAATCCTGCTCTACCTCGCGATCGCCGCGGTGGTCGTGTGGCGGGTGATCATCCGGCAATGGCGAGGAAGCGCCATCACCGTCCGCGGCCTGGTGCTGATCCCGGGCATCCTTGTCGTCATCGGGGTATCGAACTGCCTCGCCGCGCTCTCCAGGGCTTCGGCGGGCGAAATCGAACTGCTCGTGGCCGACGTCGTGGTGCTGATCGGGCTCGGCGTCGCCCGGGCCGCGAGCACGACGGTGACCACCCGCGGCGGGAACGCCTTCCAGAAGGGCACCGTGCTGACGTTGTTGCTGTGGCTGACGACGATCGTGGTGCGCATCGGCGTGGCGGTCCTGGGCACCCGGCTGGGCGTGGCGGGCCCGCTGACCTCCGCCTCGGTCGTGCTGTCGATGGGGCTGAGCATCGGCGTGCAGAACGCCGTCATCTATCTCCGCGCCCGGTCCCTCGGCCTTCCCGTCGCCGCGGACCGCCGCGGACTCGCCGTGCGACCCTGATCGGCATGACCTTCGAGCAACGGCGGGACTGGGCAGGCTTCGCGCTCAACGCACTGCGCTGGACCTTCGTGTTGCTCCCGCTGGCCGGCACGGTGCCCCTCCTGACGGGGTGGTTCTGGGCCGTGGCGGCAACGGCCTTGATCGCCTCGGTTCCGCTGCTCTGGATTCCGTCACGACCCGCCTGGTTGCTGCCCGCCGGACTGGTCACGCTGGCCGCCACGAGCGCCGCGTTGTGGATCGACCTGCCGAGGACGCTGATGTCCATCGTCGTCTACACGACGGTGTTCTACGGCGCGCGTTTCCTGCCGTTCCGGCAGGCGGCGTCGGTCGTGGTGGTCGCGGTGGCCGCGGTCGCGATCCAGTACCTGCACGCCGGGCATCTGATCGATGCCTTGCTGACCCTCGCCGTGGTCGCGGCGGTGACGCTGCTGGGACTGCTCCGGCGGGACCGCCAGGCCCGCATCGAACAGACCGAACTGGCGCTGGCCAGGGCGCGGACTGCGGCCGAGGAACACGCGGTGGCCGCGGCACTGGCCGAACGCGCGCGTATCGCCAGGGAACTGCACGACGTGCTGGCGCACTCACTCTCCGGGCTGGCGCTGAACCTCCAGGCCGCACGGCTGATGCTGCTGCGGGACGGCGCGAGCGAGGAGACGATCGCGCAGATCGACCGCGCACGACGGCTGGCGAGTGACGGTCTCGCCGAGGCCCGCAAGGCGGTGGTCGCGCTGCGAGAGGATCCGGTGCCGCTCGACCGGGCGATCACCGACCTGCTGGCCGAGTACCGGCTGGACACCCGCGCCGCCGCGGGACTCAGCGTGCGCGGCGAGCCGCGGGAGATCGCCCCGGCGACCGGATCCACCGTGCTCCGCGCGGTTCAGGAAGCGCTCACCAACTCGCGGAAACACGCTCCGGGGGCGGCCGTCGACGTGACGCTCGCCTACGCCCCCTCGCATCTCGAAGTGACGGTGCTCGACCACCAGGACGGACCGGTGTCGGACGCGCCGACGGGCTACGGTTTGCGCGGCATGCGCGAGCGGGCCGAACTGCTCGGCGGGCGGCTTTCGACCGGGCCGGCGGAGGATGGATGGCAGGTACACCTGGTGGTTCCGGCATGAACGACATCGCGCCCGGTGACGCCGGACGCCTGCGAGTGGTGCTCGCCGACGACCAGGCCGTGGTGCGCGAAGGCCTGGTCACGCTCCTCGGCCTGCTTCCGGGCATCGAGGTCACCGCGGCGGCCGCCGACGGCGACGAGGCCATCGCGCTGGTCGCCGAGCATCGGCCCGACGTGCTGCTCGTCGACCTGCGCATGCCCCGCTGCGACGGGGTCGAAGCGACCCGCCGCGTGCGCGCCGAGTACCCGGAAACCGAAGTCGTGGTGCTGACCACCTACGCCGACGACGAGTCGCTGCTGTCCGCGCTCGAAGCGGGCGCACGGGGTTTTCTCACCAAGGACGCCGACGCCGAAGCGGTGGCACGGGCGCTGCGGTCGGCCGCGGTCGGGCTATCCACAGTAGACAGCGCACTACAGGCACGTCTGGTCAGGGCAGCGACCCGATCCCGCGCTCCCGGCCGGGACGCAGAACTCGAGGGACTCACCACCCGTGAGATCGAGGTACTGCGGTTGATCGCCGCCGGGCTGTCCAACAGTGAAATCGCCCGTTCCCTCGTCGTCAGCGAAGCCACCGTCAAGACCCACGTCAACCACCTGTTCGCGAAGGCGGGGCTGCGGGATCGGGCACAGGCCGTCGCCTTCGCCTACCGGACCGGTCTGGTCCAGCACTAGGTTCGCCTTCCGGACGGCTCGGTAAACTGCCGCGCGCCATGCAAAAGCTCCAGCGCCGGGTGACCGCAGCCGCCGAGGCCGCGCTCGCCGAACGGCATTACGTCGCCCCCGTCGAGGTTTTCGTCGCGCTGCGCTGGATCGGGCCTTCCCTGGTGACCGACTGGCGGCGGGGCCTGTTCACCCCGTTGCTCCGGAAAATCCCGGTGGATCCGGCGAAGGTGACCGCCGCTTGCGAGTACCTCGCCGGCTGGGCGAGGGAACGGGGGCTCACCCCGAGCGAAACCGTCTATCTCGCGGGAACGCGCGACCGGCGGCCCCTCGTCTTCGCCGACGAGGACGACGAAGAAGCCGAACGTCGCTTCCGCACACACTGGGTTTCGCCCGAGCTGCCGGACAGTCGGCGGCAACGACTCCAGGAACGGCAGAACAAGGCTCCCGATCTGGCGGTCATCGACCCGCTGAACGAGTGGACGTGCGCCGGCTGCGGAACCGGATCCGGCGGCTTCCTGTTCATGGAGGACGACGAATCCTTGTGCCTGTCCTGCGCGGACTTCGACCATCTGGTGTTCCTGCCTTCGGGCGACGCGGCGCTGTCCCGCCGGGCGAAGAAGGAAAGCACGCTCGCGGTCCTGGTCCTGCGCTTCAACAGGCGCCGCAAACGCTATGAGCGCAAAGGGATTCTGGTCGAGGAAGCCGCGCTGGAACGGGCGGAAGAGCAGTGCCTCGCCGACGAGGACGCGCGGGCACGGCGGCGCGAACGGGACGCGGTGCGTCGCTCGGCGCAGGATGTCGAGTTCCAGGCGGCGTTCACGACCGAGATCCTGCGTCTGTTCCCCGGCTGCCCCACCGAGCGCGCCCAGCGGATCGCCGCGCACGCCGGGCTACGGGGCAGCGGGAGGGTCGGACGCTCAGCGGCGGGCCGGGCCCTCGGCCCTGACGCGGTGCGGCTCGCCGTGGTCGCCTCGATCCGGCACGAGGACACCGGCTACGACTCCCTGCTGATGTCCGGCGTCCCGCGCGCCGAGGCGCGCGAGCGGATCAGCGGGGACATCGACCGGGTGCTCGCGCGGTGGCAGCGGTGAGTCAGCCCCGGGAAATGTAGGCGTGCAGCTGTTCCTGATGGGTCTCCAGTTCCTCCATCCGGGACTTCACCACATCGCCGATGCTGACGATGCCGGCCAGCGTGCCGTCCTGGAGCACCGGAACGTGCCGTACGCGCCGCCGCGTCATCAGCACGCTCAGGTCGTCGACCGAATCGGCCGGGGTACAGGTGGCGACCACCTTGGTCATGATCTCCGAGACCGGCCGGGCGAGCAGGTCCGCGCCCCGCTCGTGCAGCCGCCGCACCACGTCGCGTTCGGACACGATGCCCGCGAGCCCGTCCGGCCCGGTCACGACCATGGCACCGATGTTGTGTTCGGCGAGCCCGGCCAGCAGGTCCGCCACCGTGGTTTCGGGACTGACGGTGACCACGCCGGAACCTTTGGTCCGCAGCACGTCCGCGATCCGCATCGTTGCCTCCCGGGCTAGTGATCCACTTCACACCAGGTTAGGGCCAACGGGCGCGAGACGAAAGCCGCGAACCGGGCTACCGGTGTGTCACAGCACGTCACAGGCAGGCAAAAGCCCTGCTCGAAGCGATTCAGCCGGATCACACCAAAGCGTTGCGGAAAGCGCTTACCCACGAAGCGGCGCCGCGCGTCACACCCCTGCCGTAGCGTCCGGGCATGGACATCCGGGAACTCGACCGCCGCGCTCTCGCCACCATCGACGGCCTCGTCGCCGGGATCCGGGCGGAGGACCTGACCGTCCGGACGCCGTGCGAGGGCTGGAACCTCGGCGACCTCCTGCGGCATCAGGTGGGCGAGAACCACTCCTTCGCCGTCGCTTTCCGTCGGGGCTCCGCCCCGAACTGGGGAGACGGTTCGCTCGGTGAGAACGCCTACGCCGACTATGCCGAGTCGGTCAGGGACTACCTCACCGCGCTCGAGGACGACGGCCTGTTCGGCAGGCAGGTCACCGTCGGCCCCGCCGGCACGTTCCCCGGCAAGGTAGCGGTTGCCATGCACCTGGTCGATTCGGTCGCGTACGGGTGGGACATCGCGAAGGCGCTCGGCCTGTCCTACGACCCGGACCCCGAAGCCGTCGCGGAGGCACTGCGCGTCGCGGAACGGATTCCGGCCGACCCGGCGGCACGGAGCGCGGGCGGTGCCTTCGGTCCCGTGGTGGAGACCGGCGCCACGGCCACCCCGCTCGACCGGTTCCTTGCCCTGCTCGGGCGGTCACCGGACTGGTCCTGAGCTGGCACAATGGCTGCCATGACCGACGACGATCCGTACCTGTGGCTCGAGGATGTGACCGGTGAGACGGCGCTCGACTGGGTTCGCGCGCGCAACGCCGAAACGGTAACCGAGCTGGCCGCTGGGGAGCGCTTCACCGCGCTACGGGACGAGATCCGCGAAGCACTCGACGCCGACGACCGGATTCCCTACATCCGCAGGCGCGGCGAGTACTTCTACAACTTCTGGCAGGACGCGGCGCATCCGCGTGGCCTGTGGCGACGCACCACACTGGACGACTACCGCACCGGCGAGCCCGAGTGGGAAATCCTGCTCGACGTGGACGCGCTCTCCGCGGCCGAGGGGGAGAACTGGGTCTGGGAGGGCGCGACCGTACTGCGGCCCGGCTACGTCCGGGGGCTGGTGGAGCTGTCCCGCGGCGGGGCCGACGCGACGGTGGTCCGCGAGTTCGACCTCGAACGACGTTCCTTCGTGGACGACGGTTTCCGGCTTCCCGAAGCCAAGAGCCGGGTCGGCTGGATCGACGTGGACCGGATCTATGTCGGGACCGACTTCGGTGAAGGGTCGCTCACCAGCTCCGGCTATCCCCGCGTGATCAAGGAATGGCGCCGGGGCACGCCGCTGTCGGAGGCGACGACGGTCTACGAGGGCAAACCTGACGACGTGTCCGTGTTCGGTCACCACGACTCGACCCCGGGCTACGAGCGTGACTTCGTCGGCAGGGCGATCGACTTCTACCGCTCGGAAAAGTTCCTGCGCACACCCGGCCGTCTCGTCCGCATCGACGTGCCCGAGGACGCGCGGACCTCGGTACACCGGGATTGGCTGCTCATCCGCATCCGCTCACCCTGGATCGTGGCCGGCCAGGAATACCGCGCGGGCACTCTCCTCGCCGCGAACTTCGACGCCTATCTCGGCGGCGAGCGCGACCTGACCGTGCTGTTCGAACCGGATCCACGGACATCATTGGAGTCCTACACCTGGACCCGTGACCACCTGCTGCTGACCACGCTTTCCGACGTGCGGACCGAACTGTACGTGCTGACACCGGCCGCGGACGGCTGGCAGCGGGAACCACTCGCGGGGGTGCCGCCGATGAGCACCGCGCAGATCGTGGACACCGACCCGGACAACAGCAACGAGTACCTGCTCGACACCGACGGCTTCACCGAACCCGCCACACTCACCTACGGCCATGTCGGTGGCGAAGTGGAGGCGCTCAAGCAGGCCCCGTCCCGGTTCGACGCCGAGGGCATGACCGTCGACCAGTACTTCGCGGTGTCCAAGGACGGCACGAAGATCCCGTACTTCGTCGTCCGCCCGCGCGACCCGCACGGCCCCACCCTGCTCACCGGCTACGGCGGTTTCGAGATCTCGCGGCTGCCGAACTACAGCGCCGTGACGGGACGAGGCTGGCTCGCCCGCGGTGGCACCTACGTCCTCGCCAACATCCGCGGCGGCGGCGAATACGGCCCGGAGTGGCACACCCAGGCCATCAAGGAAAACCGGCACCTGGTCCACGAAGACTTCGCCGCGGTCGCCACCGACCTCGTCGAGCGGGGAATCACCACACCGGAGAAACTCGGCATCCAGGGCGGCAGCAACGGCGGCCTGCTCACCGGCGTCATGCTCACCCGCTACCCCGAGCTGTTCGGCGCGGTGGTCAGCCAGGTGCCGCTGCTGGACATGCGCCGCTACCACGTCCTGCTGGCGGGCGCGTCCTGGATGGCCGAATACGGCGACCCCGACGATCCGGC
Organism: Amycolatopsis pigmentata; assembly: GCF_042684065.1. NCBI lineage: Bacteria > Bacillati > Actinomycetota > Actinomycetes > Pseudonocardiales > Pseudonocardiaceae > Amycolatopsis > Amycolatopsis pigmentata. Next base: position 284,261 of record NZ_JBHUKR010000009.1, on the reverse strand, counting down.
GGAATGGGCCTACCTCGGCCGCTACTCGCCGTACCAGAATGTCCACAGTGGACATGAATATCCGCCCGCACTGTTCCTCACCTCGACGCGAGACGACCGGGTGCACCCGGGACACGCGCGCAAGATGGTGGCCAGAATGCTGGAGCAGGGCCACGACGTCCGCTATCACGAGAACATCGAAGGTGGCCACGGAGCGGCCGCCGACAATGAGCAACTGGCCTTCAAATGGGCGCTGATGTTCGAGTTCCTGTGGACCACGCTCACGAATACCGGGACCGGAGGAACTCCTCGAACGTGATCGTGCCGACGGCGTGCTCCGGTGTCAGGTGCGCGCCGTCCCGGTACGCCCGGCCGAGCCCGCCCGGCAGCCTGACCGGCACGACGGGACGGCGGCGCCCCACCGCCCGGAGGTACAGGCGAGCGAACTCGCGCTCCTCACGAACTTCCGGGCCGCCCATGTCGGCCACGCGGCCCGCCGGCTCGTCAACGGCCAGCGTGGCGAGGCGGTCGGCGACCTCCCGCACGTCGATCGGCTGAAACCGGACACGCCGCAACGCGAAGGTCACCGGAAGCCGTCGCTGCACCGCCGAAAACGCGACGATCAGGTCGTGGAACTGCGTCGTGCGCAGGATCGTCCACGGCAGACCGGACTCCTCGATGAGACGTTCGGCCGCGAGCTTGGCCCGGTAGTAGCGGAAAGGTACCCGGTCGATGCCGACGATCGAGATGTACACCAGTCGCGGCGACCCGCTCCGTCGCACGGCGTCGACAAGCCGCCGCGTCGCCGCCTCGTCCCCGCCCCGGCGCATCGTCGTGGCGCAGTGGACGATCGCGTTCACACCGGCCACGGCGGCGTCCACCCCCGCGCCGGTGTGAAGATCGCCGGTGTGCCAACGGTAGGGCGTGCCGGACGGAGCGGACCGGCGACTGAGCACATTTACCCGGTGCCCCCCGGCGAGCAGTCGTTCCGCGACGACACGGCCCAGCGTGCCGGTGGCCCCGGTCACCAGAATGGATTCCGTCATGTCCTCTTGGACGAGCCCGGGGCCAGAAGTGTGACACCGGGTCGCCCGGCCGCGCCACGTTCGCGGGTCGGGTGACCGTCGCGAAGGGATTCAAGACGCGGACGCCGGTCGAAGCGACGTCCGCCGTGTTACGGGTGACCAGAGTCCACCCACGCACCAGCGCCGTGGCGGCGAGTAGCCCGTCGACGACCGGCAGGATTTGCCGCCAGACACCCGCAGAGCCGGGGCGACTACCGTCACCCCGGCTCTGACCAGCTGTTTCAGCTGTCGAAGGCGCTCACTCTCAGCTACAGCCGGACGTGGCGCCGCAGCCCTCGCACGCGTAGCACGAGCCCGCGGGGCGCATCTTCGTTCCGCAGGTCATGCACAGCGGCGCGTCGGCCGCCTTGCCGAGATGCAGGTCCATCAACTCCGCGGTGCTGTGCGCCGCCCGCGGCTTGTCCTCGGCCTGCCTGTCCATGCCCGAATCGACCGTGCTGCGCAGCGCTTCCAGGTCGACGTTCTCCGACGGCGCGCCGTACCCGGCTTCGACCTGAGCGGCGCGCTCGCTCGCGGTGAAGATGCCGAGCTGGGCGCGCTTGTCGTAGGGCAGGTAGTCCAGCGCGAGCCTCCGGAAGAGGTAGTCCAGCACGCTGGTGGCGATCCGGATGTCCGGGTCGTCGGTCATCCCGGCTGGCTCGAACCGCAGGTTGGAGAACTTCGACACGTAGAACTCGAGCGGAATACCGTACTGCAGGCCCACCGAGATCGACATGGAGAAGGCGTCCATCACACCGGCCAGGGTCGAGCCCTGCTTACCCAGCTTGACGAAGATCTCGCCGAGCCCGTCGTCCGGATACGACCCCGCGTGCAGGTAACCTTCCGCGCCGCCGACCGTGAACGACAGAGTCTGGCTCGGGCGCTTCTTCGGCAGCCGCTTGCGGACCGGCCGGTACTCCACGATCTTCTCGGGCTCGGCGGTCTTCTTCGCCGTCGACAACGGCTGTCCGACCTTGCAGTTGTCGCGGTAGATCGCCAGCGCCTTGAGCCCGAGTTTCCAGCCCTGGAAGTAGATCTCCTCGACCTCGCCGACCGTGGCCGACTCCGGCATGTTCACCGTCTTCGAGATCGCCCCGGAGATGAACGGCTGCACCGCGGCCATCATCCGGACATGGCCCATCGGTGCGATGGACCGCTCGCCCACCGCGCAGTCGAAGACCCCGTAGTGCTCCGGCCGGAGTCCCGGCGCGTCGACCACGTGGCCGTGCTGGGCGATGTAGTCGACGATCGCCTCGACCTGCTCGTTGAGGTACCCGAGCGCCGTCAGCGCGCGCGGCACGGTCTGGTTGACGATCTGCATGGACCCGCCGCCGACCAGCTTCTTGAACTTCACCAGCGAGAAGTCCGGTTCGATGCCGGTGGTGTCGCAGTCCATCATGAAGCCGATGGTGCCGGTCGGCGCGAGCACGCTGGCCTGCGCGTTGCGCCAGCCGTTCTTCTCGCCCACCTCGATGCCGCGGCGCCATTCCTTCGTCGCCAGTTCCCGGACCGCGACGTCATTGGCGTGCTGGGTGCGGATCTCGTCGTTGGCCGCGGAGTGCTTGCGCATCACGCGCTGGTGCGCCTCGGCGTTGCGCGCGTAGCCCTCGTAAGCGCCGACGACACCGGCCAGCTCCGCGGAGCGGCGGTAGGACGTGGCCGTCATCAGCGAGGTGATCGCCGCCGCGAGCGCGCGGCCGCCGTCGGAGTCGTAGGCGTGACCGGTCGCCATCAGCAGCGCGCCCAGGTTCGCGTACCCGATGCCGAGCTGGCGGAACTTCCGCGTGGTGTCGGCGATCGCTTCGGTCGGGAAGTCGGCGAAGCAGATCGAGATGTCCATCGCCGTGATGATCAGCTCCACGGCATTGACGAACACCCGCGCGTCGAAGGTGCCGTCGTCGCGGAGGAACTTCAGCAGGTTCAGCGAAGCCAGGTTGCAGCTGGAGTTGTCCAGGTGCATGTACTCCGAGCACGGGTTGGACGCGGTGATCCGGCCCGACTCGGGGCAGGTGTGCCAGTCGTTGATCGTGTCGTCGTACTGCAGGCCGGGGTCGGCGCACTCCCACGCCGCCTGTGCCATGGCGTGGAACAACCGCTTGGCGTCGGTGCGTTCCAGTACCTCTCCGGTCAGCCGCGCGCGCAGCCCGAAGTCCTCGCCCGCCTCGACCGCGCGCATGAACTCGTCGGAGACCCGCACCGAGTTGTTCGCGTTCTGGTACTGCACCGAGCTGATGTCGGCACCGGAGAGATCCATGTCGAAGCCGGCGTCCCGCAGGACCCTGATCTTCTTTTCCTCGCGCGCCTTGGTCTGGATGAACTCCTCGATGTCCGGGTGGTCGACATCGAGCACCACCATCTTCGCCGCGCGCCGGGTCGCGCCACCGGACTTGATCGTGCCGGCCGAAGCGTCGGCCCCGCGCATGAAGGACACCGGGCCCGACGCGGTGCCGCCCGAGGACAGCAGTTCCCTGGACGACCGGATCCTGGACAGGTTCAGCCCGGCACCGGAGCCGCCCTTGAAGATCAGGCCTTCTTCCTTGTACCAGTTGAGGATCGAGTCCATGTTGTCGTCGACGGCCAGGATGAAACACGCCGAAACCTGCTGTTTGGACGCGGTGCCGACGTTGAACCAGACCGGCGAGTTGAAGCTGAACACCTGGTGCAGCAGCATCCAGGTGAGCTCGTGCTCGAAGACCTCGGCGTCGGCCGCCCCGGCGAAGTAGCCGTTGTCGGTGCCCGCCTTGACATAGGTCTTCACGACGCGGTCGATGAGCTGCTTGAGGCTGTGCTCGCGCTGCGGGCTGCCCACCGCTCCGCGGAAGTACTTGCTGGCCACGATGTTCGTCGCGTTGACCGACCAGAAGTCGGGGAACTCGACGCCGCGCTGCTCGAAGTTGACCGAACCGTCGCGCCAGTTGGTCATGACGACATCGCGCTTTTCCCAGTCCACCTCGTCGTAGGGGTGCACCCCCTCGGTGGTGAACACGCGGGATACGGCAAGTCCCCGCTTGCCCTTCCGGGCACCCTTACCGCCTGTCGTCACGGTCTCCGTCATGCTCTCCCTCTCCGCCATGTGGCGAGGTCACTCGCCGCCCGCACTCCTGCCGCCGTCTTGCGGCGCTGCCGATTCCGCCACGGCTTTACGAAGGTCCGCGATCTCCTTCTCGAAGTCCTCGACCGATGAGAACGACCGGTAGACACTGGCGAACCGCAGGTAGGCGACCTCGTCGAGCTCGCGGAGCGGACCGAGGATGGCGAGGCCGACCTCGTGACTCGGGATCTCCGCGACGCCGGTCGAGCGGATCGACTCCTCCACCCGCTGGGCCAGCTGCTGAAGCGCGTCGTCGTCGACCGGTCTGCCCTGGCATGCCCTGCGCACGCCGAGGACCACCTTGTCCCTGCTGAACTGCTCGGTGACCCCGGACCGCTTGACCACGGCCAGGACCATGGTCTCCGAGGTGGTGAACCGGCGCCCGCAGGCCGAACACGACCTCCGGCGGCGGATCGCCTGGCCCTCGTCCACCTCTCGCGAGTCGACGACCCGGGAGTCGGCGTGCCGGCAGAACGGACACCGCATAGCCGAACACCTTCCCTCTCCGCCGGCCTTCTCGCCGACACCTGGCCGCCACGCACCGCCACACAAACGGCACCTGAGGATCGATCTGTGGACACCCGGTGGATGAGCGCCGACTGGCTGTGGATAACTCGCCTTCGAGTCTACTCCCCAACCAGTGGACCAACTACAGCCGTGTAACTACTAGATATAGCGGTGAACCCTAGATCGCCACGCGTCGGCACGCAAGGATCGGGGGGCCGCTGAAGCGGCGTGTCGCGGCCGGAGCGACGAGCGTCACGGCCGTGACGCGGGAGCGCCGGAGGAGACCGGCACGGTCAGTGGCATACCGGGGACGAGCACGTCCCCGTCGAGCCGGTTCAACTGACGGATGCGGGCCACGACCGCCGCCGGGTCGCTGTCCGGAGCGTACTCACGCGCCAGCTCGCCCAGGCTCTGCCCGCGGGCCACGAACACGGTCGCCGTCCGATCCGGGACGGAAGGCGTCATCGCCGCCGAAAAAACACCCAAACCGGTGATTATCAGAGCCATCGTGACCGCCAGAGCCGCCAGCCACGGCCAGCGTGGAGCCACCCGTCGCGGCGCGCAGCCGGGCCTCGGCAGGGGCCGGCGACCCGCCACGAGCCGGGCCCGGCCCGGGGGCCGGCGCGGCTCACCCGCCCGCCTACGGGCCCGTACCGGCATCCTCGCCCGGCTCCCGATCTGGCCCGTGACCTGGTCTTCGTCCACCAGAACCGACATCGCACGACCTCCTCGCGGTCTCGCCGGCGGCCGCGGCCCGGCGGGCGCCAGGTCGAACAGCCGTTCTATCGAACCCCAGAGCGAATGTGTACCACCAGGGTCCGACAAAATCGAGACCCACCCGGCGTGTCGCTCGAACAGTTGTTTGATGTTCTGGCCCCGGTGGACTACTGTGGGTGACCAGTGGAAGACGAGACACACCGGTCCCCGCCACGGAGTGTCCACACAAGACGACCGAGCCAGACAGGAAGCCAGGAGGAACGACCGTGACCGAGACAGAAGAGACCGCCGAGATCCCCCGCCGCCCCGGTGGCAGGTTCGGCGATGTCCACCCGCTTCCCGACCCCGAGGATGTCGAGGAAGGGCTCAGCCCGCGGCAGCAGCAGGTGCTCGAGGTGATCAGGGCCTGGGTGGACCGGTTCGGCTACCCGCCCAGCGTGCGCGAGATCGGCGAGGCGGTGGGGCTGACCTCCACCTCGTCGGTGTCCCATCAGCTCCGCACGTTGCAGCGCAAGGGCTATCTGCGCCGCGACGCGAACCGGCCCCGCGCGGTCGGCGTGCTCACCGCGGCCGCGGAGAAGGCGGCCCGCATCGGCCGCACGGAGGCCGACATGCCCCAGCCGGCCTACGTGCCGGTGGTCGGGCGGATCGCCGCGGGCGGCCCGGTGCTCGCGGAGCAGTCCGTCGAGGACGTGTTCCCCCTGCCGAAGGACATCGTCGGCGAAGGGGACGTGTTCATGCTCAAGGTGACCGGCGACTCGATGGTCGAAGCGGCGATCACCGACGGCGACTGGGTGGTCGTGCGGCAGCAGCCCACCGCCAACAACGGCGAGATCGTGGCGGCGATGATCGAGGGCGAAGCGACGGTCAAGACGTTCAAGCGCAAGAGCGGGCACGTCTGGCTGCTTCCCCACAACCAGGCCTACGAGCCCATCCCCGGTGACGACGCGACGATCCTCGGGAAGGTGGTCGCCGTGCTGCGGAGGCTGTGACGGCGTGGGTCGTGAGTGGAGCGGGCCGGCCGCGCCATGGCGTCAGCCGGCGCGGCGCCCGTCCGCTCACTACCGCCCGGCTACGCCCCGCGGTAGTCCGCCAGGGCGGCCGCGAGGTCGGGTCGCACCCGCGCGTGCAGCCTGGTGCCCTCGGGCAGATGCTCCTCGGTGAGGACCTCGCCGTCGGAGTGCACCCGTGCCACGAGTTCACCGCGCGTGTAGGGCACGAGCGCGTCCACGGTGACGTCCGGCCGCGGCAGCCGGTCGGCGATCGCCTCGGCCAGTTCGGCCATGCCTTCACCGGTCCGGGCCGAGACCACGACCGCGTCCGGCAGAAGGTGCCGTAACCGCACCAGGGACAACTTGTCGGCCGCATCCGCCTTGTTGATCACGATCAGCTCCGGCGGAAGCCCGCCCGCATGCCGCTGCGCGATCTCGGCGAGCACCTCGTGCACCGCCGCGACCTGCTCCTCCGGCGCCGCATCGGCCGCGTCGACGACGTGCAGCAGCAGGTCCGCACCGGCCGCCTCGTCGAGGGTGGACCGGAACGCGTCGACCAGTTGGTGCGGCAAGTGACGGACGAACCCGACGGTGTCGGTCAGCGTGTAGGCCCGGCCGTCGGGGGTGGCGGAGCGCCGGGTGGTCGGATCCAGCGTGGCGAACAGGGCGTTCTCGACGAGCACGCCCGCCCCGGTGATGGCGTTGAGCAGGCTCGACTTGCCGGCGTTGGTGTAGCCGACGATCGCGACGCTCGGCACCTCGTTGGCGACACGACGGCCCCGCTTGGTGGTCCTGATGGTGTCCATCGCGGTGATCTGGCGCCGCAGCTTGGCCACCCGCTTGTTGATGCGCCTGCGGTCGGTCTCCAGCTTGGTCTCACCGGGACCACGCAGGCCCACACCGCCGCCCGCGCCGCCGGCCCGGCCACCGGCCTGCCGTGACAGCGACTCACCCCAGCCGCGCAACCGCGGAATGAGGTACTGCAGCTGGGCCAGTTCGACCTGCGCCTTGCCCTCCTTGGAACGGGCGTGCTGAGCGAAGATGTCGAGGATCAACGCGGTCCGGTCGACCACCTTGACCTTGAGCCTCGCCTCCAGCTGGCGGAGCTGGCCGGCGGAGAGCTCGCCGTCGCAGATCACCGTATCGGCGCCGGTCGCCACCACGATGTCGAACAGCTCGCGGACCTTGCCGGACCCGATGTAGGTGGCCGGGTCGGGCTTGCCGCGACGCTGCACGAGACCCTCGAGGACCTGCGAACCCGCGGTCTCCGCCAGACGGGCCAGCTCGGCCAGAGACGCTTCGGACTGCGCGGCGGTGCCGTCGGTCCACACACCGACCAGGACCACCCGCTCCAGACGAAGCTGCCGGTACTCGACTTCGGTGACGTCCGACAGTTCGGTGGAGAGCCCGGCGACACGGCGCAGTGACGCGCGCTCGGAGAGTTCCAGTTCACCGGTGGACGGGTCGTCGACCGCGTCGGAATAGCTGAGTTCTGTCATCGTCCTTCCATGGTCCCACGATTCGGGGCTTGAGCGAGCAAATTAACGGCTGGGGTAGGTGGCGACGTAGATCGCGACACTGTCACCGTCGGGTTTGGCGGGCCTGGCCGCGAAGTCGTCGAGAAGTTCTCCCACGCGTTGCTCGAACTCCTCGCGGGCCTCCTCGCCGAGGCTGACCACCAGCCTTCGCTGCCGGAGCTCGCCGACGTCGATCTCGGAAATCTCGCCCAGGTAGGCCTCCAAGGCGGCCTGCGCGACCTCCCGGTAGCGCGGCGCTCCCTGGTACAGCAACCTCCAGGACAGGCCCGTGGACAGGTACGGGATCTCCTTCGCTCCGCGCCTTCCCCGGCGCGGCGGCTGCGGCTCCAGGAACCCGGTCTCCACTAGTTTGCGCACGTGGTGCAGGGTCGTCGCCGGATCGCGCCCGAGGCGGCCGGCCAGTTCCTTGTTGGTCAGCGCCTCGCTTCCGGTCAACCGGATGATGCGCAGCCTTATTCCGGAGGCGAGCGCGCTCGCCTCCGCCTCGGTCGCGTTCCGTCGTTCCACACGCTCAGCCTAGAGCGGAAGTGATTGACCATTTCCAATCACTCTCGGCAGACTGAGCCGGTGACTGCCTCATCACCCGCGGGTGTCTCCGGGCGCCGCACCTCCCTGTGGTTCCATGCGGACTTCCGGCGTCTTTGGGCGGGTGACACGGTCAGCCAGTTCGGCAGCTCCGTCGGCAACACCGCGATACCCCTGCTCGCGGCGACCGTGCTGGCGGCCGGCCCGTTCCAGATGGGCCTGCTGACCGCCGCGGAGAATGCCGCCTTCCTGTTCCTCGGCCTCCCGGCGGGGGTGTGGGTGGACCGGATGCGCCGCCGCCCCCTGATGATCCGCGCCGATCTCACCCGCGCGGTGGTCCTGCTGAGCGTGCCGGGGGCGTGGTGGGCGGGATGGCTCACGCTCACGCAACTCGTCGTCGTGGCCTTGCTGGTCAGCGTCGGCACCCTGTTCTTCGACATCGCCTATCAGTCCTACCTGCCGTCGTTGGTCGGCCGTGAGCATCTGGTCGAAGGGAACGCGAAACTCCAGACAAGCCAGTCCGTCGCACAGATCCTCGGGCCTGGCGCGGCCGGTGCGCTCACCCAGTTCGCCGGAGCGGCCAACGCGGTGCTGACGACCGGTCTCGGCTACCTCGCGTCAGCCCTGTTTCTGGGGCGTATCAAGGCGGTCGAACCCGAGCCGCGACGCCGGGACGACGCCGGACTACGGGCGGAGATAGGCGAGGGGCTGCGTTTCGTGTTCCGCAATCCGACGCTGCGCGCCATCACGACGTGCACCGGGACCGCGAACCTCGGCTTCTCCGCCTTCATGGCCGTCGAAATCCTGTTTCTCACCAGGGATCTGAGGCTTTCCCCCGCCGGCGCCGGAACACTGCTGACCCTGGCGGGCTTCGGCGGAGTGGCCGGTGCGCTCGGCAGCGGCTGGTGGGCCAGACGAGTGGGGCAGGCCAGGGCGATCTGGCTGGTGCTCCTGGTCACCGACCCCGCGTTGCTGCTGATCCCGCTGGCCGAACCGGGTTGGCGGGTCGTGCTCGTGCCGATCGGTTTGGTGTTCCTCGGCTACGGCGTGGTGGTCTACAACGTTTCCCAGGTCAGCTACCGGCAAGCCGTGTGTCCCGACCACCTTCTCGGCCGGATGAACGCCAGCATCCGGTTCGTGGTGTGGGGTATCGGCCCCATCGGCGGGCTGACCGGCGGGGCACTGGGCGAATGGATCGGCGTGCGCGGCACGGTGTGGGTGACCCTGGGCACGCAGATCGTGGCCGTCCTGCCGGTCCTGTTGTCCCCGTTGCGAACCATGCGGGACATCCCGGTCGAGCCGAACGAGTCCGACGAGGAAGACGTGGCCCGGTAAGCGGAACCGGGCCACGTGTCATCAGCCGTTGGCCGCCCACCAGTCGTCGTACAACTCACCGTGCGCCACGAACTCCGCGGGTCCGGTCAGCGTCGCTTCACCGCGCTCGAGCGCGACCATGACCTGCCCGCCGGGAACATCCACTGTGGACTCTCCGGTGTCCGTGCCCGCCAGGTGCAGCGCCGCGGCCACCGCGGCGACGGTGCCGGTGCCACAGGAGCGGGTCTCGCCCACTCCCCGTTCGTAGACCCGCATCCGGAGCGCGCCTTCCCCGATCGGGTTCACGAACTCCAGGTTCACCCCGTCCGGGAAGAAGTCCGTGTCATAGCGCGGCTGGGCGCGCAGATCCAGCTCCACCACGTCGCAGTCCACAATGGACACCAGATGCGGGTTCCCGACGTTGACCGCCACCCCGGAGAAGTTCCGGTCGTCGACGATCGCCACCGAAGCGCCGGTGATCGTCGCCGGTCCCATGTGCACGGTCACCGCACCGTCCGGGCGCACCATCACGCGCCGGTCCCCACCGCGGCTGCCCACGACGAACTCCCGCTCGCGCACGAGGTTCGCGTCCACCAGGTATCGCGCGAACACGCGCATCCCGTTGCCGCACATTTCGGCGGGCGAACCGTCCGCGTTGAGATAGTCCATGAACCACTCGCCATCGCACGCGATGCCGAGCGCCTCGGCGCGAACCACCCGTAACACTCCATCGGCACCGAGCCCGCGCTGCCGGTCGCACAGAGCGGCGACCCGGCCCGGCGTCAGGTCGAGACGGCCGGACGGATCGGGCAGCAGCACGAAGTCGTTCTGTGTGCCATGCCCTTTGAGGAACTCGATTGCCACTCGCTCAGCCTACTGGGCGACCACGGACAGCACCCGCTCGGCCACATCCCGATCGGTACCGTCGAACCAGCGGATCCGCCGGTCCCGGCGGAACCAAGATCGTTGCCTGCGAACGAAACGGCGCGTCGCCTGCTTCGTCGCGGCCGCGGCCGCCGCGAAATCGCCGTCGGAGTCGAGCGCCGCCAGCACCTGCTGGTACCCCAGGGCGCGCGACGCGGTCTTCCCTTCGCGCAAACCCTTTCCGGCGAGCAACCGCACCTCGTCCACCAACCCTCCGTCGAACATGCGGTCCACCCGCGCCTCCACCCGTTCGTCGAGTTCGCCCGCTTCTCGATCGATTCCGACCAGCACCGTGCCGTAACGCGCGGGACCGGGCCGCGGCATGCTCGCGGAGAACGGCCGTCCGGTGATTTCGATGACCTCCAGTGCGCGCACGATCCGGCGCGAGTTGCTGGGCAGGATGGCTTCCGCGGCCTTCGGATCACGCTCGGCCAGTCTCGCGTGGAGCACCGCCGGGCCGAGCTGTTCGGCTTCGGCCTCCAGCCCCGCTCGCACGGCAGGGTCGGTGCCCGGGAATTCCAGGTCGTCCAGGACCGCCTGGACGTACAGCCCGGATCCACCGGTGAGGATCGGCACCTTCCCGGCCCGCATCAGCCGTTCGACGATCTCCCGCGCCTGCCTCTGGTACGCCGCCACCGACGCCGTTTCGGTGACGTCCAGGACGTCGAGCAGGTGGTGGTTCACGCCGCGTCGTTCCTCGGTGGTGACCTTGGCGGTGCCGATGTCCATCCCGCGGTAGAGCTGCATCGCGTCGGCGTTGATCACCTCACCACCCAGTTCGAGGGCCAGCGTGACGGCCAGTTCGGATTTCCCGGTGGCGGTGGGGCCCACGACGGCGATCGGCTTCACCGGCGCTGTCCGTCCACGGGATCGCCGCTGGGACGGGAAGCCCTTTCCCAGACCGCGACGTGGTAACCGACACCGAAAGGCGCGTCCGAGTACAGGAGTTCGGCCCGCCATCCCGGTCCGAGCCCGGCGAGCACCTGCCAGGGCGCGCGGCCACCGGCGCCGAGTTCTTCCGCGAGCCGGACGTCCAAGGCGAGCAGGCCTGGGACGTCGGCGTTCCGCAGCGCCTCCGCGACGCTCTCGTCGAAGGCGGGGGCGCGGGCGTCCTCGCTGCCCGGAGACCGAGGACCGTGCCGGTTGGACCCATCGGCGAGAATCAGCAGCGACGTCTCCGGGGAGTCCGCGAGTTCCTTGCCGATGCGCTCGCATTCGGCCGCCGGAGTCGCGCGCGGGACGAGGCGGATCCGCACCGAGGCCGCGCCGGCCCGCTCCCGCAACCAGCCCGCCACCAACGCCGGCAGCGGCAATTCACCGGAAGGCACCCGTTCGGTGGAAAGACTGACCGGGACATCTACGCCATAGCCCCGGAAAGTTCCCGCGGATTCCGGTTCAATGGAGAGGTCATCGTCGTGTGCGCCGACCGCCAGCCAGGCCTTGCCGAGCCGCGAAACCGCGGTCAGGCAAGCCGTCCGCAGGTCGGCCGCGCATCCCGGCGAGAGCTCCGGCACCAGCAGGGGAGGATGCGGCACCACGGCGACACGCGAGATCACACCCTCCGAGATTACCGGCCCGAAGTAGAATCACCCGCTCCGGACACCTCGCCGAATACCACAAGCCGTGCTGAACTGCTTGAATGCGGCGAGGGGCGGAAAACCGCTCCCGACGATCCACCACCGGCAAGACCCGGCCCCACCTCGGTGGGGCGCCCGCCCGAGGGCGGGCCGACAGGCGATAAGGAGCCTGCGATGGCCGACGAGACAGAGACCGGCGCTCCGGCGCCCCACCCCCTGCCGCACGCGCAGACGGCGGGCCAAGGTGCGCGACCGGTGCCCTTGGCCGAGTCGAATCCCTCCCGCTGGGGCCGGGTGGACGACGAGGGCAACGTCTACGTGCGGACCGCGGACGGCGAGCGCACCGTCGGGGTCTGGCAGGCCGGCACGGCCGAGGAGGGGCTGCTGCACTTCGCCCGGCGCTTCGACGACCTGCGCACCGAAGTCGAGTTGCTCGAGACCCGGCTGGCCTCCGGGGCCGGCGACCCGAAACACGCGCTGTCCAGCGCCAATCAGCTGCGCGACGGGCTCGCCAGTGCCGCCGTCGTCGGCGACCTCGAAGCGCTCAAGAGCCGGCTGGACCACGTGATCGGGCACGCCGAAAGCGCGCTGGCGAACGTCCGGCAGGAGCGCGAGCAGGCGCGGTCGGCCGCGATCGCCCGCAAGCAGGCGCTGGTCGACGAGGCCGAGGAGATCGCCTCCGCGTCGACGCAGTGGAAGGCCGCCGGCGACCGGTTGCGCGCGATCCTGGACGAGTGGAAGACCGTCAAGGGCGTCGACCGCAAGACCGACGACGAGCTGTGGAAACGGTTCTCCAAGGCGAGGGAGTCCTTCAACCGGCGGCGCGGGTCGCACTTCGCGGAACTGGACAAGCAACGGGCCGCGGCCAAGACCCGCAAGGAGGAGTTGATCGCCGAAGCCGAAGCGCTGGTGGATTCCTCCGAATGGGGACCGACCGCGGGCCGGTACAAGGAGCTGATGGCCGAGTGGAAGGTCGCCGGCCGCGCGCCCAAGGAGACCGACGACGCGCTCTGGCAGCGGTTCCGCGCCGCGCAGGACAAGTTCTTCGCCCGCCGGTCGGCGGTGTTCACCGAACGTGATCAGGAGTTCGCGAACAACGCCGCGCAGAAGGAGGAACTGCTCGCGGAGGCGGAGAAACTCGACCCGGCGGCCAACCTGGACGCGGCGAAGGCGACGTTGCGCCGGATCCAGGAACGGTGGGACGAGATCGGCAAGGTGCCGCGCGAGCGCATCCGGGAGCTGGACGGCCGCCTCAAGGCCGTGCAGGACCGGATCCGCTCGGTCGAGGACAGCCGGTGGCGGCGCACCGATCCGGAGGCGCAGGCGCGCGTGGAACAGTTCCGCGAGCGGGTCGCGCAGTTCGAGTCGCAGGCGGCCAAGGCCCGTGCGGCGGGCGACGAGCGCCGTGCCCGCAAGGCCGACGAGCAGGCCGCCCAGTGGCGTGAATGGATGGAGGCCGCCGAGCGCGCCGTGGCCGACCGTTGACGCGGTGAGCCGGGCCACCGGCCGGTGACGGCGCCGTGGACGACGATCGCCCAGGCGGCCGGTGTGTTCGCCTGCACCAACATCGATGATCTCGTCGTCCTCACCGCGCTGTTCCTGGCCGCCCGCGCTCGTGGCGTCCCGCGGCCACGGGAGGTCGTGGTAGGTCAGTACCTCGGTTTCGCCGTCCTCGTAGCGGTCAGCGCGGGTGCCGCGGCGGGCCTGGTGGCCGTGCCCGGCGCATGGGCAGGCCTGCTGGGCCTGGTCCCGCTCGCGCTGGGCGTCCGGGGCCTGTGGCGGGCACGCTCCGCGGACCGGGACGGCGCCGATCCGGTCGCCTCCGGCCTGCTCGGCGTCGCGGCGATCACCATCGCGAACGGCGCGGACAACCTCAGCGTCTACGTTCCGGTGTTCCACGCCCTCCGTGCCGGGCAGGTTCTGCTGACCATCGCGGTGTTCCTCGTCCTGCTGGGCCTGTGGTGCGCGGCGGGCGCCGCGCTCGGGGGCCGCCCCAAGATCATCGCCGGGCTGGCACGGGTGGGACCCGTGCTGGTGCCCGCGGTGTTCATCGTGATCGGGGTCTGGATTCTCGTCGCCGCGGGAATCTCGGCGAAGGTGCGGTGAGCACCGAAAATTGTCCACAATGGACAGTCGGGCGGGGTTAGAGTCCGTCCTCGTCGCCGAGCCCCGCGTGTTCCAGGTCGAGCGTGCGCTGAATGCGGCGACGGGTGTGATCGGAAATCTCCCCCGCCTGATAGAGGCGATTGAGTTCGGCGCCTTCGACGGCCAGCAGTTCCCGGCGCAACCGCCGGTAGGACTCGGCGGCCGACACGCTGGCGGCCTCGTCGGGTTCGCGCTCGGTGATCCGGTCCATCCGTGCCTGCCAGCTGTCTCTCAGCTGCGAGACCAGGAACTCGGGCGCCGCTTCGGTCGCGGCCACCGCGTCCAGATGCGCCAGGCCGGCCTCGGCCAGCCGCAGTCGCGCGGAGACATGTTCGCGACGCACGTCCTCCGAGGTCACCGCGACACCGGTCCGCCGCACCAGAGGCGCGAGCGTGAAGCCCTGGACCACCAGAGTGATCACAATGACCGCGATGGTCAGCAACAACACCAGGTCTCGGTACTCGGGCTGGGTCGCGAGCGGAATGGACAGCGCCGCGGCGAGCGGGACGACGCCCCTGGCGCCGGCCCACGACACGACCGCGGGCACCTCCCAGGTGGGCCGCCGGGCTCCGCGCCGCCGCTGCTGGACCGCCGACAGCGGGAAGACCCACAGCACCCGCACCACCAGAAGGGTCACCGCGATCGCGATGGCCTGCACTGGCCACGGGGTCGTGGTGGACAACTCGCGCACCAGTTCCGGCAACTGAAGGCCGATGAGCGCGAAGACCACGCTCTCCAGCAGGAACACCACGGTTGCCGAAACCGCGCCGAGCTGGAGCCGGATCCGGGCGGTGGTCAGCTTGCTCGCCTGCGTGCCGAGAATGACGCTGGCGACCACGACCGCGGTCACTCCAGAGCCGTGGATGGCTTCCGCGAGCACATACGCCGCGTACGGGGTGATCAGCGAGAGCACCGTTTCCAGCACAGGGTCTTCGGTACGGCGGCGCACGACGTAAGCGCCGGCGGCGACCAGCGCGCCGACCAGGAGGCCGCCACCGACAAGCACACCGAACTCGACCGCGGTGTGGCCCCACGACACCGAGCCCGCGCTGATGCCCACGATGACCGCGACCCGGAAGAGAAGCAGGCTCGTCGCGTCGTTGAACAGGCTCTCCGCCTGAACCAGTGCCTGCACCCGGGGCGGCAGCGAAAGCCGACGGCCCAGCGCGGCGACCGCCACCGGGTCCGTGCTCGCCAGGACCGCGCCGAGCACGAAGGCCATCCCCAGCGGAAGCGGGGTCAGCGCGACCGCGACCGCGGCGACCGCCGCCGCCGAGGCCATCACCAGCCCGAACGCCAGCACGGACACCGGACGCCAGACCGCCCGCAGATCACGCCACGGCAGTTCCTCACCGGCGGCGAACAACAACGGCGGCAACACGACCAGGCTGACGATTTCGGGGCTCACGCGGATCGTGGGCACCCCGGGCAGCAACCCGGCCACGACACCGGCGACGACCAGCAGCGAGGGCGGAGGCAGGCGCAGCCGGTGGGCGAAGGCGGCGACCACGGTCGCCAGCACGACAAGGGCAAGCACCGTTTCGACACTGCGCATGGTCCGGCCGACCTCTCTGTTCGTGATGCCGACCAGACTTCCCGGCGCGCCTTGTTCAGATTAGTGCATGTTTCAGAAGCCCGGGGTTCCGCATGAGGTGAGTAGATGCGCGCGAGCGCCGTAGGCTTCGGATTTTCGGAGGTGGGCCGCCTGCCTCCGAAAAGGGACGGTGCTTCGAGAGCCACGGCCCGTCTACGCAAATCCGATCGCGCGCCTTGGAAACACAGATTAGTGCATGTCGATCCCGCAAGCCGGGTACGCGAGTCAGTTGCGGGACCAGGCGGTGCGCATCCAGGTACCGGCGAGGACGATCATGATGCCCAGGGCCAGGGCCAGCCCGATGCCGGGGCCGTCGCCGTGCACGCCACCGGCGGTGGAGGACTGCTGGGACCACACCGCGAGCAGGCCGTCCACCGAAGCGAACCAGCCGCCCATCGCGCACACCCAGGTCAGCCACCAGCGTCGGGTGGTCAACGCGAGCGCCGAGGCGAGCACGCCGAAACCGGTCGAGGTGGCCGCGAACAGCCGCGGGATCGCCACGCCGCCCTGGCCGAGGAGCACCTGCCATCCGGAGTACGGGCCGACCCACGGCAGCAACTCGGCGACGATGAGCACGAACACCAGCAGGGAGATCACGAAACCACGGCGCCCGAGGTCGACGGTCCTGGCCGCCTTGTCCACCACGCCGTCCACATCGGCGGCGAGCCGACGCAAATCGGCCGCTTCGTCATTGCCCGGCTTGTCACTCATGTTTCCCTCCCGGTCATTGACGGTGCGGTTCTTCACCCGCCACACCCGACGTTCGCCGCCGGAACCACGGGCGGCGCACCGAAAGCGGGCAGCCCGAGGCTCACCCCGCTGGTCGTGGGCCGCCGCCCGGCCTCGGTGTTGTCGCCGGCCGTGGTGCGCCGGTGCGACAGCGGCTCGCCGTCGGCGACCAGGTGGTGCGGCGCGGCATAGGTGATCACGGTTTCCACGATGTCCCCGGGACGCACCGTTCCCTGGACGGCGGGCCCCGACGGCGTGAAGTGCACCAGCCTGCCGTCACGGGCGCGCCCGCTCATCCGGTGGGTCTCGCTGTCCTTGCGGCCTTCGCCGGCCGCCACCAGCAGTTCGACCTTGCGGCCCACCAGTTTCTTGTTCTCCTGCCAGGAAATCTCGTTCTGCAGCGCGACGAGCCGCTCGTAGCGTTCGCCCACGACCTCCTTGGGCACCTGGCCGTCCATCGTGGCGGCGGGCGTGCCGGGACGCTTGGAGTACTGGAAGGTGAACGCACTGGCGAACCGCGCCTGCCGCACCACGTCGAGGGTCGCCTCGAAGTCCTCCTCGGTCTCGCCGGGGAAGCCCACGATGATGTCCGTGGTGATCGCGGCGGCGGGCAGCGCCGCCCGCACCTTGTCCACAATGGACAAGTAGCGGGAAGCCCGGTAGGAACGGCGCATCAGCTTGAGAATCCGGTCGGACCCGGACTGCAACGGCATGTGCAACTGGGGGCAGACGGACGGCGTTTCGGCCATCGCTTCGATCACGTCGTCGGTGAACGCGGCCGGGTGCGGCGAAGTGAACCGCACGCGCTCCAGGCCGTCGACCGCGCCGCAGGCGCGCAACAGCTTGCCGAACGCCAGGCGGTCACCGAATTCGACGCCGTAGGAGTTCACGTTCTGGCCCAGCAGGGTCACTTCGAGTACGCCTTCGGCGACCAGCGCCTCGATCTCGGCGAGAATCTCGCCGGGCCGCCGGTCGCGTTCCTTGCCGCGCAGCGACGGCACGATGCAGAACGTGCAGGTGTTGTTGCAGCCCACCGAGATCGACACCCAGCCCGAGTAGGCCGAGTCACGCCGCGCGGGCAGGGTCGACGGGAAGGTCTCCAGCGACTCGAGGATCTCCACCTCGGCCTCGGCGTTGTGCCGGGCGCGCTCCAGCAGGGCCGGCAACGACCCGAGGTTGTGCGTGCCGAACACCACGTCGACCCACGGCGCGCGCTTGACGATGTCGCCACGGTCCTTCTGGGCCAGGCAGCCACCGACCGCGATCTGCATGCCGGGGTTGGCGTCCTTGGCCGGCCGCAGATGGCCCAGCGTGCCGTAGAGCTTGTTGTCGGCGTTCTCCCGGACCGCGCAGGTGTTGAACACGACCAGATCCGGCTGGGCGTCACGCCCCGCCGGGCGGTAACCCGCCTCCTCCAGCTGCCCGGCGAGCCGCTCGGAGTCGTGCACGTTCATCTGGCAACCGAAGGTGCGGATTTCGTAGGTCCTGGGAACACTGGTCACTGAAGCGTCACAATCACTGCTCAGGGCTGGACGGCTCTACCCTACTCGCCGCCGGCCGACAGACCGGTGGACGGGCTTCCCGCCTACCCGGCTGTCCAGGGATCGAGCACCCGCACACCCGTATCGGCGAAGTCCTTCGCGTTACGGGTGGCCAGCTCCGCACCATGGAGACGACAGATCGCGGCGATCTGACCATCAGCCATGCTGATGGGACGACCGCGTCGTTCACGGCCGGCCACGATCGCCGCATACGTAATCGCGGAATCCGAAGTGAAGGCGATGACCCGGTCGGCGAAATCGACGACTCTTGCGCGGTCCCCTCGGGCGGCGTGCCAACTCCTTCACAGGCCCAGGTGCAGCTTGAGGGCATGATCGATCTTGGTCATCAGCGCCGGGGGCACATGGCCCACCTTGCGCCCGATCCGTTCGACCGACACCGAGCGCACCTGCTCGGCCTGAGCCTTCGAGTCGTGCTTCAGTCCGCACTCGGCCGCCTTGAGCAGCACCTGGAAGGGAAAGACCCGGGAGGTGTTCGAGGTGACCGGCACGACGGTCACGACGCCGCGGCCCAGCCGGGCGGCGACCGCGTTCGCCCCGTCGTTGCTGACGACGACGGCGGGCCGGGTCTTGTCGGACTCCGAACCGCGCACCGGGTCGAAACCGACCAGTCGGATTTCCGCCCTGCGCATCAGTGTGTCGCCTGGGTCGTCACGCCGTCACCGACGGTGGACTCCCAGGCATCCGCCTCCTCTTCCGCCCATTCGTCCCAGGCGGCCTGATAGGAAGCCTCCAACTCGGAGGCGCGGAGCAGTTCGATGGCGCGTTGCAGCACGGCGGACCGCGAACTGATCTTCGCCTCCGCGGCGAAGCGGTCAAGGAAGGCCACGTCCTCCTCACCCAGACTGATACTCAGCTTCATACCAACCATGCTACCGCCATTGCTACCACCAGGCTACCCGGCATCGTCGCTGTTGACGGCCGTGACTACAGTGATGTGCACAATGCGGCACAAAGGCGACACGAACGCCCCAAGATGACACCTAGGTTGCGGTTGAACCGTTGTGCGGGCATTACTGTCCGCTTCGGTGTTAGATCGCCGGGGTGAACCGGGGTGAACCCGGGGGTATGGAGGGTAAATGACCACAGCGACGCCACAGTCGTCTGCGCCACCCATGATCAGGGCGACGGGAGTGAACAAGTTCTTCGGCGAGTTGCACGTGTTGCGGGACATCGACTTCGAAGTCCCCCGCGGTCAGGTCGTCGTGGTGCTCGGCCCCTCCGGCTCGGGCAAGTCCACGCTGTGCCGCGCGATCAACAGGCTGGAACCGATCGACTCGGGCGAAATCGCGGTGGACGGCAAGCCGCTGCCCGCCGAAGGCAAGGCACTGGCCGCGCTCCGCGCCGATGTCGGCATGGTCTTCCAGTCGTTCAATCTGTTCGCGCACAAGACGATCCTCGAGAACGTCACCCTGGCGCCGCAGAAGGTCCGCAAGATCGCGGCCGCCGACGCGCGCAAGACGGCGATGGAACTGCTGGACCGCGTCGGAATCGCCAACCAGGCGGAGAAATACCCGGCCCAGCTTTCCGGCGGGCAGCAGCAACGCGCCGCGATCGCCCGCGCGCTGGCCATGAAACCCAAGGTGATGCTCTTCGACGAGCCCACCTCGGCGCTCGACCCGGAAATGGTGCAGGAAGTGCTGGACACCATGACCGCGCTGGCCGCCGACGGCATGACCATGCTGGTCGTCACGCACGAGATGGGCTTCGCCCGCCGCGCCGCGAACCGGGTGATCTTCATGTCCGACGGCGAAATAGTCGAGGACTCCACCCCGGACGACTTCTTCACCAAACCGAAGTCGGATCGCGCGAAGGACTTCCTCGGCAAGATCCTCACCCATTGACACCAGTGCGATTTCCCCACCCGAAGTAACGCACCCAACACCGGGAGTTTGCATGAAAATCCGCACCCTGGCGGCCGGATTGCTGGTCAGCGCGCTCGCCCTGACCGCGTGTGGCAAGCAAGGATCGCCCTCGGACAACGGCCAGGCCGGTGCGGCGCCGCCACCCGCCTACCCGGTCGCGAAGAACGTCGACCTGCCCGGCTCGGCCACCTTCGCCAAGATCAAGAGCCAGGGTGGCGCGGTGACCATCGGCGTCAAGGACGACCAGCCCGGCCTCGGTCTCAAGGACCCGACCACCGGCAAGTTCGGTGGCTTCGACATCGAGATCGCGAAGATGGTCGCGGCCGGCCTCGGCATCGACGAAAGCAAGATCACCTACAAGACCGTCGACAGCACCGCGCGGGAAGCCTCCATCGCCAACGGCAACGTCGACTACTACGTCGGCACCTACACCATCACCGACAAGCGCAAGACCCAGGTGTCCTTCGCGGGCCCGTACTTCCAGGCCGGCCAGGACCTCCTGGTGCGCAAGGACGACAACTCGATCACCGGGCCGGAAACGTTGAAGGGCAAGAAGGTCTGTTCGGTCACCGGCTCCACGCCGATCCAGCGGGTGCGTGACCAGCACCTGACCGAGCCGGGCGGCCAGATCGTGGAGTTCCAGAAGTACTCGCAGTGCGTGGACAAGCTGGGCACCAAGGAGGTCGACGCGGTCACCACCGACGACGCGATCCTCAAGGGCTTCGCCGCGCAGGACCCGGACACCTTCAAGGTGGTCGGCAAGCAGTTCTCGCAGGAGCCCTACGGCATCGGCCTGAACAAGGACGACGCGGCGCTGCGCGGCAAGATCGACGACCTGCTGCAGGCGGCCATCGACGACGGCACCTGGCAGAAGATCTACAACGCGACGCTGGGCAAGTCGGGCTCCGCGGCGCAGCCGCCCGCCATTCAGCGGTACTGACCCCGATCGGCGGCAGGCGGGCGGTGTGCGCCCGCCTGCCGCTCTTCGTGACACCCAGCCGGGAGAACTCCCTTGAATGTCTTGACCAACAACCTCGACATCTACGGTTCGTACTTCCTCACCACGATCGAGTTGTTCCTGCTCTCGGGTGCGGCGAGCCTGATCTTCGGCACGTTCCTGGCGATGTTGCGGGTCAGCCCCGTGCCGGTGTTCCGCGCGGTCGGTACGGCGTACGTCACCCTGGTGCGCAACACGCCGCTGACCCTCATCTTCGTCTTCCTGGTGTTCGCCTACCCGCTGCTGGAGATCCTCAAGCTCAACTTCTTCGTCGCCGCGGTCGTCGCGTTGAGCCTCTACACCTCGGCCTTCATCTGCGAGGTGGTGCGGTCGGGCATCAACACCGTCCCGATCGGCCAGGCCGAAGCGGCCCGGGCGCTGGGCCTGAACTTCGGCCAGGTGCTCGGCCAGATCGTGTTGCCGCAGGCGGTGCGCTCGGTGGTGCCGCCGCTGATGAGCATGCTCATCGCGTTGCTCAAGAACACCACCATCGCGTCGGGCTTCTCGGTGCTCGAAGCCGGCGCCATCCGCCAGTACCTGTCCGAACGGGGCGAGAACCAGCTCGTCGGCCTGCTCTGGGTGGCCCTCGGCTTCGTCATCCTGGTCGCGATCCTCTCGCTGATCCAGCGATCCCTCGAAAAGCGCTGGAGCGTGGCCCGATGAATTCCGTTCTCTTCGACATTCCCGGCCCGAAGGCGCGCGCCCGGTACCGGCTGCTGGCCGTGCTCGGCTGCGTGGTGGTGGCCGCGATCATCGCCTACATCGTCTACCGCTTCTACGACAGCGGCCAGTTCACCGGGCGGAAATGGGAGTGGCTGGAGTACGTCCAGGTCCAGACCGACCTGGCGAACGCGGTGCTGGCCACCCTCAAGGCGTTCGCGGCGGGCGCCGTGCTGGCACTGATCTTCGGCGCGGTGTTCGCGGCGGGACGGCTGTCCGACCATGCCTGGCTCCGCGGGATCTCGACCGGGATCGTCGAATTCTTCCGCGCGATCCCGCTGCTGATCCTGATGTTCCTGTTCTACTACGGCGGTCCGGAGCTCGGCTTCCCGATGCCGCCGTTTCTCGCTGTGGTGCTCGGGCTGACGCTGTACAACGGATCGGTGCTGGCCGAGGTGTTCCGCGCCGGCATCCTGGCGCTGCCGAAAGGCCAGCGGGAGGCGGCGTACGCGCTGGGGATGCGCAAGACGCAGGTGATGTTCCTGGTGCTGATCCCCCAGGCCGTCCGGTCGATGCTGCCCACCATCGTCAGCCAGCTCGTGGTGCTGCTGAAGGACACCGCGCTCGGTTTCCTGGTCACCTATCCGGAACTGCTGTACTACGCGCGCTACATCGGCTCACAGGGCCAGTTCGGGCGCCCGATCGTGCCGTCGACGATCGTGGTGACGGCGATCTACGTCGCGTTGTGCCTGCTGTTGACCGCCCTCGCGCACTACGTGGAGCGACGGCAGCGCCGGTCGAAGAAGCGTCTGCAGACCACCGGCCACGAAGTCGAGGAACTCGCGCTGGCGACCGACGCCGCCTAGAGGCTGCTTGAACTCAGGAGCACAACCAGTCGAGGACGACGGCGGCGGTCCACGACTGGTCCGCCGAACCGAGCGGTTCCCCGGTGAAGGGTTCGTAGTACTCGCCGAAGGAACCGTCCTCGGTCAGCAGGATCGCGGCGTCGCGCAGCCTGCGGGCCCGCTCGTGCCAGCCACGGCGTTCGAAGGCCCACCAGAACAGCCACACCACCACCGGCCACTGCGGCCCGCGCCAGTACTGGCGCGGGGTGAACCCCGGACGCAGCGGTGACACCGAAGGCGGCACCGGGGCCAGCAGTCCCGGATGGCCACACCACCGTTCACTGTCCAAAAGAGACAGAAGCCGGAGCTGGACCCCGTCGGGAGCGCCACCGCAGAGCAGCGGCGCGAACCCGGCGATGGTCTGGGTGTCCAGCCAGCGCGATGTCCGCAGGTCCCGGTCGCGGGCCATGCCGGACACCGAATGACAGCTCGCGGCGACCGCCGCGCGCGCGTTCGCGGCCCATTCGGCCAGGTTCCCCAGCGGCTCGGGAGCCTGCCCGAACTCGCGGCCCAACTCGATCAGCACGTCACAGGAGATGGCGAACAGTGCGGTGATGAACACGTCCCCGGCGAGGAAGCTCGAATCACGCACGATCCGCCGCTGGTCGTAGCTCGCGCGCCGCATCTCCTCGATCAGCCAGAGGTAGCGGTCGTACTCGCGGTCGGTCGGGCGCTCACCCGGATCGCCGACCGCGCTGAGGTCCTTACGCACGTACGGCGGCAGCTCCGCGCCCGGTTTCACCGCCGCGTACGGCAGATCCCAGCGCGGTGAATTGTCCATTCCGGACTCCCAGCCGTGCACGATCGCGATCAGTCCGCTCGATCCCGGCGTCCGGTATTCGACGAGCCAGCGGTGCCACGCGTAGAGCTTCGGCCAGATGTGCCGGGCGAACCGCTCGGCGTCGGCCCGGTCGCCGGGCGAGGACATCCGGGCCGCTTCCAGGACCCGCTGCACCGCGATGGCGTGCACCGGCGGCTGGCAGATCCCGGACGTGCGCACGTTGGACGGCCCGTCCCTGGCCACGTCGGTCCCCCAGCGGTCCGGGCCGGGGAAGTAGGCGTCGGCATCGGTGAACACGATGTGCGGCACCATGCCGTTGCGCCACTGCGCGGCGAACAGCGTCTCCAGTTCGGCGATCGCGCGCCGCACGTCGAGCCGGGCCAGGCCGATGGAGATGAAGGCGGCGTCCCAGCTCCACATGTGCGGGTACAACCTGGGCGCCGCGGTGACCACCGAACCGGTGTCGTTGTCGCGCAGTACCCGCGCCGCCCGTGCCGCCAGGACGGGATGCGGATAGCGGACCCGTCTTTCGCCGGACGTGTCCTCCCTGGCGGCCGTGGCGTCCACGCTCATGCCGCCGTCTCCGGCATCTCGTCCTCTCCCGTTCGCGCCGACGAGTAGACTTCTGTCTAGTCGTTGAACATAAGTCGCCGTGGAGGTTCTGTCAAACGTGCCCGGATCACGAACCGGCGAGACCGCTTCGCCCGGCCACATCCTCGCGCTGCTGCGCGCGGAGGGACCGCTCACCCGCCAGGAGCTCCAGACCCGCACGGGGCTCTCGCGGGCGACCATGGTCGAGCGCCTCGACGTGCTCCATCGCCTGCGGCTGCTGCGCCCGACCGGATTTCGGGCGTCCAGCGGCGGCCGTCCGGCGGAGATGCTGGCCGCCAACGACGTGGGGCACACCGCGCTGGTCGCCGACATCGGGCAACGCCACTGCACCGTGGCCGTGGCCGACCTCCACGGCACCGTGTTCACGCAGGAGCACCGGCCTCTGCCCTACGGGCACCCGCCCGCCGAAACCCTGCCCTATCTCCTCGAAACCGGACGCGGCCTGTTGAAGGCGACTTCTCGCGCGGAGAGCCTGAGCGCCGTCGGGCTGAGTGTGCCCGGGCAGATCGACCACGACGAAGGCACCACCATCGCCCCGCCGACGATGTCCGGCTGGCTGGGAGTGCGGCTGCGTGAGGAGATTTCCCGGGAACTGCCGGTCCCGGTCTTCCTCGAAAATGACGCCAACGCCTTGGCCTTCGGCGCCCACTGCGAACTCGGGCGGCCGGACGCGGCGCTGGTCGGGGTCAAGGTGGGCACCGGCATCGGAGCCGGGATGGTGATCTCCGGGCGCGTCCATCGTGGCGAGACCGGCTCGGCCGGGGAAATCGGGCACATCCGGATCGAGGGCGACGAGCGGCGATGCGACTGCGGGCGACGCGGCTGCGTCTCGGCCATCGCCGGCGGGAAGGCGCTCATCCGGGACCTGCGGCATTCCGGGGTGCGCTCCACCGACGACCTGATCCGCCGGGTCTGGGACGGAAACGCCGACGCCTCCCGGCTCACGGCCGCGGCCGGGCGCCTGGTCGGCACCGTGCTGGCCACCGTCGTCACCATCGTCAACCCGCGCTACGTCCGGGTCGGCGGAGAGATCGGGGTGCTGCCACCGTTCCTGCGAGGGCTGCGCGAGGCCGTACTGGCCAACGCGCACGCCAGCTCGCTGGACGGAATCAGCGTCGAGCCGTGCGCCCTCGGCTCGAACACCACGCTGACCGGAGTGGCAGGCCTGGTCGCCGACGAACTTCTCGCTCCCGCCGCCGTCGACGCCCTCGTCGCTCGTTCCGGAGGAAGCCCGGACCAGGCCTGAGCGACCCGCCTACTTCCGCCGGAACAGCTTCGAACCGAGCCAGACGATCGGGTCGTAGCTCCGGTCGACCACTCGCTCCTTCATCGGGATGAGCGCGTTGTCGGTGATGTGGATGTTCTCGGGGCACACCTCGGTGCAGCACTTGGTGATGTTGCACAGACCGAGGCCGTGCTCGGACTGCGCCGCCTCACGCCGGTCCGCCACGTCGAGCGGATGCATTTCGAGCTCCGCGATCCGCATGAGGTAGCGCGGGCCGGCGAAGTTCTCCTTGTTCTCTTCGTGGTCACGCACCACGTGGCAGGTGTTCTGGCACAGGAAGCACTCGATGCACTTGCGGAACTCCTGCGAACGCTCCACGTCCACCTGCTGCATCCGGTATTCACCGGGCTTGAGCCCTTCCGGTGGCGTGAAGGACGGGATCTCGCGCGCCTTGGTGTAGTTGAAGGAAACGTCGGTGACCAGGTCGCGCATCACCGGGAACGTCCGCATCGGCGTGACGGTGATGACCTCGCTCTCGTCGAAGGTCGACATGCGGGTCATGCACAGCAGCCGGGGCCGCCCGTTGATCTCGGCCGAGCACGAGCCGCACTTGCCCGCCTTGCAGTTCCACCGCACGGCCAGGTCCGGGGCCTGGGTCGCCTGCAGCCGGTGGATGATGTCCAGCACGACCTCACCCTCGTTGACCTCGACGACGAAGTCCTGCAACGCGCCACCGTCGGCGTCACCACGCCACACCCGGAAATTCGCCTTGTAGCTCACGCTGTCTCCTTCGCGATTTTGCGCGCGACCGCGATCGCGTCGCCAGGGCGCTCTTCGGGGAGGCAAGAAACGTCAGACGGAAGGGCGCCCTGCCGCCCTGATGCGGGGATCCGGGGGCTTGCCCCCAGTAGGGGTGTGGGGGCCTTGCCCCCATAAAACACCGGAGAAAGGCCGCGCGCGTACCGGTAACCCCGAGTGCCGCGACTTGCGCTGCTCACACTTGCTCCTTCGCGGTGGCGGGACTTGCGTTGTTCACGCCTGCCTCCCGGGGTGGCTCGCCAGTTCGCCTTCGGTGTAGTACTTCTCGAGCTCGCCCAGTTCGAAAAGCTCGAGGAGGTCCTGGCGCATCGGCTCCTGGTCCTTCGGCGTCACGATCACGTCTTCACCGTCCACAGTGCACACCAGGAGCTTGTTGCGCCAGTTCGAGTCCATCTGAGGATGGTCGTCGCGGGTGTGCCCACCCCGGCTTTCGGTGCGCAGCAGCGCCGCACGCGCGACGCACTCGCTGACCATGAGCATGTTCCGCAGATCGAGGGCGAGGTGCCAGCCCGGGTTGAACTGGCGGTGCCCCTCGACCGTGACGTTGCGGACGCGCTTCTTGATCTCTTCGAGCTTCGCCAGCGCGCGCGAGATCTCGTCGGCCTTGCGGATGATGCCCACCAGGTCGTTCATCGTCTGCTGGAGTTCACTGTGGAGGGTGTACGGGTTCTCCGCGGCACCTTCCGCCGGCGGGTCGAAGGGAACCACCGCCGTCCGCGCCGCGGAGTCCACGGCGGACTGCGCGACGGCCGGGCGGCTCTCCAGGGAGTCCACATAGGAGGCCGCGCCGAGTCCCGCACGACGGCCGAACACGAGCAGGTCGGACAGCGAGTTACCGCCGAGGCGGTTGGACCCGTGCATCCCGCCCGAGCATTCGCCCGCGGCGAACAAGCCCGGCACCGTCGACGACCCGGTGTCGGGGTCGACCTCGATCCCGCCCATCACGTAGTGACAGGTCGGCCCGACCTCCATCGGCTCGGCGGTGATGTCCACATCGGCCAGTTCCTTGAACTGGTGGTACATCGAGGGCAGGCGCTTCTTGATCTCCTCGGGAGTGAGCCTGCTCGCGATGTCGAGGAACACCCCGCCGTGGGGCGACCCGCGGCCCGCCTTGACCTCGGAGTTGATCGCCCGGGCCACCTCGTCCCGCGGCAGCAGGTCCGGGGTGCGCCGGTTGTTCTCCTGGTCGGTGTACCAGCGGTCGGCCTCTTCCTCGCTGTCCGCGTACTGGCCCTTGAACACGTCCGGGACGTATTCGAACATGAACCGCTTGCCTTCGGAGTTCTTGAGCACGCCACCGTCGCCCCGCACACCCTCGGTCACCAGGATGCCCTTGACGCTGGGCGGCCAGACCATGCCGGTCGGGTGGAACTGCACGAACTCCATGTTGATCAGGGTCGCGCCCGCCCGCAGCGCCAGCGCGTGCCCGTCGCCGGTGTACTCCCAGGAGTTCGAGGTGACCTTGAACGACTTGCCGATGCCCCCGGTCGCCAGCACCACCGCGGGCGCCTCGAACAGGATGAACCGGCCGCTCTCGCGCCAGTACCCGAAGGCACCGGAGATCCGGCCTTCCTCGTCGGTCATCAGTTCGGTGATCGTGCACTCGGCGAACACCTTCAGCTTCGCCTCGTAGTCACCGTGGGTCTTGAAATCCTCCTGCTGCAGCGAAACGATCTTCTGCTGCATGGTGCGGATGAGCTCGAGCCCGGTGCGGTCGCCCACGTGAGCCAGACGCGGATAGGTGTGGCCGCCGAAGTTGCGCTGGCTGATCCGGCCGTCGGCGGTCCGGTCGAAGAGCGCCCCGTAGGTCTCCAGCTCCCAGACCCGGTCGGGAGCCTCCTTGGCGTGCAGTTCGGCCATGCGCCAGTTGTTCAGGAACTTGCCGCCGCGCATGGTGTCGCGGAAGTGCACCTGCCAGTTGTCGTTGGGGTTGGCGTTGCCCATCGACGCCGCGCATCCGCCTTCGGCCATCACCGTGTGCGCCTTGCCGAACAGCGACTTGCACACCACCGCGACCGAGAGCCCGCGCTGGCGGGCTTCGATGACCGCGCGCAGCCCGGCGCCCCCGGCACCGATCACCACGACGTCGTAGCTGTGCCGTTCCACTTCGGTCATCCGGATGCCACCTTAAGAAAATTGCGGAAAATGATGTTCAGCGCGGTAGTCAGTTCACGAAACGCGGGTCCGGGAAGACGCCGCTGGACACCAGCATCACGTACAGGTCGGTGAGGACCAGCGTGCCGAGCGTGGTCCAGGCGAGCTGCATGTGCCGGTTGTTCAGTTTCGTGATCTGGGTCCACATCCAGTATCGGACCGGATGCCGGGAGAAATGCTTCAGCCGCCCGCCGGTGATGTGCCGGCAGGAATGACAGGAAACCGTGTACGCCCACAGCAGCACGACGTTGGCGACCAGGATGACATTGCCCAGGCCGAAGCCGAACCCGCCGGTCTTGCCGTGGAACGCCACGATCGCGTCGTAGGTGTTGATCACCGAGACGATCGCCGCCACGTAGAAGAAGTACCGGTGCACGTTCTGCACGATCAGTGGCAGCCGCGTCTCCCCGGTGTATTTGGCGTGCGGTTCGGCGACCGCGCACGCGGGCGGGGAGAACCAGACCGAGCGGTAGTAGGCCTTGCGGTAGTAATAGCAGGTCAGCCGGAATCCCAGGAGGAACGGCAACGCGATGAAGCCGAGGGGGATGAACGACGGCAGGTCACCGAACGGGGTGCCGAAATGACTGGAACCGGGCACGCACGAGGTGGACAGGCACGGTGAATAGAACGGCGTCAGGTAGTGGTAGTCGGCCACCCAGTAGGCGGTCCGCACGAACGACCTGATCGTCGCGTAGACGACGAACGTGCCCAGCCCCAGGACGGTGAGCAGGGGCTGGAGCCACCACCGGTCCGTCCGGAGGGTGCGCGCGGCGATACTCGCGCGGCCGGGAGCGCCCACGCCTTCGGCGGGGCTACCGGCACCAGGAGACTTGGTGGGCGCGCTCATGCCTGATCACGGTGGTGGCCACCGATCCCTTCGTCGTCCGCGCCTTGCCACAGCGACGGGTCGTAAGGCCCCTCGGGGATCTTCACGATCTCGGAGCGGTCGAGGAAACCGGGGGATTTCGGCTGGCGTGGGATCGGGGCCTCCAGGTCTTTCGCGTCGATATCGAGGCGTTCGACGTCGTTGGCTAGTCTGCGGACCGCCGAGGCGTCGCCGTAGCGAGACCGTAGCGCGCCCACGCACTGCCGCAGCTGCCCGATCGCCCGGCGAAGCTCCGCGAGTTCCGCGGTGGTGCCCATCTTCCACCTCCGTTGGTGAGCGTCCGGCAGAGCCCCCTCTCTCGGTGGGGACTCTGCCGCTAACGCGTGCTTGTGACAAGTAGCACAAGCCAGGTTGTTCCCGTGATCGAGGTCACCTTAAACGATCATCTGGATCGATTTGGCCGAGCACGCTTATCGTCATCATGGGGACCGCTGGCAAAGCCGTGAGGAGCTGATCCGTGAAGCACGAACTGCTGGACCTTTCGCCGGTGATGCCCGTCGTGGTGGTTGACGACGCCGACGCCGCCGTCGGAGCGGCACGGGCGTTGCTGGCCGGCGGGATCAAGGTGATCGAGTTGACCCTGCGCACCGACGTCGCCCTCGCGGCGATCGAGCGGGTGGCTTCGGCGGTGCCGGACATCGTCGTCGGCGCCGGCACCGTCACCACGGCCGGACAGGCGAGACAAGCCGCCGACGCGGGCGCGTCCTTCCTGGTGACGCCCGGCTGTACCGAGCGTCTGCTGGAGGCCGCCTCGAGTACCGGCCTGCCGTTCCTGCCCGGAGTGAGCACCGTGTCCGAGGCGATGCGGCTGGCCGAGCACGGGGTGAGCGCGCTCAAGTTCTTCCCGGCCGAGCCCAGTGGGGGCGTCGCCTACCTCAAGGCGATCGCCGGGCCGCTGCCGTCACTGCGGTTCTGCCCGACCGGCGGGATCACGCCGGACAACGCGCCCGGCTACCTTGCGCTGCCCACCGTCGCATGCGTCGGCGGGTCGTGGCTGACACCCCGGGATGCCTTGTCGGCCAAGGACTTCGCCCGGATCGAGACCCTCGCGCGGAAGGCCGCGGCCCTGCGCTGACCGACGCCGGTTTCCTGCGGAGACCGCGCGGACTCACTAGGCTCTCCTCCACAGACGCGCGCCCCGGCGACCGCACAGGGAGAACCCTCGTGTCTTGGGACTGGTTCACCGATCCCGGTTACTGGGCGGCACGGCTCGCGTTCCAGCGGATGCTGGCCGCGATCTATCTCATCGCTTTCGTGGTCGCGGCGAACCAGTTCCGCGCGCTCATCGGCGCGCACGGTCTGCTGCCCGTGCCCGAGTACGTTCGCCGTGTCTCGTTCCGGCGGTCACCCAGCCTTTTCCACTGGCACTACTCGGACCGGTTCTTCGCCGCCGTCGCGTGGATTGGTGCCGCCGTGTCGGCCACGTTGGTCGCCGGGTTGTTCGACTCGGCACCGGTGTGGGCGTCCATGCTCGCGTGGGCGGTGCCCTGGGCGCTGTACCAGTCGATCGTCAATGTGGGCCAGATCTGGTACGGCTTCGGCTGGGAATCACTCCTCCTGGAAACCGGTTTCCTGGCGATCTTTCTCGGTCCGGCCGACACCGCGCCGCCCGTGCTGGTGCTGTGGTTGCTGCGATGGCTCCTGTTCCGGGTCGAGTTCGGCGCCGGCATGATCAAGATGCGGGGCGACCAGTGCTGGCGCGACTTGACCTGCCTGTACTACCACCACGAAACCCAGCCGATGCCCGGACCGGCGAGCTGGTATTTCCACCACCTTCCCCGGCCGCTGCACCGGATCGAGGTCCTGGCGAGCCATTTCACCCAGCTCGTCGTGCCGTTCGTGCTGTTCGCGCCACAGCCCGCCGCCGGGCTGGCCGCCGCCTGCATGATCGTGACGCAGGGATGGCTGGTACTCAGCGGCAACTTCTCGTGGCTCAACGTTCTCACCATCACGCTGGCAGTGTCCGTTTTGGACACTTCGATCCTGCGTGTTCCGCCGTCCGGCTCGGTGGAACTTCCGTTCTGGTACCGGATTCTCGTCATCCTGGTGACCGCGCTCGTGGTGGCACTGAGCTACCGGCCCGCCCGCAACCTCGTCGGGCGGCGGCAGGTGATGAACTACAGCTTCGACCGGCTGCATCTGGTGAACACCTACGGCGCGTTCGGGTCCATCACCAAGGTCCGCCACGAAGTCGTCATCGAGGGCACCGACGAACCGGAGCTGACCACGGACACGGTGTGGCACGAGTACGAGTTCAAGGGCAAGCCCGGCGACCCACGCCGACGCCCCCGGCAAATCGCGCCGTACCATTTGCGGCTCGACTGGATGCTGTGGTTCGTCTCGCTCTCTCCCGGATACGGCGCCACCTGGCTGCCGAAGCTGGCCGAGAAGCTTCTCGCTGCGGACAAGGCGACTCTCAAGCTGCTCCGGCACGACCCCTTCGAGGGCTCTTCCCCGAGGTTCCTGCGGGCCCGCCTGTTCCGCTACCGCTACACGACCTGGCGGGAGCGGAAGGAGACCGGCGCCTGGTGGGTTCGCGAGCCCGAGGGCCCGCTGCTGCGAACGGGCACGCTCGGTCCGGAAGGCACGCTCCTGCCGGTCCGGGACGCCTGACCACGGAAAGAACCGGTTTAGTTCTCCGTGGTCAGGTCGTCCAGGAGGGTCGTCTCGGCGCCTGCCTGCTTGAGCTCCTCGCGGACCACGGTGTAGGCGAGGCCCTGCGAGTAGCCCTTGCGGGCCAGAGTGCCGAGCAGGCGACGCGTGGCGGTCTGCTCGTCGAGACGGGTCATCGAGCGCAAACGCTTGCGTACCAGTTCGCGGGCACGCTGTTCCTCGGACTCCCGGTCGATCTCCCCCGCCGCGAGCGTGGCGACCTCGCCGTCCACCCCCTTGCGCTTGAGTTCGGCGACGAGCGCGCTTCGCGCCAAGCCCTGATAGGCGTGCCGGGAACGCACCCACTGTTCGGCGAACGCGGCGTCGTCGATCAGTTTCGCGTTGTCCAGCTTGCCGAGCAGGGTTTCCCGGAGCTCGTCGTCAAACCCCTTACGGCGCAGGGCCTGCCGAAGTTCCTCCTTGGTCCGCGGCCGTGCGGCCAGGAGATCGAAACAGATCTCCTTGGCCTTCCGCCAAGCCTCTTCCGGCGACAGTTCTTCCGGATCCCGCTTCGCCATGGACGGTCTCAGAAGTCCACCGGGGCCGGCGCGCCTTCCTCGGCGTCCACCTGCGGCCCGATACCGAGCTTCTCCTTGATCCGCTTCTCGATCTCGTTGGCGATGTCGGGGTTGTCGCGCAGGAACTTCCGCGCGTTCTCCTTGCCCTGGCCGAGCTGGTCGCCCTCGTAGGTGTACCAGGCACCGGACTTGCGAAGGATGCCCTGATCGACGCCCATGTCGATGAGCGAACCCTCGCGGGAGACACCCTGCCCGTAGAGCATGTCGAACTCGGCCTGCTTGAACGGCGGAGCGACCTTGTTCTTCACCACCTTGACGCGGGTGCGGTTGCCGACCGCCTCGCCGCTGTCCTTGAGGGTCTCGATCCGCCGGATGTCCAGCCGGACGGAGGCGTAGAACTTCAGCGCCTTGCCACCGGTCGTCGTCTCCGGGCTGCCGAACATCACGCCGACCTTCTCGCGCAACTGGTTGATGAAGATCGCGGTGGTGCCGGAGTTGCTCAGCGCTCCGGTGATCTTGCGCAGGGCCTGGCTCATCAGGCGGGCCTGCAGGCCCACGTGCGAGTCGCCCATCTCGCCCTCGATCTCCGCGCGGGGCACCAGCGCGGCGACCGAGTCGATCACCAGGATGTCCAGCGCGCCGGAGCGGATCAGCATGTCCGCGATCTCCAGCGCCTGTTCACCGGTGTCCGGCTGGGAGACCAGCAGCGCGTCGGTGTCCACGCCGATGGCCTTGGCGTACTCCGGGTCGAGCGCGTGCTCGGCGTCGATGAACGCCGCGATACCGCCGGCGGCCTGCGCGTTGGCCACGGCGTGCAACGCGATCGTCGTCTTACCGGAGGACTCCGGTCCGTAGATCTCCACGACGCGGCCACGGGGCAGGCCGCCGATGCCGAGGGCGATGTCGAGGGCGATGGCGCCGGTCGGGATGACGGCGATCGGCGCGCGGCCCTCGTCGCCGAGACGCATCACCGAGCCCTTGCCGTACTGCTTGTCGATCTGGGCCAGGGCGAGCTCGAGGGCCTTGTCCCGGTCGGGTGCTGCGGGCATTGGAATCCACCTCGCTGGTCAGAGCCTGTGGGGCTGATTACGGGTTTTGAGCTTTCGGCCCGACGCTACGGGCGGGGTACGACAATTCCGGGGGCCACCAGTTCCGGCCGTCTCCGGATCGCCGATGCCCCACACGATAGCCGAACACGTGTTCGAGGCAAGTACTGACACACCATCGGGGCAAGATTTTTTTCCGGACGCCTCACCGGCGTTCGGCGGGGACGTCGAACGCCTGGCAGACCTCGCGCCAGATCTCCTTCGCGGGGACGCCCGCCGCCAGCGCCTGTTCGACGGTGCGGCCGCCCAGCCCGCTGAACACGTGGTCGGTGGCCAGCACCTCGGCCCGGGCCGGGCCGAACTCGTCGGCCATCAGCCTGCGGAAAACGGTGATACGCATCGGGGATCAAGGGTAGGCCGCGACCCGCCGCGGGGAACGGCTGGGCCGACCTGCCCCTCGCCCGCCGCGCGGAATTGTCGGTGGGTGGGTTCAAGATGGTGGATGTGAGCGATGCGCTGGCGCTGTTCTCCCCCGCGACCCGGGACTGGTTCGCCGGGGCCTTCGCCGCGCCCACCGAGGCGCAGGCCGGCGCCTGGGTGGCGGCGCGGGAGGGCGAGCACGCGCTGGTGGTCGCCCCCACCGGGTCCGGCAAGACGCTCGCGGCCTTCCTCTGGGCGCTCGACCGCCTCGCCACCGGTCCGCCTCCGGAGAGCCCGGGGCGGCGGTGCCGCGTGCTCTACGTGTCGCCGTTGAAGGCCCTGGCCGTGGACGTCCAGCGCAACCTGCGGGCGCCCCTGGCCGGAATATCGCAGGCTTCCCGCAGGCTGGGGAGCCCTGCCCCGGAGATCACCGTCGGCATGCGCACCGGCGACACGCCCGCTTCGGAACGAAGGTCGTTCGGCCGCACCCCACCGGACATCCTGGTCACCACCCCGGAGTCGCTGTTCCTCATCCTCACCTCGTCGGCGCGCGAGTCGCTGCGCGGGGTGGAAACGGTGATCGTGGACGAGGTGCACGCGGTCGCGGGCACCAAGCGCGGCGCCCACCTCGCGCTGTCGCTGGAGCGCCTGGACGCCCTGCTCCCGCGCCCCGCGCAGCGGATCGGGCTGTCGGCCACCGTCCGTCCGGTCGACGAGGTGAGCGCGTTCCTTGGCGGGGCACGGCCGGTGCGCGTCGTGCACCCGAAGCCGCTCAAGACGATCGAAGTACGCGTCGAAGTCCCCGTGGAGGACATGGCGAACCTCGACGCCCCGGCTCCCGCCGAACCCCCGGCGGGCTTCCCGCCGCTGCCTTCCGAAGGAGGCATCGGCACCCAGGAGGAGATCGGCGGCTCGGCGGTGCGCCGTCCCTCGATCTGGCCCGCGGTCGAGGAACGGGTGCTCGACCTCATCCGCGGGCACCGCTCGACGATCGTGTTCGCCAATTCGCGACGGCTCACCGAACGGCTCACCGCCCGGCTCAACGAACTCGCCGCCGAGAACACCGAACTCCAGGCCGGACAACGGTTTCCGGCGGAGGCGATCGGCGAGTCGGGGCTGACCACGGGCGCCGTCGCCACGGTCGCCAAGGCACACCACGGATCGATGTCGCGCGAGCAGCGCACCCACGTCGAGGAGGAACTGAAGTCCGGCAGGCTGCCCTGTGTCGTGGCCACCTCCTCCCTCGAGCTCGGCATCGACATGGGCGCGGTCGACCTCGTGGTGCAGATCGAAGCGCCGCCGACGGTCGCCTCGGGGCTCCAGCGGGTCGGCCGCGCCGGTCACCAGGTGGGTGCCGTGTCGACCGGGGTGATGTTCCCCAAGTTCCGCGGCGACCTGGTCTCCTGCGCGGTGGTGTCGGAACGGATGACAGCGGGCGCCATCGAGGCGGTCCGGTATCCGCGCAACCCGCTGGACGTGCTCGCCCAGCACGTCGTGTCGATGGTCGCGCTGGAGCCGTGGACGGTGGCCGGACTGGGCACCGTGCTCCGCCGCGCGGCCCCGTTCACCTCGCTGCCGGACGACGCGCTGCTGGCCGTGCTGGACATGCTCGCCGGCCGGTATCCGAGCGAGGAGTTCGGCGAGCTGCGGCCACGGATCACCTGGGACCGGGTGACCGGTGAGCTGCGGGGCCGTCCCGGTGCCCAGCGGCTCGCCGTCACCTCCGGCGGCACCATCCCGGATCGCGGCCTGTTCACCGTGACCACTCCCGGCGAAGAGGGCAGGCCCGGATCGCGGGTCGGCGAGCTGGACGAGGAGATGGTCTACGAATCCCGGGTCGGCGACACGATCCTGCTCGGCACCTCCTCCTGGCGGGTCACCGACATCACCCACGACCGGGTCATCGTGGTGCCCGCGCCCGGCGAGCCGGCCAGGATGCCGTTCTGGAAGGGGGACGCGCCGGGCCGTCCACTGGAACTCGGCCGGGCGCTCGGCGCGTTCGTCCGCGAACTGTCCACATCGGACTCCGCCACGGCGCGGGCGCGGGCCGCCGCGGCGGGGCTCGACGATCGTGCCCGCGACAACCTGCTGGCCTATCTGGACGAGCAGCGGTCCGCGACCCGCCACATCCCCAACGACCGCACGCTGTTGCTCGAGCGCTTCCGGGACGAGCTCGGCGACTGGCGGGTCGTGCTGCACTCACCGTTCGGCGCGCAGGTGAACGCGCCGTGGGCGCTGGCGATCGCCGCCCGACTGCGGGAGAACAGGGGCGTCGACGCGCAGGTCATGCACTCCGACGACGGGATCGTGCTGCGCCTGCCCGACGCGCTGGACGCCGACGGGTCCGAGGTGACGATCGGCGGCCAGGACGTGCTGATCGAACCCGAGGAGGTCGAGCAGCTGATCGTCGCCGAGGTCGGGAGCTCGGCGCTGTTCGCGGCACGGTTCCGCGAGTGCGCGGCGCGCTCGCTCCTGCTGCCCAGGCGTGATCCGCGCCGCCGGACGCCGTTGTGGCAGCAACGGCAACGCGCTTCGCAACTGCTCGCCGTCGCCGCCAAATACGAGCGGTTCCCGGTGGTCCTGGAGGCCATGCGGGAATGCCTCCAGGACGTCTACGACGTGGGCGGCCTGCGTGAGCTGATGAGCGACGTGCGAGCGCGGCGGGTCCGGGTCGTGGAGGTGGAGACGCCCTCGGCATCGCCGTTCGCCCGCAGCCTGATGTTCGGTTACGTCGGCATGTTCCTCTACGAGACCGACGCGCCGCTGGCCGAGCGGCGAGCGGCGGCGCTGTC
This sequence comes from Amycolatopsis pigmentata, assembly GCF_042684065.1. Lineage (NCBI taxonomy): Bacteria > Bacillati > Actinomycetota > Actinomycetes > Pseudonocardiales > Pseudonocardiaceae > Amycolatopsis > Amycolatopsis pigmentata. The sequence continues at coordinate 247,674 of NZ_JBHUKR010000009.1, read as the reverse complement.
CCTGGATTCGGCGCTGCTGGCGGAACTGCTGGGCACCGAAGCCATCCGGGAACTGCTCGACGCCGACGTGGTGGCCGAGGTCGAGCGTTCCCTGCAGAGGCTGGATCCCGAGCGTCACGCCAGGGACCTCGAAGACGCCGCCGACCTGCTGCGCTTTCTCGGCGACCTGACCGTGGTCGAGGCCGGGGCCCGGGGCGTGCGGCTGGAGTGGCTGGACGAACTGGCGGCCCGGCGCCGGGTGATCCGGGTGCGGATCGCCGGGGAAGATCGCGTGATCGGCATCGAAGACGCGGGACGGGTGCGTGACGCGCTCGGGGTGGCCCTGCCGATCGGTGTCCCCGAGGTGTTCACCGAACCGGTCGCCGACCCGCTCGGCGACCTGCTGATCCGCTACGCGCGCACGCGCGGCCCGTTCCGGGCGCGGCAGGCCGCGGAACGATTCGGCCTGGGCACCGCGGTCGTCACCGGAGTGCTCGACAGGCTGACTTCGGAAGGCCGGCTGGCGCGCGGCGAACTGAGCCCGATCGGCCATCCCGAAACACACGGCGCGGGCACGGAGTACTGCGACTCGGCCGTGCTGCGCAGGCTCAGACGGGCTTCGCTGGCGCGGCTGCGGGCCGAAGTGGAACCGGTGGAGCCCGCGGCGCTCGGGCGTTTCCTGCCGTCCTGGCACGGTATCGGTGCGCGGATGCGGGCCGCGCCGACGGCCGACGACGTGCTGTCCGTCGTCGAGCAACTGGCCGGTGCGCCGCTTCCGGCCAGCGCGGTGGAATCGCTGATCCTGCCGAGCAGATTGCCGGGCTACTACCCGGCTCTCCTCGACGAGTTGACCACCGCCGGCGAGGTCACCTGGGCGGGCTGCGGCGCCCTGGCCGGCGGTGACGGCTGGCTGGCGCTCGCGCCCGCGGATGTCGCGGACCTGTTGCTGCCCGAGATCGAGGAGGAGGCGCCGGGCGGCCCACTGCACGAGGCGATATTGTCCACTTTGGACGGTGGTGCGCTGTTCTTCCGCCAGTTGGTCGATCGCGCTTCGGTGCTGGTCGAACGACCGCCGGAGGACGCCGACGTGATCGCCGCGCTGTGGGACCTGGTCTGGGCGGGACGGGTCACCGGCGACACACTGGGGCCGGTGCGCGCCCTGGTCGCCGGCCGCGGCGCCGCGCACAAGCCTCGCCGGTCCGCGCCCCGCGGCCGCTACGCCCGGATGCGGGCGGGCAGGCCGGCCATGCCCTCTCGTACCGGACCGCCCACGGTCGCCGGGCGGTGGGCACTCACCCCGCCGCGCGAAACGGACCCGACGAGACGGACACACGCCCGCACCGAAGCCTTTCTGGAACGCCACGGGGTGCTCACCCGTGGCGCACTGGAGACCGAACGGGTCACCGGCGGGTTTTCCGGGATCTACAAGGTTCTTCGCGGTATGGAGGACTCCGGCCAGGTGATCCGGGGCTACGTCGTCGAGGGGCTGGGCGCCGCGCAGTTCGCCGCGCGGGGAGCCGTGGACCGGTTGCGGGCCATGTCCGACGTGCACGGTGCCCGGAGCGAGAACGCCGCGATCGTGCTCGCCGCCACCGACCCGGCCCAGCCCTACGGCGCGGCGCTGCCGTGGCCCGCGCCCAGCGGGGAGAGCCGGCATCGGCCTGCCCGCAAGTCGGGTGCGCTGGTGGTGCTCGTCGACGGGGTTCCCGTGCTCTACGTGGAACGCGGTGGGCGCTCGCTGTTGTCGTTCACCGACCAGGACCGGGTACTGCGCGCCGCGGCCGACGGACTGACCCGCGCGGTCCGGGAAGGCTGGCTCGGCCAGCTCGCGGTCGAGCGGGCCGACGGCGAACAGGCCCTCACCTCCGCCCTCGCCGAAGTGCTGCGTGACGCGGGATTCCGCGCTACCCCGAAAGGGCTAAGACTGCGCGCGTAGCGCATCTCGGTCCTCACCGTAGACTTTCGCCAGCTAGAAAGGACACGAAGCATGGCGATGCGGGATCTGCGGTACTTCGGGGACCCGGTACTGAAAACGAAGTGTGAACCGGTGACGCGCTTCGACAAGGCCCTCGAAACCTTGGTCAACGACCTGCTCGAGACGGTCAAACCGGCCGGGCGGGCCGGGCTCGCGGCCAATCAGATCGGTGTCGGCCTCCGTGTGTTCAGCTACGACGTGGACAACCTGCTCGGCTACGTGATCAATCCGGAAATCGTCGAACTTTCGGAAAGCACGCACGAAATCAACGAGGGCTGCCTGTCGGTTCCGGAATTGTGGTTTCCCACCGTCCGCGCGGAACACGCGGTGGTCCGCGGTGTCGATCTGCGCAACGAACCGGTTGTGGTGGAAGGAAAAGGCGTGCTGGCGCAATGCCTCCAGCACGAGACCGACCACCTCGACGGCCTCCTCTACCTTGACCGCCTGAGCAAGGAACGCAAACGTGAAGCCATGCGCGAGGCCAGGACCAAGGACTGGTTCTGGCAACGCTCCTGAATTCCGCTCAGATTTGCCCGAGTACGTGGGGCAGCGAGTCCCGCGGTATCGCGATCCGTACCAGTCCCTCCTCTTCCGGAGGTTCGGGCTCGAGCCCGGCCTTCCGGGCGGTGCGGAAGAGCCCGTCACGCCCGGGCAGGGAAATGGCCACGAGACTGGTGTGCCCGCGGGCCGCGGCGAGCACAGCGAGCCTCGCCATCAATGCGGTGCCCACTCCCCGGCGTTGCCAAGAGTCTTCGACGAGCAGAGAGACTTCCGCGATCCGGCCGGCTCCGCCGAGGATCAGCTGTCCCATTCCGACGACTTCGTGGCCGCATACCGCCAGCACGCTGAGACCGCGGGGCGGCATGAGAAGGCGGTGCAGCCAGCGACGGGGCATCATGCGCATTCCGGTGTGGTAGCGCTGGAACAGACTGTCCGGCGAGCACCGCCGGTGCAGGTCCGACACGGCTTCGGCATCACCTGGTCGCCCCTGTCTCACGACGATCATGGCGCCGTCCGTGCAGGTCACCGCGGCGGGCTGGGAAATGCTGGTCCGCGCGCTGTCCAGCAGGCCGAGCAGCGCCTCGGCCCGGGCCAGCTCCAGCTGGACGAACGGCGCCCAGCGCCGGCGCGCGACGAACGCCCGCTCGCCGTCGACGGCGAAGGCGACCCGATGCCCGCCCTCGGTGCGTCCGGGGTTCGCTTCGGCGCGGGGGACCACGGTCACCAGATCAGCGGCGAGAACCTCCCGCAGCACGTCCGCCTGACGCGCGGGGTCGTCGACGGCGCGGCGAGCGGCGGACAACGTGGCCGTGGACGCGTCCACCAGTTCGCGGACATCCGCGTCGGTGACCTCCGAGCAGTCGCAGCCTTCGGCGCGGAGGGCACCGATCAGCTGTGTCTTGGTCAGCCCGGTGGCCGGCCGGATCACGACCTCGTCGAGAACGCCGCCCGGAACGGGCAGCACGGTCAGACCCAGGATGTTGCACTCCAGGTCCGCCATGCGGATCGCGACGCGGGCGAGCATGCCGGGGTGATCGTCCATGCGGATACGCAGGCGCCAGACGACCGAGGTGGTCTCGTCCGGCTCGATCGAAGTCCAGTTCCCGGGGGCCGGCGGGGCGGCCTGCGTCCGGGGGGCGGGGCCAATCTCCATTCGGCAACGATCCCGTTTCCGTGTTGCCGCACGAGCACACCGTTGTTTCGCGTTTGTCAGGCTTCCGGCCAGTGTGGCAATTACCCCGAAACAATCCCTGAACATCGTTCAAAGAAAGCAGGCCGAAGGGCCGGAGGTCACCACCGGGACCTCCGGCCCTTCAACCCGCGTGACGCCACCGAGGCGCCGGCAGGCCTTCCACCGTTTCCGATATCGCTTCCCCACGTACCGGAAGAATCAGCGGGTGGCCAGCCTCAGCAGCGCCCACAACTGCGCGATGGCGTCGGGATCGCCGTCCCAGCCGACCGCGTGATGCCCGACCCGGCCCCACAGCCACAGGTACACCGCCATCGGCGTGCCGGAAACCGTGCTGTCGGCCCGGCCGGCTTCGGCGGCCGAACAACGCCAGGCGACCGTCTCCTCGGGCCCGGCGCGGGCGATCCAGGTGTGCCCACCGGTCCGCACGGCCACCGATCTCGTGGTGGTCCCGGACAGGCCCAGCATCGGCAGCCGTCTGCCGAACCACACCGACAGCACCTCGTCCACCCCGTCGACCGCCATGTCCTCGGGGATCTCCGTGACCTCCCAGCCCGCCGCCGCCTGGGCGTCGGTGCGGTGGACGGTGGTCTCGTGGGCCATCCGCCGGGACCAGAACCCGTACGTCCGATCCGCCGGCCACCAGCTCGCCGCGAAGGTGCCGGGCTCATGCGCGGTCAGCTCAGCGAGCAGGTCCGCGAGCCCGGCCCGCAGATACTCTTCCCCGGTCTGCCCCGGGACCGGATCGGCCTGCCAGTCCAGCGGCCGGCGGCCCTCGGTGATCCACAGCCGGGCGACCCGGTAGACGCCACCGACGTGGCGCACGATCTCTCCGAGAGTGAACCCCGGACACGTCGGCACGGGCGTGGCCGCCGGCACGGCACGCGCGGCCATGGTGAGCGACTCCGCTTCGGCCCCGAGCACTTCCCGGAAGCGGCCGTGATCGATCAATGCCTGACCGGACATCACTTCCTCGTCTTCACGCGCACCCAGGAGCACACGCTCACCACCGTTCCCGGTCAGCGCGCCGTGCCCGTCCGCCCGGCGCCCGCTGCGCCGGGACGAAGCCGCTGACCAGGCCGCCGTGGACGACGCGGTCGGCGATGACGATGAACTGCCCGGCCTGCCGGCACAGGTCGTCGGCCGCTCTCGTGGTGAGACGACGGGTGATCCCCGCCTGCGCCGCGGCCTGCGCGGCCGAGTTCGCGGCGAAGAACCCGGCCCACTCGGCGAGTTCGGGCACCGCGGATTCGAGCAGGACCCACACGCTCGCCGGACGGGCGCGGCCGCGGTGTGGCCTGCCCCGGGCGACGAGCACCGCGGCACCGGCGCGCAGTGCCGCGAGATAGGAGGCGATGAACTTCGGGGCGGGCTCGGCCGCGTGCTCCGCCTCGGCGAGCCCGCGCCGGGCCTCCGCGATCAGGCGCAGAGCCGTCGGCTTGGGCGGAGCCGCGGGCGGTGACGGCGCCTGCCGGCGTCTCCGTGGAGGCGCCATGGGGAGCGGCAACGCGGGTTGAGCCGAGGAGGCACGGAACGGGATGGCAACGGACATTTCCCCTCCCTGGTCGTCGATCAAGGGCGGTACCCCGGCGCTGAAACGCTTCCCCCGTCCCCACGCCGGGGTACCTGACCGGCGAGCGCTCACCGGATGTCGAACTTTTGTTCGAGCAGATTCCAGCTTAGCTTCCGAACACGTGTTCGTTCAAGTCCTGGGACGGCGATCTCCGCGTCTCACCGCGGTACCACACGATCGAGTGAGGGCTTCGGGGCGCGGGAACCACCCGCGCCACCGGGACCGACCTGCAGGGCGTCACGCCGGGCCGGTCCGCCTATCCAGCCCACTTGCCCGGCGTCACACCACAGCGGCGCCGGTAGCGGGAACTTTCCCCGCGACGGGGACGACCAGCACGGCATGATTCTCAGGCGCACGCTCGCTTCGCTCACTCTGGCCGGTCTTGCCCTTCTGGCCGCCGCACCGCCGGCACTGGCACACACCGAACTCGACACCAGCGACCCGGCCGAAGGCGCTTCGCTCGCCACGGCACCGAAGCAGGTCCAGCTGAAGTTCGCCGAGGCGGTCACTCTTCCCGCCGATCCGGTCCAGGTGACCGGCCCCGGCGGCGCGAAATGGACCGTCGGCAAGGCCACGGTGGAGGGCGCCGTGGTGACGGCACCGATCGAAAACGCCGGTCCGGCCGGGGCGTCCGTGCTCGATTACACGGTCCTTTCCGACGACGGCGACGAAGTGAGGGGAAGCGTGCACTTCACTCTCACGGCCGCGGCACCCAGCACCGGCCAGACCCCGGAACGAGCCACGGCGCCCGCCCCAGCACCCGCGTCAGCGGCTCAAACGAGTGAATCCGGCGGTTTCCCGGTGTGGGCCTGGGTCGTCATCGGCGTCGTGGTGATCGCCGCGATCGGCGGGGTCGTCGTGGCGCGCTCACGCCGCTCGGCAGGGTGACGCCGGGGAAATCCGCGATATGCCGTCGCCCGAACGAGCGGACCGTGATCTGATATCCCTATGAGCAGCCTCGACCACCCCGCGGTCGCCAAGGTCGCCGCGGCGCTGGCGGAAGCGGGCCTGCACCGCGCCGCCGAGGGCATCCGGATCCTGCCCGCCGAGGCCCGCACCGCCGCGCAGGCCGCCGACGCGCTCGGCGTCGAGATCGGCGCGATCGCCAACAGCCTGGTGTTCAGGGCCGACTTCGGCGACCGGAGCGCACCGGTCCTGGCGCTGACCTCCGGGGCACACCGGGCGGACACGGACGAACTGGCCAGGCTGGCCGGTGCTTCGGCGGTGCGCAAGGCCGACCCCGAGTTCGTCAAGGAGCACACCGGACAGGTCATCGGTGGCGTCGCTCCGGTGGGGCATCCGGCCCCGCTGACCACGTTCGTGGACTCCGCGCTCGAACGCCACGAGGTCGTCTGGGCCGCCGCCGGGCACGCCAAAACCGTCTTCCCGACCACCTACGCCGATCTTCTGGCGCTGACCGGCGGGACCGCGGCGGAGTTGGCATCATGACCGCCGTGTCTCCCCGCTCCCCCTCGGCCGTTCAGTTCGCCCGGTTGTCACCCGACGAATTCCGCAACCGGCTACGGGAAGCGCTGGCCATCTATGTCGAGGCGATGCGGTATCCGCTGGGCACGGCCGAGCAGCGCGCGCCGATGTGGCTCACGCACGCGCTCCGTGAAGGGTGGCGTTCCGTCGCCGCGATCGACCCGGACGGAAAGATGCTCGGCATCGCCTACGGCTACCGCGGCAGTCCGGGCCAGTGGTGGCACGAGCAGGTGCGGCGCGGGCTGGTCAGGGAAAGCGGCGAGGAAGTGGCCAACGCCTGGCTGACCGACTATTTCGAGCTGACCGAGATCCATGTCCGCCCCCGGAGCCAGGGCGCCGGCATCGGTGAGAACCTGTTGCGTTGCCTTCTCCACGGCGTAGGAGACCGGCAGGTGCTGCTCTCCACGCCGGAAGGGCCGACGCGGGCGTGGAGTCTGTACCGGCGTGTCGGGTTCGGTGACGTGCTGCGAAACTACCACTTCGCCGGTGATCCGCGTCCGTTCGCGATCCTCGGCAGGCCCCTGCCGTTGCCGCCCCAGACCCGGCAGGCCGGTCACTGACCTGCCGGGAAAGCCGGCCACGAGCGTCACGTCTCGCCGCGAAGCCGTGAGCCGAAAGCGAGCGCTCCGGCCATCAGAGCCGCGCCGCACCACCCGGTGAGCCCCAGCCGGTCACCGAGCACGACGGCGGACAACACGGCCGCGGTCAGCGGTTCCAGCAGTACGGCAAGCGCGGTGACCACCGGGTGCGCGCGGCGAAGCGCCCGGAAATAGGCCGCGTAGCCCAGCGCTGTCGGTCCCAGACCGAGGTACAGCGCCGCCCCGATCGCCTTGGGCCGCAACGGAAGCGTCATACCCGACCACAGCGCGGCGGGAGTGGCCAGGAGACCGCCGACGAGCAGGGCGAACGCCGTGGTGCGCCACGGGTCCAGCCCCTCCACCGGATGGCGCGACACCAAGGTCAACGTGGCGAACCCGCCCCCGCACGCCAGCGCGAGGACGACACCGAGGGCCGGCCGCCAGCCGCTTTCCAGCCCCTGTGGTGACCACGTCAGCAGAACCAGCCCGGCGACCGCGACGGCGATCGCGGCCAGGGCGCCGGTGGCGGGCCTGCGCCGCTCGCGCACCGACGTCGCCAGCGCGACGAGCACCGGGACGCTGCCGATGGTGATCATGGTCGCCAGGCTCACCGAAGTGAGCGAGACCGCCGCGAAATAGCAGCTCTGGAACAGGCACATCAGCGCGCCGGAGACCAGGATCCGGCGCACCACGGGCTTGGTCCATACCATTCCGGTGAACCCGCCGGTGCCGGCGAGGATGGCGATCGCGCAGAAACCGCCGACCAGCAACCGGTACGCGGCCACGGACAACGGGCGGAGCCCCGCCTCGGTGGCGAGAAGGGACCCGGAGAGGCCGCCGGTGCCCCAGAGAATTCCGGCGAAGAGGAGCACGACCGCGGATCGGCCGCGCGCGGTCGTGACAGGTGTGGCAGACATGAGGAACAGCTCCAGCGTCGAAGAAGTCGGGGGACGACGACGCGGGGCGATCAGAAGTGCCGTCGGCGAGCTGTCCGATCAGGAGGCGGAAAGCACGCCGGATGGCGAAGGGAGTGCGGACCGAAAACGCCCGTCACCCAGGGAAGAGACTCGCCCCGCTCAGGAGCGTGGCGGTGGGGTGACGAGGAAGATCCGATGCATGCCCCCAAACTAGCAGTGTCTTTCAAGGCACGCGATCGGATTTTCCGTGGCCGCGATCAGCCGAATTCGGCGAGTTGTTCGCGGAGGGTGTCCAGGCCCATGCCGCCGAGGCGGAGCGCGCGGGTGTGGAACTCCTTGAGGTCGAAGGAATCGCCCTGACGCTGCCGCGCCTCGTCGCGTGCCCGCAACCACAGGCGCTCGCCCAGTTTGTACGCGGGCGCCTGCCCCGGCCAGCCGAGATAGCGGTCGATCTCGTCGCGGACGTGGGCCTCGTCGGTGACCGTCCGGGTCAGCATGAATTCCAGGCCGAGCGCGGGCGTCCACCGCTCGCCCTCGTGGAATCCGGTGCCCGCCGGGATTTCCAGCTCCAGGTGCATGCCGATGTCGACGATCACCCGTGCCGCGCGGAACAACTGCTCGGAGAGCATGCCGAGCAGTTCGCCGTCGTCGGAAAGGTAGCCGAGGTCACGCATCAGCCGCTCGGCGTACAGCGCCCAGCCTTCGGCATGCCCGGAGGTGAACGCCAGCAGCCGCTGGAAGCGGTTCAGCGAGTCACGCTGGTGCACCGCGGTCGCGATCTGGAGGTGATGGCCGGGTACGCCTTCGTGGTAGACGGTGCTGACCTCGCGCCAGGTGATGAACTCGTCCTTTCCGGACGGCAGGGACCACCACATCGTGCCCGGGCGCGAGAAATCCTCGTTGGGGCCGGTGTAGTAGGCGCCTACGCTTCCGCCCGGCGGCGCGATCCGGCAGTCGAGGGCCATCAACTCGTCGGGGATGTCGAAGTGCTTGCCGCGCAGTTCGGTCAGCGCGGTGTCGGAAAGCCGTTGCATCCACCGCTCGAACTCCTGCCGGCCGTGCACGCGGTAACGCGGTTCCCCGTCGAGGACCGCGGCCGCCTCGGCGACCGTCGCGCCGGGCTTGATCCTCCCGGCGACTTCGCGCATTTCGGCGTCGAGCCGCGAGAACTCGCCCCAGCCCCATTCATAGGCTTCGCGCGGATCCAGCGCCGCGCCGACGAAATACCGCGACCAGAGCCGGTAAGCGTCCTCGCCCACCGCGTCGGTGGGCTTCGCCTTCGGTGCGAGTTCGGCCCGCAGGAACCCGGCCAGCTCCGCGTAGGCCTCCCGCGCGGCACGCATTCCCCGCTGGAGATCGGCTCGCAACGCGTCGGAGACGTTTTCCGCCTGGGCCACGAGGGTCTCGAAATAACCTTCGCCGCCGCTCAGGCCGGCCCAGGTCTCGGCCTGCTCGGCCACCTTGGTGACCTGCCTCAGCGCGGGCGCGTTACCCGCGCCGGCCGCGGCGAGCAGGGACGCGCGAACGCCGTCGAGTGACGCCGGAACCTTCCCGAGCCGGGTCGCGATCGTGGCCCAGTGTTCGGGATTTTCGGTCGCCATCATGTCGAACACCATGCGCACGTCCTGGACCGGACTGGCGATGGTGTTGAGCGCGGCCAGATCCAGGCCCGCGTCGTGGATCTCCAGATCCAGGCCCAGCCGCTCGGTGAAGACCGCTTTGGCCGACCGTTCGGTGTCGTCGGCGGGGTCGGCCGAGGAGACCGCCTCCAGGGAACGCTTCGTCAGCGCGGCCCGCGCCGCGTGCCCTTCGGGGGAATAGTCGGTCAGCCGGTCCTCGTAGCCGGGGATGCCCCAGGCCGTCGCGGCGACGGGGTCCGCGGCGGCGAATTCCTCGACGTAGGTATCGCAGATCTGGTGAACGGAGGACATGGGTCCCAATCTAACCGCCCGATGTCCGCGGGGTGTGCTCGTATCGCCACTCTCAGGCGCGGACCGGGACCAACCCGAGCCGGTTGACCACCTCGCGAGTGGCCTTGGACCGGTTGAAGGTGTAGAAGTGCAGATCCGGCACGCCTTCGGCGATCAGCCTTTCGCAGAGTTCGGTGACGATGTCGAGTCCTTCGGCGCGGAAGGCCTTGGGATCGTCCTCGAGCGGCTCGAGGCGGTCCAGCAGCGAGGACGGCGCGGGCGCGCCGGAAAGCCTGATGGTGGTGTGCAGGGTGCGCGGCGTGGTCAGCGGCATCACCCCGGGAATGAGCAGCGCCGAACTGCCCGCGGCGGCCACCCGGTCGCGCAGGCGGAGGAAGTCCTCGGGCTGGAAGAACAGCTGCGCGATGGCGAACTCGGCACCGGCGGAGAACTTGCGCACCAGGTACCGGGTGTCGGTGTTCAGGTCCGGCGAGCGGGGGTGGCCGTAGGGGAAGGCGGAGACGCCGACGCAGAAGTCACCGAGCGAACGGACCAGCGAGACGAGTTCTTCCGCGTAGTTGAGGCCGTCCGGATGCGGTACCCACTCGCCGTACGGGTCGCCGGGGGGATCGCCGCGCAGGGCGAGGACGTTGCGCACGCCGACGGCGGCGTACCAGCCGATGACGTTGCGCAGTTCGGCGACGGAGTGGTCGACGGCGGTGAGGTGCGCCATCGGCACGAGTGTGGTTTCGGTGGCGACACGGGCGATGCTGCGGATCGTGCCGTCCCGGCTCGATCCTCCGGCGCCGTAAGTGATCGACATGTAGGCCGGGTCCAGCGGCTCCAGGTCCCGGATGGAGCGCCACAGCACCGCCTCGTCGGCCGCGTCGCGCGGGGGGAAGAACTCCACCGAGAACGCGGGCCTGTCACCGCGCAATCGCTCCACAATCGACGTCATGCGTCTCATGGTATCGAGACATGTGTCTCACACGGCTGTGCCGGCCACCACGATCCCACCTGGTGGGCGGACACGGATGGTCAACGACCAGGAGTCCTTCGTCACGCTCCGGCGTCGGACGCCGCGAGTTCGTGACTTTCGGCCTGTGCGCCCCAGCGGCGCGCGAGCACCGCGCAGATCATCAGCTGCGCCTGGTGGAACAGCATCAAGGGCAGCACGATGAGGCCGACGCTGCCCGCCGGGAACAGCACGGTGGCCATCGGCAGGCCACTGGCCAGGCTCTTCTTCGAACCGCAGAACACGATCGCGATCCGGTCGCCGCGATCGAACCCGAGGCGGGCGGAGACGAACTTCAGTACTCCCAGCATGACGAAGAACAGCGCCAGGTTCACCACCACCAGTCCGGCCAGCGAGATCCAGCGGACCTGGTGCCAGATTCCGGCCACGACGCCTTCGCTGAACGCCGTGTAGACCACGATGAGGATGGTGCACCGGTCGGCCCGGCCCAGTACCTTGCGGTGCGCCGCGATCCAGCCACCGATCCACCGCCGCGCGATCTGCCCGGCGATGAACGGCAGCAGCAGCTGAAGAGTGATCGAGACCACCGAGTGCAGCGAAAATCCGTTGCCGGTGGTCCGGAGCAGCAATCCGACCAGCAGCGGCGTGAGCACGATCCCGATCAGGCTGGAGAACGAGGCACTGCAGATGGCCGCCGCCACGTTGCCGCGGGCGATCGAGGTGAACGCGATCGACGACTGCACGGTCGAGGGCAGCGTGCACAGGAAGATCACCCCGGCGCTCAGCGCGGGGGTGAGCACGGCGGGCACCAGCGCCTTTGTCGCGAGGCCGAGCAAGGGGAACAGCACGAACGTGGCGAGAAGGATGATCACGTGCAGCCGCCAGTGCCGGAGTCCGGCCAGTGCCTCCGAAGTGGACAGCCGCGCGCCGTAGAGGAAGAAGAGCGCGCCGACGCCCACCTCGCTGACGATGGAGGCGATCTCGGCGCCCTGACCGCGGGCGGGCAGGAGGAACGCTATCCCCGCCACCGCGAGGATGCCCAGGATGAACGGGTCGATCCGAGCTTTGGCGAGCAGCGTGGCTCCGCGCATCCGGCGTCCCTTCCCTTTGCCTTCGATCTTCTCCGGTAACCCCAGTAATTGGGAAGTGCGATCGCCACCATAACTGTTATCGCGTTTGGTGATATCGTGGCCCTGTGCTGGATCCGGTCTGGCTCAGAACGTTCCTGATGGTCGCGGAAACCCGCAGTTTCACCCGCGCCGCGGACCGGCTCGGCCTGCGGCAGTCCACGGTCAGCCAGCACATCCGCAAGCTGGAGGACGTCAGCACCCAGCAACTCCTGCTCCGGGACACGCATTCGGTCGAACTCACCTCCGACGGCGAGGCGATGGTCGGGTTCGCGGTCAACGTGCTGGAAACCATCGACCGCGCGATGAGCTACTTCACCGGCTCCGAGTTACGCGGCCGCGTGCGGTTCGGCGCGTCGGAGGACTTCGTGGCGGGCCCGCTACCGGAGATCCTGCGCGCGTTCCGCCGCACCCACCCCGGCGTCGATCTGGAACTCACCGTGGCTCTTTCCGGCGTGCTGCACGAAAAGCTTCGTGCCGGCGAACTCGACCTCGTGCTCGGCAAACGAGGAGCGGGACAGGACCAGGGAAGTCCGCTGTGGACGGAAAAGCTGGTGTGGGTGGGCCGCGAAGGTTTCGAGCACGACCCCGCCGCGCCGGTCCCGTTGATCGCCTATCCGCCGCCGAGCATCACCCGCGCCCGCGCGCTGGAAGCGTTACGGCGCGAGGGAAAGCCGTGGCGAAGCGGCTGCACCAGCGGCAGCCTCAACGGCCTGCGCGCCGCGGCGCTGGCGGGGCTCGGCGTCGCGGTGTTCGCGCGGAGCCTGATTCCCGCCGGTCTGGTCGAACTGCCCCCGGGACACGGCCTGCCCTCTCTCGGCGAGGTCGAATTCATCCTCACCGGGCGGCGCGCGGCGATGCGGGGGCCGACGGCCGCGCTGTCGGAGGCGATCCGCACCGAAGCGAGCCGCCTCCACCACGACTAGTGCGAGTTTCCTTTCGGCAGGTGCCCCACGACCGCTCGCGCCAGCGTCGCCTGGGAACGGCGAATGTCCTCGGGCGAGCGGCCGCCGGCGAGTAACTCCTCGACAAGGTCGATACGCAGCGCCGAGAGGAGAACGTGGGCGGCATACCCGGTGTCGCCCGCCGTCGTCCCGGCCACGGCGTCCTCGATCAGGTTACGCAGGACGTCCTGCATCCACCGGTAGCGCTCGGTTCTCAGCGCTCCGGTAGAGGCCACCTCGCGCGCGCGAAGCAGGTGGCGGTTCTCCAGTTTGAAGGTCAGCAACGCGTCGAGGAAGGCGACGATCCGCTCGCACGGCTGCCCACTGGAGCCGAGCGGCGCCTCTTTTCCTTCCACGGCCTCGCGTACGGGCGCGAACTTCGTGTCCGACAAGGCGTCGAGGAGGCCGTCACGGCTGCCGAAGGCCCGGAACAAAGTCCCCTTTCCCACCCCTGCCGCGGCGGCGATCGCGTCCATCGTGACCGCGCCCGGAGCGTCGGCACCGGCGAAGAGCGCGTCGGCGGCGGCAAGCACGTGAGCGGTGGGAACCGGAGGACGGCCTCGCCGCGCACCACTTTCGGACCGAGAGTCCGGAATGTTGCTAAGGTGTTGTGGACTCATAGTCCGTAATCCTACTGGAGGCAAGCATGGCACCGACGTCCGTTCTTCCCGCATGGCTCGCCGAGGCGTTCGACGCCCTTGTCGCCGGTGATGTCGACGGCTGGGCGAGGATCTACGCGCCCGATGCGGTCCACGAACTCCCCTTCGCACCGGAGGGGCAGGTGCGGCGGCTCGAGGGACGGGAAACGATCGCCGCCCGTTTGAAGGAGGTCTTCGACTCCGGCGAAGGACGCCTCAGGTTCGGCTCCTTCGACGACGTTCGCGTGCGGGAGATCGGCGACGAAATCGTCATCGAGGGCAACGGCCGCCATTACCGGACCGACGACGGCACGCCGGTGGAAATCGGCTGTGTCTGGTTCATCACCCGCCGCGACGGCCAGGTGACGCATTTCCGTGACTACATGAACCCGCTTCCCCTGTCGGCACACCGGTTGTAGGGGCATGCACGTGGCTGACGTAGGTGGCGGCACATGGCCGACCACAGAGCGCGCCGGTGCCGAAGGCTACGGGAATACGGAGGCGGGCCGGAGGTCCGTCTACGGATTCCCGTGGGCGCGCAAGGCCGCCAAAAAATAGGGGAAACAGCGCTCAGAGGCCGGCGAGGAGATCGGTCTCGGTGATGCCCGGCCCCGCGCCCGCGCGGATGAACCACTCCGTGCCGAACGCATAACGGAACGCGTTGTCGGGCATGGCGAGGAAGAACGACTGCTCGCTGATCTGGCTGGCGTGGGCACGCATCGCGCGGCGCTTGTGGTCGAGGTAAGCCGTGACGTCGACCGCCGCGGTGATCTCGGCTTCCGACTTGCCCAGGTTCTCGGCGTCCGGCGGGACGTCCGGAAGCGCGGAATCCTCCCCGAATTCGGCGCGCGCCCGCACGAAATGGTCACGGTTCATCGTGTTCTGGTAGACGCGGGCGGTCCCGGCGATTTCGGCCGCGCGCATGCCGACCCGGTGCACCTGGATGTGGTCGGGGTGGCCGTAGCCGCCGTTGTCGTCGTAGACGGTGAGTACGTCGGCGTTCTCCTCGCGCAGGATGGAGGCGAGTTTTTCGGCCGCGTCGTCGACCGGCGTGGTCCAGAAGGAGCCCGGCGCGTCGTTGGTCTCGGTGCCCATCATCCCCGAGTCGAGGTAACCCAGGAACTCCACGCGCTCGACGCCGAGAATCTCGGCCGCCGCGTGGGTCTCGGCCACGCGGCGACGCCACAACGGCTCGTCTTCGCCGAGGAAGCCCTCCGGCACTTCGCCCCGCTCACCGCGCGTCGCGACGACGAGGACGACCCGATGGCCTTCCTCGAAGGCCTTCCGCATCACACCGCCACAGCCGATCGACTCGTCATCGGGATGGGCATGAAAAGTCACCAAGGTAGCCACGAAGCGAGAATACTGGGAACCACCCCCGAGATCGCGCGCATGCCCCGTTGGCAGCACGATGGACACATGGACTTCGACGCCGACCTGCCCGGCCACGTGCACCGGGAGCTGACCCGGTTCCTGAACGAGGCCTCGGCGGAGATCCGGGTGGCCGAGCCCGGTTTCGCCTACGCTGTCGACGCGCTCGCGGATTTCGTGCTGGGCGGCGGAAAACGGCTGCGGCCGACCTTCGCGTGGTGGGCCTGGCGCGGTGCCGGTGGCGACCCGGCGCACGCCGAGGGGGTCCTGCGGGCGGTGTCCAGCCTGGAACTCGTCCAGGCGTGCGCGCTGATCCACGACGATCTCATCGACTCCTCCGACTCCCGGCGCAACCGGCCGACGGTGCACATCGCCTTCGCCCGGCATCACACCAGCAGCAGCTGGCTCGGCTCACCCGAGGCGTTCGGGCTTGCCTCGGCCGTGTTGATCGGCGATCTGGCGCTGGCCTGGGCGGACGACATGTTCTCCACCGCCGGGCTGCCCGCGGAGAACCTGACCGCCGCCAGGCCGGCCTGGCGGGCGATGCGCACCGAAGTCCTCGCCGGGCAGTATCTCGACGTCCGTACCCAGGCGACCGGAGACACCTCACCGGAGGCCGCGTTGCGGGTCAGCAGGCTGAAAACGGCCGCCTACACCGTCCAGCGGCCGCTGCACCTGGGCGCCGCGCTGGCCGGCGCGAATCAGGAACAGGTCGACGCGCTCCTGGCGTTCGGGGCCGAACTCGGGGTCGCTTTCCAGTTGCGCGACGACCTTCTCGGGATCTTCGGCGATCCGTCGGTGACCGGAAAGCCCGCCGGGGACGACTTCAGGGAGGGCAAGCGGACCCTTCTCGTGGCACTCGGGTTGCAACTGGGCACCGCGCGGCAGGCCGAAATCATCACGAAGGCGGTCGGCAACGCCAGGCTGTCCGAACCGGAGGTCGCCGATGTGCGGGCGGCACTGATCACCTGCGGTGCCGTGGCGGCGGTGGAAGGCCGGATCGACGACCTGACCCGGAGCGCGCTCACCGCGTTACGGAGAGCACACCTGACCGGGCCGGCGGAGGAGCGGCTCACCGAACTCGCGGGCAAGGCGACGCAGCGGGTGTCGTGAATTCTCCTTACCCTGCCGTGATTTCCGGCCGCGCCGCGGGCCGTCCGGCCGAAGCGTCGCCCTGCGAGCGCCACGAGCGCCGATAAGCTGGCCATTATGACCACCAGGCCCATACGTATCGGACTACAGCTCCAACCCCAGCACGCGGATTACGCCAAGATCCGCGCCACGGCCGCGGAAGCGGAAGACCTCGGCGTCGACATCGTGTTCAACTGGGACCACTTCTACCCGCTCTACGGCGAACCCGAAGGCAAGCACTTCGAATGCTGGACGATGCTCGGCGCTTGGGCGGAGTCCACCTCCCGCGTCGAGATCGGCGCGCTCGTGACGTGCAACAGCTACCGCAACCCCGAACTGCTCGCGGACATGGCCCGCACGGTCGACCACATCAGCGACGGCAGGCTGATCCTCGGCATCGGCTCGGGCTGGTTCGAGAAGGACTACGCCGAGTACGGCTACGAATTCGGTACCGCGGGAAGCAGGCTCGACGACCTGGCCGAGTCCTTGCCCCGCATCGAAGCGCGCCTCGGCAAGCTGAACCCCGCGCCGACGCGGAAGATCCCGGTGCTGATCGGCGGTGGCGGCGAGAAGAAGACGTTGCGGCTGGTGGCCAAGCACGCCGACATCTGGCACAGCTTCGGGGATCCGGAGGTCCTGGCACGCAAGGTGGACATCTTGCGCGGGCACTGCGAAGCCGTGGGCCGCGATCCCGCCGAGATCGAGGTTTCGTGCGGAGTCGGCAGCCGGGGCTCGGCCACCGATCCCGAGGAACTCGGCGCCCAGCTGAGGAAACTCGGCGTCTCGCTGTTCACCGTCGGGGCAGGCGGCCCGGACTACGACCTCGGCAACCTGCGCAAATGGATCGCCTGGCGGGACGCTCAGGAGTCCTGAGGCCGACAGGTGTCCGGGTTTTCCGCAGGGGCGGGGAAACCCGGGCACGCCGGAACACCGCGCTCGCCGGAAGGCCGCGCGGAACGCGGGCCTGAACGCCGTTCAGAACGCCATTGCCTGTGCGCGCCGTTTGACCTCGGTGCCGTGGTTGGTGCGGAGCGCGTTGATGGGCGTGGTACCGGGCAACGAGTCGTCGGCGGTGTAAAGCCAGCGCAGCATTTCGGTGCGGCTGAAACCCGCGTCGGCCAGCACCGTCAACAACCCCGAGAGTCCCTTGACCGGTGTTCCCCCGGCGAAGAAATCGGCCGGTACGAACACCTCCCCGTCACGGCGGACGGCGAGCAGATGCCCGTCCCGCAACAGCTGCCGCACTTTGTTGAGCGACAATCCGAGTTCGGTACTCACCTGGGCCAGACTGAGCACCGCGGTATCCGGACCGAGCACATCATCAGCGACTGGAATCGCACTCACAGCTGACACTGTGCCACATTCCGCGTCACCGAGGGCAATTTCATTACTCCGACCGGCAGAAAACACTGTTCTTGCCCAGCCCTGTGCGCACGTCAGACCACGGAGGGCGACGGTCGCGCCCGAATCGGACAGAGTGGCTCACCACACGCCAGGCGATGTCCGTACCATCGGCTACCGTGACAACCACCGACACCGGCCTCGCCGGGACGTTGCTGGAGCAGCGTTACCGGATCGATTCGCTGCTCGCCCGGGGCGGTATGTCGTCGGTGTACCGCGGCACCGACACCCGGCTCGACCGCCCGGTCGCCATCAAGATCATGGATCCGCGGTTCGCCGACGACCGGTCGTTCGTCGACCGGTTCGAGCGGGAAGCCCGCTCCGCCGCCCGGCTCCATCACCCGAACATCGTGACCGTGCACGACCAGGGCGTCGACGGCGAACACGCCTTCCTGGTGATGGAACTGCTCGACGGCGGAACCGTGCGCGACCTGCTGGACCAGCGGGGCAGGCTCGACGTGGCGCTCGCGTTGAGCGTGGCCGAGCAGATGCTGGAAGCGTTGTCCGCCGCGCACACCGCCGGCCTGGTGCACCGCGACGTGAAGCCGGAGAACCTGCTGCTCGGACGCGCGGGCACGCCACCGGTCGGGGTGGTCAAGGTGGCCGACTTCGGCTTGGTGCGCGCCGTCGCCAGCACGGGCGCCACCAGTTCGAGCGTCATTCTCGGCACCGTCGGGTATCTCTCCCCCGAGCAGGTCACCGCGGGCGCGGCCGGCATGCGCGGCGACGTGTATTCGGCGGGCATCGTGCTCTACGAAATGCTGACCGGCCAGGTCCCCTACAGCGGCGACACCGCGATCTCGGTGGCCTACCGGCACGTGAACGACGACGTGCCCGCGCCCAGCACCCTGGTCCCCGGCCTGCCCGCCGTGCTCGACGACCTGGTGCTGCGCGCCACCCGGCGCGACCCGGAGGCACGGCCGGCCGACGCCGGCCTCTTCCTGCGGCGCCTGCGCGAGGTTCGCGCCTCGCTCGGACTCGGTCCGGTGCCGATCCCCGTCCCGCCTCCCGCGGGCCCGCCCCCGCCCCCGGTGGACGACCTGACGGTCCCCGCGTTCTCCGCGGTGGGCACCGCGCCGGTCGCCGGACCACGCGGCACGAGGGCGATGACACGCCTCGGCCACCAACCCCTGGTCGCTCAGCGGCAACCGCAACCCACCATGGCGGCGATGGCCCCGCCGCCCGGTTCGTACCCGCCTCCGGCGGCGCGGGACGACGAGGACGATCGCCGCCGGAAGAAGACGATCGCGCTGCGCGTGCTGCTGGTGCTGGTGATCGGCGGCCTCATCGGCACGATGGTGTGGTGGTTCGCCGGGGGCGGCAAGCAGATCGCCGACGCGGTGGACGTGCCGCAGGTGGCGGGCATGGACCGGCCGACCGCCGAGAAGACCCTGCACGACAAGGGGTTTTCCACCAGGATCAGCCAGCAGGCGAGTGACACCGTGGCCGCGGGAATGGCCATCGGCACCACCCCGGCGGCCGGCTCGTCCGCGTCGCCGGGCAGCCAGGTCACGCTCCTCGTCTCCTCCGGCAAGCCGAAGGTGCCCGACATCGTCGGCGCGACCCGCGAAGAGGCCGAGTCGTCGATCGTCTCGCAGCAACTCAAGGCCGCGCACGACACCAGCAAGGACGATTTCAGCGGGTCCGTGCCGAAGGACCACGTACTCACCGTGAGCCCGCAGGCCGGCACGCCGGTCGCCATCGGGGCGACGGTCACCTACGGATTGTCCAAGGGCACTCCGCCCAAACCCGTGCCGAACGTGGTGGGCAAGTCCCACGACCAGGCGTTCCAACTCCTGCAGCAGGCCGGTTTCGAGCCCTTCGACGCCGGCACCGAGTTCGCCCGCGGGGTACCGGCGGGCAACGTGACCCGGACCAGTCCGGCGGCGGGCAGCCGTCCGGACGACACGGACGGCAAGCGGGTCGGGGTGTTCACCTCGAACGCGGTCCAGGTGCCCTCGGTGTTCGGGATGAGCCTCCAGGAGGCCGTCCAGACGCTGACCGACGCGGGACTCCAGGTCAACGGGGACGGTGACGGAGGAGGTGGCCGCCGTGGTTTCAGCTTCGTGGTCGGCCAGGATCCGGACGCCGGCAGTTTCGTGCAGAAAGGCACGAAAGTGAAATTGAAAACTTTTCCGTAATCACCCGCTCCACCTGAACCGTCTGTCCTCTGTGGACGGTGTGCATCCATTCGAGTGAACGGAGTTCGGCGTTAGCGTCACCGAAACACGGGGACTACGCTGATGTCACGTCCGTTTGGTCGAGTAGAGCCAACACATCGCACACCGACCACAGAAGGGTCCCTATGCCCGGCCGCCAACTCAGCGGGCTCGATATCGCATTCCTGTGCCTGGAAGGCAGGGCCACGCCCATGCACATGGGCGCCGTCGTGACGTTCCGGCCAGGGGCGCCGGTGAACGAGGACCGGCTCGCGTCGCTGCTCGCCGAGCGTGCCGCCCGCGTTCCCCGCCTGCGCCTGCGCATCGGCTCGACGCTGTTCCCACCCGGGGGCGCCACCTGGGTGGAGGACACCCGGTTCGACCCCGCGGACCACATCCACGTCCATCGCCTGAGTGAATTCTGCGTCGAGGACCCGCTCACCGCCTACGCCGCCGGATGGATCGAGGAATCGCTCGACCTCGACCGCCCGCCCTGGAGCCTGCACGTGGTCACCGGGTTGCCGGAGGGCAGGTTCGCGCTGCTGCTCAAGCTCCACCACGCCTTCACCGACGGCGCGGGCGCCTTCGCGGTGGCGGCCGGCCTGCTGGACGAACTCCCGATCACGCGGGCGTTGCTGGAGGCCACGGAGCCTCAGCCCGAAAGCCGGTCACCGCTGGAACTGCTCAGGGACGGCATCGCCACCGCGATCACCGACGCCGGGAAGGGGGCGGGCATCGCCTCGGCGATCCTGCGCGCCGCCCGGCCGTATCCCACCTCACCGCTGTCCGCGCCGAGTTCGGCGAGCCGCCGACTGGGTTTCGTCCGGCTGGACGTGGCCGACATCCGCAAGATCCGCGCCGCGCACGGCGGCACGGTCAACGACGTGATCCTGGCCGTGCTGACCGGGGCGCTGCGCGACTGGCTGGTCAACCGCGGCCAGCGGCTCGACGGGCGCGGCGTCCGCGCGCTGGTGCCGGTCAGCACGCGCGCCCGTGACACCGGGCCCGCGGCCAACCAGCTCTCCGGATACCTGTGCGATCTTCCCGTGCACCTGGAGGACCCGGTGCGGCGGCTGCGTGAGATCCACCAGTCGATGCACCGCAACAAGGCGGCGGGCCCGCTGTCGGGCCCGGGTGCCGTGCCGGTGCTGGCCGGCCGGATCCCCCCTCCGGTGCACCGGATCGCGACCCGGGCGGCGGGCCAGGTGGCGGGACTGCTGTTCGACATCGTGATCACCAACGTGCCGCTGCCCAAACTGGAACTCGGCCTCGACGGCGCGTCGTTGGAGGAGGTCTACCCCCTGGTGCCGCTGGCACCGAGGCACGCACTGGGCGTGGCGGCCGCCGTCTATCGCGACGGCGTCCACATTGGACTCCAGGCGAACGGTGACGCGGTGGCCGACACCGGATCGCTGCGAGATGCCGTCCTGAAATCCGCCGCCGCACTTTACCAATCCGCCTGAAAGCAGGCCGAACGGTCAGCCTGTTTGCCGGTAGGGACCCGGCTGTTCTCCGAATTGGTAACGGAACGGCGCAGCATGAGCGATCCGCGTCACCCTGACGCGGAAACGTAGGTCATGATTGGACCATGCCGGTCCCCCAAGCGCACTCGTTTCCGCGCGGGCTCTCGCGCGCGACCAGGAGTGCGATCATCGTTCCCGTACCCGAGACCGACCACCTCGTTGCCTGGCACCGGCGTGCGCTGAGTTCGCGGCCGACGGCGAGCGTTCCCGCCCATGTCACCGTGCTGTACCCGTTCGTACCACCATGCGAAATCGATGACGGCACAATTACCGGCATAGAGGCCGCGCTTTCCGGTTTCCGCCCTTTCGAGTGCGCCTTCTCACAGGTGAAATGGTTCGACGACGAGGTGGTCTGGCTCGAACCCAAGCCGGACGACCATTTCCGCGCGCTCACTCAGGCGATGTGGAAACGTTTTCCCGCGCACCCGCCCTACGCCGGTGAGCATCCGGACACGGTGCCGCACCTGACGGTGATCGACAGCCGCATCGGCGATCCGGAGGGCAAGCGGCGCGCCGCGGCCGACCTCGCCGCCGTGCTGCCGGTCCACGCCTGGATCGACCGTGTCCGGCTCGTCGCGGGTGACGACGAACACGGGCCATGGCGCACCGTCACCGAGTTCACGCTCTCGGGCTGACCCGCCCGTCTCCCACCACCGCCCTCAACGGACACGCTCCGCGCGGCGGCCACACCCAGCGTCTCCACCGCCACCCTCAACGGACACGCTTCGCGCGGACAGCCAGTCCCTAGCCTCGGAGCATCTCGGCGACCAGGAAGGCCAGTTCCAGCGACTGCTGGGTGTTCAGGCGCGGGTCGCACGCGGTCTCGTAACGGCCGGCGAGGTCGAGATCGGAGATCTCCTGGGCCCCGCCGAGACATTCGGTGACGTCCTCGCCGGTCAGCTCGACGTGGATCCCGCCCGGATAGCTGCCCAGTTTGTGATGCACCTCGAAGAAACCCTGGACCTCGTCGATGATCCGATCGAAGTGCCGGGTCTTGTACCCGTTCGAGGACTCGTGGGTGTTGCCGTGCATCGGGTCGCACTGCCAGACCACCTTGTGCCCCGTGGCCTCGACCTCTTCCACGATCGCGGGCAGCACCTCCCGCACCTTGCCGTTGCCCATCCGCGAGATCAGCGTCAGCCTTCCGGGCTGGTTGAGCGGATCGAGCCGGCGCACGTACTCCACCGCCTGGGCGGGCGTGGTCGTCGGGCCGATCTTGACCCCGATCGGGTTGGCCAGCAGCTCGGCCAGGGCGATGTGCGCGCCGTCGAGCTGACGGGTCCGCTCCCCGACCCACAGGAAGTGGGACGACAGGTTGTAGAGCCTGGGATTCTCCGCGTCGGCGTTGTCCAACCGCAGCAACGCGCGTTCGTAGTCCAGCAGGAGCGCTTCGTGACTGGCGAAGATCTCCGTCGAGTGCAGGGAAGTGTCCTGGACGCCACAGGCACTCATGAACCGCAGCCCACGGTCGATCTCCCCGGCCAGGGCTTCGTACCGCTCTCCGGCCGGGGAGGTCCGCACGAAGTCCTTGTTCCAGTCGTGGACCTGGGTCAGGTCCGCCATGCCCGACGCGGTCAGGGCACGGAGCAGGTTCATCGCGGCGCCCGAGTTCGCGTACGCGCGGATCATCCGGCTCGGGTCCGGCACCCGGAGCTCCGGCTTGGCCACCAGCGAGTTGACGATGTCGCCCCGGTAGACCGGCAGGCCCAGCACATCGTTCGCGGCCGAGCGCGGTTTTGCGTACTGCCCGGCGATCCGGCCGACCTTGACCACCGGCAGGCTAGCGCCATAGGTGAGCACCACGGCCATCTGGAGGAGCGTCCGCATGTTGGCACGGATGTGCGGCTCGGTGTTGGACTCGAAGGTCTCCGCGCAGTCACCACCCTGAAGCATGAAGGCCTCACCGCGCGCGACCATCGCCAGCCGGTCCCGCAGCCGGTCGATCTCGACCGGCACGGTGATCGGCGGCACGCTCTCCAGCACCGCGCGCACCCGGCGGGCGGCATCGGCGTCCGGCCATTCGGGCTGTTGCGCGGCCGGCCGGCCGAGCGCGTCATCCAGGCGCGCACGCAGCCCCGGCGGCAGGGGAGGCAGCTCGGGCAGGGTGTCGACAGGGACGTCCACGGTCCAGTTCACGACACCCAGGATATGGGCCGGTCCCGGACGAGCGGGACCGGCCCAGGTGAGCGGTCCTCAGGAAGAGGCGGCGGTGTTGTAGAGCTTCTGCGCGTCGGCGCCGAAGTACGGACCGAACATGAAGCCCGGCAGGAAGTTGTAACCGAAACTGTTCACCGAGTTCTGCACGCCCGTTCCAGCGGCCGAGTCGAAGCTCTGGAACCACGGCCCTCCGCTGGAACCGCCCGTCATGTCACAGTTGAGGCCGTTGTCGTTACTGCCGAAGTAGTCGGTGAACGTGGTGCCCGCGCAGTAGTCCAGCTTGGTGCCGTCGTAGGGCACCTCGGCGGGATAGCCGAAGCTGTACATGCGCTGGCCACGAGCCTGGTTGAAGGCGATCCCCTGGCCGCCGACCACGTCGGTGAGACGCCGGCCGTTCACCGTGTCGACGACAGCCGCGCCGACGTCGTAGTTGAGGTCCTCGCTGGCGGCCCACTGCGGGGTGGACATGGTCTTCTTCGCCGGCCACTGACCGTAAGGGGCGTTGCCGTTGTTGTAGCCGGGCACGAAGACCCAGTTGGTGTGCCAGGTTCCGTTGAGCTTCACGCAGTGCCCGGCGGTGATGACGGTGCTGGAGTTGCCGCTCGTGACCGCGTCACCGCTGCAGGAAGCCTTGGCACCGTTGTAAAGGAAGAAGACCCGGCCCGCGGTCTTGGTGACCTTGCCGCCGCCGGTCCACACCGAGCCGGGCGTGGAGGACGAAGGCGTCGAAGGAATCAGCGACGGGAGCCCGCCGGCCACCTGCCCCGCCAGCGAATTGACTGTCTGGACCAGACCGTCCAAAGGGGTCGCCGCGCGCATGTCGGCCGGAGTCCAGAAATCCTTGGCCGCAGCCGAATCCGACAACTGATGAACGGCCGGCGACGGTGTCTGCTGAGCACCGGCCGAGGCCGGTGCCACGAATCCCGCCGTCAGAACGCTCGCGGCGAGCAAAAAACCCGCCCGCGCCTTTACCTTCATGTGGACCCCGTTCCACTCGCCGAAACAACCGTACGCGACAGTAGGTTCGACGAGGGGGTGAGATCAATAGGCCAAACGGGCTCCGGGTGTTACACGACCGCTAAAGGCAACGCACCGGGGTGCACGGGCGCGGGGAGATCCGAGTCGCCGGTCAGATAGGCGTCGACCGCGTGCGCGGCCGAGCGGCCTTCGGCGATCGCCCACACCACAAGGGAAGCGCCACGATGCGCGTCGCCGCAGACGAAAACTCCGGGCGCGCCGGTCTGCCAGTCCGTGCCGCAGGACAGCGAACCCCGCCGGTTCGGCTCCAGGCCGAGGTCGTCGAGCAGGCGCATCCGCTGCACCCCCTCGAAGCCGATCGCGAGCAGCACCAGATCCGCGGGGATCTCCTCGGTCTCGTCGCCGACCGGGACGACCTCACGCCGCCCTGTCTCCGGGTCGCGGGACACCCGGACCCGCTGCAGTTCGATGGCGCGCACGTTTCCCGAGTCGTCGCCGACGAACCGCTTGACCGCGACGCCGAACGTGCGCTCGCCGCCCTCTTCGTGGGCCGGGTAGGTGCGCAGCACGTAGGGCCAGGTGGGCCAGGGCGACCGGTCGTCGTCACGGGTCTGGGGCGGCATCGGGTACTGGTCGAGCTGCGTCACCGACCGCGCGCCCTGCCGGGTCGCGGTGCCGTAGCAGTCGGCACCGGTGTCACCACCACCGATGACGACCACGTGCTTGCCGGCCGCGTCGATCTCGGGCGGTCCGTCACCCTCGCACTGCCGGTTGGCCTGCACGAGATGTTCCATCGCCAGATGGATTCCGGCGAGCTCACGCCCCGGCGTCGAGGTGTCGTCCCGGTCGCGCAACGCACCGACCGCGAGCACCACGGCGTCGTAGGAGGCCCGCAGTTCCTCGACGGTGAGATCCACGCCCACCTCGCACGAGGTGACGAACCTCGTGCCCTCCTTCTTCAACTGGGCCAGGCGCTTGTCGAGATGCTTCTTCTCCATCTTGAACGCGGGGATGCCGTACCGGAGCAGCCCGCCGAGCCGGTCGTCCCGCTCGAACACGGTGACCTCGTGGCCCGCGCGGGTGAGCTGCTGCGCGGCGGCCAGTCCCGCCGGCCCCGACCCGACGACAGCGACCCGCTGGCCCGAGGAGACCTCCGCCGCCTGAGGCTCGACGATGCCCAGCTCCCACGACTTCTCGGCGATCGTGGCCTCGACCCGCTTGATCGCCACCGGACCGCCCGAGGCCGGGGAGATGGACAGCACGCAGCCCGCCTCGCACGGCGCGGGGCACAGTTTCCCGGTGAACTCGGGGAAATTGTTCGTCGCGTGCAGGCGGTCGCTCGCGGCCTCCCACTGGCCCTGGCGCACCAGGTCGTTCCATTCCGGGATCAGGTTGCCCAGCGGGCAGCCCGCGCTGCCGGAGTGACAGAACGGAATCCCGCAGTCCATGCACCGGGTGGCCTGCGTGCGCACCTGCTTGTCCCGTTCGGCCGGGTCCAGGTCGGCGTAGACCTCGCGCCAGTCACCGATCCTTTCCTCACGCGCCCGTTTCCGGCCCTCGGCTCGCTCGAACTTCAGGAAGCCCTTCGGGTCAGCCACGAGCCACTCCCCTTTCCTGGCGGCCTTGCGCGCCCACGGGAATGCGGCGCGCTCTTTGGTCAGCTCGGGTGCCGCCGGTTGGCTCAACCACGAGCTACCTCCATGACCGCTTCGTCGACATCGCGGCCGCTGGCCTTCGCGGCGCGCATCGCATCCAGGACCCGCGCGTAGTCGCGCGGCATCACCTTGGTGAAGGCCGCCGACCGGCGTGGCCAGTCACCGAGCAGCGACGCGGCCACGGCGGAGCGGGTCAGGTCGTGATGCCGGGTGACGATCTGCTTGAGCCAGACCAGATCTTCCGATTCCAACGGCACCAGTTCGACCATTTGCCGGTTCACGGTGGCGAAATCGAGGTCGAGCACGTACCCGATGCCGCCGGACATCCCCGCCGCGAGGTTGCGCCCGGTCGGCCCGAGCACCACCGCCCGGCCTCCGGTCATGTACTCGAAAGCGTGGTCACCCACGCCCTCGGCCACCACCACGGCGCCGGAGTTGCGCACGCAGAACCGTTCGCCGACCTGCCCGCGCAGGAACATCTCCCCGCCGGTCGCCCCGTAGGCGAGCGTGTTCCCCGCGATGACCTGCCGCTCCGCGACGAAGGTCGCGTCGGGATGGGGACGCACGATGATCCGACCGCCCGAGAGGCCCTTGCCCACGTAGTCGTTGGCGTCACCGAGAAGTTCGAGCGTCACTCCGCGCGGCAGGAAGGCGCCGAGCGACTGACCCGCCGACCCGATCAGCCTGATGTGGATGGTGTCGTCGGGAAGGCCGTCTCCGCCGTAGCGACGGGTGATCTCCGAACCCAGCAGCGTGCCCACCGTGCGATTGACGTTGCGGACCGGGAGTTCCAGCCGGACCGGACGCGCGTCCTCCAGCGCCGCCTCGGCGAGCTGGATGAGCGTGCGGTCCAGAGCGCGTTCCAGACCGTGGTCCTGTTCGCGGACCTTGCGACGCGCGCTGCCGTAGGACACGGCCGCGCCCTCGGGCATCTCGAAGATCGGCGCGAGGTCCAGGCCCTTGGTCTTCCAGTGCTCGACGGCCTCGTCGGTGTCGAGCAGGTCGGCCCGGCCGATCGCCTCGTCCAGCGACCGGAAGCCCAGCGCGGCAAGGGTTTCCCGCACCTCGGCCGCCACGAAGTGGAAGTAGTTCACGATGTGCTCGGCCTGCCCGGTGTAGCGCTTGCGCAACTCCGGGCTCTGGGTCGCCACCCCGACGGGACAGGTGTCCAGGTGACAGACCCGCATCATGACGCAGCCCGCGACGATCAGCGGAGCGGTGGCGAACCCGTACTCCTCGGCGCCGAGCAGCGCGGCGATCACCACATCACGGCCGGTCTTCATGGCACCGTCCACCTGCACGGTGATCCGGTCGCGCAACCCGTTGAGCAGCAACGTCTGCTGCGTTTCCGCGAGCCCGATCTCCCACGGCGTCCCCGCGTGCTTGAGCGAGTTCATCGGCGAGGCGCCCGTGCCGCCGTCGTGGCCGGAGATGAGCACCACGTCCGCGTGGGCCTTGGACACGCCCGCGGCCACCGTGCCGACGCCGAGCGTGCTGACCAGCTTCACGTGGACACGCGCGCGCTCGTTGGCGTTCTTCAGGTCGTGGATCAGCTGTGCCAGATCCTCGATGGAGTAGATGTCGTGGTGCGGTGGCGGGGAAATGAGCCCGACCCCCGGCGTGGAATGCCGGGTCCGCGCGATCCACGGGTACACCTTGTTCGGCGGGAGCTGACCGCCTTCGCCCGGCTTGGCGCCCTGCGCCATCTTGATCTGGATGTCGTCCGCGTTGACCAGGTACTCGCTGGTCACGCCGAACCGGCCGCTGGCGACCTGCTTGATCGCGCTGCGCCGCTCCGGGTCGTGCAGCCGCTCCGGGTCCTCGCCGCCCTCACCGGTGTTGGAGCGCCCGCCGATGCGGTTCATCGCGATGGCCAGCGTCTGGTGCGCCTCCGCCGAGATCGACCCGTAGGACATCGCGCCGGTGTTGAACCGCTTGCAGATCGACTCGACCGATTCGACCTCGTCCAAGGGGACGGGTTCGCGCTTGCGGAAGGCGAACATGCCCCGCAGGAGGCCGCCTTCACGCGCGAGGCGGTGCACCTCGTCGGCGTAGGCGCGATAGACCTCGTCGCGGCGGGTCTTGGTGGCGTGCTGAAGCAGGAACACCGTTTCCGGGGTGAACAGATGCAGTTCGCCCTCGCGGCGATAGGCGTACTCGCCCCCGGTGTCCAGCCTGCGGTGCACACGGTCGGTCGGGTTGTCCGGATACGCCCGGCGGTGCCGGACCGCGACCTCCTCGGCCAGCACGTCCAGGCCTACTCCGCCCAGTTTGGAGACCGTGCCGGTGAAGTATTCGTCGAGCAGTTCCTGGGACAGGCCAAGGGACTCGAAGACCTGCGCCGCGGTGTAGGCACCAACGGTGGAGATGCCCATCTTGGACATGATCTTCAGGACGCCCTTGACGAGCGCCTGCACGTAGTTGCGGATCGCCTGGCGTGGTTCCACCCCGGTGAGCACGCTCTGCCCGTTCCGGTCCACGCCCGCGTTCCCGCCCGCGATCATGTCCTCGATGGTTTCGAAGGCCAGGTAGGGGTTGACCGCCGCGGCGCCGTAACCGAGCAGCAGCGCGATGTGGTGCACCTCGCGGGCATCGCCGGTCTCGACGACGAGCGCCACGCGCAGCCGCTCCTTGGTGCGCACCAGGTGGTGGTGCACCGCCGAAACCAGCAGCAGCGACGGGATCGGCGCCATGCGGTGGTCGGAGTCGCGGTCGGACAGCACGAGGGTGCGGGCACCCGCGGCGATGGCTTCGGAGGCCTCCCGCCGGACCCGCTCGATGGCCGCCGTCAGCGCCTTGCCGCCACCCTCCACTTCGAACAGTCCGGATAGGACAGTGCAGGCGAACCCGGGAAGGTCGCCGTCGTCGTTGATGTGGATGAGCTTGGCGAGCTCGTCGTTGTCGATCACCGGGTAGGGCAGCTGGATGTGCCTGCAGCTGGCCGGGCCCGCGTTGAGCAGGTCGCACTCCGGCCCCATGATCCGGCTCATCGAGGTGACCAGTTCCTCGCGGATCGCGTCCAGCGGCGGGTTGGTGACCTGCGCGAAGTTCTGTTTGAAGTATTCGTACAGCAGCCGCGAACGCTGGGACAGCACCGCGGGCGGGGTGTCGGTGCCCATCGACCCGATCGGTTCGGCGCCGGTGCGCGCCATCGGCGCGAGCAGGATCTTCAGTTCCTCTTCGGTGTAACCGAAGGAAAGCTGACGCCGGAGCACCGAGTCGTGGCTCTGCGTCACGTGGTCGCGGTCGGGCAGGTCGGCGAGCTGGAGCAGGCCGGCGTGCAGCCATTCCGCGTACGGCTGGGCCGCCGCCAGCCCGGCCTTGATCTCGTCGTCGTTGACGATCTTGCCGGCTTCGGTGTCCACCAGGAACATCCGGCCGGGCTTGAGCCGCCCCTTGGCCACCACGTCCTCGGGTGCGACCTCGAGCACGCCTGCCTCGCTGGCCAGCACCACCCGGTCGTCGGCGGTGCGCCACCAGCGCGCCGGGCGCAGGCCGTTGCGGTCGAGCACCGCGCCGACCAGGGTGCCGTCGGTGAAGGTGACACAGGCCGGGCCGTCCCACGGTTCCATCAGTCCGGAGTGGAACTGGTAGAACGCGCGGCGGGCCGGGTCCATGGTGGCGTGGTTCTCCCACGCCTCCGGGATCATCATCAGCACCGCGTGCGGCAGCGACCTGCCACCGAGGTGGAGCAGTTCGAGGACCTCGTCGAAGGACGCGGAATCCGACGCCTCCGGCGAGCAGATCGGGTACAGCCTGGACAGATCGCCCGGGATGAGACCGGACTCCAGCAGGGCTTCACGGGCGCGCATCCGGTTCCGGTTGCCCCGGATGGTGTTGATCTCGCCGTTGTGCGCGACGAACCGGAAGGGATGGGCCAGCGGCCACGACGGGAAGGTGTTGGTGGAAAACCGGCTGTGCACCAAGGCGATCGCGCTGGTCATCCGCTCGTCGCGCAGGTCGGGGAAGAACGCCGGAAGCTGGACCGGCGTGAGCATTCCTTTGTAGACGATCGTGCGCGAGGACAGCGACGGGAAGTAGGTACCGCATTCGGCGGTGACACTGTCGTGCTCGACCCGTTTCCGCAGGCAGAAGGTCAGGCGGTCGAGGTCCGCGCCGGACGGCCGCCGCCCCTGCGCACCGGCTTGCCCGGCGAGGAAGGGCATGGCGAAGTGAGGCATGACGGACCGCGCCGTCGGGCCGATGCCCGCGCCTTCGGTCTCGGTGGGCACGTCGCGCCAGCCGAGCACGTCGAGGCCCTCTTCCTCGGCGAGCCGCTCGACCAGGCCGACGGCCTTGTTGCGCGATTCTTCGTCGGCGGGGAGAAACGCCAGTCCCGCCGCGTATTCCCCGGGCGCGGGCAGGTCGAAGCCCACCACGGCGCGCAGGAACTCGTCCGGCAGTTGCACGAGGATGCCCGCGCCGTCGCCGGAAGTCGGCTCGGCCCCCGCCGCGCCGCGATGGTCGAGGTTGATCAAGGCCGTCAGGCCGTCGGTGATGGTCCGGTGCGAGCGCCTGCCGCGAATGTCGGCGACCATCGCGACCCCGCAGGAGTCCTGCTCGGTCGCCGGGTCGTACAAGCCCTGCTTGCCCGGGTTGGCGGAGAAGATCATACGGACCTCCTTCGTCGTCTTCGTGCCCAGTTCGGAAATCCCCCGGTTTGCTGTGCTCGGGACGACGATGGCCCGCTGATTAGCGCGACCTTAACACCCAGGAAACACGACGGCACCCTTTCGCAGCGTCGATTTCCTCATCTGATCGGTAACGATCTGGCTGCGACGAACGACTGCGTTCTTGATGGGCCGGATTCCGGCAGGACCTGTGGTCGAGTGTAGCGCGCACGCCTATCCGGACCAGGTTACGCCAGCGGTTGCCGGGCAGCCAGATCCGCCGATGGTAGCGTTCCTCACCCTGGTCAGCGGCCCGCCGACCGGCGATGCTGATCGACGGCCCGCCGGGCGGGCGGAGGAGTGGCGAGGTCGGGAACCCGGCGCCGCGAACGGTGACCAGTCGAGCACCCTTGGTGGGGGGTCTGGGGGCGGTGTCCCCAGAAAACACGAACCGCGCGGATCCGGCGAGTATCCACCCGAAACCCTTTCGCCTCCAGGCCTCACTCCGACGTGCCCCGGCGAAGTGAGGCCTGAGAAATTTTCGTAAGGAGACTGTTGCCGGTGCCAAAGGTTGCCGTGATTTCCCTGTTCGCCGCGTTGTCGTTGGGGCTCACCGGATGCGCGACGCACGCGGCGGACCCCGGTCCCGCCGCGCCGGCGGGACCGGCCGCGTTCCCGGTCACCGTCGGCGGGGTCGCCATCCCCCACCGTCCGGACCGGATCGTTTCGCTTTCACCGTCGGCCACGGAAACCTTGTACGCGCTCGGCGCCGGGCCGCAGGTGGTGGCCGTGGACTCCGACTCGGACTACCCGCCCCAGGCACCGCGCACCGCGTTGTCCGGCCTGTCGCCGTCCCCCGAGGCGATCGCGGCCCGCAACCCCGATCTGGTGGTCGTCTCCGCCGACACCGGCGGCCTGGCGGCGGCCCTGGCCAAGACCGGCGTGCCGACCGTGGTGATGCCCGACGCGAAGACCCTCGACGACGCCTACGGGGAATTCGTCTCGCTGGGCATCGCGACCGGCCACCGGGCGGAAGGCGAGAATCTGGCCCGCCAGGCCAAGGAGGACATCGACCGGATCGTGGCCGCGACCCCGAAACCCGCCCAGCCGCTCAGCTACTACTACGAACTCGACCAGACGTACTACAGCGCCAAGTCGTCGACCTTCATCGGGCAGATCCTCTCCCGGTTCGGGGTGAGCGACATCGCCGACGGCGCCGGGACGGGCGACTATCCGCAGCTGTCCGCCGAGCACATCCTGCGGGCCGACCCGGGCCTGATCTTCCTCGCGGACACCCATTGCTGCGGCCAGAACGCGGGGACGGTGGCCGCCCGTCCCGGATGGAGCACCCTCAGCGCGGTGAAGAACGGGCATGTCGTCGCGCTCGACGACGACATCGCCTCGCGGTGGAGCCCGCGGATCGTCGAACTCGTGCGCGCCGTCTCCGCCGCGGTCTCCTCCGCCGCGCCGGCGCATCGATGAACACGGTCCGGGAGACCACACGGCACCAGCGCACGAGGACTCGGTTACGCCCCCGGACCGTCCTGACCGGCCTGCTGCTGCTCACGGCCGTCGCCGTGGGCGCGCTGCTGGTCGGCGCGGGCGAGCTCGGCTGGCAGCGCGTACTCGGCGAGATCTTCGCCCAGCTGACCGGTGGGCGTTCACCGCTTTCCGATCGCGAGGCGGCGATCCTGTGGCAGTTGCGGGCGCCGAGGGTGGTGCTGGCCGGTCTGGTCGGCGCGGGGCTGGCCGTGTCCGGCGCGACCTTCCAGGGCGTGTTCCGCAATCCGCTCGCCGACCCCTACCTGCTCGGTGCGGCGGCGGGTGCGGGGATGGCGGCCACACTGGTCATCGTGCTGACTCCGGCCGGCAGCGCCTGGGTGCCCGTGGCCGCGTTCGCGGGAGCGCTGTCCGGAGTCGGCCTGAGCTGGCTCGCCGGCCGTGCCGACGGGCGCGCCGGGACGGCCGCGCTGCTGCTCGCGGGGGTCGCCGTCGCCTCGTTCCTGACCGCGGTGCAGACGTTCGTCCAGCAGCTCAACGCACAGACGATCCGGCAGGTCTACACCTGGATGCTGGGCGGGCTCAGTCTCGCCGGCTGGCACGAGGTGCTGCTGGCCCTGCCCTACGTGAGCGCGGCGGCGGTCGTGCTGTGCCTGTCCGCCCGCCTGCTGGACGTGCTCACGCTCGGCGACGCGGAGGCGGCCTCGCTCGGCCTGCGGCCGTCGCGGGTCCGGCTGGTGCTGCTGGGTGCCGCCTCGCTGGCGACCGCCGCGGCCGTGTCGGTGAGCGGGCTCATCGGGTTCGTCGGGATCGTCGTGCCCCACCTGGTCCGGATGCTCGCCGGGGCGAGCTACCGTGTCGTGATACCGCTTTCGCTCATCGGGGGTGCCGTCTTCGTGATCCTGGCCGACCAGATCGCGCGCACGGTCATGCCCGGCGAACTGCCGCTCGGGGTGGTGACCGCCTTCACCGGCGCGCCCTTCTTCGTCGGCGTGCTGCGTTCGGATCGACGGAGCGGTGCCAACCTATGACCGCGGTCCGGGTCGTGGACGTGCATGCCGGATACGGTGGCCGCCCGGCCTTACGCGGGGTTTCGGCGGAGCTTCGCGGCGGAGGCTGGCTGGCGGTCGTCGGCCCGAACGGCGCCGGGAAGTCGACCCTGCTGAAGGCGGTCGCCGGACTGTTGCCCTTTCGCGGCGATGTCACGCTCGACGGAAAACGCGCGGAACTGTTGTCCCGCAAGGAGAAGGCCCGTCTGATCGGATATGCGCCGCAGAATCCCGTTCTGCCCGAAGGGCTTCGGGTCGCCGACTACGTACTACTCGGCCGCACTCCGCACCTCGGCCCGCTGGCTCGCGAAGGCCGCGACGATCTGTCCATTGTGGATAACTCATTGGCACGGCTGGATCTGACCGGGCTGGCAGGCCGGAAACTGCGCACCCTTTCCGGCGGGGAACGCAGGCGCGCCGTGCTCGCCAGGGTGCTCGCCCAGCGCGCCCGGATCCTCCTGCTCGACGAGCCCACCGCGGGCCTCGACCTCGGGCACGCGCAGGAACTGCTGGAACTGCTCGACCGGCTCAGGAGCGAGGACGGCACCACGGTGGTGTCCACAGTGCACGACCTGACCCTGGCCGCGCAGTACGCGGAGGAGTTGCTGCTCCTCGCCGACGGCGAGGTCGCCGCCGCCGGGGCGCCCGCCGAGGTCCTCACCCCCGATCGTCTCGCCCGCCACTACGGCGCGACGGCCGACGTGCTGGTCGCCTCGCGCGGCGAACTGGTGATCGCCCCGACCCGGCGCGGACCGGCACCGGTGAACCGGACATAGACTCCCCGGAGTCCCTTTTCGTTCCGCTTCCCGGCATTTCGTTTTCGTTCGCGACTTTCTCGGTGAACCCCGCCCGCGGCCACCGGAGGGTGCAATATCCTCGTCCCCGACGACACGACCAAGGACTCTCTGGGGGGCCGGTGGACTTTCATGTTGATCCCGAGGCACTGAAGCAGTACGCCGAGGTGCTCGAGAACCTGAGCTCGGTGATCGACGCGATCGCCGAATACATGCACGACGACGGCTGCGACAAGTCCGGCTTCACCGGGCTGTTCATGGTGCTGCAGCCCGCCGTCGACCTGGTCGGTTCCCTCTACGGCGACACGCTGAAGATCGGAAAGCAGCGGATGGCGTCACTGGTCGAAGGTGTCAACCACGCGGCGAGCAGCTACGAACACGCCGACAGCGGTGTCCATCAGGTCCTCAAGGGCCTGCTGAGCGACATCGACACCTCCGCCGTCCCGGTCATCGCCTGACCCGGCGCCGACCCAGTCAATCGCAGAGCCGTAGAGAACGGACGATCATGCCACCACGCCACCCCCACCACGGCGGCCCCCAGCACCCGTACTCCCCGCAGCACCACCCGCGTCCCGGGCAGCCGTATCCACCACAGCACACGCAGCCGTATCCGCCACAGCACGCGCCTCAGCCTTATCCGCCGCAGCAGCCTTATCCACCCGGCCATCCGGGGCAGCGGTACCCGCAGCAGGCTCCCATGAACCCGCCGTACCACCCCACTCAGCCCTACCCCGGTGAGCAACCGCCGCGTCCGGGCCGTCAGCCCGGCACGACCGACACCGGCCAGGCCCACGGAGGGTCCACAGAGGACGGTTCCGGTTCATCGTCCACAGGGGACGGCCGGTCCGGCGGTGAATCGCCGGAGGAACCGCCACGCCGCGGCGGGGACCGGACCACGCCCAGCGGCTCCGGCGACTCCGGAAGCTCGGAAGGCTCGGGCGGCGAGGGCTCCGGGGAGGAGGGTTCCGGGGAGGAGGGTTCCGGCGAAGGTTCCGGCGGCGAAGGCGGCGAGCCCCCGTTCGAGCCCACCATGCCGGAGGGCCAGTACCAGACCGGCGACGAGATCATCGGCCAGTTGCAACCGCCCGAACCCGGTGACGGCTCGGACGTCAAGGCGCTGGTGGAAAGCGCCGGCCTGGAAGTGATGGCCGTCGACTGGGTGTTCCAGCACATCGCCGGCAAAAGCCTGGTCGACATGGTGATCAAGCCGCTCACCGGCGATTTCAGCAAGATGCGCCAGAACGGCGAAGCCTGGCGCAACATCGCCAATGCGATGAAGCAGTTCTCCGCCACGATGTCGGGCAACGCGAAGATCGTGGGCGAGGACTGGAAAGGCCCGTCCGGGCTGGCCCACAAGGCTTACGTGGACGTCGGCTGGAAGGCCGGGCTCGCCGTGGAGGGCGAGATCGCCAAGGTCATCGCCAAGGGTTTCGACACCGTGGCCGACGGTTCGGAGAAGCTCGCCCGTGAAGCGCTCAAGCTGCTCAAGAAACTGGTCGACAAGCTGATCGAGATCGCCGCGAAGGCGTGCATCCCGGTGGTGGGCTGGGCGGCCGAAGCCACCACCGTCATCGACGCGCTCGACATCGCCAACCAGATCTTCCAGATCATCGAGCTGATCAAGGACATCATCGAGAAGGTCAAGGCGATGTGGCAGTCCATCCAGGACATCGGCTCGCAACTGGCGAAGATCAAGGACATTCAGAGCCTCGGCGACGCGATCGACATCGCGAAAAACGTCAAGGGCGACGTCACCGACATTTCGGGCGACGCCAAGGGCATCGCCGGTGACGCGAAGGACATCGGCCAGACCGCGCGGGAAATCGGCGCGAGCCACCACGGCGAAGAGCCCTCCGGCGAAGAATCGTCAAGCGAAGGATCCTCCGGCGAGGGAAGCGAAAGCGAGTCCGGTCCCAGGACTCCGGCCGGCGCCGGTTCCGGCCACAATGGACAAACATAGTGCGTACCGGCCACCACACCACCCCGTCCGCGTCACCGATCACGGAGTAGCCCACCATGTCCGATCCGGCCGTCGACCTCGGCGACTCGTGGAAACCCGCTTCGCTTCGTGAAGCCGAAGCCGCTCTCGACGAGACCATGGCGAAATCACGCGAGGTCATCGAACAGGCCGAAGAGAAGCTCAAGCACCTCCCCGACATCGACCACACCGCCAAACCCGAGGACATCGCCGCGGTCAAGGCCGCCGCCGAGCGCCCGGACGCCCCGGCCGCGCTGCGCGCGATGAAGAAGAAGGTCGACGCGGGTGAGCTGACCTGGAAGGACATCCTGGAGGGCAAGGCACTTCAGGACGACACGGTCCGCGGAATGATGTCCGCGAGGCTTGACGAGATGCGGGAGATCTACCAGGAGGCCGAGGCCGGCGCGAGCCTCGAAGAGATCCTGGAGGCGCGGGGAGTCACCAGCGGAAGCGTTTTCGACGACGGCGGCGCCGGTGCCGCGCGGACGTATTCCCAGGCCGCGCCGCCCTCGCCGCCCAGCGAGGACGACTACTTCGCGGGCGGGCACATGGTGTCGGACGACAAGCGAGACGACACCGGTGCCGCACGCACGCCTCCGCCGCCTCCCACGCCACCTTCGCCGCCGTCTCCGCCGCAACCGCCGCGCCGCACGCCACCGCCCGCCCGGCGCGACGAAGAGTACGACGAGGACGACTTCGCGGACCCGCTCGCTTCACGCGGCGGAGAACACCAGCAGCCGCGAGACACCGGGAACACGCCACGAGACACCGGGAACACGCCGGGAGGCACCAGGAACACGCCACGCCGTGGCCGCCGGGACGAACCGGACGACGACGACTACTTCGGCGGTTCCGTCCTCAACTGATCCACTGGTCCCCGGAAAACAACCCTCGGCCCCAAAACTAGAACCTGTTACAGTTGTCGCGTGATACTTGATCGCTTCCAGGTCACCGGCAAAGTGGCCGTGGTGACCGGTTCCGGCCGTGGCATCGGCGCCGCTTCGGCGATCGCGCTCGCCGAAGCGGGCGCTGACGTCGTCCTGTCCTCACGCACCGAAAAGGACCTCCAGGAGGTCGCCGCGCGGATCGCGGACGCCGGCCGCAAGGCGCATGTCGTCCCGGCCGACCTGTCCGACCCCGGCGCGGCCGCCGGACTGGCCGAGGCCGCGAAGGACGTCTTCGGCAGGCTCGACATCGTGGTGAACAACGTCGGCGGAACCTATCCACGACCGCTGCTGGACACCACCACCGACTTCCTCGAAGAAGCCTTCCGCTTCAACGTCTCGACCGCGCACGCGCTGACCACGGCCGCGGTGCCCGTGATGCTCGAAGGCGGTGGCGGAGCGGTCGTCAACATCTCGTCCGTCATGGGCCGCATCGCCGGGCGGGGCTTCGCCGCCTACGGCACCGTCAAGGGTGCGCTCGCCCACTACACCCGGATCGCCGCGGCCGACCTGGCGCCACGGGTGCGCGTCAACGCCGTCTCCGTCGGCACGGTCGCGACCTCCGCGCTCGAAGTCGTGGCGGCCAACCCGGACCTGAAGACGAAGATCGAGTCGGCCATCCCGCTCAAGCGGATCGGCGAGCCGGAGGACATCGCCGCGACGGTCCTCTTCCTGACCTCGCCGGCGGGCGCCTACGTCACCGGAAAGGTGATCGAAGCCGACGGCGGCCTGCAAGCCCCGAGCCTCGACCTCGGCCTCCCCGACCTGTGATACCGCGGCCCCGGGGAAGGGGCCGATGAGGTTTCCGGTCAGGCGCGGGGGCCGACGGTCGCCATCGCGCGGTCGACGGCGTCGCGGAAGGAACCCTTCGCCCCGGAGGCCAGCCAGGAATGGTGTGCGGCCACCAGACAACCGAACGCCGCGGCGGTCAGCGCACGGGGCGCCGGATCATCGGCGGCGTAGGGCTTGCCCGCGGCCTCGGCGCGCTCGAGCAGCAAGGTGACGACGGCGTCCTGCATGTGCTGCAGCTTCTGCAGGTAGCCGGCGAGCAGTGCCGGAGTCTCGAAGACCATGCGATTGATCGGTTCCACGAGCTTCTCGTTGCCCGGCGCTTCCGCGATCGACGACAGCACGTCGAAAACGCGGTGCAGTGACGTCCAGACCGGCTCATCGGCGGGACGCGCGCGCAGCACGTCGAGCATCTCCTCCACCACGAAGTCGAACTTGCCGAGGACGAGTTCTTCTTTCGTGGCGAAATAACGGAAAACGCTGCGCTGGGACATGCCGACCGCCGCCGCGATGTGGTCGATCGTGGTGGCCTCGTAGCCACGCTCGGCGAACAGCGCACCGGCCGCTTCGGCGATCTCTTTCCGGACCGCCCGCCGAGTGCGCTCGCGCAGGCCTGACCGGCTCTCACTCATGATGGGCCGATTGTAGCAAGCATGGCCAAATGTGACAGCCACTGACAAGTTAGGCATATACTGTCAGCGACAGCTTCCGACCGTATCCGAGGACGACCATGAACGAGGCCAAGACCATCGTCATCACCGGCGCCAGCGACGGCATCGGCGCCGCGGCCGCCCGCCGGCTCCACCAGAACGGCCACCACGTCGTTGTCGTCGGCCGCTCTCCGCGCAAGACCGAGGCGGTCGCCGGCGAAATCGGTGCGGACCGCCATGTCGCCGACTTCACGCGCCTCGATGACGTCCGCAAACTCGCCGCCGAACTGAACGCGGCGTACCCGCGCATCGATGTACTCGCGAACAACGCCGGTGGCGTCTTCGGTGATCCCACCAAGACCGTCGACGGGTTCGAGAAGACCTTCCAGATCAACCATCTGGCGCCGTTCCTGCTCACCCGGCTGCTGATGGACAAGCTGACCGCTTCCAGGGCCACGGTGCTCCAGACTTCGAGCGTCGGCGCACGCCTGGCGGGCAAGCTCGATCTCGACGACCTCGACCACGACCGGAAGTTCGACGCGAGAAGGGCCTATGCCGCGACCAAGCTCGAAAACATCTTGTTCACCAAGGAACTACACCGTCGATACCACGATCAGGGCGTCTCCACGGCCGCCTTCCACCCGGGCAACACCGCGAGCAACTTCGCCAACGAAACCGAAGACCGGCTGATGCGGTTCATCGTCACCAACCGTGTCACCCGGGCCGTGCTCCTGAGCACCCCGGAGAAGGGCGCCGGCGAACTGGCGTGGCTCGCCGAGGGCCGCCCCGGCGTCGACTGGGAATCCGGCACCTACTATGAGAAGCGCAAACCCAAGCGCGGCAACCCGCAGGCCGAAGACGCCGATCTGGCCCGCCGGCTCTGGGACCGCTCCGAAGCACTACTCGGCTAGAGACCACCGGCTGCTCGTGGAGCGGCTCCGGCGCGCTGGACGCCGAATGGCTACGAAGCGCTCTTGCCGCCCTTGCCTTGGTCACCCGTGGACGAGGTGTCCGCGGTCGACGCGGCCTTTTCGCGCCCGTCCGGCGCTGCGGACGTCCCGGCAGAGTGGTCGACGGCCTCGTCGGTGATGTCGTTGCCGCGCAAGGTTTCCGGCTCCTCGCGTGGGCCGCGCTTCGCGGCGAACACGATGTAGGCGACCGCGCCCGCGAAGACCAGGATCGAGGTCCACACGTTGACGCGCAGGCCCAGCACGTGCGTCGCGTCGTCGGTGCGCATCAGTTCGATCCAGAACCGGCCCGCGGTGTACCCGGCGACGTAGACGGCGAACGCGCGTCCGTGCCCGAGCCGGAAACGCCGGTCGGCCCAGACCACGAGCGCCGCTATCCCCAGGTTCCACACCAGCTCGTAGAGGAACGTCGGGTGCACCGGGCTTTCCGGCAGCGGGATGTGGCCGAAGGCCACACCGGTGGGCCCCTGGTCCGGGATCGCCGGGTTGTTCGGGTCGAACCGTTGGTAGACCTCCAGGCCCCAGGGCAGCGTGGTGTGCGCGCCGTAGAGCTCCTGGTTGAAGTAGTTGCCGAGGCGGCCGACCGCCTGCGCGACGATGATGCCGGGCGCGATCGCGTCCGCCACCGCGGGCAGCGGGATCCCCTTACGGCGGCAGGCGATCCAGGCACCGACGCCACCCAGCGCGATGGCCCCCCAGATGCCGAGGCCGCCGTCCCAGATGTAGAGCGCCCT
The DNA here is from genome assembly GCF_042684065.1 of Amycolatopsis pigmentata. Taxonomy (NCBI): domain Bacteria; kingdom Bacillati; phylum Actinomycetota; class Actinomycetes; order Pseudonocardiales; family Pseudonocardiaceae; genus Amycolatopsis; species Amycolatopsis pigmentata. The sequence continues at coordinate 207,491 of NZ_JBHUKR010000009.1, read as the reverse complement.
GATCGGCTCCTTGCCCGGGCCGAAATAGCGCCACCAGTCGGTGATCACGTGGTAGAGACGGCCGCCGACCAGACCGAACGGGACGGCGAACACGGCGATGTCGACGATCGTGTTCTTGGTCCCGCCGCGCTGCGTCCACCGGCGCTCGCCCCACCAGATCGCGATGACGATGCCCGCGATGATGCACAACGCGTAGGCCCGCAACGGGAGCGGTCCGAGGTACCACACTCCCCGGTCAGGGCTCGGTATCGTCGCGAGGAAAGCTGCCGAGGCGGAGTTCACACCGGTCACCGTAACGTGCCCGGCAAGTCTCGCCGACAAGACCCGCCCACCGAACGCGTCAGTTCGACGGCCGCCGGTTCAGCGCGGCCGAGCCGATCGCGAGCGCACAGCCGACGGCGAAGATCGCGGTCAGCCAGACCGGGCCCTCCCGTAACCCGTTCCAGATCGCGGCGGCACCCATGAGCACGGCCATGATGATGTTGCGGACCTGCAGCGGCGACGGTTTGGCCATGGAATGAAGCCTCGCATGCCCAGGAGACGGTGCGCTCAGGCGGCTACCCGGTTCCGCACACCGTCGGCGAGTTCGGCGGTCAGCGCGCGAACGGCTTCGGCACCCTCCGCGGCCTTGGCGACCAGCGCCGACCCGACGATCACGGCGTCGGCGAAGCCCGCCACCTCGGCGGCCTGCTCACCCGAACGGACGCCGAGCCCGACGCCGATCGGCAGGTCCGTGTGGGCCCGGGTGCGGCGCACCAGGTCCGCCGCTCCGGCGCCGACCTGGTCCCTGGCGCCCGTCACGCCCATCACCGCGGTGGCGTACACGAAGCCCGAGCACGCCCGGGTGGTCAGCGCGATCCGCTCCTCCGACGACGAGGGTGCCACGAGGAAGATCCGGTCGAGACCGTGCAGTTCGGACGCGGCGAGCCAGTCGCCCGCCTCTTCGGGGATCAGGTCCGGGGTGATCAGGCCCAGGCCACCGGCGGCCGCCAGGTCCCGCGCGAAGGCGTCCACACCGTAGCGGCGGATGGGGTTCCAGTAGGTCATCACCACCGCGCTGCCTCCGCGCGCCGCCACCGCCTCGACGGTCTCGAACACGTCACGAAGGCGGAAACCGGCCTTCAGCGCGGTGTCCCCGGCGAGCTGGATGGTGGGACCGTCCATCACCGGATCCGAGTACGGCACCCCGACCTCGACGAAGTCGGCGCCACCGTCGAGCATCGCGGCGAGCAGGTCCTTCGACCCCTCGACCGTGGGGTAACCGGCCGGCAGGTACCCCACCAGCGCCGCACGCCCCTCGCCACGAGTCCGCGCGAACACCTTCTCCAGCGGTTCCACGCCGTGACTCATGACTCCACCAGTCCGAAGTACTTCGCCGCGGTGTCCATGTCCTTGTCGCCCCGGCCGGACAGGTTCACCAGGATGAGTGCCTCGCGCCCGAGTTCCCGGCCGAGCTGGATCGCTCCGGCCAGCGCGTGCGCGGACTCGATCGCCGGAATGATGCCTTCGGTGCGGGACAGCAGCTTGAGCGCCTCCATCGCCTCGGCGTCGGTGACCGGGCGGTACTCGGCACGGCCGGTGTCCTTGAGCCAGGCGTGTTCCGGGCCGACACCCGGGTAGTCGAGCCCCGCGGAGATCGAGTGCGACTCGATGGTCTGGCCGTCCTCGTCCTGCAACAGGTAGGTCAGCGCGCCGTGCAGGTTGCCGGGGGTGCCCTCGGTCAGGGTCGCGCCGTGCCGGCCGCTCTCCAAGCCCTCACCACCGGGTTCGAGACCGACCAGCCGGACGTCCGGGTCGTCGATGAAGCCGTGGAAGATGCCGATCGCGTTGGAGCCGCCCCCCACGCACGCCGCGACCGCGTCCGGCAGGCGCCCGGTCTGCTCCAGGACCTGCTTGCGCGCTTCTTCCCCGATGACCTTGTGGAAGTTGCGGACCATCATCGGGAACGGGTACGGCCCGGCGGCGGTGCCGAACAGGTAATGCGTGGTGGAGGCGTTGGTGACCCAGTCCCGCAGCGCCTCGTTGATCGCGTCCTTGAGCGTCCGGGAGCCGGTCCTGACCGGCACCACCTCGGCGCCAAGGAGCCGCATCCGCGCCACGTTGAGCGCCTGGCGTTCGGTGTCGACCTCACCCATGTAGACGACGCATTCCAGGTCGAGCAGCGCGCACGCGGTGGCCGTGGCGACGCCGTGCTGGCCCGCCCCGGTCTCGGCGATGACCCGCCGCTTGCCCATGCGCTTGGTGAGCAGCGCCTGGCCAAGCACATTGTTGATCTTGTGCGAGCCGGTGTGGTTGAGGTCTTCGCGCTTGAGGAAGATCCGCGCGCCTCCGGCGTGTTCGCCGAACCGCACCGCCTCGGTGAGCAGCGACGGACGGCCGGCGTAGTCGCGCAGCAGCCGCTTGAACTCCTGGAGGAAGTCCGGGTCGACGCGGGCCTTGTCGTACTCCGCGGCCACCTCGTCGACGACGCCGATCAGCGCCTCCGGCATGAACCGGCCGCCGTAGGGACCCCAGTAGCCGCGCTCGTCCGGGTCGTGCGAGTGAGGATCCTGGCTCATCGGCTGGGCCTCGGGCAGGCCGGATGCGAGCCGGCGGTGACCAGCTTGATCAGCGCGCCCTTGGGGTCGCCCGAGGCGACCAGGCCCTCGCCGACCAGGACGGCGTCCGCGCCGTGACCGGCGTAGGCCATCAGGTCACCGGGACCCCGCACGCCGGACTCGGCGATCTTCGTCACATCGAAGGGAAGTCCGGGCGCGAGGCGGCCGAAGGCGTCACGGTCGACTTCGAGGGTGTGCAGGTTCCGGGCGTTGATCCCGATGACCTGCGCGCCCGCCTCCAGTGCCCGGTCCGCCTCCTCGGCGTTGTGCACCTCGACCAGCGCCGTCATCCCGAGCGATTCCACCCGGTCGAGCAGCGCCGTGAGGGCGTTCTGCTCCAGCGCGGCGACGATCAGCAGCACCATGTCGGCACCGTGCGCGCGGGCCTCGTGCACCTGGTAGGGGCTGACCACGAAATCCTTGCGCAGCACCGGAACATCCACCGCGGCACGCACCGCGTCGAGGTCGGCGAGCGACCCGCCGAACCGGCGGCCCTCGGTGAGCACACTGATCACCCGGGCACCCGCGTCCTCGTAGTCCTTGGCCAGCGCGGCCGGATCGGCGATCTCGGCCAGCAGGCCCTTGGAGGGGCTGCTCCGTTTGACTTCGGCGATGACGCCGATCGAGGACTCACGCAACGCGCTCTTGGCATCCCGGGGTGCGGGAGCCCGCGCGGCGAGACGCTTCAGTTCGTCGAACGGGAGCGCCTTCTCGCGCTCGGCGAGGTCGGCGCGCACGCCCGCGACGATTTCTTCGAGAACGCTCACAAACACCTGTCCCTTCCCGCAGAAAAGATGCTAACCCGCGGCGGAAGAGCGACCGGGTCCGGGTCGAATAAGCCTTTGCCAGCAGGGAAAACTACCGATCGGTAGTCGGATCTTCGCCATCCGAGAGAGCTTCCCACAACTCGGCGTCCTCCTCACGCGCGGGCTTTTTCACGCTGGGTACCGAATAGCGTGCGCCCAGTCGCGGCATCGTCACCGCATACTTGAGCGTGACCAACCCCCCGGCGATCACCAGAATTCCCGCCAGCGCGGCCAGTGCCCGGCCGGCGACGATCTCCGTCACCGGTGTCCCCGCCGGGTAGCCGCCGAAGCGCGCACCGGCGACGGCGGCCCAGCAGGCGCCGATCCCGGCCCCCACCAGCACCACCGCCAGCAGCCGGCGGGGCAGGCCACCGGTCGCGATCACGCCGGCGACACCGGCCAGCACCAGCAAGGCCAACGGGACCAGCGCGGAAGAGACCTGCGCGCCGGTCTGGGTGTCCAGCACGATGCCGCGCACGCCGGCGTCACGCTCGTGCGCCGACCAGACCAGCCGCGAGGCACCCCACAGTGCCGCCGAGCCGAGCAGCAGCGCCACCAGGACCGTCCACAGTGGACGTTTAGTGGATGGGGGCGACGTCATCGCTGAACTCGGCGGCCGGGGCCATGGTCTGCGCGGCGGCGACCGCCGAAAGCACGGTGCGCGCCTTGTTCAGGCATTCGGTGTCCTCGTAGTCGGGTTGTGAGTCGGCGACCACCCCGGCGCCCGCCTGTACGTGCGCCACGCCGTCCTTGACCAGCGCCGTGCGGATCGCGATCGCGGTGTCGGCGTCACCGGCGAAGTCGAGGTAGCCGACGATGCCACCGTAGAGGCCGCGCCGCACCGGCTCCAGTTCCTCGATCAGTTCCATCGCCCGCACCTTGGGCGCGCCGGAGAGCGTGCCGGCCGGGAAGCAGGCCGTCACGGCGTCGAAGGCGGTGCGGTCGTCACGCAACTCCCCGGTGACGGTGGACACGATGTGCATGACGTGGCTGTACCGCTCGATCGAGAAGAAGTCGACCACCCGGACGGTACCGGGCTTGCACACCTTGCCCAGATCGTTACGGCCGAGATCGACCAGCATCACGTGCTCGGCGCGTTCCTTCTCGTCGGCGAGAAGATCCTTGGCCAGGCGCGCGTCCTCCTCGGGATCCGTGCCGCGCCACCGGGTCCCCGCGATCGGGTGGGTGGTGACCCGGCCGTCCCGCACCGTCACCAGCGCCTCCGGGCTGGAGCCGACGATGTCGAAGCCGTCCAGCCGCACCAGGTACATGTACGGGCTGGGATTGGACGTGCGCAGCACGCGGTAGATGTCGAGCGCGTCGGCGTCCGTGGCGAGCTCGAACCGTTGCGAGGGAACGATCTGGAACGCTTCGCCGGCCTTGATCGCCTCGACCGCCTTGTCCACGGCGGCGTGATAGTCCGCCTTCGTACGGTGACGGGTGAACTCGGGCGCCGGGCGGTCGAACACCGCCGCGGTGGACGGAGCGGGCATGCCGAGCCGTTCCGTCATCGTCTCCAGCCTGCGCACCGCGTCGTCGTAGGCGGCGTCGACCCGTTCCGGGGAGTCGTCCCAGTTGACCGCGTTCGCGATGAGCGTGACGGTGCCCTCGTGGTGGTCGAACGCCGCGAGGTCGGTGGCGAGCAGCATGGTGAGCTCGGGGATGTCGAGGTCCTTCTCGGCCAGCTCGGGCAGCTTCTCCAGCCAGCGAACGGCGTCGTAGCCCAGGTAGCCGACCATGCCCCCGGTCAGCGGCGGCATGCCCGGCAGCGGCTCGGTGTGCAGGGCGGTCACGGTCTCCCGCAGAACGGTCAGCGGATCGCCCGCCGTGGGCAGCCCGGACGGCGGCCTGCCGGTCCACACCGCTCGGCCGTCACGGACGGTCAGCGCCGCGGGGCTGTGCACGCCCACGAAGGACCAGCGCGACCACGACTGGCCGTTCTCCGCGGACTCGAAGAGGAAGGTGCCGGGGCGGTCGGCGGCGAGCTTGCGGTAGACGCCCACGGGCGTCTCACCGTCGGCGAGCACCCGGCGGACCACCGGGATGACCCGGCGTCCCTCGGCGAGGGCACGAAACTCCTCGCGAGCCGGGCTCACCGCGCCGAGACCACCGCCGCCAGACGAAACGGAACGGACACTGACCATGACCGCCATTGTGCCGTTACCCGCCGGACGGGCGTTCGGCGGGCGAAATTCCGGCTACGTTGAATTATTCCCGGGCGGTGGTCATGATGGAAGACATGGATCCCGCCGAGCCACGCGCGGCGGCCAAGCGGCGCGGGCGCCGCCCGGCCGGCCACGATACCCGCACCGCTCTGCTGGAGGCCGCCCGGCAGGTGTTCGCCGAAAACGGTTACGAAGGCGCCACGGTGCGCGCCATCGCCGCGCGGGCGGGGGTGGACGCGGCGATGGTCAATCACTGGTTCGGCGGTAAGGAAACCCTCTTCGCCCAGGCCGTCCTCCAAATTCCGTCCGAGGTGCAGGAACTGGCGGCGAGCGTGCTCGCGGGCGATCTGGACACGGTCGGCGAGCGGATCGCGCGAGGGTTCGTCACGGCCTGGGACTCCACCGCCGGAGGAATCTTCCCCGCGCTGGTCCGCAGTCTGACCGGCCACGACCAGGCGGCGGCCGGGCTGCGCGACTTCCTGGTCAAGCACATGTTCGGCCGGATCGTCGCGCGGCTGGAGGTCGATCAGCCGCTGCTGCGGGCGAACCTGTGCGCGTCACAGCTCGTCGGCATCGGCATGGTCCGCTATGTGGCGAAGTTCGAGCCGCTCGCCAGCGCCCCCGCCGACGTGCTCGTCGCGGCGGTGGGGCCGACCCTGCAGCGCTACCTGACCGCGGAACTGAACCTGCCCGCCACCTGAGGGAGCGTTTCAGGCGCGCTCGGCCGGTGCACCGAGCAGAAGCCGGCCGTCATCGCCGAAACAGCTCGGGGTCCCGGTGTGGCAGGCGGGGCCGGTCTGGTCGACGCGGACCAGCACCGTGTCACCGTCGCAGTCGATCCGCACCTCGCGCACGTACTGGGTGTGGCCGGAGGTCTCTCCCTTGACCCACAATTCGCCGCGGCTACGGGAAAAGTACGTTCCCCGGCGGGTGGTCAGCGTCGCCTCGAGCGCTTCGTCGTTCATCCAGGCCACCATGAGAACGTCCGAAGTGGAATGATCGACGACGACCGCGCACACCAGCCCGTCGGCGTTTCGCTTGAGGCGGGCGGAAATTCCGGGATCAAGGCTCACCGGACCTCGACTCCCCCGGCACGCATCGCGTCCTTCACCTCACGGATCTTCAACTGTCCGAAGTGGAACACGCTCGCGGCGAGCACGGCGTCGGCGCCCGCGCGTACCGCCGGGGTGAAGTGCTCCAGCTCGCCCGCGCCGCCGCTGGCGATCAGCGGGACCGTCACCACGGCACGCACCAGGCCGATGAGGTCCAGATCGAACCCGGACTTGGTGCCGTCCGCGTCCATCGAATTGAGCAGGATCTCGCCGACGCCGAGCTCTTCCCCGCGTGCCGCCCATTCCACCGCGTCGATTCCGGTGCCCCGGCTGCCGCCGTGTGTGGTCACCTCGAAGCCCGACGGCGTGGGACTCCCGCCCTCGGGCACCCTGCGCGCGTCCACCGACAGCACCACGCACTGCGATCCGAACCGCCGGGACGCCTCGTGGAGGAACTCGGGCCGGGCGATCGCCGCGGTGTTGATGCTCACCTTGTCCGCGCCCGCGCGGAGCAGACGGTCGATGTCGTCGCAGGTGCGCACGCCGCCGCCCACCGTGAGCGGGATGAACACCTGCTCGGCCGTGCGCCGGACCACGTCGAAAGTGGTCTCGCGGTCGCCGGAGGACGCCGTCACGTCGAGGAAGGTCAGCTCGTCGGCGCCTTCGGCGTCGTAGGCGCGCGCCAGTTCGACCGGGTCGCCCGCGTCGCGGAGGTCGGCGAAGTTCACTCCCTTCACCACCCGTCCGGCGTCGACGTCCAGACAAGGAATCACCCTCACCGCTACACCCATGGTGACCAGCGTACTTCCGCCCCCACGCGCCTGGAGAGCAGCCCGCGCGCCGGGCGCCGTAGGGTGTGGCGCATGTGGTGGGGCCTGCTCTGCGCACTGGTGGCCGCGTGCGCGTACGGGGTCGCGTCGGTACTCCAGGCGGTCGCCGCGCAGTCGGTCGAAGGGGGCGATCGCGGGGTCGACCCGCGGTTGCTCGTGCGCGTGCTCGGGCAGTGGCGTTACGTGCTGGGGCTCGGCCTGGACGCGCTCGGCTTCGTCGCCCAGCTCGCCGCGCTGCGGGTGCTGCCGTTGTTCGTGGTGCAGGCGGCACTGGCGGCGAGTCTCGCGGTCACGGCGGTCGCCGCGCTCACCATCGGGGCGCGCCTCGGCCGTCGCGAATGGACCGCCGTCGCCGCCGTCTGCGCCGGCCTGGCGTTGCTCGGATTGTCCGCGCACGGCGAGGGATCACGCCCGGCGGGCATGGCATTCCACAGTGGACTCGCCGTCGCGACGGCGGTGCTGGCGGGGCTGGGGATGCTGGCCGGACGAGCACCCCGGCGACTACGGAGCCCGGCGCTCGGGCTCGTCGCGGGCCTGGCCTTCGGCGTGGTCGCGCTCGCGGGCCGCGTGCTGTGGACCCACAGCCTGACGGACCTGTTGTCCGACCCCGCCACCTACACCGTTGCCGCCGCGGGGGTACTCGCCATGCTCCTGTACGCCTCGGCCCTGCAGCGCGGAAACGTGACGACCGCCACCGCGCTGATGGTGGTCGGCGAGACGGTGGTGCCCTCCGCCATCGGGGTCGCCATGCTCGGCGACACCACCCGCTCCGGGTTCACCCCGCTGGCGAGTTTCGGTTTCGTGCTCGCGGTCGCCGCCGCCGTCGCGTTGGCGCGCTTCGGCGAGGTGGCGCCGGTGCCCCAGGAATCCCGGCACTCTTCGTGAAATTTCACCGGAATCCCCGAAACCTGACCCGTAATCCCGGCCATGCCGGGATATCGTCGCGCCATGTCGGAATTTCAGCGCCTGTCGGGTGAACGGTACGTCGTCCTGACCACCTATCGCCGCAACGGCGACCCGGTGGAGACCCCGGTGTGGGTGGCGGGCGAGGGTGGTGAACTCGTCGTCTGGACCGAGCGTCAGTCCGGCAAGGTCAAGCGCATTCGCCGCGACCCGGCGGTGCGCGTCCAGGCCGGCGATCTGCGCGGGCGCTCGAAGCACGGCGCGGCGGTCGCGGGCCGGGCCCGCGTCCTCGACGATGCCGGAAGCGAACTCGTCCGGCGGGCGATCGTAGGAAAGTACGGGCTCCTCGCACGGGTCACGATGTTCTTCAGCCGTCTGCGCGGCGGCAGCGATCGCACCGTCGGGCTGGCCATCGCCCTCGACGACTAGCGAACCGCGAGCAGAGCCTCGGGCAGCGTGAAGTTCCCGGCGTAGAGCGCCTTTCCGATGATCGCGCCTTCGACACCGTCGCGGGCGAGACCCGAAAGCGCCCGGAGATCGTCGAGGCTCGACACACCGCCCGAGGCGATGACCGGGGCATCGGTCCGCGCGGCGACCTCGCGGAGCAGGTCCAGGTTCGGGCCGCGCAGCGTGCCGTCCTTGCTCACGTCGGTGACCACGTACCGTGTGGCGCCGTCCCGGTCGAGGCGTTCGAGCACCTCCCACAGGTCCCCGCCGTCACGGGTCCAGCCGCGCGCGGCCAGCCGGTAGGCGTCACCGGTGATCCGCACGTCCAGACCGATGGCCACCCGTTCCCCGTAGGCGGCGACGACCTTGGACGTCCACTGTGGATCTTCCAGCGCGGCGGTGCCGAGGTTGACCCGGGCGGCACCGGTGGCCAGCGCCGCGTCGAGCGAGGCGTCGTCACGGATCCCCCCGGACAGCTCGACCCGCACGTCCAGCTGCCCGACCACGTGGGCCAGCAGCTCACGGTTCGAGCCCTTGCCGAACGCGGCGTCGAGATCGACCAGGTGGATCCACTCCGCCCCGTCACGCTGCCAGGCGAGGGCGGCCTCCAGCGGGTCGCCGTAGGTGGTCTCGGTGCCGGCTTCGCCCTGGACGAGGCGGACTGCCTGGCCGTCGGAAACGTCGACGGCGGGAAGGAGCGTGAACGTCACGCGGGCACTATATGTGAGCGCCCTACAGCGCCCGTAGCCAGTTCCGGAGCAGGTGGGCGCCCGCCTCACCGGACTTTTCCGGGTGGAACTGCGTCGCCGCCAGCGGACCGTTCTCCGCGGCGGCCACGAAGTCCTCGCCGTGGTGCGCCCAGGTGACCTTGGGCTGCTGCCCGGCGAGGCCCGAGTCGAGCTCCCAGCGACGAGCCGCGTAGGAGTGGACGAAGTAGAACCGCGTGCCGGCGTCCAGGCCGTCGAACAGCACCGAGTCCTCGGGCGGGCGCACGGTGTTCCACCCCATGTGCGGGATCACGTCGGCGTGCAGGCGCTCGACCGTGCCCGGCCACTCCCCGGTGCCCTTCGACTCCACGCCGTGCTCGACGCCGCGCTCGAACAGGATCTGCATGCCCACGCAGATGCCCAGTACGGGCCTGCCCCCGGACAGGCGGGTGCCGATGATCCTGTCCCCGCCCACGGAGAGCAGTCCGGTCATGCACGCGGCGAACGCGCCGACGCCGGGTACGACGAGGCCGTCCGCCTCGAGCGCCGCGCGACGGTCGGCCGTCACCACGACATCGGCGCCGACATGGTGGAGGGCACGCTCCGCGGAGCGAAGGTTCCCGGAACCGTAATCGAGAATAACGACGCGAGCCACGAAGAAGAGTCTAAGCTGTCCACGAGAGCGCCCCCGAATGCCGCCGGTAACCGGTTTGATCCGCGCCCAGCTGGGAATTTCAGGCCGGAAAGGTGAGGCAGGAGGAATCAGATGCTGCCAGTACGCAGACCCGATTATGCCGGCTGGTCGACGCCCGCGCGCCGGATCATCCGCTTGGCCGGTGAACTCGCCAGCGAACTCGACAGGATGGAGACCGCGCCGCTGGAGCCCGCCGACATCCGGCACCTGCTGGACGGCATGAGCGGCACGGCGGCGGCCCTGACCAGGCTTCTCGACGAGCTCCGGCTTTCCCCGGTGCTCACCAGCGCCTCGAACGAGCTCGGACTGCCCTCGCAGCGCACCGTGCTCAGCGAGCTGGCGCAGGCCGCCGCGGCGGCCGAAGACCTCACCGTGACGGCGGCCTCGCTGTGCCGGCTGCTCCCGCGCGAGGTTCCCTGAAAAAAGTCCACTGTGGACCTGCCCGTCCGGCAAAGTGTTCCCACGTCGGACACCCGGTCACCAACCTCGACTTAAGTCGAACTCGAGGTTAGCCTGAAACCATGACCAGGCTAGCCGACCACCTCACCATCGGTCAGGTTGCGGAACGCAGCGGTGTGCCGCACACCACACTGCGGTTCTACGAAGACCGCGGGTTGATCGGCTCGGAACGGTCCGCGGGCAACCAGCGGCGCTATCCGCGTGCGGTGCTGCGCCGCATCGCCTTCATCCGCGCCGCCCAGCGGGTCGGTCTCAGTCTGGAGGAGATCAGCGCCGCGCTGGCCACCCTTCCCCGCGATCACGCCCCCACGAAGGCCGACTGGTCGCGACTTTCCCGTAATTGGCAGGACGAGCTCGACGCCCGGATCGATGCCCTGCAACGGTTGCGTGACCGGTTGACCGGTTGTGTCGGCTGTGGCTGTCTGTCCTTGCGCGTATGCGGCCTGTACAACGCCGACGATCACCAAGCCCGTTTCGGCCCTGGTTCCCGGGCTCTCAGACCCGCTTCGGAAGGCGGCACCTGACGTCCGGAACGATTTCCGATCGCTTTTTTCCGGCGCCGCGAACTCCACCCTTGGAGAATGAACAATGACCACGTTCGCGTGGGCAGAATGAACGCGTGTTGATCAGGCAGGCCGAACTCGACGACGCCGGCGCGGTGTTCGCGCTGCTCCGGCAGTTCGCCACGAGCCATCGGCCACACCGGCCGGACTTCGAAAAGAACTACGAGTTACTGCTCGCCGAATCGGCCTACGACGGCACCGATCTCCTCGTCGCGGACGACGACGGAACCCTGATCGGCTACGCGCTGGCCACCCGGTTCCTGGTTCTTCATGCGAACGGACCGATTTGTCAGCTCAACGAACTGACCGTGGCAGGAGAACATCGCGGGAACGGCGTCGGCAGGCAACTGGTGGAGGCGATCATCGGCCGCGCGCGGATGACCGGCGCGGTGGAGATCACCGTGCCGACCCGTCGCGCCGCCGGCTATTACCGGAGATTCGGTTTCGAGGAAACCGCGACCTTGCTGAAACTTTCGCTGGCCTGACTCGGCACAAGGTCAGGCGCGGGGGCGGCCGAGAAGTTTGCGTCCCACGTCCAGCAGATGGCGGCGCAGGCTTTCGTCGTCCAGCGCGGCGAGATCCTCCGAACCACCGGTGAGCGCGATACCGGCGATCGCGACCTGCGCGGCGACCAGCCGGCCCAGATCCCGTTCCGGGCCCACGAGCAGATCCATCATGCGGACGCGGAAGTTCTCCTTGCCGTTCCAGGAACAGGTGAGCATGCGGGCGATCGTCGGGTCGCTGCTGAACAGCGAAATCAGCGCCCGGTGCCGCACCACGACGTCCACGAAACCGGTCAGCAGGTGGTCGGTCCGTGCCCCGCGCCGCCGCTGGCGCTCCGCTTCCTCGACGACCGCGTCCAGTTCCCGCAGGCCCGGTTCGGCGACGGCTTCGGCGATCTCGTCCTTGGTCTTGAAGTGGTAGTACACCGCCGCCTTGGTCACGCCCAGCGCGTCGGCGATCATCTGCAGGGACGTGCCCTGTACTCCGTGCTCGGTGAACAGTTTCAGCGCCGTGGCCAGCAGCCTTGTGCGCGTGTCCTCCGGGCCGGCCACCCCCGCTGCCATCGAGCCTCCTCCTCCGGCACATCCGCGTGCCCTCCCGGCGACCACCGGGTAAAGAGCCTGTTAATGGTGGCACGGAGAGTACGCGCAGGGCTCCAAACAGAGCAATCCCCTAGCCGTGCGGCTAGCATTCCCCTAGCCGTGTGGCTGGTCACTTCCTAGCCGATCGGCTTGCTGCCGCACTTGCCGTTCGGCTAGCTTTCTTGGCAATTCGCCTACAGGGAGCGTGGTAGTGGCCACCGTTTTGTACCGTCTTGCCCGGTTCTCGTTCCGCCGCCGTGTGCTGGTCACGGCCATCTGGGCGGCGGTGCTGCTCGCGCTGGGACTGGGCGCGATGACGCTGTCCGGGCAACTCACGAACTCGGTGACCATTCCCGGTACCGAATCGCAGCGCGCCATCGACCAGCTCCGGGAACGCTTTCCCGAGGCGGGTACCGGAGGCGCGACGGCACGCGTGGTGGTCCAGGCACCGACCGGGCAGCGGCTGACCGATCCGGCGGGCCACGACACCGTCGAGCGTCTCGTCGCGGCGCTGAACACCGTCCCGAAGGCGGCCGGTGCGGCGGATCCGTTCGCGGTCAAGGCGGTCTCGCCCGACGGCCGGGTCGCGCTCGTCCAGCTGACCTACCGCGTGCAAGCGTCGGAACTCACCGACGCCGACCGGCAGGCCCTCACCGCCACCACGACCGATGCCCGGAACGCCGGCCTCGACGTCGAAATCGGCGGCGACGCGATGCAGGGCATGCCCGCGACCGGTGCCACCGAAGGACTCGGCGTCGCCGTCGCCGCGCTGGTACTGGCGATCACCTTCGGCTCGGTCGTCGCGGCCGGGCTGCCGTTGCTCACCGCGTTGATCGGCGTGGGCGTCGGTATGGCCGGGGTGTTCACCGTCTCCGGCTTCACGCAACTCAACTCCAACACCCCGATCCTCGCGCTCATGCTCGGTCTCGCCGTCGGCATCGACTACGCGCTTTTCATCGTCTCGCGGTACCGCCACGAACTCACCGAAGGACACGAGCCGGAAAAGGCCGCCGCGCGGGCGGGTGGCACGGCGGGCTCGGCGGTGGTGTTCGCCGGGCTGACCGTGATCATCGCGCTGGCGGGGCTGACCGTGGTCGGCGTCCCCTTCCTGGGGCAGATGGGAATCGCCGCGGCCGGAACGGTCGCCGTAGCGGTCCTGATCGCGCTCACGCTGTTGCCCGCGCTGCTCGGATTCGCCGGCCGCACCGTGCGCCCCAAGCGTGCCCGGCAGAAGGCCCGCGCCACCAACGGCGAACGGTGGGCACGGTTCGTGGCCCGGCACCGAGGGGCCGTCCTGCTCGTCGCCGTGGCGGGCCTGCTCGTCCTGGCCATCCCCACGCTGAGCATGCGGCTCGGCCTGCCCGACGACAGCACCGCGCCGCCCGGCTCCACCCAGCGCAAGGCCTACGACATCGTCAGCTCGAGCTTCGGCCCCGGCGCCAACGGCCCGCTGATCGTGGTCGTCGGCATGTCGACCCCACACGCGGCGGCCGACGCGTCGGAGGAAATCCTGCGGTCGAAAGACGTCCTGGCCGTCAACCCGCCGCTGATGAACAAGGCCAACGACACCGCGCTGCTCACCGTGATTCCCAAGAGCGGACCGGGTACCGAGGAAACCGCGGCCCTGGTCAAGGAAATCCGCTCGCACGCGTCCAAATTGGACATCAAGGTGACCGGGCAGACCGCTCTGCAGATCGACGTCTCGGCCAAGCTGGCGCACGCCATGCTGCCCTACCTGGGAATGATCGTCGGTCTGGCGTTCCTGTTGCTGATGCTGGTCTTCCGCTCGGTGATCGTGCCCGTCAAGGCGACCCTGGGCTTCCTCGGCTCGGTCGCGGCCACCTTCGGCGCGGTGGTCGCGGTGTTCCAGTGGGGCTGGCTGGACCGGCAACTCGGTGTCGCGTCCACCGCGCCGATCATGAGCATGCTGCCGATCCTGCTCATCGGCGTGCTGTTCGGGCTGGCCATGGACTACCAGGTGTTCCTGGTGACGCGCATGCGCGAGGAACACACCCACGGCGCGGCGCCGACGGAGGCGATGATCACCGGTTTCCGCCACGGATCCCGGGTGGTGGTCGCCGCCGCGCTGATCATGATCAGCGTGTTCGCCGGTTTCGTGCTCTCGGACACCACACTGATCCAGTCGATCGGGTTCGCGCTCGCCTTCGGCGTCGCGGTCGACGCCTTCGTGGTCCGCATGACGATCGTGCCGGCGGTCATGACCCTGCTCGGCGCCCGTGCCTGGTGGCTGCCGAAGTGGCTGGACCGCGTGCTGCCCAAGGTGGACGTCGAAGGCGAACAGATGACGGAGCGGGTCCCCGAGCCCGCCCAGGTCAGCTGAGCACGGTCGATCCCCGCGCTCAAGCGGCCGGTGCCGCCCACCGGGTCGCGTGCTCCCGGACGAACTGGGTGAACGTGCGGGGTGCGTGGCCGGTCAGGTCGAGTACCGCGGTGCTGAGTTCGTCTTCGCGGCCGGCCCGGGCGCCGGCGTCGGCGGCGGCGAGGATCGCGGCGAACTCGGCCGGTATGCCCGCGGCTCGGAGACCGGCCGCCTGCTCGTCCACAGTGGTATGTACCACCCGGATCGGTCGCCCGGTGCCGGCGGTGATGATCGCCGCCGCCTCCGGATAGCTCAGTGCCTGCGGGCCGGTGAGCAGGTAGTCGCCACCGGGGATGGCGTCAGGGTCGGAAAGCAGGGCCGCGGCGGCGGTCGCCGCGATGTCCCGCGTGTCGATCCACCCCACCCGCCCGTCACCGGCGGCGGTGCGGATCTCCCCATCTCGACGGATCCGCTCGCCCAGTGGGTGCGGGCTCAGAAAGTTCTGCATGAACCCGGACGGACGCAGCACGACCCAGCCGGGCTGGGCCCGGACCTGGGCGGCCAGTTCCGGCGCGGTGGGCGCGAGAGGGACGGCGGAGCCGAGGAGTACGACTCTGCTTATGCCGAGGCGCCGCGCCTCGGCCAGGAACGGCCCGACCGACGGCATCGGGTCCGTGCTCTGCGTCGGAGGCACCAGGAAGACCCGGTCCTGTCCGTCGAGAGCGGCAAGGTGGGTGTCCGGGTCGTTCCAGTCGAAGCGGATCGTCTCCGGGTCGTCGGCGGCCGGGTTACCAATCCGACCAAAAGCAGGCCGAGACGGACCGCAGTCAATCTGCTTGCGGACACCCGTTTCGGCCGTGGCTGTGGTCGGATTGGTAACGACCGGCACAGTACGGCTGGCCACCCGAACCCGCATGCCCCTGTCGCGCAGCAGCCTTACCAACTCGCGACCGGTCTTCCCGGTGCCGCCGGTCACAAGCACCCGGGTCGCCGACGGATTGTTTGATGCTTGTCGAATCATCACAGCACACGACGGTAGACTATGGTTTGATACACGTCAAACGATGGAGAGGAGCTGGCGGATGCCGCGCGCACTACCCGAACCTTCGGTCGGCTCCTTCGATCTCACGGTCATTCTCGGCGCGCTCGCCGAACCGGGCAGGCGAGCGCTGATGACCGAGCTGTATCGCAGTGCGGAGCCGGTCGACTGCGCGGTCATAGCCGAAAAGGCCGACCTCGGCCTGAGCAACCCGACGATCTCCCACCACTACCGCGTCCTGCGGGAAGCGGGCCTGATCAGGACCATCGCGGAAGGACGCAAGCGGATCGTCACAGTGCGCCGCGACGACATGGACGCGCGTTTCCCCGGCCTCCTGAACGCGGTACTGGGGGTCTGACCCCGCCTTTAACCGAGGAACCAGGCGACGGCGCCGCCGATCGCCAGCAGCGCGGCGATGCCGAGGACCGTGGCCATCACCTTCGCGGTCTTCCAGGCACTGTAGACACCGCCGATCAGAAAACCCGCCAGCGCCAGCAGCAGTATGCCGACCACGTCCTTGCTCACGCTGTTTCCTCCGCGATCTCACCGCGGTCACCTTGACGGCCGCGGGTCGGCACAAGGGGACTCACAGCACACCCTTGGTGGACGGGACGCCGGCGGCGCGCGGGTCGGATTCGGTGGCGGCCCGCAGCGCCCGCGCGACCGCCTTGTACTGGGCCTCGGCGATGTGGTGCGGGTCGCGGCCGTGCAGCACGCGGACGTGCAGGGCGATCTGGGCGTGGAACGCCAGCGAGTCGAACACGTGCCGGGTCAGCACGAAGGGATAGTTCCCGCCGATGGTGAAGGCGTTGAACTCCTCCGGCTCGCCGAGATGCACGCAGTAGGGCCGCCCCGACACGTCGATCGCGGCATGCGCCAGGGTTTCGTCCATCGGGATCCAGGCGTCGCCGAAGCGGCGGATGCCCTTCTTGTCGCCCAGCGCCTGCCGGATCGCCTGCCCGAGCACGATCGCGGTGTCCTCGACCGTGTGGTGTGCGTCGATGTGCACGTCACCGGTCGCCTCGACCCGCAGGTCCAGCGAACCGTGCACGCCGAACGCGGTCAGCATGTGGTCGTAGAACGGCACCCCGGTGGCGATCTCCACCACTCCGGTGCCGTCGAGATCGACCACGACCGAGATCGCGGACTCCTTGGTGGTCCTGGAAACCTTGCCGACCCGGCTCACCGTCCCACCTCCTTGCTCGCCTCGAGAAAGGCGTCGTTCTCCTCCGGGGTGCCGATGCTGACCCGCAGGTGCCCCTCGATGCCCACGTCGCGGATCAGCACCCCTTTGTCCACATAGGACTTCCAGCTCGCCGGGGCGTCAGCGAAGGAACCGAACAGGATGAAGTTCGCGTCGCTGGGCACGGGCGTGAACCCGAGGCCGAGCAACGCTTCGGCCACCCGGTCGCGTTCGGCGGCCAGTTTCGCCACCGAGGCCAGCGTCGCGTCCGCGTGCCGCAGCGCCGCGCGCGCGGCCGTCTGGGTCAGCACCGAAAGGTGATAGGGCAGCCGGACCAGTTGCAGCGCGTCGACCACCGCCGGGGCCGCCGCGAGATAACCGACCCGGCCGCCCGCGAAGGCGAACGCCTTGCTCATCGTGCGCGAGACGATCAGCTTCGCCGGGTGCTCACGCAGGAGGTGGATCGCGCTGGGACGGCTGGAGAACTCGGCGTAGGCCTCGTCCACCACCACGATTCCCGGCGCGCTCCGGACCAGTTCGTCCACATCGGACAGCGGAAGGGAACCGCCGGTGGGATTGTTCGGGCTGGTCACGAACACCACGGAGGGCCGCCGCTCGGCGATGATCTCCGCGGCCCGCGCGGCGTCCAGGGAGAAGTCGCCCCGGCGCGGCGCGGGAAGCCACTCGGTGCGGGTGCCGGCGGCGATGATCGGGTGCATCGAATACGACGGTTCGAAGCCCAGCGCGGTCCTCCCCGGCCCCCCGAAGGCCTGAAGGATCTGCTGCAGAATCTCGTTGGAACCGTTGGCGGCCCACACTTCCCGCTCCGACAGACCTACCTCCGTGGCCGCGCTCAGGTACGCGGCCAGGTCCCGCCTCAGCGCGATCGCGTTCCGGTCCGGATAGCGGTGCAGGTTCGCGGCCGCCTCCCGGACCGCTTCGGTCACGTCGGCGACGAGGGCGGCAGGCGGTGGATACGGGTTTTCGTTGGTGTTGAGCCGGATCGGCACGTCGATCTGCGGCGCGCCATAGGGCGAGGAACCACGCAGATCCTCACGCAAAGGCAGATCGTCGAGGGTCACGCCCTCCAGTGCTTCGCCCGCCGTCACTGTATTTCCTCCGCGACTTTGCCGAACCGCGCCGTCACGGCTTCACCGTGGGCGGGCAGGTCCTCGGCCACGGACAGGGCGACCACCTTGTCCGCGACCTCCCGCAGCGCTTCCGGCCCGTAGTCGATGACGTGGATGCCACGCAGGAAGGTCTGCACGGACAGTCCTGACGAATGCCGGGCGAACCCGCCGGTGGGCAGCACGTGGTTGGACCCCGCGCAGTAGTCGCCCAGCGACACCGGCGCGTACGGCCCGACGAACACCGCGCCCGCGTTGCGCACGCGGGCGGCGACGGCGCGGGCATCGGCGGTCTGGATCTCCAGGTGCTCGGCGGCGTAGGCGTCCACCACCCGCAGTCCATCCTCCACAGTGGACACCAGGACCGTGCCGGACTGCTTGCCCTGCAACGCGGTGGTGACCCGCTCGCTGTGCTTGGTCGCCTTGGCCCGGACGCTCACCTCGGCGTCCACCGCGTCGGCGAGCGCCTCGGAGGTGGTGACGAGCACGCTGGCGGCGAGCGTGTCGTGCTCGGCCTGGCTGATCAGGTCGGCGGCCACGTGCCCGGGATCGGCGGTCTCGTCGGCGAGGATCGCGATCTCGGTCGGCCCCGCCTCCGAGTCGATCCCGATCAGCCCGCGCAGCATCCGCTTGGCCGCGGTGAGATAGATGTTGCCGGGGCCGGTGACCAGGTCGACCGGGAGAAGTCCGGTGCCGTCGGTGTCCGTGCCGCCGTAGGCGAGCAGCGCCACCGCCTGGGCGCCGCCCACCGCCCACACCTCGTCCACGCCGAGCAGCGCGGCGGCGGCGAGAATGGTGGGGTGCGGACGCCCGCCGAACTCGGCCTGCGGCGGCGAGCACAGCACCAGGGAGCCCACGCCGGCCGCCTGCGCCGGGACCACGTTCATCACCACGCTGGAGGGATACACCGCGAGCCCGCCGGGCGCGTACAGGCCGACCCGCTCGACCGGCACCCACCGCTCGGTCACCGTGCCGCCCTCGGTCACGGTCGTGGTCACGTCCTCACGACGCTGGTCCTCGTGGACCTTCCTGGCCCTGGCAATGGATTCCTCCAGCGCCGCCCGCACTTCGGAGTCCAGTTCGGACAGTGCGCGGGCCAGTTCCTCCCGGGGGACCCGGACCCGTCCGGGCCGCACCTGGTCGAAGCGCTCGGTGTAGTCGAGCACCGCTTCGACGCCGCGATCGGCCACCGCGTCCACGATCGGCCGCACCTGATGCATGGCCGCGTCCACGTCGATCTCGGCACGCGGCAGGGTGGCGCGCAGTTCGGCGGGTGACGGAGTGAGTCCACGCAGGTCGATGCGGCTTAGCATGGGTCTAGCGTACGAGCCGGGAGCGTGCGGTTGACCAGGGAGGTAGGCGTGCCGCGCATCGCGTTGTGTCAACTGGTGTCCAGCGACGATCCGTCAGCCAACATCACGTCCGTCCGGGACGGCGTGGCCAAGGCCGCCGACGCCGGAGCACGGGTCGTGGTCTTCCCCGAAGCGATGATGGCGCGCTTCGGCGTGCGGCTCGGGCCGCTGGCCGAGCCGCTCGACGGGCCCTGGGCGAAGTCGGTCGCCGGTATCGCCGAGGAGCACGACGTCCTCGTGGTCGCCGGCATGTTCACCCCATCCGGCGACGGCCGGGTGCGCAACACGGTGCTCGTCACCGGCCTCGGTCACCACCTCGGCTACGACAAGATCCACCTCTACGACGCGTTCGGCTTCCGTGAGTCCGCCACGGTCGCCCCCGGTGCCGAACCGGTCACCGTGACCGTCGACGGCATCACCTTCGGCATAGCCACCTGCTACGACATCCGCTTCCCGGAGTTGTTCCGCGAGCTGGCCGACCTCGGCGCGTCGGCCATCGTGGTGCCGTCGTCGTGGGGCGCCGGCCAGGGCAAGGTCGACCAGTGGGAGGTCCTGGTGCGAGCCAGGGCGCTGGATTCGGGTTGCTGGATCCTCGGCTGCGGGCAGGCCGACCCCGCCGTGGCCGGGGTCGACGTGAACCCGAAGGCGCCGACCGGCGTCGGGCACTCGATGGTCGCGGACGGTTACGGCCACGTGCACGCCCGGCTCGGCGCCGCTGAGGACCTCCTGATCGCCGACATCGACCCCGCGGTCACCGAGAAGGCCCGGGTGGCTACCGGCGCGCTGGCGAACCGTCGACGGCCTTGAGCGCGAACTGCGTCTCCTCGGCTTCGGCACCGGCCGACCCGGTCTCGGCCGCTGCCGGGTGACTGTTCCGCCACGAAAGCAGCGAGATCCCGATGACGATGGCCGTCGCCGCGAGCACCTCGCCGGCGAGCACGGCCGGGCCGGTCGCGGCCTTCTCGTCCATCCACCACACCCCGATGGCCACCCCGACCAGCGGGTCGACCGTGGTGATGACGGCGAGTGACGGCGCGATCAGCCGCCCTCGCTGAAACGTGTTCTGCGAAAGCAGGAACCCGATCGGTCCCACCACGCACACCACGTAAAGCGTCCAGTGCGTGAACGTGACCTGCCAGCCTTCACGCAGATCGCCCGCGACGACCTTCATCAGCCCGGCCGTGAGGCCGTAGAACACCCCGGTGGCCAAGGCCAGCCCCAGCACCCGGCTGGGCCTGCTGACCAGCGCCGACCAGGCCAGTCCGGCGAGCGCGACCAGCCCGAGCGCGATGGCGAGCGGGACCAGGCTCCCGCCCGGGAGCAGCCGGTTCGTCCCGTCACTCGGCCGCGCGAGCATCAGCAGCGCGGACAGTCCCGCGACGCAGATCAGCGTGCCGAGCAGGACGACCCCGTCGGGCCTGCGCCCCTCCAGCCAGGCGGCGAATCCGCCCGCGAACGGCAACGCCGTCACCAGCAAGGGCTGGACCAGCATCAACGGGCCGAAACCCAGGGCGACAAGCTGCAGTCCGAGACCCGCGATGGTCGCCGAAATCCCGATGAGCCACAATGGCCGGCGGGCCAGATCGAGCAGCAACCGCGGATGCAAGGTCTTGCCTACCGGGACCTCCTTGGTGGCCCTGGCCTGCGCGGCACTGGCCAGTCCCATGCAGGCCGCGCCCGCGATCGCCGCGGGCACCGCCACCATCAGGCTGGGTAACTCCTGGTTCATGCGCATGCCTCCCCAAGCATGCAACGTATCCGTCCCCCGAACGTCTTCCCGGTTGAGAAAAAAGAACAGTGCTATTACGGTGCGCGATTCACCTCGCTGCGTAGCGTGAACCTCAAGTTGTTCGCAAGCCAATGTGGATTTCACCTACCGGGCGGGTACATTGAGCGCACTCCAGCCGCGGATGCCTCACCCCCGAAAGAGACAGCCAGGCCCATGCCTCCACACTTGACCGTCCACCTGCCCGCCTTCGGCTCGTTGATCCGGCAAGGTGCCAAGCACCTGCTCGAATCGACCGTCGTGCCGCTGGGCCTGTTCTACCTGCTGCTGATCACCGTCGGTTTCAACGGCGGAGTCATCGCCGCCCTCTCCTGGTCGATGCTGGCGCTGGCGCGCCGGATCGTGTTGCGCCGCGGAATCCCCGCCGTGTTGCTGCTCACGACCCTGCTGCTGGTCTGCCGCACCGTGCTCGGCCTGATGACCGGCAGCGTGTTCCTCTACTTCCTGCAGCCCACGCTGCAGAACTTCCTCGTCGCCTTCGTGCTGGTCGCCTCGCTGCCCCATCGCAGGCCGCTCATCGCCAAGCTCGCCGACGATTTCTGCGCCTTCCCCGCCGCGTTCTCCGAACACCCGCGGGTCGTGCAGATCTTCCGCAAGCTGTCGTTGTTCTGGGCGCTGGTTTTCCTCACCAACGGTGTGACGACCCTGTGGATGCTCGCCCGGAAGACCGTGGGCGATTTCCTGATGGTGTCGACGGCGGGTACCTGGAGCATCGTCGGTATCGCGATCGTGGTGTCGCTGGTGTGGTTCCGCCGCTCGCTGCGCGGTGAAGGAATCGTGCTGCGGATGGGACCGGCGAACGCTGCTGCCTGACCCCGGCGCCGGTATCGTTGTCCCTCTATGAGACCGGACACTCGGATCCCGGGGCCGCGGTTGGTCGCGGACCGTTACGAGCTCACGGGATACCTGGGCGGTGGCGGGATGGCCGATGTCTACCGCGCGGTCGACCTCCGGCTCGACCGGCTGGTCGCGCTCAAGGTGTTCCGCGCCGGGTCCGATCCCGCGGGCCGTGTCCGGTTCGAGAAGGAAGCCCGCCTGCTGGCCGCGCTCGACCACCCGGGACTGGTGGCGCTCCACGATGCCGGTTTCTCCGACGGCGAGCCCTACCTGGTGATGAAGCTGGTGGAGGGCGGCACCCTGGCGGAGCTGCTGGCCGACGGGCCGCTGCCGGTCCCGAAGGTCCTCGATCTCGCCCGTGAGCTGACGCGGATCCTGGCCTATGTGCACGCCTGCGACGTCGTCCACCGGGACGTGAAGCCGTCGAACGTGCTGCTGTCCCCGGGCCACGGCGCGTATCTCGCGGACTTCGGCATCTCCCGGCTGCTGACCTCGCGGGACCGGCCCACCGTCGCCGGGAAGATCATGGGCACGGTCGGATACCTGGCGCCGGAGCAGGTACGCGGCGAAGAAGTGACCCAGGCCGCGGACGTCTACGCGCTCGGCCTGGTGCTCCTGGAATGCGTGACCGGTCAGGTCGAGTACGACGGCACCGGGGTGGAGGCCGCGGTCGCCCGGCTCCACCGGGCGCCCCGGATTCCCCCCGAACTGGCCCCGCCGCTGTCCACCGTCATCCGGGCGATGACCGCGACCAAGCCCGGGAACCGGCCCTCGATGGCCGAGTGCGTGGCCATGCTGGACCGTCGCCGCTCACCGCTGGCCGGGAAGGCCCGGCGCGGTTGGATACTGGCCGGGTCCGCCGTCGCCGGAGTGGCCGCCCTCGCCGCCGGGTCGTCGATCCTCTTCTCCGGTGGGAGCCGGCCGGACGCCCGGAGCCCGCTCTCCATCGACAGCGGTGGTCCGGTGGCCCCGCCTCCCGCCGTTTCGGCACCGCCGGAACCGTCTTCCGCCGCGCACGAGCCCACCCTGAAACGCGGTCCGCAGGACTCGATCGTGCCGCCGCCGGACCCGCACCGGACCATCACGGTGGCCTCGCAGCCGCCCCCGAGCACCACGGTCTCCGTCACCACGACCACCGTGGTGGGAGACCCGTCCAGCGACCCCAACGGGCCAGGGAACGGGAATGGCAACGGCAACGGGAAGACCAAGCCCCACGCGCCTCGCGGCTGAGCGGGCTCGGCGCGCGCCTTCGAACGGCTTTAGGTGATGCCCTCTTCGATCGCGAGGCGGGTCAGTTCCGGACGACGGCGGCGCCCGGTCTTGTCGCGGATCCGTTCCAGGTAGGAGCGCACGGTCCGGACGCTGATCGACATGGCCTCCGCGATGTCGGCGTCCCGCTCGCCCGCGGCCAGCAGCGAGAGGACCTGCCGTTCCCGGTCGGACAGCAGGCTGCGCACGCCACGGGCGGAGTTCAGCACGAACGACGCCAGGGTCGGTGAGAAATAGGTGTTCCCGGCCGCGATCTCCCGCACCGCGTGCAGAATGTCCTCGCCGTCGGCGTCCTTGGACAGGTAGCCACGGGCGCCCGCGGAGATCGCCCCGAGCACCTCGTCCTGACCGGCGTGCGCGGAGACGACGAGCACCCGGTGCCCCATCGCGGAAATCTTGTGCACGGCCGCCGAATCGGCCACGCCCCGCAACTTCAGGTCGAGCACCACCACGCAGCCGGCCGGCTCGCGGGTGACCGCGAAGCCCGGCACCGAATCGGCGACCGGGCCGAGATCGATGTCCGCGGCTTCGGTGAGCACCCGCGCCACCGCGGCCCGGTACAACGGGTGGTCCTCGATGACCCCCACCCGGATCATGTCGCCTCCTGTGTTTTCACGGGACGCCCACACCCGGCCGGCCCGCGCGATCGGGACTCCGCCATTGTCGATCACGCGGCCCTCCTGTGGGTTCGCTGTGGGCAATTCTTCCGGCAGGAAAAACGCGCCTTCCCGAGTTTATTCTGTACCAGAAGCGAGAGGGGTGCGCCGATTGACCACTGCCCATGCACCGGCTCCGCTGACCGGTCCCCCAGGACACCCGCGCCGCTCCGGCTCGCACCTCACGATACCGGGTGCGCGGCCGTTTCCGGTCGCTTCGCGGAAACTTCTGGCCTGGACCACGGCGGCGATCGCCGTCGTGGCGGGCTTTTCCTGGACCGGACCACCGGCCCGGATCATCATCGTCGTGCTCGCCACGGCGGTGCTCGCCACCACCTCGGTCCGCTTCTCCGGGCGGAACCTGTGTTCCTGGGCCTGCACCTGGATTTCCTACCGTCTGCTCCAGCACGACGACCGGTCGCAGACCGCCGACCCGTTGCGGTCGCTCGCCCACGACTTCCGGCTGCGGCGGTATTGCGACCGTGCGGGTCATCAGTTCGGCATCGCGGGCGTGGGCGACGGTTGGTCCGCGGTGATCCGGATCCACGGCGAGCCGCCGGTCGCCACGCTGCTCGCCGCCCTGGCTTCCGCCTGTGCGGACACGGAAATCCCGCTCGCGGGCGCCCAGCTCACCGTCCGCACGCAAGGACCGGAGCGGGTCTTGCTCCTAGCCGTGCGCTACCGGCCCGCGGCCGCTCCCTTCGCGGCACTGCTGCGGGGTGACGGGGAAGACGGCGAATTGTGCGCCACCGCACGGGCGGCGCTCGCGCTCATGGCCACGATCGCCAGATCCGGTGTGCGCAGCGCCCTGCTCGGACTGGACGAACTGGCCACGGAGCTCCGGGCCGCGCTGGGCCCCTGCGACCCCGGCGCCGAGGTGACCGACGGCTGGCGCCGGTGGGCCGCGGGCGAGGTCACGCAATCCTGTTTCACCACGCTCGGAACCGTTGACCTGGCGGACGCGCTGCCCGCCGACGCGCCCACGGCGCCGTTCACGGTGGCCTCCTACACATTGTGGCGTACCGGAAACGGCACGCTGCGGGAGAACGTCACCGTCCGGCTGGCCCCGGGCCCCGGCCCGGCAGCATGGGCCGGCGTCCCCGTGGTGCCGCTCTATGGCAGGCAAGCCTCCGGCATGCGGCGCACGATGCCACTCGCGCTCTCCTGCTAGTGGAACACTGAGGCCATGCGCCGCCCGTACGTCCTGTCCTCCGCCGCCGTCTCGCTCGACGGCTGTCTGGACGACACGAGCCCCGAACCGCTCGTGCTGTCCAACGAAGCGGATTTCGACCGCGTCGACGAGGTGCGCGCCGGCGTGGACGCGATCCTGGTCGGCGCCGGCACGATCCGTGCCGACAACCCCCGGCTCCTGGTGCGCGACGGGAAGCGCCGTCAGGCCAGAGTGGATCGCGGGCTGCCGCCGGATCCGGTCAAGGTCACGCTCACCGCGAGCGGGAACCTGGACCCGGAAGCCTCCTTCTTCACCACCGGAGAGAGCGAAAAACTCGTCTACACCTCCTCTGGCGCAAACGTTTCCGCCCGGCTCCGCGCCGTCTCGACGGTCGTCGAAGCGAACGACATCGAGGCGGTCCTCGCCGATCTCGCTTCGCGAGGGATCCGGCGGCTGATGGTCGAAGGCGGCCAGGAGATGCACACCCGGTTCCTGACCGCCGGCGTGGTCGACGAACTGCATCTGGCCGTCGCGCCCTTCTTCGTCGGCGACCCGGCCGCGCCACGGTTCGTCGGCCCGGGACGGTTTCCGCAGAGTCCGCGGAACCCGATGGTCGTCGCGGAAACCCGGCAACTGGGTGATGTCGTCGTGCTGCGGTACCTGGCCGGCCAGGCGGCGACCGACTTCACGCGGCTCCGCGAAGCGATCGCGCTCGCCGACCGCTGCCCGCCGTCGCACACCTTCCGGGTCGGCGCCGTGGTCACCGACGCCGCGAACAACGTGCTGGCAACGGGCTATTCCGGCGAGACCGACCCGCACGACCACGCCGAAGAGGCCGCTCTCGCCAAGCTGGCTCCGGACGACCCCAGGCTCGTCGGCGCCACCCTCTACAGTTCGCTGGAACCGTGTGGCGCCAGGGCTTCCCGCCCGGTCACCTGCACCGGGCACATCCTCGCCACGGGGATCGCACGAGTGGTCTTCGCCTGGCGAGAGCCGGAACTTTTCGTCGAAGGTGAGGGCGCCGAGCAACTCCGCTCGGCCGGCCGAGAGGTGGTCGAACTCCCCGAGCTGGCCCATCTCGTCCGCCGCGCGAACACCCATCTGCCCGGCGTCGGCCCCGCTTGATCAGCGGGGAACCCACAGCGTGACCCGGGTTCCGCGGCCGGGCCAGGATTCGATCCGGCACCAGCCGCCGACCTCGGTCAGCCGGGCGGTCATCGACTCGCTGACCCCGAACCCGGCCGGCCGCGTGGCCTCGTCGTAGCCGGCGCCGTGGTCCCGCGTGATCACCGCGACCCCGCCGTCGCGCTCCTCCATCCGCACCACGACCTCCCGGGTGCCGGAATGCTTGATCGTGTTCCGGAGCGCCTCGCGGGCCGCGTCGCGCACGGCGAGGCGGCGCACCTCGGACAACCGGTCGTCACCGATGTCGGAGATCGCCAGCTGGGCACGCAGGCCGTCGCGGGCCATTTCCGTTGCCAGCGCGGCCAGTTCGGCGGCGAGCCCGTCCGCCATGTCCTTGTGGTCGCCGAGCCCCCGGCGCAGTTCGTTCGCCTGCGCACGCGCCGCGTGCCGGACGCGATCGAGCTGTTCGCGCGCGTCGGCGTTGTCCCGGGCGCTGCTCATCGCGATCGCTTCGAGCACCTGGAGCACGGTGTCGTGCAGCATGCGCTCGGTGCGCGCCCGCTGGGCGGTCTGGCCGAAGCGCATTCCGATCGCCAGCGCCAGACGGGTGGCCAGGCCGATCAGCACCAGCGATCCCGCCGACGTCACGGCGGTGGCCAGCAGAATGCCGGACGAGCCCACCATGCCGGCGATGTCGATCCTGGACAGGTGCGGCGTCTGCGCGGCCAGCGGCGCGGCCACCTGCACCGCGATCCCGAGCGCGACGATCACCAGCCCCGAGGGCAGGCCGCGCACCATCGTCCACAGCGCGACCGTTCCGGTGAGGTAGAGGAACGCCAGCCAGCCCGCCGCCCAGTACACCTGCCACGGCACGGTGAGCCCGACCAGGACGCAGGCGGCCAGCGCCAGCACGGCGTCGCCGATCAACAGCAGGTTGGTGAGCAGTCCGCTGCGGTCGGGTACCCGCAGCACCCACACGAAGCTCGCGGCGCTGCCGAGAATGCCGATCCACGCGACCGCCGTGGCCACCGGCGCGGCACCCGGGCCGAAGGCGATGACGAACCACGACCAGATGACGGTGAGGGCCAGGACCCGGTAGGCCAGCGGCAGGAGCACCGCGTAGCGGGCGGCCCGGATCATCAGCGGATCCTGGGGGCCGTCGATCCGCGTCGCGGCGAGCTTGCCCAACCTGCGGATGGCCGGGACCGGCTCGGGATCATCCAGCTCGGGCGGCATTTCCGCGGGTGCCGACGCGAGCACGGAGGTGCCCTGCCTGAGCAAAGCCCCCAGAAACCTAGGTCCCGCAGTCACACCACTCGTCCTGCTTCCTCCCCCCAGGGCCTAACTAATAGCAAGTCGGCAACAGAGGTGACAACCACCCGATCGAGTTGTTCAGGCCCGAACAACCTGTCTGTGTTGTTCAGAACGCGCCCACGTGTGCTCACAGCCTTACCAGGGAACAGCGCTCTGTCTGCCAGTGTGCCTGGCGGCCTCGCTCAGTAGAGATCCAGGCCCAGATCGAGCGCGGGAGAGGAGTGCGTGAGCGCTCCGACGGCAAGGTAGTCGACGCCCGTCGCGGCATAGGCGCGCGCGTTCTCCAGCCGCAGGCCACCCGAAGCCTCCAGCCGCGTCTTGGGGGAGCGCTCGTCCCGCAGTTCCACGGCCCGCGCGCAGTCCTCCGGCGTGAAGTTGTCCAGCAGAACCTCGTCCGCACCGGCCGCGAGCGCCTCTTCCAACTGATCCAGGGCGTCCACCTCGACCTCACACGGCAACCCGGCGGCGTGTTCCCGCGCGGCCCGCAGCGCCGCGGTGACCGAACCCGCGGCCACCACGTGGTTGTCCTTGATCAGCACCGCGTCCCCGAGGCCCATCCGGTGGTTGACCCCGCCCCCGCAGCGCACCGCGTACTTCTGCAGTGTCCGCAGCCCCGGCAACGTCTTGCGGGAGTCGCGGATCGCGCACCCGGTACCGTCCACTTCGGACACCCAAGCGGCCGTGGTGGTGGCGATGCCGGAAAGGTGGCACAGCAGGTTCAACGCCGTGCGCTCGGCGGTGAGCAGGCCGCGAACTCCCCCGCGCAGTACCAGCGCCGGCTCACCGGCGACCAGCCGCTGACCGTCCTCGCGTGCGCCCAGTACTTCGTAGTCGTCACCGAGCACCTCGTCGAACACCGCCGCGGCCACCGGAATCCCGGCGAGCACGCCGGTCGTCCTCGGCGTGATCTCGGCCAGCGCCACCGCCGTCTCCGGCACCGTCGCGCTGGTGGTCACGTCCGGGCCGTAGCGCAGGTCCTCGGCGAGCGCGGTCGAGACCACGCGCCGGACATCCTCGGGATCAAGCAGAGACACCAATGGATTCACGCCGCTCCTTCCAGCACCGGGTCGGCCAGGACCGGCTGTCCCGACGGGTTCAGCCGGATGAGCTGGCTGCGCCGCCACGACTCGTCGTCGCGGCCCGGGAAGTCATGGCGCACATGGCAGCCACGGGACTCGGTCCGCCGGGCCGCCGCCGCGATCAGCGCCTGTGCGACCAGGGTGAGCGCCGCGTCCTCCACCATCCGGTGCGTCTTCCGCTGACTGTCCTTTGTGGATAGATCGAGCACGGAGCCCGCCACGGCGAGGCCCTCGGCGTCCCGTCCGATCGCGGCGTAGGAGGTCATCACCCGCTGCAGCGCGTCCCGGTCCGCGACCGGGAAGACCCGCTCGCGTTCCCTGGCCCGTGACGGATCGGCGAGCAGCCCGCGCGCCAGGTCCGCGGCGACCGCCCCGGCTGCCGCGATCCCACCGGTCAACCCCTCCAGCAGGCTGTTGGAGGCCAAGCGGTTCGCGCCGTGCAAACCGGTCCGCGCGACCTCGCCGGTCGCGTACAGCCCACGGACGCCGGTCCGCCCTCCGGCTCCGGCCACCACGCCGCCACAGGCGAAATGCGCCGCCGGCGTCACCGGGATCGGCTCCTCGCGCGGGTCCACCCCGATCACGGCGCACGCGGCGAAGACGGTGGGGAACCGTTCGGCGAACCCCGGAACCGCCGTCGCGTCGAGGAAGACGTGATCATCGATCCCACCCGGCGCCCCGGCCATCCGCCGGGTGATCGCGGCGGAGACCACGTCGCGGGGGGCCAGGTCACCGAGCGGGTGGACACCGCGCATGACCGGTCTGCCCGCGCCGTCGACGAGCACGGCACCCTCGCCGCGTACCGCCTCGGTGATCAGGGGGCAGCGGCCTCGGGCCCCCGGCGTGTAGAGCACGGTCGGGTGGAACTGCACGAACTCCAGATCCGCGGCCGGGGCTCCCGCCCGCAGCGCGAGCGCGAGTCCGTCACCGGTGGCGATCTCCGGATTGGACGTGGCCGAGTAGAGCTGCCCGAGCCCGCCGGTGGCGAGCAGCACCGCCGGGGCCCGCAACCGGCCGGGCACGCCATCGGGGTCGAGCACCGACACGCCGCCCACGTCACCACGCGGGGTGAGCAGCGCGTCCACGGCGATGTGCCGTTCCAGCACCGGGAGGCCGCCCGCCCGCGCGACGAGCGCCCGTTCCACCTCGGCTCCGGTCGCGTCACCGCCGGCGTGGATCACGCGGAAGGTGCTGTGGCCGCCTTCTCGGGTCCTCGCCAGGTGCCCGTTCTCGCCGGGATCGAAGCGCGCACCGCAGGCCTGTATCAGCCACGACACCGCAGCGGGTCCCGCGTGCAGGATCTCCGAGACCGCGGCGGGCTCGCAGAGGCCGGCTCCGGCGGCCAGCGTGTCCTGGATGTGCTGCGAAACCGAGTCACCCTCGTCGTGCTCGCCGTCGAGGACCACGGCCACCCCGCCCTGGGCCCAGCGCGTGTTGCCGTCCTCGACCGCGGCCTTGGTCACCACGAGCACGCGCAGGCCGAGTTCCCGGGCTCTGAGCGCGGCCGTCAGTCCGGCGACACCGCTGCCCACCACGACGAGATCCGCCCGCGCTTCCCACTCCGCGGTTTTTGCTTGAAAGTCACAAACCTGGCCGCTCATTCGCCGCCGCCCGGCTTGCCGATCTCGATCATCCGCCGCACCGACGCCCGCGCCTTCGCCGCGACGTCGGGGGCGACATGCACCTCGTCGGCGCCCTCCCGCAACGCGCGCAGCAACGCGGCCGGAGTGATCATCTTCATGAACCGGCAGGAGGCGCGGTCGTTCACGGCGCGGAAGTCGATCTCCGGCGCCGCCTTGCGGAGCTGGTGCAACATGCCCACCTCGGTGGCCACCAGCACGGACGTGGCACTGGTGTCCCTGGCCGCCGTCACCATGTCACCGGTGGAGAGGATCTTGACCCGCTCCGCCGGCACGGCCCCCTCCCCGGCGAGGTAGAGCGCCGAGGTGGCACAGCCGCATTCGGGATGGATGAACAGGTCCGAGTCCGGGTGGGCGGCGGCCCGTTCGGCGAGCTCCGCGCCGTTGATCCCGGCGTGCACGTGGCATTCACCCGCCCAGATGTGCAGGTTCTCCCGTCCGGTCTTCCGTTTGACGTGGGCGCCGAGGAACTGGTCGGGGCAGAACAGCACCTCCTTGTCCGCCGGTATCGACGCGACCACGTCGACCGCGTTGGACGAGGTGCAGCAGATGTCGGTCTCGGCCTTCACGTCGGCCGTGGTGTTGACGTAGGAGACCACCACCGCGCCCGGGTGCTCGGCCTTCCAGGCCCGCAGCTCGGCAGCGGTGATCGAGTCCGCGAGGGAACACCCGGCGCGCGCGTCGGGGATGAGCACGGTCTTCTCCGGCGCCAGGATCTTGGCCGTTTCGGCCATGAAGTGCACGCCGCAGAAGACGATGGTGGAGGCGTCACTGGCGGCCGCGATCCGCGAGAGGGCGAGCGAGTCCCCGGTGTGGTCGGCGATGTCCTGGATCGCCGGGATCTGGTAGTTGTGCGCGAGCAGCACCGCGTCGCGTTCACGAGCCAGGCGGCGCACCTCTTCGGCCCAGACTTCGTCCGGTTCGACGCCGCCGTACGGCGTGAGATCGAGTTGAGACATCGTGGGCATCGGGCCCTCCCCTTTTCCGGCACTTCCGCGCGAACGAGAGGGGCAGGCCGGTACCACCTCTCCCGGTTTTCGCCTTATAATCGAAAACCGTGCACAGTCATATTAACAGCAGCGCCCCCCTCGCACACGAGGTTTTGGCGACGGTATTGCAGGTGCGTTCCGCCACACTGCGGGTCCTGCTGTGGCGGCGCGCTCTCGAGCCGCACGTCGGGCGCTGGTCGCTACCCGGCGGACGGCTGCGCCCGGACGAGGACGTGGAGACCTCGATCCGGCGGCAACTCGCCGAAAAGGTCGACGTCCGGCAGCTCAAGCACGTCGAACAACTCGCGGTGTTCAGCGATCCCGGCCGGGTTCCCGGGCCCCGGGTGGTGGCGACCGCGTTCGTCGGGCTGGTGCCCTCCGACGTGGATCCCGCGGTCCCGGAGGACACCCGCTGGCACGAGGTCGACATGCTGCCCCGGACCGCGTTCGACCACCGCGAGATCATCCTCCGCGCGCGCGACCGGCTGCGTTCGAAGCTTTGCTACACCAACCTGGGCTTCGCGCTCGCGCCCGAGGAGTTCACCGTGTCCGCGCTGCGCGAGCTGTACTCGGCCGCGCTCGGCTACCGGGTTTCGGCCACCAACCTGCAACGGGTGCTCTCGCGCCGAGGCCTGCTCGCACCGACCGGGCACACCGCTCCACCGGGCCGTAGCGGTGGCCGTCCCGCCGCCCTGTTCTCGTTCACTGGTAACGGAATCCAGGTGACCGATCCGTTCGCCGTCTTTCGCCCACCGTCACGATCCTGAGCGCGCGGGCGGTTTTCGTCGTACCGTGTAGCCGTGACGGATGAGCGAAGTGCGGTCTTCTTGCCGCTGTTCCCGTTGCAGACCGTGCTCCTGCCGTCGGTGGAACTACCGCTGCACCTGTTCGAACCCCGCTACCGGCAGCTCGCGCTCGATCTGCTCACCGGGGCGGCGCCGGACCGCCGGTTCGCCGTCGTGGCGATCAGGACTTCGGCGGTCCGCGAGGTGGAGACCCTGGACCACGTGCACCCGATCGGCTGCTCGGCGATCATGGGCGACTGCGAACGGCTCCCCGACGGCCGGTTCGACATCACGACCACCGGCGAGCGACGATTCCGCCTCGTCGAGATCGACCGCACCCGCGCGCCGTACCTGGTCGGCCGGATCGAATGGCTCCCGGACGAGAACCTTTCCCCGGAGACCGGCGAAGCGGCCGCCAGGCTCGCCGACGCGGCCCGCTCGGCGCACCGGAAATACTGCGAATCGGCCTGGGACCGCAACAGCTGGCATCCGCCGCCCCCCGGCACCGAATCGGCCGAGCTGGCCTACCTGCTGGCGTCCGACTGCCTGCTACCGGTGCCGGACCGTCAGCGCCTGCTGGAGGAGCGGCATCCGCTGCGCCGTCTCCGCCTGCTGTGCCACCTGCTGGCCCGGGAAGCCGGTTTCCTGTCCACGCTGCGCGCCGTGCCAGCCCCACCACCCGAACTCGTCGACCTCAGCGCTCCCGCCAGCCTCAACTGACCAGTGCCGGGTTTCTCCGGCCGGGACGTATCTCGTAGCACACCTTCCGATGCCAACTCTAGCCGGCGATGCGGCGCACCGAGGCTGATGTGCCGCTGCGTCGCGGTGTGCGCTCTTGGTGCCAGCGTGCGTGTGTTTCGAGGTCAACTACCCATGCTCCGCATTCCGCGCACCCGGTGCCCGCAGGGACCGCCTGGGGGGCGGCATGCGCGGGTTCCGGCATGTTCCTGTCACCGATAGGGTCGACGTGATTCGCCAGAACGATCCACCGCGCCTTCCAAACCTCGTCGATAGTCGCAATGTCGACATCGCAAGCCTGCAGGAAACCGCGGACGAACTCCCAACTCGGCAACTTGTTGCCACCGAGGTTCCGCGTGATGGTGGCTGGCGAGTACTTGAGCTGGCGGCTGAGCTTCCGGTAAGGCGGGTCACCAGCGAGTCGGCGCACCCACCGCAAGTCGGTCGCGAACATGAGAAGGTTCTCGACGAAATCGTCGCCAGGCATGTGTTGTTTGTTGATCACGATGTATCTCCTCCGAAGAGGGCGCCGGAGGCCGGTCAAGCCCCCGGCGCCGAATCGGTCAGGCGAGGACGGGGTGTGGCGAGCCCGGGGACGATGGACCGCCGTCGTCGTTGCCGAGTATTCGGCGGACGACTTCGGAGGCCAGAAGCCCGGCGGTGAACGCCGCAGCCAGGGTGATTTCCAGCCCGTAGCCGAACGACAACCCTTCCGCGATGAACGCCAGGACGAACATCAAGACCAAAATCGTGGAAACCAGATTGGTGAGCATATCTCACCTCCTCCTGCTCGTCTCGGTGGTCCAGGTGACGGTCTTTCTCCAGATGGGTGAAGCGTCTCCCAACAGCCTTTCTCGAGAGGAGACGAGACCTGCCCAGCAAGGCGAAGATCTCGATGGGCATCCTCCCATCGTGAAGGCTTTTCCGCAAACACTCGTCCGTGTCGCGTGTTGTCTCATTGACAATACGCTGACCCTCAGGAATCCTGTTTGCTACCGCAAACTACTCAATGGTAACTAGATTAGTCGAGATATCCGGAACACGAGACCGCACCACTCTTTTGGGTGAGGGCGCGAATGCGTGCTTCACTAATGCGAGTAGTCGGGAAGCCGCCGACGTGGTTCATGCGAGCTGATCACGGAAGCACAAGCAAGACCCAGGTCCGGCATAGGGGAAGGCCCCCCGTTGCTGCGGGGGGCCTTCTGGTTCCCGAAGCCGCCACCTGGACCAACAGAGAGACGAGCTCGGGAGACTATGTGGTTGAACTGGGTACATCGCCTGCAGACAGGGATCCATGATGCACTCACCCACGCTACTCACAAAGGCGCTCGGATCAAGACGGCGAGAAGGTGAGATTGTGGCTCCGCCTTGCCACCCAAGATCGAAAAAGGCTCTGATCTGCATGTATGCAGATCAGAGTAGGGTCCATCAATGTGCGGCCGCGCTTGGCGACCCACAGGTGACGACACCCCGACGAAGCGAAAACCAGCGGTCAACGCGGCGCCGCAAACGGCGATATCAGCGGCCATCCGCGAGAGTGCGTGCCCGTGATGCCGAATCAGCGCCGCACCAACCTGCAAGTCCGCAGCAGGACCAGCCAGGGGGGAAGATGTCGCCGTTATGGCTAGCGGATCCGGACACCGTGGCTGCGTGGTAGTTCGGAGTGGTTGCGCCCAGAGGTTCGCCGCCTTGCGGTAAGCCAGTGGAGAATGAGCAACGGATGACACGCGCCAGAACGGGGATAGGAAACGATACGCGGCGGTCTGTACGACGCCACTCAGCGCGGGCATGCCAGCCCCTCCCCCTTACTGAACGTGCTACTTTGGCGCATTAAACAACCCGTTAAGTGAAGTTGTTCGTCACGGTCCTAAATCAACGCGTAGTGCAAGCCTTTGTTCGCCCTATCACTATGGTGCAGTTCGGACTTAATAGCAAGTCTCTACAGGGTGAGAAACGCAACGAAACGGATCGGAACAGAACCGAGCCCAAACGAAACGCGATGATTAACGTTTGATGCACTTTTTGTCGCCAAAGACAGGTATAAGGTCGAGATTTAATACGGTCGACATGCTGCCCGATCTCATCGGCGCGTTAACACTCCGAGGCCGATCTGCGATGGACTTTTCGTTTTATTGAATGAAATTCTTGTGTCGTAATACTTGATCAATTCCGCAGGCAGAGGAATTCACCGGCCATGGCGGGCTTCTCAGGCGTATGCCAAGGGTATTCTGCTTTCGATGCCTTGCACATTCGGCGGGTTTGCCAGCGCCAGCGACCGTACGTGGCCGA
Organism: Amycolatopsis pigmentata; assembly: GCF_042684065.1. NCBI lineage: Bacteria > Bacillati > Actinomycetota > Actinomycetes > Pseudonocardiales > Pseudonocardiaceae > Amycolatopsis > Amycolatopsis pigmentata. Next base: position 172,484 of record NZ_JBHUKR010000009.1, on the reverse strand, counting down.
GCTCGCAGTCAGACACACCCCGGTCTTCGTTGTGGAATCGGCACGCCCGCTGCCAGGGTCGGTGCTGGTTGGCGATGACGTCGAAGCGGCGACATGCTCAGGGGCTCAGCCCAAGCGGCGGCCGAGGTCGTCACGGCTGTTCCAACCGGCCAGGAGACCGTAAACGAGCGCTGTCGCGAGGGGTTGGGTGAAGATCACCCAGATGCTCTCGATGACGGGCGCCTGTTCGATCACCGAGTTCACCCGGGGCGCGCCGGAGATCGCGTAATGGCTGTTCGCGAAGGCGACGCCCACTCTGGTCGCGAGCCACGCTCCCAGGAGGCCGCCGAGGACCGCGCCGATCATGATGACCGGGCCACGCCGTTCCCGGAGCAGCCAGACGGCCACCCCCACGCACACGCCGGCCGCGAGCCCGAGCAGACCGGAGATCGCGAGATCGTCGAACCGGTGCCAGCTCTCCAACTGCAGCGGGATGAACTGGTTGCCGTCACGCACCAGAACCCGTTGGGGCGGCGCGAGCCGGGACCACAGCCAGCCCAGCGGAATGCCGAGCAGGCCCACGATCGACAACACGCTCAGCGCGGGCAGCAGATCGGCCTGGACGACCACGCGGGGCCGGCGCCGTGGCAGCGCGAACAACGTCACGGGTAACACGGGACCGTGTTCCGCTGGTGATTCAGCCACTCCCGCCTCCGTTTCGCCGCCACCCGCAGCCGAGACTAGACCAGCTCGAAAAGTCCGTGTCAGAGCCTGAGGCGAGCCGGGCGCGCGAGTGCCGAAGGCCTCGGATTTGCGGAGGCGGCGCGCCCGCCTCAGGAAAGCGAGGACGATGCGGGGTCACGGCCCGTCTACGCAAATCCGATCGCGCGCCATTAAGGCACAGCCTATCCGGTCGGCTCGTTCGTGTACTCACCGTGTCGGGCGCAGCGGGCGGTCCAGCCCAGCGGGGTCACCTGGACGACCATGCGGCGCGCGCACTCCGGACAGAACCGGGGCGGCTCGAGTACGGCTCGCTCGGCGGTGCACGACGCGTGCCCGGCGACGGACTCCTCATGTCCACAATGGACGCAGAACCGGCTCACAAGGTCTGGCCCAGCGCCTTGATCGGCATCTTCAACTCGTTCAGCATGTCCAGATCCCGGCTCGCCGGGCGCCCCAGGTTGGTCAGGTAGTTGCCCACGATGATCGCGTTGATCCCGCCGAGCATGCCCTGTTCCGCGCCCAGGTCGCCCAGGGTCAGTTCACGTCCGCCGGCGAAGCGCAGCATCGTGCGCGGCATCGCCAGCCGGAAGGCGGCCACCACCCGCAGCGCGTCCGCGCCCTCGACCACCTCGTAGCGCTCATAGGGCGTTCCCGGTTGCGGGATCAGGAAGTTCACCGGCACCTCGTGCGGGTCGAGCTCGGCCAGCTGCACGGCGAACTCGGCGCGCTGCGCCACGCTTTCCCCCATGCCGATGATGCCGCCGCAGCAGACCTCCATCCCGGCGGCCTTGACCATGCGCAACGTTTCCCGGCGCTCCTCCCAGGTGTGCGTGGTGACCACCTGGGGAAAATGCGAGCGCGCGGTCTCCAGATTGTGGTTGTAGCGGTGTACGCCCATCTCGACCAGTTCATCGACCTGGTCCTGGGTAAGCATGCCGAGGGAGCAGGCGATCTGGATGTCGTTGCCGTCCGCGCGAATGGCCTCGATGCCCTCGCGCACCTGTCCCAGCAGCCGGCGGTCGGGCCCGCGGACCGCTGCCACGATGCAGAATTCGGTCGCACCGGTGGCTGCCGTCTGCCGCGCGGCTTCGACCAGGCCGGGGATGTCCAGCCAAGCCGACCGCACCGGAGTGGGGAACCGGCCGGACTGGGAGCAGAAGTGGCAGTCCTCCGGGCAGCCGCCCGTCTTGACGCTGACGATGCCCTCGACCTCCACTTCGGGACCGCACCAGCGCATGCGGACCTCGTGGGCCAGGGCGAGCAGGTCCGGCAGCGCCTCGCCGGGCAGGTTCAGCACCTCGGCCACCTGCCGCTCGGACAAGCCGACGCCCTGGTCGAGCACCTGTTCACGGGCAAACGCGAGCACATCGGTCCCTTGGGGCGCCGAGGTCACGGACCACTCCTCTCCAACCGGGTAGGGACAGCACCTCATGCTGCCGCACCGATCGGCGTCCAGGCACGGAAACTACCCCTCTGTGGTGTTTCGCACGCGAAGCGTGCACCGGCCTGGCGCAGCCCGGGTCACAGCGCGGAGGACGCCTCCTTCTCGAAGCGCTCGGCGTCGAACTCGCCACCGAACCACGGCGAAAGCCCCCGCCGTGCCTCCTCCCGGAACCGGCCGCGGTCGAGCGTGCCCATGCCCTCCGGGAGCACACCGAGCAGCGGCGCGCCCGCCGCCACCGGCAGGTCCGTCACGTTGGACAGCGCCGCGAGGCCGGGCCGAGTCGGCCACGAGCCGATCACCACGCCCGCCACGTGCAGCCCCCGCGCGGTGGCGACCTCGGCCGTCAGCGCGGTCGCGTTCAGCGTGCCGAGCCCGGCCTCCGCCACCACCAGCACCAGCGCGCCGAGCGCCCAGGCCACGTCCGCCAGCCCGGTGCCGTCCTCGGAGAACCGCACCAGCAACCCACCCGCCCCTTCGATGAGCACCAGGTCGTGGGTGCGGTCCAGGTCGGCCGCGGCCGCTGCCGCCTCCGCCGGTCCGAGGGCCGGGATGCCGCTGCGCCGCGCCGCCGCCTCCGGCGACAGCGGGTCCGGATACCGTCTCAGTTCGCTCGTGGTCACCTCGCCCGCCAGCCGGACGACCTCCGCGAGGTCGCCCTCCTGCCCCGGACTGACTCCGGTCTGCGCGGGTTTGAGGACGGCGACTCGCCGACCGGCCTGCCGGGCGAGCGCGGCGATCGCCGCGGTCACCACGGTCTTGCCGACGCCAGTCCCCGTTCCGGTCACGACCAGCATGCTCACGAAACTCCACGGTAGTACCGGCTGGGCGCGGAACGATGAGAGCCCGGTGGTACGGACCTGACCAGGACCCCGGAAGTCACCGAACCTGGTGAAAACTCACCGCGCGGCGAGCCGCGTCGCGGGCACGAACGCCCCGCTCACGGGGTCGTAGAGGTGCGCGCAGGCGGCGCCCACGTCGAAATACATCCCGACCAGATTCACCTCCCCGCGCGCTTCGGCCCGAGCGACGCAGGGATATCCGTGCAGGCGGTCAAGCTGTTCCAGCACGTTGTGCAACGCCAGCCGGTCCGCCTCGGCCTCCGGGACGCGGCCGTCGACCTCGATCGGCGGGCGTTCACCCGCCCGCCGGACACTGGGCTCCGCGTGCCGGAGCCACGAGCGCAGCGCCGGCGCCCGGTCGGGTGCTCCGTGCACGAGCGCCGTCATCGCGCCGCACGAGGAATGCCCGCACACCACGATTTCGCGCACGCTGAGCACATCGACGGCGAACTCGACCGACGCGCCTATCGAAGCGTCCTCGGCGCAGCCGGCGTGATCGGGCACGAGGTTGCCGATGTTGCGGATGGTGAACAGGTCGCCGGGACCGCTGCTGGTGATCAGGTTGGGCACGATGCGGGCGTCCCCACAGGTGATGAACAACGTCTCGGGCTCGTGCACGTCGGCCAAGCGGCTCAGAAACGGCCGGACCAGATGCGAGGTGCGCCGCTCGAACTCGCGCATGCCCCGGCGCATCGAACTCTCCCCGGCCCGCGGCACCGGCACCTCGGGTGCCGGAGGCTGCCGTGTGCCCTGCCATTCCGACCACGGCGCGAACCACCGGGGCACGATGTGCCGGGCATGAGCCTTGTGCACCACCGGCTCGCCGGCCTTGCCCCGCCCGAACCACGGATGCCCGACCTCGTCCACGAACACGATGCCACCGGCCTGCTCGTGCGCATGCTGCCAGGCCGAGAGCGTTTCGAAGGCGGCATGGTCGAGATAGTCGACCACGAGTTCCAGCGTCACCTGCGTGCCGCGAGGGATTCCGCTCAGCACAGCGGAAAGGCGTGGGATGGACAACGCCGACAGGGCTCCCTCGACGACCACGCGCCAGCCGTCTCCGTCGCGCTCGGCATGGATTCCGGTCCACAGGACGCGGCGCAGCATCAGCAACGCGGCCGCGGCGATTCCGATCAGCACCCCGGTGAGGAGATCGATCGTCACCACGCCTGCCAGCGTGAGCAGATAGACGGGCAGGTCGCCGTGGCGGAGCACCGCGCGGATGTGGTCGACGTTGACCAGCCGGGCCCCCACGTGCACGAGCAGGCCGGCGAGCGCGGCCAGCGGGATGCTGCGCAGCACCCCGGCCAGCACCGCGACGAACAGCAGAATCCACACGCCGTGCAGGATCGCCGAGGCGCGGGAACGCGCGCCGGAATGGACGTTGGTCGAACTCCGCACGATCACGCCGGTGACCGGCAGGCCGCCGAGCGAACCCGACACCACGTTGGCCGCGCCCTGCCCCACCAGTTCCCGGTCGAGGTTGGTGCGGGGACCGGTGTGGAGTTTGTCGGTGGCGACCGCGGACAGCAGGCTTTCCACGCTCGCCACCAGCGCGACGGTGACGACCGCGAGGCCGAACCCGAACCAGTCGCCGTGCGGCGCCACCGGCACGAACCGAATGTCCAGCACGTTGGCCGGGACGTCGACGCGCGGCACGGTCATCCCGGTGACCACGGACACGACGGTGACCCCGAGGACGGCGGCCAGCGGGCCGGGAAACTTCCGCACCGCGGCGGGAAGCTTGCCCCAGCACACCAGCACGGCGATGGTCACCAGCCCGATCGTGGTCGCCTGCCCGTGGTGGTTGACGATCTGCCGGGGCAGTTGCAGCAGGTTCTCCACGGGCGAGCTCTGCGGGCTGCCCCCGAGGACGACGTGGAGCTGGGCCAGCACGATGGTCACGCCGATCCCGGCGAGCATGCCGTGCACGATCGCCGGCGAGACGGCCAGCGCGGCCCTGGCTGTCCGGCTCAGCCCGAGCGCGATCTGCACCAGCCCGGCGAGCACGGTGATCGCGCAGGTGACCGCCCAGCCGTACTGCGCGATGGTCCCGGCCATGATCACGGTCAGGCCCGCCGCCGGGCCGCTCACCTGCACCACCGAACCGCCGAGCGCGCCCGCCACGAGGCCGCCCGCGATCGCCGCCACCAGCCCGGCGACAAGGGGCGCTCCGGAGGCCAGCGCGATGCCGAGCGAGAGCGGGACGGCCACCAGGAACACCACCAGCGACGCCGGCAGGTCGTGGCGCAGGTTCCGCCACGACCACCGCGGGGCGCCCGGTGGGGCGTGCTCACGCTCGCGTGCGGATATGTCGATCATTGAGGCCTCCGTGCGGTACTGGGGAAGGGCTGGACACTCGTCCGGCGATGTCTCCGGTGACTCCCGGCGATCCCACCAATACCGAAAAATGGGCGAAATGTCCGGTACGCGAGTACTGTTCGCATCTTGTTCGAACCATTTGGTCACCCAGGACCACCGGCCGCACCGCGTGAACTCATCGCACGGCGTGACCAACGGCCGGACGAATGTCCCATCACCGCAAGGAAAATCGACTCTCCGTAATCACGGAACACCAACCACACCGAAACGGGTGGACTTCGGCCCTCAGGAGGACCCGGCCGCCGCGACCATGGCCTCGGCGATGGCCGTGATGTCGGAATCCGTGCACACGTAGGGCGGCATCGCGTAGATCAGATCGCGGAACGGCCTGAGCCAGACCCCGAGACCGGTCGCCACCCTGGTGGCCTCCGCCATGTCGACCGGATGATCGAGCTGGATCACCCCGATGGCGCCGAGCACGCGGACGTCGGTGACGCCGTCGAGCCGGGCGGCCGGAGCGAGCCCCGCCCGCAGGCCCGCTTCGATGCGGCCGACCTCCGCCCGCCAGTCCCGCTCCAGCAGCAGGCCGATCGAAGCGTTCGCGACCGCGGCGGCCAGCGGGTTGCCCATGAACGTCGGGCCGTGGGCGAGAACCGGGAGCTCGCCCCGGGAGATCCCGGCGGCCACCCTCGGCGTGCACAGCGTCGCGGCCATGCTCAGGTAACCACCGGTGAGTGCCTTTCCGAGACACAGCACGTCAGGCGTCACACCGGCGTGCCCGGCCGCGAACATCTCCCCCGTACGACCGAAACCCGTCGCGATCTCGTCGAAGATCAGGAGAACGTCGTGCGCTTCGGTCAGTTCGCGGAGCACGGACAGGTAACCGGGATGGTGAAAGCGCATGCCGCCCGCGCCCTGCGCGACCGGCTCCACGATCACCGCCGCCAGTTCGTCCGCATGCCGCTCGATCGCCGCCGCGAGAGTATCCACATAGGACTGATCGGGCGGGTCGGTAAAGCCCGACGGCGGCTCGGGCACGAACACCTGCTCGGGCAGGACTCCCCGCCACAGCGAATGCATGCCCCCCTCGGGATCGCACACGCTCATCGGGTGGAACGTGTCGCCGTGGTAGCCGCCCCGCCAGGTGAGCAGCCGCCGTTTCGCCGTCCGCCCGGAGGAAGCCCAGTACTGCAGGCACATCTTCACGGCGACCTCGACGGACACCGATCCGGAGTCGCACAGGAAGACGTGCTCCAGCCCGGCGGGGGCGAGTTCGGTCAGGGTGACGGCGAGGCGAACGGCCGGCTCGTGCGTGAGACCGCCGAACATCACGTGACTCATCCGCCCGGCCTGCGCGGCGAGCGCGGCGTCGAGCACGGGGTGGCGGTAACCGTGGATCGCCGCCCACCACGACGACATCCCGTCGATCAGCTCGCGGCCGTCGGCGAGCCGCAACCGCACCCCGGACGCCTCGGTCACCAGCAACGGCGCCGACTGCCCGGGCATGGGAGCGTAGGGGTGCCAGACATGTTCGGCGTCGAGTGCCAGAAGTTCCGCAGGATCCACGCGGGGCACTTTAGCCCCGGCCTGACCTGCCCGCCCCGCCCGCAGGAGCCGGATCCCGGCGAGAGAAGTCAGGAAACCCGGACCGGAAGCTTCTCCAGGCCACGGAACAAGGTGCTCGCCCGCCATCGGAGCGCACCGGGGTCACCGTCGAGCTCGATGGTGTCGAAGCGCCGCAACAGTTTGCCGAGCGCGATTTCGGCCTCCAGCCTGGCCAGAGGCGCGCCCACGCAGTAGTGGATACCGTGTCCGAACGCCAGATGCCCACCCGCCTGACGGGTGACGTCCAGACGGTCGGGGCCGGGAAACCGCTCGGCGTCCCGGTTGGCCGACAACAACGCCACCATGACGAATTCTCCGGCGGGGATCTCGGTGTCCCCCGCTCGGACGGGCTCGGTGGTGAACCGGAGGGTCGCCACGTCGACAGGTCCGTCGAAGCGCAGGAACTCCTCGATCGCGGTGGGCAGCAAGGAAAGGTCCGCGCGCAGCGCGGCGAGCTGGTCCGGGTTCTCCATCAGCGCGAGCACGCTGTTGCCGATCAGGTTCACCGTGGTTTCGTGGCCCGCCAGCAGAAGCAGGAACACCATCGGAACCAGCTCGCTCTCGGCCAAGCGATCGCCCCGTTCGGATACGTGCACCAGCTCGGAGAGAAGGTCGTCGGTCGGCGCACGCCGCTTGTCCGCGATCAGGCCGTTGAGGAACTCCATCAGCGCGGTGGCGTCCCGCTGGAATACCTCCGGAGAGGCGCCGGAGAGGAGCGAGGACATCCAGGCCCGGAAGACGTGACTGTCTTCGGCCGGGACACCGAGCAACTCGGAGATGACCGTGGTCGGCAACGGAGCCGCGAACGCTTCCATCAGATCGACCGTGCCCGCCGCCGCGACATCGTCGAGCAGCGCGTCGGTGATCTCCTCGATCCGTGGCCGCAGCCTGGCGACCGTGCGCGCGGTGAAGGCCTTGTTCACCAGCGTGCGAAGCCTGGTGTGGTCCGGTGGATCCGAGTTGAGCATGTGCCCGGCCAGCGGTGAAACCCCGGGAGAGTTCTGGGCGGTCGCCGTGATCTGATTGCCGATCAGTTCGGCCACGCGTTTGTTGTCCTTGCTCAACCTCGGGTCGGCGAGCAGCGCGCGGGCCTCGTCGTAACGGGTCACGAGCCAGATCCGCCGCCCCCACGGCGTGACAGCGGGAGCAACCGGACCTTCTTCGCGCAGCCGCCGATACACGGCGTGCGGGTCCTGGAAGAAATCGTCCTCGAGCCGGATCGGTTCGGTAATCACTGGCGCCACCCCTGTTCGTTCCCTCATGTGGACCCTTACCAGCACAACGTCGTGCGGGGCTCGCCCGTGCCCGGACCAGACGATCATGAGGCAGGATCGGAAGGTATGAGATACCGGCCCATCTCCTTCGACCGGCTCGCCGCCGAGTTGACCGAGCGGCTCCTCGCCCTGCCCGGCGAGGAACGGGTCCGGGTCGCCGTCGACGGCGCGGTGGGCACCGGAAACCTCGCCGCCGATCTGGCGAGCCGGCTGCGGGTCGGCGGCAGGCCCGTGCTGACAGTGTCCACAATGGACTATCTGCGGCCCGCCTCACTGCGTTTCGAGCGGGGCAGAACCGATCCCGATGCCCGCTACACCGACTGGCTCGACGAGAGCGCGCTGCGACGTGAAGTGCTGGACCCGCTCGCGCCGGGCGGCACCGGCATGGTGCTGCCCGCGCTCTGGGACGCCGAACGGGACCGGGCGACGAGGCAGGACAGGATCATGCTGCCGCCAGGCGGAGTGCTGATCGCGCACGGCGAGTTGCTGCTCGGCCGCGGTCTGGAGTTCGACCTCACCGTCCACCTCGCCGTATCCGCGGGCGCGCTTCGTCGCCGCCTCCCCGAATCCGAACACTGGGCGCTGCCCGCCTACCAGCGCTACGAAGCCGAAGTGCGGCCGGCCGAGGTCGCGGACGTGCTGGTGCGGACCGACGATCCCCGTCATCCGGCCGTCCTGGAACGCGCCGCATAACCGCTTCAGCAGGTCAGGAGCGAACGGAAGCGGGCGGCCAGCAGATCCCAGCGCCAGTGTTCGGAGACCCAGGCACGCCCGGCTTCGCCCATCCTGCGCGCGCGGGCGGGATCTGTGAGCAGCGGCGCGAGGGTTTCGGCCAGTTGTGTCACGTCGCGGCCGTCCACCACATGCCCGGTCACCTCGTCGAGGACCGTCTCCGGCGCTCCGCCGGAACGTCCCGCGACCACGGGGAGTCCGGTGGCCGAAGCTTCCAGGTACACCAGACCCAGCGCTTCCACGTCCAAACCCTTGCCCCGGGTGCGGGCCGGCATCGCGAACACGTCACCCGCCGCGTAGTGGGCGGGCAGTTCCTGCCACGGCACCGAACCGGTGAAGAACACGTCCGCGCCCACGTCCAGTTCGTCCACGAGTCCGGTCAGGTGCTTGCGATACGGCCCACCTCCGACCAGGAGCAGCGCGGCCCCCGGGGTTCTCCGCCGCAACTCCGGCATGGCTCGCACGAGCATGTCCTGGCCCTTGCGGGGAACCAGTCTCGACACGCAGACGACGGTCGGCCGGTCACCGAGTCCGTGGCGTTTACGGATCTCGTCCCGCGCGGCGTCGTCCGGCCGGAACAACTCGGTGTCGACGCCCGACGGCAGGTGCTCCAACCCGGCCATCGGACCGAAGGCCGCGGCGAACCGGCGCCTCGTGTACTTGCTGACGTAGGTGAGGACGTCGGTGGTGGTCCCGATGCGGCGCAGTGCCTGACGCGCGACCGGCAGCATCGACCACCCGACCTCGTGGCCGTGCGTGCACGCGACGACCCTGCGCGCGCCTGCCTCACGCAACGACGGCCCCAGCAGCGCCAGCGGTGCGGCGGCGCCGAACCACACCGCCTCGCAGTCCCGCGCCCGCATGATGTCCTTCGCGCGGCGCAGCACGTCCGGTGTGGGCAGCATGAGCGAGGTCGGATGCCGGACGACCTCGAACGGCGCGGCCGCGTCGAACTCCGGATGGGACCCCGATCCTGACTCCCAGGAAGGTGCGTACACCACGAGGTCGTCGGCCGGCAGCCGCCGCGCCAGCGAGTCGAGGTAGTTCTGGATCCCTCCGGGACGGGGCGGGAAGTCGTTGGTCACCAGCAGGGTCCGTAGCACGGAGGGAGGCTACCGGCCTCGAACGCCGAGGGCGGCACCCGCCTTGCGCGGTTGCCGCCCTCGTTTGCGAAAGAAAGGTGGATCTACTTGTTACAGGGAGTGAATCCACCTTCCTCGGATGACCTGCCGCGGGTCAGAGCGCGACCCGGCGAACGTTGGTGATGTTGTTGGGCACGTTCGAGATCTTGACCACGTCACCGCTGGTGGGCGCCTGCACGACCTTGCCGCCACCCAGGAACATGACCACGTGGTACGCGGGCGAACCTTCGAACATCAGGTCGCCCGGCTGGGCGGCGGACATGGAAACCGCGACGCCCGCCTGCTGCTGATCCGACGCGACACGCGGGATGCTGACGCCGGCCTGTTTGTAGGCCCACTGCGTGAGGCCGGAGCAGTCGAAGGAGTTCGGACCGGTCGCACCGTAGACGTACGGGTCACCCAGCTTCTGCAACGCGGCGTTGATCGCGGCCTGCGCGGCCGCCGTCGGTGCCGGCACGTTCGGCGCGCTCCCACCGGTGTCGCGCTGGGCGGCCCGGTCCGACGCGGAGAGCCGCAGGCGGATCGAGTCGAGGTTGGCCATCTGCTTCTGCAGATCCGCCGAACGGGCGTTGAGGTCGTCGAGCAGTTTCGCCGCGGCGTCCGACGCGGCCTGCGCGCGAGCCTTGGCGTCTGCCGCCTGACGCTGCGCCGCCGCGGCCCTGCCGGACGCGTCGAGATAGGTCTGCATGATCTTGTTCTTGTCGTTCGCCAGCACCTCCAGTGCCGACGAGCGGTCCAGGAAGTCCTGCGTCGACTTCCCGCTCAGCAAGGCGGACAGCTTCGCGAACTGCGCGCCGCTGACGAAGGACTGGTCGGTGAACTGGTCGACGTCGACCTGGTACTTGGTCTGGTCGCCCTGGGCCAGGCTGAAGGCACGGTTGGCCGCGTCGACGTCCGCGTTCGCCTTGTTCAGCTCGGCCTGCTTGGCGTTGAAGTCTCCTTGCGCCTTCAACTTCTGCTCGTTGAGCTGCTCGGCCTGGCCGGCGACCTGGCGATACTGAGCCAGGGCATCCGACGCGGTGGTCGGGGGATCGGCGGGAAAGAGGGCGGGGACCGCATCGGCCTGGGGGAAGGTCAGGACCGTGATCACGGCCGCGGCCGCGAGCGCTCCCGCGACCACACGTTTCACTGGTTGCGACTGCACGCCGCGAGCCTCTCCTTTGCACTCGGCCGCCTGCCGTCCGTCAGAGGTCGGGGGCCCTCTGATCGGCATCGCACACCGTGTGGTGCCAGGGATACCGGCATGAATCCGTCCTTGGCGCACGGCGACACCGGCCGCGGCCAGGCATGGAAGGACCACACCTGGTTCACAACACTGGTGTCCGGCACAGCTCCCCGACAAAGCTGCTTCGGCGGCAATCCCGCGTCGCCGTCACCCGTGTGGCGGCCTTCTGGCGCGAGATCTCGGACAGGTTACGAAACTGCAGCCAGTTGGTCCACCCACCCCAGGTAAAAAACTGTGTGTAATACCTGATCTTCACGATCGCAGCAGGCCGACCCCCAATGGTGTGACCAGCATCTCTGGTTCATTCCAGCTGGTCACCAGCCTTTCGGCGACGAAAACGACCGTTCGCCGCTGCGGCCGGAGATCAGGCCGCTTCCCGCCTCGATACCTGGGCCATCGGCGTCATACGCAACCGCGGCAGAAGCCCGCCCTCGGCGAGCGCTTCGACCGCACGCAGTTCGACCTCATCCCATTCGACCGGCCACGACGGGTCCACCAGGGCCCCGATCACGCAGTCCGAGCACGCCAACCCACGCAGCACACACCGCCCACAGTCGACAGTTGCCGCCAGGTTGCGCGCGACCGCGATCGTGTCGACAGAGCGCTCCTGAGTAACCCGAGTCGCGTCATCGGATTGGGCGCCCTGCCGCCCCGATAGCGGGCCTGCCGGCAAAGCGCGCGCGTTGTGGTCGCCTTGACTGCCGAGGCTTGCCGTCTGGGCGGCAAGGGTTTCGTCGTTCACAGGTCCTCCTCGAACCTTCGTTCGACTCGTAGGAGACCCACGGTAGGCACACCCACCGACAATTTCGGTGGTTCAGACACGTCCGAGCAGGGTGAGCAGGGTCGCGGAGGCGACCGAATGCGCGCCGGAGGCGCGGACGGAGGCCACGACCGCCCGGTCGGAGGTCGCCACCACCAGCGGCCTTCCGGAAGGTTCGGCGGCGACGAGCTCGCGGATGACATCGTCGGCGAGCACGCCTCGCTTGGAGAACAGGACCCGCACGCCCCGGACCGCGGCCGTGGGCACGGCGAGCACACCGGCGCCGTCGAAGACCACGGTCACCTCGGCCGAAGTCCGTGAAGCCAGGGCGCCTAGCTGCTGGACCAGCCGGTCGCGTTGATCGGCGAGGACCAGTTCGGGATAACCGGTCTTGGTGACGTTGTAGCCGTCCACGATCAGATGCACGCCGGGCAGACCGAGCAGACGGTCGAGCGCCGCCGGATCACGGACCTGCGCCCCACCCTCGCCCGCCGACCGCGCGCCCCGCAGCTGGTCCGCCGGACGTCGCGTACCGGAGCCGAGCGAAAGCTCCCGGCGTAGTCCGGCCACGGCGCCGTCCAGTGTGTCCACCAGCAGCTTCAACCGCACTTCGTCGGCGTCACGGGCCTCTCGCGCGGACTGCCGCGCGGTCTCCGCGTCGGCCACGGCACGCTCGGCCCGCGAACGCTCCGTGGCCGCGCGCTGCCGCTCCCGCTCGAGCTGGGCGGTCAGGGAAGCGAGCTCCTCGTCGCGGCGCGCGTTGGCCCGTTCGGCCTCCGCTCGCGCCATCTCGGCCGCATCGCGGGCCTGTTTGAGCACGACGCCCTGTTCCCGCAAGCGACCGCGCAGCTTGACCAGCTCGTCCTCCCGCTCGTGCCGCGCGTCGTCGACCGCTTGGAGCGCGGCCTTCAGCTCCGTCTGGAGCTGCGTGAGCTCGGCTTCGAGGCGCTGGTTACGCGCGATCACGGCGTCTCGCTCGGCCCGCAGCGCGGTTTCGGCCGCGTTCTTGGCCACCAGGCGCACTCGCGAGGTGGCGCTCGCCTCGCCGAGCAGCAGGGCCGCGGTGGCGGCGGACACGGAGTCCTCGTCGTTCGGGTTCAGCGCGTCCGGCCGATACTCACGCAGCCACTCCAGCGTCGCGGTCCGGAAGGGCGGCGAGTCCTGCAAGGCACTCAGCAACGCGGTGGCACCGAGCCGGGCTCGCTTGGCCGGCGCGAACTTGGCGACCGGCCGCAGTTGCTGGGGAACGTCCAGCCTCGACATCTTGCCCAGCGCCTCGGCGGCCAGCTCGGTCAGCCGCAGGCGCACCGGCTCGGGCAGCTCGCGCCAGTCGGCGGGCGGCCCGGGCTCCACCTCCGGCCGGGTGGCTCCGGCCGCCGCCCGAAGACCAGGCGCTTCGGGCTCTTCGGCGTGCGCTGAGGGCGACATCCATCCAGGGTAGTCGCTCACGCAGTGGATCACCGCATTCGGGAATTGTCGGTGGGTCCGCCTAGGGTGCCGATCATGCGTGTCCAGAGTGATCAACTGGCCTTCGACGAGCTGGGCACTCCGCTACGGGACACCACTTTCGTCGTGTTCGACCTGGAGACCACGGGCACCCGGCCGGGTCCGGACGGCATCACCGAAATCGGCGCGGTCAAGGTCCGCGGCGGTGAGGTGCTCGGCGAATTCGCCACCCTGGTCGACCCAGGGATGCCCATCCCGCCGCAGATCGTCGCGCTCACCGGGATCACCGGCGCGATGGTGCACGACGCACCTCCGATCACCCGCGTGCTGCCGGCGTTCCTCGAATTCGCCGCCGGTGCCGTACTGGTGGCCCACAACGCGCCCTTCGACACCGGCTTCCTCCGCGCGGCCTGCCACGAGTACGGCTACCCCTGGCCCAAACCGGCGGTCGTGTGCACCGTCCGGCTCGCCCGGCGTGTGCTCACCCGCCAGGACACGCCGAGTTACCGGCTTTCGGCACTCGCCGCACTGTTCGGTGCCTCCGCCACGCCGAACCACCGGGCGCTGACGGACGCCCGCGCGACCGTGGACGTCCTGCACGCGCTGCTGGAAAGGCTCGGCCCGCTCGGGGTCCACTCGCTCGAAGAGTTGCTCGACTACCTGCCCGAGGTCACGCCCGCCCAGCGAAGCAAACGTGGTCTCGCGGCGCATCTGCCCGAGCGCCCCGGCGTCTATCTCTTCCGCGGTCCGTCGGAGGAGGTCCTCTACGTCGGCACGACCGGCAACCTCCGTCGTCGTGTGCGCCAGTACTTCACGGGTTCGGAAAGCCGTGGCCGGATCCGCGAAATGGTGGCGCTGGCCCAGCGCGTCGACGGGATCGAATGCGCGCACTCGCTCGAAGCGCAGGTGCGGGAGCTGCGGTTGCTCGCCGCGCATCGCCCCGCCTACAACCGGCGATCGAAGAACCCGCACGCCTCGTGGTGGATCACGCTCACCGAGGAAGCGTTTCCCCGGCTGTCGGTGATCCGGACGCCCCGGGACGGCACTCTGGGGCCCTTCCGCTCCCAGGCGGCGGCCAAACTGGCCGCGGACGTGCTGGCCGGTGCCGCCGGACTGCGGACGTGTACGCAGCGGATTTCGCCGCGCGCGCCCTCCGGCAGACCCTGCGCCCTCGCCGAACTGGGCCGGTGCGGCGCTCCGTGCGCCGGTAGGCAAAGCGTCGTCGACTACGCGCCCGGAGCGCTCGCGGTGACCGAACTCATCGAGGGCAGGAGCGCGGCGCCGCTGGATTCCGCGCTCAGCCAACTGGACGCCCTGTCGGCGGCGCGGCACTTCGAGCGAGCGGCCCGGCGCCGTGACGAACTGGCCGTGCTCGTCCACGCGGTCGGCCGGGCGCACCGGCTGTCGTCCCTGGCCGCGATTCCCGAACTCGTGGCCGCGTCGCCGGACTCGGCGGGTGGGTGGGAGTTCGCGGTCGTCCGGCACGGCAGGCTCGCCTCGGCCGGGGTGGCCCGCCGTGGTGTCCCGCCGATGCCCGTCGTGGAAGCGCTCGTGGCCGCGGCGGAAACGGTCGAGCCCGGCCCGGGGCCACTGCGCGGCGCTCCCGCGGAAGAGGTCGGCATCCTGCGCCGCTGGCTCACCCGTCCCGGAGTCAGGCTCGTCCGCACCGCGCGACCGTGGGCCGAACCCGCGGTCGGCGCCGGTGGCTGGAACGGCTGGCTGGAACGCGCGGAGACGGCCGTCGCCCTCGAGAACGCGAGGTGAGCACCGAGATAGGATCGGCGAGCGAGAAGTGCTCGTCATGGCTCGCCGGGTCGTCCCGGCCTGCCGGAAACCGGAGGAACGCGAGTGATCACCGCGATCGTGCTGATTCACGCCGTGGCCGAACGCATCCCCGAGGCGGCGCAGGCGATCGCCGACATCGACGGTGTGTCCGAAGTGTACTCATGCGCGGGCGATGTCGATCTCATCGCGATTCTCCGGGTGGCCGCGCACGAGGATCTGGCCGACGTCATCCCCGGAAAGATCGGCAAGGTGCCCGGTGTCCTCGACACCGACACGCACATCGCCTTCCGGTCCTATCGCACCACGGACACCGAATCGGCCTTCGCGATCGGCTCACCCACCACCGACTGAAGCCCCACCTAATGCGGGAAGGTGGCTTTACTACGGATGTTCCGTAGTAAAGCCACCTTCCTTCGCGAAAACCGCCTAGTGGTCCGGCGTCTGCCAGCCGGCGGGCACTTCTTCGGACGCGGGGACGCCGTTGCCGTGACCGTTGCCCTTGGCGCTCTCGAGCGCCTTGGTCTCCTCGGCCGGGTCGGGCGCGAGGAGAGTGCCCGGCACGGCGTGGCCGGCGGCGCCGAGCTTGTTCATCTTCTTCGGCACCGGCGCGCCCTGGTACTCCAGCGGAATCGCGTGACCGTGGTCGTCGACGCCACCGAGCGGCTGGTGCAGTTCGATGAACTCGCCGTGGGGCAGGCGCTTGATGATGCCGGTCTCGATGCCGTGTTCCAGCACCTCGCGGTCGGCGCGCTGAAGGCCGAGGCAGATCCGGTAGGTCACGAAGTAGGCCAGCGGCGGCACCACCAGCACCCCGATCCGGCCCGCCCAGGTCGTCGCGTTCAGTGAGATGTCGAACTGATCCGCGATGATGTCGTTGAAGCCCGAGGCCTCGATCACCGCGAAGAATCCGAGCGCCATCGCGCCCAGGCTGGTGCGCACCGGCACGTCCCTCGGCCGCTGCAGCAGGTTGTGGTGCGCGGTGTCCCCGGAGAGTTTCCGCTCGACCATCGGATACGTCAGCAGCAGGGCGAACAGGATCGGCATGCCCACCGCGCCCGGGAAGAACACCGCGGGGATGGTGTAGTGGCCGAGGTAGATCTCCCAGGCGGGGAAGATGCGGAGCAGGCCGTCGGCCCAGGCGAGGTACCAGTCCGGCTGTGAGCCCGCCGAGACCTGCGCCGCGTTGTAGGGGCCGTAGTTCCAGATCGCGTTGATCTGGAAGATCCCGGCCAGCAGGGCCAGGATGCCGGTCACGATGGTGAAGAACGCACCGCCCTTGAGCGCGAACACCGGCATGATCCGGACGCCGACGACGTTGGTCTCCTTCCGGCGCACCCCGGGGAACTGGGTGTGCTTCTGGTACCACACCAGCGCCAGGTGCGCGCCGACGAGTCCCAGCATGATCCCTGGCAGCAACAGGATGTGCAGGGTGTACATCCGCGGCACGATCTCCGTACCCGGGAACTCGCCACCGAAGAGCGCCCAGTGCAGCCAGGTGCCGATCACCGGGGACGACAGCACGATGCCGGACAGGGTGGCACGGATACCGGTGCCGGAGAGCAGGTCGTCGGGCAGCGAGTAGCCGAAGAAGCCCTCGAACATGCCCAGGATCAGCAGCAGGCCACCGATGATCCAGTTCGCCTCACGCGGGCGGCGGAACGCTCCGGTGAAGAAGATCCGGAACATGTGCACCATCATCGCCGCCACGAAGATCAGCGCGGCCCAGTGGTGCAACTGCCGGACGAACAACCCGCCGCGCACGTCGAACGAGATGTCCAAAGTGGTCGCGAAGGCCCGCGACATCGACACGCCCTGCAGGTCGGCATAGCTACCGTGATAGGTGACTTCCTGCATGGACGGGTCGAAGAACAGGGTGAGGTAGACCCCGGTCGCGATCAGCACGATGAAGCTGTAGAGCGCGATCTCGCCGAGCAGGAACGACCAGTGCGTCGGGAAGACCTTGTTGAGCTGGTGCCGCAGGCCCTTGGCCAGGTGGTACCGCTGGTCCATGTTGGTCGCCGCCTTGGCGGCCTCCCGCTGGAGCGGGCTGGTTCCCTTGGTGGGCGTGGTGAGTGAACTCATGACTTACGCTCCCAGAAGGCCGGGCCGACGGGTTCGATGAAGTCGCTGCGCGCCACCAGGAATCCGTCCGGGCTCACGGTGATGGGCAACTGCGGCAACGCGCGGGTCGCCGGTCCGAAGATCGGCTTGCCGTAGGTCAGCGCGTCGAACTGCGACTGGTGACAGGGGCAGAGGATGCGGTTCGTCCGCTGCTCGTACAACGACGCCGGGCAGCCCACGTGAGTACAGACCTTGCTGTAGGCGTAGTACTCACCGAAGTTGAAGTCTTCCTGCCCCTGGCGTTTGGTCACGCGCGCCGCGTCCTCGGGGCGGAGCCGGAGCAGCATGACCGGGGCGTCCGACCGGTTGAAGATGGCGGCCAGCTTCTCCGGGTCCTCGCGATCGGACTCGTGGAACGGGAAGACCGTCTCCATCCCGCCCGCGTCCATGTCGTCGGGGCGGATCAGTTCGACCTGCTCGGAAACACCGGTGTAGCGGCGAAGATAGACGACATCGCCCGGGTGCTCCGGCATCCACGGAGTGTGCCAGAGCGTGTCCGCCGGGTTGGGTTCCTTCCACGGGCTCTTGACGAACGACGCGATCGGCAGTGCCACCACGCCGAGCCCGAGAGCCCCGCCGCCGAGCGCGGCGCTGCGCTTGATCAGCGAGCGCCGGGCGATCGTGCTCCGGTCACCGGAGTCGGCCAGCTGCGCGACGATCGTCTTCTTGTCCAGTTCGGACGAACCCTCGCCATCGCCGTCGTGTCGCTCCTGCACCGCCAGCTCGCTCGGGATGAACCGCTTGGTGTAGAGCAGGACGCCGATGCCGAGACCCAGGATCGCCAGACCGAGGGTGACACCCAGCGCGGGGGTGTAGAGGTTGTACCAGAAGGTGCCCGAAGCGCCCGGCTCCTTGTACCGCCACACATCCGGCCAGCACAGCAGCACCACGAACGCCAGACCGGCCAGGCCGGCGATGACGAACCACAGCGCGACCATGCGCTCGGCGCGTTTCTCCGCGCGCGTGCCCTTGACCGGCCACGGGTCCGGATAGTCGACGAGTTTCACGCCGTCCAGGGACGTTCCCAGCTCGACCAGCTGGTCACGGTCCATTTCGGCCAGTTCCGACTCGGACGGCTCCGGTACGTCCTTGCTGCTCATGCCCTCGATCCAATCCACAAGGTCACGCCGATGAGCGCGCCTATGCCCACGATCCACGCGATGACACCCTCGGACGCCGGGCCGAAGCCGCCCAGGGAGTCACCACCGGGATTGTTGTTGCCGTCCGACACCGACTTCACGTACGCGATGATGTCCTTCTTCTCTTCCGGCGAAAGCTGCCGGTCGGAGAACTTCGGCATGTTCTGCGGGCCGGTGAGCATCGCCGTGTAGATCTGCTCCTCGCTCGCCGGGTCGAGGTTCGGCGCGAACTTCCCGGCCGACAGGGCCCCGCCCCGGCCGGTGGCGTTGTGGCAGGAGGCGCAGTTGAGGCGGAACAGCTCCCCGCCGCGCGCGGGATCGGGCCCGCGCAGTGCCTCTCCGGTTTCGGCGGGCCGCTGGGGACCGCCGCCGTTGGCCTGGATGTAGGCACCGACCGCGTCGATCTCCTCCGGGGTCAGCTTCGGCGGCTTGCGCTCAGCCTGCGCTTCCTGTCGCGCCAGGGGCATCCGGCCGGAGGAGGTCTGGAAGTACACCGCCGCGTCCCCGACACCGATCAGGCTCGGTCCTCGGTCCTTCACGCCCTCGAGGTTCGCGCCATGGCAGGTGATACAGGTGTTGTTGTAGACCTGCTGGCCCTGCCGGAGCTGCGCCGGATCCTCCTGTGCCTGCGCGGTCTGCGCCTTCGGCACGAACACGGCGTAGGCCGTGCCCACCCCGAACAACGCCACACCCAGCGCGAGCGCGCCGGCCACGCGCCGGCGCAGTTTGGTGCGCGCGCGGTACCGGCGCTCGGAGGTCTTGTTGCTGGTGGTCATCTCTGCGGCAACCCTTGCTCTCGGTGGTCGGGGGACCCTGCGGTCAGGGGAGGATCTCGATGACCGCGAACAGGCCGATCCACACGATGTCGACGAAGTGCCAGTAATAGGACACCACGATCGCCGAGGTCGCCTGCGCGGGCGTGAACTTGCTCAGCTTGGTGCGGATGAGCAGGTAGACGAAAGCGACGAGTCCACCCGCGACGTGCAGACCGTGGAAACCGGTCGCGACGAAGAAGATCGAGCCCCACGCGCCCGACGGGATGGTCACGCCTTCCTTGATCAGGCTGGTGTACTCACCCGCCTGCCCGCCCAGGAAGATCGCGCCCATGATGAAGGTCACGACGTACCAGCGGCGCAGGCCGTAGACATCCCCGCGCTCGGCGGCGAACACGCCCAGCTGGCAGGTGAACGACGAGGCGACCAGGATGATCGTGAAGGGCAGCGAAAACGGGATGTCCAGGTGGATCGGCTCGCCCGTGGCCGGATTGATCGGCGGCCAGACACCACTGGAGTTCTGCGCCTTGACCGTGAAGAACATGGCGAACAGGCCGGCGAAGAACATGAGCTCACTGGAGAGCCACACGATCGTGCCGACACTGACCATGTTCGGCCGGTTCAGCGAGTGCACCCGCTGGCTGATGGTGGGAGCTGTCACGCCTCGCATTATGTCCTCCGGCGAACGGGCCCGCCCGGTCGGGTCATAGGGGAATCGGTCACACACGCGGACGCGGGGTGTGCAAGTTCTCCGCAACCCGGCCCGACCAGGGGCGGAGCTGCGCCGAAGGCGTTGTGTGCCAGGGGTTTCCGGGGCGTTTCCGGGCGACGAAGGCCACAGCGGTTCAGGCACGCGAGGAGAATCACACTCGGTTTCCGACGGTGTTCGCGCGCGAGTGGGCGCGAACACTAGCATCTGGGACATGAGCGAGCAGCCGATGAGGGTTCTGGTGTTCAGCAACCGGCCGGAAGTGCGCGAATCGATCACGATGGCGGTCGGCCGCCGTCCGGCCACCGACCTCGGCCGGATCGAGTACGTGGAGGTCGGCACGGTCGCCGACGTCCTCTCCGAAATGGACGCCGGGACCATCGACCTGGCGATCCTGGACGGTGAGGCCCAGCCGACCGGCGGCATCGGTTTGTGCCGTCAGCTCAAGCACGAAATCGACGACTGCCCCCCGATCGTCGTCGCGGTTCGCCGCAAGGACGACCGCTGGCTGGCCACCTGGGCGCAGGCCGAGGCCGTACTGGTGCACCCGCTCGACCCGCTGGCGGCGGCGGAGACCGTCGCCGAGGTGCTGCGCGGCCTGCGGGTTCCCTCAGTGCGCGCATGAGCTGGCCGGAGCTGCTGAACCGGCTCATCTCCGGCGCCGACCTCGACGCCCGGGACACGGCGTGGGCGATGGACCAGATCATGTCCGGCGCGGCCACCCCGGCGCAGATCGGCGGCTTCGCGATCGCGTTGCGGGCCAAGGGAGAGACCGCGGCGGAGATCGCCGGCATGGCCGAGGCGATGCTCGCGCACGCCCGCCGGGTCCACTTCGAGGGCCGGGCGGTGGACATCGTGGGCACCGGCGGTGACCGGTCCGGTTCGGTGAACATCTCCACCATGGCCGCGCTGGTGGTCGCCGCCGCCGGAGCGCCGGTGGTCAAGCACGGCAACCGCGCCGCCTCGTCGAAGGCGGGCGCCGCGGACGTGCTGGAGGCGCTGGGAATCGCGATCGATCTGCCCCCGGAGGGGGTCGCCAGATGCGTGACGGAACTGGGCATCGGGTTCTGTTTCGCGCCGGTGTTCCACCCCGGTTTCCGGCACGCGGGCCCCACCCGGAGCGAACTGGGCGTGCCGACGACCTTCAATCTGCTCGGGCCACTGACCAACCCGGCGCAACCGGCCGCCGGACTGGTCGGCTGCGCCTATCCGGACAAGACCGAGGTGCTCGCCCGCGTGTTCGCCCGGCGCGGTGTCACGGCGCTGGTGGTGCGCGGCGACGACGGTCTCGACGAGATCACCACCACCACGTCGAGTTCGGTCTGGGTGGTCTCCGATGGCGAGGTCCACGCCGAACACTTCGATCCGTCCGCTCTGGACATCCCCAGGGCGGCGGCCGAGGACCTGCGTGGCGGCGACGCGGCGGCCAATGCCGAGGTGGTGCGCGACCTGGTCGCGGGCAAGCCGGGACCGGTGCGGGACGCGGTGCTGGTCAACGCGGCGGGCGCGCTGGCCGCCCACGCGGGACTGACGTCGTCGCTGACCGCCGACCTGGCGGCCGGGATGACCAGGGCTGCCGAAGCGGTCGACTCGGGAGCGGCGGCCGACCTCCTCGCCCGCTGGGCGGCCCACCGCTAGGAAGCCCCCGACGAAAAGTGCCCACACCCGCGCGGGGTGTGGGCACTTTGTCGTGAAGGCCTATTCGTGGTTCGGGCCCGTGTGGTACTCGAAGACCAGGCCGCCGACCGTGAACAGGATCAGCACGCCGGCGATGACGATCAGCCAGATATGGAAGAAGGCCATCGCGAGGGCCGCCAGGCCCACCGCCCCGGCCATGGCGATCGGCCAGTAGCTTCCCGGGCTGAAGAAGCCCATCTCGCCCGCGCCCTCGCTGATCTCGGCGTCCTCGCGGTCCTCGGGACGCGGCTCGATACGGCGCGAGATGAACTGCATGTAGCTGCCCGCGATGAGCGCCAGGCCGCCGGTCAGCAGCAGCGCGACCAGGCCGACCGGCTCGACGCCGAACCCGCTCTGCAGGTGCGTCCACACGCCGTACACGATGGCGATGACGAAACAGAAGATGGTGACTACGTAGAAAACCCGGGCTTCGACCTTCATGAGCCTGCTCCTCCTACTGTGCCCTTCGTTTCCAATCCGACGGCAGCCACGGCGGAAATGGATCTATACAGGCGAGTCCGTTGCGGACCGTGTCCGCCTACTTTAGGTCGGATTGTCACCGTGTGGCCGCGCGCGCGGTGCGGTCGGTGTTGAACGGCTGACTGGTCATCGCGTGAGGGGTGCACAACTGTCCGCAGTTGAGCGCCGCGAGCGCCTCGGCCGCGGTGTTCGGCTGCCCGGTCGCGGGATTGATCTGCGTCCTAGCCTGAATGTAGCGCGCGTAGAGATCGGCCGGCAGGGCCCGGACCTCGAAGTTCATCATCGAGTGGTGGATGCCGCAGAACTCGGCGCACTCACCCTTGAATCCCCCGGCCTGGTCGATCTTGTTCTGGAACGACGAGTCCTGGTTGTTCTTCTCCGGGTAGGGGAAGACGTCGCGCTTGAAGTTGAACTCCGGCACCCAGAAGGAATGAATCACGTCCGTGGAGCGGAGGTTGTACTGGATGGTCTTGCCGACCGGGAGCACCAGTATCGGGACCTCGCCCGAGTTCCCGATGGTCCTGATCATCTGCCCGGTCGCGTCCTTGGGCTCACCGGGATAGTCGAACTCCCAGTTCCACTGGAACGCGACCACGTTCACGGTCACGTCCGGATGGTCGGTCTTGGACAGCACCTGATTCTCGGTCGTGGCGGTGAAGAAGAACAGCACGCCCACCATGACCAGTGGAACGACGACGCAGAAGAATTCGAGCGCCACGTTGTACTGGAACTGCCGGGGCAACTCGGTGGGATCGGAGTTCTTCTTCTTGCGGTGGAACAACACCGCCCAGAAGATCAACCCCCACACGACCGCGCCCACCACCAGGGCCGCGACAACCGACCAGGTCCACAGCCAGCGCATCTTGCCTGCCTGCTCGGTGACCCCGACCGGCCAGCCGAAGCGCAGCACCTCGTCACCGGAGCACCCGGTGGCCAGCAGGGCGACCAACCCCGCCAGCGCGGCGACCTTACCGACCCTGTTCAACCCAGGCCTCCTCCGAAGTCCAGCGTGACAGCCCGGAGTCTAGATCTGCCGCGCCGGGCACGTCCGGTGAGGGTGGGTGGGTGTGATGGTGGGGACATTCGCGCGCGGCCAAGGGGTGACCGCCCGCGAACGGAGCACCCGGCATACTGGGCCCTCGACAACCGGCGATGACTCGAGGGTGTGAAGAGAGACGTGTGCGGCCTTCTTGGACTGGTCTGTACCAGTGACAGCGACGCGGCCAAGGCCAGGGCCGCGGTGGGGACGGCTCTGCGCTGCCAGCGGCACCGCGGCCCCGACGAGACCGACACCTGGGCCGACGGTGAGGTCGTCTACGGCTTCAACCGGCTGGCGTTCATCGACGTCGAGCACGCGCACCAGCCGCTGGTCTGGGGACCGCCGGAGTCACCGAACCGTTACACGCTGAACTTCAACGGCGAGATCTACAACTATCTCGAGCTGCGCGAAGAGCTGACCGAGAAGCACGATGCGAAGTTCGCCACAGCGGGCGACGGTGAGGCGATCGTCGCCGCCTATCACTACTGGGGACCGGGCGCGGTGGCCCGGCTGCGCGGCATGTTCGCCTTCCTCATCTGGGACGCCGACGAGCGGGTGCTCTTCGGCGCGCGTGACCCGTTCGGCATCAAGCCGTTGTTCTACTCCTCCGGGCCCGGCGGCACGGCGTTCTCCAGCGAAAAGAAGAGCCTGCTGGAGCTTTCGGACGTGCTCGGGCTGCCCCAGCGGTTGGACAACCGCGCGCTGCAGCACTACCTGACCCTGCAGTACGTCCCCGAGCCGGAGACCTTGCACACCGGCATCCGCCGCATCGAGTCCGGTTCCTCGTTCACCATCGCACCGGGCGGTGAAGTGAAGGAGGCGCGCTACTTCTTCCCGGTGTTCGACGCGCGGCCGGTGCGGTCGAAGGCCGACGCGGACTCGCTCTACCAGCGGATCGCCGATGTGATGCGCGATTCGGTCGGCAAGCACATGATCGCCGACCCGGACATCACCGTGGGCGCGTTCCTCTCCGGCGGCATCGACTCGACCGCGATCGCCGCGCTGGCCAAGGAGCACAACCCGAACCTCATCGCGTTCACCACCGGTTTCGAGCGCGAGGGCTACTCCGAAGTCGACGTCGCGGCCGAGTCCGCGGCCGCGATCGGAGTGAAGCACATCGTCCGCACGGTGTCCCCCGACGAGATGATGGACGCGCTCCCGCTGATCGTCTGGTACCTCGACGACCCGGTGGCCGACCCCGCGCTGGTGCCGCTGTGGTTCATCGCCCGCGAGGCGCGCAAGCACGTCAAGGCGGTGCTCTCCGGCGAGGGCTCCGACGAGCTCTTCGGCGGCTACACGATCTACAAGGAACCGATCTCGCTGGCACCGTTCGAGAAGGTTCCGGGCGGGATCCGGCGGTTGCTGGGCAAGGCGTCGGGGGTGATCCCGGAGGGCACGCGCGGCAAGGACCTGCTGCGGCGTGGCGCGCTGAAGCTGGAGGACCGCTACTACGGCAACGCGCGGATCTTCCGTGACGACCTGTTGCGCGGCGTGCTCCGCACCTACGACGAGCGGGTGGGGCACCAGGACGTCACCGCCGAGCACTACCGCACGTCACGAGACTGGGACCCGGTGGCGCGCATGCAGCACGTCGACCTGTTCACCTGGCTGCGCGGCGACATCCTGGTCAAGGCCGACAAGGTGACCATGGCGAACTCGCTCGAGCTGCGGGTGCCCTTCATGGACCCCGAGGTGTTCAAGGTCGCGGCCGGTATCCCGCTCGATCAGAAGATCGCCCACGACACCACGAAGTACGCGCTCCGCCGCGGGCTCGAAGGAATCGTGCCCGCCCACGTGCTCAACCGCGCCAAGCTCGGGTTCCCGGTGCCGATCCGGTTCTGGCTGCGCGCGGAGATGTACGACTGGGCGCGCGGCATCATCAACGACTCGCAAACCGGCGAACTGATCGACAAGGCCGCCGCGCTGCGCATGCTGGACGAGCACAAGGAGAGCAAGTTCGACCACAGCAGGCGCATCTGGGCCCTGCTGGTCTTCATGCTCTGGCACGGCATCTTCGTCGAGCACCGCATCAAGCCCGAGGTACCCGAGCCCGTCTACCCCGTGCGGATCTGACGGCGGTGCCCACGCGTTCGGGGCCGCACCGCGTGGCCCCGAACGCTTTCCGGCTCAGGCCGGCAGCAGCGGCGCGATGTCCGCGGCGGCGTCGGGTCCGTAGGCATCGGCGAGGCGCTTGAGCGCCGAAGGCGTGTCCAACGTCCACTCCTGGGTGCCGACCGTCTCCAGCACCAGCACCGCGATGAGCGAGCCGAGCTGCGCCGATCGTTCGAGGCTCAGGCCGCCGTTCAGGCCGGCGAGGAACCCCGCGCGGAAACCGTCACCGACACCGGTCGGGTCGGCCTTGGTCAGCTCGGGCAGCGCGGCGACCTCGAGTTCGGCGCCGTCGGCGGTGACGATCTTCACGCCCTTCTCGCCCAGCGTGGTGACCCGCACGGCGACCCGGTCGAGCACGTCCGACGGGCTCCAGCCGGTCTTGCGGAGCAGCAGTTCCCACTCGTAGTCGTTGGTGAACAGGTAGTCCGCACCCTGGACGAAGTCGCGCGCCTGCTCGCCGTCCATCCTGGCCAGCTGCTGCGACGGGTCGACCGCGAACGGGTAGCCCCGGTCACGGCATTCCTGGGCGTGGCGGAGCATCGCGTCGGGGTCGTCCGGGCTGACCAGGACCATGCGCAGCCCGGACAGCCTGCGCACGATCGGCTCCAGTTCGATGTTGCGCGCCTCGGCCATCGCCCCCGCGTAGAAGGTGGCGATCTGGCAGAAGTCCTCGTCGGTGGTGCAGACGAACCGGGCGGTGTGCGCCACCTCCGACACGTGCACGCCGCTGGTGTCCACGCCGTGCCGCTCCAGCCACGACCGGTAGTCGGCGAAGTCTTCGCCCACCGCACCGACCAGGACCGGGTTCACCCCGAGGACACCCAGCGCGAACGACACGTTGGCGGCGATGCCACCCCGCCGCACCACGAGGTCGTCGGCCAGGAAGGACAACGAGACCCGGTGCAGCTGCTCGGCGACGAGCTGCTCCGCGAACCTGCCGGGGAAGTGCATGAGATGGTCGGTCGCGATGCTGCCCGTGACCGCGATGCGCTCGTTGGAAGCCACCCGTATCTCCCTGTCTGTGCCGTCAGGACATGACGAAGCCTGCCACGCGGTGGTGACAGGCCCGGTAAAGCACTATGCACACACGCCGGCGCCAGGCGGGCATCCCGCCTGGCGCCGAGTGGTCAGTGGAAGGAGTCGCCGCAGGCGCAGGAGCCCGTGGCGTTGGGGTTCTCGATCGTGAAGCCCTGCTTCTCGATGGTGTCGACGAAGTCGATCACGGCATCCTGCACGTAGGGCGCGCTCATGCGGTCGACCGCCACGCGAAGTCCGTTGAAGTCGCGGAAGAGGTCGCCGTCGAGCGTGCGCTCGTCGAAGAACAGCTGGTACCGCAGGCCCGCGCACCCGCCGGGCTGAACTGCGATACGCAGGTGCATGTCGTCGCGGCCTTCCTGCTCCAGCAGGGTCTTCGCCTTGGCGGCCGCGGCGTCGGTCAGGTTCACGCCGTGGGTGGCTTCGCCGGCTTCGGCCTGCTTGCCGGTCTGCTCAGCGGTCGTCATTGCTCTCCCTCGGTGTTCGCGTGCGGCGGGCACGGACCGTATTCCCGAACGGGTCCATCCGCAATCACACTCGTTGCCGGAAGGACTCCTGATCAGGTCAACAACCACGGTGCCCGATCTCTTCCATGGTCGCATACGCACCGACCGCGTGAACACCGACGGCGAGCCTGGAATATCCTGGGCCGGTGAGGTTTCTCCGCCGCAGCGGCACCACCACCGAAGACAGCCCCGAGGCAACGTCTGCCGAGGTGGCGCAGGGTATCGAATCTCACAACCGGGGCTATACGCCCGGCAAGGGCAAGGCGACCCCGAAACGCCGCGAGGCCGAGGGCAAGCGCCGCGGCCCGGTGGCGCCGCCGCCGCGCACCATGCGTGAGGCGATGAAGCGCAACCGCGAGCTGAGGAAGTCGAACCCGCAATACCGCGCGGAGCGGCGCGCCCAGGCCCGCGAACGCCAGCAGCGGATGGCCGAGGGCGACGAGCGCTACCTGCTGCCGCGTGACAAGGGCCCGGTCAAGGCCTACGTGCGCGACCTGGTGGACTCCCGGCGGAACCTGCTCGGCCTGTTCATGCCGCTGGCGATCCTGGTCTTCGTCGCGCTGCTCATTCCCTACCCCGCGATCCAGCAGTACGCGACGCTGATGTGCACGCTGTTGCTGCTGGCGATGGCCTTCGAGGGCTTCATGGCCGGTCGCCGCATCACCAAGCAGGTGCGGGAGAAGTTCCCGAAGGAAACCGTCAACGGACGTTCGGTCGGCTGGTACGCCTTCGTGCGCGCCAGCCAGATCCGCAAGCTGCGGGTGCCCAAACCGCGTGTCAAGCCCGGGGAAGCCGTCTCCTAGCGCCTCAGGCGCGGAGCGGGGGCAACGTGGTTTGGCGCGCCCGCGTCCCGGGCGAGCCGCCCGGAGAGTGCCGTGCGACCTCGCTCTGCGTCAGGCGCAGGGCGGGTCGTAAGGCAGTTGCGGAAGGTGCTGCTGCCACCGTTGCGGGGTGAGTGTTCCCCCGGTCGCGCCACAGATCCGCCGGACGGCGTGGTCGATGTCCAGGTCCCACAGCCGCACGGTGTCACTGTCACTGGTGGTGGCCAGGGTCTTCGCGGTCATGCCGAAGGCCACCGCGTTCGCGGTGCCGTGCGAACCGCCGGTCAGCGGACCGCCGTACTCGACGGCCCGGCCGGGATCGGTGACGTCCCACAGCTGGATCGTGCCGTCGTCGGCGACCGCGGCCATGCTCCGGCCGTCGGGAGCGAACGAGAGGTCCTTGACCAGACCGGTGAACCCGACCAGCGGCGAGCCGAGCGCGGCGGCGTGAGCCGGGTCCGTGACGTTCCACAGCCGGACCGTCTTGTCATCGCTGCCGGTGGCCAGCGTGTGCCCGTCCGGGGCGAACACCAGCGCATTGATCGCTCCGGTGTGCCCGGTCAGCACCCCGCCCAGCGGAACGGCGTGGTCCCGGCGGGTCACGTCCCACAACCGCACCGTCTGGTCGGCACTGGCTGTCGCGAGGGTCCGGCCGTCCGGGCTGAACGCCATCGCGTTGACGTAGCCGGTGTGCCCGGACAGCGGCAAGCCGAGCCGGACCGGCCTGGCGGGATCGCCGATATCCCACAACTGGACGCTCTCGTCGTCGTTGCCGGTGGCGAGAAACCGGCCGTCCGGGCTGAACGCCAGCGGGTTCGAGTAGCGGACGCCCAGGACCAGGCTCGCGCCGATGGGCACCGTACGGGCCGGGTCGGAGGTATCCCACAACTGAACGGTGCGGTCGCTGGTGGCGGTGGCCAGCACCCGCCCGTCCGGTCTGAACGCCATCCCCCAGACCTGGGCGCTCGCCGTCAGCGGCGGTCCGAGCGGCGCCGGACGGGCCGGATCCCGGACATCCCACAACCGCAGGGTGTGGTCGTTGGCTCCGGTCGCCATCGTGCGGCCGTCCCTGGCGAACGCGATCGAGTCCACGTCGTCGCTGTGGCCTTGCACGATGGTGGCCGGCAGTGACCACAACCGCACGATGCCGTCCTGTCCCCCGGTCGCGATGTAATGACCGTCCGGGCTGAACGAGACGGCGTACCCGGCACCTCCGGCGAGTGGACTCTCGAGTTCGCTCGGTTTGGCCTGGTTGGCCAGGTTCCACAGACGCGCGGTGCCGTCGCTGCCGGTGCTGGCGAGCGCCCTCCCGTCCGGGCTGAACGCGACCGACCACACCTGGGCGGTATGGCCGATGAGCGGCGCGCCCACGGGCGCCGCGGCGGCGCGGTCGGTGACGTTCCAGAGCCGGACGGTCTTGTCCGCTCCGCCGCCGGCGAGCATCTTGCCGTCCGGGCTGAACGCCACCGAATGCACGGTGTCGGTGAAGCCGGTGAGGGGATGACCGACCGGCGCCGGGGCGTGCGGGTTCGTCACGTCCCAGAGCAGGATCGTGCCGTCGTCACCACCGGCCGCGACGGTGTGGCTGTCGGGGCTGAACGCGACCGAACGGACCGGCTTGGTGTGGCCGTCGAGCTGGCCGATGTTCTGCGGCCGCCGCCGGTCGGTGACGTCCCAGAGCCGGGCCGTGTGATCTTCGTCGGCGGTGACCAGCAGGTGGCCGTCCGGGCTGAACGCGACCAGGTAGATCGTGCCGTCGTTGCCCGACATGGGATCGCCGAGGCGGGCCGGGCGGGCCGGGTCGGTGACGTCCCACAACATCACGGTCCCGTCGTCGCCCGCGGTGGCGAGGGTGTGCCCGTCCGGGCTGAACACCGCCGAGGACAGCCAGCTCCGATGGCCGGTCAGCGGGGCACCCAGTGGCTTCGGATGGCTCCGGTCGCGGACATCCCAGAGCCGCGCCGTGCGGTCGTAGCCCGCCGTGGCCAGGACGTTGCCGTCCGGGCTGAACGAGGTGAGGTACACCGCGCCGCTGTGTCCGGGCAGCGGCGTGGCGAGGCCCTGCTGCTGGGTGGAGATCAGCCGCGTGCCGACCGACGCGTCGCCGGGCCGCATCCGGTGGGCCACCAGGTCCAGCAGCGCCGACAGGGACGGGTCGCTGTCGGCCAGCCGGTCGGCTTCGGAGACGACCTGCTGGAAGCGGGCGTCATCCCGTTGCTGGACCGCGACGACCGCGGCGGACACGGCGGTCAGCGCGAACACCACGACCAGCGCCACCGCGGCCCGCCGGAACCACGAGTTGCGGCGCTTGAAGCGGACCGAGGAGGCGAGGAACTGCCGGGCCACCGGACTGATCGCCTCCTGGCCGGCGGTGGCGGCCCACTGCTGGGCGTTGTCCAGCCGCGCGCCCCGGTACAGCGGTGAGGAATCGCGGCCCTCCTGGTCCCAGGCGCGCGCGTCCTCCTCCAGGCGCTGCCGCAGCAGGTTGCCGGCGCGGTCCTGGTCGATCCAGCGGCGAAGCCGGGGCCAGGCGTGCAGGAGCGCCTCGTGGGTGATTTCGACCCATTCGGCGTCCAAGGTCAGCAACCGGGCACTGGCCAGCGTGTCCAGGGCGCGCTCCGCGGCGCCCGCGCTCGCCGCCTGTGCCCCCAGTTCGCGGCGGTCACACCGGCGGCGGGTGTCCTGGGTGTCCTCCCCGACCCGGACCAGGCGCAACAGGATCCGGCGCGCGGCGGCCTGGCCGACCGGATCGAGGTTGGCCCAGGCCCGCTCCGCGGTCTCCGCGACGGCCTTGCCGATCCCGCCGGTCGCGCGGTAGCCGGCGATGGTGAGCTTGCCGCCCTGGCGGCGCTGCCACGTCGCCAGCAGAGCGTGGGACAGCAGCGGCAGCGCACCGGCGTTGTAGGTCCCCTTCGTACGGCCGCTGTGCACCCCGAGGTCGCGCAGGATGAGATCGGCCAGACCGGTCTCCAGCTGCAGGCCCGCCGCCTTCGCGGGACCGTTGACCGCGTCGCGCAGTTCCCCCACCGTCATCGGGCCGAGCACCATCGACCGCGTCTGCAACGCTTCGGCCAGCGGCGGATGCTCCAGGCACTGACCGTAGAAGTCGGCCCGCACCGCCACCAGGACGACTCCGGCCACGCCCTTGGCGCACACCGATTCCAGCGCCTGGACGAACTGGCGGCGCTTGTCCTCGTCCTCGCACAGAGTGAAGGTTTCCTCGAACTGGTCGACCACCAGCACGATCCGGGCGTCCTCACCGCCGCCACGGCGGCGGGCCTCCTCGGCCACGCCGTCGCGGATCGCCTCCGGCCCGGACGCTTCCGCGAGCGCGGGGAGTTCGGTGTGCAGTTGCTTGACCGGGTCGTCGCCGGGCGTGATCACGATGACCGGCCACCCGGCCGAGGACGGCCCGCCGAGCACTCCCTGGGACAGCGCCGGGATCAACCCGGCGTGCACGAGCGAGGACTTGCCCGCACCGGACGCGCCCACCAGGGTCACGATCCCGCCGGTCTCCATCGCGTCGGCAAGCCTCGAAACCAGCTTGTCGCGGTTGCGTTCCTGGCCGAAGAACCAGTTCGAATCCTCGGCGCGGAAGGCGGACAGACCGCGATACGGGCAAGCCCCGGTGTCGCCTGAGGTTTCCGCCGCCGCGCTCACCGGGGTGGCCAGCGCCTCGCGCCAGAGGGTCCGCCACGCACCGACGTCGTAAAGGCCCGCGACGGGAGGCTGTGGATGGCGGCGACGGGCCTGCACGATGAGCACTTCGAGGACGATCGCGAGCGCCGCGAACCGGGCCGGCACGTTACGCCCGCGACGCCAGTCGCTGACGCGCTGTGCGACCACGCGGACCGGCTGTCCGCGCTCGTCCACGCGGCCGGCGCGGGCCACCGCGTTGGCGACCTGCTTCAGCGGCGGGTCGCCGGCCTGGGCGTACAACAGGGAGAACCGCTCCGCGAAGGCTTCACGCGGCACGGGATCCGAGCGGGAATCGACCATCTCCTTGCGACTGTCCTCCTTGTCCCGCCCTCGTCCTGCTCCGGACCGGAAACCACATGTACGCCGTTCACCAGCGAGTTTACCGACCGGAGCGGACGGGTTCAGACCAGGATGGCCCGTCCGCTGTCATGCTGTTGTCGCGGCGCGTCCGCCGAGAATCCTGGGGGTGTTCTCGGTGGCGCGCCGTCCCTGCGTGGTCGATCACTCTCCCTATAGTTTGTCGTCCACGACCGCTTCCCGGTGTCCCCCAGAACGGTCAAGTGAGTCCGTGGCCGGGGTGCTTCCCGGTAGCCGGTGCACCAGGATCAGGCCCACCGCGGTCACCAACAGATAGCGCGTGGCCGATTCCAGACCGTTCCACTTGGACGACTGCCACATCTGGAACCACTCGCCGCCGACGGCGAGGAACCCCCCGGCGAACAACGCCAGTTCCAGAAGCCATCCGGCGGCGGAAAGCTTCGGCGCGAGCGGGCGGCGGAGGATCCACGCGACGCTCGCCGTCAGCAGCACGACAGAGGTCAGGACCTCCCAGATGATCACCGCCACGTAGGCGGTGGTGGCGAACCCGGGCGTGACCATCGCCCGCCACATCAGGTGCGGCGAGCGGAAGGTGGTGTCCATCGCCAGCACGTGCTGCACGAAGGCGTAGTTGGTGTCGTAGTCGATCACATTGTCGACGGTGACCAGGAGCATTTGGACGGCCGTGATGACGGTGAGTACTGCGACCGCCAGAGACTGTGTCCCCAATCTGGCTATAAGACGCATAAGTCGAAACTCTAACCGGATGATCACCACGCGGCTGTGGACTTCTGGCAACTTGGCTCACCCGGACGGGGAAACCGCCCCTGCGCTTCCCCTGGCGAGCACGTGCCCGGCGACCGCGAGGTCGTGCGGATAGGTGACCTTGATGTTCTGCTCCTCGCCCGGCACCCACTGCACCGGTAGCGCGGAGAACCGTTCCATGACCGACGCCGTGTCGGTGCCGGCGAAGCCTTCCCGTTCGGCCCGCTCGTAGGCTTCCAGCAGCGGACCGGCCCGGAAGGCCTGCGGGGTCTGGGCCTTGACCGCGGTACCGGCCCACGCCAGCGGGCTGAGCGACTCGCCGTCCTCGGAGATCGCCGCGATGTCGTCGGCGGCCAGTCCCGGGATGGCGCCGCCGTGTTCCCTGGCCGCGCCCAGCACGCGAGTGATCAACTCCGGCGTGACCAACGGCCGCGCGGCGTCGTGCAGGAGGACGGTGTCGACGCTGCCACGGCCGATCCGCCCGGCGAGGTGGCGCAGCGCCCGCAGTTCCGACTCCTGCCTGCTCGCCCCGCCGTGGACGACCTCGACCACCGCGGCACCCACCTCATGCCCCAGCACCTGCTCGACCAGGGCCGCGTCCTGGGGCCGGGTCACCAGCACGAGCACGCTCACCCCGGGAACGCGGGCGAACGCTTCCAGCGACCAGGAGACCAGCCGCCGCCCGGCAAGCGGCAGATAGACCTTGTTGAGGCTCGCGCCGACCCGTGTGCCCGCCCCGCTGGCCAGCACCACGGCGGCGGCGCCAGGGTCCGTGTCCGGCCTGCCTTGGTTCACAGGGGGATCATACGGCCGGGCCTGCTCGCTTCTTGCAACCCTGAAAGGTCTGTACCATTCGGGGAAGGTCCGGCACTCTTCCCTTCCTCGCAAGGAGTGACATGCCCGAGATCACTGTCAAGGTAGCGTCCTCGGTCGGCTTGCACGCGCGCCCGGCGAGCCTGTTCGTCAAGGCCGCGGCCAAGCACTCCGGCCCGGTCACGATCGGCAGGCCCGGGGGCACGCCGGTCGACGCGCGGAGCATGCTTTCCGTGCTGGGCCTGGCGATCGAGCACGGTGAGGAGGTCGTCCTGCACACGGAGGGGGACGACGCGGACAAGGCGCTGGCCGAACTGTCGCGGCTCCTGGTCACCGACCTGGACTCCTGAACCACTCCTGCCGCTTCGAGCCGGAAGGAAAGGGTCCGCCACCGGCCGCTAGGTTGACGGCGTGACTGTTGAGTTCGCGCCCGTGCCCCAGCCCGACGAGGTCGTTCGCGCCGAGGCACTGCGACGGCACGCGACCCTCGCCAAACCCGTCGCTTCGCTCGGCAGGCTCGAAGAACTCGGCGCGTGGATCGCCGCCTGCCAGGCCCAGTCGCCGCCGCGCCCGTTCGCCAGGCCGCGGATCGTGGTGTTCGCCGCGGATCACGGCATCGCGGCCAAGGGCGTCTCGGCCTATCCGCCGGAAGTCACCGCGCGGCGCGTGGGCACCCTGCTCGCCGGCGAGGGGGTGACCAGCGCGCTGGCGCAGGTCGGCGGCGCGGGCGTGCGCGTGGTCGATGTCGGGGTGGACGGTGACACGCCGCTCACCGAATTCAAGGTACGCAAGGGATCCGGCTCGATCGACGTCGAGGACGCGCTCACCGCGGACGAGACGGACGCGGCGCTGCGAGCCGGGATGGCCGTCGCCGACGCCGAAGTGGACTCCGGGGCGGATCTGCTCATCGCGGGAGATCTCGGCGTCGGGGCCAGCACGCCGTCGTCGGTGCTCGTCGCGGCACTGACCGGAACCGAGCCGGTCGCCGTCGTCGGCCGTGGTTCGGGCATCGACGACGTGACGTGGATGCGGAAGGCGGCCGCCATCCGCGACGCACTCCGCCGGGCCAGGGCCGTGCTCGCCGACCCGGTGGCGCTGCTGCGCACCGCCGGGGGCGCCGACCTTGCCGCCATCGCCGGATTCCTCGCCCAGGCCGCGATCCGCCGGACACCGGTTCTGCTGGACGGGCTGGCCGCCGGTGCCGCCGCGCTGGTCGCCGACGAACTCGCCCCCGGGGCACGGTCCTGGTGGGTCGCCGGGCAACGGTGCGCCGAGCCGGCCTACGACTTCGTGCTCGAGCGCCTCGACCTGAAACCCTTGCTGGACCTCGACATCCGGCTCGGCGAAGGCGCCGGCGCGGCCACCGCGCTCCCGCTGCTGGTGATGGCCACCCGCCTGCTCACGGACGTGGCCACCCAAGCCTGAACGGGAGGGCGCGAACGCCCTCCCGTTCAGTCCTCTCAGGAGAGCCGGTGCATCCAGCCGTGCGGGTCGGGGCGGGTGCCCTCCTGGATACCGGTGAGCTCCGCGCGGAGCTTCATCGTCAGCTCGCCGGGCTCGCCACCGCCGATCAGGAACCCGCCCCCGGCGTGCTTGACCCGGCCGACCGGCGTGATCACCGCGGCGGTGCCGCACGCGAAGACCTCGGTCAGTTCGCCGGAGGCCACGGCCGAGGACCATTCGTCGGTGGAAATCCGGCGCTCCTCGACCGGATACCCGAAATCGGCCGCCAGCCGCAGCAGCGAATCGCGGGTCACGCCGGGCAGGAGCGACCCGCTCAGCTCGGGGGTCACCAACCGCGCGTCCGAGCCGGAGCCGAAGACGAAGAACAGGTTCATCCCGCCCATTTCCTCGACCCACCGGTGTTCGGCCGCGTCGAGCCAGACCACCTGGTCACAACCCTGCTCCACGGCCTGCGCCTGAGCCAGGAAGGACGCCGCGTAGTTGCCCGCGCACTTGGCCGCGCCGGTGCCGCCCGGAGCGGCCCGCACGTACTCGGTGGACAGCCACACGCTCACCGGCTTCACGCCGCCCGCGAAGTACGGCCCGGCCGGCGAGCCGATAAGGGTGTAGAGATACTCGCTCGCCGGGGCGTTCACGCCGAGGCCGACCGAGGTCGAGATCATGAAGGGGCGTAGGTAGAGCGTCTCGCCCGGCGTGCCCGGCACCCACCGGCCGTCCACTTCGATCAGTTCGCGCAGGGAGTCCACGAACAGTTCTTCGGGCAGTTCCGGCATGGCGAGGCGGCGGGCCGACGAACGGAACCGGGTGGCGTTGGCGTCCGGCCGGAAGGCCGCGACCGAGCCGTCGGGCTGCCGGTAGGCCTTGAGGCCTTCGAAGATCGCCT
This sequence comes from Amycolatopsis pigmentata, assembly GCF_042684065.1. Taxonomy (NCBI): domain Bacteria; kingdom Bacillati; phylum Actinomycetota; class Actinomycetes; order Pseudonocardiales; family Pseudonocardiaceae; genus Amycolatopsis; species Amycolatopsis pigmentata. The sequence goes on along the minus strand of NZ_JBHUKR010000009.1, from coordinate 136,854 downwards.
GCCCGTAGTGCAGCACCGACGTGGCCGGATCGAGAGTGATCGGCTGGTAGGCGCGCACTTCGCCGTCGTGCCAGCCACGGGCGGCGTCCCAGCGCAGCGTCACCATGTTGTCGGTGAAGTACGTCCCGAAGCCCGGCTTCGCCAGTACCTGCGCTACCCGCTCCGCGGACGCGGGAGTCGGGTTGGGGGTACGGGTGAAGGGCATCGTGGTCGTCATGCGGATCAGAATAACCGATTTGCTCGGACGTCCAACGATCGACAGGTGCCCTAATATGGCACCGTGGTCGCCAACAAAGTGTCCGCCGGAACCGGTTCCGACGTGCGCACCTTCGTCTCCGCCGCGCTGCTGACCTACGTCGTCGGGGTGCTGACGCTCAACGGCGTCATCCTGCTCGACACCGGCGGCGCCTTCCTCGGCCTGATCGTCGCGCTGTTCACGGTGCTGGGGTGGCGCAAGCACCACGGCAAAAAGATCTTCCCGCGCGACATCCCGGTCCGGTCGGTGATCCTCCTGGCCGTGGTGGACATCGCGCTCACCGTGCTGGCCGTGGTGCTCTTCCACGCGACCTGACGGCCGTATCCCAGCCAGGGAACCTTCGGCACGCCACCGTGCTGCGCGAACGCACCGTATTGGTCGAGCCTGTGCTCCGTGAGGGCGCCGTTGGTCGAGTTTGCGCTACGCATTCGGGGCGGACCTGCCCCACACATGTGGATCGGCAGGTCTAGCTTTTTTTCCGGTTCTTTTTCCACAGGCCGGGTCAGACCGCTACCGGTCCACCATTGACGTCACAGTCACGCAGGTACCGGTCGTACCAGCTCCAGGTGAACCGCTTTCCGGAGTGCCTCCGCAGTCCCTGGTAGATCGTCCACGCGACAAAGTCGGCCATCCGCACCCAAGCCGAACGGTGCGCCGGGACGAACAGCGGGGTCCTCGATCAGGTTTCGTGAGTTCAGCTTGAGTCCACGGTGGGCACCGTAATAGCCGTTGGAGTGCGTGCCGTTCCCGTCCATGATGATCATGCCGTGCTCACCGGCCGCGGTGAGCCGCGTGTCGAGGTGGTCCACCAATCCGATGTACGTGGCTTCCCGCTCGACGGCGTACGCCTTCTTCCGCGCTGATGTCTGCCGGTAGACAGCGCCGACGCGCAGCTCAGGGCAACGACCGATGGTGGCCAGTGCCCGCTCGGCGACCTCGTGACGCGCCTTCTTCGACATGTTCACACCGGGGTTTTGTGAGGGATTCCCGCGACCGTTGATGAACTGCGTCGCGTGCAACTCGGCCGAAGGCGGGATCTGGTACCTGGCGTACAGAGATTTCCGTAAGTCCAGCCACGCTCGCAGGCCGCTACACCAGTTGATCATTGCGCAAAACAGGCTCGTCCGGCGGCCGACACGAGGTGATCCGCCTGTGTCGGCGTCACTTCACCTGAATGGCCGCCGGTAATGCCGTAACGCTGCTTGCCGTCACCGTGCTGGCGGTGGTGCCGTTCCACGCGACCTGACGGCCGCGAACGTGGCGGCGGTCGCGCCGATCAGCGCTACGGCGAGGAGCAGCGAGAACGGCGGTATCCAGGCCAGCAGGCTGATCGCCAGCGCGGCGCACAGGATCGACCGCGCGTCGCGTCGGCGTGACACGGCGAGCAGGCTCGTCACGAGAACGTCGGCGAGGGCCAGCGCGGCGGCGAGCCAGAGCGCGGAGGCTGGATGCAGCAGCGCCGCGCCGGCCGCGGCGACCAGGCCGCAGCCGATCGTCGCCCACCGCGCGTGCGGGAAGCCGGCGGCCGCCCCGGAGAGGGCAGCCAGCGTGGCGGGAACGGTGGCGATCACGACCACTCCGGCCAGCAGGGGCAGGATGGCCTGCCCGTCGGCCGCGGCGAGCACGTCCCGCACCGGGGCCGGTGAGAGCCCGAGCCGGACCGGGCCGAGTTGGAACAATTCCGCGGCGCAGACGGCGAGCGCCACCGCCACCGATCCGGCCAGCCACCAGCTCCGGCGACGGGTCAGTAACGGGAAGACGAGCGCACCCGCGGCGAACGCGCCGCTGGGTCCGGGACGATTCGTCCCCGCGCCGGGCGAGGACACCGGCGGAATAGCCAGGCACACGGCGACCAGCGCGGCCGCGGAAACGAGCAGGACGCCGAGCAGCCAGCCCCGCCAGTACCGCGCCAGGGACAGGCCGGCCGCCGCGGGCACCGTGACGGCGAGCGCGAACGCGACGGCGGCCAGGCGGGTGTGCCACGGGAAGAGGTAGACGGCGAACACGGCGGCGAACAGCGGCGCGCCCGCCAGGCGGGCCGCCGCGTGGGTGCCATGGGTGAACCACGTCCCGGCCGGATCGATCGGGACGACTCCGGCGGACAACAGGGCAAGAACGCCCGCGAGGACGACCCCGGCGAGCAGCCACCAGCCACCCGCGGCCGCCCCCACCGCCGGTGTGACCAGCAGTCCGGCGCCCAGCCACATACCTACCACCTGCTTTCGACGGGCGAGTCCTCGTTAGCATGGCTTACGATCGAGGTCCTTAACCCGAGGAGCCGTCAGTGACACCCCTTGTGTCAACCCGCGACTGTCAAGGTGACCACAGAGCGCGCCCTTTCTTTCCGCTATCTTGGCGGCAGGGCGCCCATCCACTCCACGTGACGTGTGCCGGTAAGGAGCGCCCTGTCGACACGATCGCGGGGACGCGCAAACTCGCGGAGGAACAGTGACCCTGCCAAAGTTCGCTCTCACCGACACCATCGACCCGAGCCGTGCCGACATCCTGGTGGTCGGCACCGTCAAGGGCGACAAGTCGGTCACCCTCGCACCGGGTGCGGAAGCGGCGGATGCCGCCTTCGACGGCAAACTCGCGGACGTGCTGGCCACGCTGGGCGCGACCGGCAAGGCGGAGGAGATCGTCAAGCTGCCGACGCTGGGCAAGCTGAGCGCCGGCGTGGTGCTCGCGGTCGGCCTCGGCAAGCCCGCCGCGGACGGTGCCCTGTCCGGCGAGCAGGTCCGGCGGGCCGCCGGCGCGGCCGCCCGTTCGCTCGGCGGCACCGCCCGCGCGCTGTGCACACTGTCCACAATAGACCTCAAGGCCGCGGTCGAAGGCATCGCGCTCGGCGCCTACGCGTTCACCGGGTACCGCTCCGAGCCGGGTGACGCGCCGGTCGGCGCGGTCGATTTCCTCAGCCCGCCCGAAGACACCGCCAAGGCCGCCAAGGCGGCGCTGAAAGCGTCGGCCGCGATCGCCGAAGCGGTGATCATCGCCCGCGACCTGATCAACACGCCGCCCAACGACCTCTACCCGGCCTCTTTCGCCGACCGCGCGGCGAAACTCGCCGACGCGAACAAGCTCGATTTCGAGGTTCTCGACGAGAAAGCGTTGAAGCGCAAGGGATTCGGCGGCATCCTCGGTGTCGGCGGCGGTTCCTCGCGCCCGCCGCGGCTGGTGCGGGTGAGCTACCGGGGCCCGAAGCCGGTGAAGAAGATCGCGTTGGTGGGCAAGGGAATCACCTTCGACTCGGGCGGGATCTCGATCAAGCCCGCGGCGAACATGGACCAGATGACCTCGGACATGTCCGGTGCCGCCGCCGTGCTCGCCTCGGTCGTGCTCGCCGCCAAGCTCAAGTACCCGCTGGAGGTGACCGCCACCATCCCACTGGCGGAGAACCTGCCCTCGGGCACCTCTTACCGGCCCGGCGACGTCCTCAGCATGTATGGCGGCAAGACCGTCGAAGTGCTCAACACCGACGCCGAAGGCAGGCTCGTCCTCGCCGACGCGATCGTCCGCGCCGCCGAGGACAAGCCCGACTACCTCATCGAAACCTCGACGCTCACCGGTGCCCAGATGGTCGCTCTCGGCAACCGCACCGCGGGCGTCATGGGCACCGACTCCTTCCGCGACCGGATCGCCGAGATCGCGCAGGCCACGGGCGAGGGCGGCTGGCCGATGCCGCTGCCCGAAGAACTGCGCGCCGAGCTGGACTCCCGGCTGGCGGATCTGGCCAACGTGGCCGGACACCGCTGGGGCGGCATGCTCGCCGCCGGGATCTTCCTGCGCGAGTTCGTGGCCGACGGCCTGCCCTGGGCGCACATCGACATCGCGGGTCCGGCCTTCAACAGCGGCGGCCCCTGGGGCTACACCGGCAAGGGCGGCACAGGGGTTCCGGTCCGGACCATCGCGGCCGTGCTCGCCGACATCGCCGACAACGGCTGAGCCACCGCGCGGCGGCTCGATTCAGCGCTGGTCCGGCTGTTCTCCCCGCCGTTCCTGGCTCTTGAGCCGCCGCGTGTACTCGCGCATCCGTTTCGGATAGCCGACCCTCGCCACCTCGTACACCGGGATCCCGTGTTTGTGGCCGAACCGCTGGGCCGCGGCGAGACTGCCGATGCGGCGGCGCGTCCACTCGCCGTCGTGCGCGATCAGCACGACCGTGGTCTCGGTGACCGTGGTGGGCGGCTCGACGTAGGCTTCGACCCCCTGCCGCGTCGACGCCCAGACCTGCAGATGCGTGGTGTCGCTCTCACTGGCCTTGCGCGGTGCTCCCGCTCTGCCACGTCTCCTGCGCAAAGCGTCGAACAGACCCACCTCGACCACCTCATCCCTCGCCTGTTCCCACCTCCATTATCAAGCGTTCCTCAGATGCGCTGAGCAACACACCTGGCTACCTCGCAATGGCGAAGTCCGTAGTGACAAGATGATGTGGGTCAAGAAGTACGACGACATCGACCAGACCTGCGAACGAGCTTCGCCGACAAGCTCACCGAGGAGTTATTGAAGTGACCGACACCTCCGCCGACCTGGTAATCCTTGGTGGCGGATCGGGCGGCTACGCCGCGGCTTTCCGCGCGGCCGAGCTGGGCCTGTCCGTGATCCTGATCGAGAAGGACAAGCTGGGCGGCACCTGCCTGCACCGGGGTTGCATTCCCACCAAGGCCCTCCTCCACGCCGCCGAGGTCGCCGACCTCGCGCGCGACGGTGAGCAGTTCGGCGTCAAGACCACGCTCGAAGGTATCGACATCGCCGGTGTCCACAAGTACAAGGACTCGGTGGTCTCGCGGCTCTACAAGGGTCTCCAGGGGCTGGCCAAGGCCAACAAGGTCAACCTCGTCGAGGGCACCGGCACCTTCGTCGGGCCGAACGCGGTCGAGGTCGACGGTCAGCGCTACACCGGCAAGAACGTCATCCTCGCCACCGGCTCGTACTCGAAGACGCTGCCGGGGCTGGAGCTGGGCGGCCGGATCATCGCCAGCGACGAAGCACTGTCCCTGGACTACGTCCCGGAGAAGGTGATCGTGCTCGGCGGCGGCGTGATCGGCGTCGAGTTCGCGAGCGTGTGGGCCTCCTTCGGGGTGGACGTGACCATCGTCGAGGCGCTGCCGCGGCTGGTGCCCAACGAGGACGAGTTCGCCTCCAAGCAACTCGAGCGCGCCTTCCGCCGCCGCAAGATCGCCTTCCGCACCGGGGTCCGCTTCACCGGTGCGAAGCAGGACGACAACGGCGTGTCGGTCTCGCTGGAGAGCGGCGAAACCCTCGAAGCCGACCTCCTGCTGGTCGCGGTCGGCCGGGGTCCCAACACCGCGGGCCACGGCTACGAGGAGGCCGGGCTGCGCATGGAGCGGGGGTTCGTCATCACCGACGAACGGCTCCGCACCAATCTTCCCGGTGTCTACGCCGTCGGTGACATCGTGCCGGGCCTGCAGCTCGCGCACCGCGGCTTCCAGCAGGGCATCTTCGTCGCCGAGGAGATCGCCGGCCAGTCGCCGCGGTCGATCGACGAGGCGGGCATTCCCCGGGTCACCTACTCGCACCCCGAAGTCGCTTCGGTCGGGCTCACCGAGGCCGCGGCCAAGGAAAAGTTCGGCCAGGGGGTCACCACCTTCACCTACGACCTCGCCGGCAACGGGAAGAGCCAGATCCTCAAGACCTCCGGCGCGGTCAAGCTCGTGAAGGCCCCGGACGGACCGGTCGTCGGCCTGCACCTGGTCGGTGACCGGGTCGGCGAGCTGATCGGCGAGGCTCAGCTGATCTACAACTGGGAGGCGTTCCCGGAGGACGTGGCGCCGCTCATCCACGCGCACCCCACTCAGACCGAGGCCCTCGGCGAAGCACACCTTGCCCTGGCGGGCAAGCCACTGCACGTGCACAGCTGACGAACCTCCCGATCCTTTCGACCACATCCCAAGATTCAAGGAGTCAGCGAACGATGGCCTACTCCGTCACATTGCCGGAGCTCGGGGAGAGCGTCACGGAGGGCACCGTCACCCGGTGGCTGAAGCAGGAAGGCGACAGCGTCGCGGTCGACGAGCCGCTACTGGAGATCTCCACCGACAAGGTGGACACCGAGGTCCCGTCCCCGGTCGCCGGGGTCGTGCGGCGGATCGTCGCGAAAGAGGACGAGACGGTCGAGGTCGGCGGTGAGCTCGCGGTGATCGACGACGGGTCGGAAGGCGGCGCGAGCGCTCCTTCGGCCCCCGCGGAGGAGGCCTCCAGTGCTCCCGAGCCGGAGCCCGAGCGTGCGGCCCAGCCCGCCGAGCGCGAGCCCGAGCCCGAGCCGGAGCCCGCGGCGTCGTCGGCGTCCTCGACGTCGAGCGGTTCCGCCGAGGGCACTCCGGTCACGCTGCCGGAGCTGGGCGAGAGCGTCACCGAGGGCACCGTGACCCGCTGGCTCAAGCAGGTCGGTGACACGGTCGCGGTGGACGAGCCGCTGCTGGAGATCTCCACGGACAAGGTGGACACCGAGGTGCCCTCGCCGGTCGCGGGCACCCTGCTGGAGATCAGCGTGGGCGAGGACGAGACCGTCGAGGTCGGCGGCAGGCTCGCGGTGATCGGCGATGCCGGTGCCGAGCCGGCGCAGGCTCAGCCGGAACCCCAGGCGCCGCAACGGACCGAGCCGGAGCAGCGCGCCCCGGAAAAGAAGCCGGAGCCCGCTCAGCCCAAGGCCGAACCGGCTCCCCAAGCGAAGCCGCAAGCCGCCGCGCCGGCTCCCGCCAAGGCGGAAGCCCCGGAGCCTTCGGGCAACGGCCATCCCGCCACCGCCGAGGGCCCGTATGTGACGCCGCTGGTGCGCAAGCTGGCCACCGAACACGGGATCGACCTGTCCGACCTCACCGGCAGCGGCGTGGGCGGACGGATCCGCAAGCAGGACGTGCTCGCCGCGGCCGAGGCGAAGCAGAAGGAACAGACGGCCCCGGCCGCTCCCGCCGCTCAGGCGCCGCGGCCGTCGAGTGCCCCGTCGGCACCGGCCGCGCCCTCGCCCGAGCTGGCCGCGTTGCGCGGCACGGTGCAGAAGGCGAGCCGGATCCGGCAGCTGATCGCCCAGCGCACCCGGGAGTCGCTGCAGACCTCCGCGCAGCTCACCCAGGTCTTCGAGGTCGACATGACCAAGGTGGCCCGGCTGCGCGAGCGGGCGAAGCAGCAGTTCCTCGAGCGCGAAGGTGTCAAGCTGACCTTCCTGCCGTTCTTCGCCAAGGCGACGGTCGAGGCGCTCAAGCAGCACCCGAACGTCAACGCCTACTTCGACGAGGAAAGCAAGGAGATCACCTACTTCGGTGACGAGCACCTCGCCGTCGCCGTCGACACCGAGAAGGGCCTGCTCTCCCCGGTCATCCACAACGCCGGTGAGCTCAACCTGGCCGGTCTCGCCACGCGCATCGCCGACCTGGCCGCGCGCACGCGGTCCAACAAGGCCAAGCCGGACGAGCTGTCCGGTGGCACCTTCACGGTCACCAACCTGGGCAGCAACGGCGCGCTGTTCGACACGCCGATCATCAACCAGCCGCAGTCCGGGATCCTGGGTGTCGGCGCGGTGGTGAAGCGGCCGGTCGTGGTGACCGACGCGGACGGGCAGGACACCATCGCGATCCGCTCGATGGCCTATCTGGCGCTGACCTACGACCACCGTCTGATCGACGGTGCCGACGCGGGCCGGTTCCTCACCACCATCAAGCACCGCTTGGAAGAAGGCCACTTCGAGGACGAGCTCGGTCTCTGATCCCGTGGTCCGGACGCGCCCGGCCATCGCGTTCCCCCGGCCGGGCGCGTCTTTGCTGTCTACGCCGTCCACGACGCCGGTGCTTACGATCGAACCATGCGGATCCTGATCGCCGGTTCCAGCGGCCTCATCGGCCGGTCGCTGGTGGCCGAGTTGCGTGCGGGTGGCCACGAGGTGCGGCGGCTCGTGCGGCGAGCGCCCCGGGCCGGTGACGAGTTCGAGTGGGATCCGCCCTCGGGCCGGATCGACGAACGCGCCTTCGACGGGCTCGGCGCGGCGATCAACCTGTGCGGCGCGCCGATCGGCAGGCGCTGGAGCGCGGCGACCAAGCAGATGATCGTGGACAGCCGCGTGGAGCCGACCGACGTGCTCGCCGAGGACGTGGCCGAGCACGGCGTCCCGGCCCTGATCAACGCCTCCGGCGTCGGGTTCTACGGGGACACCGGCGACCGCGTCGTCGACGAGACTTCCCCTCGGGGACAAGGGTTTCTCGCCGGACTGTGTGAGGCATGGGAAGCCGCCACCGCGCCGGCGGCGCGCGCGGGCGCGCGCGTGGTGAACCTGCGGACGGGTCTCGTCCTGGGCAAGGGCGGGCTTCTGGGGCCGCTGAAACCCCTGTTCCAGCTCGGTCTGGGCGGACGTCTCGGTGACGGGCGGCAGTACATGCCGTGGATCGGGATCGCCGACGAGGTCGGCGCGATCCGGTTCCTCACCGAGCACGAAACCGTGTCCGGGCCGGTGGATCTCTGCGCGCCGGAACCCGTCACCAACGCGGAGTTCACCCGCGTGCTCGGCCGGGTGCTGAATCGCCCGGCGCCCTGGTGGGTGCCCGCGTTCGCGCTCCGGGCCGCGCTCGGTGAGGCGGCGGACGAACTCGCGCTGGTCTCACAGCGAGCCGTGCCGACGGTGTTGCTCGAGGCCGGATATTCCTTCGCCTGCACCGAACTCGACCAGGCACTGGCAGCCGCGCTGTGATCCGCTGGTTCGTGCTGGGCGGCGTGGCGTGTGCCCTGTTCGTGGCGCTGGGCATCGCCGTCACCGGGCAGCCCGCCGGCGTCGACCTGTCCGTTGCCGGTGCGCTGCAAGGACTGTGGCGTGGCACGTTCGGAGAGGCCACCTTGGTGGTCAGCGATCTGCTCGGGATCGTGGTGCCGGACGCGTTCGCGATCGCGCTGTTCGTTTCGGCGGTGTTGTGCCGGTACCGCGGACTCCGGCGCGAATTCCTCGTCGTGGTCAAGGTGATGCCGGTGCTGGTCGTGACCCGGCTCACCAGCGCGGTCGGCAAGCCGCTGTTCCTGCGGGTCCGGCCGCGTTCGTATCCGCAGTTCAGCTACCCGAGCGGGCATGTGGTCGCGATCGCGGCGACCGGTCTGTGCGCGGTCCTGCTGTGCGTGTGGCTCGCTCCATGGCTGACGCGCGTCGCCGCCGCGTCCTTCGCCGCGGCCACGGTGCTGGTCGCGGTGACCCGGCTGATCCTGGGGGTGCACTGGCTGACCGACACCGTCGGCTCGGTGCTCGCGGTGCTCGGCACCGGACTGGTCGTCGCGGCCGGTGTGAGGTTGCTTCCCGGACCGATGCCGGTCACCTCGGTCGCGGCGTAGCCTTCGTTACGTGACCGCTACCTCCGCCAGTTCTTGCCGCGAAACCACGCAACCCGTCGACGTGCGTCCGATCGGCACGATCGACTACTCCGACGCCTGGGAGATGCAACGCGGCCTCGCCGTCGCCCGCGCCGAGGGCGAGGCGCCGGACACGCTGCTGTTGCTGGAACACCCCTCCGTCTACACGGCGGGGAAGCGGACCGAGCCGGCGGACCGCCCGATCGACGGCACGCCGGTGATCGATGTCGACCGCGGCGGCAAGATCACCTGGCACGGGCCGGGTCAGCTGGTCGGTTACCCGATCGTCAAGCTGGGCGACCCGATCGATGTCGTGCACTACGTGCGGCGGCTCGAAGAGGCGCTGATCCGGGTGTGCGCGCAGTTCGGCGTGTCCACGGGCCGGGTGGAGGGACGCAGCGGCGTCTGGGTGGCCGCCGACGACCACGGTCCGGAACGCAAGATCGCCGCGATCGGCATCCGGGTGCAGCGGGGCGTGACCATGCACGGCTTCGAGTTGAACTGCGACGCGGACCTCTCGGCGTTCGGCAAGATCGTCCCGTGCGGCATCCGCGACGCCGGGGTCACGTCGCTGTCGTTCGAGCTGGGGCGGATCGTCACCGTAGAGGAAGCGCTTCCCTTCGCCCGTGACGCCGTGCTGGCCGCGCTCGACGGCGAACTTCCCGTCACCGACCACTGGATTCCGCGCGCCGCGGCGGTTTCCTGACCGCTTTCGGCCCCTGAGCCCGGGCCGGGCCCGGGCTCAGGGCGGCCGGGTCAGGACAGCTGGGGAACGACCTCCGAGGCGATGAGGTCCAGATGACCGAGGTCCGACAGGTCGAGGATCTGGAGATAGACCCGGGAAATGCCGGTCGCCTCGCGGTAGCGGCCGAGTTTGTCGACCACCTCGGCCGGTGACCCGGCCAGCCCGTTCTCGCGCAGTTCGCCGACTTCACGGCCGATCGCCTCGGCGCGGCGAGCGAACTCGGCCTCGTCACGGCCGACACAGGCGACCTGCGCGGCGGAGCGGACGATCTCCGCGGGATCACGGCCGATCTCCGTCGCCGCGGCGGCCACGCGCTCGAACTGGGTCGCCGCGGTGGCGCTGTCGGTGAACGCCGCGTTGAACTCGGCGGCGTACCGGGCGGCGAGCGCGGGCGTGCGTTTCTTCCCGCCGCCGCCGATGATCACCGGCGGGCGCGGCGACTGCGCGGGCTTGGGCAGCGCGGGCGAGTCCTCCAGCCGGTAATGCTTGCCGTCGTGGGAAAAGGTCTCGCCGGACGGCGTTTCCCACAGGCCGGTGATGATCTCCAGTTGCTCGGTGTAGCGGTCGAACCGCTCACCCACGTCGTAGAGCGGGATGCCGTAGGCGCGGTGCTCGGCCTCGTACCAGCCGGCGCCGAAGCCGAGTTCGACCCGGCCGCCGGACATCCGGTCCACCTGGGCGACCGAGATCGCCAGCACCGAGGGGTGCCGGAAGGTGGCGGCGGTGACGAGCGTGCCGAGGCGGACGCGGGAGGTCTCGATGGCCAGTCCCGCCATCGTGATCCAGGCGTCGGTCGGACCGGGCAGCCCGGAAACCGATCCCATCTTCAGGAAATGGTCGGAACGGAAGAACGCGTCGAAACCGCCGTCCTCGGTCGCTTTCGCGACCCTGAGCAAATCGTCGTAACTCGCGCCCTGCTGGGGCTCGGTGAAGATTCGGAAGTCCACGACGCCACCCTAGTGGCGTAGCGCGGGAGCCTGCCGGGCCTGCGCGGGCTCAGGTCCGGCGCACGCTGTTGAGCAGCTGGACGATCACGGCCTCGACCTGTTCACCGACCCGTTTCGGATCCGGGGAACCGGCGATCTCGGTGGCGGCCGCGGAAAGCGCGCCGAACAACAGGCGGGAGGTGATCTCGACCGGAACCGGCTCCACCTCGCCCGCCTCGATGAGGTCTTCGACACCCGTCCGGATCAACCCGAAGGACGCGCGGTCCTCGGCGTCGCGCCAGCGTTCCCAGCCCATCACCACCGGCGCCTCGTGAATGGCGATGCGCTGATAAGCCGGGTCAAGGCAGTGGGAAATGAATTCGCGCACACCGCGCAGCGCCCGCTCCCACGGAGGTTCCGGCCCGCGCATGATTTCCTCGAGCCGGCCGAAAACCCGGCTCTCGACTTTCGCGAACGCCGCCTCGAAAAGGGCCTGCTTACCGCTGAAATGGTGATACAGCGCACCTTTCGTGACCCTCGCCCGCCGCGCCACCTCGTCCAGCGAGGTGCCCGCGTAACCGCCCTTGGTGAACAGTTCGATCGCGCTGTCCACCAGAGCGGACCGAGTGGACTCCGAATAGTCGAGCCGCCTGGACCGCGTTGTCGCCACGCTCACAGCTTACGGCAGCCCGATCGTGGACATACCCATGGTATGTTGGCCGCTATCAGGCGACATACCGACAGTATGTGGCAAACCAAGAGTTTGCCGGGGGCTGTACAGAAGGGGACGATCCGATGACACCCCTTGTGTCGACCGGCGGCTCTCAAGATGACCACAGAGCGCGCCCTTTCTTTCCGCCAGCGGGGCGGCAGGGCGCCTAACTGTCCAGCGTGACCGTGCGCTGGCAAGGAGCGCCCTGCCGACACGATCGCGGGGCGCGCAAACTCGCGGAGGAAACTATGACCTGGACTGACTTCTACCGACGTCGCGACATCCTGGACGCCGTCCTGCGCGAGGTTCGCCGCGAACCGGACGGCCCGCTGCCGTTCGACAGCGTTCCCGGCGCCCGGGACACCTTCGGCAGTGAGGAAAACCTCCTGCTGGCGCTGCACCACAAATGGACTCAGGTGCTCAGTGGCCACCTGCGGGCCGAGACCGTCGGCGACCCTGATCACGTCGACGCGGTGACCCGGGCCTGGCGCAGGGCATCCGAGAGCCACCCCACGCTGCGTGCGGTGCTCGACGCGCACGTGGAGGGCCATCCCGCGCTGCGTTCCCTGCGCGAGGCCGAGCAACGGATGCTGGTGCTCACCGCGGGCCTGGCCGACGCGGACGAACCCGAGGCGGAGACGACCGCGACGGGCGCCGCTTTCGAGACTCTGCTGCGGCACGGCACTGACGTTCGCGCCACCCGCGCTCCCCGCTCTGTTCGTGCTTCTACGGGGTTCCTGCGGCGGATGCTCGCGCCCAGCGCGTGACGCGGGCGGAAATCGTTGTGCGCGGGGGTGTTGTGCGCGGCAATAGGATCCTCGCATGACCAAGTGGACCGAGGCGGACATCCCGGACCAGACAGGCCGCACGGTGCTGATCACCGGCGCGAATTCGGGACTCGGCCTGCGCAGCGCCCAGGTCCTGGCGGGCAAGGGCGCGCACGTCCTGCTCGCCTGCCGGTCCCGTGAGCGGGGTGAGCAGGCGGTGCGCTCGGTGCCGGGCGGCACGCTGGTTCACCTGGACCTCGCCGATCTGGCCTCGGTCCGCCAGGCGGCCTCCGGCGTGCGGGAACGCACCGGTGACCGGCTCGACATCCTGATCAACAACGCCGGCGTGATGGCCACCCCGAGGTCCGTCACCGCCGACGGGTTCGAGCTCCAGTTCGGCACCAACTACCTGGGGCCCGCGGCTTTGACCTGGCTGCTCATGCCGGCGTTGCGCGGCGCGGGCGAGTCGCGTGTGGTGACGGTGTCCAGCCTCCTCGCTCGAGGGCCCGGTTCGGTGCTGGACGACCCGAACTTCGAGCGCCACCGCTACAACCCGGCAGCCGCCTACGGCCAGTCCAAGTTCGCGGACCAGGTGTTCGCGCTCGAACTGGACCGGCGGCTGCGCGCGGCGGGTGAGGACGTCGTCAGCGTGGCCGCCCACCCGGGCTACACCGCCACCGGTCTCAACGCCGCCATGGCCCGGTCCTACTCCAATGTGGTTGTTCGCTCGGTCTTCGACGTCGCTGGGCGGATTGGTGACGTCTTGCTCGGCCAGAACGTCAAGATGGGCGCGCTGCCCCAGCTCTACGCGGCGACCGCGCCGGCCGTCAACGGAGGCGACTACGTCGGGGCAGGCGGGCTGGGTGGAATGCGCGGCTATCCCGCGTTCGTGCCGCCCCTGCGGACCGCGCTGGACCAGCGCACCGGTACGGCCCTGTGGGAGCTGACCGCGAAGTTGACCGGCATCACGCCCGATCCGGCCTGAAAACCGGGAAACCCAAGAGACTGTGAAACCGCGCTCCGTCGCGGGCTGAACACGGAGCTCACGGCGTAGGCTGACCGACGTGACTGTTGTGCCTGAAGGTCGGAAACTGCTGCGGCTCGAGGTCCGCAACAGTGAAACCCCCATCGAGAAGAAACCGTCCTGGATCAAGACCAGGGCCAGGATGGGGCCCGAGTTCACCGAGCTCAAGGGCCTGGTGCGCAGGGAAGGTCTGCACACCGTCTGCGAAGAAGCGGGCTGCCCCAACATCTACGAATGCTGGGAGGACCGCGAGGCCACCTTCCTCATCGGTGGAGACCAGTGCACCCGCCGTTGTGACTTCTGCCAGATCGACACCGGCAAGCCCGCGGAGCTCGACCGCGAGGAACCGCGCCGCGTCGCGGAAAGCGTGCAGGCGATGGGCCTCCGGTACTCGACGGTCACCGGCGTCGCGCGGGACGACCTCGAAGACGGCGGAGCCTGGCTCTACGCCGAGACCGTCCGGCAGATCCACGCGCTCAACCCGGGCACGGGCGTGGAGTTGCTGATCCCCGACTTCAACGCCGATCCCGCGCAACTCGCCGAGGTGTTCTCGTCCCGGCCCGAGGTGCTGGCGCACAACGTGGAAACCGTGCCGCGGATCTTCAAGCGCATCCGTCCCGGCTTCCGTTACGCGCGCTCGCTCGAAGTCATCACCCGAGCGCGTGAGGCCGGGCTGGTCACCAAGTCGAACCTCATCCTCGGCATGGGCGAGACCCCCGACGAGGTCGAGCCCGCCATGCGGGACCTGGTCGACGCCGGGTGCGAGATCCTCACCATCACCCAGTACCTGCGGCCTTCGGTCCGGCATCACCCGGTGGACCGGTGGGTCAAGCCGGAGGAGTTCGTCGAACACTCCCGGGCGGCCGAATCGCTCGGCTTCGCCGGAGTGATGGCGGGTCCGCTGGTCCGCTCGTCCTACCGGGCGGGCCGGTTGTACGCGCAGACCAAGCGGCACCGCGGCGAGGCCCTGCCGGAGAACCTGGCGCACCTGGCCGAGGCGGGACCCGCCGCGCAGGAGGCATCGAGCCTGCTCACGCGTTGATCCGGCGCGTTTCCAAAATTTTTTCCCGACGATGTCGAGAACGGGTGGCCGGCTCCGTCCCCGAGGTGAACGCGACCAGAATGGGTCGCACAAGCACCGAGGAGAATCACGATGGCCAAGTACCTGCTGCTGAAGCACTACCGCGGCGCCCCGGCTCCGGTCAACAACGTGCCGATGGACAAGTGGACGCCGGAGGAGGTCTCGGCCCACATCAAGTTCATGCAGGACTTCGCGGCCCGGCTCGAAGAGTCCGGTGAGTTCGTCGACGCTCAGGCGCTCGCCCCCGAGGGCACGTGGGTCCGGTACGACGGCGAAGGCCGCCCGCCGGTCACCGACGGCCCGTTCGCCGAGACGAAGGACCTCATCGCCGGCTGGATGGTGATCGACGTCGAGAGCCACGAGCGTGCCGTCGAACTGGCCGGGGAGCTCTCGGCCGCCCCGGGGGCGGATGGGAAGCCGATCCACGAGTGGCTCGAACTGCGCCCGTTCCTGGGCGAGCCGCCCACCATCACCGACTGACCGGGGGTGTGACCTCGGATGTTGGATGAGGCCCTGCTCCGGAGCCTCACGCCGGGTGTGCTCGGGATCCTCGTCCGCCGCGGAGCCGACTTCGCGGCGGCCGAGGATGCCGTCCAGGACGCGCTGGTCGAGGCGATCCGCGTCTGGCCGGAGGACCCGCCACGGGATCCGAAGGGCTGGCTGGTCACGGTGGCCTGGAACCGGTTCCTCGACATGACGAGGGCGGACGCCGCCCGCCGCCGGCGTGAGGACCGCGTGAGTGTCGACCCGGCGGAGCAGGATTCCGCGGTGGACGTGGACGACACGCTCCAGCTCTACTTCCTGTGCGCCCACCCGTCGCTGACGCCGGCGTCAGCGGTCGCGCTCACGCTCCGCGCCGTCGGCGGTCTGACCACCCGCCAGATCGCTCAGGCCTATCTGGTGCCCGAGGCGACCATGGCCCAGCGCATCAGCCGGGCCAAGCGCACCGTCTCGGGCGTGCGGTTCGACCAGCCCGGTGACGTCGCCACCGTGCTGCGCGTCCTGTACCTGGTCTTCAACGAGGGATACTCCGGTGACGTCGATCTCGCGGCCGAGGCCATCCGGCTCACCCGGCAGCTCGCGGCCGCGATCGACCATCCCGAGGTGGCGGGACTGCTCGCGCTCATGCTGCTTCACCATGCCCGGCGCGCCGCCCGGATCGCGCCCGACGGCAGCCTGGTCCCGCTCGCCGAGCAGGACCGAGGCCGGTGGGACACCGTGGCGATCGCGGAGGGCGTCGAAATCCTGCAGGCGGCCCTCGCCCGCGATCGGCTGGGCGAGTTCCAGGCCCAGGCCGCCATCGCGGCACTTCACGCCGACGCGCTCACCGCCGAGGAGACCGACTGGGTACAGATCGTCGAGTGGTACGACGAGCTGGTGCGCCTGACCGACAGCCCCGTCGTCCGGCTCAATCGCGCGGTGGCCGTCGGCGAGGCCGACGGACCGCGAGCCGGTCTCGCGGCCCTTACGGAACTCGACGCATCACTGCCCCGCTACGCCGCGGTGGCCGCGTACCTCCACGAGCGCGACGGCGACCTGGCGACGGCGGCGCGGTTGTACGGCGAGGCGGCTCGAAAGGCGACCAACCTCGCCGAACGCGACCACCTCCTGCGCCGTTTGTCATCAATCCGACGGGAGTTCAACTCCCGCTGAACCGGCGCGCGACCGAGTGTTCGGTCGAGGCGCCGGCCTGCCAGTCGGCGATCCACGGCCCGGTGCCCTCGCTGGGGTCGAAGACCCCGGCCTCCAGCCAGGTGTAGTGACCGTCGATGGTGCGCTTGGACAGCCGCGTGTCCGCCTCGTCGGTGTTGGACCACAGGGCGTCGAACAGCTCGCCGACCCGCAGCCTGGCCTGGCGGCAGAACACATCCGCCAGCTCGTAAGCCGCCGCACCCTGGTGGGCGTCACCGGAGCGCTGCATCTCGGCACGGACACAACTCGCCGCCATCGCGAACAGTTCCGCGCCGATGTCGACGATCCTGGCGAGAAACGCCTGCCGCTTCTCCAACCCCGCCTGCCAGCGGGCCATGCCGTAGAACGTCGACCGGGCCAGCTTGCGGCAGGTCCGCTCGACGAACCTCAGATGCTGCGCCAGCGGGCCGAATTCCCCGAACGCCATCGGCGACTGACCCTTGCCCGCGACCAGTTGCGGGAGCCAGCGCGCGTAGAAGCCGCTGGCCTTGGCCGCCGCTTTCGCCTTCGCGGACAGGTCGGCGTCCGCGTCGGCGAGCGCGCCCGCCGCGGACAGGTGCGCGTCGACCGCCTCACGGGCGATGAGCAGGTGCATGATCTCCGTCGAGCCTTCGAAGATCCGGTTGATCCGGAGATCACGGACCAGTTGCTCCACGCCGACGGCGCGTTCTCCGCGCGCCGCAAGGGATTCCGCGGTCTCGTAACCGCGGCCACCCCGGATCTGCATCAGCTCGTCGGCCACCTTGCACGACATCTCGCTCGCCCAGAGTTTCGCCAGCGCCGCCTCGATCCTGATGTCGTTGCGCCCCTCGTCACTCATGTGCGCGGACAGTTCGACGATGCTTTCGAGTGCGTACGTGGTCGCCGCGATGAAGGAGATCTTCTTCGCCACGGCCTCGTGACGGGCGATCGGCTTGCCCCACTGGACCCGCTCGGCGGACCACTCACGGGCGATCTTCAGCGACCACTTCCCCGCCGCCGCGCACATCGCGGGAATGGACAGCCTGCCGGTGTTCAGCGTCGCCAAGGCGATCCTGAGTCCCTTCCCTTCGCCGCCGACGACGTTTTCCTTCGGCACGCGGACCTTGTGGAAGCGCGTCACCCCGTTCTCGATGCCGCGCAGGCCCATGAACGAGTTCCGCCGTTCCACGGTGATACCGGGAGTGTCCATTTCGACGATGAAGGCGGTGACGCCACCGCGATGACCTTCGGATTTCGGCACCCGCGCCATCACCACGACCAGTTCCGCGACGACACCGTTGGTGGTCCACAGTTTCACGCCGTCGAGTTCGTAGGCCTGTCCGTCTTCGATCGGGATCGCGGAGGTGGCCAGCCGCGCCGGGTCGGAACCCACGTCGGGTTCGGTGAGCAGGAACGCGGTGACCGCGCCCTTCGCGCAGCGCGGCAGGAACTTCGCCTTCTGCTCCGGTGACCCGGCGAGCTTGAGCGGCTCGGGCACGCCGATGGACTGGTGTGCCGACAGCAGCACGCCGAGCGACGAATGCACGGTGCCCACGAGCATCAGCGCGTGGTTGTAGGCGACCTGGTCGAGCCCGAGACCGCCGTACTGCTCGGGAATCTTGATGCCGAAGCAACCCAGGTCGGCCAGCCCCTTGACGTATTCGTCGGGAATGCGGTTCTCGCGTTCGATCACGGCGCCGTCCAGCGTGGCGCAGTACTCGCGCAACCGGCCGAGGAACCTGTCGGCCTTCGCGATGGCCTCCGGTGACGAGCGCGGATAGGGGTGGATCAGGTCGAGACGGAACCGGCCGAGGTAGAGCTCCTTGGCGAAGGACGGCTTCCCCCAGCCGCTTTCCCGAGCCTCTTCGGCGACCGCACGGGCTTCCTTCTCGGTGACTTCCTTCTCCGCCGCCGTCGTTCGATCAACCATCGGGCACCTCCTAGCCGGGCCGTCAAGCCCTGGTGAGCTGGGTGACCCAGCTGGGCTGCTCACCAGTGTTACCCATCGGTAGCCACCAGGAAACCCTCCGTCCGTGTCTCGTTCGTCAAAGGTCCTCGCCGGTCAGCGGCGTGCCCGTCACCGCGTGGCGCCGGCCCGCCGGTTCAAGCGACGATGGCTGAGTAGTTCGTTGACCAATCCGGCGGCAGCCACGGCGGAAACGGGTGTCCAACAGCAGTTCGGCCGCGGACCGTCTCCGCGTGCTTTCGGTCGGATCGGCAAACACACGCATCTCGAGCAAGGAGGCGCGCAGCCGATGGCCGACCTGAACCTCCCTCGGCCGATCGGGTTCGTGCTGGGTGGCGGTGCCAGCCTCGGCGCGACCCAGGTGGGCATGCTGCGCGCACTCGACGAGGCCGGCGTCCGGCCCGACCTCGTCACCGGCACGTCGGTCGGATCGCTCAACGGCGCGGTCCTGGCTCTCGACCCGGTCGGCGCGCTGGACCGCCTCGGCGAGACGTGGGCCCACATGACCCGGCAGGAGGCCTTTCCGGGCGGAGTGTTCAGCCAGGTTCGGACCCTGCGGCACACCAAGATCCACCTGTTCCCCAACAGCGGGCTCGCCACCATCATCAACGACCACGTGGGCGCGAACGTCCGCTTCGACGACCTCAAGCTGCCGTTCGGCGTGGTGGCCACCGACATCGACACCGCGGGCCCGTTCCTGGTTCGCTCGGGCGAGCTGCTGCCCATTTTGCTTGCCAGCGCGGCGGTTCCGGGCATCTACCCGCCCGTGGCCTACGAAGGCAAGTTGCTCTACGACGGCGGCCTGGTGGCGAATGTGCCGATGCGGCAGGCATTGCGGATGGGCGCGCGTTCCCTGGTGGTGCTCGACTGCGCCTTTCCCGGCCAGGTTCCGTCACCGCCGCGGACCTTCGCCGAAGTGCTCATGTACACCGCCATGGTCAGCATGCGGAACCAGGCGGTGCTGGAAGCGCCCATCGCGGCGGCCGAAGTTCCGGTCGTCTATCTTCCCGGCCCCGTCCCGGTCCGGATGAGCGCGCTCGACTTCAGTCACACCGACGAGTTGATCATCGGGGCCTACCACGCGGCCAAGCGTTATCTCGCCGGGCTGAGGGTCGACGGCCCGGGACTGTACGGAGGTCCGGGGATCGCCGCACCGGCTTGACGAACAGCGGTGATCCGGACCACCCCGGGGCAACAAACCGGGCCGGGACCCGTCCTTTCGAAAGCGGTATTTTACCAATCCGACCAAAAGTAGGCGGAGACGGACCGCGGCCAATCTGGCTGTACAGACCCGTTTCCGCCGTGGCTGTGGTCGGATTGGTAACGATCCGCACAGTATTGCCCACGCCTGCCCGCCGATCCTCCGCGGAAGAGAACCCATGTCGTTCGAAGCGCCTCGTTTTTCCCGTACTCGTTTTTCCCGCGGCGGTGCAGGTGCGGTCACCGCCGCACTTGTCGCCGTCCTCACCCTGTCGGCCTGTTCTTCCGGTGACAACGGCACTTCCGGAAATCCCGGTGCGCCGGGCGGTCTGCTCTCGGCCGCACCGGGAGCGACGGTGAAGGTGGACATCACGCCCGCGCCCGGCGCCACGAATGTCAGCCCGGCGACGCCGATCGTGGTCAAGGCCACCGGCGGCACGCTGACCGACGTGATCGTCACCAATACCGCGAAGAACAAACCCGTCACGGGCGGCATGTCGGCGGACAAGACCACCTGGACTTCGTCAGAACCGCTGGGCTATGGCAGTACCTACGCGGTGGACGCCAAGGGCGCCGACCCGAACGGACAGACCGTCGAGCAGCAGGGCAAGGTCACCACGCTGACGCCGGCGAAACAGGCGAATCCCAATCTGCTTCCGGCACCTTCCGCGGTCGCGCAGACCGGTGTCGGGGTCGGCCAGGTGATCGGTTTCCAGTTCACCTACCCGGTGAAGAACAAGAGCGCGGTGGAAAAGCAGCTTTCCGTCCAGTCGAATCCGTCCCAGCCGGGCAGTTGGTACTGGATGGACGACAAGAACGTGCACTACCGGCCTAAGCAGTACTGGCAGCCCGGAACGACGCTGACGGTGAGCGCGAAGGTCTACGGGGTCGATTTCGGCAACGGCGTCTACGGTGCCGAGGACCGCACGGAGACCTACCGGATCCACGACTCCTGGATCGCCAAGGCCGACGGCAACACCGACCAGATGCAGATCTTCCACAATGGACAGATGGTGAAGTCGATGCCGATTTCGCTCGGCAAGGACTCGACTCCCACGCACGTCGGCCCGCACGTGATCTCGTTCAAGGCGCAGAAGTACACGATGGACTCGTGCACCTACGGTGTCTGCCAGGGACAGCCCGGGTGGTACAAGTCCGACGAATACTGGACCGAACGGATCTCCGACGACGGCGAGTTCGTCCACATGAACCCCAACAGCGTGGGGGCGCAGGGCAACGCGAACGTCTCGCACGGCTGCATCAACCTCAATGAGGAAAACGCCACCTGGTTCTTCAACACGCTGGGGCTCGGCGATGTGGTCGAGGTGACCAACTCGGGCGGCCCGCCGTTGCCCGTCTACGACCTCTACGGCGACTGGGAGCTCTCCTGGGACCAGTGGCAGAAGGGCAGCGCGCTCAAGTGAACCTGGTGCGGTAACCGGACTCGGACGGGCACCGGTCCCCACCAGTGACCCGTCCGAGCCGACGCCTTCAGGCAAGCCGCCGTACGGTCCCCCGCGGACGCCGACAGCTGTGCCAGGAAGTGACCGTGTGTGTCTGACGCAAGACGGATCACGGCTCGCCGGGTTCGTGACCCCATCCCCGGATCACGAGCCCATACCGCCACATCGGTGAGTACTTCAGTGACGAACTTCCTCGCGGAAGGCAATTACAGGTGTACCGGCAACCCGGGCCGATGGCCTAGTACATCGAGGCACATGTCACCCAGATGGGGCAGCATGTGTGACTCTCTGTGATTGGTCCGCCGGGCGTCGTGCTCGCTGGGCCCGGAGCTCGAAAACGGCCAGCACCAAGGCCACCAGAATGAACGCGATCGCGCACACCACGGCGATGGCCAGGGCGTCCGAGAAGTCCTCGTGCGACGAGGCGACGACCGCGCGGTACACCCCCGCGAGGACCGCGGTGCCGATCGCGATACCGATCCGTTGACCGGTCTGCAACGCGCCACCGGCGACCCCCGCCACCCGGGTGGGCACGCATTCCAGGGTCAGCGTGGTGTTCGGCGAAATCACCATGCCACCGCCGATGCCGCCGACCAGCAACGGCAGCGCGGTGAGCAGGCCCATGTGACGGGTCGGCGCGAGCCAGACCAACAACACGACCGCGACCAGGGCGACGGTGACCAGACCCAGCCCGGTCACCGTCAGTCTCCGGCCCCAGCGCGCCACCAGCCGTCCCGCCAGAGCCGCGGACACCGCCGAACCGATCGCGAACGGGGTCACCGACAGGCCGGACTCCAACGGTGAGTAGCCGAGTCCCTGCTGGAAGAACAGCGCGAACACCAGCCAGAGCCCGGAGAAACCACAGAAGTAAACGGCGCCCAGCGCGGCGCCGGACGCGTAACCGGGCGTCGAGGCGAACAACTCCACGTCGATCAGCGGCGCACGTCCGGTGCGCTTCGTCCGCCGTTCCCAGTGGACGAACAGGAAGCCGACCACGGCGGCGGCCGGGAAGAGCCACCACATCCGGCTCAGGCCGTGCTGTTCGGCCTCCACCAGCGGCAGCAACACCCCCAGCACCGCGAGGCCGAGCAGGACGATGCCCCCGAAGTCGATCTCGGAACGGACGTCGATCCGCCGTCGTTCCACGACGGGGACCAGCCGCATGGCGAGCACGAAAGCCAGCAGGCCGACCGGGACGTTGACGTAGAACACCCAGCGCCAGCCCTCCTGCGCGCCGAACGCGGTGATGATCAGGCCGCCCAGCACCGGGCCCACCGCCGTCGACACCCCGATCATGGCGCCGAACACCCCGAACGCCCGACCGCGCTCGGCACCGCGGAATAGCTCCTGGATGAGGCCGGTGTTCTGCGGGGTCAGGAGGCCGGCGACGGCTCCCTGGAGCAGCCGGGCGGTGACCAGGATGCCTGCCGTGGGCGCCGCGCCGGCGAACGCGCTCATCGCCACGAACCCGGCGAGGGAGATGAGGAACATCTGCCGTCTGCCCAGCGCGTCGCCGAGCCGCCCGCCGGAGACCAGGACGAGCCCGAAGGTCAGGACGTAGCCCGACACCACCCACTGCACCGTCCCGGCGCTCGCGCCGATCCCGCTCTGGATCGACGGCAGGGCGACGTTGACGATGCTGACGTCGAGCATGGTCATGAACCCGGCGGCGAGCGTGACCGCCAGTGCCTTCCAGCGTCGTGGGTCGGGTCGGTAGGAGCTGTCTGTCACTTTGCCATGGTTACATCGGCAAGTAGACGTCGCTGTGTCGAGGACCAGCAGCCCGCTCCGACAAGGGAGTGACAGCGTCTGATCGGCAGACCGGCCGAAGAGGAGCGAAGGACATGAAATACCTGCTGGCGATCCACAACAACCCGGCCACCTACGAGGCCTTTTCCGAGCAGGAGCGCGAGGAGTTGTTCGGTGACGTCGACCGGATCATGAAGGAGCTGACCGAGAGCGGTGAGCTCATCGGCGGGCAGGCGCTCGCGGACTCCTCGACCACGAAAACGGTGCGGGTGCGCGACGGTGCGGCGGTGGTCACGGACGGCCCGTTCGCGGAGGCCAAGGAGCAGTTGGGGGGATACCTGATCGTCGAGTGCGATTCCGAGGAGCGTGCGGTCGAGATCGCCGCGAGCTGGCCGGACGCGCGGCACTTCGCCGTGGAGGTCCGGGCGATCATGCACACCTCCGGCGCGGAAATGTGATGGATCCCCTGGCGGCCGGGGACCTGCTGCGCGAACTCGCGCCGCGGGTCCTCGGCACCCTGGTGCGGCGCTACGGCGATTTCGCCGCCTGCGAGGACGCGGTCGGCGATGCCCTGCTGGACGCGGCCGCGCAGTGGCCCGAGCGTGGCGCACCCGCGAACCCACAGGGCTGGCTGCTCACGGTGGCCACGCGGCGCCTGACCGACCACTGGCGTGCCGAGTCCGCCCGTCGCAGGCGTGAAGTCACGGTCGCCGCGCGTGGCCCGGTCTTCTCGCCCGGCCCCGACGAGGACCGTTCGCCGGACTTCGACGACACGCTGACCGTCCTGTTCCTGTGCTGCCATCCCACCTTGTCCGAGTCGTCACAGGTCGCGCTCACGCTCCGCGCCGTCGGCGGCTTGAGCACCGCCGAGATCGCCCGTGCGTTCCTCGTACCGGAAACGACGATGGCGCAACGGATCAGTCGCGCCAAGCACCGGATCAAGGCCGCGGGTGCCACGTTCTCCTTGCCCGCCGAACCGGAACTGGCCGGACGGTTACGCGTGGTGTCGCATGTGCTGTACCTGATCTTCAACGAGGGGTACACCGCCACCTCCGGAACGGAACTGCATCGCGCCGAACTGACCGGAGAAGCGATCCGCCTGACGCGGATGGTGCACCGCACGCTGCCCGACGACGGCGAAGTGGCCGGCCTGCTCGCGCTCATGGTGCTCACCGATGCCCGCCGTCCCGCGCGGACCCGGCCGGACGGCACGCTGGTTCCGCTCGCGGAGCAGGACCGTACCCGGTGGGACCGTGACTCGATCGCCGAAGGCGTCGCGCTGATCAACCGGACCTTGGCGCGGGCGCCCCTCGGTCCCTACCAGGTCCAGGCCGCGATCGCCGCCATCCACGACGAGGCAGCGTCCGCGGCCGACACGGACTGGCCCCAAATCCTTGCCCTGTACCGGATTCTCGAACGGCTGGCGGAAAACCCGGTGATCACGCTCAACCACGCGGTCGCCGCCGCGATGGTGCACGGCCCGCAAACCGGACTCGACATGCTGGCCTCGCTGGCTTCCGACGACCGGATCGCCGGCCACCACCGGCTGGCGGCCGTCCGCGCGCATCTCCTGGAAATAGCCGGCTCGTCCGACGCGGCACGCGTGGCCTACCACGAAGCAGCCCGCCTGACCGCCAGCCTCCCGGAGCGCCGCTACCTCGAAGCGAAGGCCGCCGCGCTCTCGTGAACCGCTTACTGTGCCGATCGTTACCAATCCGACCACAGCCACGGCGGAAACGGGTCGATACAAGCAGGTTGGCGGCGGCCCGTCTCCGCCTGCTTTTGGTCGGATTGGTAATCACCTACGCCGTTCTCTGTCCGGCCCAGTCCCGTCCGCGCCCGCAATTCGCCGAGCATCCTCCTCGGTCACCTTCCCACCACGAACGTTCCCCTGCTGCGGATGGTGACCAGAAGTCCTTCCTGACGCAGGAGTCCGATCGCTCGCCGGGCTGTCCCCAGCGCGACTCCATACTCTTTGGCCAGAGCCGATTCCGAAGACAACATCTCGGATTGGGGCAGTTGACCTACCGCGATACGCGCGGCGATGTGCCCCGCGACCTGACGGTAGAGGTAAGGTAATGCCGTCCGGTCAATCCGAAAGGTCCCCAGGCGTTCGTCAGCCTGGTCACACTCCCTATCCATCATGATTCTCTTCTTCCTTTCTCCCGCACCTCGCCTCGATCGGGGTCGACGAGGGGCCATCGCACCGGTTTCTTGGCTTGCTCGCGTTCTTGTTCCACTCGAGCCGCAATAGCGGCCGCCGACCGCTCGTCGCGCTTCCAGGCCTCCTGCTTGAGCCGCCGCCGTTTCCGCAGCAGTAACCCGAGCGAGTGAACGACAACCGGCCCCAAGGTGCAGACCTCGAACCAAGCCAGCGTGCTCACGGTGTCAAGAACACCGCGATTGGTGGGTGTGCAGGTAGGCTGATTGATGACTCACGGTGTGTTCACGCACACTCACAGTGCCAAGATCATGGGAGGTCTCGGTGACAACGAATTTGTCTCACGCCGAGTCGAGGGACGAAGAGTCCGAGGTGAACCTCTTCGCCGTCGAACTCAAACGCTGGCGCGATGTGCGTGGGCACTCCCGCACCACGCTGGCCAAGGCGATGGGCTACGACCGTTCCTACGTGTCCAAAGTAGAGTCCGGCACAGAGCGACCATCGGCGACGTTCGCCGCGCACGCCGAGACGGCGCTCCGCGCCGGTGGGGCCTTGCGCACCGCGTTTCAGGAATACGAAAACGCTCGGTCGCCTCGGGCCCGGCCACCCGCGCTACCGAAGACAGCCGAACCGACAGGTGCGGCGAGCTTGGTCGTCGATCACGACGACGCAATCCTGCGTTACGAAAACGGCATATATCGTCTCACCCAACGTCGGCTTCTCCTCAACCAAAGCGGCGAACCGATCAGTCGTTACCTGATCCGGATTTCTGTCGACCGCTACCCCGGTGACCCCGAACGCTCCAGTCAGCTCTACAGTGGAAACCCACTTACCTGGGAAGAAATCGGACTGCGTGCCTGGCATGGGCAAGGGCGGACGAACGTGATGAACTGGATTCCGCATCACGACCGCGACGCGTTCAAAGAAATATGGCTGCTCTTTTCCGGAGAAAATGGCCACTTTCCCTTGTATCCGGGCGAATCCACGTGGATCGAGTACGAATACACGATACGCGAGGAACACTGGGGGAATTGGTTCCAGCGCGCGATCCGGTTGCCGACGCGAACATTGTCAGTATGTCTGGATTTTCCGGCCGGCTGCTCCGCGTCAGTGTGGGGCCTGCACACGTCGATGACGGCACAGGCCATGCCGTTCGCCACGCCGATTACCCACGTCACAAGCGGGGAACGGAACATCTTCTCATGGTCCTGTGAAAACCCGCCGCTTCACGCTCGATACCGGTTGGAATGGGACTTCAAGAGCCGCACCGGCACCAGAACCGGGTCTCCGGCCAGACCGAGTGAGGTCATGGCATCGCTCGGCATCGTCCAGGACACGGACCCCTCGCTGCATCGGCCCGCCCGCCGGTTCGATCTACCTGCCGAGGCCGAGGACGCACGTCGCGTGGTCACCGCGCTACACTCCGCCGCTGAACGCGTTGCTCAGGTGCACACATTCGGCAAAGGCATGGGTATCGCCGCACCGCAGATCGGGATCGATCGTACGGCCGCCATCGTGTTCGCTCCGGGTGGGGAAGCGATCACTCTGTTCAACCCCACCATCATCGAACACGCCGGGACAACTGACGAACAATACGAGGGCTGCCTGTCGTTTTTCGACGTGCGTGGCCGAGTGCCGCGATCGCACACCATTCAAGTGGAGCACACGACCATCGATGGGCTGAGGAAGATCACAGTATTTGGACTCGGCGTCGCACGCCTGGTCGCTCACGAGGTCGATCACCTGCACGGCACGCTCTATACCGATCGGATGCGCCCGGGCATCGACCCGATCCCCGTCGAACAGTATCGGGGTACAGGTTCCGACTGGAAATACTGATTCCGATCAGGACAGATCCGCGATCGAGGCGAGGGTCACCAGTTTCTTCGCGGCGGCCGCCAGGCGCTCGTCGAGTGTGATCAAGGCGTCTGCCTGGAGCTGGGTCAAGGCGATGTACTCGGCGTCAAAGGTGTCCGGCCAGCCGAGTGTTTCGGCGACCTTCCACGCGGTGGCCTGGAGAACACGGTCGCCGAGAAGCCGGATCCGCAGCCCGCGTAGGTAGTCGAGCCGGTGCTCGGCTTCCTTCTTCGTCGACTCACCGCGCTGGACCTCTTGGTAGAGAAGCGAAAGCGCCTGTGAGCGAAGCAGCGTCGGAGCCAGGAGCCGGTGCCCTTCGTCGATCACCACCCCCTCGCGAGCCAGGCGAAGGGCCACGTCCGGGCCGATGACGTACTTGGTCACGTGCTCGCGGTGATGCCGGGGATGCCCTTCAGCTCACCCATCAGCATGGAGGTGACCTTCACCGGATAGTCGTAGAGGGCGAAGACGGTCTCCCTGCGCGGACCGATCAGCTTGAGGCGCACCGGAGTGTCTCCCTTGTGGGCCTGCAGGGTCTGCTTCAGCTCACCGACCACGCTCTTGTCGAGCTTCTCGGCGGCGCAGTGCAGGACCAGCGGGGGGTCATCCTCACCCGTGCCGGCCTCGGAGAGGTCCAGCGGGACGAGACCGCCGCCGAAGACCGACATCCTGTCCTCGCGCCAGTTCACCCGGCCCTTGACCAGGACCGCGTTGTCCTCCACCAGATCGGCCGCGAACATGACATAGGACTTGGGGAAGAACAGGACCTCGAGCGCGGCGTCCATGTCCTCCACGGTGCAGATCGCCCAGGGCTCGCCCTTCTTGTTCACCCGCCGCTCCAGCGACGTGATCAGCCCGGACACCACCAGTTCGCCCTCCTTGGGCGGGTTGTCCAGGATCGCGGCGATGGGCTTCGGGGCGTGCTTGCGCAGGATGCGCTCGGCGCCGTCCAGCGGGTGCGCCGACACGTACAGCCCCAGCATCTCCCGTTCGTAGGCGAGCAACTGCTTGCGTGGCCACTCTTCGGTGACGAACTTGACGTGCGCGAGCGGAGACGAGCCCGCCGAAGCCTCCGCCTCGTCCCCGCCGCCGAACAGGTCGAACTGGCCCATCGCCTCCTGGCGCTTGAGCGGGACGACCGCTTCCACCGCGTCCTCGTGCTGCTGGATCATCGCCAGCCGGGTGTGCCCGAGCGAGTCGAACCCGCCCGCCTTGATCAGCGACTCGAGCACCCGCTTGTTGCAGACGACCAGTTCCGACTTGTCCAGGAAGTCGGTGAACGAGGAGTACTTCCCCTTCTCCTTACGGGTCTTGATGATCGACTCGACCACGTTGGCGCCCACGTTGCGCACGGCACCGAGGCCGAACCGGATCGACTCCCCGACGGCGGCGAAGCGGCGGTCGGACTCGTTGACGTCCGGCGGCAGCACCTTGATGCCCAGGCGGCGGCACTCCGAGAGGTACACCGCCGACTTGTCCTTGTTGTCGCCGACGGAGGTGAGCAGCGCCGCCATGTACTCGGCGCGGTAGTTGGCCTTCAGGAACGCGGTCCAGTACGCGATCAGGCCGTAGGCCGCGGCGTGACTCTTGTTGAACGCGTAACCGGCGAACGGGAGGATCGTGTCCCACAGGGCCTGGATCGCCTCGTCGGAGAACCCGCCGGGAACGATGTCGCTGGCCTTCATCCCCGCGTGGAAGCCCTCGAACTCCTTTTCCAGGACTTCCTTCTTCTTCTTGCCCATCGCGCGGCGCAGCACATCCGCTCGGCCCATCGAGTAGCCGGCGACCTTCTGCGCGATCTGCATGATCTGTTCCTGATAGACGATCAGGCCGTAGGTCTCGGCCAGGATCTCCTTCAGGGGTTCTTCCAGCTGCGGATGGATGGGCTTGATCTGCTGCCGGTTGTTCTTGCGGTCGGCGTAGTCGTTGTGGGCGTTCATGCCCATCGGGCCGGGCCGGTACAGCGCGAGCACCGCGACGATGTCTTCGAAGCCGGTGGGCTGCATACGGCGCAGCAGGTCCCGCATCGCACCACCGTCGAGCTGGAACACGCCCAGGGTGTCGCCCCGGCCGAGCAGCTTGTAGGCCTCCTCGTCCTCCAGCCCCAGCCGGTCGAGGTCGATTTCCTCGCCGCGGTTGGCCTTGATGTTCTCCAGGGCGTCACCGATGACGGTGAGGTTGCGCAGGCCGAGGAAGTCCATCTTCAACAGGCCGATGGCTTCACACGACGGGTAGTCCCAGCCGGTGATGATCGAACCGTCGTCGCGCTGCCAGACCGGGATCGCGTCCATCAGCGGCTCGCTGGACATGATCACCGCGCAGGCGTGCACACCCGCGTTGCGGATCAGGCCCTCCAGGCCCCGCGCGGTGTTGAAGATCGTCGAGACCTCTTCGTCGGTCTCGACCAGCGAGCGCACCTCGGCCGCCTCGGCGTAGCGCTCGTGCTGCGGGTCCACGATGCCGGACAGCGGGATGTCCTTGGCCATGATCGGCGGCGGCAGCGCCTTGGAGATCTTGTCCGCGATCGCGTACCCGGGCTGGCCGAAGTGCACCCGCGCCGAGTCCTTGATCGCGGCCTTCGTCTTGATCGTGCCGAAGGTGATGACCTGGGCGACCTTGTCGGCCCCGTACTTCTCCGTCGCGTAGCGGATCATTTCGCCACGCCTGCGGTCGTCGAAGTCGATGTCGATGTCCGGCATGGACATCCGCTCCGGGTTGAGGAACCGCTCGAACAGCAGCTTCTGCGGGATCGGGTCCAGGTTCGTGATGCCCAGGACGTAGGCGACCAGTGCGCCCGCGGCCGAGCCACGACCGGGCCCGACCAGGATCCCCACCTCGCGCGCGTGCTGGATCAGGTCGGCGACGATGAGGAAGTAGGCGGGGAAGCCCTTGGCGATGATGACTTCGAGCTCGAAGTCACACCGCTCGATGTACCCGTCGGGAATCCCTTCGGGGAAGCGCCACTTGAGCCCCTCCATCACCTTGTGCCGCAGCCAGCTCGCCTCGTCGTGGCCCTCCGGCACGTCGAAGACCGGCATCCGGTCCTTGTGGGAGTAGACGTCTTCGTAGGACTCGACCCGTTCGGCGATCAGCAACGTCGAGTCGGCGGCGCCGGGGACCTCGCTGTCCCAGTACTCGCGCATCTCCGCCGCGGACTTGAGGAAGTAACCGTCACCGTCGAACTTGAAGCGGTTGGGATCGTTGAGGGTCTTGCCCGACTGCACGCACAGCAACGCCGAGTGCGAGTCCGCCTGATCCTTGGTCACATAGTGTGAATCGTTGGTGGCCAACGGTTTCAGGTCGAGAGCCCGGCCGATCTCCAGCAGCCCCTCGCGCACCGACCGCTCGATCGGCAGACCGTGGTCCATCAGCTCGAGGAAGAAGTTCTCCTGGCCGAAGATGTCGCGGTAGTCCGCGGCGGCCCGCAGCGCCTCGTCCCGCTGGCCCAGCCGCAACCGGGTCTGCACCTCGCCGGACGGGCAGCCGGTGGTGGCGACGATCCCCTCGTGGTACTCGGAGATCAGCTCCCGGTCCATCCGGGGTTTGCGGTAGTAGCCCTGCATGCTGGCCAGCGACGACAGCCGGAACAGGTTCCGCAACCCGGTCGCGTTCCGCGCGAGCATCGTCATGTGCGTGTAGGCGCCGCCACCGGAGACGTCGCCGCCCTCACCGAACTCGTCCGCGCCGCGCTGGCTGCTCTGCCCCCAGAACACCGGCTTCTTGTGGAAGCGCGACTCCGGCGCGACGTAGGCCTCGATCCCGATGATCGGCTTGAGGCCGGCCTTGCGGGCCTGCTGGTAGAACTCGTCCGCCCCGTACATGTTCCCGTGGTCGGTCATGCCGACCGCGGGCATCTCCAGCCGCTTCGCCTCGGCGAACAACGGAGCGATCTTCGCCGCACCGTCGAGCATCGAATACTCGGTGTGCACATGCAGGTGGACGAAGGAATCGTTCGACACCAGCGAAAACCTCCCCGTGAGCGACGCGCACGACCTCGATGGCGTGATGAGCGTGGGTGCGTTTTACCTCCGGCCGATGGCCGTCGGATGTCCCACCCTAGCGCTGGGCACCGACAGTTCGGCGGAGGCGTGCCGGACTCACCGGGGCCTTGATCGATCCCTTGGCGGGACCTGGATCGACGGCGGCCGGGCGGCTGGTTTGACACTCCTGGTGCCGCCGACTCATGATGTTCGCGTGCACCTGTCTGACAGCCTTACAGGTTCTTTCGCGACCGCGGTTCCCCGGCGGGTGACCGCGATGGAGGCCGTGCTGGCCCACCTGCGGGCCGCGATCGAGCACGGTCAGTACGGCGTCGGCGACAGGTTGCCCGCGGAAGCGAGTCTGGCCAGGGAGTTCGGCGTCAGCCGCCCCGTGGTGCGGGAGGCGCTGCGGGCGCTGCAGGCCCTCGGGCTCACCGAGTCGCACACCGGCCGCGGCACCTTCGTGGTGGCCACGGCCCCGGCCGAACACCCGACCTTCGGCTCCTACAGCGCGCGTGACCTGCTCGAAGTGCGCCGCCACGTCGAAATCCCGGTGGCCGGCTATGCCGCGCTCCGCCACGGCCCGGAGGACCTCGCCACGCTCGACCGGCTGCTCACGAGGATGACCTCCGAGGCCGACGACCATGCCTGGGTGGCGCTGGACACGCGCTTCCACATCGCGGTCGCGGCGGCGTCGCGCAACCCCGTGTTCGGGAAGGTGATCGAGGAGATCCGCGACGCGCTGGCCACCCAGTCGGCGTTCCTCAACCGGCTCGGCGACCGGCGTCGCCGGTCGGACGTCGAGCACCGCGGGCTCCTCTCGGCCATCGCCGACCGCGACCGGGAGGCGGCCGTCGGCGCGATGACCGACCACCTCGACCGGGTGGAGCAGGCGCTCGAAGAAATCGTGCGGCCGGCGCGGGACCCGAGTTCCCGGAGATGACGGACAGTCCGCGAAGGCACACGGGAGAAGGAATCCGATCATGACGCATGAACCGCTGATCGAAGTGATCCGCGACGGCCGGACCGAGAGCGTGCATTACGGTTCGCTGGTGGTGCTCGGCGCCGACGGAACGGAACGGTTCGCGCTGGGCGACGTCGACACCGCCGGGTATCCGCGGTCCACCGCGAAGATCATGCAGACCACCGGGCTCGTGCGGCTCGGCCTCGACCTGCCGCCGGAGTTGCTCGCGCTGGCGGTGTCCAGCCACTCGGGTGAGGAGTTCCACCTCGAAGGGGTGCGGCGGATCCTCGACGCCGCCGGGCTCACCGAGGCCGACCTGGCGAACGCGGAAAGCCTTCCGCTCGGGGAAAAGCCGCGCGACGAGTGGATCGCCGCCGGACGGCCCGCCCGCAAGCTCGCACACTGCTGTTCCGGCAAGCACGCGGCCATGCTCACCGTCGCCGCCGCACACGGATGGTCCATTGTGGACTACGTCGATCCCGGACACCCGCTCCAACTGGCGCTGGCCGACACGATCGAGAACCTGACCGGCGAGTCCATCGCGCACGTGGCCGTCGACGACTGCGGTGCTCCGCTGTTCGCCGTGTCGCTACGCGGCCTGGCACGTGCCACGGGCCGGATCGCCACCGGCGCGCCGGGATCCCCGGAACACCGGGTGGCGACGGCCGTCCGCGAGCATCCGGAAATGGTCGCCGGTCCGGCACGGGACGTCACCCGGCTGATGCGAGCGGTACCGGGACTGATCGCCAAGGACGGCGCCGAAGCCGTCGGAGTCGCCGCGCTTCCCGACGGGACGGCGATCGCGCTCAAGATCGCCGACGGCTCCGCGCGTGCCCGGCTCCCCGCCCTGGTGGCCGCGCTGGGCCAGTGCGGTGTCGATTTCGGGGAAGCCCTGAATCTGCCTGCCACCTTCAGGTCCACGTTCGCCGCACAAGCGGTATGACTCTTTGCCCATAAGGGCAAATTCGCCGGTTGTGCTCGGTGTCTGGTAGATCGTGCTCGTATCGTGTCGGATCGTCCTGACCGACCCGTCGAGCCCCGAGGCCACAAATGCCGCAGTTGATCCGTCAGTTCGAAACGTTGGCCGAACCCGTGACGTCGAAGTCGGGTGCGTGGGCTCTGCGCTATGACAGCGACGGCCGCGCCACGATCAGCGACCGGAACGGCAAGACCACCTGGACCGCCGGTGCGGTGGGCACCCTTCGCCTTGAAATGGACGGCGTTTTCGTGGTGTACGACGGCGACCGGATCGCGTGGCGCGGCGATGTACCCGAACTCGGCTACACATCCTTCGGCGTCACTGACGACGGGGACGGCGTGATTTACGACAACGGGCTGCCCAAGTACAGCTTGCGGCACGGTCCGATCGAACCGGTTTCGCTGGGCGACCGCGCGCCGGTGACCGAGATCCGCGACAACCGGTTCCTCGAATCCGGCAACGGCAAGCGCACAGTCAACCGCACACCGGACGGCGACGCCCTGGTCCACACGACGAAGTACGGCATAGGCGCACGGGGGATAGTCGTCGTACCACCCGCGGATACCCGGGCACTCGAACAGCCGGACACGTGGCTTACTTGGCGGTTTTTGGATGACGACGGGAATGGCCGGTGGAACCTGGTATTGGTCGGACCTGACGATGAGGTGCTCTGGGCGTTCGGCGAGCGCCGACCCGTAAAGCCGGAGCCGGAGCCGTCACCCGTGGTTGTCGACACCATGGAAGGTGAGGAAGGCGCGTATTCGGACGAGTGGCTTGAAACCGGCTTGGGGGGCATGGAAGGCGGCTATTGCGTCACGGCGATCCAGGACGTCGATCCGGACGAAGCCCTGCGCCGCTTCGGCGCCGAGGACGCTCAGATCTCCACGTCGACCTGGGCGGAACTGCTACGCCGCGCGAGCTACGAGGATGTCGATGTCGGGCACCACGTCGTTGCCGCCTTCGGCTTCGGCCCCCACACGCTGCTCGTCGAAAACGTCGGATGGGAAGGAACCCGCCGTCCGGATCTGTCGCGCGGCACCTTCGCGGTCTCCTCGTACTGCAGCATCAACGCCGACCAGAGATTCCTCGTCAGCCAAGACGGCGAAACGCTGGCGGCGTTCGACGACGGCTACGCGAGCTATGCCGAGGGCGCGAATCCCGACGTGCTGACCGACGCGTTGGCCGAGATGGGCATCGACGATTGCGAAGCGTTCGACGCGGACGATGACAACTTCCTCGAAGACCTCGAACTGTTGTGCCGGCTCGCCGGTGTCCGCCCTACCGTCGCGGACGTCACCGGACCCGCACGCGTCGCGATCCTGCCCCGAGAACTGCCGCTGGGGTTCCCAGCGGCCTGACGGAGACGCGCTCCGCCACGAACGGCGCCGTGCGGCCTTCGGAAGCGGCCGCGAGGGTCACAAAAGTCCGTGAACCACCCACCGAAACGCCGTTAAGGTCAAGGCATGCGAGACGAAGACGTGCGGCGGTTCCGGGCCGATACGCCGGGCTGTGAGGAAGTGATCCACCTCAACAACGCGGGCTCGTCGCTGCCGCCCGCCTCGGTGACCGAGACGGTCATCGAGCATCTGCGGGCCGAGGCCGCGCTCGGCGGGTATGAGGCCGCGGCGGCCGCCGAGGATCGTCTCGACGCCGTCTACCAGTCGTTCGCGCGCTTACTGGGCGCGGCAAAGGACGACATCGCGCTCACCGACAACGCCACCCGCTCCTGGCAGGCCGTTTTCTACGCCTTGCGGCTCGGGCCCGGCGACAAGATCCTCACCTGCCGGTCCGAGTACGCCAGCAACGCCATCGCCTACCTCCAGTCCGGCGCCACGGTCGAGGTCGTCGACGACGACGAAAGCGGGCAGCTCGACGTCGACGATCTCGAACGGCGGATCGACGACCGGGTCAAGCTGATCTCGCTCAATCATGTGCCCACTCAAGGCGGTCTGGTCAACCCCGCCGAAGAGGTGGGCGTGATCGCCGAGCGGGCCGGGATCCCGTACCTCCTCGACGCCTGCCAGTCCGCCGGCCAGCTCGACCTGGACGTGACCCGGCTGCGGTGCGACGCGCTGAGCGGAACGGGGCGCAAGTACCTTCGCGGGCCGCGCGGCACCGGGTTCCTCTACGTGCGTCCGCGCCTGCGGGCCCGGCTCGAACCCGCCATGCTCGACCTGCACTCCGCGGCCTGGACCGCGCCGGATGCCTACGAGGTCGCGGAGTCCGCGCGCCGGTTCGAGGTATGGGAACGCAACGTCGCCGCGATCCTGGGCCTGGGTGCGGCCGTGGACTACGCGCTGGCCATCGGCCTGCCCGCGATCGAGGAACGGGTCACCCGGCTCGCCGCGCGGCTGCGCGAGATGCTCGGCGACATCACCGGGGTGAGCCTGCACGACCAGGGCAAACGGCAGTGCGGAATCGTCACCTTCGGGGTCGCGGGACTCCCCGCGGCGGAGCTGAAGAAATTGCTGGCCCAGTCGAAAATCAACACGTCGGTCTCCCGCGCGGCCTCGGCCCAGTTCGATTTCACCGCACGGAAACTGCCGGAATTACTGCGTGCCTCGGTGCACTACTACAACACCGAGGAAGAACTGCGCTGCTTCGTCGAAGAGGTCGACCGATTCCGCCCGTGATTTCCTGGCGGGGAAACCGGGGCCCTTGGCGGGTGGCGCGCCAAGGGCCCCGGATATCCATGACCAGGTCCCGGCCTCCGGGAACCGATCACGCCCTTCGAGGAAGCCCTCTAGGCGGGCAGGACCCAGAGGTCGCGGTCCTCCCAGCCGATCCGGTAGCAGACGTGCCAGTCCGGCTGGTAACGGCCTTGGGCCACTCCCGCGGCGTACTCCGCCTGGCACGCGTCCCAACTCGGGAAATTGCCGACCTTGACCGCGCCCGCGGGCATATCGGCGGGAATGGTGTCGGCGGAAGCCATTCCCTGACCCAGCAACAGGCCACCTGCCAGCCCCGCCGTGACAACCGCGGAAGCGACGAACTTTCGCACCATATCGACTCCTTTCGGTTACTGCCCGAATTAATCGGTATCAGGCGTGATCGAAGTTATCGCCGCCGCCGGTTCGACGCACCGATTCGCCGGCTTTTCGTAGCGAAGCCGCCAGTGAATAACGAAACGCTGGCAGTTCCGGAAAAACCGCAATCACAGTGCGCCGAGGCTCGTCGCCGCGAGCGGGCGAAGCTGTGGCCTACGACTCCTTGACCGGCGGAGGGCCCGGAGATCACGATGTCTGGGCTGAGATTAGCTCACGCGAGCACCCTGGCAACGAAGTCAGAAGGAGTGCGCCATGTCGACGAAGACAGGGACCATCGCCCGGGCCGAGAACGTCGGGAGCCTGCTGCGTCCCGCCGCGCTGCTGGACGCCATGCGCGACAGGCAGCAAGGCTCCATCACCGCCGACCAGCTGCGCGCACTCCAGGACACCGCCGTGCGCGAGGCCCTGGAACTGCAGGAATCCGTCGGTCTCGACCTCGTGACAGACGGCGAGATGCGCCGGGAATCCTGGGTGCTCTCCGGCTTCATCCTGGACTGCTTCGACCCGGTCGCCGGGCCACGGTCCTACCCGCCCAGCATCGCCCAGACGAAGGACGACGCCGGCACGTTCTCCGTGGTCACTCGACGTCTGGTGCCGCCCACCGGCCGTGACCTCGACGACGGATACACGTTCCTGCGCGAGAACACCGACGCCCGGATCAAGTTCACCCTGCCCGCCCCCAGCTACCACCGGCGATTCTGGTCCGACACCCACTCGACGGGCGCGTACGGCTCCTGCGAAGAGTTCCTCACCGACGTCCGTGACTGGATCGGCGGGGTGGCCAAGCGGCTCGCCGAGTCCGGGTGCGACTACATCCAGCTCGACGCGCCGAACTACGGCTCGCTGTGCGACCCGGCGATCAGGGACTACCACGCCTCGCTCGGACACGACCTCGACGCCCAACTCGCCTTCGACGCGGAACTGGACTCCTCCGTCTTCGACGGACTGACCGGCGTCACCCGGGCCATCCACCTGTGCCGGGGGAACCTCCCGGGCGGGCAATGGTTCTCCAGCGGCGGTTACGCGCCCATCGCCGCGGGCCTGTTCCCGGCTCTGCGCGTCGATGTGATGCTGATGGAATTCGACTCCGACCGGGCCGGTGACTTCGGCCCGCTGGCCCACGTCGCGGACGGCACCACCGTCGTGCTGGGCCTGCTGACCACGAAGAACGACGTGGTGGAGGAGGAAAAGGACATCGTGGCGCGGATCCACGCGGCCACCGAGGTCAAGCCGCTCGACGAACTCGCGCTGAGCACCCAGTGCGGGTTCGCGTCGGTGGCCGGGGGGAACCCGGCCACCTTCGCCGCGCAGCGCGCGAAACTCGAGACCGTGGTGCGCATCGCCCGCCAGGTCTGGGGCTGACCTACCGAACGCCGTAAAGGTGTTCCAGGGCGAGCTGGTCGAGGCGCTCGAACGCCATGCCGCGGGCGGCCGCGGCTTCGGGGTCGAACTCCTCGGCGCGCAACGACTCCAGGGTCTCTCCCTCCGAGAGCGTCGGTTGCGACAGTTCGGGCACGCGAGCGGTCTCGAGTGCCTCGGAAACCTCGGGGTCGCTCCGGAAGGCCCGGACCTTTTCCCGCAGGATCAGGTAGTTCCGCATGCAGCCCTCGGCCGAGGCCCACACGCCGTCGAAGTCCTCGGTGCGGGGCGGCTTGAAGTCGAAGTGCCGGGGGCCGTCGTAACCACCGTTCTCGATGGTGTCGACGGTCCAGAAGGCACCCCGCGCGTTGCCCGCGCCGAACCGGAGGTCCTGGTCGAAGCGCGGTCCGTGCTGGCCGTTGAGGTCGATGTGGAACAGCTTGCCGTGCCACAACGCCTGCGCGATCCCGTGCGCGTAGTTCAGCCCGGCCATCTCCTCGTGCCCGACCTCGGGGTTGAGGCCGACCAGTTCGGAGCGCTCCAGCTCGTTGATGAACGCCAGCGCGTGCCCGACGGTCGGCAGCAGGATGTCGCCGCGGGGCTCGTTGGGCTTCGGCTCGATCGCGATCCGCAGGTCGTAGCCGGAGTCCACAATGTACTGGGTCATCAGGTCGACGGCTTCCTTGTACCGCTCCAGTGCGGCCCTGATGTCCTTGGCGGCACCGGATTCCGCGCCCTCGCGCCCGCCCCAGCAGACGAACGTCCGCGCGCCGAGTTCGGCCGCGAGGTCGAGGTTGTCCAGCACCTTCCGCAGGGCGAAGCGGCGCACGTCCCGGTCGTTGTTGGTGAACCCGCCATCGCGGAAGACCGGGTGGGAGAACAGGTTCGTGGTGATCATCGGTACGACCAGGCCGGTCGCCGAAAGCGCCTCGCGAAGCGGCTTGAGCGCGGCCTCCTTCTCCGCGGCCGTCGCGCCGAACGCGAAAACGTCGTTGTCGTGGAAGGTGATCCCGTACGCGCCGAGTTCGGCCAGCTTGTGCACCGCCTCCGCCGGTTCGAGTGGCGGGCGGACCGCGCCGCCGAACACGTCCACGCCCTGCCATCCCACGGTCCACAGCCCGAACGAGAACCTGTCCTCGGGCATAGGCCTGAATTCCGGCATCGAATTGCCTCCTCGCGTCACTTGCCGAAGCCCGCCGTCAGCCCGCTCACGAGCTGACGCCGGCCGAGAATGTAAAGCGCCAGAACAGGCAGTGTCGAGAGCACGACGGCCGCCAGTACCGCCGGGATGTCGACACGGAACTCGCCCTGGTACGCCCAGAGTGACATGGGCAGCACCCGCTCGTCGGAACTCTGGGTGAGGATCAGCGGGAAGAGGAACCCGTTCCACACGTTCAGGCCGTCGTACACCGCCACCGTCACCAACGCGGGCCGGGTCAGCGGCAGCACCAGGGACAGCAGCATCCGCCAGTCGCCCGCGCCGTCCACCCGCATCGACTCGAACAGCTCGTTCGGCACGTCACGCAGGAAGTTCGCGAGGATCACCACGGACAGCGGGATGGCGAAGGCCACCGACGGCAGGATGATCGCCAGCAGCGTGTCGTACAGATGCGCCTGGGTGATCAGGTAGTAGACCGGGATGATGCACGCCTGCAGCGGGATCGCCAACCCGAGGAGAAAGACGCGGTAGGTCACCGCGGCGAACCGCGTTCCGCCCCGGACCACGAAGTAGGCCGCCATCAGCGAAACCGCGAGGGTGATCGCGACCGCCCCGACGGTGACCACCACGCTGTTGGTCAGGTACTGCAGGAAGTCGTTCTCCAGCACCTTCCCGTAGGCGTCCAGCGTCGGGTGCGTCGGCGGCTGCAACGGGTTCGTGTCGTAGAACCCGTTCTGGTCCCGCAGGCTGGTGACGACCACGTAGTAGACCGGCACGATCGTGATGATCAGCCAGAGGAATCCGCCGATACCGCCCGGGACGTTGACCCGCGTGCGGCGGGTCTTCGTCCTCGGGAGCCGGGTCTGTGCGGCCAAAGCCATCAGGAACCCTCCAGTTGGCTACCCCGCGAGAAGCTCGCCAGGCGGGCCAGGCCGAGGGACAGCGCCAGTCCGGCGACGACCAGCAGCACGGCCAGCGTGCTCGCGCGCCCCATGTCGTTGTTGGAAAAACCGTTGAGGTACATGTCCAGCGGGAGGAACCGGGTCGCGTTGCCCGGTCCGCCGCCGGTGAGCACGAAGACCAGGTCGAAATAGGTCAGCGAACCCACCAGCATCAGCGTGGACGACGTGATGATCGTGTACCGCAACTGCGGCAGGGTGATGCTGAAGAACTGACGCACCCGCCCCGCGCCGTCGATCTCCGCGGCTTCGTAGAGCTGCCGCGGGATCTGCCGCACCCCGGCCTGGTAGAGCAGGGTGTGGAAGGGCACGAACTGCCAGGCGATCACGA
Organism: Amycolatopsis pigmentata; assembly: GCF_042684065.1. Taxonomy (NCBI): domain Bacteria; kingdom Bacillati; phylum Actinomycetota; class Actinomycetes; order Pseudonocardiales; family Pseudonocardiaceae; genus Amycolatopsis; species Amycolatopsis pigmentata. The sequence continues at coordinate 97,177 of NZ_JBHUKR010000009.1, read as the reverse complement.
AGATCACCACGTACAGCGTCAGTGACGGGTTACCGAGCCAGTCCTGCGCAAGCGCTTTCATACCGAAGGCGCGGCTCATCCCGAAGTTCGGGTCGAGCAGTGCCTTGAACGCGATCGCGATCGCGGCGGCGGACATCAGCATCGGCAGGAAGTAAAGGACCCCGAGAACGGCCCGGTATTTTCCCTTGCTCGCGATCAGCACCCCGAGCAACATCGAGATCGGCGTCTGGATCAGCCAGGTCAACACCATGACCTGCACGCTGAGCTTGATCGCGTGATAGGTCGCCGGATCGGCCAGCGCGGCCGCCCAGTTCGCCAGCCCGGCCCACGAAGGCGTGGCCACGCCGTCCCACTTCATCAGGCTCAGGACCGCCACACCGATCAGCGGCACCAGCGCGAAGACGGCGAAGAACGCCAGCGCCGGTACCACCATCAGAGGGCTGGGCCCACCGCGACCCCGGGTCGACGGAGTCGTGGTGGGCCTCTCCTGCACAGCCGTGGCCCTGTTCTCGCGCAGGGCCACGGCCGGACGCGCCGCGCTCATTTGCCGATCGTGGCATTCATGTTCGCGGCGAACTGTTCGGGCGTGATCTGCTTACCGAACAGCTGGTCGAGATTGGTCAGCAAGGCGTCCGCCTGACCGGGCGAGAGCGCCTGGTCCCAGGACATCTGGAAGTTGGGCGCGTTGGCCGCCATATTGTAGGTGTAGGTCAAGAAGTCCGGGTCCTTGGCCTTGGCGAGCTTGTCCTGGATGCCGTTCACCGGCGGCACCGCGCCCAGGGACACCAGACTGTCCACATTGGCATCGTTCATCACGTTGTCGGACAGGTACTTCACCGCGGCCTTCTTCTGGTCGTCGGTCGCCTTGGCCGAGACCGACCAGAAGTTCGCCGGGTTGCCCGCGATGTCGGCCGGGTCACCCTTGCCCCCGGGGACGGTCGGGAAGGCGGTCCAGCCGAGCTTGCTCTGCGCGAACTGCGGGTTGGCCTGCTTGATCGTCGGGAACGCCCAGGAACCCATCAGGTACATGGCGGCCCTGTTGGTGTAGAGCAGGGCGGTGTCGGCGTTGCTGTCGGTGGTGATCGACTTGAACCCGTTGACGAAGCCCTTCGCGTCGACCAGCTGCTGGATCATCTGACCGGCGCGGATGAAGGCCGGGTCCGACCAGGCGTTCGGCTTGTTCGCGGTGACCGCGTTGAACACCTCCGGACCGCCGATCCGGTCGACCAGGTACTCCATGTACATCAGGTACGACCACTTGCTCTGGCCGCCGAGGGTCAACGGCGCGATGTTCGCGGCGTTGAACTTCGGGATCAGCGCGATCAGGTCGTCCCAGGTCTTCGGCGGCTGCACGTTGAGCTGGTTGAACAGGTCCTTGTTGTAGAACAACATCACGGGCTGGACGCTGTTGTTCGGCAGCGCGTAGGTCTTGCCGTCGATCTGGCCGGCCTTCATCACCGAAGGCAGGTAGCGGCTGGTCATCTTCGGGTTGGCCTGCACGTCGGCGCTGAGGTCGTAGATCTTCCCGCCGTCGACCCACGACTTGAGCATCCCGCCGTTGCCCCAGCTGAAGATCAGGGTCGGCGCCTGGTCCGCACCTACGGCCGAACGGATCTTCTGCTTGTAGGCGTCGTTGCCGAAGAACTGTCCGTCGATATTGCCGGAGGAGAACGAGGCCCGGAACGCCGGCTCATACGCGCCGGTGAGGACCCAGGCGTTCACCCCGCCGGATTTGCTGCCCGGCCCGGCCGACCCACAGCCGGTGGTGAACGCGAGCAGCGCGGCCAGTCCGGCCGCCGCGGCCGCGTACCGCCGCTTACCCAGTTTCATCATTGCGCCTTCCCCGTCGAAGGTTCGAAAACTTTCGGAAAACACGTGGTGGTGCAGGGAACCTAGAACGTGACCACTCCTCCGTCAAGGGGCTTACCGACCTGAGATAGTCCAGTTATAGTGAGCCGAAATTTTCCGATAGGAGTCGTCCATGCCAACTGGCAAGCGACCGACGCTCGCCATGGTGGCCAACGCCGCCGGGGTGTCGCTGCCGACTGCCTCCAAGGTTCTCAACGGCCGCGGCGACGTGTCCGCGACGACGCGTGCTCGCGTCGAGGAGGTCCTCCGCGAGTTCGGGTACGTCCCGCAGGCGGGCCGGAGGATGCTCCCGCCCGCCCGCGTCGTCGACCTGGTCTTCGACGAGCTGATCAGCACGTATGCGCTGGAGTTGCTGCGCGGTGTCACCGAAGCCGGCGCGGCGGCCGGAGTCGACGTCGTGGTGAGCCGGCTTTCCGACGCCCAGCGCGGGGGCCCGCTGACCACGGAAAACGGCTGGGCACAACGGCTCAAGAGCAGCGGCCGCGAGGGCCTCATCGTGGTCACCTCGGAGCTGACCCTGGCCCAGGTCGAAAGTTTCACGCGGGCGGGACTGTCGCTGGTGGTGATCGACCCGCTGAACCCACCGCGCGTCGAGGTCACCAGCGTCGGCGCGACCAACTGGCTCGGTGGCATGGCCGCGACCGAGCATCTGCTCTCCCTCGGGCATCGCAGGATCGGGTTCGCGGGCGGCCCGGTGCAGGCGTCGTGCAGCCAGGCCCGGCTCGGCGGCTACCGCGCCGCGCTGGACAACGCGGGCCTGCGTTCGGATCCCGCGCTCGTGCTCCATGGGCCGTTTGACTACGCGGGCGGGCTCGAGATGGGAACCTTGTTGCTGGATCTGGAAAATCCGCCCACTGCGGTGTTCGCCGCGAGCGACGCCACGGCGCTCGGCGTGATGGAGGCGACCCGGCGCCGCGGCCTGCGCGTGCCGGAGGACCTCAGCATCGTCGGTTTCGACGACACGATCATGGCTTCGGTGTCGACGCCGTCGCTGACCACGATCCGTCAGCCGCTGCAGGACATGGGTCGTGTCGCGCTGCGCACGCTGCTCCGGCTCATCGCGGGCGACACGCTGGACTCCCACCACGTCGAACTCGCCACGAACCTGGTGGTGCGGAACTCCACCGCACAGGCCAAGGAGGAATGACACCACAGCGCGCAAGCTCGCGAACGAGAGGAAACCGATGAACTGGCGGGACACCGCGCTTACGCCCGGGCAACGGGCCGAGGCACTGCTTGCCGAAATGACCCTGGAGGAGAAGATCGCGCAGCTGGGCAGCGCCTGGCCCGGTCATGACCAGGGCGGCGGAGACGTCGCCCCGATGCAGGACGTGTTCGCCCGTGGCAACGTGCCGTTCGAGCAGGCGCGCGCGAACGGGATCGGGCACATCACCCGGGTCTTCGGCACCGCCCCGGTGACCGCGTCCGAAGGGGCCGCCCGTGTGGTCGCGCTGCAAACCGAAGTCGTGGAGGAGACCCGGCTCGGCGTCCCGGCCATCGTGCACGAGGAATGCCTGACCGGTTTCACCACGCTCGGCGCCACGGTCTACCCGACCTCGCTCGCGTGGGCGGCGACCTTCGACCCCGGGCTGGTCGAGCGGATGTCGGGCGCGATCGGCGAAGACATGCGCGCTTGCGGTGTGCACCAGGGACTTTCGCCGGTTCTCGACGTGGTCCGCGACTACCGGTGGGGCCGCGTCGAGGAGACCATGGGCGAGGATCCCTATCTGGTGGGGATGACGGCCTCGGGCTACGTCCGTGGGCTGCAGAACGCGGGAATCATCGCGACCCTCAAGCATTTCGCCGGTTACTCGGCCTCCCGCGCGGCGCGCAACCACGCTCCGGTGTCGATCGGCTGGCGGGAACTGCGTGACGTGATCCTGCTGCCGTTCGAAATGGCGGTGCGTGAGGGCGGCGCCCGCTCGGTGATGGCCGCCTATGTGGACCTGGACGGGCTGCCCGCCTCGGCGCACGAGCCGCTGCTCACCGAGATTCTGCGCGACGAGTGGGGTTTCGAGGGCGTGGTCGTTTCCGACTACTGGTCCATCGCGTTCCTCAAGACCATGCACGGCATCGCCGACAGCACGGGCCAGGCGGGTGCACGCGCCCTGTCGGCCGGTCTCGATGTCGAACTGCCCGACACCCTGTGCTACGGCAAGGAGCTCATCGAGCTGGTCCGTTCGGGCGAGGTCGCCGAGTCGCTTGTGGACCGTGCCGCGCTGCGCCTGCTGACGCAGAAGGCGGAACTCGGACTGCTCGACCCCGGCTGGACGGCGGAAGTGTCCGAAGTGGACCTCGATTCGGCACGAAACCGCGCCATCGCGCGAGAGATGGCCGAGAAGTCGGTGGTCCTGCTGGCCAACGACGGCGTGCTTCCGTTGGACGCACGGAAGATCGCCGTGGTCGGCCCGTGCGCGGACGACCCGCTGGCGTTCCTCGGCTGCTACTCCTACCCCAACCACGTCCTGCCGCACCATCCCGGTCTCGGTATGGGACTGGAAGTGCCGTCGCTGCTGGAATCGCTGCGGGCCGAACTGCCGGACGCCGAGATCACCTCGCACGCCGGATGCCCGATCCGTGACGAAGACCGTTCCGGTTTCGCCGACGCGGTCGCCGCGGCCCGCGACGCCGACGTGTGCGTCGCCGTTGTCGGGGACCGCGCGGGCATGTTCGGGCAGGGCACCTCCGGCGAAGGCTGCGATGCGGCCGACCTGAGCCTGCCCGGCGTGCAGGACGAGTTGCTGACCGAGTTGCTGGCCACCTCGACCCCGGTCGTGATCGTCGTGGTTTCGGGACGCCCCTACGCGCTCGGTGCGCACGCCGGCCAGGCGGCCGCGCTCGTGCAGGCGTTCATGCCCGGCGAGGAGGGCGGGCCGGCGCTGGCCGGGATCCTGTCCGGCCGCGTGGTGCCGAGCGGGAAGCTCCCCGTGCAGATTCCACGGCTGGCGGGCGGCTCGCCCCACACCTATCTGCACCCGCCGCTCGGCGGCAACAGCGAGGGCATCAGCAACCTGGACCCCACCCCGCTGTTCCCCTTCGGGCATGGGATCTCCTACACGCGGTACGAGTATTCGAACCTCGAACTGAGTGCGGCCGAGATCCCCACCGACGGCGAACTGTCCGTTTCGGTCGAGGTCGCCAACGTCGGCGAGCGCGCCGGCGAAGAGGTCGTTCAGCTCTACCTGCGCGACCCGTGGGCCCAGGTCGCCCGTCCGGTACGCCAGCTCACCGGGTTCGCGCGGGTCGGACTGGCCGCGGGCGAGCGGGCGAAGGTGACCTTCACGCTGCACGCGGACCGCACCGGCTACACCGGCGCCGACCTGCGGCGCATCGTCGAGCCGGGCACGATCGAGGTGTTCGCCGGACCGTCCGCGGGCGACACGCCCTGCTCGGCGTCCTTCGAGCTGACCGGTCCCGCACGCACGCCGGCGCACGACCGGGTCCTCACCACACCGGTCACGGTCACGCCTCTGACGAAGTGAGAGATCACCGCCCTGCCGCCACTTTCGCGGCGGCAGGGCGGTTTTCTAGGCACCCTTGATCGCGCCCGGATTGCCCTGAGCCGACGGTGCGCCCAGCGCCCGGGAAATCCCACGGGCACAAGCTGTCATCACCGGCACCAGCGCGCGAGGCTCGCACTCGTCGATGTGCACGACCAGGCCGAGCGCGGCCACCACTTCGTCCCCTGGCCCGCGGATCGGCGCGGCGATCGCGACGCCTTCCAGCGTCAGTTGTTCTTCCGCCGTCGCGATGCCGGTCCGGCGCACCTCGGCCAGCGTCCGGCGCAGCACGCGCGGATCGACGACGGTCTTCGAAGTGAACCGCTTGAGTGGGGCGCGGAGAACCTTTTCCTGCAGCTCACGGTCGGCGTAGGCGAGAAGGATCAGGCCGGTGCCGGTGACGTGCAGCGGCCATCGCTGTCCGAGCCGGCTCAGCACCGTGACCGTGCCACGCGCTCGCAGCGTTTCGACGTAGACCACTTCCATCCCGTCGCGGACGGCCAGGTGGACGTGGGCACGGGTGGAATGGAACAGGTCCTCGAGAAAGGGCTGAGCCAGTTCGCGCAGCTCCAGTCCGCGAGGCGCGAGCGCCGCCAGTTCCAACAGGTGTAGACCGATCCGGTAACGCCCCTCGCTGTCCCGTTCCAACGCGCCCCAATTCACCAACTCGCCCGCGAGGCGATGCGCGGTGGTCAGGGAAAGGCCCGCGCGCCGTGAGATTTCACTGAGGGTGAGCAGACGACGCCCCGGGGAGAACGCGTCGAGCACCGCCAGCAAACGACCAGCCGCTGTCATCGGGGTCGGGGTGGCCGGTGTCGAAAGGGCGTGCTCCATTGCGGCTCCTCAGGGTCGGCGATGACCGTGATACCGGTAGGTTACCGCCAATTTTCCGGGAATCGACCCTTGAGGAACGCCGGCGGACGCCACACCTCAAGGGAAAACGCTTGCGACCCGTCCGCCGGCCACCTCGAGACGACGGGTGGTGTGCACGGCTTCGAGCATCCGGCGGTCGTGCGTGACCAGCAGGAGCGTTCCCGCGAAACCGGCCAGTGCCGACTCCAGCTGTTCGATCGCGGGCAGGTCCAGATGGTTCGTCGGCTCGTCGAGCACCAGGAGGTTGACGCCGCGCGCCTGCAGCAGGGCCAGCGCGGCGCGGGTCCGCTCCCCCGGCGAAAGCGTGGCCGCGGGGCGCAGCACATGGGCGGCGCGCAGACCGAACTTGGCGAGCAGGGTCCGGACCTCGGCGGGCGCCATCTCGGGAACCTCCCCGGCAAACGCGTCGACCAGCGGCACGTCGCCGAAGAAACGTCCGCGAGCCTGGTCGATCTCTCCCACGACCACCCCGGAGCCCAGCGTGGACTGCCCTTCGGCGAGCGGGACGCGGCCGAGCAGGGCCGCCAGCAGGGTCGACTTGCCCGCGCCGTTCGGGCCCGTGATGGCCACCCGGTCCGCCCAGTCGACGCTCAAATCCACCGGACCGAGCGTGAAGTCACCGCGCCGCACCACCGCGCCGCGCAGCGTCGCGACCACGCTCCCGGACCGGGGCGCCGCGGCGATCTCCATCCGCAGTTCCCACTCCTTGCGTGGTTCCTCGACGACATCGAGCCGCTCGATCAGGCGCTCGGTCTGGCGGGCCTTCGCGGCCTGCTTCTCGGTGGTCTCGCTGCGGAACTTGCGGCCGATCTTGTCGTTGTCGGTCGCCTTCCGCCGCGCGTTCCGGACGCCCTTGTCCATCCAGGCCCGTTGTGTCCGTGCACGTTCTTCGAGGGCGGCGCGAGTCCCCGCGTACTCCTCGAACCGTTCCCGCGCGTGCCGCCGTACCACGGCGCGCTCTTCGAGATACGACTCGTAGCCACCCCCGTAGGCACGCACCTCCTGTTGCGCCAGATCGAGTTCGACGACCCGGTTGACCGTTCTGGCCAGGAACTCCCGGTCATGGCTGACCACCACCGCGCCCGCGCGCAACCCGGTCACGAACTCCTCGAGCGTCGTCAGCCCGTCGAGGTCCAGGTCGTTCGTGGGCTCGTCGAGAAGGATGACGTCGTACCGGCTGAGCAGCAACGACGCCATTCCGGCGCGCGCCGCCTGCCCGCCGGAAAGCGCCGTCATGGGCTCGTCGAGTCCCGTGGTGAGCCCGAGTTCGACGACCACCGCGGCGGACCGTTCGTCCAGATCGGCCCCGCCCAGCGCGAGCCAGCGCTCCAGGGCCGCGGCATAGGCGTCGTCGGCGCCCTTCTCGCCGGCACTGAGCGCTTCGGTGGCCGCGTCCAGGGCGGCCTGCGCGGCGGCCACACCGGTGCGACGGGCGAGAAACGCGCGCAGGGTTTCCCCGGGCCGCCGCTGGTGTTCCTGTGGCAGGTACCCGACCGTGGCCTCCGGAGGGTTCAGCCGGACGCTGCCCCGCTCGGCGGGAATCAGGCCGGCGAGCGTGCGCAGCAGAGTCGACTTGCCGGCACCGTTCGCGCCGACCAGCCCGACCACGTCACCGGGAGCGACGACCAGGTCGAGTCCGCTGAACAGCACTCGGTCCCCGTGTCCGGCGGCCAGATCCTTCGCGACAAGTGTGGCGCTCACCCGCCGATCGTTTCACGGGCCCGGCGCGACCCCGAGGTCGTCCGGCCATTTCCAGTCCAGCAGTCGCAGCACCCTCGCCCGGTCGAGCACGATCTGCAGGCGGGCGCGGCTCTCGTCGGCCTCCCAGTAGTGGCTGGACGCGGTGGTCTGTCCGTCGTGCTTGCGGTAGAGCATGCTCGGCTCGGCGATGAACTCACCGGGCGTGACGGCCTCGGCGGCCAGGAGCAACCCGACCGTCTCCGCCCCCGAAAGCGCAGGCCACCCACCGAGCGCCCGCACGAGATCGGTGTGTGCGGCGAAGTTCGCGGCGAGCACCGACAACCGGTCGTGCCGCTGCTCGGTGAGAAAGAGATCGTCCGGCAGCGGACCGGGCGGAGGATCGTAGGGACCCGCGGTCGTCGTGCCGTCCGGATGAAGATCCAGCCCGGCCGAGGTGCACCACGCGACCCGTGCCAGCGTCTCGATGTCCCGGGCAAGCGCTCCCGGCAGCAGGAGGTCGTCGGCGTCGAGCGTGCGGACGAGCGTGCCGCGCGTGCGCGCCAGCGCCATCGTCCGCGCCACCCCCGCTCGCCCCGGAAGTCCGGTGCCGGAGGAGATGCGCGGGTCGTCCGGGAGCACCGAGGCGGGCACGCCGGTCCTGCCGTCCTCCTGAAGACACCATTCCCATTCCCAGCCCGACGGCAGTTCCTGCGCGCACAACGACGCGTACGTTTCACGGAGATGGTGATGCCCACCGTCGAACACCGGAGTCAGCACCGTGATCAGGCGAGGCACCGGCCCAGATTAACGGTCGCGCGAAGCGCGTCCGTTGAGGGTCGCGGTGGGTGACGGGTGGGGTTACCGGTTAGGACGAGGAGTCAGCGGCTTTCGGCGTGGTCGCGTTCGTCCTCGGTCGCGCCCTCGGTGTCGCCCTCGGTGCCCTGCAACAGCGGGGACCTGGCCAGCAGGACGGTGCAGGCGGCGACCAGGGCCGCGCCACCCACCTGAGCGATGATCCACGCGCCGTCGCGCACCTGTTCTCCGAACACGACGACACCCCAGCCGACCGCCGACAGCGGATTGGCCAGGGTCAAGCCCGGTTGCGAGGCCACCAGCCGCGCCGCCCGCAGGGCGTTCTGCAGCAACACGAAGCCCAGCGGACCCACCACCAGGATGCTCCACGTCTGCCAGGAGCGCATCGCCTCGCCGAACCCTGCCTCGAAGGCCGCCGTCATGCCCGCGACCAGCGCGGCCGTGAAGCCGAACCACACCCCGGTGGCGATGCCCAGCAAGGCGGCCCGGCGAGCGTGCCGCGCCCGGTACCCGAGCATGACCAACGTGCCCACCACGGCCACGGTGACCCCGCACCCGAGTGCCCACGCCGTCACCGACGCCTGCCGTGGATCACCACCGCCGGGGGCGAACGCCACCAGCAGCAGCGCCACGCCGACGCTCATCCCGGCGACCGCGGTCCACTCACGCGCCCGCAGCCTGCTGTGAAACACGAACCCGGACAGCAGCAGGGTGAACGCCAGCTCCACCACCAGGATGGGCTGGATCAGCAGAATGGGGCCGGTGGCCAGGGCGGCCGCCTGGAACGCGAAGCCGATCACGATCGCGGTGATGCCGCCGATCCAGGCCGGCTGATGGGCCAGGTCCCAGAGGATGCGCACGGACAGGGAGTCGTCCTCCGGCTGACGGCGCGCGGCCTTGCGCTGCAACACCGACGCCGTCGCGTTCCCCATCGCCGCCAGTACCGCGAACACCACACTCAACACCACGAGCTTCACCTTTCGTCCCTATCGGACGAGTTACCCCGCGAGAGCCGGGGCATGCGCCGTAAAGTCGGAACATGACCGAGGTCATGGTGCGAGTGGGTGACACCGAGCTGTGTGCCGAAACGTTCGGTGACCGGAGCGCGCCCTCGATACTGCTGATCGCCGGCGCCTCCTCGCCGATGGACTGGTGGGACGAGGAATTCTGTCTTCGCCTGGCTGAGGGCGGCCGCTTCGTCCTCCGATACGACCACCGCGACACCGGACGCTCGACCTGTTCACCACCGGGTGAGCCCGGGTATTCCGGCACCGACCTCTGCGACGACGTGGTCCACCTGATCGACACCCTCGCCGACGGCCGCGCCCACCTGGCCGGGCTGTCGATGGGTGGCGGCATCGCCCAGTACGTCGCGATCGAACATCCCAAGCGCGTCGCGACGCTGACGCTGCTGTCGACCAGTCCGGGTTACGCCGACGATCTGCCGCCCATGGCGGACAGCCTCAAAGCCACTTACGCCGACCCGGTGCCCGAACCCGACTGGACCGACCGCGAAGCCGTGGCGAAGTATCTCGTCGAACTCCACCGGCCGCTGGCGGGCACCCATTTCGACGAGACCTCCGCGCTCGGCATCGCCCGGCGGGTGGCGGAACGCTCGATCGACCCCCGTTCCGCGAAGAACCACTGGCTCGTCGGCGGCGACGGCGAGGACCTCCGCCCGCGTCTGGGTGAGATCGTCGCGCCCACACTGGTCATCCACGGCACCGAGGACCGCATGTTCCCGGCCGCGCACGGACAGGCACTGGCACGGGAGATCCCGGACGCCGAACTGCTCCTCCTCGAGAGGGTCGGCCACGAAGTCCCGCCCCGTCCGACCTGGGACCGGGTGATTCCCGCCATCCTGCGCCACACCGAGCGGTGACCGACGCACTTCGTCTGAATGGTCATCCTCCCGTCATCAAGAGGCGCCAATTGTGGTGTGGAGCCGGGCCGGTCGGCCAGGATCACAATTCGGATAGAGTCCGCCATCACCACATTTCCGCGCGCTTCGCCGGAAATTTCGTTCTGATTCGTCCTCGCCTTTTCACCTTCGCTATCTTCGTTTTCTGGGAGGGAAATACAGCCGTCTCCTCCTGTCGCGGACGGACCGCGTCGATGTAGGTCGCGGCGTGCTGCTTCAGATCAGGCTTCCCACCGCCCGGACCACGGGCGGCGAGGCAGGTTCTTCCAAAAACCGGACAATACGTGCACCGAGCTGCCACAATACGGACGCACGCGGACATACCGTACGAGGGAGACACGATGCCTGCCCACATGGACGAGCTGATCGCGCGGTTCGAGAACTTCCAGGCCAAAATGCGGCAGGCCGAGGCCCGCTTCGCCGGGGTGGGCGACATGCAGGAGCGGATCGCGCAGGTCGAGAGCGCGGTGACCTCACCCGACGGCACCGTAACGGTGGTCGCGGGCGCCGGCGGAACGGTCACCGGCCTCCGGCTCGCCCCGGGCGCGGTACGCCTCGGGTCGGACCGGCTTTCCGAGGTGATCATGACGACGATGCGCCAGGCGGTGGCCGAAGCCATCAGGCAGCAGGCCGGAGTCGTGGACGACATGTTCGGCGACTCGTTCGGTATCAACACCTCGGAGCAGGTTCGCCAGGCTCAGGCCGAAGCATTCGGAACCCCGCCGGAAGAGCCCGCGTCGCAGGAACCGGCGCCCCGGCAGGCGCCTCGACCGGGGCGCCGATCCGGCACGCCGGACGACGACGACTACTTCGGCCAGAGCTCCATCATGCGCGGCTGACCACTCCGACCAGGGACGGGACGATGTCAGAGGGAATACAGACCAATATCGACGCGATCTCCGGTTATGCCCGGCAGCTTCCCTACTACGAGCAGGAAGCGGATGCCTTCGGCCGCCTGATCGACACCGCCGACGTGACCGACAACGCCTGGGGAGTCGTGGGCATCTTCGCCAAACAGGGCTACACCGAGCGCCTGGCCGAACTTCGTTCGCTGCTCACCGACATGAAGGACGGGGTGGGCGGGTTCATCACCAAGCTGAACAAGGCCGCGGAGATGTACCAGGGCGTCGAAGACACCGGAAAGATCACGTTCGGCCGGCACCAGGCGGAGATCGACGCGATCGGAGACCAAGGCGAATGACCGAGAAGAAGAGCATCGCCGAGACCTTGAACGTCGAGGCCTACGACGAGAGCACGGGCGCCAACCTCGACCGCGCGATGGGCTACGTCCCCGTGGCAGGCACCGTGTACAAATCCGGCAAGTCGATCGCCGGGCACGCGCAGCAGGCGGCTCAGGCGGACAACCCGGGGGAACTGGCCTCCGCGGGTGCCGCGCTGGTCGGCGACGGGGCCGCGTTCGTCGGCGCCGCGGCCGGAGACATGGTCACCTTCGCCATGGACCCGATCGGCTGGCTGGTCAGCCACGGGCTGAACATGCTGCTCGAACTGGTCCAGCCACTACAGGACGCGTTACACCACGTCACCGGGGACGGCCCCGCCATCGGGCAGGGTTCGGAGAACTTCGTCTCGATCGCGGAAGGCTTCGTCGCGCTCGCCGAGGACTTCGAGCGGACCGGCGACACCGCGCTGGCCGAGTGGGTGGACGAGGCCGGGAGCGCGGCGAAGGAAGCGCTCGGCGAATTCTCCTCCGGCATCCGTGGTGTCGGTTCGGCAGCCGGTTCCGTGGCCGAGGTGCTGAAGATGTGGTCGATGGTCATGGTGGTCATCGAAGAGGTGATCAAGGCGATCATCACCGAGCTGGTCTCCTGGCTGATCACCCTGTGGCTGCCCGCCCTGGCCGCGTCGGTGATCAGCTTCGGTGGTTCGGTCGCCGCCGCGATGACCGCTTCCATCGCCAAGGCGGCCTCGGTGCTGCAGAAGGTCACCCGCTATCTCGGCAAGTTCGGCAAGTTGCTCGACACCTTCATGGAGTTCCTGGTCAAGTTCTCCGGGAAGCTCGAGGTGTTCACCAGGAAACTGCGCGTCGGCGTGATGCCCGGGGAGACCAAGTTCGGGTTCGGCGCGGTCGCGGACGGCTTCCAGCCGAGCAACCGGGCGCTCACCACGATGTTCGGCACCGCCGTGGGCGCCAAGCCCCTCGTCGCCGGCGCGAGCGTCAAGGCCGGTATCGCGGCGGGGAAGACCGTCTACGGCGAGGGCAAGGAATCCGTTACCTCCGAAGGAGACGAACCGTGGTTCGACAAGAGCGAAATAGGCGGGGACCAGAGCCCGGAGGAAACCCGGCGGAAGCTCGACATCTAGCCGCCGGGCCGGACGAACTCGTCGCGCGGGCCCCGACCGAGGCCAGAGGGCGAGCGGCCCGCAAGATCTTCGATCACCAGGCCCATCTCGAAGGCGGGACGGAAAAGGTCCTGGTCCGTGCCGGCTTCCGGGAACGGGTGGAAGAGCTGATGCGAGGCCAATGGCGGGAGCCGGTCCTCGTGCTGCGCCTGGGTGACGACGCCCCGGGGTATGACGTCCCGGGCAGACGCATGGACGGCACGGTCAAGGGTGAAAACCTCATCCGGCGCTTCTTCTGGAACACCCTTCGCGGTGTCGGCGGCGCGGTTTTCGCTGTTTTCGCTTTCGTGAACGGCGCCGGTAGCGGCGGCGGCAAATGGGGGAAACCGTTTCAGCGGGAAATCCGCGTGACGGGCCCGGCGAACGCGATGGCGCTGGACCTGCTCGACAAACTGCGACCGGCAAAGGGACCCTGGCTGGTCCTCTCGCCGTCGTGCCTGGCGGTGGTGGACACCGGACCCACCTATCTGGACCCGGCCGGCGTTCCCCCGCCGCGGATCGTGTGGCAGGCGCGCGAACCGGAGGCTCCGGAGGTCGACCTGCGCACCCGGTTCCTGACGTGGCCTGACGGATCGAAGTTCCGGTTCACCCTGCACGGCCGCGGCGAGGAGCAGCATCTGCGGAAGTACCACGAGTCACCGGAAGGCTCGTTCTGAAAGCGCATTCCTGGCCTGAATGAACAAAGGTGCCGCCGGGGGAGCCCCGGCGGCACCGAAAGAATACCGGAAATATGGTCTTTACTTCGGTCCCGGACGAACCGGGTCGATGTAGGTGCCAGGATGGGTCGCGGCGTCCTGCTTCACGATCGCCCTCCCGACCGCCCAGGTCACGACCTGCGTGTCGGTGGTGTTCGGCGGTGTCACCGCCATGCTGGAAATCTTCCAGCCGTTGCCCGAGTCATCGGTGAGGTAGGTCAGGTCCGCGTCGGCGTGCTCGCCCGGCCGAAGCACGACCGGGGTGATCGGCTTGCTGGTACGAGTCAGGTCCCAGGTGGTGCCGTCGGATCCGTTGAGCCGGACTCCCGGAAACCCGCGCACCTGGCAGTTCGCGTCACCGGTGTTCGTCAGCATGATCGGGAACACCCATTGCGTGCTGGTGTCGTTCACCGCCTTGGGCTGCGACGTCGTGACTTTCAACCGCGTGCAGGGAATTTCGTTCCCGGCGTGCGCGACGCCGCCGCCGTCCTGCCCGTTCGTCGCCGACAGATCCCGCATACCGGCCTGCGGACTCCCTTGGTCGGCCGCCGAACCCGCGGCAGGCGCGGGCGCCTGGGCCCCAGGAGCGGCCGCACCGGTCTGCCCGGTGGAGCACGCGCCCAACGCCGCCGCCATCGCCGCCACCGCGAAAGCCGTCACCGCGCCACGCCGTACGACCGTGCCATTGATGTTCATTTTCGCACCCCTTGAATAAATTGCTTCGCCTGTTTCCCGCTCAGCTCGTCCTCGCACCGGTAAAGATGTCCGGCCGCCCCGGAAAGATGCTCCACCGTGATATGGATCACACTAATGCAACCATATTGATCAACTTAATCTTGATACCGTTTGCCCAGCTAGGAATACCTTCATCGCCATTTGAACCACAACTCTCGCCGCCAGGCGGAGTAGCACCACTCCATTCTTTTCCACGGCCCGGACACGCACACCTCGAAATTGATCCGACTCCGGAAGCCTTAACGGCAGTCGAACGAAATTTTCGGGCAACCCGCCCGTCGGCACCCAACCCGATCACGGATGCTCCACCGAGTGGCCGACGGCGGCGATACGTGACGCCCTGGTCGATGAGGAACGTGCGGAGCCCTACGCGGCGGTACAGGAAATGATCGACCAGCGACTCGGCCGGTAACGGACCGGTGTACCGGCTGATCCCTGACCGGACGGCGAGGGCACCGTGACCTACCTCGTGCTGGACGACCAGCGTGAGGTTCACATCCTGCTTGTGCAGTGGGCCGGCCAGCCACTGCCGTTACGTCAGGGCTTCGGTGGGCGCAGCAGGGTTCGAACCTGCGACCCCCTCCTTGTAAGGGAGGTGCTCTTCCGCTGAGCTATGCGCCCGTTCCGCCGGCGGCGCGAGGCGCCGCCGGCGAAGACGATCAAGCGAGTTCCGACACGGCCTTCTTCCAGGACTGCTGGTCGCGTGCCTGTCCCGGCGGGTTCACCTCGGCGTAGCGGACCACGCCCTCCTTGTCGATCAGGAAGGTGCCCCGCACGGCCATCCCGGCGTCCTCGTTGAACGTGCCGTAGGCCTTGGCGACCTCGCCGTGCGGCCAGAAGTCGGACAGCAGCGGGAACTGGTAGCCCTGCTGCTCAGCCCAGACCTTGAGCGAGAACGCGGTGTCCACGGACACCCCGAGCACCTGCACGCCCTGACCTTCGTAGTCCGCGAACTCGTCCCGCAACTGGCACAGCTCGCCGGTGCAGATAGCACTGAACGCGAACGGGTAGAACACCAGCAGGACCGGCTTCTCACCCTGGAACGACGACAGTGTGACCGGCTGCCTGTTGTAGTCGTTGAGCGTGAAGTCCGGGGCCTTCGAACCGACCTCGACCGCCATGAAAGGGCACCTCTCCCGCGTTTGGCTCTCTTGCTTCCTTCAACCTTAGCGTGCCCTTGGTCAACGCTTGGACTTCGACTTGGGCGAAACGAGTTTCGTGCCCGCCCAGTTCGGTCCGGCGCTGATGTTGGAGGTCTGGGCCAGCCCGACGGTGGGCACGGCCTCGGCGATTTCACTCGGCTCGACGTGCCCGGGCTGTCCGGTCTTGGGTGTGAGCACCCAGATCACGCCGTTCTCGTCGAGTGGGGTTCGCGCGTCCATGATCGCGTCCACCAGGTCGCCGTCGTCCTCCCGCCACCACAACAGCACGACGTCGACCACTTCGTCGGCGTCCTCGTCGAGGAGGTCACCACCGATGTGTTCTTCGATCGCGGCGCGCAGGTCGTCATCGACGTCGGAGTCCCATCCGAGCTCCTGAACCACCATGTCGGGCTTGATCCCAAGCCTTTCGGCGACGCTGCTGTACTCAGCGTCTCCAGCGGCGACCACTGCTTTCACTCCTCCAACTACGCCTTTGGGACGGATTGCCCATCCCGTTGATACACGGATGGGGCTAGCGAACACGGCCTGAGCCCGCGGCGCAACCGTCCACACCGGATCTGGTGCCAACTCGTTTCGCAGCGTAGGGGCACTCCAACACGGTCTGCGACCGGGTTAACACCGCCGAACGGACCCACTGTCGTCACACTGGCCTAGGGTGGATGGTGCCTCGCGCGCGCGTGCGCGTGTGACCCGCGCCGGGGCGGTGAACGTTACCGTTCAGTAGCGGTGACGGCAAGCCCGGAAAAGACGACGATGGGAGTCGGGGCACGCCAGCCCCGACCCCCTGGACCAGCAAGAAACGGCGAGGAGATCCCTTGGCCCCCCAGAACGACCGTGCCGGCACACAGCAGGCTCCGGCGCGGGTGCGTGTCATCCGTGACGGCCTGGCCGCTCACCTCCCCGACATCGACCCCGAAGAGACCGCGGAATGGCTGGACTCGTTCGACGAGGCGATCGCCAGAGGCGGTCAGCAGCGGGCCCGGTACCTGATGCTGCGGATGCTCGAACGCGCCCGCGAACGCAACGTGGGCGTGCCGCCACTCACGGCTACCGATTTCGTCAACACGATTCCCACCGAGAACGAACCATGGTTCCCCGGGGACGAGGAGATCGAACGGCGCTACCGCGCCTACATCCGGTGGAACGCGGCGATCATGGTGCACCGCGCGCAGCGACCCGGAGTCGGCGTCGGCGGCCACATCTCGACCTACGCGTCGTCGGCCGCGCTCTACGAAGTGGGGTTCAACCACTTCTTCCGCGGCAAGGACCATTCCGGCGGCGGTGACCACATCTTCATCCAGGGCCACGCCTCGCCGGGCATCTACGCCCGCGCGTTCCTCGAAGGCAGGCTGACCGAGCAGCAGCTCGACGGGTTCCGCCAGGAGTACTCGCACGCGGGCGAGGGCGGCGGCCTGCCGTCGTACCCGCACCCACGGCTGATGCCGGGCTTCTGGGAGTACCCCACGGTGTCGATGGGCCTGGGCCCGATGAACGCCATCTACCAGGCACGGTTCAACCGCTACCTGCGCGATCGCGGCATCAAGGACACCACCGACCAGCATGTCTGGGCGTTCCTCGGCGACGGCGAGATGGACGAGCCCGAATCGCGCGGCCTGATTCACGTGGCCGCCGGTGAGGGGCTGGACAACCTCACCTTCGTGATCAACTGCAACCTGCAGCGGCTGGACGGCCCGGTCCGGGGCAACGGCAAGATCATCCAGGAGCTGGAGACCTACTTCCGTGGCGCGGGCTGGAACGTGATCAAGGTCATCTGGGGCCGCGAGTGGGACTCGCTGCTGCACGCCGACCGCGACGGCGCGCTGGTCAACCTGATGAACGTCACGCCGGACGGCGACTACCAGACCTACAAGGCCAACGACGGCGCCTACGTCCGCGAGCACTTCTTCGGCCGCGACCCGCGCACGAAGGACCTGGTCAAGGATCTCTCCGACGCCGACATCTGGAACCTCAAGCGCGGCGGCCACGACTACCGCAAGGTGTACGCGGCGTACAAGGCGGCGATGGAGCACCACGGCCAGCCGACGGTGGTCCTGGCGCACACCATCAAGGGTTACGGCCTCGGCCCGGCGTTCGAGGGCCGCAACGCCACGCACCAGATGAAGAAGCTCACGCTCGACGACCTCAAGCTGTTCCGCGACGCGCAGCGGATCCCGGTCAGCGACGCCGAGCTGGAGCGCGATCCCAAGCTCCCGCCGTACTACCACCCCGGCCCCGGCTCGCCGGAGATCGAGTACATGATCGGCCGCAGGCGCACCCTGGGCGGCTTCCTGCCGGAACGGCGGGCCCACCGGGCGAAGCCGCTGGTGCTGCCCGGGGACAAGATCTACGACGCGGTCCGCAAGGGCTCGGGCAAGCAGGAGGTCGCCACCACGATGGCGTTCGTCCGGCTGGTCCGCGAGCTGGCGAAGGACCCGGAGATCGGCGCCAGGGTGGTGCCGATCATCCCGGACGAGGCGCGCACCTTCGGCCTGGACTCGATGTTCCCGACGGCCAAGATCTACAACCCGCAGGGCCAGACCTACACCTCGGTCGACGCGAACCTGATGCTGGCCTACAAGGAGTCCGAGCACGGGCAGTTGCTGCACGAGGGCATCAACGAGGCCGGTTCGACCGCGTCGTTCACCTCCGTGGGCACCTCCTACGCCACGCACGGCGAGCCGATGATCCCGATCTACATCTTCTATTCGATGTTCGGGTTCCAGCGCACGGGCGACGGCCTGTACGCGGCGGCCGACCAGATGGCACGTGGTTTCGTGCTCGGCGCCACGGCGGGGCGCACCACGCTGACCGGTGAGGGTCTGCAGCACGCGGACGGCCACTCGCATCTGCTGGCGCACGCCAACCCGGCAGTGGTCGCCTACGACCCGGCGTGGTCGTTCGAGATCGCGCACATCGTGCGGGACGGCCTGCGCCGGATGTACGGCGAAACCGGGCCGGACGGCAACGGCGAGAACGTGTTCTACTACCTGACCGTCTACAACGAGCCGTACCGGCAGCCTGCCGAGCCGGAGAACCTCGACGTCGACGGGCTGCTGCGCGGCCTGTACCGGTATTCCGCCGCGCCTTCCGGGGCGGGTCCCGAAGCCCAGATCCTGGTGTCGGGCGTGACCATGCCGGACGCGCTGAAGGCACAGCGGATGCTGGCCGAGGAGTGGGGCGTACGCGCCGCCGTGTGGTCGGCCACGTCGTGGTCCGAGCTGCGGCGTGAGGCGGTCGAGGTGGACCGGGACAACTTCCTGAACCCGGACGACTCACCGCGTGTGCCGTACGTGACGCAGGCTCTCCAGGGTGCCGAGGGCCCGGTCGTGGCGGTGTCCGACTGGATGCGCGCCGTGCCGGACCTGATCCGCCCGTGGGTGCCGACGGACATGTTGACGCTGGGCACCGACGGATTCGGGTTCTCCGACACCCGCCCGGCGGCGCGGCGGCACTTCCTGGTGGACGCCGAGTCGATCGTGGTCGGCGTGCTCACCGCGCTGGCGCGTCGCGGCGCGGTCTCGCGGGCCAGCGTCGTCGAGGCCACCCGCCGCTACCGGATCCACGACGTCTCCGCGGCCGGACCGCAGCTGTCCGACTCGGGGAACGCCTGATCCAACCCTCTCCCGCCGGCCGGGGCGCGAACCCCGGCCGGCGGAAGGGCCGTTTCCATCGGGGACAACCGGGTACGCGCGGGGTGGTGCCGGGGGCTTCGAAAGCGGCTCGCGTCGGAGAGGATGATCACGTGACCAAGAGGCGACTGCCCGAACCCCGCGAACTCAAGGAGCTCCTGCGGCCGAAGCCGCTGGAGCTGAACCCGACCACGCGCCGGCTCGCGAACGCGCACACCATCGGCGACCTGCGCACGATCGCGCGCAGGCGCACGCCCCGTGCGGTCTTCGACTACACCGACGGCGCCGCCGAACACGAGGACAGCCTGCGCCGCGCTCGCCAGACGTTCCGCCGCGTCGAGTTCCACCCGAACATCCTGCGGGGCGTCGACGACGTCGACCTGAGCACGCCGATCCTCGGCAAGCGCTCGGCGCTGCCCTTCGCCTTCGCGCCGACCGGGTTCACGCGCATGATGCACCACGAGGGCGAACGCGCGGTGGCCCGCGTCGCCCAGCGCGAGAACATCCCGTTTTCGCTGTCCACGATGGGCACCACGTCGATCGAAGACGTCGCGAAGGCGGCGCCGGACGCCCGCAGGTGGTTCCAGCTCTACGTCTGGCGGGACCACGGCGCCGGCGCGGAGCTGATGGCACGCGCCCACGAGGCCGGTTACGACACGTTGCTGCTGACCGTCGACACCCCGGTCGCCGGTGCGCGGCTGCGGGACGTCCGCAACGGCCTGACCATCCCGCCGTCGCTGACGTTGCGCACGTTCCTCGACGGCGCCACGCACCCGTCGTGGTGGTTCAATCTGCTCACCACGGAGCCGTTGCGGTTCGCCTCGCTGACCTCCTCCGGCGGGACCGTGGCGGACATGATCAACAAGCTGTTCGACCCGACGCTGAGGCTCGAAGACCTCACGTGGGTCCGCGAGACCTGGCCCGGAAAGCTCGTGGTGAAGGGAATCCAGCATCCGGAGGACGCCAGGGACGTGGTGAAACACGGCGCGGACGCCGTGGTGCTGTCCAACCACGGCGGGCGTCAGCTCGACCGCGCTCCGGTGCCACTGGAACTTCTTCCGTCCACAGTGGACAGCGTGGGCGGGGCGGCCGAGGTCTGGCTGGACACCGGGATCCTCTCCGGCGGGGACATCGTCGCCGCGATCGCCAGGGGCGCCGACGCCTGCCTGATCGGCCGCGCCTACCTGTACGGGCTGATGGCGGCCGGTGAACGGGGTGTCCAGCGGTGCGTGGACATCCTGCGTTCGGAGATCGTGCGCACGCTGCAGTTGCTCGGTGTCCGTAGCGTGGCCGAACTCCGGCCCACGCACGCGACCCTGCGCTGAGCGGCCCCGCTCAGTTCGACGCGGCTCCGACCGCGCCGCCGACCCGGCGTGCCGTCCGGTTCCAGCTCCACCAGCCCCGGATCACCAGCACGGTGAACACCAGGTAGACGGTCGCCGAGAACCACAGACCCGAAGCGATCTGCAGCGGCACCCCGATCGCGTCCACCACCAGCCAGACCAGCCAGAACTCGACCAGACCGAGCCCCTGCGCGCCGAAGGCGACCAGGGTGCCGACGAGAATGGCGGCGTCCGGCCACGGCGCCCACGAAGCGTTCAGCGCCTGGAGCAGCAGCGCCGTCGCGACCGTGCCCGCGGCGAAGATCCCGGCGGTGACCAGGCTTTCGACCGGCCGGGCCCGCCGGACCACGATGCCGTAGACGGGGTCGCGCCGGCGTGCCCAGGCCCACCAGCCGTAGAGCGAGATCGCCAGGATGGCCACCTGCCGCGTCGCGAGCCCGCCGAGGTGCGCCGAAACGTACACGGCGAACAGCAACACGGTGGCGCCCACTTGCACCGGCCAGGTCCACAACGTGCGCCGTTCCGCGAGGAAGACCACGGCCAGTGCGCACAGCTGCCCGGCCAGCTCGGCGATGGATGTCCATTGCCCGAAGACTGTCAGCCCGTGGTGGAGCAGGAAGTCCATGCTGTCCCCTTCGTTACCAATCCGACGGCAGCCACGGCGGAAACGGGTGTCTACAAGCAGTTCGGCTGCGGACCGTCTCCGCCTGCTTTCGGTCGGATCGGTAACGGGGCCAACAGCCGGCCGCCACGGCTGATTCCCTCGGCGGGACCGCGGTGAACAGCGTTCCACGATCGGGTGAGGCGGGTAGCGGCGGCCGATCGATACGGTCCATAGTGGACATACCGGTGGGGACCGGGGAGATGAGGCCGCCCGGCGCGGAAATGAACAAGCGGGGAAACCGCGACGCGCCGGGCGGCCTCGCCGCTCGAGCGGCCTACCATCGACCACATCATGACCCAGACGAACGTCCGGCCCACGCCCAAGCACCACGGCCTGTCCGCCAAGACACTCCGTCGGCTGGAGCGCGCGTCGGGGCGGCTGGCTTCGGCCAGCGTGGTGGCGATGGAGCAACGGCTGCCGTGGTTCGGGAAGCTGCCCGCCGACCAGCGCGCCAGTGTGCTGATGATCACGCAGGCCGGCGCCGCCGGATTCGTCGACTGGCTGCGGGACTCCCAGGAGGCCCTCAAACTCACCACCGAGGCGTTCCGCAGCGCCCCCCAGGAGCTCTCCCGGTGGATCGGGCTGCGCCAGGCGGTCGGGCTGGTCCGGCTGGCGATCGAGGTGTTCGAGGAGCACCTCCCGGAGTTCGCCGCCAACGAGGCCGAACAGGCCGCGCTCATCGAGGGAATCCTTCGCTACGGACGCGAAATCGCCTTCGCCACGGCGAACTCCTACGCCGCCGCGGCCGAAGCCAGGGGTGCCTGGGACGCCCGGCTGGAGGCGCTGGTCGTGGACGGGATCGTCCGTGGCGACGCCGAGGAGTCCGTCCTGTCGCGGGCGTCGGCGCTGGGCTGGGATCCGGCCGCGAAGGCGACCGTGCTGGTCGGGCCGCCCTCCTCGGACGATCCGCCCACGGTCGTGTTCGAAGTCCGGCGGCTCGCCGCGAGGCTGGGCAGGCCGGTTCTGCTCAGCGTGCAGGGCTCCCGGCTCGTCCTGGTGGCAGGCGGTCCGACCGAGGGCGCGGCCAGGGACAACGAGGTCCTCGGCAAGCTGGCGATCGCCTTCGGGGAGGGGCCGGTGGTGGCCGGGCCGACCGTGGCCAACCTCGGCGAGGCCCATCGCAGCGCGGCGGAAGCGCTTTCCGGGTTACGTGCGGTGGTCGGCTGGCCCGGGGCGCCGAGGCCGGTGCGTTCGGGGGATCTGCTGCCGGAGCGGGCGCTGTCCGGCGATCCGGAAGCGGAGCGGCTGCTGATCGAGGAGATCGCCGGCCCCCTGGAAGCCGCCGGGCCGACCCTGCTGCACACCGTCGACGCCTACCTCGAGTCCGGCGGAGTGCTGGAGACCTGCGCGAAAACCCTGTTCGTCCACCCGAACACGGTGCGGTACCGGCTCCGCCGGGCAGCCGAACTGACGGGGCACAACGCCGCGAACCCCCGGGACGCACTGGTGCTCAGGGTCGCGCTGGCGGTCGGCAGGCTGGCCCGCTCGCGCGGCCTGTGGTGAACGGGGCTTGCTCCCAGCGGGGGCCTGGAGGAGCCGCGCCCCCGACGAACACCGTCGTGACGGAACTCACGCCGATCTGCTCACTACCGACAAGTCACCCCCGCCGCGTACGGCCGCGTCGCCAACAGGTTTGTAGATGCTCCACAACATCGCCGCGTGTACTTGGTGATCGGCGGCATCCCGTGACGAGCCGCCGTGCGTGTTCCCTGGACACGTGACGGCACTGCTCGCGCCCGGACAGGGCTCCCAAGCGCCCGGCATGGTGACGCCGTGGCTCGACCTCGACGGCGCAAGAGAAAAACTCGAGCGCTGGTCCGACCGTGCCGGTCTCGATCTTGTCCACCTCGGTACCGAGGGTGACGCCGAAACGATTCAGGACACCGCGGTCGCGCAGCCGCTGATCGTGGCGCTTTCCCTGCTGGCCTTCGGGGAACTGGGGCCGGTCCCGGACGACATGCCGGTAGCCGGCCACTCGGTGGGCGAGCTAGCCGCGGCGGCGATCGCCGGCGTGCTGTCCGAAGAGGACGCCGTCGCGCTCGCGGCGGTCCGCGGTGCCGAGATGGCGAAGGCCTGCGCGGCCGAGCCCACCGGCATGGCCGCGGTGATGCTCGGCGAACCCGACCAGGTGGTCGCCTGGCTGGAGGAGCACGGCCTCGTCGCGGCGAACCGCAACGGCGCCGGTCAGATCGTCGCCTCCGGCGCGGCCACGGCGATCGAAAAGATCGTCGCGGAACCGTTGGCGGGCACCAAGATCCGGCGGCTCAAGGTGGCGGGCGCCTTCCACACCGGCTACATGGCCCCGGCCGAGGCCGCGCTGGCCGGGCACGCGGCGACCATCACGCCGGCCGACCCGGCGCGCCCGCTGTTGTCCAACGCCGACGGCAAGGTCGTCACTTCGGGCGCCGAATACCTGGAACGGCTGGTGCGGCAGGTGACCCGCCCGGTGCGCTGGGACCTGACCATGGACGGCCTGGTCTCCCTCGGCGTGACCACCACCGTCGAGCTTCCCCCGGCCGGCACGCTGACCGGCCTGGTCAAGCGTCAGCTCAAAGGCGTGGTGACGAGCACCGTCGCCCTCAAGACCCCGGCCGACCTGGCCGCCGTGCGGAAGGAGGCCGAGTGAAGCTGCGGCTCAAGCAAGGGCCGGCCGCCACTCGTGTGCTGGGCTTCGGAAGCGCCCAGCCCGAGCGGGTGGTGACCAACGACGACCTGTCCCAGATCATGGACACCAACGATCAGTGGATCCGTGACCGGGTCGGCATCATCGAACGGCGGTTCGCCGACAAGGACGAACTGCTGGTCGACATGGCGGTGACCGCGGGCGCGAACGCCATGACCGACGCCGGGGTCGAACCGTCCGAAGTGGACACCGTCATCGTGCCGAACTGCACGATGCCCTCGCAGATCCCGAACGCGGCGGCGCAGGTCGCCGACCGGTTGGGCATCAAGAGCCCCGGCGCCTTCGACCTCAACGCCGCCTGCGCCGGCTTCTGCTACGGCCTCGGCGTGGCCTCGGACCTGATCCGGGCCGGCTCGGCGGGCAAGGTGCTGGTGATCGGCGCGGAGAAGCTGACCGACTGGGTGGACCCGGTCGACCGGGCCAACGCGATCATCTTCGCCGACGGGGCGGGCGCGGCCGTGGTCGGTCCGTCCGACGAGCCCGGCATCGGGCCGGTCGCCTGGGGCAGCGCGGGCGACCTGGTGGACACCATCTACATGCGTGAACACCGTTTTCTCACCCAGGAAGGCCAGTCGGTGTTCCGGTGGGCGACCACGCAGATCGCGCCCGTCGCGCTGCGGGCGCTGGAACTGGCCGGGGTCGACCCGTCCGAAGTGGACGTGCTCGTCCCGCACCAGGCGAACCTGCGTATCGTCGACGCGATCGCCAAGCGGCTGCGCGCCAAGGGCGCCCGGGAGGACATGGTCGTCGCCGACGACATCAGGTACTCGGGCAACACCTCGTCCGCGTCCATCCCGCTGGCGCTCGACCACATGCGCAAGGCGGGCAGGGTGAAGACCGGTGACGTGATGCTGACCGTCGGGTTCGGTGCCGGACTGTCCTATGCCGGTCAGGTCATCATCAACCCGTGATACCACTTACCCCGGCAGGCGCCGCCCGCCGGGGAAGACCAGGAAACAACGAAAGGGAACGAACAGTGGCGGACAAGCAAGAGATCCTCACCGGCCTCGCCGAGATCGTCGAAGAGGTCGCCGGTGTGGCGAAGGACGACGTGAGCTCGGAGAAGTCGTTCGTCGACGACCTGGACATCGACTCGCTGTCGATGGTCGAGATCGCCGTGCAGGCGGAGGACAAGTTCGGGGTCAAGATCCCCGACGACGAGCTCGCCAACCTCAAGACCGTCGGCGACGCCGTCGACTACGTGGCGGCCAACGCCGCCTGAGCACCTGAATCTTCCCTCCTTACCTCGGGAGAGTCCCCATGAGCACCATCGACGTCGTCATTACCGGGCTCGGGGCGACCACGCCGCTTGGCGGTGACGTCGCGTCCACTTGGGACCGTCTGCTCGCCGGTCACAGCGGGATCCGCCGCATCGAAGCCGACTGGACCGAAAGGTTCGACCTTCCGGTTGAGATCGCGGCCAGCCTCGCCGAGGAACCGACGGAGAGGATTCCACGGGTGCAGGCGCGGCGTCTGGACCGCTGCGAGCAGATCGCCCTGCTCGCCGCACGGCAGGCCTGGGCGGACGCGGGTTTCGCCGAGCCGACCGACGAGCACACCGATGTCGAGCCCGAGCGGCTCGGCGTGTCCATCGGTACCGGCATCGGCGGCCCGGTGACCCTGCTGGTCCAGGACGATCTGCTGGAGGAGTACGGCATCCGCAAGGTGTCGCCGCTGACCGTGCCGATGCTGATGCCCAACGGTCCCGCCGCGCATGTCGGTATCGACCTCAAGGCCAGGGCCGGGGTGCACTCGCCGGCCTCGGCGTGTGCCTCCGGCGCGGAAGGCATCGCCAACGGCTACCAGATGATCCAGAACGGACGGGCCGACGTGGTGGTCGCCGGTGGCGCGGAGGCGTGCATCCACCCCATCACCATCGCCGGCTTCGCGCAGGCCCGCACCGTGTCCACGCGCAACGATGAGCCGACCCGGGCGTCCCGGCCCTTCGACAGCGACCGCGACGGGTTCGTGCTCGGGGAGGGCGCCGGTGTGGTCGTCCTGGAGCGGGCCGACCGGGCGAAGGCCAGGGGCGCCCGGATCTACGGCCGGCTCGCCGGCTACGGCATCACCTCCGACGCCTACCACATCACCGGCAACCACCCGGAAGGCGTCGGGCAGATCGCCGCGATGGCCAACGCGATCACCATGGCCGACCTGACCTCCGCGGACATCGGCCACGTCAACGCGCACGCCACGTCGACCGTGGTGGGCGACATCGGCGAGGCCAACGCGATCCGCAAGGCGATCGGCGATCAGGTCGTGGTGACCGCCCCGAAGGGCGCGCTCGGGCATCTCGTCGGAGGCGCGGGCGCGGTCGAAGGCATCATCACGCTGCTGTCGCTGTACCACGGCATCGTGCCGGCGACGCTGAACCTGGAGAACATCGATCCACGCGTCGAACTCGACGTGGTCTCCGGTGAGCCGCGCAAGGTCGAACTCAACGCCGCGGTGTCGAACTCGTTCGGCTTCGGCGGCCACAACACGGCTCTGCTGTTCACCACGGTCTGAGTAGTAGCTTCTCCGAACGCCCTTCTCGCGCCTCGCGCGAGGAGGGCGTTTTTACCAATCCGACCAAAAGCAGGCGGAGACGGACCGCAGCCAATCTACGCTGTCAGCACTGGGAAACTTCGAGCGTCGAAGCCTGCGGCCCCGAGTCCAGCTTCCAGCGGCCGCTCTCCAGGGTGAGCGGGAACACCAGCCGCCACCGCAGACAACCGGCCCGCAGTTCGGGTGGCGCGGCCGAGGGGTCCTGGACGCTGGTGAACCCGATGAGCACGTTGAGGCCGTTGCCGGGCGACGGGTCGATGCGATAGATGACGATGCTGCCGTCCCGGGTCGAGCGGTAGTTGGCCTGCCAGTCGGGGCGAGGCTGGGCCGCGATCTTCACGCGCGTCACGGTGGTCCGCCAGGCGTCGTAGTCACCGCGGTTGATCGCGTCGAAGTAGGTCTGCATCAGCGCGCGGACGGCCTCGTGCTGAGGATGCGCGGCCGCGTCCGGGGTCAGGCGGACCGTCGCAGGCCCGGGCTCCGCGTCGGGTGCGACATCACCAGCGCCCGGCGGCACCGTCATCGCGGTGGACACCCCCTGCGGGCGCTGGTAGAACTCCCGGGCGACGAGGCCGCCGCCGACCATCAGCGAGATCACCACAACCAGGACGGGAAGCAGCCGGCGATGCCGCGGCGTCGAGGAGGCGGGCAATGCGGACACATACGAAGAGTAGTGTCAGGCAGGCCGCCCGTCACCGAGACCCACCCGCAGGTGCCCGCACTCTGCCCCTTCAGCCCACCCTGTGCAACCAGGTGACCGGGGCCCCGTCGCCCGCGTGCCGGAACGGCTCGAGCGCCTCGTCCCAGTTGGCCGCGAGCAGTTCGTCGAGGCGGTGGGCGAGCTGCTCACCGGCCTTCACCTGGCTCACCAAGGCGCGCAACTGGTCCTCACCGACGACGATGTCGCCGTTGGCGCTCGTCCGTCCGTGCCACAGGCCGAGACCGGGCACGTAACAGAACCGCTCGCCGTCGACGCCGGGACTCGGGTCCTCGGTGACTTCGAAGCGCAGCATCGGCCACGCCCTCAGGCCGGCGGCGAGCTTGGCGCCCGTGCCTGCGGGCGCGCTCCAGCCGCACTCGGCCCGGAGTTGTCCGGGCGCGGCCGGCTGCGCCGTCCACTGTAGATCGACTCGGGTCCCTAGGGTGCCCGAGATAGCCCACTCGACGTGCGGACATACCGCAGACGGCGACGAGTGGACGTACACCACGCCACGGGTGTTGCCACGGGTGCTCACTGCTGACCTCCG
The DNA here is from genome assembly GCF_042684065.1 of Amycolatopsis pigmentata. Taxonomy (NCBI): domain Bacteria; kingdom Bacillati; phylum Actinomycetota; class Actinomycetes; order Pseudonocardiales; family Pseudonocardiaceae; genus Amycolatopsis; species Amycolatopsis pigmentata. Next base: position 69,454 of record NZ_JBHUKR010000009.1, on the reverse strand, counting down.
CTACTCGACGAGGGGCGTCTTCCCCTACGACCTCGCGAGAACATCGGCCGACGCGACTCGTGACGCGGCTATCGCACATTCTGCACCGCGCTAACCCATTTGGCCACATGAACCTCACCTGTCGCACCCGAAAGGGAAGGAAGGAATGGTTCTTACGGCAAGTCCGTGCCAAACCCGCCTTCCCCACCTTCCCCAGAGAGACAACTCGGGGCCGCAGGGGGTTCCCGTCGCACCGCGCCTACCGCCAAGTAGCCCTTCGGCCGCTCGCGGGGGCCGAGACGCCGTCCCCTGCCCGCACCCGGGGGGCGAGACGCTAGCCTGGGGCAGCAATTCACCCGATCGGGGAGGTGTGGAGTGCGGCTCGTTCGCCTGGGCCAACAGCCGTCGCGGGTGGCCGAAGACATCAGGGCGGCCCTCGCGTCAATCGGCCGGGGCAGCAACGTCGTCGGTGGCCTCGCCCTGATCGGACCGCGCCCGCTGCCGACCGCGAAACCGGTCGACGCGATCATGATCCTGCCCCGGGGTGTGATCGTGGTGGTCGGTGTCGATCTGCCGGACCCCGCGATGCGACTCGAAGCCCCGCTGTCCGGGCCGTGGAAGGCCGACGGCTGGCCGCTCGTGAGCCCCGACAAGGCGGTCAACCCGGCCGCCACCGCGCTCACTCTCGCCGACTCCATCGCGCGGCGCGTGCGCGAAAAGACACCGGACCTGCCGGTGGGGACCATCGTCGCCGTCGGTCCGTTCGTGGAGACCGTCGACCAGCCCGCGGCCGATGTCGCCGGTTCCACGCGGGTACTGCACCCCACGCCGACGAGCATGCTCGCCGCCGCCGTCTCCCTGCCGTCGGCCAAGGCACCGTGCACCGCCGACGAGGTACGGGCGTTGCTGAAGGTGCTCGCGCCGGAAGCGCCGCGGCTCGACTCGGAGGCACTGGCCAGCGAGGGCTTCGCCAGCGAGGGATTCACCGCCGAACGCGGAGCCGAGGATCCGCTCTCCGCCATCACCGTCAAGCTGACGCAGGTTCCCCCTCCGGCGCCGAAGAAGTCGCGGGCGCCCGTGCCGGCGTCGGCGGTACCGCCGTTGGTCCCGCCACCCAAGCCGATCGAGGTCACCACCCCGGTACCGAAGATCAACATTCCGCTTGCCCCGCCCGAGCAGGCTTCCCGGACCGTCCGCTGGCTGCCGGTGGCCGCGATCGCGCTGCTGGCGGTGATGCTGGTGACGGCCATCGTGCTGGCGACCACCGGCGGCGGTGGCGAGCAGGCGGCACCGCCCCGGCCAGGACCTTCGCCGACCCCGGTCAGCCAGGCGGTGCAGGGACTGCAGTTCCTCAAGCGCGACCTGGCCGGCGACCCGAACTGTGCCGCGCATGCCTACGGCGACGTGCAGGCGAGTCTCCAGCGCGCGCCCTGCACGATGATGCGGCGCGGAAGTTTCGAATCGTCGATCGACGGCCGCGCGGTCGCCGTGTCGATCGCGGTGGTCTACTTCAACGACGAGGCGACCGCGGCGGCGTTCAAGACCACCGCGGACACCGCGGGTGGCGGAGGCATCGGCGATCTCGCGACCGAAACCGGGAAGTGGCCACGCACTCCGCAGTTCGCCGGCGCCGCCTACACCAGTTCGGTCACCAGCACGGCGGTGCGGCTGGTGCTGGCGACCTGGTTCGACGGCGCCTCCTCGTCCGCCGACCCGGGCCTCAACCAGGTCGGCCATGCCGCGCTGAACGTGCAGTTGACCTAGCCCACCCGTCTCCCACCACCACCCTCAACGGACACGCTCAGCGCGACAGCCACACCCAGCGTCTCCCACCACCACCCTCAACGGACACGCTCAGCGCGACAGCCACACCCAGCGTCTCCCACCACCACCCTCAACGGACACGCTCAGCGCGACAGTCTCACAACCCGTAGGTCTCCAGCAGCCTCAGCCATACCTCGCTGATGCTCGGGAACGACGGCACCGCGTGCCACAGGCGTGACAGCGGTACCTCGCCGACGATCGCCACCGTCGCGGAGTGCAGGAGTTCGGCCACGTCCTGACCGACGAAGGTCACCCCGACGAGCACCTCGCGCTCGATGTCGACGATCATGCGCGCGGTCCCGGTATAGCCGTCCGCGTGCAGGCTGGCGCCTGCCACGTCGATGGCGATGTCCACCACCCGGTGCGGTGCGCCGTCGGCGGGCTCGGTCAGCCCGACCGCGGCGACTTCGGGATCGGTGAACACGACCTGCGGCACCGCGTAATGATCGGCGGTACTCGTGTACCGGCTCCACGGACGCGTGTCGGCCGGCCTGCCTGCCGCCCTCGCCACGATCACGTCGCCGGCCACCCGCGCGGCGTACTTGCCCTGATGCGTCAACAGCGCCCGCCCGGTGACGTCCCCGGCCGCGTACAGCCATCCTCCGTCCACTTCGGACACCAGGCCGGTGTCGTCGACGGTGAGCGGGCCACCGGCGGTCAGCCCGATCGATTCCAGGCCGAGATCGTCGGTCGCGGGCTTGCGGCCGGTGGCGACGAGCACGCGGTCGGCGGTGAGCACCTCGCCGCCGCGGAGTTCCAGCCGGGCCGTGCCGTCTTCTTTCCAGGCACGCTCCAGCGCGGTTTCGGTGTGCATTTCGACGCCGGCGGCACGCAGTCCCTCGGCGACCGCGTCGCCGGCGAAATCCGGATAGCGCGGCAACGGTCGCGGCCCGGTGACGATCAAATCGACCCGGGCGCCGAGCCGCGCCCAAGCCTGGGCCATTTCGACACCGACCACACCGCCGCCCAAAACCGCGAGCCGCCCGGGCACCTCGCTCGCGGAAGTGGCGTCCCGTGACGTCCAGGCCGGGATGTCGGCGAGTCCCGGAATACGGGGCGTCTTCGGCACGCTTCCGGTACAGACCGCGACCGCGTGCCGGGCCCGCAGGACCTGCCCGCCGTCCACTGTGACCTCTCGCTCACCGGTGATGCGGGCGCGTCCGCGCACCGGTTCGATTCCCGCGCCGCGAACCCAGTCGGCCTGAGCGGAATCGTCACCCTTCTCAGTGAACTCATCGCGCCTCTTGAACACTGGTTCGGGGTCGAGGGAATCGCCGATCGGAACCCCGGGCATCCGCTTCGCCGCGGCCAGCAGGTTTCCTGGTCGTAGCAAGGCTTTGCTGGGGATACACGCCCAGTAGGAGCACTCGCCGCCGAATCGTTCGTGTTCGACGAGAGCCGTTGTGAGTCCGCCCCGGGCCGCACGGTCGGCCAGATTCTCCCCCACCGGACCGCCGCCGATCACGACCACGTCGAAAGTCTGTTCAGCCATACAGGCCAACGAACACCAGGCGAGCGCGTCACGCAACCGGGGGAGGTATTCTGCCCGCAGAATCAAGTAGGGAGGTTTCGGTGGCCAAGAACACCGCAGTGCAATTACTGGATGACCTGAACGGCGAACCGGCCCAGGAGACGGTTCGGTTCGGCCTCGACGGTGTCGCCTACGACATCGATCTCTCCGACGAGAACGCGGAAAACCTCCGCGAGGTGCTGGCGTCCTATGTCGAGCACGGCCGGCGTATCGGCGGCCGCAAGCGGGCACCGCGCCGTCTCGGCCCGCCGAAGCGAACACGGCGTAGCACCGCCGCGAAAACAACCGCGAAGCCGGCCACCGCGAAGGCTCCGGCGAAGACCCGGTCCACCAAGTCCGCGGCGAAATCCGCGCCCGCCAAGTCCGCGCCCGCCAAGTCCGCGACGGCGAAACCGGCTACGCGGACGGCCAAGGCGGCCCCGGCGAAGACGGCCGCGAAAACCACGAAGGCGACCGCGAAGCAGACGCCCGCGAAATCCGGAGCCAAGGCGGCGAAAACGACAACGGCGAAATCCGCGACGAAGACGACCTCGACCCGGGCCACGACTTCGAGGGCATCGGGCACGAAGGCCGCGGCGGCGAAATCCACGGGAGCGAAGACCACCGCCGCCAAGAGCACCCCGGCGAAGACCACCGGCCGCAAGCCCGCCGCGAAGAAGACGGCCGCCGCCAAGAAAACGGATTCGGGGGAGAAGACTTCCCGCCGCACCTCCCGCACGGCGCCCCCGGTCATCTTCTCGGCGGCGGACTAGGAACCACAGCTTGGAGGGAAGACCGCCTCGCGCGCGGGCATGCGGGACTCGCGCGCGGGACCGGGCTGACCTCAGAGGTTCTTCAATTCCTCGACGATGTCGCCGACCGAGGTCTTGGCGTCGCCGAAGAGCATGGTCGTCTTCGGGTCGTAGAACAACTCGTTGTCGATCCCGGCGAAGCCCGAACTCATCGACCTTTTCAGCACGATGACCGACCGGCTCTCGTTCACCTTCAGGATCGGCATGCCGTAAATGGGCGAGGAGGGATCGCTCTGCGCGGCCGGGTTGGTCACGTCGTTCGCGCCGATCACCAGCGCCACGTCGGTGTGGCCGAACTCGGAATTGATTTCGTCCATTTCCTTGAGCTGGTCGTAGGGCACGTCGGCCTCGGCCAGCAGGACGTTCATGTGGCCGGGCATCCGGCCTGCCACCGGGTGAATGGCGTAGGCGACCTTGATGCCCTTGTCCTGGAGCAGGTCGGCCATTTCCCGCACCGCGTGCTGGGCCTGAGCCACCGCCATGCCGTAGCCGGGGACCACCACGACGGTGCTGCCGTAAGCCATCTGGATCGCGGTGTCGGCGGCGGTGGTACTGCGCACCGGCCGGGTCTCGGTCGTGCGCGCCACCGCCGTGCCACCGCCGAATCCGCCCGCGACGATCCCGGGAATCGAGCGGTTCATCGCCTTGGCCATCAAATTCGTCAGAATGGAACCCGAGGCACCGACGATCATGCCCGCCACGATCAGCGCGGTGTTCTGCAGCGCCAGGCCCATGGCCGCGGCGGAAAGACCGGTGAACGCGTTGAGCAGGGAAATGACGACCGGCATGTCGGCGCCACCGATCGGGAGCACCACCATCACGCCGAGCACCGCGGCGGCCAGCAGCAGCACGATCATCAGTGCCTCCGCGTGGCCGCCCGCGATCACCACCCCGGCGCTCGCGAGTGCCACCAGCAGCAAAACGATGTTCAGCGGTTGCTGCAGCGAGCCCAGGGTGACCGGCCGCCCGGGAAGGATTTCCTGGAGTTTGCCGAACGCGATCAGCGAGCCCCAGAACGAAATCGAACCGATCAGCGCGGCGAACAAAGACGCCACGGCGACGTAGGTCTGTTCACTCGCATAGCCATCGGTGGTGCGGAATTCCACCCAGGCGATGAGCGCGACGGCCCCACCGCCCACGCCGTTGAACAGGGCCACCATCTGCGGCATGGCGGTCATCTTCACCCGGCGCGCGGCCGGAACGCCGACCAGCGTGCCGAGCACGATGCCGAGCGCGATCAGCAGCCAGTTGCTCATTCCGGGCGTCAACAGGGTCGCGACCACCGCGATGACCATGCCCGCCGCGGCGATCCAGTTGCCGCGCACCGCCGTGCGGGGACCGGTCAGGCCCATCAGGCCGTAGATGAACAGCGCGAAGGCGACGATGTAGAGGGCGCCGATCAGATTCGTCATTGACCGTCCTTCTTCTGCTTGAACATCCCCAGCATCCGGTCGGTGACCAGGAATCCGCCGACGACGTTGATCGTGCCGAAGGCGATCGCGACGACCAGCAGAACCTTGTTCAGGACTCCCTCCGCGCCCAGTCCGAGCACGATCAGCCCGCCCAGCAGGACGATCCCGTGAATGGCGTTGGTTCCCGACATCAACGGGGTGTGGAGGGTGTTGGGGACTTTCGAGATCACCGCGAAACCCACGAATCCCGCGAGCACCAGTACCGCGAGGCTGGTCACGAGCATCACGATTCTCCCTTCTTCTCGCGCCCGCCGAGCGCGACGCAGGCGCCTTTGACGATTTCGTCGGAGAAGTCGAGCGCGAGCCTGCCCTCGGCATCGACGAGCAGTTCGACCAACTCGGTGAGGTTGCGCGCGTAGAGCTCGCTGGCGTGCGCGGGCATCTCGGCGGGAAGGTTGAGCGGTGAGCAGATCGTGACGTCGTGGGCGACGACCTCGCGGCCCGGCTCGGTCAGCTCGCAGTTTCCGCCGGTCTCGCCCGCCAGGTCGACCACCACCCCGCCGGCCGGCATTCCGCGCACCGCTTCGGCGGTGACCAGGGTGGGCGCCCGGCGGCCCGGCACCAGCGCGGTGGTGATCACGACGTCGAAACCGCCTATCGCCTCGGTCAGCCGCTGTTGCTGGCCCGCTCGCTCTTCTTCGGTCAGTTCGCGGGCGTAACCGCCCTCGCCGACCGCCTCGATCCCCAGATCGAGCCAGTTGGCACCGACCGACCGCACCTGCTCGGCGACTTCGGGGCGCACGTCGTAACCGGTGGTCTGCGCGCCGAGCCGCTTCGCCGTGGCCAGCGCCTGCAGGCCCGCCACCCCCGCGCCCAGCACCAGGACCTTCGCCGGGGGCATGGTGCCCGCGGCGGTGGTGAGCATGGGGAAGAACCGGGGCAGACGCTCGGCGGCGAGCAGCACCGAGCGGTACCCGGCGACGCTGCTCTGCGAGGACAGCGCGTCCATCGCCTGCGCGCGGGTGATGCGCGGGATCGACTCCACCGCGAACGCGGTGATTCCCGCCTTCTCCAGTTCCGCGATCCTGTCCACATCGGACAGGGGGCGGAGGAAGCCAATAAGGACGGAGCCCTCGCGCAACCGCGGCAGCTCCGCCTCCCCCGGTGGGGCCACCTTGAGCACGATGTCGGCCCCCCAGGCGTCGCCGATCCGCGCGCCCGCCCGCTCGAAAACGGCGTCCTCGAGCCGCGCGCCCGCTCCCGCGCCGGATTCGACGACCACCCGCAGACCACGCTTGACCAGGCGTTCGATCAGTTTGGGCACCAGCGCCACGCGGCGTTCACCGGGCTCGGACTCGCGCACCACCCCGACTGTCAACTGATCGGTGTCGGCCACTCCCACCACCTCCGGCTGGGGATTCCTGCGTGGCTACCAGCAAAGATCCACGGGCGTGCCGAGTCAAGTACCGCTGCCCGACACGAACAGGGCAAGCCTGCGCGTCCAGCACCGGCCGCAGGGCCGGGCGGGTGCCGGTGTCCGGTCCACGCACGGCGCGGCCGTGAAAGATCCCGTTACGGTGGGGACATGTACTCGACCGAGATCGAGGTCCGCACCGGGGGAAAGCCCGTGGTGCACGACCTGACCGAGCAGACGCGGTCGTTTCTCGCCGACGCGGGTGCCGCGGACGGACTCCTCCACGTCTGGGTGCCGCACGCCACCGCGGGGCTGGCCATCCTGGAGACCGGCGCCGGCAGCGACGACGACCTCCTGGCCGCGCTCGACGACCTCCTGCCCCGCGACGACCGCTGGCGGCACCACCACGGCAGCGCCGGCCACGGCCGGGACCACGTGCTGCCCGCGCTGCTGCCGCCCTACGCGAGCGTGCCGGTGCTCGGCGGAGCGCCGGCACTGGGCACCTGGCAGTCGATCTGCCTCGTCGACACCAACGTCGACAACCCGGTCCGGCGGGTCCGGTTGAGCTTTCTGGCCGGCTGAACCGGCCCGGACCCACGAGTCGCCGGGTACCGTCTGGTCGTGAGCAAACGGCTGGTGCTGTGGGACATCGATCAGACCCTCGTCGATCTGCGGGGCGCCGGGCGCGCCTGGTACGCGCACGCCCTGTCGGAAGTCCTCGGCGTCACGCTGACCGGGATGCCGCCGTTCTTCGGCCGCACGGAACGGGCGATCACCGCGGAAGTCCTTGCCGCACATGGCATCCAGCCCGACGAGGAGCTGGTCCGGCGGGTCTGGGCGGCCCTGGTCGCGGCGTCCGAAGCGTCGCTGCCGACACTGGCCGGGCGGGGGCTGGCGCTTCCCGGTGCCGCCGACGCGCTCTCCGGCCTCGCCGCTCACGGGGACGTGGTGCAGTCACTGGTCACCGGCAATCTCAGGGAGATCGCGTGGCACAAGTTGTCCGCCTTCGAACTGCACGCGCATCTCGACTTCGACCTCGGCGGCTACGGCTCCCTGTCGGCGCACCGGCCCGACCTGGTCGCCCACGCCGTCGGCCAGGCCGCCGCGCGCCACGGCGAGCCGGAGTCCGTGATCGTCGTCGGCGACACACCACACGACGTCGAAGCGGCGCTCGCGCACGAGGCGGTCGCCGTCGCGGTGGCCACGGGCCGGTTCAGCGCCGAAGAGCTGCGCGGCGCGGGAGCGCACATCGTGCTGCCCGACCTCGCCGACACCGCGGCCGTACTCGCCGCCGTCCTCAACGGGCACTGAGCCCCGTTTTCGGGCAAGTTCCTTCCGGCATGGGAATACCGTCGGGTTATTCTTGACATGGGGGTCGACATCGACTTTCTCATGCCCTTCACCGGCACGGAATCCGTGTCCGCGACGACGAAGGATGACCAGTGAACACGGTGAGAACGCCCGATGGCAGGCGTCTGGATATCTTCACCGAGGGGCCCGAACAGGCCCCCGCGCTGCTGTTCCACCACGGCACCCCCGGCGCCGCCGACTATTACGCACCGCTTGTCGCGGCGGCGAACGCGGCCGGGTTCCGCTGGATCTCCTACACCCGGCCGGGCAACGGTGATTCCGACCGGGCGGCGGGGCGCACGGTGGCCGACGCCGCGGCGGATTCGGCGGCGGTACTGGACGCGCTCGGAGCCGAAAGCTTCGTGACGGCGGGTCTGTCCGGTGGTGGCCCGCACGCGCTGGCTTGCGCGGCGCTGCTGTATGGCCGGTGCGCGGGGGCTGTCACCGTCGGCGGACTCGCCCCGAGGACCGAATTCGCCGCCGCGGGGTTGGACTGGACCGATGGTATGGACCAGACCAATATCGGGCAGTTCGCGGCGGCCCTCTCGGGCGAGAACGCGTTGCGTGAGTTCATCGAGCCGTTCGCGGGCCAGATCGCCAAGCTCGACGGCACCGGCGTGATCGGCATGCTCGGCGGCCTCGTGGACGCCCCCGACCGAGCCGTCCTCACCGGCGGGTATGCCGACTACGTCGCCGCGTGCTTCCGGGAGTCGGCCCGGGTCGGCGCCGACGGCTGGGTCGACGACATCCTCGCGTTCACCCGGCCATGGGGCTTCGCGCTGGCCGACATCCGGTGCCCGGTCGCGGTTTGGCAGGGCTCCGAGGACCGGATGGTCGCCCCCGCGCACGGCGCGTTCCTGGCCGAACACCTCCCGAACGTCCGTCCGCACCTGATGCGGGGCGAAGGACACCTGTCCCTGGGCGTCGGCTCCTTCGACGAGATTCTCGCCGAAGCCAAGGCCTTCCTGGACTGACGCCGGACCAGCCGGCCGGTGTGCTAGGCAGTGTTCAAAGGCGCGCGATCGGATTTGCGTAGACGGGCCGTGACTCTCGTCGTCGGCCTCCTCTGGGCAGGCAGGCGGCCCGCCTCCGCAAATCCAAAGCCTTCGGCACCCGCGCGGCTACTCACCTCGTGCGGAAACACAGGCTTTCGAAACACGCCCTAGCCGTGGACCAGCTTGGCCAGGCGCGCCACGACCTCGTCGACCGCGACCTCCTCGCGGTCGCCGGAGGTCCGGTCCTTGATCTCGACGACGCCCTTGGCCAGTCCGCGCCCGACCACCAGGATGGTCGGCACCCCGATCAGCTCCGCGTCGGCGAACTTGACCCCGGGGGTGGACTTCCGGTCGTCGAGCAGCACCTCGATCCCGGCCGCGTCGAGGTCCGCGGCGAGCTTCTCGGCGCCCGCGGCCACCGTCTCGTCCTTGCCCGCGATCACCACGTGCACGTCGAACGGGCTCACCGCGCGCGGCCACACCAGGCCCAGGTCGTCGTGGTGCTGCTCGGCGATGACCGCGACCAGCCGGGACACGCCGACGCCGTAGGACCCCATGGTGATCCGGATCGGCTTCGAGTCGGCGCCGAGGGCGTCCAGCGCGAAGGCGTCGGCGTATTTGCGGCCGAGCTGGAAGATGTGCCCGATCTCGATGCCGCGCGCCGCGACGAGGGTGCCCTTTCCGTCCGGCGACGCGTCGCCCTCGCGGACCTCGGCGGCCTCCACCGTGCCGTCGGGCTGGAAATCCCGGCCCGCGACGAGGTCGACGACGTGGTGGTCGGCCTTGTCCGCGCCGGTCACCCAGGCCGTGCCGGTGACCACCCTGGGGTCGACGAGATAGCGGATCCCGTTGTCCCGCAGGGCTTTCGGGCCGATGTATCCCTTGACCAGGAACGGGTTGGCGGCGAAGTCGGCCTCTTCGAGGAGGGCCACGTCGGCGGGCGCGAGGGCGGCTTCGAGCCGCTTCTGGTCGACCTCGCGGTCACCGGGGACACCGATCCCGACGATGTGCCAGTCCTTTTCACCCGGCTGCCGCGTCTTCACCATGACGTTCTTCAAGGTGTCCGCGGCGGTGAAGGTGCGGCCGAGTTCGGTCTTGGTGTTGAGGTAGTCGACCAGGCCGGCGATGGTCGGCGTGTTCGGCGTGTGGTGCACCTGCGCCTCGGGCAGGCCTTCCAGCGACCGGGCGGGCGGCGCGGGCGTCACCACGGCCTCGACGTTGGCCGCGTACCCGGACTCGGTGCTGCGGACGTAGGTGTCCTCACCCGTCTCGGCGACGGCGAGGAACTCCTCCGACGCCGACCCGCCCATCGCACCGGAGGTCGCCGCGACGACGACGTACTCCAGGCCGAGCCGGTCGAAGATGTTGATGTAGGCGTCCCGGTGCAGCGCGTACGAGCGCTGGAGACCGGCGTCGTCGAGGTCGAAGGAGTAGGAGTCCTTCATGACGAACTCGCGGCCGCGCAGGATCCCGGCCCGGGGACGCGCCTCGTCGCGGTACTTCGTCTGGACTTGGTAGAGGATGACCGGGTAGTCCTTGTACGAGCTGTACTCACCCTTCACGGTGAGCGCGAACAGCTCCTCGTGGGTGGGGCCGAGCAGGTAGTCGGCGCCCTTGCGGTCCTTGAGGCGGAACAGCGCGTCGCCGTATTCGGTCCAGCGCCCGGTCACCTCGTACGGCTCGCGGGGCAGCAGGGCGGGGAACTGGATCTCCTGCCCGCCGATGGCGTCCATCTCCTCGCGCACCACGGTCTCGATCCGGCGCAGCACCCGCAGGCCCAGCGGCAGCCAGGAGTAACCGCCCGGGGCGACGCGGCGGACGTAACCGGCGCGCACCAGCAGCCGGTGGCTGGGCACTTCGGCGTCCGCCGGATCCTCACGCAGGGTGCGAAGGAACAGCGACGACATCCTGGTGATCACTGGGGCGCTCCTCGGGGCCGATACACGTTGCGCTCAGCGTAGTCAACCCCGCGGGGCCTCCTCCAACCGGTTATCGGCAGGCCTTTGCGGACCGGCTGGGATGCCACATCTCGCGTGGTGGGACCGCGCCTTTCAGCCAGGGCCAGCGGTTCACTCGACCGGTTGTCGTTGACTGTGTGATCACGAGGTGACTCTGAGTCGAAGAGCGAGTGCTGGGGGTGTACTGGTCAAAGCGTTGAAGCACCAAGGCGGAAGCGACGGAGGATTTCGGTCAGCACGACATCGCGATGACAGCGGCGTTGGTCGGCCTCGAAACACAGCAACGCGACGCGCTCATAGCGGAGACAGTCGCGGATTTCGTCCAACGTCCGGGAGGCGTCATCACGTGTCAGCAAGTCGGCAAAAGCGGCCTTGGCGTGCCGCAGTTCCGATTCCGAACCGGCAAAACCCGGCCGGTTCTCCTTCGGGTTACCCAGTTCCCGACGATGGTCGTACGCGATGCCGACTTCGGCCAACGCCTGGCGCAATGCCGTCTTGCTGAAACCCCGCTTCCGCGATATCGGGGTCAGCCGCACGTCAACCAACCGCGTCACCCCACGATCCGCAAGGTCAGCGACGAACTCGGCAACCTCGCGCCCCTCGTAACCCACTCCCAGCACCCCACAAGCGTCCGTGACCATCATGCGGTAACCCTGTCATAACCCCATCCGCACGGACGACTCCACGACATCGACTTGAGTGGAGCCGGACCGCCACTGGGACAATGGCGGGCGTGTGGTTCGGCATCCTGGGTCCGGTCGAGGTGTGCGCGGCCGACGCGGCCCTGGTCGCCGTCGGAGGACCGCGGCCCCGGGCCCTGCTCGCGTTGCTGGCGCTGGAAGCCGGTCACGTCGTCGGCACCGACCGGTTGGTCGACGGCCTCTATGGCGAAACGCCGCCCCGTGACACCGCCAACGCCCTCCAGGCCCAGATTTCCCGGCTCCGTCGCGTACTCGGTGACGGCGTGATCGAGTCGTCTCCGGCCGGGTACCGGCTGGCGGTCGATCCCGAACAGGTCGACGCGCACCGGTTCGCCCGCCTTGCCCGGGAGGGACGGCAGGCGCTCGCGGTGGGCGACGCCGAGCAGGCGGTCGCGAAGCTGACGGAGGGGCTCGCCCTGTGGCGGGGGCCTGCCGAAATCCCCGCCGCACAAGCCGCCCGGCTGGACGAGCTGCGGCTGAGCGCCGTCGAAGACCGGGCCGAGGCCGAACTGGCCCGGGGCGGCGACGTCAGCGCGCTCATCGCCGAACTGCGGGAGTTCGTCGAGGGGAACCCGCTGCGCGAACGACTTCGGGGCCTGCTCATGCGCGCGCTCCAGGCGTCGGGCAGACAGGCCGAGGCCTTGACCGTGTTCGAGGACGCGCGCCGGACCCTGGCCGGCGAACTCGGCGCCGACCCGTCCGCGGAGCTGGCCGGGACCCATCTGGCGATCCTCACCGCCGAAGAGGTCCGGACCACTCCGGTGCCCGCCCCGCTCACCACGTTCGTGGGCCGGGGCGAAGAGCTGAACCGGGTCCGGGAGCAGCTCGGCACCGCCCGGCTCGTCACGGTGACCGGCCCGGGCGGGATGGGCAAGACCCGGCTGGCCGTCCAGGCGGGCACGAACGCGCCGGACGCCTGTTTCGTCGATCTGTCCGCGCTCACCGACGGGAGCGAGGTCCCTCAGACGGTCCTGGCCGTGCTGGGCCTTCGTGAGAGCGGCCTGACACCCACAGCGCACCGCCCGCCGGACCTTCTCGCCCGGCTCACCGCAGCCCTGCGAGACCGGTCCCTGCTGCTGATCCTGGACAACTGCGAGCACGTCATCGCCGAGAGCGCCACGCTCGTGCACAGGCTGCTCACGGCGTGCCCCAGCCTGCGCGTACTCGCCACCAGCCGGGAACCGCTCGACATCACCGGTGAAGTGTTGTGCCCGCTCGTACCGCTGCCCGAAGGCCCCGCCGTGCGTCTGTTCGCCGACCGGGCACAGGCGGTGTCCCCCGGCTTCGCCGTGACGGAGGCCGTGCCACGGATCTGCCGGGCACTCGACGGGCTGCCGCTCGCGATCGAACTGGCCGCGGCGCGGCTCCGCTCGCTGACCGTCGACGAGTTGGAGGCCCGTCTGGACGACCGGTTCCGCCTGCTCTCGCGAGGCAGCCGGACCGCCGCGCCCCGGCACCGGACCCTGCACGCGGTGGTCTCCTGGAGCTGGGATCTGCTCGATCCCCGCGAACAGCGCGCGCTGCGCGGGCTGGCCACCTTCGCCGGTGGCGCCACCGCGGGCGCGGCCGCCGAAGTACTGTCCGAAGTGGACGCCGAAGAGCTGCTCGACGATCTGGCGGGCAAGTCCTTGCTGGAAGCGGGTGGGGGCCGCTACCGCATGTTGGACACGATCCGTGAGTTCGCCGCGCGCCAAGCCACCGAGGCGGGCGAAGCGGATTCCTTCGCCAGGGCGCATGCCGAACATTTCCTCGACCTCGCGCGCACCGCCGATCCGCATCTCCGCGACGCCGAACAGCTCACCTGGCTGGCGCGCCTGACCGGCGAGCACGCCAACCTGCGCGCCGCGCTGCGGTGGGCCGTGCAGGCCGACCCGCCGCTGGCACTGAAGTTGGTCGGCGCCCTCACCACCTATTGGCGACTGCGGGGCGTGCGAGGGGAAATCGCTCCGCTGGCCGTCGAACTGCTCCAGCGGCTGGACGGTCGCGAACCGCCCGAGGACCTCGCGGAGGAGTACGTGCTGACGGTGCTCAACGCGTTGCCGGACCCGCCGCCGGGAACCCTCGACCGCGCCAGGGAAATCATGCGCACGCCGCGCTACCCACCCCGCCAGCCCGCGCTGCTGGTGGCGTGGGCGATGTTCACCGGGCCACCCGGCCCCGACGAGGTCCTCAACCCGATCTACGAAGCGTTCAGCGAATCCGCGGACCCGTGGCTGGACGCGCTGGTTCATTTCTCCTTGAGCTACCTCAAGATCTTCACCGGGGAGCACGCCGGCGCGGAGGCCGAGTTCGCCAGGTCGCTGGCGGGTTTCCGGGCCGCCGGGGACCGGTGGGGCATCGCCCAGGTGCTCGACGGGCTCGCCGCGCTGGCCGACCGGAACGGGGACTGGCGGCGCGCGCTTTCCCTCACCGAGGAGGCGATCGCGAAGATGACGCGGCTGGGCGCGGTGGAGGAGATCGCCGAACTTTCCTGCCGCAGGGCCGATCTCCTGCTCCGTGGCGGCGAACTCGACGCCGCGGAGGCGGGGTACCGGCAGGCGGAGGAACTCGCGCAGCGGGTCGGTGTCCCGGCGACCCTGGCCATGACACACCATGGCCGCGGCAGGCTCGCGGTCCGTCTCGGTCACCACGCCGAGGCCCGCCGCCGGTTCCGGCTGGCGCTTCAGGCCTGCGGGCCGGACTGGCAGAGCCTCTGCGTGCGCTCCCGGGTATTGGTCTGGACCGCGCTGCTCGACGGCGACGGCGGACGCGCCGCGTACCTGCTCGGCGCGTCCGCCGCGATCGGCGACACCACCCACGATCCCGGCACCGCCGACCGGGTCGCGCAGCTGGCCGGAAAAGAGCCTTACGACAAGGCGTTCGCGCGCGGGTCGGCGATGTCCCGCGACGAGGCGCTGGCCTTCGTGCTGACCGCATAGGCTGTGTTTCCAAGGCGCGCGATCGGATTGGGCCGCGGCTCTCCCGGCATCATCACTTTCCACAGGCAGGCGGCCCGCCTCCGAAAATCCGAAGCCTTCGGCACTCGCGCGCTCCCCTCGCCTAGCGTAGCGACCCGGACTTTCGAGATACGCAATAGTCCTTCAACGTCAACGCGTTCGCCGCCTTCTGTGTCATCTTTTCCAGTTGCTTCGCCATGATCTTCGAGGTCAGCAGCCGGTGAGCCTGGTTGCGAAGCCAGATCCCCTTCGACGTTTTCGGCGCGAGGAACGACCCCGCGTTCTTCGCCTGCTTGAGGCCAGCCTCCGCGCCCGGCCGTACCGCCATCTCGTAACGGTCGAAAGCGACGCGGTGGTCGCCACCGGCCGTGGCGAGTTCCCCGGCCAGGGTGTAGGCGGCCATCATCGCCATCCCGGTGCCGCCACCGCCGGGGCCCGCGCCCCAGCCCGCGTCCCCCACGAGCGCGACCCGTCCCCGCGTGTAGTGGGGCAGTCGCACCTGGGACAGCGGGGTGAAGAACAAGTCGTCCGCCTGCCGCATCGCGTCGAGAAGCTTCGGCATTTCCCAGCCCACATCGCGATACCGCGTGGCCAAAAGGTTTTTGAGCTCGTCCACGTCACGCCGGTCGACTTCGGCCGGGTCCTGGACGAAGGTCAGACCGACCGTCGCGCGGGCGGGATCGCGGTGGCTGGCGATCATCACGCCGCGACCCGGCACGTTGTAGACCAGGCCCTCATGGTCCAGCCGGAGATGGTTGGGCGCGGTGAAACCCGCGAAGCAGTGCCCACTGTCGGCGCGGAACCGCGATTCCGGGCCGAACGCCAGCGCACGCACGCCCGAGTGCAGCCCGTCGGCGCCGACGACCAGGTCCACCGTGCGCGGCGCGGCATGGGCGAAGGTGACCCGCACCCCATCAGCGGTCTCGGTGAGGGAGGTGATCCGGTCGCCGAAGAGGTACTCGGTGCGGTCCTTGGTGGCGTCGTAAAGGATGCGGCTGAGGTCCCCTCGTTCGATCTCCACCTCGCCCGCGAAGAAGCTCGGCGGCAGGGCGAACACCACGCGGCCGCGGGCGTCCAGAAACCGCTCCTCGCCCATCGCGGTCTCGTGGCGCTTGATCTCTTCCACCAGGCCCATCCGCCGCAGCACCTCGACCTGGGCACCGCGGAAGTCGACCGCCTGGCCGCCTTTCCGCAGTTCGGGGGCCTGCTCGACGACGGTTGTGGTGAACCCGTAGTGGTTGAGCCAGAACGCCGTCGCCGGGCCCGCGACGCTCGCGCCGGAAATGAGGATGGTCTTGTTTCGCATGGTCGGCTCCCTGTCTCGACTCGGTCGCGCCGAGCTTGGGCCAGGGCACTGCCCATCCGCTGACAGTCCGCTGACCGTCGGAGTCAGCGAGCCATCGCGGCCAGGAGCCGGTCGAGAAAGCCCGAGATGTGCTGGTGCAGCAGCTCGGCGGCACGGTCGGCCTTGCCGGACCTCGCGGCCCGCAACACGGCCTTGTGTTCGGTGAGTTCGCGTTTCGCGCCCGCGTTCGCCTCCCAGCCGGCCACGCTGATCAGGGCGACACGGTCGGCCACGTCGTCGAGCATGCGGACCATCAGGGCGTTGCCGCAGCCCGCGTACAGCGCCCGGTGAAAGCGCCGGTTGACCAGGCTGAGCGCGGCCCGATCGCCGGCTTCCAGCGCGGCCGCCGCCGCTTCGAGCGCCTCGGCCGCCTCGCCCAGGCCGCCTCCCGCGATCACGGTGCGCCGCACCGCCTCCGGTTCCAGCAGCAGGCGCACGTCGAAGACCTGCCGGGCCAGGTCTTCGTCGACCACGCTCACCGACGCGCCCTTGTACGAGCTGAAGGTGACCAGGCCTGAGCCGGACAACAGTTTGAGCGCCTCGCGCACGGGCGTTTTCGACACGCCCAGACGTTGCGCGAGTTCCATTTCCACCAAGGGTTGGCCGGGAAGCAACTCTCGCGTCAGGATGGCCCGGCGAATCTCCTCGAGAACCAGCTCGGTCCGGGAAGCCGGCAGGGTGAACGTTCCGGGCATTACCCCTCCTCGCGACCGATGACCACAGGAGAGGTTGACCTCTCACCTCGTGGTCGCACATCATATATCAGACGCCGTATCTCCTGACGGAAAGGCGTGTTGGATGGGTCTGGACGAACTGGCCGGGAAACTGGCGGGAGTGGTGGCCATCCCGGTCACGCCGTTCGACGAACAGGACGCGGTGGACACGCGGGCGCTGGAAAGGGTTCTGCTGCGGATCGTCGACGGAGGGATCACCGTCGTCACGGCAGGCGGCAACACCGGTGAGTTCTCCGCCTTGACCGTCGAGGAGACACGGCTGGCGGTGGAGGTCGCGGCGAGCGCCGTCGGCTCCCGGGCCACCGTGGTGGCCGGTGTGGGCGGCCCGGTTCCCGCCGCGATCGAGGCCGCCCGGCATGCCCGCCGCGCGGGCGCCGCCGCGATCATGATCCATCAGCCGGTCCACCCCTACATCTCGCCCGCCGGCTGGGTGGACTACCACCGGGCCGTCGCGACCGCGGCGGACGACCTCGGCGTCGTGCTGTACCTGCGCGATCCGCGGATCTCCGCGGCGGACCTGGTCCGGTTGCGGGAAGCGGCCCCGAACGTGATCGCGGTCAAGTACGGGATCGCCGACCAGGTGCGCTTCGGCGATCTGGTCGCCGAAGCGGGGCCGTTCACCTGGATCGCGGGGCTGGCCGAACCGGCCGCACCAGGATGTTTCGCGCTCGGCGCCACGGGTTTCACCTCGGGGCTGGCCAACGTCGTGCCCGAACTGTCGCTCGACCTGCTGAAGGCGCTTCGCGCGGGCGAGAGCGAAACCGTGCGCCGCCTGTGGCGGCGGATCCGTCCCTTCGAGCGCTTGCGCGTCTCAGGCGCGTCGGAGAACAACGTCAGCGTGGTCAAGGAGGCCTTGGCTCAACGGGGAGTCTGCCGACGCGATGTGCGCCCGCCGAGCCACGTGCTCGACGAAGACGGACGCGAGCAGGTGCGGCGAATTCTGGACGGACTCGCGTGAAGGATCCCGATAGGCTGCGTAGCCACCGCTGGTACGGCGGCGAGGACCTGCGGAACTTCAGCCACCGCTCACGCGCCCGGCAACTCGGCCTGAATCCGGAGGAGCACCTGGGCAAACCGGTGATCGCGATCCTCAACACCTGGAGCGACATCAACCCCTGCCACATGCATCTGCGCGAGCGGGCGGAGCAGGTCAAGCGCGGGGTGTGGCAGGCGGGCGGGTATCCGGTGGAATTCCCGGTCGCGACGCTGTCGGAGACCTACCAGAAGCCCACTCCCATGCTCTACCGGAATCTGCTGTCGATGGAGACCGAGGAGATCCTCCGGTCTTATCCGGTCGACGGCGCGGTGCTCATGGGCGGTTGCGACAAGACGACACCCGCGCTGCTGATGGGCGCGGCGAGCGCGGACGTGCCGGTGATCTTCGTGCCGGCCGGGCCGATGCTGCGCGGACACTGGCGTGGCGAGACGCTCGGCAGTGGCACGGACCTGTGGAAGTACTGGGACGACCGGCGGGCGGGGCTCATCGGCGACGCCGAGATCGCCGAACTCGAGACCGGACTGGCCCGCTCCCCCGGCACCTGCATGACGATGGGCACCGCCTCCACCATGACCTCGGCCGCCGAAGTCCTCGGGCTCAGCCTCCCCGGTGCGGCGGCGATTCCCGCCGTCGACTCGGCCCATCACCGGATGGCCGCCGCGAGCGGAGCGCGTGTCGTCGAAATGGTCTGGGAGGACCTCCGGATCTCACACATCGCGTCCGCCGAGGCCTACGCCGACGCGGTGACCACCGTGCTGGCGCTGGGCGGTTCCACCAACGCGGTGATCCACCTGATCGCGATGGCCGGGCGCGGCCGGGTTTCCCTCTCCCTCGGCGACTTCGACGAGATCGCGCGCCGCGTGCCGGTGCTGGCCGACATCCGGCCCGGAGGCGCGTACCTGATGGAGGACTTCTACTACGCCGGGGGCCTGCCGGGGCTGCTCTCCCGGCTGTCCGGACTCGGCTTGCTGAACACCGATCGCGTGGTAGCGACGGGAAGGTCGCTGGGCGCGGAAATCGAAGGCGCGCGCGTGCACGACGACGACGTGATCCGGCCGGCCACCCGGCCGGTCGCGGCCGAGGGCGGACTGGCCGTGCTGCGCGGAAATCTCGCGCCCGCCGGCGCGGTGATCAAGCACATCGCGGCCGAGCCACGTCTGTTGCGGCACACCGGCCCGGCGGTCGTTTTCGACGGCTACTCCGATCTCAAACGCCGGATCGACGACCCGTCGCTGGACGTCACCGCTGATTCGGTGCTGGTGCTGCGCGGCGCCGGACCGCTGGGCGGCCCGGGCATGCCCGAGTACGGCATGCTGCCCATCCCGGACCGGCTGCTGGCCGAAGGCGTCCGTGACATGGTGCGCGTTTCGGACGCGCGGATGAGCGGCACCAGCTACGGGGCGTGCGTGCTCCATGTCGCCCCCGAGTCACACGTGGGCGGCCCGCTCGCCCTGGTGCGCAGCGGCGACCTGATCACTCTCGACGTGCCGAACCGGACGATCCGGGTCGAGCTGGACGACGCCGAACTGGAGCGACGGCGGGCGGCATGGACCCCGCCCACGCCGCGGTTCGAGCGCGGTTACGGGGCCTTGTACGCGGCGCATATCACGCAAGCCGACCAGGGTTGCGACTTCGACTTCCTCGCGCGTGAAGGCACGAACCCCGAGCCCGATCCCCGGTGACGGCTCGTCAGGAGGCGCGGGCGTACTCCTCGGCCACGACGACGCAGGCACAGCCACCGTCGATCTCGGTGCAGGAGATGCTCAGCCTGTGCCGCACTTCACCGAGGTCGTAGCACACCTCGGTGCAGTCCACATCGCCGTTTTCGTGCACCACCAGCGTCCCGTGGCAGTGGTCCACCCCGCTGAGGCAACTACGGCATTCCATGAGCCTGTACTACCACCCGTGGCGGGCGATCCCGTGCACCAGGTCCGGCGTGTCGTCCGTGATCGGTGCCGCAAACGCTTGCGAGCTAGGCGCTCTTGGACGAGCGGCGCGCGGCAGGGCGCTTGGCGGGGGTCTTGCGGGCGGCGGGCTTCCGGGACTTCTTCGCCTCCGAAACGCTGGCCTCCAGTGCCGCCATGAGGTCCACGACCTCGGACTTCGCGGCCCGCTTGGGGGCCTTCGTGACGCCCTTGCCGCCGCTGACCTTCTCCTCGATCAGGGTCTCGAGCGCCTCGCGGTAGCGATCGGTGTACTTGCCGGGGTCGAACGTGGGCTCGGACATCGAATCGATCAGCGAACCGGCCATGCTCAGTTCCTGGGACCGGACCTGCGGCGCCTCCTCGCCCAGGAAGCCGAAATCCGGTTTGCGCACCTCGTCGGGCCACAGCATCGTCGTCATCACCAGTACGTCCGCGTGCACCCGCAGCAGCGCCAGGGTTTCCCGTTGCCGCAACGCCACCTTGGCGATCGCCACATGCCCGGACTTGTGCAGGGCGTCACGCAACAGCACATACGGTTTGGTCGCCGCCTTCTGCGGTTCCAGGTAGTAGTGACGGTCGTACTGCAGCGGGTCGATCGACTCCAGCGGGACGAACTCCAGCACCTCGATGGCGTTCGAACTCGACAGGGGCAGGCCCTCCAGATCGCGGTCGGTGAGCACCACCATCTCGCCGTCGTCCAGTTCGTAACCCTTGGCGATCTCGCCGTAGGGCACCTCGACGCCCTCGATGGAGCAGAAGCGCTTGTACTGGATGCGCCCGCCGTCGGCCTCGTGAACCTGGCGCAGGGACACGTTCTTGTTCTCGGTGGCCGCGTAGAGCTGGATCGGGATGGTGACCAACCCGAACGAAACCGATCCCTTCCACATCGAGCGCATCGCCGCCAGCCTCCGATCCTGGAGTCCATAAGCCCAGGTCAGACGTTACGCGAGAAAAATATTCCTGACTACCGCCGCCGGATGGAGCGGGTGAGGCGCCGCGTGGCGGAGCCTCGTGAAAGTGCCGTACAAAACCGACCTGCCGGTCGGTTAGGATCGGACAAGCAGCGACGGTGAAGGGACGGGAATGCGGAACATTCCGGGGTACGAGCGGTTTCCCGCAGGCGAGATCGACCTCGATCGCCCCAACCTGGCGCGGATCTACGACTACTACCTTGGCGGCACGGCCAACTACGCGGTCGATCGCGTGTTCGCCGAGAAGGCGCTGGAGCAGTTCCCCTTCGTGCGCCCCGCTTCCCAGTCCAACCGCCTGTTCCTGCACCGCGCCGTGCGTCACCTCATCAAGCGAGGCATCCGCCAGTTCGTCGACATCGGGTCCGGGGTGCCCACGATGGGCTGCACGCATCAGGTCGCCGATGAGCTGACCGACGACGCCCGGGTGTGCTACATCGACAACGAACCGGTGGCGGTCGCACACTCGCGGATCCTGCTCGAAGACCACGGCGACCTGGACCGGCACACGGTGGTGCAGGCCGACCTGCGGGACACCGAGGCCCTGTGGGACAAGGTCGCCGACACCGGCATCATCGACACGACACAGCCACTGGCGCTGATGATGATCGCCGTACTGCACGTCACCCAGCCCGACGACACCGGTGCGGACATCGGCCCGCAGGTGGTCGCCGAGCACCGCGACATGATGCCTTCGGGCTCGTACCTGGTGTTCTCGCACGGCACGGCCGACGGTGTGCCGGAGGGCCGTGCCCGGCAGATGGCCGAGTTCGGGGCGATGTACGACAAGACCGCGACCCCGGTGATCTGGCGTCCGCGCGCCGAGATCGAGGAGTTCTTCGGCGACCTCGAACTCATCGAGCCCGGCGCGACCTGGACCCCGCTGTGGCATCCCGAGGAACGGGGACCGTCTTCGCCGGACATCGAATTCGACGACCCCAGCGACTCCGTCGTCTGGGCGGGAGTCGCGTACAAACCCTGAACCTCACGTTCCCGGCGGCCCGGACGTCTACCGTTTGTGAAGGACGACGGACCAATCGCCGGAGGTAGGCGGATGAGCCTGGCCGGGAACCGGGGCAGGGCTCCGTTCGAAGAGATCGTGCGGTCCCACGGACCCACGGTGCTTCGCGTGTGCCGGGCCGTCCTGGGCCCCGCTGACGCCGAGGACGCCTGGTCGGAGACATTTCTCTCCGCGTTGAAGGCCTACCCGGAGTTGCCCGCCGAGGCCAATCTCGAGGCGTGGCTGGTGGCCATCGCGCACCGCAAAGCGGTGGACGTGATCCGCGCGCGCGGCCGTCGCCCCGTCACGGTGCCCGACGTGCCCGAGCGGTCGAGCCGCACCGGGCGCCCGGAGGACTGGAACGGCGACCTGTGGGCGGCGCTGGGTGCGCTGCCGGACAAGCAGCGCACCGCCGTCGCCTACCACTACCTCGGCGGCCTGCCCTACCGAGAGGTCGCCGCGATCACCGGGGGCAGCACCGACGCCGCGCGCAGAGCCGCCGCGGACGGTATCGCGGCCCTGCGCGCGACCTATGGAGGAATCTGAATGATCGTGTCAAGCCGCGGCTGTCAAGCCGACCAGAGCGCGCGCCTTTTCTTTCCGGTGCTTTGCGGGGGCACGGCCCCCACACCCCCGCTGGGGGCAAGCCCCCAGACCCCGGTGTTTTGTGGGGGGCACGGCCCCCCGCTGGGGGCAAGCCCCCAGACCCCCTCATCGGGGCGGCAGGGCGCCCATTCGTCCGACGCGAACTATGGGGGAAACGAGCGCCCTGTCGACACGATCGCGGGGGCGCACAAGGACGCGGAGGAGGGTACGCCATGAGCACCCTTTTCGACGCACTCCCCGACGAAACCGAGACGGTCGGCCGCCTGCACGCCAGGCTGGTGGAAGCCGCCGCCCACGAGAACCTGCTCGACATCGTCTACCGCACGGTCGACACCCCGGTCGGCACGCTGCTCGTGGCCGCCACCGAACGAGGGCTGGTGCGGATCGCCTACGACCGGGAGGACCACGACGCGGTGTTGACGATGCTGGCGCGAACGATCAGTCCTCGCATCCTGCTCGCGCCGGCCCGCCTGGACACCGCCACCCGGCAACTGTCGGAATACTTCGCCGGACGACGGAAGGGCTTCGACCTCGAGCTGGATTTCCGGCTGGCCAAGGGATTCCGGCGTACGGTGCTCGCGCACCTGCCCTCGATCGCTTACGGAAACACGGAAAGCTACGCGCAGGTCGCCGCGGCGGCGGGCAGTCCGAACGCCGTGCGCGCCGTCGGCACGGCGTGTGCGAAGAACCCCCTGCCGGTGGTGGTGCCCTGTCATCGGGTCGTGCGTTCGGACGGCTCGTTCGGCGGGTACGTCGGCGGCGAACAGGCCAAGCGAATTTTGCTGACCCTGGAAGGGGCGGCGGCGTGAACGGCGAATTCGGAGAGCGGGTGGCCGCCGCGGACTGGGCGGCGGTCACCAAGGAGGTCGACGACTACGGATGTGCCCTCCTTCCGCGACTGCTCACCGCCGGAGAATGCGCGGAAATCGCGGCGCTCTATGACGATCCGGAACAATTTCGCGCCACCATCGACATGCGCCGCTACCGTTTCGGGGAAGGGGAATACCGGTATTTCCGGCGGCCGTTCCCGGAACCGGTGGAACGATTGCGGCAGGAACTGTACCCGCGCCTGCTGCCGATCGCCCGTGACTGGCATGCCAGGCTCGGCCGCGATGCCGAATGGCCGGATACCCTCGATGAATGGCTGGACATCTGCCACCGCGCCGGACAGATCCGGCCGACACCGATCCTGCTGCGCTACCACGAAGGCGACTGGAACGCACTGCACCGCGACCTGTACGGGGAGAAGGTCTTTCCGCTTCAGGTGGTCATGAATCTGAATGAACCTGGTACAGACCACACCGGTGGTGAATTCCTGCTCGTGGAGCAACGGCCCCGCGCCCAGTCACGCGGCACCGCGACCCTGATCCCGCAAGGCCGCGGGTTGGTCTTCACTACCCGCGACCGCCCTGTGCGCTCAACCCGCGGCTGGTCCGCATCGCCCGTGCGCCACGGGGTTTCCGTCGTCCGGTCCGGTACGCGGCACACCCTCGGCCTCGTCTTCCACGACGCGACCTGAGGTAGACGCTTGCCGATCGCGCGGGCTCGCGCATGGCCGCCGACGCTACGGGCCACCCCGCGCGCCCGTCTCCGGGCCCGGTGTGCGCCCTCGGCCGAACAGGTACCACCGGAGCACTACCTGCAGCGTGCTCCCACAGCCCATCACTGATTCATGTCCTCGCGCGCAAGAAAACCGAGCCTCCGGCTCACTTGCCGTCAAGAGACCGGGCTCCGCGCCTCCGGACATCGGCCACGTCACAGACCTCGAGAAAGCAACGGCATAGTGGCGATCCGGCCGTTTCTCGCCTGGAAGGGGCGATAGACGCGACGGTCCACGTGTGATCTCCTGCGTAAGAGTGAACGGGGTTTGGCCCGAACGGTACTTCACGCGGCCGATTTACCGTCTATGTCCGAAATTGCGAACCAATTCTTTGGGGCCGTTGTGACGAATTTTACGACCGCCGACGACGATGAAACCGATGGACGGCCTCGCTGGCCTCCGCTCGCCGAGGGTCTGGCGCCCGCGCCGACGGCCCGCCCGGCCGGCGAGGTGTACCCCGCGGCGCACGGCAAGGGCGTCGATATGGCTTTGGCCGAGGTGCTGGCCGGTGTGCTCGGCCAGGACCGGATTCGGCCGGATAGCCACTTCTTCGAAGACCTGGGCGCCGATTCGATGGTGATGACGCGATTCTGCGCCAGAGTCAGGAAACGGCCGGACCTGCCACCGGTGTCGATGAAGGACATTTACCGGAACTCGACGATCGAGAGCCTGGCGCGGGCGCTCATGGACAGCCAGCCGGAGCAGGCGGTGCCGCCGGAGCAGGCGGTGCCGCCGGAGCAGGCGGTGCCGCCGGAGCAGGCTCTGGCGGCGGAACCCGCGGCGACCCGGGAGTTCGTCCTGTGCGGACTGTGGCAGTTCCTGATTTTCCTCGGATACTGCTATTTCACCGCGTTGGTCGTCAGCCAGTTCTACGAGCGGATATCCACCACCTCCGGCCCGCTCGGCATCTACCTGTCTTCGGTCGTCATCGGCGGAGCAGGATTCCTCGGCATCTGCGTTCTTCCGATCCTGGTGAAATGGACACTCGTCGGCCGATGGAAGCCGCGGCGCATCCGGGCCTGGAGCCTGACCTACGTACGCTTCTGGGCCGTCAAGACACTGGTCCGGGCGAACCCTCTGGTCCTGTTCGCCGGCTCGCCGCTGTACACGCTGTACTTGCGGGCGCTGGGCGCGAAGGTCGGCCGGGACGCCATCATCCTGTCCCGCAACGCCCCGATATGTGCCGACCTGCTCCGGATCGGGGAGGGCGCGGTCATCCGCAAAGACTCGTACTTCACCTGCTACCGTGCCAACACCGGGACAATCGAGACTGGCACCGTCACCATCGGACGCAACGCCGTCGTCGGCGAGGCGAGTGTCCTCGACATCGGAACCTCACTCGGCGACCACGCCCAACTCGGCCACTCCTCGTCACTCCACTCCGGAATGGCCGTGCCCAGCGGCGAATACTGGCACGGGTCGCCCGCACAGCGGACCGAAGCATCCATGCAGATCGTTCCCCCAGCCGGCTGCGGCACGCGGAAAAAGGTCGTCTATACCGCCATGCAACTCCTGCGCACGATCCTGGTCTACCTGCCGCTGACGACCGGCGCCATAGGCCTCCTGTTCACCCCAGTCCAGCAAGCGGCCACCGTCGGGATCTCCGGACAGGCCGACCTGGCCAGCTTGACGTTCTACCGCGACGCGTTGATCACCGCTTTCGTGCTCCTCTTCGGCGCCCTGTTCTTCGGCCTGCCGCTCATGGCCATCGTCGGCCGCATCCTCAACTTCACCATCAAGCCCGGCCGCGTCTATCCCTTGTACGGCTTCCATTACGGCGTCCAGCGGGCAATCGCCCGCTGGACCAACATCAAGTTCCTGACCCGGCTCTTCGGCGACAGTTCTTTCATCGTCCACTACCTCCGCTGGATCGGCTACGACCTCTCCACAGTCCAGCAGACCGGCTCGAACTTCGGCACCGAAGTCCGCCAGGACTCCCCGTTCCTGAGTTCTGTCGGCAGTGGAACGATGATCGCCGACGGACTCTCGATCATCAACGTCGACTACTCGGCCACATCCTTCCGGATGTCCCGCGCGTCGATCGGACCGAACAGCTTCCTCGGCAACCGAATCGCCTACCCACCACAGAGCAGGACCGGCGACAACTGCCTCCTGGCGACCAAGGTCAAAGTACCCATTGACGGGAAAACATGGGAAGATGCCGGAATCCTCGGATCGCCCGCCATCCAGATCCCGCGATCCGTGCTCCGCGACAGCCGGTTCGACCACCTGAAAGACGGCGACGAACTACGCCGCGGGCTCCGCGCCAAGAACAGGCACAATCTCGCCACCATGGCGCTGTGCTTGCTGACACGATGGATCTACCTGTTCGGCGTCGTCGTCCTCACCACCGGCGCCACGTCACAGTTCGACAAACTCGGTCCATCCTCGGTCGCGGCGGCAGAAGTCTCCCTGCTGTTGTTCAGCATCCTCTATTTCGCCTTGATCGAACGCGCCGTCACCGTAGTCCACCCCCTGCAACCGCTGTACTGCTCCATCTACGATCGCCGCTTCTGGCGACGCGAACGCTTCTGGAAAGTACCTTCCGAGGCCTTCCTCAGAATCTTCGACGGCACACCGTTCAAGAACCTGATCTGGAGACTGCTGGGTGTGCGCCTCGGCCGCCGCGTCTTCGACGACGGCTGCTACCTGACCGAACGGACACTGGTCACCATCGGCGACGACACCATGCTCAACCCGGGCAGCATCCTCCAATGCCATTCACAGGAAGACGGCACCTTCAAATCCGACCGCACCACCATCGGTGCCGGCTGCACCATCGGAGTCGGCGCCTTCATCCACTACGGCGTGACAATGGCCGACGGAGCCACCCTTGCCTGCGACTCCTTCGCGATGAAAGGCGAAGAAATACCGCCACACACCCCATGGGGCGGAAACCCAGCCCAGCGACTCCAAGCCCACCCCGACCCTCAACAGGAAACCCGCGACCTCCAGCCGGATCGGCACACCTCGACAACATCAACGACTCGAGGCTACAGAGGTTGAAGGGAGTGTCCGAATTGCAGCGGCGTCACGTGGTTGTTGCGGTTCGCTGGTAGCCACGCGGGGTGCCGGGGTCGAGGTTCGCGACGCGAGGAACTCGTGAGTAGCTGATCGAGTGTCGCGTTAGTGCGCGGGTTACGCCGTGGCTGAGCAACCGGGTCAGGACCTTCTGAGCCTCCCGCTCAGCGTTCGGACCCGCAGGCACGGTCTCTGTGAGCCGTACCTCTCTTGCTGATCCGAGTCCACACCGCGTAGACGCGGACCCGCAGCGCGCCGTTCGCAAGCACGTCGATGCTGCCTCGGTCGCGCCCCTTCCCCTTGGACTACGACGCCCTGACCAGCACCGTACCTGCGGTTCTGGTCACGAACGGTGTCACGAGGGCCGGGCAGGCCGCCTCACGCGGCCTGTTCCCCCAGCTACGGCCAGTGCCCTGGGCAGGACTCGAACCTGCGACCTAGAGATTAGAAGGCTCTTGCTCTATCCAGCTGAGCTACCAGGGCCTGGCGCCGACGGCCACCGCGGGCAGGCCATGAGCACGCCCACAGTTTAGTCAACGCCAATCCTCGTATCGTTGAACGCCAGCCAATCGTTTCAGCCTCTGCCGATAAAGGGCATTTTTGTCGCCGTGACGGTCATGAACTGCACGTTCGTGTCCAACGGGAGGCCGGCCATGTACACCACGGCGGCCGCCACATGGGCCGGGTCGAAGGTGGGTTCGGGGCGTTCGGTGCCGTCGGCCTGGCGGGCGCCGCGGCTGAACGCGGCGGTCATCTCGGTGGCGGCGTTGCCGATGTCGATCTGTCCGCACGCGATGTCGTAGGCGCGCCCATCGAGCGAGAGCGACTTCGTCAGGCCTGTGATGGCGTGCTTGGTCGCCGTGTAGGCGACGCTGCCGGGGCGTGGCGTCTGTGCCGAGATCGAGCCGTTGTTGATGATGCGCCCGCCCTGCGGCCGCTGCTCCTTCATCACCCGGACGGCGTGTCGCGCGCAGAGGAATGCCCCGGTCAGGTTGGTGTCCACGGTTCGCTTCCAGTCGTCGAGGCCGATCTCGTCGATGTCGCCCGTCGGCCCGAACACGCCCGCGTTGTTGACCAGCAGGTCGACGCGGCCCCACTCCGCGCGGACCGCGTCGAACAGGGCCTCGACCTGGCCGGGGTCGACCACGTCGGTGGGCATGACCAGGGCGGCGGGGTGGCCTTCGGCCGCTTCGCGCAGCGTCTCTTCGCGACGGCCCGCGAACGCCACCTGGTAACCCTCGTCCAGCAACGCCCGGGCGATTCGCCTGCCCAGGCCGGAGCCGGCTCCGGTCACCACGGCCACCGCTGTCATGGGCACTCCTCAAGCTCGCTCACATGGTCGAGAAGAGCTTGCCACGACCGGGGGGCCGCCCGCCGGGGATCGACCGGATCAGAAGTTGATCATGTGGCCGGCCAGGCCGTGGACGGCCTCCTTGACCGCCTCGCCGAGGGTCGGGTGCGCGTGCACGTTGCGCGCGACTTCGTGCACGGTCAGGTCCCACTGCTGCGCCAGGGTCAGCTCGGGCAGCAGTTCGGTGACGTCCGGCCCGATCAGATGCGCACCCAGCAGCTCACCGTGCGTCGCGTCGGAGAGGATCTTCACGAACCCGCCCGGCTCGGCCAGCCCGTGCGCCTTCCCGTTGGCGGTGAACGGGAACTTCGCCACGCGCACGTCGAAGCCGCGCTCACGCGCCTGCTCCTCGGTCCACCCGAAGCTGGCGATCTGCGGCTGGCAGTAGGTGGCGCGCGGGATCATCACGAAGTCGAGTTCCATGGTCTCCGCGCCCGCGATCGTCTCGGCGGCGACGATGCCCATCGACTCCGCGGCGTGTGCGAGCATCAGCTTCGCGGTCACGTCCCCGATCGCGTAGATGTGCGGCACGTTCGTCCGGCCGCGGCCGTCGACCGCGATCGCCCGCCGCTCGGTCAGCTCGACGCCGGTGTTCTCCAGTCCGTAGCCGTCGACGCGCGGCTGGAAACCGATGGCCTGAAGCACCTTGTCGGCCTCGAGGGTGCGCGTCGAGCCGTCGGAGACGACGGTGACCTTGACCTTCTCGCCGCTGTCGTCGATCGCCTCGACCTTGGTGGAAGTGAGCACCTCGATGCCCAGCCGCTGGTAGCGACGCGCCAGTTCCTTGGACACCTCGGCGTCCTCCAGGGGCACCATCCGGTCGAGGAACTCGACGATGGTCACTTCGACGCCGTAGTTGTGCAGCACGTAGGCGAATTCGACGCCGATCGCCCCGGCGCCCGCGATGACGACGCTGCCGGGCAGGTCCCGGTCGAGGATCTGCTCCTCGTAGGTGACGACCCGCTCGCTCAACGAGGTACCCGGGAGCAGCTTCGTGGTCGCGCCGGCCGCGATGACGCAGTGGTCGAACGTCACGGTCTCCGTGCCGTTCGCGCCGGCCACCTCGATCGTGTTCGGATCGGTGAAGGTGCCGCGCCCGGTGAATTCCGTGATCTTGTTCTTCTTCATCAGGTAGTGCACGCCCTTGACCCGGCCCTCGGCGACCGACCGGCTCCGGTCGAACGCGGCGCCGTAGTCGAAGCGGATTTCACCGTCGGAGGAGATGCCGAAGGTCTTGGCCTCCTTGGTGACCAGATGCGCCAGTTCCGCGTTACGCAGCAACGCCTTCGACGGGATGCACCCGACGTTGAGGCAGACCCCGCCCCAGTAACGCTCCTCGATGACCGCCGTGGTCAGCCCGAGCTGGGCCGCCCGGATGGCCGCGACATACCCGCCGGGCCCCGCGCCCAGCACCACAACGTCGAAATGTGCGCTCATACCCGCACCCTATGCCCGCTCGCGGCGCCGGGGAGCCGGTGCGGACGGAGATCACCGTGGCGCCGGTGCCGGGTTCGCCGGTGCCCTCTTCGACTCCGACGTGTTTCCCCCGACCGCCGGACCCGGCCGGTCCACCGTCACCGGCCGGCCACCGCCGGTGCTCGCCGCTCCCCGATGGGGTGGACTTGACCAGGCGAAACAGCCGAATCGACCTAGAATTCCAGCAAACCCCGGGAGGGCTGGAGAATGAACGGCAGAGCGCACGTGACGCTGGAAGACGTGGCCAGGACGGCCGGTGTGTCCCTGGCGACCGCGTCCCGGGTCCTCAACGGCACCACGCACGTCCGCGAAGACCTCCGCGAGCGGGTCCTCTCCGCCGCCACCGACCTCGCCTACACCCCCAACGTGCACGCCCAGGCGCTCGCCGGCGCGACCCATCCGACGGTCGGCGTGGTGTGCCACGACGTGAGCGACCCGTACTTCGCCACCATCGCCCGTGGCGTCATGCGCGTGGCCGGCGAGAACGGCCTGCTGGTGATGCTGGCCAGCACGTTCGGTGACCGGGAGAAGGAGATCGCCTACGTGTCGATGCTGCGGGCGCAGCGCGCGTCCGCGATCCTGCTGATCGGTTCCGCGTTCGACGACCGCGCCTGGGAAAAGTCGCTGGCCGCCGAGATCGAGCCGTATCGCCGGGGCGGCGGTCAGGTCGCGGTGGTCAGCACGCACCGCAACCTGAAGGCCGACACGGTGCGGCCGGACAACCGCGCGGGCGCGAAGGCCCTCGCCGAGGCGATGCTTCACCTCGGTCATCGCCGCTTCGCGGTGCTCACCGGCCCACGGTCGCTGAGCATCGTGCTCGAACGGCTGGACGGCTTTTCCGGCGGTCTCGCCGACGCCGGGGTCCGCCTGTCCGACCGCGACATCTTCGAAGGCGAACTCGACCGCGACGGTGGTTACGCGGCGGCGACCGACTTCATCTCGGCAGGCCACCGGGCCACCTGCGTGTTCGCGGTCACCGACGTGATGGCGGTCGGCGCGCTGACCGCCCTGCGCGAGGGAGGCCGCTCGGTGCCCGAGGACGTCTCGCTCGCCGGTTTCGACGACATCCCGCTGGTGCGGGATCTGTCACCGCCGCTGACCACCGTCGCGCTCCCGCTGGAGCGCGTGGGCGAGCAGGCGATGGAACTCGTGCTCTCGGGCGGCCAGGCCGGCCGCAGCCGCGTGCGGCGCCTGCCCGCCGAAGTCGTCCTCCGCGGCTCGACCGCCCGCCGCCGTCGCCGCCGCTGACGCCCTTCCCTCACCCGCGGAGGGTGAGCCGTGCACGAGCATCGCCGCGCCCCGGGCGTGTGCCTTTCACCGATCTCCCTGCCCGACGGGCATTCCGGACGAACCAACGTTCACCGGGCGAACGATTGAGCAGCACAACAAGCACGGCAAATGGCTGAAAATTTCGGGTTCGAACGGCCACACGGTCGGACGAAGACCTCAAAGCGTTGTTCACGGGTACAGCGGACTGCTGACCGAGTACGGCCGTTCGAGCGACGGAACGGCATCGTGAGCACTCCCGGCACACAAGGGTTATATCTCCTCGCCGTGCGAAACAAGCGCGCCACGAAATCAGGACGCCTTACGCCGGTGACCGGCGCGAGGGCCTCAACAGGGAAAACACTTCGATCGCGGTGAGTGGCGATGTGAGATAACGCTGGACGCGCTCCCGGAGACGCCAAACGGTGATGCGTCCGAACGACTGACGTTCGCCCAACCTGGCAAAAAGGCGATACTCGCCCGGACATACCGTGCCACGATGTCCGCCATGACCGTATCCGAACCCCGATGGCGAAGACTGGAACCCGACGCGCGCAGGGAACAGATTTTCGACTGTGCCGCACGTCTCTTCGGTGAGCGCCCCTATGCGGATGTGTCCACTTCGGACATAGCCGGAGAGGCCGGTGTGGCGCGCGGCCTGATCAATCACTATTTCGGCACGAAGCGAGAACTGTATCTCGCCGTCATCCGGCGCGCCGTCACCCTGCCCGAACTGAACACCCAGGTCTTCCCGGACGCGCCGCTGGAGGATCGGGCCGCGGCCGCCGTCTCCTGGTTGCTGGACATGGTGGTCAGCCAGGGAAAGATGTGGGTCACCGCGACCTCGGAGGGGATCGGCCGCGACCCGGAGGTGGAGCAGATCCTTTTCGACGCGGAGCGGAAATCGGCCGACCGGGTGCTCGACACCGTGGGCGTGCCGCACGAGACCGTCCATCGCGCCACCCTCAACGCGTTGTTGCGCGCCTATGCCGGGATGATCAAGGCAGCGGGCCGCGAGCTGTTGCTCCGAGGTGAGCTCGATCGTCCTCAGGTTCACACACTGCTGCACAAGTCGCTGGTCACCTTGCTGGCCGACGTGTTTCCCGCGGTACTCGAAGAACCCGGAAACCTCCCGGAGTGCACATCCGTATGACGCTTCTCGTGCGGGCCGCCGGCGGTCAAAACGATCCTGTGATCGTTTTCCGATTTTCCCTCCGCCGCTGAATTCACGCTCGGCGAAAAGCCTCATCCGGTCAAAAGCACGGAGAGGCGCGGACCGCCACCGCGTCACGGCCAGGGTTCCCACTATTTCGACGCCGATTTCGGGACCCCTTGCCGTGGCTACCCGGTTCGAGCAGCGGAGACCGGCGAAACCGGAAAAACGGAAATCAGCCCGCAAAAGGAATTCGCGTCGGCGAAACTCGTCGCGCGGGTCCCGCCGATGACCCGGAGCGCTCACCCGCGCCCGGACACCGGCGTCAGGCCGATGCGGGAGGCAGCGTGGTGATCGCGACCGCATCACCGGTGAGACTGCCGAAATACAGCGTTCCCGCGCGCTCCCGGACACCGGTGAGCATGGCGAAACCGTCGATCTGACCGCTCAATTCGTGGACCACCGCGCCGTCGGCGCCCACGCCGAGCACGCCGACGGTGCGTCCCGGGCGTGGTTGCATCCAGGACGGCGCCCGGCGGAGCAGTCCTCGCGCGAAGGCGGGCAGGTTCTGGACGACTTCGAGCGCGGGCACCCTGGGGCTCGCCTGGGTGACCCAGATCAGACCGTCGCTTCCGGTCGAGATGTTGTCCGGGAAGCCGGGCAGATCGCCGGCCAGGACATCGCGAGAGGCGGCGGTGAGGCCGATCCGGAGAACCCGGCGGGCTCCGGTCTCCGCGACGGC
Organism: Amycolatopsis pigmentata; assembly: GCF_042684065.1. NCBI lineage: Bacteria > Bacillati > Actinomycetota > Actinomycetes > Pseudonocardiales > Pseudonocardiaceae > Amycolatopsis > Amycolatopsis pigmentata. The sequence continues at coordinate 36,379 of NZ_JBHUKR010000009.1, read as the reverse complement.
GACGAACGATTCGTCCGGTGCGAGGGCGACCCCGTTGGCGAACTCCAGTCCGTCGGCGACGAGGTCGACCGAGCCGTCCGGGGTGCGGCGCAGGAGGCGACCGCTGCACGTTCGTTCGATCAGGTCGTCCCGCCATCGATCGAGGGAGAACCGGGCCGAAGAGTCGCTGAAATAGACCGTCCCGTCCGTGGCGACGGCGGCGTTGTTGCAGAAGACCATGCGTCGGCCCAGCGCGTGCGCGGTGAGCACCCGCACCCGCCCGCTCGCGATCTCCACCACGAGCAGCCCGGCTTTCGCGTCGCAGACCAGCAGTTCACCGTCGCCGAAGAACTCCAGGCCGAGCGGACGGCCGCCGGTGTCGGCGATGGTGTCGATCCGGCCGCCTTCCGGGTCGATCCGCAGGATCCGGCCGTCGGCGAGACCGGTGAAGATCCGGCCGTCGGCGTCGGCCAGCACATCCTCCGGGCCGGACCCGTTCACCGGAACGAGCCGGACCGCGCCGAACGCCATGGATCAACTATAGGTGAGCAGCCGGGCGGCCCGGCCCTCGAAGTGGGCGTGCTCGTTGAACGAGAGCAGGGTGAGCCCGCTCCTTCCGGCCACCAGCTTGGTGATCCCGCAGTTCAACGTCGCCCGGCTCATCCTGAGCAGGCCCACCTCCGGCATGCCGAGCAGGTGACCGGCCAGCGTGCCGATCACCCCGCCCGAGGTGAACACCACCGCGTTCTCCCCTTTGGCCAGGGTCGCGACGACTTCGTCGAGTGCTTCGACGATCCTCGCCACGAACGCGGGCCAGGACTCGGCGCACGGCGTGTCCGTCCCGGCCGCGACCCACTTCGCCAGCGCGGGGTCGAGCGCCTCCTGGATGCGGCGTGAGGTGGCGGGCTCCGGGAGCCCGGAGCCGTGCACGCGCAGGATGTCGGCGTGGTGGTACTCGTTCCACCGCACGTCTTCCTTGGTGATGGCCGCGGCACCCAGCCAGTCGAGCACGGTCTCGGCGGTCTTGACCTGGCGGACCAGTGAGCCCGTCCGGGACACCGCGAAACCGATCTTGCGCCGGAGGAGTTCGGCCCCGACGATGGCGCCCTGTTCCACGCCGTTGACCGACAGCCGGTCATAGACCCGCGCGCCCACCGACGCCTGGCCATGGGAGATCAGGTAAATGGCACCCATCGTGTTACCTCAGCGCATTTCCCGAAGGTAACCGACTGTCATCACATGACGGTGCTCTCTTACCGCCCGCGACCTCGCCGGGCTCCGCACCCAAGACTTGTTTCCCATGGCCACACATCACCCCATCCAGTTACCCAACCGTCATGCAACCCTGAACTGTGTTCGCAGGCAACGGTTCACAGTTACCATAACTACTCCATTCGAGTGGTAGGGTAATCTCACTCGGGGTGAAGTGAACGTTCGGGACGGTAAGGCTTGTCGAATTCGGAACGCGCCGGTGACAGCGCGTTCGCCAGAGTGCTCAGATCGTCGATCGCACGCAGCGGGCTGAGCCTCGATCGCGTCCAGGCACGCCTTCTGGCGAAAGGCATCCCCGTCAGTGTCACGGCGCTGAGTTACTGGCAATCCGGCAAGAGACAGCCCGAACGGCGCAGCTCCATCTCGGCGGTCGCCGCGCTGGAAGACGTCCTCGCGCTCCGGCCCGGTGAGCTGCTCGGCCTGCTGCCCCCACCCAAGCCCCGCGGCGCGCCAGCGCGGCGCCGGCCCCCCAGCGACACGGTCAACTTTCCGATGGAGGCCCTGCTCGCCCTGCTCGAACGGGTCGGGGCGCCCTACGCCCTGGAACAACAACACCGGCTCAACCCGATCACCGTGCACGACCGCTGCGAAGTCGCCGAGGACGGCGGCCAGCGTTCGACCACGGCGCGGACGGTGTTCCAGGCCACCGCGGACGCCCAGGACCGGTGGCTCCTGGTCTACGACCACGGCGGCGCGGACGCCGGGCCGCCGTACCTGCAGGCGCTGCGCAACTGCACGGCCGGACGCGTCGAGGTCGACACCGAACACGGCCTCACCGCGGCGGAACTGCTCTTCGACCGCTCGATCGACCGTGGCGAAACCCAGCTCATCGAGTACACGCTCGCCAACGGCGGGCCCCCGTACCCGGAATGCCGGAACACCTACTATCGCGAGTTCCGCCGACCGGTGCGGGAATACCTGCTGGAAATCCGGTTCCACACACCGCCGCGCCAATGCTGGCAGTACTCGCGCGCCGGCGAGGATCCCGAACAACGCCGTGACCTGAAACTCGACGCCACCGGTGGCGTGCACGCGATCGCGCTCGACTTCGGTCCCGGGGTGTTCGGCATCTCGTGGTTGTGAGCGCCCTCGTGGTAGCGGACGGCCCTCAGCCCAGTTGTGAGCGCAGGAGCTTGCCGGTCGCGTTGCGGGGCAACTCGTCGAGGAATTCGACGTCGCGCGGCACCTTGTACCGCGCTAGGTTCGACCGCACGTGGGACCGGATGTCGTCGGCCGTCGGGGACGCGCCCGCGGCGGGCACCACGAACGCCTTGAGCCGCTGACCGAACTCGTCGTCGGGCACCCCGATCACCGCCGCCTCGCCTACGGCGGGGTGCTCTACCAGAAGGTTTTCCACCTCGATGGGATAGACGTTCTCGCCGCCCGACACGATCATCTCGTCATCGCGGCCGTCGATGAACAACAGTCCGTCTCCATCGAAATGCCCGACATCGCCGGTGGCGAGCATCCCGTCGATGATCTCTTTCTGCCCGCCGTCGGTGTAGCCCTGGAAACTGAGGCCGCTGCCCGCGAAAACCCGTCCGGTCACCCCCGGCTCGGTGATCCGGCGCCCGTTCGCGTCGTAGAGCGCGACACGGCAGCCGACCGGCGGCCTTCCCACCGTCCCCGGTGCCTTCCGCCAGTCCCCGGGCATCGCCACGGAGACCACCGCGACCTCGGTCGACCCGTAGAGGTTGTGGATCACGTCGCCGAAGAACTCGGTCGCCCGGTTGCCGAGATCCGGTGAAAGCGCGGAACCGGCGACGAAGATGATCCGCAGCGAGGAGGTGTCATAGCGGGACAGCACTTCCGGCCCCAGGTCGACGATGCGCTGCAACATGGTCGGCACCAGGACGAGCGCCGTGCAGCGGTGCCGCGCCACGCCGGCCACGGTGGCTTCGGGGTCGAACCGCCGCCGCATCACGACCTTGCACCCGAGCGCGAAGGACATGATGAACTGCGACACGCCGGTGGCGTGGAAGAGCGGCGCGCCGAGAAACGTGGATTCCCCCGCGCGCAACGGAATCCGGTCGAGAAGCTGCGCCGAGGAGAACAGCGAGGTGCCCTCGCGGGGCGCTCCCTTCGGGGTGCCGGTGGTGCCGCTGGTGAGTAGGACGAATCCGGCCGACCGCGCGGGCGCGGGCACCGGGCGGTCGTCGGTGCTCGCGATCAGCTCGTCGATCACCGGGATGCCCCGGGGCACCTCGCCCTCGACCCACGACAGGAAGCGCCGCACCCGGTCCGGCACGACCGACAGCAGTTCGGTGAACTCCTCGTCGTACACCAGCACGCCGACGCCTTCACGCTCGACGACATCGGCGAGTTGCGGCTTGGCGAACCCGGTGTTCAGCAGCAGCAGCCGGACACCGAGCTTGCCGCAGGCCAGCGCGGTGGTGACCAGGCCACGGTGGTCCCGGCACAGCGTCGCGAGCACGGTGCCCGGCTTGACCCCGCGCTCCGAAAGCGCCCTCGCCAACGCGTTGGACCGCAGGTCCAGCTCCTTGAAGGTGAGGGGTCCCCGCTCGTCGACCAGCCCGACGGCGGAAGGGTCACGGCGCGCGGCGTTGCCTGCGGCGGCGGCGAAGGGGCCGAGCTTGCGCATGGCGATGAGGCTGTGAATGCCCTCGTCGATTCTCGGGAACGGGATCAGGCCTGCCTTCCACATCACTTCGATGCTGCGGGCCGTTTCCGCGACCTTGCCGACGAGCATGAACAGGCACCTCCGTGAGCCTCACGACAACCTACTTGACAGTAACTCAGTGCCCGCCGCCGATCCAGCATGGGAACTGTCGGTGGTGGCGCGCAGAATCCTGAGTGTGTACGCGTTCGCCGGTCAAGAGGAGGACGGGGGCTACTCGGTGCGGACGCCGTCCGGCACCGGGGCCGCCGACGCCGAGCGTGCGAGGCTCACCGAGTCCGCCTACGTCGCGTGGCTGACCGAGCTGGAACAACGGAGCCGGCCCCGCTGGGTGTTCGCCTCCGTCGAGCGTGACTACCCGGCGCTGGTGCGGGGCGGTCTGCGGGTCGGCCGATGCCGGGATCTGGCCCTGGCGGAAGGGCTTCTCCTTGCCTACGAAGGCAAAGCCGGTGAGCCGAAGGGGCTCGCGGCCGGCTTCGCCAGGGCGACCGGACGGGAGCCGCCGCCCGACCCGCCGGCTCCCACCGATGCCCAGCCCGCGCTGTTCGCCACGCGCGGCTCCGGCCTGCCGCCCGGCGTCCCGGTCACCGACGCGATGGAAACCGTCCTCGCCGAGCAGGAACGCCGGATCGGGCACACCGCGCATCCGGACCGGATGCGGCTGCTGATCGCGGCCGAGTCGGCCAGCGCGCTGGTCGCGGCCGAGATGGCGGCGGACGGGCTGCCATGGCGGGCCGACATCCACGACGCCCTGCTGACCGACCTGCTCGGTCCGCGGGTGCCTGCCGGGCGAAGACCGAAGAAACTGGTCGAGCTCGCCGCCAGGATCAGTGCGGCCTTCGACGGGAAACCGGTCAATCCGGACAGTCCGCTCACCATCGTCCGCGCCTTCGGCCGGGAGGGCATCTCGATCCCGTCGGCGCGAGCCCGTGTCCTGCGCGGTGTCGACCATCCTGCCGTGCCGTGGCTGCTGGAGTACCGCGAACTTTCCCGGCTGCATTCGGCGAACGGCTGGACCTGGCTCGACGAATGGGTGTCGGACGGGCGGTTCCGGCCCGCGTGGGTGGTCGGCGGCGTGGTGTCGGGACGGTGGGCCAGCAGCGGTGGGGGCGCGCTCCAGATCCCCAAGACGCTGCGGGTCTGCGTACGCGCGGACCCAGGCTGGAAGCTGGTCGTCGCCGACGCCGCGCAGCTCGAACCCCGGATTCTCGCCGCGCTCTCCGGCGATCGTCGGCTGGCCGACGCGTCGGCGTCCACGGACCTGTACGCGCGGCTGTCCGAGGCGATGTTCTCGACGGTGGACGAGGAGTCCCGTGGCCGCGCGAAGATAGCCATGCTCTCCGCGATGTACGGCGGGACGGCGGGTGAGGCCGCCTCGCTGCTCGCCCTGCTGCGCCGCCGCTTTCCCGAAGCAGTGTCCTATGTGGAGAGTGCGGCGCTGGCGGGTGAGCGGGGCGAGCGGGTCCGTTCGCGGCTGGGCCGCACCTCGCCGGCACCGTCGGAAGCCTGGCGGACGCTGACCGGCGGTGCGGCCGAGGACGACGCGAGCGAGGGCCGTGCCCGGCGCGCCGCGCGGAACTGGGGCCGCTTCACCCGGAACTTCGTCGTCCAGGCCTCCGCCGCGGACTTCACCGCCGTCCTGCTGGCGACCCTGCGCACGCGCCTGCCCGCCGAAGCCCGCCTGGTCTTCTTCCAGCACGACGAAGTCATCGTGCACGCACCGGACGAGGTGGCGGGTCAGGTGCCCGCGATCATCGAATCGTCCGTGGCCGAGACCGCGGCGCTGGTGTTCGGCTCCTCGTGCCCGGTCCACTTTCCGATGCACACCGCCGTGGTGGACAGTTACGCCGACGCGAAGTGACCCCGGTTCGGGCGCGGCGGTTTCCCACCGTCCAAGCCCGCCCGGACAGCACCCGGTCCCGGGGTGGATCCACCCCGGGACCGGCCGTCATCGAACGCGCTACCATCACAGCCCGTCGATCTGGACTAAGGTCACAGTTCGCTCGTACCCCCAACAAGTCGGGTCCATCCCCGGGTCCAGATTGATCGGCGCGGCGCCCGGATCGCTGAACGAGATGTGTATACGGTTGCGGCCTGGCCCGACACAGACAGCCTGAGAGATTTTCACCCCCAGCGTGCCCCAATCGGCGAAGCAAACCGCCCGGTGGGGCGCCGAATTGCTGGTAATGCTGAGAAAATCAGTGCGGGGATGGTCGACCCATGGGTCACAAATGTCGTCCGGTACCCGATGTATCGGGCCGATATGTATCGGCTCGTCCGCCGGTGCCGCCGACGCCGTCGGCGCCGCCATGACACCCAGGCCGGCCACCGCGGCCACCGCAAAACAGAATCGCAGAACGCGACTCGACATCGATTCGCCTCCAAAGAGATGGACAGGCATACTGCCGCGCAGAGGATGCCATCGATTGGCACTCCCCGGCCACAGGACAAACAAATCTTTCCTCAGCGTGAGCGGATACCGCGCATACTGAACATGATCGGGAAATTCTCGAAACAAGACGCGGCCGAAGAAACCGGGTGTTCATTTTCCGTGGTCAGCTAATCGAGCGCGTCAAGAGCCTTGAGGACGCGCTTGGCCGAGACCGGGAAGGCCGTGCCCAGGGTCTGCGCGAAGTAGCTGACGCGCAGTTCTTCGAGCATCCAGCGGATATCGGTCAGGGCAGGGCCGGGCGCGATACCGGGCGGCAGCGCGTCCACGGCGTGCTGGTACTCCTCGGTGAGCCAGGCGATCTCGCGCAGCGACTCGGCGTCCCGCGCGCCGTTCGTCGGCAGCTTTTCCAGTCGTCGCCCGATTCCCCGCAGGTAGCGCACCAGATTCGGCAGCCTGGTGAAACCGGTCGCCGTCACGAAACCCGGGAAGACGAGGCCGTCCAACTGCTTCCGGATGTCGGCGAGTGATTCCGCGGGACCACGCGCGTCCGCCAGTGCCGTCTCCACGTCATTGGCGGCACGCAGAATCCGTTCCACTTCGGACAGTACGTCCAGAACGGCCGGATTGAGCGCGCCACGCACCTTTTCCAGCAGGACGGCGAATCCCGCCTCGTCCCAGACGGGACCGCCGTTGTCGGCCATCAACCGGTCCACCGCGCAGTCGACACAATCTTCCAGCAGCGCCGCCACACTGCCGTGCGGGTTGCGCCCGAGGGCGAGCTTGGCCTGGTTGCCCAGATTCCGGCTGATGAACTTCATGGGCGAGGGGAGGTTCAGCCGGAGCAGCTTCCGCGTGCCCCGCCACATCCGCTGCTCCTGCTCGACCGGCGTTTCGAGCATCCGCACCGCCACCGTCGAGCCCTCGTCCACCAGCGCCGGGAACGCCTTGACCTCGTTGGCGGTCCCGGCCTCGCTGCCGCGCCACACCTTGGGCAGGTCACCGAAATCGGGCTTGGTGAGACCGCCGCGTTCCAGCCCGTCCGCGGCCTGGGCGATGGTCTGGCGGACCGCGCCGCTCAGGCGTCGTTTGAGCTCGTCGAGGTCCTTGCCTTCGGCCACCTTGGCCCCGTCGGCGTCCACCACCCGGAACGTCATGCGGAGGTGATCGGCGACGGCGGCCGGTTGCCACGCCTCGGGCGGCACGGCGACCCCGCGCAACGCCTCCAGTTCCGCGGCGAGCACGTCCAGCAGCGGCCCGTCGTCGGGATTCACCCGGGAGAGCACCAGTTTCGCGTGGTCGGGCGCGGGGACGAAATTGCGGCGGAGCGCCTTCGGCAGCGACCTGATGAGCGCGGTCACCAGTTCTTCCCGGAGCCCGGGAACCTGCCAGTCGAAGCCTTCCGCGCTCACCTGGTTCAGCAGCGGCAGCGGTAGGTGCACGGTCACGCCGTCGGCGTCGGCGCCCGGCTCGAACTGGTAGGTCAGCGTGAACGCCAGCGAGCCCTGCGTCCAGGTGACGGGGTAGTCCGACTCCCTGACCCCTTCCGCCGCCTCGTTGATCAGCATGGCCTTTTCGAAGGTGAGAAGATCGGGGTCCTCGCGGCGGGTCTTCTTCCACCAGGTGTCGAAATGCCGCGACGACACGACCTCTTCGCCGACGCGCCGGTCGTAGAAGTCGAACAGGGTGCCCTCGTCGACGAGCAGGTCACGCCGGCGCGCCCGGTTCTCCAGGTCCTCGACCTCGTCGAGCAGCGCACGGTTCTCGTGGAAGAAGCGGTGGTTGGTGTCCCAGTCGCCCTCCACGAGCGCGTGCCGGATGAACAGCTCGCGGGAAAGGCCCGGATCGATGCGGCCGTAGTTCACCCTGCGGCCCACCACCAGCGGCAGCCCGTAGAGGGTGACCCGTTCGCTGGCCATCACCGCGCCGCGCTTGCGTTCCCAGTGCGGCTCCGAATACTGGCGCTTGACCAGATGGCCGGCCAGCGGCTCGATCCACTCGGGTTCGACCCGAGCGTTCACGCGCGCCCACAGCCGTGACGTCTCCACCAGTTCCGCGGCCATCACCCACCGCGGCTGCTTCTTGAACAGCGAAGAGCCGGGGAACACCGAGAAGCGGGCGCCGCGCGCGCCGACGTAATCACCCTTCTCCGGATCCTTGAGCCCGATGTGGGAGAGCAGACCGGCGATCATCGACAGGTGCACCCGCTGGGCATCGGCGGGCTCGCTGTTCAGCGTGATCCCGAGTGGTTTGGCCAGCTGGCGAAGCTGGGCGTAGATGTCCTGCCATTCGCGCACGCGCAGATAGTTCAGGAACTCGGCTCGGCAGAGCTTGCGGAACTGGTTGCCCGAAAGCGCTTTCTGCTTCTCGTGCAGGTACTCCCACAGGTTCACATACGCCAGGAAGTCCGAGGTCTTGTCGGCGAAGCGGGCGTGCTGGGCGGCCGCCGCCTCCTGCCGTTCGGCGGGCCGCTCGCGGGGGTCCTGAATGGACAGTGCGGAGGCGATGATCATGACCTCGCGCACGCACCCGTTCGTCGCGGCCTCCAGCACCATGCGACCCAGCCGGGGATCCACCGGAAGCTGCGCGAGCTGCCGTCCGACGGTGGTCAGGGCGCCCTTGTCGTCGAAGGCCCCCAGTTCGCGCAGCAGGTTCACCCCGTCGCTGATCTGCCTCCGGTCCGGCGGTTCGACGAACGGGAACGCCGCGATGTCTCCGAGGCCGAGCGAGGTCATCTGGAGGATGACCGAAGCGAGGTTGGTGCGCAGGATCTCGGGCTCGGTGAACTCGGGACGGGAAACGAAGTCCGCCTCGGTGTAGAGACGGACGCAGATGCCGTCCGACGTCCGGCCACAGCGGCCCTTGCGCTGGTTGGCCGAGGCCTGCGAGATCCGCTCGATCGGCAGGCGCTGGACCTTGGTGCGGTGGCTGTAGCGCGAGATGCGCGCGGTGCCCGGGTCGATCACGTACTTGATGCCGGGCACGGTCAGCGAGGTCTCCGCCACGTTGGTGGCGAGCACGATGCGACGGCCGGTATGCCGGGCGAAGACGCGATGCTGGTCGGCGGCGGAAAGCCGGGCGTAGAGCGGGAGGATCTCGGTGTTCCGGATGTCCTGTTTGGACAAGGCGTCCGCGGTGTCCCGGATTTCGCGCTCGCCGGAAAGGAAGACCAGGATGTCCCCCGGGCCCTCGGCACACAGCTCGGCCACCGCGTCACCGATGGCCTGGACCTGGTCACGGTCGGGATCGGCGCTCTCGTCGTCCGGGTCGACGATCGGCCGGTAACGCACCTCGACCGGATACGTGCGGCCGGAGACCTCGACGATCGGCGCGTCACCGAAATGCGCGGAGAAGCGCTCGGGGTCGATGGTCGCCGAGGTGATGACGACCTTGAGGTCGGGACGGCGCGGCAGCAACTGCTTGAGGTAGCCCAGCAGGAAGTCGATGTTGAGACTGCGCTCGTGCGCCTCGTCGATGATGATCGTGTCGTAACGGCGCAGCATCCGGTCGGCGCCGATCTCGGCGAGCAGGATGCCGTCGGTCATCAGCTTGACCAGAGTGTCGTCGCCACCGGTGTCGGTGAACCGGACCTTGTACCCGACGGACGAGCCCAGCTCGGTGTCCAGTTCGCTCGCGATCCGCTCGGCGACCGTCCGCGCGGCGAGGCGGCGCGGCTGGGTGTGCCCGATCTGGCCCCGCACCCCGCGGCCGAGTTCCAGGCAGATCTTCGGCAACTGGGTGGTCTTGCCGGACCCGGTCTCGCCCGCGACGATCACGACCTGGTGGTCGCGGATCGCGTCGGCGATCTCGTCCTTCCGCCGGCTGACCGGCAGTTCCTCCGGATACTTCAGCTTCGGCACGCTCTCGCGCCGCGCTCGCACCCGCAGTTCGGCGGCCTCGACGGCGGCGGCGATCTCGCCCTCGGCCCGGCGGCGATCACGCGCCTTGCGGGCGCCGTCGATGCGGCGACGGAGCCGGTGCTCGTCGCGCAGCGTCAACCCGGGCAGGCGGGCCCGCAGGTCGTCAAGGGGGGAAGCCGTAGACATACGGCTTCCAGGATACCGGTACGCGCGAGCGGATTAGTGGCTCGTGCGAAGCGGTTCCGATCACCCGCGACGCAACAGCGACGGGGACAGCTCCGACGGGGTGCGGTACCCGGCGAGACCGAGGGTGATGTAGAGCTCGGCGAGCAGACAGCGCAGGACATGCCGCACGCCGTCCTCGCCCGCGAGCCCCAGGCCATAGGCGTACGGGCGGCCGTACAGCACGGCCTTGGCGCCCAGGGCCAGCGCCTTGATCACGTCGGCGCCGGTGCGGACGCCCGAGTCGAACAGCACCTCGATCCGGTCCCCGACCGCCCCGGCGATCGTGGGCAGCGCATCCAGCGCGGCCAGCGCGCCGTCGACCTGCCGTCCCCCGTGATTGGACACCACGATCCCGTCCATGCCGGCGTCCACCGCGCGGCGGGCGTCGTCGGCGTGCTGGACGCCCTTGAGCACGATCGGCCCGCTCCACAGCTCACGCAGGAGCGACAGCTGGTGCCAGCCGAAGTCCGTACCGGTGAACATCGACATCCACGCCAGCATCGCGGCCGGGAGGTCTTCCTCGGGACTCTTGGCCAGCCGCGAACGGAAAACCGGGTCGGAGAACGGGATGGCCAGGCCCTCGCCGTTCAGGAACGGCACGTAGGCGCGATCGAGATCGCGGGGCCGCCACCCCATCGTCCAGGTGTCGAGGGTGACCACGAGCGCGGTGTACCCCGCATTCCGCGCCCGGCCAAGAATGCTCGCGCACACCTCGGCGTCACTGGGCCAGTACAGCTGGAACCAGCGTGAACCGCCGGCTTCCGCGATCGCTTCGACGCTGTGCGACGAGACGGTGGACAGGATCATCGGCAGGCCCAGTGACGCTGCGGCGCGGGCCGTGGCCAGCTCCCCGTCGGGGTGCACGATGGTCTGGGCGCCGATCGGGGCGAGCAGGACCGGCGCGGGCAGTTCGTCGCCGAGCACGGTCGTGGTGAGGTCGCGGTCCGTCGCCTCCGCGAGCATGCGCGGCACGATCTTCCAGCGGTCGAACGCCTCCCGGTTGGCCCGCATCGTCGCGCCCGAGCCCGCTCCGCCTGCCACGTAGCCGAAGCCGTCCTCGGGCAACCTGGCGGCCGCCTCCTCTTCCAAGGCGGCGAGGTCGGTGGTGAACGGAGGTTTCGTCCCGGCGAGCCCGTGCAGGTAGATCTCGCTCTGGTAGTCACCGAATCGTGTGGCCACAGCACCTCCTCATCGAGTTCCGGGGAGCCTACGACGCCTGCCGCCCCGAGGACCGCACCCCACGCCCCCGTCGCCCCACGTGTTCCCCGCCACAACGGGAATGTGATCGCCGGACGATCGGTTGCCCAGTAGACGGAGGAAAACGCATGAGCACGACCACCAACGACGCCACGAGGAAGACAACGGCGCCGGGCAAGGTGCGTTACGCCCTCATCCTCGGCGGCTTGTCCGCGTTCGCGCCGCTGTCGGTCGACATGTACCTGCCCGCGCTGCCGGGCATGGCGAACGACCTGCATGCCGGTAACGCGGTGCTCCAGGTCACGCTCACCATGTTCATCGTCGGGCTCGCGCTCGGGCAGCTCGTTGCCGGACCGCTTTCCGACGCGCTGGGCCGCCGCAAGCCGTTGATCGTCGGGCTCGTCCTCTACGCCGTGTCGTCGGTGCTGTGCGCGTTGAGCCCCTCGGCGGGGGCTCTCGTCGGCGCGCGGGTGCTGGAGGCACTCGGTGCCGCGGCGGGGATCGTGATCGCCCGGGCGATCGTTCGCGACCTGTTCTCCGGTGTCGCGATGACCCGGTTCTTCTCGATGCTCATGTTGGTGAGCGGTCTCGGGCCGGTGCTGGCGCCGGTGGTGGGCGGCCAGCTACTCCGGATCACCCCGTGGCGGGGCGTGTTCGTGGTGCTCGCCGTGATCGGTGTGGCACTGCTGATCGCGGTGTCCTTCGCGTTGCCCGAGCCGCTGCCGCCGGACCAGCGCCGCCCCGCGCGGCTCGGCCGCACGCTGCGCACCTACGGTGAACTGCTCGCCGACCGTTCCTTCCTCGGCTACGCGCTCTCGGCCGCGCTGGTTTTCGCGGCGCTGTTCACCTACATCTCGGCGTCTTCGTTCGTGCTCCAGGAGGTCTACGGCCTCAGCCCGCAGGAATTCAGTTTCGTGTTCGGGGCCAACGGCCTGGGTATCGTGTTCGCCGGCCAGCTCAACGCCCGCCTGGTCGGCCGGTTCGCGGAACGACGGCTCCTCGCGGCCAGTCTGATCATGGCGATGCTCGGCGGGCTCGGCGTGCTGCTGGCGGCGGTGTTCGCCCTGCCGCTGCCCGCGTTGCTGGTGCCGCTGCTCTTCCTCGTGTCGAGCATGGGAATGGTCACGCCGAACGCCTCGTCGCTGGCGATGGCCGAACAGCCGCACCGGGCCGGCTCGGCGTCGGCGCTGCTCGGGGTGTTGCAGTTCCTCATCGGTGGGCTGGCCACGCCTCTGGTCGGTATCGGGGGCGAGAGCACGGCCGTGCCGATGGGCGTGGTGATGGCGGGATTCGCCACGACGGCACTGATCCTGTTCGCGACGATGACCCGTCCCACACTCCGGGCGGAACCCGCCTGAGTCCTCTGTGGACGGTTACCGTCAGCCGACGCTGGACAGGTCTCCGTGTTCGAGGGTGTCCTCGTCCACGGTGAGCCGCCCGTCCACGATGCGGCCGAGCGCGTCACCGTGGTCCCAGTCGTTGACGTTCATGGCCGCCTGGACCGCGCCGTCCCGGAGCCAGAACGCGATGAACTCGCGCCGCCCGAGGTCACCGCGCACGACCAGGGTGTCGGAATCGGGGTCGGCGAGACCGCGGTATTCGCAGCCGAGGTCGTACTGGTCGGAAAAGAAGTACGGCGAGGACACGTACTCCTCGTGCGCGCCGAGGAGGTTTCCCGCGACGTGCGTGCCCTGGTCCTTGGCGTTGGACCAGTGCTCGACCCGGACCCGTTTTCCGTACCGGGGATGGAAGTGTGACGCGATGTCGCCCGCCGCGAAGACGTCCGGGGCGGATGTGCGCAGGCTCGCGTCGACCGCGACACCGCCGTCGTCGGACAGTTCCAGTCCCGCCGCGTGGGCGAGGTCGACCCGCGGCGCCGCGCCGACCGCCGCCAGCACCACGTCCGCGGTCAGCTCGGTGCCGTCGGTGAGCCGCACTCCGCGGACTCCGCCGGGCCCGCCGGTGAACTCGGCGACCCCGCCGCCGAGCCGCCACGTCACGCCGTTCGCGGTGTGCAGGTCCTGGAACACCGCCGCGACTTCGGGCCCGAGCACGGGCACGAGCGGCGCGGTGATCCGGTCGACGACGGTCACCTCGACGCCATGCCGCCGCGCGGCGGCGGCCACTTCGGTGCCGATCCAGCCGGCGCCGACGATCACGACGCTGCGCGCGTCACCGAACGCCGACCGCAGCGCGAGGGAATCGTCGAGGGTGCGCAGCGTGCGAATGCCGGGCAGGTCTCCGCCGGGCACGGGCAGTGTGCGCGGTTGTGAGCCGGTGGCCAGCAGCAACCGGTCGTAGGAATGCTCGTTTCCCGCCGCGTCGAGGACCACGCGGCGACCGAGTTCCACCCGGGTGGCGACCGTACCGAGGCGGAGGTCGATATCGTGCTCGGCGTAGAAGCCCTCTTCACGAACCCAATCCGGCTCGTCGGCGTCACCGAGCAGCAGACCCTTCGACAGCGGCGGCAGTTCGTAGGGGCGATGCGACTCCGCGCCGAGGACGACTATTTGGCCCGTATAGCCCCGTTCACGCAGGTGAGCCGCCGCGGAAGCACCCGCCAGCCCGGACCCGATGATCACGATTCGCCGTGGCTCGGCCATCGTCACCGCTCCCCTCTGGTTTCTCGCTGCGGTTATCGTTCTCGCAGGAATCCCGGCGAACCGCAAGTCGGGTCAGCGGATCAGGCGTGCGCCGCGTGCGGCGTGGAGGAGGACCGGTGGACGAAGCGCTGTGGACCCGGGTGGACGAGTATCTGGCCGGCGAACTCATCCCGGACGACCCGGTCCTGGCCCAGGTGCTCGCCAACAGTGACGCGGCCGGGCTGCCCGCCATCGCCGTGGCGCCGAACCAGGGCGCTTTCCTGAACCTGCTCGCCCGGTTCGGGCGGGCGAAGACGATCCTCGAACTCGGCACGCTCGCCGGCTACAGCACGATCTGGCTCGGTCGCGCCCTGCCCGCCGATGGCAGGCTCCTCACGCTGGAAGCGGACCCGGCGCACGCCGAAGTGGCGCGCGAGAACATCGCGCTGGCCGGGCTGTCGGGGATCGTCGAACTCCGGGTCGGCGCCGCGCTCGACCTGCTTCCCGCCCTCGACGAGAAGTTCGACCTGATCTTCATCGACGCCGACAAGCAGAGCTATCCCGAGTATTTCCAGTGGGCGGTGCGGCTTTCCCGTCCCGGAACGATGATCGTCGCGGACAACGTGGTCCGTGACGGCAAGGTCGCCGAGGCGGGCACGGCCGACCCTCGCGTCCGCGGGGTCCGGCGGATGCATGAACTGATCGCCGCCGAACCCCGCGTCGATGCCACGGCCTTGCAGACCGTCGGCACCAAGGGTTACGACGGTTTCGCGCTGGCACTCGTCACGAGCTGACTCACGGCCGGAACCCGTCGTCCGGTTTTCGGGAAGTGATGGCACCCGGAAGGCCATCGCCCGCCGCCAGCCCGAATTGCTTGCGGGGATCGAACCACGTGCGCCCACGGGGCACACCGTCCGTCGGAGCGGTGATCTCGTGCCACATGATGGTCGGAAGGGACTCTCCGGTGACCGCCCTGCCGTCGGCGGTCCGCAGTGCACGCTCGTCGTCCGAACCGACCCAGACCGCCGTCACCGTCTGCGGACCGAGGTTGATCGCCCAGGCGTCGGAGTAGTCGTCACCGGTGTCGCCGAGGCGGAATTCACCCGGGAGCGGGCCGTACCCGCCGGTGGCGACGGCCATGGCCGCGACGGCGGTCGATTTGTCCCCGAAGGCGGGCTTGCCTTTGCCCACCCCGCCGACGAAATGCGGGGGCACCCGCGTGCCGTGGTTGGCGAAGGTGGCATACGCCCCGGCCAGGTCGAGCGGACGGAGGCGGTAGACGCCGTCGCCGATCGTGGTCGCGATGTGCACATCGTCGTCCTGGGTCAGGGTGCGCTGGCCGTCCACGAACTCCGGAATACCGGCGTCATAGGCCGTTTGCCGGATGTTCGGCGGCGTCACCGGCTCCCCGCGTGCGACGGCCGTCGCACGCGGGAACGGCCGGAAGGCGGTACCGGTCCGGTGCGGGGTGGAGGCATAGTCCCGCGCGCTCCAGTCTCCACCCGCGTAGGCGAGCACGCCGCCGGTCTTCGGGTCGATCGACACCACGGCCGCGCGGAGGTAGTCCGGCTGCCCGCCGAGCCGATCGTGCAGGACCTGGACGGCGCGGGCCTGTGCGTTCCGGTCGATGGTGGTCCGCACGGTGGCGATCTCACGCCGGAGACGGGCCAGGGAATAGCCCTGCGCCTCCAGTTCCGCGAGCACTTCCTGCTGAATGTGGTATTCGGTGAAGGAGAGTTTGCCCCCGGCCGTCTGACCCGGTGGCACGATCTCCTTGCCCGGATACGCCATGGCGGCACGGTCGGCGGGCGAGATGTAGCCGCGTTCGACCAGCTTGTTCGCCGCGTACTCCCAGCGCTTCGCCGCCTCGCCGTCGCCGACCGCGGCCGGGTCGTGCCCGTACGGTGCCTGCAGCATCCCCGCGAGGAAGGCGGCTTGACTCCAGGTCATGCTCGCCAGCGGCTTGCCGAAGTAGGCGTTCATCCCCGCTGCCGGACCGTGGGTGTTGCGGCCGAACGAGACGAGGTTGACGTAACTCTCGAAAATGTCCTGCTTGCTCCGCTCGCGCGTGACCTTGGTCGCCAGCACGAGTTCCTTGAACTTGCGGAAATAGGAGGCGTCGTCGTCACCGGTGGAGTTCTTGATGTACTGCTGGGTGATCCCCGAGCCGCCGCCCACCCCGGTGACCATCGCGCGGACGATGCCCCGGGGCTCGAACCCGTCGTTGGTCCAGAAGGTCGGGTCTTCGACCGCGATGATGGCGCTGACCAGCTTGGCGGGCACATCCGCGAACTGGACGTACTGACGGTCGCCGTCTTCGGGAAGGATCTTCATCATCGGTGTGCCGTCGGAGTAGTTCAGCACGACGGTCCGGTCAAGTTCCGCCAGGACATGTCGTGGACTTTCCACGTCCCACAGCAGGTAACCGATCATGAAGGCGATCGCCGGGACCCCCAGGGCCAGGCCGGTGAGCACGTAGAGGGTGCGGCGGGTGCGCCGCCACACCTTGCTGGACTTTCGCTGCTTCCGTGAAAGCGTCACGATCTTCAGATGGGGGCAACGGTCAGGGCCGTTGCACCGGTTCGATATGAATTCGTGATGTAACGCCGGGTGAACCAGTTGTATGAGGCCATGACGTTGGTGACATTGAATGCCCGGGCGCGGTGGACGAACCCGATGGCGGTGCGGGCTTTCTCGTCGGGCAGGGCTTCGGTGTAGGCCAGCCTCGAGTAGCCGTCGACGGCGGAGTACAGGTAGGTGTAGCGGGGCCGGCCGCCGCGGGTTTTGCCGCGTGCGACCCGCCGGTCCTGGTCGCTGCCCCTGCCGTGGATGCGCCAGCCGCCACCATCGGGAATCTGGCCAGTCTTCTTCACGTCGAGGTGGACCATGTGCCCTGGCCAGCGGGCGATGATCCGTCGTGGCCGGCGGTTGCCGTCGCCGGTGGGGTCGAGGAACCGGCGCCGGTTGAGGCCGAGGCGCAGCAGGTGCCGGCCGACGGTCCGCGCGGAGATGATGATGCCAGGCTCCAGGTGGTCAAGGGCTGCCCCAGCCCGTTGGGATCACTGCGGGCGATGCGGTAGATCGACTCTTCACCAGACGCCGGGTTTGCTCGGGCTCCAATCCATCCTGGGAACGGCCCGCGTGATTTCGTGCGACCATGTGGCCGAGGTGAGGAAGACCGGCGCGTCGACGGCCGCGACTGATGTCCACATAGGACCCTTCTGTAGTGGGTCATCGGCAGGCGGGTCGTCGGGTGGTGGGTCCTCGAAGGGGTCGGTTCGGGCTGAGTGCAGGGGTTCGGGGTCGCTGGTGTACTGGTCGTTGGTCGGCGTTGTGATCGTGAAGGTGCCGGAACGAAGGATCTCCCCGGCTGGTCCTACCGGTTGGACAAGGACATCATAAACGCGGCTGGCCTTGAAGCTGTCGATCTCCCCACGGCGCATCGCTTCCAGCGTGTTGGGCAACCGCGTGGTCAGCGCGTGAGCAAGCCCGATCTGATACCGCGCGGTGTGTTTACTGACCGCCAGACCCAGCGACAACTCCAAGGCCACATTGGACGGCTGCGGGGCCACGCGGTCGAACTCCGCCACCGCCTCCAACTGCGCCGCCTGCACCTGGCTGAGCACCACCCGCAACCGTTGCACCATCCGCGGCAACCTGGCCCGCGAGCACCTCGCCACCCGGAGCTCCCGCAACCCGACAGCCGCGGACTCCAGACAGGACAACACATCACCGTCCCCGCCGACGGCCGGCCACGGCACGGCTTCCTCAGGCACAAGGGGTTCCGCCGGTTCGGGCGGATCAAGTTCAGCTGACATGAATCAAAGGTATCGAACACGCAGTCGACAAACGTCACAACGACGGCACACGAAAGAGTGAACCCTTTTTCATCCTGTGGCGGGTTCGTAGTTCCGCAGGACGTGGATGGCTTTGGCCAGGTTCCCGGCGCGTCGGGGCAAGCAGCGGAGTTTGCGCAGGATGCGCCAGGTCTTGAGTTGGGCGTTCGCGCGTTCGCCGGGGCCGCGTAACCGGGCACGGTTCGCGTCCTTGCAGGACTCGGGCTTGTTGCGGGCTTTGTACGGGGTGGATCACGTGCTGGCCGGGGAGGAGATGACCTGCGGGTTCATGCCGTGCATTCGGTGCTTGCCCGAAGTTGGTCGATCACTGTCCTACCAAGGGCTTTACCACGTTCACGGCACCCACACGCCAATGACCAAGCAGCGCCTGACCTACAACCCCTTACCTGCCAACATATCCCGGCCAGGATGAAAACGGCTCAATGAAGGGCAAGTCGTCATCGAGGAGGAGCAACGGAAAGACGTGGAGCGCGGCCTCGATGTGATCACGTACAACAGCGTCGCGAGGGCGGCCTCGGAACCGCCCCCGCGACGATGACCTACCGGCGTTTCATCCGTGGGTCGCACCCACGGGTGCCGGCGGGATCGCGAGGACCTGCCCGGGGTGAATGAGATCCGGGTCCGGGACGTCGTTCACTTCGGCGATGGCGGGAAACAGTTTCCCTTTGCCGTAGAAGCGCTTCGCGATAGCCCAAAGCGTGTCACCGCTGGCGACGACGTAGGAATGGTAACCCTTCGCGTCCGGAATGGCGAGGACCCGCCCGACGTGAACAACGTCCGGATCCTTGATGCCATTGACGTGGGCGATGAGAGGATACAGTTCGGCGTCGCCGTAGAATTTCAGCGCTATTCCGGACAGTGTCTCGCCCTGGACGACGGTGTATTTCCTGGTCATATCCGGCTCCCCTGGTCGTGATCACGGCCGGATCCGCGCGACGTCCGCGGATCGAAGTCGGGCCAGGCGGATCCGGCCTGGGTACAACCCTCTCGATCGGCAGTCCTACCACCCCCTTTCCTTCGAACCGGGGTGGAACTCCGACGATAGTCGGCTACCCCGCACCATTCATCGCCTGTTCCGGGTGACGCGACGGAGACGCTCTTGACCGCGGCCAAAAACGTCCTGGCGCGGCAAAAGCCTTCAGGGCGTACCGGTTTCAGGAACGCCGGTAGAACGGCAGCTCGACGACCTCCACCGGCTCACTGCGTCCACGGACGTCGACGGTCAGCTTCGTGCCCGGCTCGCTCAGTTCTTTTGGCAGGTAAGCCATCGCGATCGGATACCCGAGCGTCGGGGAGAGCGCTCCACTGGTCACTTCTCCGACCTCGCGTTCGCCGTCGAGCACCCGGTAGCCGTGCCGTGGCGAGCGACGGCCGGCACCCCGGAGGCCCGCGAGCACCTTGGCCGGTTCACGGCGCCGCTCGAGAGCCCCTTTGCCGACGAAATCCCGTTTCGCGAATTTCACCACCCGGCCCAGATTCGCTTCGAAGGGGGACACCGCGGTGGTGAGTTCGTTGCCGTACAAGGGCATTCCGGCTTCGAGACGGAGCGTGTCACGGCTGGCGAGCCCCGCGGGCAGCAACCCGTGGGACTCTCCCGCCGCGGTGAGCGCACTCCACAGCGCCTCTGCTTCGGGCGAAGGAACGAAAAGCTCGAAACCGTCCTCACCGGTGTAACCGGTGCGAGCGAGGAACACCTCCTGGCCGCCCACCTTCGCCGGCATACCGGCGTAGTACTTGAGGCTCGCGAGGTCGGCGCTGGTCACCGTGCCCACGATGTCGGCCGCACGCGGGCCCTGGACCGCGATCAACGCCGTCTCCGAAGACCGATCGGTGACTTCGGCGTCGAAGGCTCCGGTCCGCTTGAGCAGCTCCGCGAACACGATGGCGGCGTTGCCCGCGTTGGCCACGACGAGGAACTGCGATTCGCCGATCCGGTACACCACCAGGTCGTCGAGCACGCCACCCTCGGCGTCGCACATCATCGTGTACCGGGCACGGCCGGGCTCGACACCGGAGAGGTTGCCGACGAGCGCGTAGTCGAGTGCGGCGCCCGCCTCGCGGCCGGTCACCTCGATCTCCCCCATGTGCGAAAGGTCGAACAGCCCGGCGGCCTCACGGACCGCGCGATGTTCGGCCAGTTCGCTGGTGTAGCGCACCGGCATCTCCCAGCCGGCGAAGTCGGTGAACAGCGCGTCGAGTCCTTTGTGGACATCGTAGAGCGAGGTGCGCACGGTTTCAGCTCCCGGCGTAGTCGGAAAGGGGCGGGCAGGAGCAGACCAGATTCCGGTCGCCACGGGCGGCGTCGATGCGGCGGACCGGCGGCCAGTACTTCGCCTTCGGCGAGACCCCGTCGGGGTAGACCGCGGTCTTCCGGTCGTAGGGGGCGTCCCAGTCACCGGTGAGCGCCTCCGCGGTGTGCGGCGCGCCTCGCAGCGGGCTGCGCTCCACCGGCCAGCGTCCGTCGGCGACCTCGTCGATTTCGCGGCGGATCGAGATCATCGCCTCGCAGAACCGGTCGATCTCGGCGACGTCCTCGCTCTCGGTCGGCTCCACCATCAGCGTACCGGCCACCGGGAACGACATCGTCGGCGCGTGAAAACCGTAGTCCACCAGGCGTTTCGCCACGTCGTCCACAGTCACGCCGGTGCGCTTGGTGAGCGCGCGGAGATCCAGGATGCATTCGTGGGCGACCAGTCCGTTCCGGCCGGAGTAGAGCACCGGGTAGTGCGGGGCGAGCCGGGCCGCGATGTAGTTGGCGGCCAGCACCGCGACCTTGGTCGCGCGGGTCAGCCCGGCCGCGCCCATCATCCGGATGTAGGCCCACGAGATCGGCAGGATGGAGGCCGATCCGAACGGTGCCGCGGCGACCGGCCCGACACCGGTGTCTGGTCCCGCTTGCGCGAAGGCGGGGTGATTCGGCAGGTACGGCGCCAGGTGGGCGCGCACGGCCACCGGCCCGACACCGGGACCACCGCCACCGTGCGGGATGCAGAAGGTCTTGTGCAGGTTCAGGTGCGAAACGTCGCCACCGAATTCGCCCGGCTTGGCCAGCCCGAGCAGCGCGTTGAGGTTGGCGCCGTCGACATACACCTGGCCGCCGCGTTCGTGCACGATCCGCGCGAGGTCGGCGATGTCGTTCTCGTAGACACCGTGCGTGGACGGGTAGGTGACCATGGCGGCGGCCAGCCGCTCACCATGTTCGTCTACTTTGGACCTGAGGTCGGACAGGTCCACGTTGCCATCGCTGTCGCACGCGACGACGACCACCCGCATCCCGGCGAGCACGGCGGACGCGGCGTTGGTGCCGTGCGCCGAGGACGGGATCAGGCACACGTCACGTTCGGACTGGCCGTTCGCGCGGTGGTAGGCGCGGATCGCGAGCAGGCCGGCCAACTCGCCCTGGCTGCCCGCGTTGGGCTGCAACGACACCTGGTCGTAGCCGGTGACCTCGGCCAGCCAGGTGTTCAGCCCGGAGATCAGTTCGAGGTACCCGGCCGCGTCCTCGGCGGGAGCGAACGGATGCAGGCCGGCGAACCCCGGCCAGCTGACCGGCTCCATCTCGGCCGCGGCGTTGAGCTTCATGGTGCAGGAACCGAGCGGGATCATGCCGCGATCCAGCGCGTAGTCCTGGTCCGAAAGCCGTCGCAGATAACGCAGCATGGCCGTCTCCGACCGATGCGCGTGAAAGACCTCGTGGGTGAGGAAGGCACTGGTGCGGGCCACTCCGGACGGCAGCGTGGACGAGCCGGGCTCGCCGCGGTCCGGCAGGCCGAAGGCACGCAGAACCGCACCCATGATGTCCAAAGTGGACAGTTCGTCACAGGCGATCCGGACATGGTCGTCGTCGACGCGCCCGAGGTTGATCCCGGCCCGCCGGGCTTCGGCGATCACCTCCGCGGCGCGGCCCGGTACGCGCGCGAGCACGGTGTCGAAGAAGGTGTCGTGCACCACCTCGACCCCGCCGTCGCGCAACGCGGCCGCGAACCCGGCCGCCAGTCCGTGCACGCGTTCCGCGATGCCTCGCAGGCCGTCCGGCCCGTGGTACACCGCGTACATCGCGGCCAGCACGGCCGGGAGTACCTGCGCGGTGCAGATGTTGGAGGTCGCCTTCTCCCGGCGGATGTGCTGCTCGCGGGTCTGCAGCGCGAGGCGATAGGCGGGACGGCCTTCCGCGTCCGTGGAGACGCCGACGAGCCGCCCGGGCAGCGATCGTTCGAGACCCGACCGCACCGCGATGTAACCGGCGTGCGGCCCGCCGTAGCCGAGCGGCACGCCGAAACGCTGGGTGGTGCCCACCGCGATGTCCGCGCCGAGCTCCCCGGGCGGAACGATCATGGTCAGCGCGAGCAGGTCGGCGGCGACCGTGCAGAGCGCGCCCGCCCGCTTCGCCGCCTCACCGACCGACTGGTGGAATTCCCTGTCCCGCACCACACCGGAGGCGCCCGGGTACTGGACGACGACGCCGAAGAACTCGTCCGGCAGCCCGGTGGCCAGATCGCGCACGTCGATCTCGATGCCGGTCGCCTCGGCCCGCGTGCGCAGCACCGCCACCGTCTGCGGCAGACACTCCGCGTCCACCACGACCCGCTGCGAGCGCGCCCTCGAAATCCGCCGCATGAGCAACACCGCCTCGACCACCGCGGTGGACTCGTCGAGCAGCGAGGCGTTGGCGACGTCGAGACCGGTCAACCCGGAGACCATGGTCTGGAAGGTGAGCAGCGCCTCCAACCTGCCCTGCGAGATTTCCGGCTGGTAAGGCGTGTACGCGGTGTACCAGGCCGGGCTCTCCAGGACGTTGCGCCGGATCACCGCCGGGGTGATCGTGTCGTGGAAGCCGAGCCCGATCATCTGGGTCATCGGGCGGTTCTTGGCCGCGAGGGCACGCAGTTCCGCCAGCGCCTCGGCTTCGGAGGCGGCCGGGGGAAGATCGAGTTCGCGCGGGTCACGGATGGCCGCGGGGATCGCCGCGTCGACCAGGGCGTCGAGGCTGTCGTACCCGCATTCGGCGAGCATCTTGGCCTGCTCGTGGACGGATGGTCCGATATGGCGGTCGGCGAAGGACATCCGGGAGCTCCTCTCACTGGGTGTGGGAACTCCCCCTCTGTCATGGCACCTGAGAGTTTCGCCGCTCGCGCGACTTTCACCTTGGGTGAGACGCTCTGGGCGCCTGCTTTCCAGAGTGGCCTGGCCAGAAGCGGTAGCTGGTACCTGAGAGATTGGCGGGGAGGTTGCTCCTTCGGCGCCCCGTTCGATGACGGGGACTCTCCCGCTCCGGCTCGTCACGGCCTGATATTCGGTTGTCGTCGATTGAGAGTATAGCCGCCGGGGCGTCACGCGGCTGGCCGCGCCACGCCGGCCCACACCTTCCATGAGCTGCGAGAAGAGTGACCGTGAGGGAGAACGAACGTATGCCAGGCACCGAACGCCCTGAGCCGCCCGTGGTCGGGGACGAGCGAGAGATGTTGCGTGGTTTCCTCGACTTCCACCGCGCGACGCTGGCCATGAAGTGCGACGGCCTGGGCACCGAAGAGTTGCGGCGCCAGTCGATGCCACCGTCGACGCTGTCGCTGCTCGGCCTGGTCCGGCACATGGCCGAGGTCGAGCGCGTCTGGTTCCGGCGGGTCATCAACGGCGAAGACGTCCCGCTGGTCTGGTCGCCCGAGGGCGACCGTCAGGCCGCGTACGACGCGAGCACGGCCACCCGGGAGGAAGCCTTCGCCGCCTGGGAAGCGGAAATCGAGCACGCACGCCGGATCGAGCGGGATGCTCCTTCGCTCGATGTCGTCGGTTACTGGCCACGCCTGGACAAGGACGTGTCGCTGCGCATGGTCATGATCCACATGATTCACGAGTACGCCCGGCACAACGGACACGCCGACTTCCTGCGGGAGGGGATCGACGGGACCGTGGGGTTCTGAGCGGGCCCTGGATCAGATCGGAGTGACGTAGGCGCCGGAGATCCCGCCGTCCACCAGGAACTGCGCGGCGGTGATGAACGACGCGTCGTCGCTGGCCAGGAAGGCGACCGCGGCGGCGATCTCGTCGGCCTGGGCGAAGCGCCCCATCGGCACGTGTACCAGCCGGCGTGCCGCGCGCTCCGGATCCTTCGCGAAGAGCTCGCGCAGCAGCGGCGTGTCGACCGGGCCGGGGCACAGCGCGTTGACCCGGATGCCCTCACGGGCGAACTGGACCCCGAGTTCCCTGGTCATGGACAGCACCCCGCCCTTGGACGCGGTGTAGGAGATCTGCGAGGTCGCCGCGCCCATCACGGCGACGAAGGACGCGGTGTTCACGATGGCGCCCTTGCCCTGCCTGCGCATATGCGGGATCGCGGCCTTGCAGCACAGGTAGACCGAGGTGAGGTTGACCTCCTGGACCTTTCGCCACGCGTCGAGGCCGGTGGTCAGGATCGAGTCGTCCTCCGGCGGGGAGATGCCGGCGTTGTTGAACGCGACATCGAGCGAGCCGAAGGTGTCCACGGCGGTCTGAAACAGCGCCTCGACCTGGGTTTCATCGGTGACGTCGGTGGCGACGAACTCGCCGCCGGTCTCCCGCGCCGCGGCCTTTCCCGCTTCGGTGTCGACGTCGGCGATCACGATCTTGGCGCCCTCGGTGGCGAGACGCCGGGCGGTGGCCAGGCCGATTCCGCCGGCACCACCGGTGATCACGGCCACCCGGCCGTCGAACCGTCGCATTCAGACCTCCATTTTCGGGGCTTCGATGGCACGCCGGCCCCGCGCCGCGCGCACCAGCGCGGCGAACAGCCGGAGATCGCGGTTGTCCTGTTCCGGATGCCACTGGACGCCCACCACGAACGGCTCACCGGGCGACTCGACCGCCTCGACCGTGCCGTCCGCCGCCCGGCCGGTCACGACGAGGCCGGTGCCCAGCCGGTCCACCGCCTGATGGTGGTAGCAGTGGACTTCCGCGTCCGCGCCGAGGATTCCGGCGACGCGGCTGCCTTCGGTGAAGGCGACCCGCGTGGTGCCGTAGGTGGCGGGTCCGGGCTGGTGCGCGGTGCCGATCGTGTCGGGTAGGTGCTGGGTCAGCGTGCCGCCGAGTGCGACGTTGAGCAGTTGCATGCCCCTGCACACGCCCAGCACGGGCAACCGTCGTCTCCGGGCCTCGCGCAGGAGCGCGAACTCGAACCTGTCCCGTTCCGGCCTGCTGACGGTCTTCTCGTGGGGCCGGTCGCCGTAACCGGCGGGGTCGACGTCCGCGCCGCCCGCGAGCACGAGACCGTCCACAGCGGACAGTGCGGAGGGGTCTTCGCCGGTCTGCGGCAGGAGCACCGGCAATCCGCCCGCTGCCGCCACACCGTCCACATAGGCCATCGGCAGCAGCGCGGCGGGGACGTTCCACACACCCCAGCTCGCGTCCTCGGCGTAGGTGGAAACGGCGATGAGAACGCTAGAGTCGTTCGAAGCCACGGGCGCGCTCCCAGTCGGTGACGGCCGAGTCGAACGCGGCGAGTTCGACTCGGGCGGCGTTGAGGTAGTGGTCGATCACCTCGTCCCCGAACGCCTCCCGGGCCATCTTGCTTTCCCCGAGCAACGCGGCCGCCTCGCGCAGGCTCGACGGAACGGTCGGTTTGCCCGATCCGTAGGCGTTCCCGGTGAACTCGGCATCGAGGGGCAGCTCGTTTTCGATGCCGTACAGGCCGGACGCGACCAGCGCCGCGACCGCGAGGTAGGGGTTGACGTCACCACCGGGAACCCGGTTCTCCACGCGAAGCGAGGGTCCGTGCCCGACCACCCGCAGCGCACAGGTCCGGTTGTCGGTGCCCCAGGCGACCGACGTCGGCGCGAAGCTGCCCGGCACGAACCGCTTGTAGGAGTTGATGTTCGGTGCGAGGAAGTAGGTCAGCTCACGCAGGCAGGCGAGCTGCCCGGCCAGGAAGTGCTCCATCAGCGGCGAAAACCCACCCGGGCGGCTGCCGGAGAGCACCGGTTCGCCTTCGGGGGAACGGAGGCTGATGTGAATGTGGCAGGAGTTGCCCTCGCGCTCGTTGTACTTCGCCATGAAGGTGAGGCTTCGGCCCTCCTGCGCGGCGATTTCCTTGGCGCCCGTCTTGTAGAGGCTGTGGTTGTCGCAGGTCGACAGGGCTTCGGCGAAGCGGAACGCTATCTCGTGCTGGCCCGGGTTGCACTCGCCCTTGGCGGACTCGACGTACATGCCGGCGCCGCCCATCTCGTTGCGGATCCGGCGAAGCAGCGGTTCCACCCGCGCGGTGCCCAGCATCGAATAGTCCACATTGTACTGATTCGCCGGGGTCAGGTCGCGGTAACCGCGCTTCCCCGCGAGCTCGTAGGTGTCGTCGAAGAGGATGAACTCCAGCTCGGTGCCGACGAAGGCGGCGAGCCCGCGCTCGGCCAGCCGCGCGAGCTGACGGCGAAGGACCTGCCGCGGCGACGCGGCCACATCACCGCCTTCGACGTGTTCGACATCGCAGAGCACCGCAGCCGTGCCCTCGTGCCACGGCACCTGCCTCAGCGTGGACATGTCCGGACGGAGCACGAAGTCGCCGTAGCCGCGGTCCCAGGACGACAGGGCGTACCCGCCGACGGTGTTCATGTCCACATCGACGGCAAGCAGGTAGTTACAGGCTTCCGTTCCGTGCCGCGCCACCTCGTCGAGGAAGTAGCCGGCCGCACATCGCTTGCCCTGCAACCGGCCCTGCATGTCGGTCATCGCGACGAGCACCGTGTCGACCCGGCCCGAGTCGACCAGGGCCCGCAGGTCGTCGAGGGTGAGCATGCCCTTGGCAGGGTTCATCCGTCTTCCTCCCCGGTCCAGGACTCACCATCGCTCCCGCGATCAAACCCTGTCAAACCCGGGGCGGAGTGACAATAGGCCGCTCGGGAGGGCGGGGTGGGTGACCGCCACGGCCACCCACCCCCGGGGCCTCAGGTGCCGGAAAGCGTCCTCCGGATCGCCACTTCGACCTGGGTGGCGGTGGCGGCCTGACCCGTGGCGTTGGGATGCACGAGCGTGGCCCGGGTGCCGTTTCCGCACTGGAGGGTGAGCGGGCCGAGGCTCACCTGGGCCGGCCAGAGCTCCCTGGCATTCCCGCAGATTCCTTTGGAATGAGCCGTCGCCGGGACAATCCAACCGATCCGGTCATGACCGGAGGATCGTGGCAATCACGGGTCGACGGGCATGGTCACCAGGCTGGCGATGCGGCGAACACGCCCGGGACCGGGTTCGCGGCCCATCCGGGCGGTGATGGCGGCGCGCAACTCCGCGAGCAACTCGGCCGTTTCGTCGTCGGTCAGCCAGAGCGCGGCCTGCTGGTAGGTGACGCCATCGGCGACGGGGTCGGCGGTTTCGGTGTCCAGGTAATGGTCGAAGTCGGCCAGCAAGCCGCCGACGAACGCGGTGAAGGCGCGCCGATGGTCGTCGGGGGTCATCGCGGCGCGGGCGGCCGGGTCGATCTCGGCCCGGTCCCAGCGCACCCGGTAGGTCCGCTCCACCGTGCCCCGCACGCGCCTCTCACCCAACACTTCCAGCACCCCGGCCTCGGTCAGGGCCGCGACGTGCCGGTACATCGTCGCCGGGGGGATGTCCGGCATGCGCTCCCGCAACTGGCCCGTCGTGGCGGGGTGACCGTCCAGCAGCGCACGCAGGATGCGCAGCCGGACGGGATGCAGGAGGAGATCCAAAGACGCCATGGACACAACATTCTCACATCTGATAGCGTTATCAAAGTTGATAACAATGGAGGTAGCGATGCCGGAGGTAGCGATGCACAATCCCGAAGCGGCCACGGAGCGGTTCCCCGTCGGAGCGAATGCCCCGAAAGAGATCGAGATGACGGCGACCGCCGACGACGGCGTGACCCTGGCGGGCACGCTCACCCTGCCCGCGGGTGTGGGCCCGCACCCGGCCGTGCTGTGCCTTCCGGGTTCCGGGAAGGTCGACCGCGACTCCAATGCGGGCGCGATCCGGATGGACCTGGGTCGCCCGCTCGCCACCGCGCTGGCTCGGCACGGGATCGCGTCGCTGCGCTACGACCGGCGCGGTGTCGGCGCGACGCCCGGCGAGTGGCGCGCGGTCGGTTTCGTCGACAACCGGGCCGACGCGGCGGCCGCGCTGCGGGCCCTGCGCGCGCGTCCCGAGATCCGGGCGGAGGCCACCGGTGTCGTCGGCCACAGCGAAGGCGCGGTGCACGCGATGTGGCTCGGCGCGCACGAACGGCCCGCGGCCGTGGTGCTGCTGGCCGGCTATGCCCGGCCCGGCAAGGAAGCACTGCTCTGGCAGGGCAGCCAACTGGCCAGCACGCTGCCGCGACCGGTTCGCGCTCTGCTGCCGGTCCTTCGCCCCCTGGCCGCCCGGAAGTTGGCGAAACTGGAGAACAGCACCACCGACGTGGCTCGGGTCGGGGGAATGCGGATGAACGCCCGGTGGTGGCGGGAACAGTTGGTCCACGACTCGCGCGAGGACCTGGCGGGCATCGGCGCTCCGGTGCTGGCGATCACCGGCGACAAGGACGTCCAGGTCGATCCCGGCGATCTGGCGGTGATCAAGCGACTGGTCCGTGGCGAGGTCGAAACCCACCGAGTCCCCGACCTGACCCACGTACTGCGCCGCGATCCCGGTCCGGCTTCGGTGCTGTCATACCGGAAGCTGTTGCGCCGTCCGGTCGAAGACGACATCCTCACCGATGTCGCCCGCTGGCTCGCCCCGCGGTTGCGTTGACCGGCTAAGTTACGCCGTCAGGCCCAAGCCCGCCGAGGATGTTTCGAGGAACTGCCGGATCTCGCGGACCGCCGCGCGACCGGCCCGGGTGGCGCCGATCGTGCTCGCGGAGGGGCCATACCCGACCAGGTGCAGGCGCGGATCGGCCACGACGCGGGTGCCGTTCATCCGGATGCCCCCGCCCGGTGCGCGCAGGTGCAGCGGGGCGAGGTGGTCGAGGGCGGCGCGGAAACCGGTGGCCCAGAGAATCATGTCCGCCCGGCGCCGGGTGCCGTCGGACCAGACGACACCGCCCGGCTCGATCCGGTCGAACATGGGCCTGCGGTCGAGGATTCCGCGTTCCCGCGCGCGGCGAACCTCGGGCGTGAGCATCAGGCCCGTCACGCTCACCACGCTTTCCGGTGGCAGGCCTTCCCGCACCCGGCGATCGACTTCGGCGACCACGGCGCGGCCGTATTCCGGGGTGAACTCCTCGTCGCGGAACACCGGCGGACGGCGGGTGACCCAGGTGGTATCGGCGGCGACCTCGGCGATCTCCAACAGTGCCTGCACGGCCGAGGCCCCACCGCCGACCACGACGACATGCCGGCCCCGGAACTCCTCGGCGCCACGGTAGTCCGCGGTGTGCAACTGGCGTCCGGCGAAGGTCTCCTGCCCCGGATAGCGCGGCCAGAACGGCCTGTCCCAGGTGCCGGTCGCGTTGATCACGGCACGGGCCGTCCAGCTCTCCGCCGGGCTTTCCACCAGCAGGGCGCCACCCTCGGTGTCGCTGACCGAAACCACGTCGACCGGGCGCCGGACCGGCAGGTCGAAGACGCGTTCGTACCGCGCGAAGTATTCGGAAACGACCTCGGAGGCCGGGCGCCGCGAATCAGGAGTGCCGAAGGAAAGCCCGGGCAGATCGTGGATGCCGTGCACCTTGCCCAGCTCCAGCGACGGCCAGCGGTACTGCCAGGCGCCGCCCGGCCGCTCGCCGTGGTCGAGGACGACGAATCCGGTCCCGTTGCGGAAACCGGCGCGGCGCAGGAAGTACGCGGCCGAAAGCCCGGCCTGTCCCGCGCCGATCACGACTACATCGGTCTGTTTCCCCACACCCGGTACAACCACGGGACACGCGTCACCGATCCCCGGCGGACGGGCGACCGACGTCACAACCCACGGCGAGAAGTGCCGCGGGCGCGGCACTTCTCCACGGACGGCTTCAGCGGCGGCGGATCGCCCTGATGATCGCGACGACCACGAACAGCGCCGCCACACCGGCGAGAACCGGCCCGAGGCGCTTGGCGACCGAACTGCCCGCGTAGTCGAACAGGTCGATGGCCTCCGCTTCCTTCCGCGGTGCCGGTGGGACCGCCTCGAGCTTCGGCTTCGCGGGCTCTTCACCGGCCTTCTCCGGCGCGGCCGCCTTCTCGGGCGTCGCGGCCTTCTCGGCTTCCGGCTGGCCCGCCCCGCCGAGCCGGTCCGCGAGGTTGGTCGCGAACTGGTCCAGGATCTTGCCGCCGACCTCGGAGATCATGCCGCGGCCGAACTGCGCCGGGCGGCCGGTGACGTTGAGGTCCGTGGACACCGAGCCCTTCGTGGTGCCGTTCTCCTCGGCCAGCGTCACGGTGACCGTCGCGGCGGCCGTGCCGGAACCACGGGCGTCCTTTCCGGACGCCTTGATGACGATCTTGCGAGCCTTCTCGTCGGTCTCCAGGAACTCCCCGGATCCCTTGTAGAGCAGGGAGATCGGGCCGAGCTTGACCTTCACCGTGCCGGTGAAGGTCTCACCGTCGACCTTGGTCAGCGTGGCTCCCGGCATGCACGGGGCCACACTCTCCGGATCGGTGACCGCCTTCCACACCTGTTCAGGTGGCGCCGGAACGGTGAACTCATGGTCAAGCCGCACGGCCCGACCTCCCTTCTCGCGAGCCTTGCCTGTCTTGAGGCCCACTTTACTTGGCGTTCCACGGTCACACCGCGTGTCGCGCTGTGACCCCGGCGGCCTGAGCCCTACCCGGCGACCGCGGCCGAGATGGCGCGGCCGGTCAGGACCTTCGCCAGCTCCTGCCGGTACTCGATGTCGGCGTTGGCGTCCACCGTCGGGCTGGTGCCCTCGGCGGCATGGGCCGCGGCGGACCGGACGGACTCCGGCGTGGCGGGCTGCCCGACCAGCGCCTGCTCCACCGCGGTGGCCCGCACCGGCGTCGCGGCCATGTTCGTCAGCCCGACCCTGGCCTCGGCGATGGTGCCGTCCTCCACCCGGACGGCGGCGGCCACGGCCACGATCGACCAGGCCTGCGCCACCCGGTTGAACTTCTCGTAGTGCGCGTGCCAGCCGGTGTACTTCGGCACCCGGATCTCGACCAGGATCTCCTCCGGTGCCAGCGCGGTGGTGAAGAAGTCCTGGAAGAACTCCGCCGCCGGCACCGTGCGCCGCCCGTCGGCGCCCGCGATGACCATCTCGGCGTCCAGCGCGAGCGCCGGGGCGAGCAGGTCGCCCGCCGGGTCCGCGTGCGCGATGGCGCCGCCGAAGGTGCCCCGGTGACGGACCTGCGGATCCGCCACCGTGGCGGTCGCCTTGGCCAGCAGCGCGGCGTGCTCGGCGATCAACGAATCGCGCTGCACGTCGTGATGGGTGGTCATGGCACCGATCGCGAGCACGTCACCCTCGTCACGCACACCGCGCAGCTCCGCGATCCGCCCGAGGTCGATGATCTTCGTCGGCGCGGCGAGGCGCATCCGCAGCACCGGCAGCAGGCTCTGCCCGCCGGCCAGCACCTTGGCGTCCTCGCCCGCCTCGGCCAGGACACGCACCGCTTCGTCCACTGTGGACGGAGCAGCGTAGTCGAAGGCAGCGGGAATCACTGCACACCTCCAGAAGTGTCGATCGAACCCAAACCGCCGCCTGCCTCGGCGCCCGGACCGCCCGCGTCCGTGACGCCCCGGTGGATGGCCGTCCACACCCGCATCGGCGAGCACGGCATCTCCACGTCGTTGACGCCGTGATGCCGGATCGCGTCGACCACCGCGTTGACCACCGCCGGGGTGGAGGCGATGGTGCCCGCCTCCCCGACTCCCTTGACTCCCAAGGGATTGGTGGTCGAGCGAGTTTCCGTGCGGTCGGTGGTGAACGAGGGCAGGTCCGCCGCCGACGGCAACAGGTAGTCGGCGAAGGTCCCGGTGGTCAGAGTGCCGTTCTCGTTGAACACGGCCTCCTCGAACAACGCCTGCGCGATGCCCTGGGCGAGACCGCCGTGCACCTGGCCCTCCACGATCAGCGGGTTGACCACCGCGCCGACGTCGTCGACGCACACGTACTTGCGCAGTTTGACGTCACCGGTCTCGGTGTCCACCTCCGCCGCGCACAGGTGGGTGCCGTGCGGGAACGAGAAGTTCTCCGGATCGAAGACGGCCTCCGAGTCGAGCGACGGCTCGACACCGTCGGGCAGGTTGTGGGCCATGAAGGTGGCGAACACGACGTCCTGGATCGTGGTCGACTTCCCGGTGCCGCGCACGGTGAACTTGCCCTGCTGGAATTCCAGGTCGTCGGGCGAGCACTCCATCAGGTGCGCGGCGATCGTGCGTGCCTTGGCCACGACCTTCTCCGCCGCCTTGACCACGGCGATCCCGCCGACCGCGAGCGAGCGCGAACCGTAGGTGTCCAGGCCCTTGGCCGAGGACTGCGTGTCTCCGTGGATGACCTCGACGTCCTCGAACGGAACCCCGAGCTGGTCGGCGACGATCTGGCTCCACGCCGTCTCGTGCCCCTGGCCGTGCGCGGAGGCGCCGGTGATGACCTCGACCTTGCCCGTGGGCAGCATCCGCACCGAAGCGGCCTCCCAGCCGCCCGCGCCGTAGTCGAGCGAACCCAGCACCCGCGACGGGGCGAGCCCGCACATCTCGGTGAACGTCGAGATGCCGATGCCGAGCTGGACCGGGTCGTTCCGCTCCCGCCGCTCGGCCTGCTCGCGGCGGAGGCCTTCGTAGTCGAACAGCTGCTTGGCCTTTTCGGTGGCGGCCTCGTAGTTGCCCGAGTCGTAGGTCAGCCCGGCCACCGTGGTGAACGGGAACTCGTCGTGCTTGATCCAGTTCTTTTCGCGCAGCTCCAACGGATCCATGCCGAGTTCGGCGGCCAGTTCGTCCATGATCCGTTCGACGGCGAACGTCGCCTCCGGCCGCCCGGCGCCGCGGTAGGCGTCGGTGAGCGTGGTGTTGGTGAACACGTTCGTGCAGGCGAAGTGGTAGGCCGGGAACTTGTAGATCGCGTTGAACATGAACGCGCCGAGGATCGGCACGCCCGGCCCGACCAGGCCGAGGTAGGCGCCCATGTCGGCGAGGAGTTCGACCTTCATCCCGGTCACCGTGCCGTCGCGGCGCGCGCTGACCGTGATGTCCTGGATCTGGTCGCGCCCGTGGTGCGCGGTGAGCATGGCTTCCGAGCGGGATTCGGTCCACTTCACCGGTTTGCCGAGCTTCTGCGCGACCAGCAGGGCGATCGACTCCTCGGGCAGCACGGCGATCTTGCCGCCGAAGCCGCCGCCGACGTCCGGCGCGATCACCCGCAGCTTGTGCTCGGGGATGCCCAGGGTGAGCGCGGCCATCGTCTTGAGGATGTGCGGGATCTGGGTCGCCGACCACATGGTGATCTGCGCGCCGGTCGGGTCCACCACGCACGAGCGCGGTTCCATGAACGACGGCACCAGCCGCTGCTGCCGGAACCTGCGCTTGACGACGACTTCGCCCTGGCTGATCGCCTCCTCCACGTCACCGCCGGTCCCGGCCTCGGCGGAGTCGAAGACCCACAGCGCGTTGCGGTTGGTGCCCAGTTCGTCGTGCACCAGCGGGGCACCTTCGGCGAGGGCGTTCTCCAAGCCGATGACCACCGGCAGTTCTTCGTAGTCGACGTCGATCGCATCGAGGGCGTCACGGGCCTCGGCCGCGCCGCGCGCGACCACGACCGCCACGCCCTCACCGGCGAAGTTGACCTGGTCCGCGGCGAGGATCGGACGGCGCGGGTGCTTCATGTCCGGGGTGACCGGCCATGCGCAGGGCATCCCGATCGTGCCCTCGGGATCCAGGTCCGCGGCCGTGTAGACGGCGACGACCCCCGGCATGTCCCGCGCCTGCGCAGTGTCGATCGAGGTGATCCGCGCGTGTGCGAAGGGGCTGCGCAGCACGGCGATGTGGAGCAGCCCGGGCAGGTTGATGTTGTCGGTCCACCGTGTCCGCCCGGTGATCAGGCGGGCGTCTTCCTTCCGGGTGCGGGCCTTCCCGACCTCGGGTTCGATTGTCGCGGTCATCACTCGCCTCCCGCCGCGACCGTCCGGGCCGCGTCGGAGACTCGCTCGGCCTCCGGACCGGCGCCGGGACTCATCTTGCTCGCGGCGTCACGCACCGCGCGCACGATGTTCTGGTATCCCGTGCAGCGGCACAGGTTTCCTTCCAGCCCTTCCCGGATCGCCTTCTCGTCCGGGTCGGGGTTGTCGCCCAGCAGGTCGACCGACTGCATGATCATGCCGGGGGTGCAGAACCCGCACTGGAGCGCGTGATTGTCGTGGAACGCCTGCTGGACCGGATGCAACTGGCCGTCGCGCGCGAGCCCCTCGATCGTGGTGACTTCGCAGCCGTCCGCCTGCACGGCGAGCACGGAGCAGGACTTCACGCTCTGCCCGTCGAGATGGACGGTGCAGGCGCCGCAGTTGCTGGTGTCACAGCCGACGACGGTGCCGACTTTCCCGAGTTTTTCCCTCAGATAATGCACAAGCAGCGTTCGGGGTTCGACCTCGTCGGTTTGCCGGGTTCCGTCGACGGTGACGGTGATACGCATGAGGCCTCCAGGATGGAGCTGGGTGATCGGCTTCACAACCGAGCGTGCTCCAATCGGCGGGCGGGGACAAGTCCACTCAGCCGGTCTTTTCGGCCCGTTCCGCAGATGCGCCATGAGGAGAGGAATACCGCCGAATCCGCGGAAAAGGACTCCGACGCGTTGCCTCAACCTCGTGAACCTGTCACTCGCCGGCGTGAGTCCTTTGTGGTTCCACGGTCACCAGCCTCGCCGACCGTCGCGGCAGTGTCCTGACCGACCGCGACACGGCGACGCCCGCCAGGCACAGCGCGCCGCCGGCGAACGCGAGCGGGCGCGGGATCTCGGCGAGGATCAGCCAGGACAGCAGGACGACCAGGGCGGGCACGACGTAGGTCGTCGCCCCCATCCGGCCTGCGGTCGTCCTCGAGAGCGCGTAGGCCCAGGTGGTGAAGGCGATGGCGGTGGGAAACACGCCGAGGTAGACGACATTGAGCGTGTCGGCGAGCGAAGCGCTCGCGACCTGGGCCACCAGCTGTCCGCTGAACGGCAGGCACGCGACCATACCGATCAGGCAGCCGAACGTGGTGACCTGCAACGCCGACGCTCCCCCGCCCGCCTGTCCAAGGGACCACTTCTGGCCCACCACACCACCGGCATAGGTGATCGCCGCGACCAGGCACAACACCATGCCGCCCAGCGACGCACGTCCACCCTGGGCCGTGACGAGTCCCACCACCACCGCACCGGCGAAGGACACCATCAGGCCCGTCATCAGCCGCGGCGGAAACCCCTCCCTGAGCAGCCAGCCGCCGAGCAGCGCGACGAGGATCGGCCCGACGTTGACGAGCATCGCGGCCGTTCCGGCGTCCACCAGCTGCTCGCCCCAGTTGAGCGCGACCATGTACCCGCCGAACCACAGGATCCCGGAGACCACGATGCCCGGCCAGGCGGCTCGGGCGGGCAGCCCTTCACGCCGGATCAGGAGGATCACCACGAGGGTGACCGACCCCGCCAGGAGTCGCCCCAGCGCCAGGGCGCCGGGTGAGAAGTGCGCGTCGGCACTGCGGATCGCGACGAACGCCGACGCCCAGAGCACCGCGGTGATCGTGGCCGCGACCAGGGCACGGCGATCCACCGGCGTTTTCTCGTTCTGCCCCATCGGAAAACCGCTCCCCCGTCCCCCGGGCCTGATGCCCGGTCGTCACCGTCGGAAAGGCCACGCCTCCGGCGCGACCCTAGCGCGGTAACGGTTCGGCCCGCACCGAAATTCCGCCGGGCCGGGGAGGGGAGGTGACGCGAGAAACGTCTCCGGTCCATTATGGACAGTTTGTCGACGCTCCAGCGAGCCGGGGGTCCGACCTGTGGGTGCGGCGACGGTGCGCACCGTCGCCGCGCCCGGTCTTCTCATCCATCACTGGAAAAAGGTGCTCGTATGCCCTCCGACGCTGACGGTCCAGGTCCACTCTCCGGTCGATGCTTCCTGCGCCTGCGGCGCCTCAGCCTGACCGGTGGGCAGTTCCTGCAAGTCGTACAGATTCACGATGTGTCACCTCCTTCCCTGAGCGATACGGTCGGAAAACCCGCGTGAGTGGCCAAGTCTCACGCGGAGATCTTCAGGGCTCCCACCGCGGCGGGAGCGAGGAAGGGAAGGGCGGCGCCGCCGACGCCCAGTACCGTGTCGAGGGCGAGCAGAATGCCCGCGCCGCCGGTGGCGACGTCCATGGACAGCCGCAAGAGGGAGTCGCCGGGAAACGCGACCTCGTCGCGGTGAGTGAGAGCGTGCCAGCCCAGCGCCCGGACCTGCCGGGCCGCGGCGGTGTGGGCTGCCGGAGCCTGGCCTAGTACTGCAACGGCACTCGCTTGCTCCGTAGTGGATCATGGCGTCGTGGTGGTT
>NZ_JBHUKR010000008.1:0-811 GCF_042684065.1 Amycolatopsis pigmentata | reverse complement strand
GTCATACCGGGGCACCGAGATCAGGGTTTCCACCAGCAACGGGTAGCGCACCGTGGTCCGGCCCCCGGTGAGCGCATACGGGCGGATCCGTTTGCTGCGCCACCGCCCCGGACTCCCCTGGGCCTCCACCATCACGATCACATCCCGAACCCGGTTGTCACTGGCCAGGACGGTGCGCGGTGAGCACCCGCCGCAGATCCGCCCGCGCCTGCGGGGTGAGCACATGACCGGCATTGGTGACAAACTGCGTCATCTCGTAGGCCACCACCTTCATCTCACACTCCGGCCCGGTCAGCACCGCCAGACCCGCCCCGGAATCAATACTCATGAACAGGAAATACCCCCGCGTGAGCCGGATGATGATCTGCTCACACACCCCCTTGCCGAACAACGACGCACTGTTGCCCGCCAACGAGATCAACCCACTCGCGATCGCCGCCAACTGCTCCGACTCCACCGTCGACACCCCCGCCGACGCCACCAACGGAAACCCATCCGACGACAAAATCAACGCATGCGACACCCCATGCACCCGACCCACAAAATCATCCACCAACCACGACACACCACCCCCACCATCACCCTCGCCGGAACCGTGGCCATCACCACGACGGTGGTCACTCTCCGATGCGCCCGTCACGACCCACCCTCCTCACGCCGTTCCTCCCGCGCCGCACGCTCCCCATCCGCGAACGCCTCAAGATCAGCCAGCAACCGCTCCCGACCCAACACCACCTCACCCACATCCCGCTCCACCACCGGACCCCCCACCCGGCCCACCCCATCCTTCAAACTATGCGACACCCGCTTC
>NZ_JBHUKR010000007.1:0-1324344 GCF_042684065.1 Amycolatopsis pigmentata | reverse complement strand
CAACGACGCCGCCGCGACCATGTGCGACGACGACACCGGCTTCCGCTGCGCAACAACAACCGAAACACTGGACCCCTAGCCAACCCGTACCGAGTGTGCCGCTAGAGCTGTTCGCCAGGGATGTCCGCGTACAGGTCGCGCAGCTGCTTCAACGACGCTTGATCGGTCGGCCACGACTGATCGTCGACCTCAGCAACCGGCCGGATACCTACCGCCGCGTTGGTCGCGAACACGAACTCCATCGTCGGTAGGTCCGACAGGGTGATCGGTTCCGCGCGTATCGGCTCGTCAAGAGCCTGGTTCAGCAAGGTCATCGTGACGCCGGTGAGCACTTCTGAACGTGGCCAGATTATTTGCCCATCCCGCACGAAGCCAATATTGGACGTTGCGATTTCAGAGATCGTCCCGTCTGGGTTGAGGAACAGAACGTCGTCGTAACCCTCGCGTTGAGCAATTCGACGGTTCCGAAGCGCACCAAACAGACCGACGTGCTTCACCGCGGGCATCTCCCGTCGGTACGAGGCAGCTTGCAGACGCAGCGGAGCAGGTGTGCCTGACGGTGCCGCTCGTGTTGTCACGAGGACGTGGGGGTCGGCGTCTGATCCGACTTTGCCCAGGTCGAACGCTGGATCGTAGATGGTTACCCGGGCGACCGTGCGTGGAGCGGCGTCCGTCAACGCCTGTCGGACGTACTGCCGTACGCGGTCGGTGTCCAGCTCGACGTCAAAGAGTATGCGACAGTCCCGCGTCAACCGATGCATGTGGAGCGACAGGCCGCGCACCCGGCCGTCCTCCACGAGCATCGAGGTGAAGTGACCGTAGTTGGTCAATGCCAGGGCCTTGACCTGGTCCATGGTCGGGGACACGCCGTTCAGCTGCATGTGAGTCAGCTTGACAGACGAACGGCTGCTAGGACATGCCCCAACTGCCTAAGTTCGGTGAAAGTTCAGGGCTTCAGGTTCGGTAAAAGTTCAGGGATTCCGGTAAAAGTTCAGGACCTCAGGTTCGGTAAAAGTTCAGTGATCGGGGGCTATTGCGACACTTCTCGCCAAGCGTATCAAGCCGCATAGTTGATGCATAAGCAACAACGGCGAAAGGGCGAAAATGGCTAAGAACGTAATCCCCGGAATGAAGACCGGCGGCGGCGTGATGTCCAAGGTGGTCGGCACAGCAGTGGTGTTGGCCATTCTGGTGATCGTCGTGAAGCACCCGAGTGACGCCGCCAACTTCGTTAAGACGGTCTTCGGTTGGATCGACCAGATTGCCACCTTCTTCATGCGGCTTGGCGACTAGTCCGCGCGGGTGTTCGCCTCAACAGCCTTGAGGCGTTCGTTGATCTCGTGCAGGAGGCTAAGTGCTTCAGCGAGGTCAGCGGCCGGCACGGCCACCTGTTGCCCAGTCGGACCAGGCAGTTTCTCAGGGTCAAGGTCAGGATGGATGGACGATCCCGTGCCATGCCGGGTGACGACGACGGCGCGTTCCCGGAGGACGGCGACGGCGCTTTGCACAGTGCCGACCGCTACGCCGTACTCGGCCGCAAGCGCCTTGTACGACGGCAGTGGATCACCGGGCGCGTACTTCCCCGCACGGACGGCGGCAACGATGTCGTCCGCGATCTGAAACTTCGGCGCCTGAGGGCTATTTGGATCAAGTTTCCCCATGTCAGACAGCCTACAGCTAAGTCAGACAGCCCACTCAGTCAACTAAGAGTATTGACACACTTAGTAATCTTGTCTAGCGTCGCATACGTCGGAAGATCGCCGACCCCGCACACAGAACAGTCCAACGCCAACATTGGAGTCGATCTCATGGACGCTCACCTGCCACCGCTCAGTTATGCACCGGACGGCCTGCATGAGTCGGACGTTGACGCGTTGATCGCCGAGTACTTCCCGGCCGCCGAGGTGGACGCCGCGCCGGTGCCGGTTGTCGATCGGGTTGCCGAGCGTCGGCGTGTTCGTCGCTTCGATCGTCAGGTGATCAGCGTTGTCCGGCGGGGCCTGCCGGGTACCGCGGCCGCCACGGGGGAGGGCGACGCGGCGGCTTGATTTCGCCCCGGTCCGGCGCCTGGAACCGCCAAGAACCTGCCGCCGGACCGGGATTTCTCCCAACCATCAGCTAGCAAGTCAGGAGAGCACCAATGGTAGGGCTGAACATGCCCCAGAGCACCGGGAGCGCCTATCCGGCGTCGGTGGACGCTTTGCTCCCGAGGGTTCGCGCGTGGGTGGCGGACCTGGGTTCGATCCCGTCCCGGAACCGGATCATGGCCGAGTTCCGGGTGGGTGCGCCCAAGGCACGCGCCATCCTCGCCGCGCTGAACGACGAGACCGAACAGACCCAGACCACTGCCCAGGTCCGGCCCCTGCACGCGGTCCCCGCACCCACCACGGAGACCGGCCCGGAACCGGACACAGGCACCAGCGAGGAAACGCAGCTCAAGGACGAAAACGAGCAGGTCGCGCGGGTCACGGACTCGGGGCCGGATCCGGTCACGACGCGACCGGCGAAGACGTGGCCGCTGGGGTTGCTCGCGCTGCCCGCGTTCGTGGCGAT
The DNA here is from genome assembly GCF_042684065.1 of Amycolatopsis pigmentata. Lineage (NCBI taxonomy): Bacteria > Bacillati > Actinomycetota > Actinomycetes > Pseudonocardiales > Pseudonocardiaceae > Amycolatopsis > Amycolatopsis pigmentata. The sequence continues at coordinate 1,321,791 of NZ_JBHUKR010000007.1, read as the reverse complement.
CTGGGGTGGCTGGGTCGGTCTGGGCCGGTTGACCGGGTTCGGACCCATCCAACTGTTCCCGGGCATCTGGGACGGCGCGTCGATCAACTCGGCGATCACGTTGCCGATCGGGGTCGAGACCTATGCCGCATTCGCGCTGCGGGTCTGGCTGTCCGAGTCGACCCGGTCCGGGCGGGCACGCACGTTCGCGAAGTGGTCCGCCTTCGGCTCCCTCGGTCTCGGAATGGCCGGACAGATCGCCTACCACCTGATGTCCGCCGCTGGAGTCACGCGGGCGCCGTGGCCGATCACCACGGTCGTGTCCTGCCTGCCCGTGATCGTGCTCGGCTGCGGCGCCGCCCTCGCCCACCTGCTCCACACCACCCACGACCAGGAGGTGAACGACTGATGCCCACCACCAAAGGATTCCCGGGCGACGAAGCCGACTCCGGCAACGTGATCGCCTTCCCCACCCTCCCCGCCACCGAGCAACCGGCCGCACCTCCCCCGACCGTCGTGGACGCAGAAATCGTCGACGAGACAGGGGAAACCACGGCAACCGTCGCCGTGGACAACCCAGCCACCGAGGGCTTCGGATCGTCCTGGTTGGACCGGTTGCGCGCTCAGCAGCGGCAACCGATCCTCCCCACCTACCTCACGTCGGTCACCGACGCCAGGGACGCGGCAAAGTGGGTAGGCCGCCACTACGCCCACAAGACCGGCTACCACCTGGCCCGATCCCCCCTGTATGCGCTGCGACTGGCAGTGCGGTCCCCGCGCGGACTGCTGCTCCTGCTGGCCGCAACCGGGCGGTACGTCACCGACGCCGAAGGCCGCCCGGCCCGCTCGGAAACCGCCACGGCCGACAAGGCCGAGCTGTATCTCAAGTTGTCGCAGCAGCGGGACCGGCGCGTTGTGCTGCGCTGCATGCAACTCGGCCTCGTGGCCACGCTCGGCCTGGTCGCGATCCTCGTTCTGCCGAACGTGGCACCGGAGTGGGTCATCTGGGCGTGCGGCGCCCTCGCTGTCGCGCTGCTCGGCAAGCTGGGTTCGACTCGGGATAACCCGGTTGTCGGGTCGCGTGCGGTGGTGGCTGCGTCGGTGCAGAGGCTGACCAGTGACAACGTCGTGCAGGCGCTGTCGGTGCTGGGTATCGCGGGGATCAATCAGGCGTTGGCCAAGAACCCGGACGCTATCGGGTTCACGGCGCCCATCACCCGGGACGGTCCGGGCTGGCGGGCTGATGTCGACCTTCCTCCGGGGGTGACTGTAGGGGAGGTGACCGAACGGCGCCCGAAACTGGCCTCTGCCCTGGGCCGCCCCTTGGGGTGCGTGTGGCCGGAAGGCAACGCCGAGGTGCACCCGGGGCGGATGGTGCTCTGGGTGGGCGATGAGGACCTGTCCAAGTCCCGCCAACCGACGTGGCCGCTGCGCAAGACCGGCACGGTGGACTTGTTCAAGCCGCAACCGGTCGGCACCGACCAGCGCGGCCGGTGGGTGGAGATCACCCTGATGTTCGTGTCGATGGTGATCGGCTCGATTCCCCGCATGGGCAAGACGTTCACCCTGCGCGAGTTGCTCCTGATCGCCGGAATGGACCCGCGCACGGAGCTACACTGCTTCGACCTCAAGGGAACCGGCGACCTCTCGCCACTCGCGCCGATCTCGCACCGCTACCGCGCGGGGGAAGAACCGGACGACATCGCCTACGCCGTGGCCGACCTGCGCGCCTTGGCGGCCGAGTTGCGGCGCCGAGCCAAGGTCATCCGCGACCTCCCGAAGGATCTGTGCCCGGAGAACAAGGTCACCCCGGAGCTGGCGAGCAAGAAGTCGCTCGGGTTGCATCCGATCGTGATCGGGGTGGACGAGTGTCAGAAGTGGTTCGAGCACCCAGAGTACGGCGCGGAAATCGAGGAGATCTGTACCGACATCGTCAAGCGCGGCCCCGCGCTGGGGTTCGTGATCATCCTGGCCACGCAGCGACCGGACGCCAAGAGCATCCCGACCGGCATCAACGACAACGCCGTCATCCGGTTCTGCCTCAAGGTCCGTGGCCAACCGGCCAACGACATGGTTCTCGGCACCTCGGCCTACCGCAACGGAATCCGCGCCACCACCCTGTCCTTCCGCGACAAGGGGATCGGTGTCCTGCTCGGTGAGGGCGACGAACCCCGCATCACGCGCGGCGTGTACGTCGACGGCCCCGACGCCGAACGACTCGCCGGACGAGCCCGCACCGCGCGGGTCGCGGCCGGACGGCTGACCGGCTACGCCGCCGGCCTGGACCTCACCCCCGACGACGAGGACACCGGCACCTTGCTGGCCGACGTGCTCACCGCCATCGGGGACGCGGACAAAGCATGGTCAGAGTCCATTGTGGAGCGGCTGGCCGAGTTGCGCCCGGCCACATATGGGCCGTGGGCCGAGTTGCCCACCGGCACGGCGAAGGCAACCCAACTCTCCTCCGCGCTCAAGCCGTTCGGCGTCGCCACGAAACAGGTCTGGGCCACCGACGCCGCCACCGGTAAAGGCGCCAACCGGATGGGCGTGAAGCGCGAGTGGATCGCCAACGCTCTCACCGAGCGTGACCACGACCGGGGACGCGGCTAGCCGCCCGGAGGGCTCTAGGTCTAGAGCCTTGCCCCTCTAGACCTAGAGCCCCCTCTAGACACCCATTACCGCCCTGATCAGCGCCCTAGCACCTAGAGGCGCTACCCGACCACACCCCAAGAACGCCCAGGAGACACCTCATGAACCCCCTCAACAGTCTGACCGGCCTCGCCATCGTCGCTCTGATCGTTGTTGCTCTCTGTTACGCCTGGTCGTGTGCGGTCTACCCGTACAGGCCGTGCCGATCCTGTCGCGGCTTCGGCCACTTCCGCTCGCCGATCCTGCGCGCCCTCCGGCTCTGCCGCCGGTGCGGTGGCACCGGCCGCACCCTGCGCGCTGGCCGCCGCCTCTACAACGCCGCCGCCCGGACCCACCGCACCATCCGGCGCCAGCGTGACCGCGACCGCCGCGACGACACCCGCTGATCCTGCCTCAGCCCTCTCGCTTCTGAAGGACCCCCCCCCCCATGACTTCCGCACTTCTTGACCCGCAACGCCAGTTCCTCGGGTGCCTCATGCAACTCCCGACCGGCGCCGCGCGGCGTGTCCTCTCCGGCATGCGGCCCACCGACCTGGCCGACCCCATGGCCGCGTTCGTGCTCCACCTGGCTATCCAGGCGATCGCCCACGACCAGCCACCCGCCCCGGCCGTCCTGTTCGAGCACGCCCACGAAACGGCCGAACGGCCCCGCACTGCTCGGCTCCAGCAGGTCGGGCTCTGGATCGTCGAGACCTACCAGACGGCACCCACAGCCCCCGAGCAACACGCGGCCTACCTCAAAGCCGCCGTGCTCAAGGCCGCATGGCGCCGCGCCATCGCCGAACACGCCCAACGCCTGCTCCAGGCCGTCGCCGAGTCGCCGACCGACGAGATACGGGAGCTGGCCGACGACACCACCGACGCCGACGAGTTGTGGACCCGCTACCAGGCAGCGCGCGACCACAACACCCTCTCCGCTCGTCTGGAGGTGGCCGCCTGATGGCCGACATCACCGACGCCGTGGCCGCCATTGACACCGCCATCGGCGACGACCCCCGACACGCCTGTCTCCAATGTGGACGCTCACTCGCAGAGTCTCCCTCGGAGGACTTCTGTACGGAGAACTGCCAAACCCTGTGGCACACCACAAAGGCCGCGACCGAAACGGCCGAGGACCGGGGCAGCGGCCCGAACCGCGACCTGCCCGAAACCGCTCCGGTCGTGCCGCTGACGTGGCTGGGCCCGGCCCCGGACGGTGCGTTCCTCAAGTCGGGGAACGAGGTGCTGGACGCGGTGGTGGGGTTCGTGTCGCGGTTTTCCGCGTTCCCGACCGAGCACTGCGCCCCCACTTTGGCCCTGTGGTACGCGCACAGCCACATCGCGGACCGGCTCTACGTCACGCCCCGGCTAATCCTCGACTCGGCCGAGCCCGGTAGCGGCAAGACGCGCGTGCTGGAAGTGGCGCAGTACTTGGTGGCCAAGCCGGAGATGACCATCAGCATCACCGCGGCCGCGATCTTCCGCATGCTCGTCGAAGGACCCATCACGCTGCTCTTCGACGAGATCGACGCCGTATTCAACCCCAAAACCGGCGGCAACAACGAAGACCTCCGCGCCCTCCTGAATGCCGGATACAAGCGCACCGCGACCGTCGCACGCTGCGTCGGCGACGCCAAGAGCATGAACGTCACCCGCTTCCCCGTCTACGCCCCCGTCGCTCTCGCGGGCATCGCGGGAGGGATGCCGGACACCATCACCACCCGCGCCATCACGATCCACATGCGCAAACGCCGCTACGACGAAACCGTCGAAGAGTTCATCGAAGAAGACGTCGAGCGCGAAGCCGCACCCCTGCGCGGCGACCTCGAAACCTGGACCCACCGCGTCGCCGACGAGGTCGCCCGCGCGCGGCCCGCGCGGCCGGACGGGGTACGGGACCGGGCAGCCGAGATCTGGCGGCCCCTGCTGGCCCTCGCCGACGCGGCCGGCGGGCACTGGCCCGACACCGCACGCAAAGCCTGCCGCTACTTCGTGGTTGAGGCCGGACCACAAACCATGTCAACCGGGGTCCGGCTGCTGGCCGACCTCCGGCAGATCTTCACCGCGCACGGCACCGACCGCATGGTCACCGCCGAGTTGATCCGCGAACTCCACGGCATCGAAGACGGCCCATGGACCGACCTGCAGGGCAAGCCGCTGGACAGCCGGAGGCTGGCCAAAGAGTTGGACCGGTACTCGGTGCGGCCCAAAGACGTCAAGATCAACGGCAAAACCCTCAAGGGCTACCGCATCGACGGGGACGGCGGACTGGCCGACGCCTGGAGCCGCTACCTCCCGCCGCCTGATTCTGCCGCGACCTCCGCGACCACCGCGACCCCGCAGGTCAACGCCACAACCGACGCCGAATCACCGGCGCGACCCTCCGCGACCACCGCGACCCCCGACCCGCACCCGGTCGCGGAGGTCGCGGACGGTCGCGCCACCCGCAACCCGCCCGAACCCCCTCTGACCAGCACGGTCGCGGAGGTCGCGGCAGTCGCGGACCAAACAGCCGCGACCCGCCACCCGCAGGGCAACCCAGGCCCGCTCGCCCCAGAGAACGGAGCGCCTACCAGCAGCGTCCCCGTTCGCCGCTCTTAAGAGGAGTAGTGCCCACATGGCTACCGCACGCCAACTTCTGACGCTCAAGGCGCTTTGCGAAGAGCTGCAAATCGCGAAGTCCACCTTCTACGACTGGTGCGCGAAGAATCGCGGACCGCGCTGCATCAAGCTACCTAACGGTGAGATCCGCATCCGTCGCACAGACCTCGAAAGCTGGCTCGAATCCCGGGAGGTAAGCGCCTGATGGAGACCACACACAAGGTGCGAATTTGGAGCATCAAGAAATACAAAGGAAAGAAGAAGGTGACGTACCGAGTGCGGTGGGTCGTCGCCGGAAACGAGTTCGGCGAGTCATTCGACGCTCTCGCGCTGGCCGACAGTTTCCGGTCCGATCTCGTCTCCGCCGCCCGTAAAGGTGAAGCATTCGACATTGAGACTGGCATACCAGTGTCAATGAAGCGCCAGCAAGACACCATGAACTGGTATACCTTCGCCTGCGCCTACGTGGACATGAAGTGGCCGGATTCCTCGCCGAAGTACCGGAAATCTTTGGCGGAGTCCATGACCCGGATCACGGTCGCCATGCTTCGCGAGGACACAGCGATAGCGGATGGTAAGTCACTGCGCCGAGCACTGATGACAAGCTTCAACATGAAGGCCCGAGCCGGAGACCTTGCGACTGCTACGGTGGACGTGCTTCGTTCCGTAGAACGGGGAAGCCGTAATGTATCCGAGCTTGTGAAGCCTGACATCCTCCGGTCGGTATTGAGCGCGCTTGACCTCAACCTCGACGGCAAGCGCGCCTCCACAAACACGGTGCGAATCCGTCGAACCGCACTCGGAAACGCTATTGACTTCGCAATCGAAAAAAACTTACTGTCCACAAATCCACTTGGCGAGATAAAGATCAAGAAACGTAACTACGCACTGAAGGAAGTTGACCCCGCTTGTGTCGTCAATCCGATACAGGCAAGGATGCTGCTCGCAGCTGTCAACAAGATCGGCAAGCAAGGTCCACCATTGGTTGCCTTCTTCGCGGTCATGTACTACGCCGGGCTTCGCCCCGAGGAAGCAGCGGCCTTGAAGAAGGCGAACCTGTCGATACCGGAGAAGGGTTGGGGTGACCTACACCTTGGCCGCGCGAGGCCGGAGATCGGCCAGGAGTGGACCGACTCCGGCGAGGCCAGCGCAGAGGGTCCGCTCAAGCATCGGGCGGAAAACGTGGAACGTCCGGTGCCGTGCCCGCCGGTCCTGACAGAGATCCTTCATAGTCACCTCACCCGCTTCGGCGCCGGACCCGACGGTCGTCTCTTCCGTGGCGCTCGCGACGGCGGCCGGATCGGGAGCACGACGTACGGCCGTGTCTGGGCGAAGGCGCGTGACGCGGTATTCACGGCCGAAGTCGCCGCAAGCCCACTCGGGAAGCGTCCGTACGACCTGAGGCACGCGTGCGTGTCGACCTGGCTGAGCGGTGGCGTGGAAGCTACGCGGGTCGCGAAGTGGGCCGGACACAGCTTGTCCGTACTGCTGAAGGTCTACGCGAAGTGCCTCGATGGTGGCGAGAAGGCCGCTCGCGAACGCGCTGAGAGGGCCGTACGTGGCTGGTGAAACTCGGCCGACGACTTGTCGCAAGCCGGACTAGACAAGATCGCCCCCGTGTCCTGCCCTTGCAGGACACGGGGGGATCGCCGAGATTAGACACGCTCGGCAGTGCGCATAGAATGTCATGATGAATAGTGCCCCATGGTGGCTTTCTATTGTATCCGCTGCCCTAACCGGGCTTCTCGCCATCATTGCATCTTTCGTTGCCGCTAAGCACGCTAACAAACAAGCACAAGCCCGTTCGGCAAATGAATTAGAACACCAACGAGAGCTTGAACGCAGGAAACTCTTGTACGACCGCCGAGTAAGCTTATATGAGGAAGTAGTCAATCTTGCAGACAGCATCTTTCACGATATTACTCGTATTGTCGCTAAGCGTGATGACATCCAGCACGTTGCAAAAGTAGCAGCCGAGGTGAGTCGCACGATACCCAACCTCAGACCGTTAATGTTTAGATCGATGTTGATAGCGTCCGGCGATGTCAGCCTAGGAATCGGGCATGTTTTTTCTGCGGCCGCCGACGTCTCTGGCATACTGGTGACCGAGTTGAGAACAATGCTCAACGGAAGCTCGTCCGCAATCAATCTCAGGTCATCCGATGACGTTCTTAGCACTAGACTCAATGAGTTAGTACGAGCGATGCGGCTTGACCTCGGTGCCATCGAGCCTTTTCCTGACCATGTCGAAGTCCGTCAACATCCCGCTTGGGAAGAATTGGGTGACGCGAAGTAGGCGACGATAGCCGCTCAGACATCCATGGCGCGCTACCGGAGGCACTAGCCCGAAACCTCAAACGCAAAGCCTGCACTACTTCGTCGTCCTGTGCGGCTCTTCAGACGTACGCCACCGACCGTGTGGTCACCGCGGAACTGATCCGCGAACTACACGCCATCGAAGACGCCTGGCCTGGATGGTGGCCAGGAAGCCGCTCGCGAGCACGGCGAGGGGGCCGCACGCGGCTGGTAGAGCTCTACTTCGTAGATCACCTATACCACGCCGAGATCCCGTAGGAGGTTCACCGGACTCGTTACCGTCACGCCTTCCCGTACGGCCCGCCGAGTGAGCCGGATGTCACTCGTTACAAGTTCGCACCGCTCAGCAAGCGCGGTTGCCGCATGCAAGGCATCGCGAGTGTTCTTCTCGTTGCCCACGTTAAGCCTCTCGATCAACTGGTCGTCATCGCTCCATCGTGCTTCGTCCCACTTCGAGACATCCCACGCGACCGCTCCGGTGGAAACATGCCGCCCGATCTCGGCGAGGACGCTGCGTAAGGCTTCGCGGCGGTCGACGTCTCGCACTGCGGCCAACTCGTCCAGCGTGACATGGCTGAACAAGAGCTCAAGTTCACCGTTCGCGACAGCCTCTTTGGCCAGTGTCACCGCGCCAGGGAAGTCCACAAACGGGTCCACGGCGTTGCAGTCCAGGTACACGCGTCGCATGGCCGACACGGTACGGCTCGCTGTGCCGGTGATCACAACAGCCGAACGAACCACGGGTTGAAAACTTTGCCGCGTATTTGCCGCGAGCACCCGTCACAAGCCGGACCACGCCGGACTCAACCGGACAACACAAGATCACCCCCGCGTCCTGTCTTCCCAGGTCACGGGGGTGATTGAGCTGGTGTGGCGGGTAGAGGATTCGAACCTCTGAAGGCAGTGCCGTCTGATTTACAGTCAGATCCCTTTGGCCGCTCGGGCAACCCGCCGTGGCTGGGCGTGCCAGCCGGTGAACAGAGTACCCAAGGGTGGACCGGGTCAGGCAACCGGGTTACCCGTGTTGACTATGGTGTGGTCTGGGAGACAGTCAACGGTATCGAGGTAGGGGCAAAGGTGGCGGATCCGTCGTTCGACGTGGTGAGCAAGGTCGACCGTCAGGAGGTCGACAACGCGCTGAATCAGGCCGCGAAGGAGCTGTCCACGCGCTTCGACTTCCGCGGTGTCAACGCGAAGGTCTCGTGGTCCGGTGAAGAGGCGATCACCATCGAGGCCGAGACCGAGGAGCGCGCGCAGGCGGCGGTCGAGGTGTTCAAGGAGAAGCTCATCAAGCGGGGCATCTCGCTGAAGGCGTTCGAGGCCGGCGAGCCCGCCGTCTCGGGGAAGATCTACAAGGTCAACGGCACGATCATCCAGGGCATCGCCTCCGACAAGGCGAAGCAGATCGCGAAGTTCATCCGTGACGAGGGGCCGAAGGGCGTGCAGGCCCAGATCCAGGGCGACCAGCTACGCGTGTCCGGCAAGAAGAAGGACCACCTTCAGGAGGTCATCTCCCTGCTCAAGGGGAAGGACTTCGACATCGCCCTCCAGTTCACGAACTATCGCTGATCCACCGGTCCGGCACGATCACGCTCCCGGCTGAGCGGATCGCGAAAGAAGTTCGATCAAAGTGGCGCGTTCCGCCGCGCTGAGGCCGGCGAAGACGTCGTCCTGAATCGCTGACATCACGCCAGACAGCAACGTGGCCGCCTCCCGTCCCTGCGTTGTCAGGGACACCAGCATTCGGCGCCCGTGGCCGGGGTCCTTCGCGCGCCGGACGAGGCCTCGGGTTTCGAGTGCGCGGACGGTGTGCGTGACGTCCCGGGGGTCCACCTCATGTCCGCTGAGCGTGCGTTGCCCACCGTGATCGGCCCGACCGAGAACGCGTTGCGAGCCCTGCTTGCCAAAACCCTGTCCACGACGGCGATCGCCGACTACGAGGCCTGGGTCACCCTGAACATCGTGAGCCGCGCGGCCGGCGATGGTGCGGACGCCGGGAGCCGGCGCTCCGCCGTCGCCGACGGCCTCAGGCAGCCGGTTACCGCTGGAAATGACGTCATCGCCCGCCTGCGAACCACCAAGCTGCTGGACGAAGACGGAACCTTGACCGACCGGGGTGCGGCCGAGCTGGCGGCGGCACGTGTCGCTGTCCGGGATGTGACGTCGGCGCTTGTCGCCGGCATCTCCGACGTCGATCAGGAAACCACCCGGCAGGTGCTCGACCGGATCCGTCACAACGCGGAGAACCACCTGCGCGGCTGAGAGAACGCCACGGGCCGAAAAGGCCGGAGGCGCCATCTTGGCGAGGTGACCTCCGGGCCGTCACAAATCCGGTACCGACGCCAGCCGGCATCGACAAGGATCAACGGCCGACAAATGTGGCGCCCGGACGACGGACTGGAGCGGATGTCCCGCTGATCACGACGAGCTTGCCGAGCGACTCGGGTGCCGGGCCCGGCCGTCCCCCGGTGAACCCGGTTACTCGCCGGGCCAGGCTCGGGCAAGGGCGGCGGCCAAGGTCTCCACCGGTTGTGCGCCGGAAACGCCGTACCGGTTGTCGAACACGAAGAAGGGAACCCCGGTGGCTCCCAGTTCCCGTGCACGCGCGATGTCGGCGCGAACCTCGTCCGCGTAAGTGCCCTCTTTCAACACCTTCCGGGTTTCGTCGGCGTCCAAGCCCGCCTCGGCGGCCAGTCCCACCAACGATTCCTCGTCGAAGAGCCCCCGGCCTTCGGTGAAATACGCGCGGAAGAACCGTTCGGCGACCGGATCCTGAAGATCGCGTGCGCGCGCCAGGTGCAGTACGCGGTGCGCGTCGAAGGTGTTGCCGACGACGCCATCGTCGAGGTGGTAGTCGAGTCCTTCCGCGGCGGCCAGGCCCGCGAGATGCTCGTGCATGCCGCGCACTTCGGCCTCGCTGACGCCGAGTTTCGCGGCCAGCATGGGGAGCTTCGGCGTCGTTTCCCCCTTCGGCCACCTCGAGTCCAGCTCGAACGACCGGTAGACCACCTCGACCTCGTCACCGTGCTCGAAACCGGCCAGTGCCCGCTCGAAGCGCCGCTTGCCCAGATAGCACCACGGGCAGACGACGTCGGCCCAGATATCGACTCGCACGTCCGACGCGAACGCCGGTTCAGGCCGCGCTATTCCCGAGGAGAGCCGCGAACCAGGTTCCGAGCACCTGCTCGGCCTCGGCCCGGGCAACGGCTGGATCCGGCGCCTCGGCGATCATGCGGGCCGCCTCCGTCACCGTGCTGAGCACGAGCTGGGCCAGGGTCCGCACCGGCTGCGGCGCGATGAGACCGTCCGCGATCCCGCGTTCGATGATCCGGACGAGCAGCCCGAGACCGTGCTCGGCCTCGATCGCCCGCCACGCCGACCAGCCGAGCACGGCGGGCGCGTCGGTCAGCGAGATCTGACGGACCTCGGGCCGCAGGCAGGCGTCGAGGAAGACGCCGAGTGCGACGCCCATTCCCGACACCGGGTCCGGAGCGTCCTCGAAACCGGCCTCGACCTCCGCGGTGATCTCCGCCTCCAACTGTTCGACGACGGCACGGAAGAGGCCCTGCTTGTCCGCGTAGTGGTGGTAGAGCGCGCCCCGGGTCACGCCGGCGGCGCGCACGATCTCGTCCGCCGGTACGTCTTGATAACCGCGGTGCGCGAACAGTTCGCGGGCCGCGGCCATCAGCGCGGCCCTGGTGCTGTTGGAACGATCCTGCTGGGTGCGTGGCACACCATCAACTTGCCATGGCGCTCGCGAACTCCACGATGTGGCGTGTCAACACCTCGGGCTGGTCCTCCGGAATGAACGTGTAGCTGTCGGAGACTTCGACGAGCCGCGCCTCCGGGAGGAGATCGGCGAGCCGGCGGCCGAACTTCATCGGGAACAGCTTGTCTTCACTGGCCCACACGAGCAGCACGGGACGGTGGAAGTCGCGCAGTTTCTCCGCCGCGGCGATGGTGAGGTTCCGGTCGACGGCGCGGAGGAACTTGCGCAGGTCCCGGCGAACCCCGCCGGAGCGCTGGAAAGGCGATAGGTAGGCCTCGGCGACCTCTTCGGGGATCGGTCGCTTGGCCACCAGGCCGAACATGATCGGGAGACGATGCAGTGCCTTGATCCGGGTGAGGGCTGCCAACGGCCACATCGAGCCGGGCACTCGCGCGAGCGCGGTCAGCGGCGCGAACATCGGCGGAAAGAAGTTCTCGAAACAATCCGACGGCGTGAGTACGACACGCTCGACCCGTTCCGGGTAGCGGGCCAGCAGGAGCTGGATGATCGCCCCGCCGGTGTCGTTCGCGACGAGAACGACACCGCGCAGGTCCAACGCTTCCAGGAAGGAAGCGATCACGTCGGCCTGACCGGAAGGGGTCAGATCGGCGTCGGCACGCATGGGCGAGGAGTGCCCGCCCAGCGGCCAGTCGGGCGCGATGCAGCGGTTCCCGGCGGCGGCCACCCCGGGTACCACGGCACGCCACAGCTCGGCGTTGGTCAGAAGACCGTGCACGAAGACCACGGGCCGGCCGGTGCCGCTTTCGAAGTACTGGATCTCACCCTGGGGCAGCGCGATCCGGCGCCTGGTCCCCAGTGTTTCGCTTCTCGTCATGAGAACAGGTTACATACATGCCGTATGTATGTAAATGAGGTCACGATAAGGTGGCCGCATGAAGGGCATCGTGCTGGCGGGGGGCAGCGGGACGCGTCTGCACCCGATCACTCAGGCCGTCTCCAAACAACTCCTTCCCGTCTACGACAAGCCGATGATCTATTACCCGATCTCGGTGCTGATGCTCGCCGGGATCCGGGACATCCTGATCATCTCCACCCCCACCGACCTGCCGAGTTTCCGGCGGCTCCTCGGCAGCGGCGACCAGTTCGGGCTCCGGCTGAGCTACGCCGAACAGCCCAGCCCCAACGGCCTTGCCGAGGCGTTCGTCATCGGTGCCGGGTTCATCGGCGACGACGACGTGGCCCTCGTGCTGGGGGACAACATCTTCTACGGACAGGGATTCTCCGGCCGGATGCGCCAAGAGGTGTCCTCTTTGGACGGATGCGTGCTCTTCGGTTACCCGGTGAAGGATGCCCATCGTTACGGCGTCGGCGAGACCGACGCCGAGGGGCGGCTGATCTCCATCGAGGAAAAGCCTCCGCAGCCGAAGTCCAACAAGGCGATCACGGGCCTGTACTTCTATGACAACGACGTGGTGGACATCGCCCGCCGGCTCAAGCCGTCACCGCGCGGAGAGCTGGAGATCACCGACGTCAACCTCACCTATCTGCGGCAGGGACGGGCCCGGCTGGTGGACCTCGGGCGCGGGTTCGCCTGGCTCGACACCGGCACACACGACTCGCTCCTGGAGGCCGCGCAGTTCGTGCAGGTGCTCGAACACCGCACCGGCGTGCGGATCGCCTGCCTCGAGGAGGTGGCACTGCGCATGGGATTCATCGATCCCGACCAGTGCCTGGCCCTGGGGCTCAAACTGTCGAAGTCCGGTTACGGGGACTATGTCTGCGCCGTCGCACGGACGGCGGGCGCGACCTCCTAGGAGTATTCAGAAGCCGCGCCGGGCCATTTCTTCGAGACGGTTGATCCGGTCCGCGAGCGGCGGGTGCGTCGAGAACAGGCGCGAGAAGTTGTCGCCAGGGCGGAACGGGTTGGCGATCATCAGGTGCGCCTGCGAAACCAGCTGCGGCTCGGGCACCAGCGGCGCGGCCCGGGTTCCGCGTTCGAGCTTGCGCAGCGCCGACGCCAGGGCAAGGGGGTCCCCGGTGAGCTCGGCGCCGGACACGTCGGCCTGATACTCGCGTGACCGGCTGACGGCCATGCGGATCAGACCGGCCGCGATCGGGCCCACCAGGATGAGCAGGAGCGACACGAGCGGGTTGGCGTCCTCGCGATCACCACCGCCGAACAGTCCCGCGAACATGGCAATGTTCGCCAGCACGCTGACCACGCTCGCCAGCGCCCCGGCAACGCAGGAGATCAGGATGTCGCGGCTGTAGACGTGGGAAAGCTCGTGCCCGAGCACGGCGCGGAGCTCCCGTTCGTTCAGCAGGTCGAGAATGCCGGTGGTGCAGCACACCGCGGCGTGGCGCGGGTTGCGGCCGGTGGCGAACGCGTTGGGCGCGACGGTCGGACTGACGTACAGCCGAGGCATCGGCTGACGGGCGGCGGTGGCCAGTTCGCGCACGATCCGGTACATCGCGGGCTGCTCCGGCTCGGTGACCGGCCGCGCCCGCATGGCACGCAGGGCGAGTGTGTCGGACTTGAAGTAGACGTAGGCGTTCATGGCCAGCGCGACGACCAGCCCGATGACCAACGCGCCGCGGCCGAACAGCGAGCTGATCCCGACGATGATGGCGCTCAGCAGGCCCAGCAGCAGCGCGGTCTTCATCCCGTTCTGGTGCTTGTGCACAGCGCTCCCTTTCCCGCTCACTCCCGATCAATTGAACGCCCGGAGACGTTGTGAAGTTCCTTCACGATTACCGGTCACGGCGAATTTTCCCCCCGGACCGGCTGCTCGCGGGGTACGGACCAGCACACTCGGAGCTCTCGCACGGGCACCGTTGGTGCTGCTCACGGACCGTGTCCGCGGCGGAACCGAGCCGCCGAAGCGACACGAGTGATCACCTCACCGGCCACGACGGTGAATTCAATCACCACGTCGGCGCACGGCGGGGCCAGGACGTCCCGTCGTGCGCCCGTGCACGCTTTTCCACCCGAGTCCACCCCCGGCAGGCCGTCAATTGCCAAAGGATCTCTTCCAGCGCCATCGCCCGGAAAAAAGGTACCCGTTCTCCGCCTGTAACGGCTTCCCATCGCCACGCGACCCACGGGTCGTCATGTCGACGGCGGGAGATGCCTCATGCGGATCAGCGTTTTCGGGCTCGGCTATGTCGGCTGTGTATCAGCGGCATGCCTGGCCTCCCGCGGTCACGAAGTCATCGGGGTCGATGTCAATCCGGTCAAAGTCGATCTTGTCACGGGCGGTCGGGCGCCGGTGGTCGAGGAACGAATCGGTGAACTGACCGCGGAAATGGTGCGCTCCGGCGCGTTACGCGCGACCGCGGACGTCGTCGACGCGGTGACGAACAGTGAGATTTCACTGGTCTGCGTCGGTACTCCGTCAGCGCCCAACGGTAGCCTTTCGACCCTCTACCTGGAGCGGGTGACCGAGCAGATCGGCCGCGCGATGGCCGGTCTCGGCCGCAGGCACACCGTGGTCTTTCGCAGCACGATGCTTCCCGGAACCTGCCTGGAGACGTTGGTCCCCATTCTGGAAAAGAATTCCGGCGGTACCGCCGGCGTCGATTTCGGCGTCGCGGTCAATCCCGAATTCCTGCGCGAAGGCACCAGCGTCCGGGATTTCTTCGATCCGCCGAAGACCGTCATCGGAGAGATCGATCCGGAAAGTGGTGACACGGTCGCGCGACTCTACGAAGGACTACCCGGAGAAGTGTTCCGGGTCGAAGTCCCGATCGCCGAAATGACCAAATACGCCGACAACGCCTTCCACGGCCTCAAGATCGGTTTCGCCAACGAACTCGGCGCGGTCTGCCGCGCGCTCGGGATCGACTCGCATCGGGTGATGGACGTCTTCCTCGCCGATCGCAAACTCAACGTCAGCCCCGCCTACCTGCGCCCCGGTTTCGCCTTCGGCGGGTCGTGCCTGCCCAAGGACCTGCGTGGCCTGGTCTACGCCGCGCATCGCGCCGACGTCTCGGTGCCCTTGCTGTCGCATGTCCTGCCCTCCAACGAAGAGCACCTCAAGCGTGCCTTCGAATTGGTCGTGCGCACCGGAAGGCGGAGGATCGGGCTGTTCGGATTGTCCTTCAAGCCGGGCACCGACGACCTGCGGGAAAGCCCGCTCGTCGAACTCGCCGAACGGCTTCTCGGCAAGGGTTACGACCTGCGCATCTACGACGCCAACGTGAGCGTGTCCCGTCTCGTCGGCGCCAACCGCGAATACATCGAAAGCCGGTTGCCGCATCTGGGGCAGCTGCTCGCGGGCTCGGTCGACGAGGTACTCGCGCACGCCGACGTGTGCCTGGTCGGCTGTCTCGATCCCGACGTGCTGGGCGCACTGGAGTCCGCCGGCGACCGCGTGGTCATCGACCTCGTGCGCCTTCCCGACGCCGGACGGCGCCGGACCGAACGGGGGTATGTGGGCCTTGCCTGGTGACACACGAAAACGAGCGCTCGTGTTGGTGGAGAACCTTTCGGTTCCCTTCGACCGCAGGGTTTGGCAGGAGTGCACCACCCTGCGTGACGCCGGATGGGAAGTCCACGTCATCTGTCCACAAGGGACGAAACGGGACACCGAACCCGAAGCCGTCATCGACGACGTGAACATCCATCGTTATCCGTTACGGGCCGCCGTCGGCGGCCCGGCCGGTTATCTGGCCGAATACGGAACCGCGCTGTGGCACACGTTCCGGCTGGCCCGGCGGCTCGGGCGATTCGACGTCGTGCACGCCTGCAACCCGCCCGACCTGCTGTTCCTGGTGGCACGCAGGCTCAAACGCCGTGGCGCGCGGTTCGTGTTCGACCAGCACGATCTCGTGCCCGAGCTGTACCTGTCCCGGTTCGGACGCGGCAAGGACCTGCTCTACCGCGCGGTGTGCGCGCTGGAACGGCTCACCTACCGGGCGGCGGACGTGGTCATCGCGACCAACGAAAGCTACCGGGAGGTCGCGCTCAGCCGCGGCGACAAGCGGCCCGAGGACGTCTTCGTGGTGCGCAGCGCACCCGCGGTGGAACGCTTTCACGAGGTCCCGGCCGAGCCGGAACTCAAGCGGGGCAAGCCTTACCTGTTGTGCTACCTGGGCGTGATGGGGCCGCAGGACGGCGTCGACTACGCGCTTCGCTCCCTGGTCGCGCTGCGCGACGGCCTCGGCCGCCATGACTGGCACGCGGTGTTCGTCGGTTCCGGCGACACCTTCGCCGAAATGGTGGACCTGGCCTTCCGCCTCGGGCTCAGCGATCGGGTCGAGTTCACCGGGCGCGTCCCCGACGAAGACCTCCTGCGCTATCTGTCCACATCGGACGTCTGTCTTTCCCCTGACCCGTTCAATCCGCTCAACGACGTGTCCACGATGAACAAGGTCATGGAATACATGGCGATGAGCCGTCCGATCGTTTCATTCGATCTGCGCGAGGCACGGGTCTCGGCCGGGGACGCCGCCGTCTACGCCCCGGCCAACGACGAACTGGAGTTCGCCAAGTTGATCGACCGCCTGCTCGACGATCCGGACGAACGCCGGAGAATGGGCGAAACAGGACGGGCGCGAGTCAGCGGCCCGCTTTCGTGGAGTCGTTCGCAGGAATCGCTCCTCGCCGCGTACGCGAGGGCTCTCTCATGAGCGACGACACGGTCAAACTCAGCTCGATCGGCAGGCTGATGCGCGGACGCTGGCGCCTGCTGATCGCGCTCGCACTGCTCGGCGCGGCGATCGGGGCCGTTTCCTCGTTGCTGCTCTCCCCCGGTTACCGCACCTCGGCCAGCGTGCTGTTGCTGGGCCACCGCCAGTCGGACGAGTTGCTGACCGAAGCGCAGGTGGCGCAGAGCACCACGGTCCTCGACCACGCCGCGTCGGCACTCGGCTGGAACGTCAGCGTCACCCAGCTCCAGAAGTCGGTGACCGCCGCGGTGACCGACGGCAACATCATCCAGATCACCGGCACCGCGGACACTCCCGAGAAGGCGCAGAGGCTCACCGACGAGGTGGCCCAGCAGTACGTCGCCTTCTCCGGCCAGCTCGTCACCAACAGCACGGACGGGACCGCGCAGCAGTTCCAGCAGCAGAAGGAGGCGCTCCGGCAGCAGATCGCGCTGACCGGGCAGCGCATCAGCGACCTGGCGAAAACGTCCCAGGGCACCAACGTCGAGGGCGTGCAGATCCGCACCCAGCTCGAAGCGCTGCGCACGCAGCTGACCGAGGCGATGAACAAGCTCGACCAGGCCGACGCCGCGTCCGGCCAGGCGAAGATGTCGGTGATGGGTCCCGCCGAACGTCCGGCGGGACCCGCCGCGCCGACCTTGGCCCAGCTCGCCGCGGGGGGTGCGGTGGTGTTCTTCCTGGCCGGGTTGGCCGGGCATTTGTTCATGGCACGCGCGGACAAGCGCCTGCGCTCCGAAACCGAGATCGCCGCGGCGCTCGGTTCGCCGCTGCTCGCCGCGGTCGATGTGCCCGACGAACCGGAGAAGACACCGGCGAGTTTCTGGGTGAAGCTGCGACAGCTGGTGTGGGACGACCGCCCGTGGGACATGCCACCGTTCCCGGCCGCGGCGGACCGGGACGCGCTGACCATCCGCTATCGCAGGGTGCTGAGCCGGATCCGCGGCGGCTCTCCCAACGGGGTGCGCGTCCTGATCCTCGTCGCGGCCGACGATCCGACCGCGCACAAGGCCGTGTCACGGCTCGCGCTCACCGCGGGCGGTGAACGCGGCCTGGCACCGGTGGTGCTGCGCCTGGCCGATGTCTCCGCCCGCCGGCCCACGGTGCCGGAGGACGACCAGGTGGCGGGAGTCGTGGTGGTGCTGACCGCGGGCACCCGGACCGGCTGGGAACTCGTCGGCATCGCCGAGGCCTGCACCGACGCGGGACACCGCGTGCTGGGCGCGGTGGTCACTCACCGGACCGGACCGGTGCCCACCGCTCCACGGGTAGAGCCGCCGGTCGAAGTGATGGCGGGGCCCGGCTTATGAACACTCCCGCCCCTCAGCCATTGGTGGACCTGCACGGGCTCCTTTCCGGCATCCGCCGGCGCCGCCGTCTTTGGCTTTCGCTCGCCTTGCTGGGCTTGATCGTGGGGGCCGCGCTGGCGGTGGTCATCCCCTCGCCACCGTCCGCGTCGGCCCGGATCCTGGTCGTGCACGAGCAGGACACGCCGTCCGATCCCGGGACGCTGATCAAGACCGACATCGCGGTGCTGCAGACGACGAGGGTCGCGGGCGCGGCGCTGAAGAGCCTGGGTATCGCCGAGCGCCCGGAGGACTTCCTCAAGAACTACAGCGCGGTGGCGGTCTCCAACAACGTGCTCGACCTGACCGTCAAGGGGACGAGCGAGGCGGACGCGGTAGCGCGCGCCAAGGCGGTCGCCGATGCGTTCATCAGCGACTACGTGCACCGCATCCAGGACGCCGCCGCCTCCCAGCAACAGGCGCTGACCAGGCAACGGGACCAGGCCAGGACCGAACTGTCCCAAGTGGACACCCAGATCAGCCAGCTGAGCGGGAAGTACGCGAACGCCTCGGCGACCCAGCTGGAATCGCTGTACTCCCAGCGGGCCGACCTGGCCTCGAGGATCTCCAACCTGACCGCGGAGGCCGAACAGGCCGGGATCGGCGCACCGAAGGTCACCAGCGGCACGCAGATCATGGACGCCGCTCGCCCGGTCGCACGGCAGATGCTCAAGACCGGCGCCACGAACGCCGGGCTGGGCCTGGCGATCGGACTCGTCCTCGGGATCGCGCTGGCCGCGGTCGCCGGCGTGGTGCGGGACCGGCCGGTACTGCGCCGGGACGTGGCCGAGCACCTGGGCGCTTCGGTGATCGCCCAGTTGAAGTCGCGCTCGGAGAAGGAACGTGAACGGGTGGCCGCCACCACGGCCAGGCTCATGGAAAACGGCCGGGTCTCGCTACTGGAACTCGGTTGCCCGAAGCTCGCCGCCGAATTGGCCAAGGACATCGCGGGGAAGCTGGGGACGGAAGCGGACACCATCGGAGTCGGCTCGGTCTCGCCGGGCGCGCCGTGGACCGATCTGCCGCGTCTCGGCCGGGAAACGGTGCTCGTCGTGCGCGCGGGACACGCCAACACCGAGTGGTTGCACACGATCGCCCGGCAACTCGCCGACTGCCGGATCCCGGTCCTGGGCGTGGTGCTGGTCGATCCCGATCCGCGGGACCGCACGGACGGCACGTTGTGGGACGGCCTGCACACCGCGTTGCGGGGCCGCGAGCGCAAGCGCTTCGTCCGTCCGGAGGAGGCGCCCACGAAGGTCTTCGCCCAGGTCAAGAACTCCGAGGAACCGACCAAGATCCTCGCCCCGGTCAAGCCGGTCAAGGACGTGGAGGTCTCGTGAGCACCGGGACGCGCGGGGAGGTGGCGTGACATGTGCGGGATCGCGGGGACCTACCGCTGGCCGGACGGTGGCGCGGTGACCGAGCGGTTGACCAAGGCGCTGGCTCACCGCGGTCCCGACGGGACCGGGCACTACGCCCACCGGGGCGGGGACACCGAGGTCCATCTGGGACATCGGCGACTGTCCATTATAGACCTTTCCGAGACCGGCGCGCAGCCGATGATCTCCGACGGACTCGCCCTGGTCTACAACGGCGAGCTCTACAACTCTCCCGAACTTCGCGCCGAGCTGGAAGGCGCCGGTGTCCGGTTCCGCGGGACTTCCGACACCGAAGTGCTGTTGGAGGCCTGGCGACGGTGGGGGACCGACTGTCTGCCACGGCTCCGGGGCATGTTCGCGTTCGCCGTTTTCGACGAGCGCAGCGGGGATCTCGTTCTCGCCCGCGACCAACTGGGGATCAAACCGCTGTTCTTGACCCGCCGTGACGGCGGGCTCGCCTTCGCCTCGGAGCTCAAGGCACTGGCCGGTGAGCTGGGCGGGTCCCTGACCGTCGACCACACCACGCTCGTCGCCTCACTGCTCTACTACTGGGTGCCCGACAGCCGGTGTGCCTTTCGGGAGGCCGAGAAACTGCCGCCCGGGTCCTGGTTGCGGTGCCGCCCGGACGGCCGGATCGAGACCGGCCGCTACTTCTCGCTCCGGGAACTGGCCGAAGAGGCGCGCCACGCACCCGAGCCCGACCTGGCTGCCGTGATCGAGGAATCGACCAGGAAACACCTGCTGGCCGACGTGCCGGTCGCGACCTTCCTGTCGGGCGGGCTCGATTCCAGCTACCTCACCGCGCTGGCCGCACGGCACCGGCCCGGAATCTCCGCCTACACCATCGGTTTCCGTGCCGAGGACGCCAAGTTCGAAGCGATGCCGGACGATCTGCGTTACGCGCGCCAGGTCGCCGCCCGGTTCGGCGTCGACCTGCACGAGATCGAGATCGCGCCACGGGTGCTCGACGTGCTGCCGCGTATGGTGCAGTCCCTCGACGAACCGATCGGTGATCCCGCCGCGATCAACACGTTCCTGATCTGCACCGCGGCGCGCGAGGCCGGGGTCAAGGTGCTGCTGTCCGGCATGGGGGCCGACGAGCTGTTCGCCGGCTACCGCAAGCACTTCGCCAACCTGCTCGCCAGGCGCTACCAGCGGCTGCCCGGCGCGATCCGGTGGCCGGTCGAGTCCTTTGTGGACAAGATGCCGGTGGCCTCCGCGAAGCGCGGCTACCGTTCGGTCCGGTTCGCCAAGCGATTCCTCTCCTTCGCCGGGCTGCCCGAGGAAGCGGCCTTCCGTCGCAGCTACACCATGTACGACCGGGAAGAACTGCTGGGCCTGCTCGACCCCGGCCTGGCCGGTGCCGTCGACGACGTGCTGACCGAACACGCCGACACCTACCACGACAACGCTTTGGACGACTTCGTCAACCGCATGTGCCTCGCGGACACCCGGATGTTCCTGCCCGGCCTGAACCTCGCCTACACCGACCGGTCGAGCATGGCCGCGTCGACCGAGGTGCGCGTGCCGTTCGTGGACGTGGAAGTGGTCAAGGCGGCGTTCGCCCTGCCCGGCAGGCGGAAGATCGTGGGACGGCAGGGCAAGGCGGCACTGAAGCAGGCGGCCACCGCGATCCTCCCGAAGGAGATCGTCGACCGGCCCAAGGGCTTGTTCAGCGCGCCGCTGCGCGCGTGGATGAGCCGCGACCTGGCACCGGTCGTGCGCGAAGTGATCAACGAAGGCGTGCTGGTGCAGTCCGGCTTCCTCCGGCGCGACGCGCTGCGACGCCTCGTCGAGGAGGACGCCGCCGGCCGCCAGGACCGGTCCAAACATCTCTGGCACATCCTGACCTTGGAGTACTGGTACCGCGGTGCTGAAGCCGGAACCAAAAAAGAGTGGGGAGCGCCGTGAAGCAGGTCGTACAGAACTACAAGAGCGGGGAACTGGCATTGCTCGACGTGCCGGTACCCGCGTGCAAGCGGGGCGGGGTACTGGTCCGGACCCTCTACTCGCTGATCTCCACCGGAACCGAGATGATGAAGGTCTCCGAGGCCGGCCTGTCCATGGTCGGCAAGGCCCGGTCACGGCCGGACCAGGTCGCCAAGGTGATGGACAGCGTCACCACCAACGGTGTGCTGGCCACCTACCGCAAGGTGATCAACCGCCTCGACTCCTACACCCCTCTGGGCTACTCGCTCTGCGGCGTCGTGGAAGAAATCGGCGAAGGCATCACCGATGTCGCCGTCGGCGATCTGGTGGCGTGCGCGGGCAACGAACACGCGCTGCACGCCGAACTGAACTGGGTGCCCCGCAACCTCTACACCCCGGTGCCCGCGAAGGTCGCCGCACGGCACGCCGCGTTCGGCACCGTCGGTTCCATTGCCCTGCAGGGAGTCCGGCAGGGAGAGCCACAGCTTGGCGACATCGTGCTGGTGATCGGGCTCGGCCTGATCGGGCAGCTCGTGGTGCAGCTGCTGGTCGCTTCGGGCGCGCGAGTGATCGGCGCGGACCCCGACGCGAGCCGATGCCGGCTCGCCGAGTCGCTCGGCGCGCTGGTCTGCGGCGCGCCGGGTTCGTCCGAAGTGGACGCCGCCGTCGCCGAAATCAGCAACGGTCACGGCGTGGACCAGGTCTATCTCGCCGCCGGGGGCGACACGAACCAGCCGGTCGAACTCGCGGCGCGGCTCAGCCGTGACCGGGGCCGGGTCATCGACATCGGGAAGTGCAGCCTCGACCTGCCCTGGAACGCCTACTACGAAAAGGAACTCGACGTCCGGTTCTCCCGGTCGTACGGTCCCGGCCGTTACGACCCGGAATACGAACTGGAGGGCCGCGACTACCCGATCGGCTATGTGCGCTGGACCGAGCGCCGCAATCTGGAGTGCTTCCTCGACCTCATCGCGCGCGGCCGGGTCGATGTCGAACCGCTCATTTCGCACATCGCGGACTTCTCCACGGCGGTGGAGACCTATCGGCAGCTCGGTGACGGTGGCCTCAAGGCGGTCACGGTCCTGTTCCGCTACCCCGGGCCTGCCGAGCGGACTCCAGCCGGTGAACAGGAAATGAAGGCCGCGGGGAGTGGGGAAACGGCACGCAGCAAGCCCCGCACCTCCATCGGCTGGACGCCGCCCGGCCAGGCGGTGCGTGTCGCGTTCGTGGGCGCGGGAAACTACGCGTCCTCGATGCTGCTCCCCCATCTGGTCGGCCGTGACGACGTCCGGTTGCAGCAGGTCGTCACCACCTCCGCGCTTTCGGCGACGAACGCGCGCCACAAGTTCGGCTTCGCCGAGGTCTCCACCGATGTGGACGCCATGCTCGCCGATCCGTCGATCGACGCGGTGTTCGTGGTGACCCGCCACAGTTCCCATGCCGAACTGACCCGTCGGGCGCTGCTCGCGGGCAAGGCCGTGTTCGTGGAGAAACCACTGGCACTGTCCGAAGAGGACCTCGGCAAGGTGCTGGCCGCCGCGGAAGAGTCGGGAAACCATCGCCTTCAGGTCGGCTTCAACCGCCGGTTCGCGCCGTTGCTGCGGCAGGCGAAGGAGAACTTCGGCGCGCGCGTCGGCCCCGCGTCGGTCCGCTACCTCGTCAATGCCGGGCGGTTGGACGGCGGCAGCTGGTACGGGCGGCCGGAATCCGAGGGCAGCCGCTTCGCGGGCGAGGGCGGGCATTTCATCGACACCGTGACCTGGCTGCTCGACCTCGACCCGACATCGGTCTACGCCACCGCGACGCCCGGGCACGGCGACCTGCACGCACTGGTGCGCTACCCCGACGGTTCCACCGCGTCGATCACCTATGCCACCAGCGGGCACCCCGGTTTCCCCAAGGAAACGCTCGAAGTCGTGGCCGACGGCAAGATCCTGCGCTTCGACGACTTCCTGCGCGCTTCGGTGTATTCGCGCAAGCGGTGGTCGAGTTCCCGGATCCCCCGGGGCCGGGACAAGGGGCAGCGGGCGGAACTCGACGCCTTCATCGAAGCGGTCTCCACCGGAGGACCGATGCCGGTGCCGATCGAGTCGCTCGCCGCGACCACGCTGGCCACGCTCGCGGTCGAGCGGAGCGTCACCAGCGGAGCGCGGGTCGAGGTTCGCTCATGACGACCAGTCCCGGCTGGTATCTCCGGCGCCTGTCGCGGATGGGACCGTACGAGATCGCCGGTCGCGCCGTGGACACGGCCCGCCGCCGACAGTGGCGTGACGTGAGCAGCCGGCCATTGGCGGACCAGGCTTCCTGGCCTTACCCCGCGCTGTCCCGGGAAGCCCTGGCGGCCGCGCCGGCGGGCGCGAAGAACCGCCTGCTCGCGAGTGCGGACCGGATCATGAACGGCTATGCCGAGTACTTCGGCGTCATCCGTGACGACATGGTCAGTCCGGACTGGGCCTTCTGCCCGAAGACCGGCCGCCGCGCCCCCGACGGCCACGCCTTCGACATCCCTTACCGCGACGAAGAGATCGTCGGCGACATCAAGCAGATCTGGGAGCCGTCCCGGCACCAGCATCTGACCGTCCTCGCCGCGGCCTACGCGCTGACTGGTCAAGACCACTACGCCACCCGGGTGGCCGACCAGCTGAAGTCGTGGTGGACGGCCAATCCGCCGGGGCGCGGCGTGCACTGGATCAGCGGGATCGAACTCGGCATCCGCCTGATCTCGTGGGTCTGGGTGCGCCGCCTCCTGCAGGGCTGGCCGGGCGCACCCGCGCTGTTCGAGGAGAACCCGGAAGCCCGGCATCAGATCTGGCACCACCAGCGGTGGCTCGCCACTTTTCCCAGCCGTGGCTCGTCGGCCAACAATCACGTCATCGCCGAAGCCGCCGGCCGGCTCGCCGCGGCGTCGGCGTTCGGCTGGTTCCCGGAGTCCTCGCGATGGCAGGCCGGCGCGGCGCGCTCGCTCGACGAACACCTGCGGCGCAACACCTTCGACTCGGGCCTCAACCGCGAGCTGGCCACCGAGTACCACGGTCTCGTCCTCGAACTGGGCCTCGCGGCCGCGATCGAGGCGGAGGCGGCCGGATTCACCGTCCCCCGATCGACCTGGACCACCCTGGTCCGCATGACCGACGCGCTCGCGTCCATTGTGGACCAAAGGCTGCGCCCGCCGAGGCAGGGAGACGCCGACGACGGTCACGGTCTCGTGCTCGACGGCACCGGGACCGATCGCTGGGTCTCGTTGCTCGCCACGGGCAAGGTCCTCTTCGGACGTCTTCCCTGGTGGCCGGAGGTGCGCACGGACGACGTCCGGACGCCGCTGCTCGCGGCAGTCGCCTCGCCCCCGTCTCTGGAGAGCGTGGACCGGCCGTCCCTGCGCCGGGATCACTTCGCCGACGCCGGGCTCACGATCCTGCGGGCGGGCGACGTCTGGTGCCGCTGCGACGGCGGGCCGCATGGCTTCCTGTCGATCGCGGCGCACGCGCATGCCGACGCGCTGTCGCTCGAGGTGCGGCACCGCGGCGTCGACATCCTCGCCGATCCGGGCACCTTCTGTTATCACGGGCAACCGGCCTGGCGGTCCTATTTCCGTTCCACGCTCGGGCACAACACACTGGAACTCGGCGGACACGACCAGTCGGTCTCGGGCGGCCCTTTCCTCTGGACCCGGCACGCCCAGAGCAAGGTCCTCTCCGTCCAAACCCCCAAGACCGGCGCGGCCCGGTGGTGCGCCGAACACGACGGCTACCGGCCCCTCGTGCACCGGCGGTCGGTCGAACTCGACGAGTCCGAACTCAAGATCGTCGACGAGGTTCGCGAGGCGCGACGGCACCCGTGCAGGCTGGCCTTCCACCTCGGCCCGACGGTCGAAGTCCGCATCGAGGGCACCGAAGCCGAGCTGACCTGGCCGGGTGGTCGCGCGGTGCTCACGCTCCCGGCCGCTTTGTCCTGGCGCGCGCACCGCGGTGAGACCGATCCGCCACTCGGGTGGTACTCGCCGGGCTTCGGCCGTCGCGAACCGGCCTACGTCCTGATCGGAACCGGCTTCACCACGGAGGAAGCGCTGACCACAATGCTCCGTTTCGAGGTGCTCCCGTGACAGGCGTGTCGTGGCGGATCGCCGGGTTCGCCGCGCTGGTCCTGCTGGTCTCGGCCTGTTCGGGCAGCGGTGACGACATCGGCGTCCGGGACGCGGCGGAGACGCCGGCACCGACCGCGACAGTGTGCGGGAAGACGGTTCCGGGCCCGGCGTCGGCTCCGTCCGGCGCGGTCACCGTCGACCCGGCGGTCTCCGGGGGCCTCGCCGCCAAGACCCGATCGAGTCCTCCCGGGACCACCTTCTGGCTCATGCCCGGGACCCACCGGCTGAGCGACGAAAAGTACGACCAGGTCACCCCGAAGGACGGCGACACCTATCTCGGCGCTCCTGGCGCGGTCGTCGACGGACGCGGAGTCAACAAATACGCCTTCTCCGGGCACGCCTCGAACGTCACGATCCGCTTCCTCACGGTCCGCCGCTTCGCGGCCCCCCACGACGAGGGCGTGGTCAACCACGATTCCGGCGATGGCTGGATCCTCGAACACGACACGATCGAGGCGAACTCCGGCGCCGGGATCATGGCCGGCGCCCGCCAGCAGGTGCGTGGCAACTGCCTGCGCGACAACGGTCAGTACGGCATGAACGCCTTCAAGGACGGCAACACCATCACGAACCTGGTGGTCGAAGGCAACGAGATCGCCGGGAACAACACCGACGACTGGGAAACCCGCGAGCCCGGCTGCGGATGCAGCGGCGGCGTCAAGTTCTGGGCGGTCAACGGCGCCGACGTGCGCGGCAACTGGGTCCACGGCAACCACGGGCCCGGGCTGTGGGCGGACACCGACGACAACGACTTCCTCATCGAGAACAACCTGATCGAGGAGAACGAAAACGCCGCGATCATGTACGAGATCAGCTACAACGCCACCATCCGCGGCAACACGATCCGGCGGAACAACTGGGCCGAAGGCCGCAAGTTCGCCGCCCGTGGAGACAGCTTCCCGGTCGCCGCGATCTACATCTCCGAATCCGGTGGCGAGCCGAGGGTGCCCGCGCGCACCGACAAGATCGACATCTACGGCAACACCCTGCAGGACAACTGGTCCGGCATCACGCTGTGGGAAAACGCCGACCGATTCTGCAACAGTCCCGCGAACACCTCCACCGGTACCTGCACGCTGCTCGTGCCCGACCCCAACCGGTGCACGCAGCCGGGCATCGCCACGCAACCGCTCAACTCCGACTGCCGGTGGAAGACCCAGCGCGCCGACATCCACGACAACCGGTTCAGCCTGGACACCACGGTCGTCGGATGCACTACGGCCTGCGGAAGGATGGCGGTGCTCGCGAACTACGGCACCTACCCGGACTGGTCGCCGTACAAGGGCGAAGCCGTGCGCGACGCGATCACCTTCGGACAGGGCAACACCTGGCACGGCAACACCTACATCGGTCCGTGGACCTTCATGCCGCACGGCACCGATCGCGTCCTCACCATGACGGAGTGGCAAGCCGCGCCGTATCGGCAGGATGCCGGCAGCACGGTCAGGAACCACAGCTGATGGAACTCGTCGACATCCGCCGCGTGCCGCAAGCAGCACCGGAACAATCCGGGACACCCCGCCTGGTGGGCGCGGTCTGGGCACTGCTGGCGATCAACACGCTCGGGTCGATCGGGGTCGTCACCATCGTCCGGATTCCCCGGTCGCTCATCCAGCTGATCACGATGGGATCGCTGATGGCCGCGTTCGGGCTGGCGCTGGCCCTCAATCCCCGGATCCGGATCCGGCCCAGCGCCTACCTGACGTTGCTCTCGCTGCTGCTCGCGGTGAGCGTGGTGTCCAGCCTGCGGCTGGAATCCGGGTACGGGTCGCTGTTCCGCTGTTTCCGCCTGTTCGTGTTCATCGCGACGCTGTGGTTGCTCACCCGTTGGTGGGACGGGCGGCCGACCTTCGTCCGCTACCACGTCCGGATGCTCACCGTGGTCCTCGCTTCGGTGGTGGCGGGCCTGCTGATCTCACCCGGAAAGGCGATGCCGGGCACCTACGAGGGCCGGTTGATCGACGCGATCTGGCCGCTCACCCCGCCCCAGGTGGCGCACTACGCCGCCATCGCCGCGGGGCTCACCTTGCTGCTGTGGCTGGGCCGGGAAACCACCAGGTTCAGCGCGCTCGCGATCGTCGTGCCCGCGCTGGGTGTGCTGATGCTGAGTCACACCCGGACCGCCACCCTCGGCCTGGTCATCGGGCTGGTGATCGCCGCCGTGTCGCTCGTCCCGACCAGCGTCCGCGCGCGGAGAGTGTTCACCTGGGGCACGCTCTCGGCCGTGCTGGTGGCGATGGTCGCCGGTCCGCTGCTGGTCGCATGGTTTCAGCGCGGGCAGAGCCAGGAAAACCTCTCGAGCCTGACCGGGCGAGCCAAGGTCTGGGACGCACTGCTCAGCGCACCGCGCACCACGCTGGAAAACCTGCTCGGCTTCGGGCTCGGCGACAAGTCGTATGGGGGACTGCCCATCGACAGCAGCTGGCTCGCGGTCTTCCACGAACAGGGTTACGCGGGCGTGGTGCTCGTCGCGGCCTTCCTGCTCGTCCTGCTCACCGTCGCGCTGCTGCAGCCGCCTTCACTCTCGCGGGCGTGCGCGTTGTTCCTGATCGTGTACTGCCTGAGCGCCTCCTACACCGAAGCCGGCCTGGGTGACGCGTCACCGTATCTGCTGAACCTGGCCATCGCCGGGTCCCTGCTCGCGGGACGGGAGACGGCGACGTGAAGGTGCTCGTGGTGCACAACCGGTACCGGTCGGAACAACCGAGCGGGGAGAACAACGTCGTCGACCAGGAGGTCGCGTTGCTCGCCGGCGCCGGCCATGAGGTCGGCGTTTTCGAACGGCGCAGCGACGACATCGCCACGATGTCGCTGCCGCGCAAGGCGACCGTTCCCCTGCGCGTTCCGTGGAACGCGCGGGCTCGCGCCGACTTGACCGCCCGTCTGCACCGGGACCGGCCGGACGTGGTGCACATCCACAACACGTTTCCGCTGTTGTCGCCGTCGGTCCTGGCGGCCTGCACCGATGTCGGTGTGCCCGCCGTGGCGACCCTGCACAACTACACGCAGATCTGCCCGCCGGGGACGCTCTACCGTGACGGCCGGATCTGCGGCGAATGCGCTGGCAGCCACCCGATACCGGCCGTGCGGCACGGGTGTTATCGCGGCTCGGCGCTGGCGACCGTGCCGATGGCGGTCGGACTGGCGGTGAACCGGCGGCGATGGTGGTCCGGCATCACCCGGTTCTTCTGCATTTCCGGCGCACAGCGGGAAATCCTGGTCCAGGGCGGGATGCCCGCCGAGAAGATGATCGTGAAACACAACTTCGTCGCCGACCCCGGAACCCGGCGCCACGGAACCGGGGAGCACGTGCTCTTCCTCGGCAGGCTCACCGAGGAGAAGGGCGTTCGCCTGCTGATGACCGCGTGGGAAGCGTGCGCGGGTGAACTCGGCGTGCCGCTGGTCATCGCCGGAGCCGGTCCGATGCGGACCGAGGTCGAACAGTGGGTGGCCAGCCGCGGTGACGTGCGATATCTGGGCTTGAAGGACCCCGCGGAATGCCGCGAACTGCTCGCCCGATCCGTCGCGGTGGTCGCACCATCGACGTGGCTGGAAGCGTTCGGACTGGTGGTGGTGGAAGCGATGGCGGCCGCCGTGCCCGCGGTCGCCCCCGCGCACGGCGCGTTCCCCGAACTCGTCGAGGACGGTGTGACCGGGCTCCTGCACCGGCCGCATGATCCCGCGTCGCTGGCCGACTGCCTTCGCCGGATCGGGTCAGAGCGCAACCACACCATGGGTACCGAGGCCAGGCGCCGCTACGAACGCGACTTCACCCCCGCCGCAGGCCTGGAGCGCCTACTGTCGGGCTACGAATCAGCGATCAAAGAGGGGTGATCGGGTGACGCGCAGCGAGATCCGCGACCCGCTGCCCGTCGCGCTCGACCCGAGGCTGCGGCGCGCGCTGACCATCGTCGCGCTCGCCGCCACGCTCGTGGTGATCACCTTGGGGACGCTGTACTTCGCCGGCGGCACCCTCGGCGCGTTCGACAACCACGCCGAACCGCTCGCGGGCCCACGCCCCCCATGGCACGATTTCGCGGTCCTCATCGACTTCTGCGGCGAACCGATCGGCTCGACGATTCTGACCGCCGGTGCGGTAGCCGCCTGCCTCGTGGCACACCGGGTCCGGATGGCCGTCCTCACGGTTCTCGGCGTCGGCCTGTCGGTCGCGGCGACCGCGCTGCTCAAGCCCTTGGTCGGCCGCACCATCCACGGCGTCTACCTGTCGTTCCCCAGCGGCCACACCGCCTTCGCGACCGCGCTCGCCCTGCTCCTGGCCCTGCTGGCCATCGACGTACTACGACTTGGCACGCGTACGGCCGCCATTGTCCTGGTGGCCATGGTGCTCCCCGCCGGAGCCGCGATGGGCTGGACCGAAGTCGTCGTCAGCGCCCACTACCCGACCGACACCGTCGGCGGCTTCTGCACCGCCCTCGCGGTTGTCCCGGCCACGGCCTGGCTCATGGGGCGCGTCCGGATCCCACGACGCTGAGCCGCGACTCAGGACGCAGGCAACCTCGGCTCGACAAAGTCGGAGACCTTACTCACCACGGAACACGCGACATTGGTCGTATCACTGGTCGCCGCGTTGATGTCAACACGGCCAGAGCCAACAGCGATGCCGACGATACACGTGCCATTTCCTTCGTTTCTCTTTATTTCTTTTGCCGGACGCCCGCCCGTTGTCCGCGCGTCCGAAGCCGCACCACCCGGTTTGATGACCATGTCATCAATCCTCTGACCAGGACGCACCGTGACGCCGAACGTTATCGCATGAGAACCATTCGTCACCGAACCGCTCCATTTGCAGTCACTGGTACCCGGGCCGCCCTGTTCCCCCTGGTCCACATGGGGTCCGGCGTTCGGCACTGCCTGCTTGGCTTCGTCATCGGTGAGGAGGCTGCACGCTTTGAGGCCACTAAGACCAGGCACCACTGTGCCGGATGACGACGCGGCCGACTGGCCGGCGCTCGGCACAGCCTGCCCCGTCTGCGTATTGGTGCAGGCGGCGACAAACAGTCCTGCGGCCGCAATGACTGTGGTGAGGGCTGCTCGGCGCACCCGTATCCTCCGCGTCGACTGTGGCTACTTGAGAACCTGGACGTTACCGTGCTCGTTCTCCTGGTACGCCTTTCTGGCCTGGTTCAGGGCGTCCCGAGTCGTGTTCAGAATCTCGCCAAGTTGGTCCGCTACCGCATCAGCGGACTGGGTCAGACCCGTGCCGCCCTTCTGCACGTGTGCGGCAACCTTCTGCGCATAGTCGCTAGTGCCGAGTTTCGGTGCCTGCGCCACGGTGGATACGTTGCGCCGGAGATCCTGCAGATGCGCGTCGCAGTCGTTGAGGGCTTGCATGAAGGAGTTGAAGCCTGCCTCGCTGATGCGGATCTTGCCCGCCGACGCGGCGTCCTTCAGGCCCTGTGCGGCCTGCTGCGCCTGAGCGAGAGCCGCGCTGCTGACCCCGGCATCGACGGCCTGGACTGCCGCGCCGATGACGCCGCCAAACAGGCCCGTCGAGCTGCCGCCGTCCTCGATAATCGCCATCTCGGTACCTCCCTGCCCGTGTCCGCGAACTCAAGGTAGCAGCGGACTGACGCGGACTGACGCGGTTCGGTGATATTCCCGCCCTTGAAAGTCAGGTGCGGACCAGTCGACCTCGGCCGGTGGCCGCAGGCTTCATTGCTCACTGGTCGGCCACATACGTGCCCTTGCCGTTGGTGACCACGACCAGACCCTCATCTCGCAGCTTCCGCACGGCCTTGACGGCGGTGTCGCGGGCTACCCCGTAGATCTCTCCCAGTTCCGGCCCGGACGGGAGGCGCGACTTCGCGGGGAGCGCGCCGGATGCGATGTCACTCCGCAGGTCGTCGGCTACCTGGACCCATACGGGTGTCGGGCTGTCCCTGTCGATGCGGATGGCCCGGTCGTCCCATGACATAACGTGACCATAGGAAGTGCCGGTCACCAATACGCTGTTATATACAGGTATAGGTAGCTATAGGTAGGTGTAGCAAGTACCATTGTGACAAGCAGTTACATCTGTAAGACGGATGGTGATCACAATGGCGGACGACGCGCTCTGGGTGGAGGTGGCCGAAGCCGTCTACGGCGTCCGGCATGGCAACGCCAGGCCTCCGACTTCCGCCAATACCGATCTCCTCCAGTGGATGAGCGAGTTGCCCACGAGGGACCCCAACAAGACCCTGCACTGGGTGCCGACCGGGATAGACCCCGCGGCGTGGCGTAACGCGCCGATCGGGTCGTGGGTGCCTGTGTGTGATGACGAACTGCCGGTAGGGCCGCTCTACCGCCACGAAGAAGCGTCAGAAGCGCTGCGGACACGCAGAATTTGCCAGGAATGCTATGCCGAACGGCAGAGAAGAGGGCCGATGGCCTGAACCGTCCGCCCTGCGCGGGAAATCCACGAAGCCGGCCCGTCCAAGGATGAGGAAGGCCAGTCTCAGCGCGGGTTCGGCCAGCCCATCTTCAGCCTGACCTCGGCCAGCGTCGGCGCCTTGGCGTCCCGCTCGGACATCAGGGTCACCGGAAGCGGCCAGGGGATGGCGAGTTCGGGATCGTCGAAGGCGATGGTGACGTCTTCGGCAGGGTCGTGTTCGCGGTCGATCCGGTACGACACGTCGGCCGGCTCGGTCAGTGCCTGGAAGCCGTGCGCGCATCCGGCGGGGACGTAGAGCGTGAACTGCGTGCGGCCCGACAGTTCGACGATTTCCCGGTTGCCGTAGGTGGGCGAATCCGGGCGCAGGTCGACGATCACGTCGAAGACCGCGCCGTAGGAACAGCGGACGAGCTTCGACTCGCCCGCCCCCGAACGCAGGTGCATTCCGCGCACGACTCCTTGCCGTGACCGGGAAACGCTGTCCTGGACGAACGACCAGGGGTCGATGCCCGCCGAGCGGACGACGGCCGCGTCGAAGGTGCGGGAGAAGAACCCCCGCTCGTCCGAATGCGGGGTGGGCACGAACAAACAGGCACCGGCGACGCGCGGAACCGGCACGGTCTTCATGACATCACCTTCGAAAGGACGTCGAACTGCCGCCGCAACTCCCCCGCGTTGGCCTGGTTTCGTTCCGCCATGGTGCGGATCAGCTTATCCCGTTCGCGTTCGAGCGCGGTGAACTGCTCGACCAGCAACCGGAAGTCGACCGAATCGGCCCGCTGGCAGTACTCGGCGAGACCCATTTCCGCCATCAGCACGTCGTTCTTCTGCGCATAACCGATCGACAGCGTGGGTTTGGCGAGCTTCACCGCGCACAACACGTTGTGGTACCGGGTGGCCACGACCGTGCGCACGGCCGACATCTCGCGCATGAGATCGTCCAACGAGGACACCGCCGGCGCGGTCACCCACGCCGGGTCGAGGTCGGGCCTGCCGGATCGCACGTCCGCGAGAATCTCCCGTACCACGACCTGATCGGTCCTGTCCCCGATGAACAGCCGGACCTGATGGCCGTTGTCGACCAGCCAGCGGACGAACTTCTTGATCTCCGTGAGGTAGTTGGCGCGAATCTGGCGCGCGTGGGCGCGGTCGTCGTTACCGCCGTGGTAGTCCATCACGCCGACGCCGACGATGTCCGCACCACCCGGTTCGGCGACGGGCATCGGTAACGAGAACACCAGGTCGGGGTAGACCTCGTCCCGTGAGGTGTCGACGCCCATGCGGCGCAACGCTTCCTTGGACATGACGTCACGGAAGGACCGGTAGTACGCCAGTTTCGCGGCTGTGGTGAACATCAGTCGCGTCAACCGCTTGTTGATCACCATGGCTCCGACGGCCACCAGCGAGACCTTCGTCCGGAACAACCGTCCCGCCACGCACAACACGCACACGGCGTAGGGAAAACCCCAGGCGCGCAACGGAAGCGTCGCCTCCAGCGTGCCCATGCCCGGCACGATCACGACGTCATGGCGCGCGACCCACCGCGCCGTCCGGACCGCGTCGACGGCTTTCCCCAGCGCCTTCAGGATGTTCAGGGTCAGTCGCGACCCGGAGCGACGCTTCCCGTGATACCAGTTCAGTGGGATCGCGGGCAGACCGTAGCGCTCCCGCATCGCCTCCGGTCCCATGCACATGAAATCCACGACGACATCGGGATGCCGCTCCTCGAGGAATCGGACCAGCGCCTTGGCCGAGCCGTCATTGCCGAGGTTGCCCGACCCCAGTAGTCCGAACAGACCGACTCGCAGCGCCGTGCGGTTCCGGGTCCGGGCGATCAGGGCTCCACCATTGTGGATCACGCCGCCTCCTGTCCGGCGACGACCGTGGCGACGGACATGGCGGTGAGGTCGACCTCGGCGGCGGGCTGGTCGGTCACCTCTCCCCAGGAGTCACGGCCGGCCCGGCTCACGGTCCATTGCGCGAGGGCGCGGTAGCACTCGCGGCGCTCGGCGGTGGTCAGCGGCGCGCGCCGGATCATCGAGATGTAGGCCCACACGTACTCCCCGAACAGGCGAGCGACCGGATGCCGGAACCGGTTGGCGCGGCGCGGGTCGAGGTTCGCGCATCGTCTGCGCACCGTCGGGCAGGCGCGTTCCGCTCGGTCCGGGTGGTCCCGCCGGAAATAGAGCCAGTCGGGAACCTGGTGGAACGGACCTTGCAGGGCGAGTTCGGTGACGAAGGTGCGATCCGCGTGGTGGTGGCTGCCGAGTGGCTTCGCCCGGCGCAGCACCTCCGACCGGAAGACCGCGCCGTCGTCGTCACCACCGTTGGCGAAGAGCATGCTCCGGAACCGCTCGGCGGCGCTCGGCGAAGCCGTCGCGAGCGGGTAGGCGATCGCGCGAGTGACCGCGCCCGTCCCGTCGATCATCGCGGTCCAGGCGTGCGCGGCCACCACGTGCGGGTACTCGTCGAGCGCGTCGACACAGCGTCGCAGCAGCTCACGACCGAAAAGGTCGTCGTGGCACGCCCACTTGAACAGTTCGGACTCCGACTGCCGGAAGACGAAACCGTGGTTGGGCGCGAGCCCGATGTTCCGCGGCTGCCGGAAGTAACGGATCCGCGGATCGCGCGCCGCGTAGTGACGGCAGATCTCCTCCGTTCCGTCCGTCGAGGCGTTGTCACCGATGATCAGCTCGAAGTCGGCATACGTCTGGCCGAGCAGCGCCTCGATCGCCTCGGCGAGGTAGTTTTCGCCGTTGTAGACCGGGAGGCCGACGCTCAGCCGGGGAATGTGTCTCATGCTCGTCTCTCCTCGACTTCGCGCGGGCCTGATGGCGGAACGCTTTGCCTGGCGCGCACGGTCATGGTCCTTTCCTTGAGTCCGCGGGAAAGCTGGAACCACCACACGAGCGCCCCGCTCGTCGTCGCGACGGCGGCGCCCCAGGCCGACCCGGCCGCACCGGCCACCACCGCGCCGAGCAGGCCGCCGACGACGTAGAAGCTGGACGCCAGCAGCTGCGTCGGCATGCTTCGCCGCGCGGCTCCGAGTGCGCGGAGGCCGACCTGCGCGCCGGTGATGAAGCTGGCCCCGGCGATGGACAACGTCGCCGGCACGATCAACGCCGACGCCAGCGGCCAGACCGGGCCGAGCACGAACCAGCCCGCCCGGTCGGGCAGTACAAGCAAGGCCAGCCCCCACACGAGCGCGGCGACCGCCTGAGCGGCACCCAGCAGGAAACAGAACTGGCGCAGCTTGTGCGGGGCCCTGCGCAACACTCGCGACGCTTCACCGACGGTGACCAGCGACAGTCCCATGAGGACCGCCGTGAACGGCCCGAGCAGGAGTTCCGCCCCACGGACCGTGCCCACCGCGGCCAGCCCCGCGATCCCGCCCAGACCGTACATCCGCAACTGGTAGGCACCACTGTTGCTGACGTTTTCGAGCAGATAGCGCGGTGCGAGCTCACGCTGTTCCCGTAGCCAGTCACGAGTCGCGGCGACGCGCGGGAAAATTCCGGTCTGGATACAGCCGAAAGCCGCGGCGATGGCGGCGGAGGCCCCCCAGGCCAGTACGAACGACGAGATGGTGCCGAAGCGGTCGGCGAGGACCATCGCGGGAATCAGCATGATTCCCCAGACCAGATCGTTGGCGAAGGCCTTCCGGCCCGCTCCGGCGGCGAAGAAGGCGAACCGCCAGCTGTCCTGCATCAGCAACGCCGGCAGCATGATCCCCAGGCAGATGAAGGCGTGCGCGAGCGAGCCGTGCAGGAAGGCCCCGATGACGAGGCACACGGCGCCGGCTGCCGCACCGGCGGCCAAGGCCGTGCCACCGGATCGTGCCACCGCGCGCCGCCAGAGCTGGGTGCTCACTCCGCTGAACCGCACCATGAGCGGGTCGGTGGCGAGCCCTCGCGACACGTTGAGCGAGACACTGTAAGTGACCATGGCGAGCCCGAAGATGCCGAACGCGGTGGCCCCCAGCGACCGCGCGACATAACTGCCGACGGCGAAGTTGGTCAGACTGGACACCGCTTGGTCGGCGAGTCCCCAGCTCACTCGCCCCGCCATCGCCCGCCGGGCGCTGCGCAGCGTCCCCTTCGCGGCATGGGTCGGCCACGAACCCACGGGCAGGCTGTGCCGTCTCTGGCCACGAAGGCGATGCCTGCCCTGGTAGCGACGAGAGGAACCAGCTCCCTGAATGGTCACCGTGTTTCCTCCGCGAGTCCGCCGAGAGCCGGCACGGGGGGTGTCACGGGAGCGGCCGCAGCGTCGCGTCCACCTTGCCCGCCTCCACCTGGTCACGCAGCCAGGCCAGCCGTGTGAAACGGCGATCGAAGTTGTGCGTGGTCAGCCCGAGCCGCTGGTAGGCGTCGGCCAACTCGATGGCGCCGTCCTTGACCGTCCACTCGCACTCGAATTCCGGGACCGCCTGGCGGAACCGCGAGAAGTCCACCCGGTAGGAACGCGGGTCCGCGCCGGCCTCCCCGGTGATCGTCAACCGCGAGCCGGGCACCGCCTCGACGACCTGCTCGGCGATCTGCGCGACGGTCACGTTGTTCCGTTCGGTGCCGATGTTGAACGCCTTGGCGTGCACGGCCTCCCGGGGCGCGACCAGAGCGGCGGCGAAGGCACGGGCGATGTCGTGGGCGTGCACGAGCGGCCGCCACGGAGTCCCGTCGGAAAGCACTCGCACCACGCCGGTCAGGAACGCGTGACCGACCAGGTTGTTGAGCACGATGTCGGCGCGCAGCCGCGGCGAAAAGCCGAACGCGGTGGCATTGCGGAGGAACACCGGGGTGAACCGTTCGTCGGCCAGCTCGTGCAGGTCATCCTCGACGCGGACCTTCGACTCGGCGTACGGCGTCACCGGCCGCAGCGGCGCGTCCTCGCCGACCAGGTCGTCGCCGCCGGAAGCCCCGTAGACGGAGCAGGTCGAGGCGTAGAGGAACCGGCTGACACCGGCGTCCCTGGCCAGCCGGGCAAGCCACACCGACGACCGGTGGTTGATCGCGTAGGTGAGGTCGGGATCGAGCGCGCCGAGTGGATCGTTGGACAACGCGGCGAGGTGGATCACGGCGTCCACTTCGGACAGATGCCGGACGGTCGTGTCCCGGAGGTCGACCTGGTGGCCCGCCGGGTCATCGGGCCGCGGTCCCAGCAGGCAGTTCGCGAACAGGCCGGAGTCCAGCCCGATCACCTCGTGACCGGCGGCGGCGAGCACCGGGGCCATCACGCTGCCCAGGTACCCCTGGTGCCCCGTCAACAGAACCCGCATCGGCCTCATGCTGGAACCGCCCGCTCCCACAACGCCCACGGGCGGTAGCCCTGCGCGTAGTCCTGATCGAGTGCCGCGCGTTCCTTCACCGTGTCGGTGGGCTTCCAGAACCCGCGATAGGGGTAGGCGAGCAGACGGCCCCGTTTGGCCAGTTCACCGCATCCGTCGACGACCAGGTCCCCGTTCTCCGGGATGTGGTCGAAGATCTCCTGCCTCAGCACGAAATAGCCGCCGTTCTCCCACAGTGGCATCTCGTTGACCGCGGTGATCGAGCCGATCATGGAGCCCTCTCCCAGTTCCACGCAGTGGAACGACGACTGGGGTGGCACCACCATCATGGAGGCGCCGGCATCCCGGTGCGAGAACCGTTCGATCATCTCCGGCAGTGGGGCATCGGTGAGCACGTCGGCGTAGTTGGCGAGGAACATCTCTTCGCCCTCGAGATGCGCGCGCACCCGCCGCAGCCGCTCGCCGATCGGCGAGTCGACACCGGTGTTGACGAACGAGATCGACCAGTCCGCGATGTCGGTGGAGAGCAGCTCGGTCCGGCCACCGCGGAGCACGAAGTCGTTGGAGGCCGTCTCCTCGTAGTTGAGGAAGAAGTTCTTGATGTGATGCGCGCCGTAGCCCAGGCACAGCACGAACTCGGTGTGCCCGAAGTGGGCGTAGTAACGCATGACGTGCCAGATCAACGGCCGCGGTCCGACCATCGCCATCGGCTTGGGCGCGTCGTCGGCGGCGCCGTTGCGCATGCGCATGCCGTATCCGCCACAGAACAGGACGACCTTCACTCTTAGAGCACCTCCAGGCGCGGGATTGCGAAGACCAGCCTGCCGCCCCATTGCTCCACATAGGACAGTTGGGGAACCAGTTCGTTCCTGAGGTTCCAGGGCAGGACGAGGACGTAGTCGGGCCGGTCCTCGGCGATGCGTTCCGGCGGCAGGACCGGGATACGGGCACCGGGCGTGAACCGCCCGTGCTTGTACGGATTCTTGTCGACGGTGTAGGCGAGCAGGTCGCTCCGGATCCCACAGTGGTTGAGCAACGTGTTGCCCTTGCCCGGCGCGCCGTACCCGACCACCGTCTTTCCCTCGTCCGCGGCATCGACGAGGAAGCGCAGCAGGTCGAGGCGCACCTTGGTGACCCGGGCGGCGAATTCGGCGTAGCCGGACAGCTCGTGCAGCCCCGCCGCCTTCTCCTCGGCCAGCACCTCGGTCATCCTGGCGCTCGGCTCACCGGCGACCTCGGTGGGCCGAGCCCACAGCCGGATCGAGCCACCGTGCGTCGGCAGTCGCTCGACGTCCACAACGGACAGTCCGCCGGTGGCCAGCGCGCGGCGCGCCGATTCCACCGTGTAGTACTGGAAATGCTCGTGATAGATGGTGTCGTACTGGACCTGCTGGATGAGCGTGAGCAGGTGCTGCACCTCGATGCTCACCCAGCCGTCGTCCGCGACGAGTTCACGCAGCCCCCGGGTGAAGCCGAGCACATCGGGAATGTGCGCGTAGACGTTGTTGGCCACGACGAGGTCCGCCGGCCCGTGCTCGGCCCGCACCGCCGCTCCCGTCCTCGGGTTCAGGAACGCGGTGGTGGTCGGCACACCGTCCGCCCGGGCGGCCTCCCCGACGTTCACCGACGGTTCCACACCGAGGCACCGGATACCCCTGGCGACCACGTGCTTGAGAAGGTAACCGTCGTTGCTGGCCACCTCGACGACAAACGAGCCCTCGTTCAGCCCGAGCTTTCCGGTCGCGGTTTCCACGAAATTCCGCGCGTGGTCCACCCAGCTGGCGGAGTAGGAAGAGAAATACGCGTAATCGGTGAACGTGTCCTCCGGCGTGATCAACGGAGGAATCTGCGCGAGCCAGCAACCGGTGCACACCTTCAGGTGCAGCGGATAGGTGATTTCCGGTTCGTCGAGTTGTTCGGCGGTGAGGAAACGTTCACAGGGCGGAGTCGCGCCGAGATCGACCACGCCTGCCAGGCTTACCGATCCGCAGAGGCGGCAGGCGCTCATGATCGAAGTCTCCTTGACTGGGGGAACGTGGCGGGGAGTGCATTCGATGATTCGGAGCCCGCCCGGGCCTTGTTACAGTCCCGCCCCACCTAATCCTCAAGGGGGTCTGGGGGCTTGCCCCCTGCGGGGGTTGCGGGGGCGGTGCCCCTGCAGGAAATGAGACGCGTCACCCTGGGTGATCAATTCCGGGACCAACGGACCGGGGAATTGAAATTCACCGACAAACCGGGTTTGTGGTCCGTTGCCCGACACCCGGTACACCCACCGGTCACCGGAATTCGATCATTCGACGGCGGAGCCTACTTACGGATCTCCAGCGTGCAGCATTTCGGCCCGCCGCCGGACTTGCGGAACTCCGACGCGTCCACGAGAACGGGGAAATAGCCCCGGTCGGCGAGGCGGTCGGCCAGCGCGCCCGCCCCGGCCGGCAGCACCACGTTGCGCCCGTCGGAGACACCGTTGAGCCCGAAGCACGCGGCGTCCTCGGCACCGGCGAGGACCGCGTCCGGGAACAGCCGGGCGAGCACCTGACGCGACCCCGGCGAGAACGCTTCGGGGTAGTACGCGATCTGCCCCGGCGAACCCTCGGTGGTCTCACTGAGCACGAACAGCGCGGTGTCCAGGTGGTAGTAGCGCGGGTCGACCAGGCGCAACGAGAGCACCGGCACGCCGAGCGTCTCCTGTGCCTCGGCGTGCGCGGCCGGGTCGGTCCGGAACCCGGTGCCGGCCAGCAGCATCCGACCGGTCCAGACGAAGTCGCCCTCGCCCTCGTTGATCCGGGCGGGCATCACCACATCGGAGTAACCGTGCTCGACGAACCAGCGGCGGTAGTGCTCGGCCTCGGCCGCGCGTTGCCGTGCCCGGAACCGCGCGCCGAGCACGCGGCCGTGCACGACGGTCGCCGAGTTCGCGGCGAAGACCATGTCGGGCAGGCCGGGCCGCGGGTCGATCTCCTCGACGGTGTGCCCGAGCCG
Organism: Amycolatopsis pigmentata; assembly: GCF_042684065.1. Classification (NCBI taxonomy): domain Bacteria; kingdom Bacillati; phylum Actinomycetota; class Actinomycetes; order Pseudonocardiales; family Pseudonocardiaceae; genus Amycolatopsis; species Amycolatopsis pigmentata. Next base: position 1,281,415 of record NZ_JBHUKR010000007.1, on the reverse strand, counting down.
GCGATAGGTGTCGCGCAGTTCCGTCCACTGCGCCATGGCCGCCTCGGTGTCCACCGGCCGCGCCGGGTCCATCCAGGGGTTGATCGCGTATTCGACCGCGAAGTACCGCGGCGGGCACATGAGATACCTGCGGGTGGTCGGCACTCGAACCGGCATGATCCCACGGTAAATGCTGCTCGAACCGTCGACAATCATCCTTTCATGCGCGATCACGTGCTAAACATTGCGTGTGAACCCGATAGATCAGCGAATCGTTTCGTGCCTGGTGGCCAATGCCAGGTCGAGCTACGCCGACGTGGGAAAGGTCGTCGGGCTGTCCGCCCCGGCGGTGAAGCGGCGGGTGGACCGGCTGCTCGGCACCGGCGTGCTGAGGGGATTCACCGCGGTGGTCGACCCGGAGGCGCTCGGCTGGGGCACGGAAGCGTTCGTCGAGGTGCACTGCCGCGGCAACGTGGCACCGTCACGGATCCGGGCCCGGCTCGAGCCCCTGCCCGAGGTGGTCGCCGCCTACACCGTGACCGGCGCCGCCGACGCGATCGTGCACCTGCGCGCCGCGGACATCCACCAGCTCGAAACGGCACTGGAACGTCTCCGCGGTCTCGATATCGTCGACCGCACCGTCTCCACCGTCGTGTTGTCCCGGCTCCTGGAACGGCCACCCGTGCCCGGCGAATGACGTCTCCCGGTCTCAGCATCCGGACAGGTCCGGACGACCAAGTACCGTTGACCAAGGCAACCGTCCGGGCCGGAAAGCCACCTGTGACCCGAGGTCACAGTAAGTCGGATCACATGCCGGCATCGCGGGAAAATAGGCGAAGTAAGGTAGAGCTATCTGCGCCGCGAGAGAGGGATCGCCCAACCCATGAGCACGACGGCTAACGGCAACGGGGTCTTGCCCTCCACCCGTCGCACCGAAATCGCCAAACTGGATCGTGTCGTGATCCGTTTCGCGGGCGACTCCGGCGACGGCATGCAGTTGACCGGCGACAGGTTCACCTCCGAAGCGGCGGCCTTCGGCAACGACCTGGCCACCCTGCCGAACTTCCCGGCGGAGATCCGGGCGCCTCAGGGCACCATCCCGGGGGTTTCGTCCTTTCAGGTGCATTTCGCCGACTACGACATTCTGACCCCCGGCGACCGGCCGGACGTGCTGGTCGTGATGAACCCGGCGGCGTTGAAGGCGAACCTGGCCGACCTCCCGCACGGGGGGACGTTGATCGTCAACACCGACGAGTTCTCCAAGCGCAACCTCACCAAGGTCGGTTACGACTCGGACCCCCTGGAGGACGACACGCTGTCGCCCTTCCAGGTGCACCGGGTGGCGATGTCCACGCTGACCCAGGGCGCGCTGGCGGAGACCGGCCTGGGCAAGAAGGACGCCGAGCGCTGCAAGAACATGTTCGCGCTCGGGTTGCTGTCGTGGATGTACCACCGGCCCACCGAGGGCACGGAGCGGTTCCTGCGGGAGAAGTTCGCCCGCAAGCCCGACATCGCCGAGGCCAACATCCTGGCCTTCCGGGCCGGCTGGAACTACGGCGAGACCACCGAGTCCTTCGCCACCACCTTCGAGGTGGCGCCGGCGAAACTGGCGCGCGGCACCTACCGGCAGATCACCGGCAACACCGCGCTGGCGTACGGGATCGTGGCGGCCGGGCAGCGGTCGGGACTGCGGATCCTGCTGGGCACCTACCCGATCACCCCGGCGTCGGACATCCTGCATGAGCTGTCCAAGCACAAGAACTTCGGTGTCACCACCTTCCAGGCCGAGGACGAGATCGCGGGGATCGGCGCGGCGCTGGGCGCGAGCTACGGCGGCGCGCTCGGGGTGACCTCGACGTCGGGCCCGGGTATCGCGCTCAAGAGCGAGACGATCGGTCTGGGCGTGATGATGGAACTCCCGCTGGTGGTCATCGACGTGCAGCGCGGCGGCCCGTCCACCGGCCTGCCGACCAAGACCGAGCAGGCGGACCTGCTGCAGGCGATGTTCGGCCGCAACGGCGAGTCGCCCGTGCCGATCGTGGCGCCCGCCACACCCGCCGACTGTTTCGCCATCGCGCTGGAGGCCACGCGCATCGCGCTGACCTACCGGACGCCGGTGCTGCTGCTGTCCGACGGCGCGATCGCCAACGGCAGCGAACCGTGGCTCATCCCGGACGTGGACAGCCTGCCCGACCTCACGGTGGCCTTCGCCTCCGAGCCCAACGCCGCCGATGCCTCCGGCGAGTTCTGGCCCTACGTGCGGGATCCGCAGACCCTGGCCCGCGAGTGGGCCGTTCCGGGCACGCCCGGTCTGGAGCACCGCATCGGTGGTCTGGAGAAGGCCGACGGCAAGGGCAACATCTCCTACGACCCGGACAACCACGACCACATGGTCCGGCTCCGTCAGGCGAAGATCGACGGGATCGACGTGCCGGACATCGAGGTGGACGACCCGAGCGGCCAGGCGCGGGTACTGGCGCTGGGCTGGGGATCCTCGTTCGGGCCGATCGGTGCCGCCTGCCGCCGGGTTCGGAAGAAGGGCCTGCCCATCGCGCAGGCCCACCTGCGCTACCTGAACCCGCTGCCGGGCAACCTGGGCGAACTGCTGGCCCGCTACGACAAGGTCGTCGTGCCGGAGATGAACCTCGGCCAGCTCGCGCTGTTGCTGCGTGCGAAATACCTGGTCGACATCCATTCCCACACCAAGGTCGCGGGCCTGCCCTTCAAGGCCGAAGAGCTGGAACACCTGTTCACCGGCCTCGTGGCGGGGCGTCCATGACCCACCATGGCGAAGCTTCGGGTACGCGGGTAAACCGGATGTGGGTGTCCGACAAGATGGAGGGGGGAGCAGTCGCATGACCGCGATCGACCTGGGCATGCCCTCGGGTGGCCTGGACCTCGTGCCGACCACCGACGAACCGCAGAAGGCCAAGGACTACAAGTCCGACCAGGAGGTCCGCTGGTGTCCCGGCTGCGGGGACTACATCGTGCTCAACACGGTGCAGTCGTTCCTGCCGACCCTGGGCCTCAAGCGCGAGAACATCGTGTTCATCTCCGGGATCGGCTGCTCGTCCCGGTTCCCGTACTACCTCAACACCTACGGGATGCACTCGATCCACGGCCGCGCGCCCGCGATCGCGACCGGGCTGGCCACCACGCGCCCGGACCTGTCGGTCTGGGTGATCACCGGTGACGGCGACGCGCTGTCCATCGGCGGCAACCACCTCATCCACGCCCTGCGGCGCAACGTCAACCTCAAGATCCTGCTGTTCAACAACCGGATCTACGGGCTGACCAAGGGGCAGTACTCCCCCACCAGCGAAGCGGGCAAGATCACCAAGTCGACCCCGATGGGCTCGGTGGACACGCCGTTCAACCCGATCTCACTGGCCCTGGGCGCCGAGGCGACCTTCGTCGGCCGCGCGCTGGACAGCGACAAGAAGGGCCTCACCGAGGTCCTCACCGCCGCCGCCCGCCACCGTGGCTCCGCCCTGGTGGAGATCTACCAGAACTGCCCGATCTTCAACGACGGCGCCTTCGACGTCCTCAAGGACTCCGACGAGGCCGCCCGCCGCATCATCCCGCTCAAGCCGGGCGAACCGATCCGGTTCGGGCCCGAAGGCGAATACGGCGTCACCACGACCGGCTGGGGCGGCCTGGAAACGGCCAAGGTCTCCGAGATCGGCGAGGACAACCTCGTCGTTCACGACCCTGCCATCGCCGACACGGCCTACGCCTTCGCGCTCTCCCGGATCGGCGACCAGAACCTCAACCACACCCCGACCGGCATCTTCCGCCAGGTCGAGCGCCCCACCTACGACGACCAGGCCCGCGCCCAGGTCGAACAGGCGCGGTCGGCGAAAACCCCGGACCTGCAAGGGCTGCTCACCGGCAAGGACACCTGGACCGTGGTTTAACGAGCAAGGTGGCTTTACTACGAATAGGCTCTGCCTGATCGGCGGCCGGACGAAAAGCATGTCCGGCCGCGTGCGGCGGGCCTCCGGCGGGCGGCTAATGCGCTGAGTAGCTGCCGTTGCCGCCTCCGGCCTAGCAAAGCCACCTTCCTTCCGTTTAAGTGACCGGGCGGAAGCCGACGCGTTCGGCGTCGGCGGTGGTGCGGAACCACACTTCCGCCACCATCCGCGGATACTGGGGCGAGTCCTCGGTGCAGTACCGCAACGCCGTGACACTCGCCTTGACGGCGAAGTCGTCGGCCGGACGCCCGCCGCCGGGACGCGGCATGGCCGAGCCGGGCCCGAACGGGCCCGAGGGCACCGAGGCTTCGCGAGCGGAGCCTTCCGCGGACGCCTTGTCCCCGGAGGCCTGCGCCGAGTTTGCCGGAGTCACCGGTTCGAAGAGAGAACCGCTTTGGCCCCCTTCGTCGAGGAGCACCGGTTCGCGGCGTTCGATCGGCCGCATGGACGGCTCGGCACGCTTCCTCGGCGGCTCGAAGGCCGAGCGGGGCGTTTTCTGCGGCTTGCGCCGGGGTAGCACCTGGGTGACCTCGGTCGCCTCCTCGTTGCCTGCCGACTTCTGGTCCCCGCCGAAGGCGTAGGTGGGCGAAGCCTGCTCGGGGGCGGGGGTGTCGGTAGGGAACAGCGAGCCCCGCTCGGATCCGCGTTCTTCACCCGGCGCGTCGTCGATCTTCTTGAAGACCGAGGTGACGCCGGCGTCCGCCGGATTGTCCGGCTCCAGCACCGAGTTGAGGCCGACGAACTCGGTGGCCGGCGAAGGAAGCGGTTGAGCGTCTTCCTTGTCGGCACCCGATTTGTCCGCACCCGGCTTGGCCGCACGCTCCTGCTCGAACCAGGCGAGTTCGCGCGATTGTTCGCCCGCCTCGGGCTCGGGTTCGGGCTCCGGTTCCGGGTCGAACGTGGCCCAGAAGGGCTCGGATTCCGGCTGGTTCCGGTCGGTCGTCTGGGGTTCGGGCTGGTACCCCGGAGGCATCCCGGGTTCGGCCGGATACACGTCGGCCGGCTGAGGCTCGGGCCGATACCCCGGAGGCATCCCCGGTTCCGCGAGGTAGCCGTCGACCGGCTGAGGCTCGGCCTGATGCCGGTCGAACTGCGCGGTCGGCCGCGGTTCCGGCTCGAACCGATCCGTCAACCCCGGATCCGGCTGGTACACGTCGGCCAGGACGGGATCCGGCTGGTAACGATCGGGGAACCCGGGCCCCGGCGGGTACCGGTCGGCCGGCTGGCGCTTGTCCTCGACCGGGGCGGCCGGGCGCACGGGCCTGCGTGGCGGTGCGGAAACGGCCGTACGGGCTTCTCGCAGTCTTCTCTCGAGCTTGCGGTTACGGGCCTGGACGGGACGGACAAGCATCATCCAGGTCAGCAACACCCCGATCAGGAATGCCGCGATACTCCACAACCAAACCTGTCCGAAGATGGACATCCGTCAGGTCCTTCCTATCTGGCCGCGGAGTGATCACGCTTGAAGTAACGCTCCACGACACACCGCGTCAGGCGGCGGCGTCGATGGTCACTTTGTGCGTGCTATCAGGTACTCGGCGACCGATTCACATGCGTCCCGCGCGGCCGAGGCAGGCAACGTGGACAACTCTTTACTCGCCCGGTGAGCGTAGTCCGACAAGGTTGTCATGGCGCGGTCAAGTCCGGTTGAAACCCGCAACAGTCGCAGGGCCTCCTCGACCAGGTCGTCGTCGGTGATCGGGCCTGCCAGCAGTTCCACCAGCCTCGGCTCCGTGTCCGCGTCCGCGAGCGCGTAGAGCACCGGCAGGGTCCGCACGCCCTCGCGCAGGTCGGTGCCGGGAGTCTTGCCCGACTCGTGCGACGGCGACGCGATGTCGATGATGTCGTCGGAGATCTGGAACGCCGTGCCGATGGTCGCGCCGAACCGCCGCAGCGCCTCCACCTGCTCGGGTTCGGCACCGGAGACCATGCCGCCGAACCGCCCCGCGGTCGCGATCAGGGACCCGGTCTTCTGTGCGATGACACTCAGGTAGTGCCGGACCGGATCCTCACCGTCGGCCGGGCCCGCGGTCTCCCGCATCTGCCCGGTGACGAGTTCGGCGAAGGTCTCCGCGATGATCCGCGCGGCGTCCGTGCCCAACTCGGAGACCAGCCTCGAAGCGTGCGCGAACAGAAAGTCACCGGTCAGGATCGCGATGCTGTTGCCCCAGCGCGCGTTCACGCTGGTCGCGCCCCGGCGCATGGTGGCCTCGTCCATGACGTCGTCGTGGTACAGGGTGGCCAGGTGCACCAGTTCGACCGCCGCGGCGGCGGTCACCACGCCCTCGTGGTTGCCCTTGCCGAACTGGGCCGCCAGCAGGGTGAACAGCGGCCGAAAGCGCTTGCCCCCGGCTTCCACGAGGTGCGAGGCGGCCTCGTGCACCTCCTTGACCTCACTGCGGGCCGTCTCACGCAGCAGCTTCTCCACGTCAGTGAGCCCGCCGGCCAGCGTGCGCAGCAAGTGCTCATCGGCGATCCGCAGGCCCACGCTCGCGCGCAGATCCTCGATGGCCTCACTCTGAACCGACAACGTCCTCGCCCTCCGCACTCCGGCTACCGGTCGTCACCAGCGTAATGGGAAGGCATGGGCGGCCGTTCGCCGCTCGGTCCCGGACAAGGTGATCAAGGCGACAGCGTAGTCGAGTCTCAGAAGGCGAAGCCGCCCGCGCCCGCCCAGTTCAGGGCGATCGACGGGATGACGCCCAGTACCAGGGTGACGACCACGCCCAGAGTGATGGCGACCGTGGTGAACGCGCCCGGCACGCTCACGGTCGGTCCCTCGGGGGAAGGCTGCGAGAAGTACATCAGCACGACCACGCGGAGGTAGAAGAACGCCGCGACCGCGCTGAAGACGAGCGCGACGACCACCAGCGGCGCCATGCCGTCCCGCAACGCGGCCGAAAAGACCACGAACTTCCCGACGAAACCGCTGGTCAGCGGGATACCCGCGAGGGCGAGCAGGAGGAAGGTGAACACCCCCGCCAGCAGCGGCGACCGCTTCGCCAGACCGGCCCAGGCCGACAGGTGCGTCGCCTCGCCGGTCGAATCGCGCACGAGCGAGACGACCGCGAACGCGGCCAGCGTGGTGAACCCGTAGGCCAGCAGGTAGAACAGCGTCCCGGACAGGCCCTCGCCGGTCATCGCGATGGTGCCGACGAGCAGGAAGCCGGCGTGCGCGATCGACGAGTAGGCGATCATGCGCTTGATGTCGGTCTGGGTCAGGCCCAGGATCGCGCCGATCACCATCGAGACGATCGCCACCGCCCACATCACCCCGCGCCACTGCCAGCTCGTCGACTCGAAACCGACCGTGAGCACCCGCAGGATCCCGCCGAACGCGGCGACCTTGGTGCAGGCGGCCATGAACGCGGTCACCGGGGTGGGCGCGCCCTGGTACACGTCGGGCGTCCAGGTGTGGAACGGACCGACCGAGCCCTTGAACAGCAGGCCGACCACGAGCAGGCCGAGCCCGGCGAACAGCAGGATGTCGGAGCGGTCCGAACCGGCGGCGGCCCGCGCGATGTCGGCCAGCTTCACCGAGTTCGCGTACCCGTAGAGCAGGGCGAGGCCGTAGAGGAAGAAGGCGGAGGAGAACGCGCCGAGCAGGAAGTACTTGACCGCGGCTTCCTGCGACAGCAGGCGGCGGCGACGCGCGAGACCGCACATCAGGTACAGCGGGAGGCTGAGCACTTCCAGCGCGATGAACATGGTGAGCAGGTCGTTCGCCGCGCAGAAGGTCATCATCCCGCCGAGCGCGAACAGCGTCAGCGGGAAGACCTCGGTCTGCATCACGGCGGTCGCCTGCGCCTGGTCCTGCACGGTGCCGGGACGGATCGACGCCTGCGCGGCGAAGGCCCCGCCACGCTCGACCGTCCGGTCGGCGATGAGCAGCACCGCGCCGAGCGCCAGGGCCAGCAGCGTGCCCCACAGGAACAGCGCGGGCTTGTCCACCGACACCGCACCGGCCAGCGTGGTCAGCCCGGCCTTCGGCGAGCCGCTGACGTAGAGAATCAGCGCGATTCCCGCCACCACGATCGCGGTCAGGCTCACCACCACCTGGGCCGCCCAGCGCTGAGGCTTCGGCAGGAAGGCTTCGACGAGCACGCTCACGCAGGCCGCACCGAGGACGATCAGTACCGGCAGGACCGCCGGATACTCGATCTGCGGGATCGAGATCTGTTGCGCGAGATACATTCAGTGGCCTCCGTGTTCATAAGCCTCGGAGTCGGGGAAAGTCATTTCGCCACTCCTGCCTGGACGGCCGACAAGGTCGCGTCGACGGACGGGCTTACCGTGTCCAGCAAGGGTTTCGGATAGAACCCCAGCCCGATGATCAGCACGACCAGCGGCACCAGGATCGCCAGCTCCCGGCCTCCGAGATCGCGCAGGGACTTCTTCGCCGCGACGTCGGGCGCGGTCGCGGCACCGGGGCCTCCGGCGAGACCCGCCAGCGCGTTTCCGCGCAGCGGCCCGGTCATCACGCGCTGGTACAGCCACAGCACGTACGCCGCCGCCAGCACCATGCCGACGGTGGCGAGGATCGCGTACACCGGCTGTGTCGTGAACGACCCGACCAGCACCAGGAACTCGCTCACGAACGAGTTCGTGCCGGGCAAGGACAAAGTGGACAGACCGGCGATGAGCAACATGCCGCCCAGCAACGGGGTCGCCTTGGCCATCCCGCCGTAGTCGGACACGCGGGTGGAGCCACCGCGGGCGACGACCAGGCCGAGCACGACGATCAGCATGCCGGTGGCGAGGCTGTGGTTGAGCATGTAGGTCACCGAGCCGACCTGTGCCTGGCTGGTGAACGCGAAGATGCCCAGTGCGATGAAGCCGAAGTGGGCGATCGACACGTAGGCCACGAACCGCTTCATGTCCTGCTGTCCCGCGGCGAGGATCGAGCCGTAGAGCACGCCGATCACCGCCAGCACGAGCACCATCGGGGCCAGGGTCCTACTGGCCGCCGGGAACATCGGCAGGCAGTAACGCAGGAATCCGAACGTGCCGACCTTGTCCAGTACGCCGACCAGCAGCACGGCCACGCCGAACGGCGCCTCACCGGCCGCGTCCGGAAGCCAGGTGTGGAACGGGACCAGCGGTGCCTTGATCGCGAAGGCCAGGAAGAAGCCCAGGAACAACCAGATCTGCGTGGACAACGGAGCGTTGTGGACCACCGAGACCAAGGTGGCCCAGTCGAAGGTGCCCTTGCCTGGCACCAGCGCGTAGGCGCCGATCGCCGACGCCAGCATGATCAGGCCGCCGAGGAAGGAGTACAGGAAGAACTTCACCGCCGCGTACTGCCGGTTCGCGCCACCGTAACCGCCGATGAGGAAGTACATCGGGATCAGCATGATCTCGAACAGCACGTAGAACAGGAACACGTCGGTCGCCGCGAACACGCCGATGGTCAGCGCCTCCTGCACCAGGATCAGCGAGAAGTAGCCGGCCACGCTGCGGCCCTCGGGCAGCTTGTCGGCGGTGCCCAGGGTGCCCATCACGATCGGCACCAGGAACGCGATCACCGCGATCATGATCAGCGCGATGCCGTCCACGCCGAAGGAGATGTGCACACCGAAGGACGGGATCCAGACCATCGAGCTGGTCTCCTGCAGGCGCGCGCCGCCCGGTGAATACATCGTCCACAGTGGAATGATCAGCAGCAGTTCCACGAGCGCGAAGGCGAGCGCGACGCGGGTGGCGAGCCGGTCGTTGCCTTTCAGCGGCGTCAGCACGAGCGCGCCGACCAGCGGCAGCAGGATGAGGGCGAGCGGCCAGGTCATGATTCCTCGCAAAGCGTTGTCACGGCGGGACCGGAAAGGTCCGACGAAGGGAACACTCTGTGCCGTTCGTTACCAATCCGACCACAGCCACGGCGGACACGGGTGTCTACAAGCAGATCGGCTGCGGACCGTCGCCGCCTACTTTTGGTCGGATTAGTAACCTGGGCGGTCATGAGAACCTCACCAGAAGCAAGGCCGTGATCAGCACGAACGAACCGGCCAGCATGGACAGCGCGTAGGAGCGGACGAAACCGGTCTGCAACCGGCGAAGCCGCCCCGACCCACCGCCGAGCGCGGCGGCCAGCCCGTTGACCGCACCGTCCACCCCCCGGCTGTCGAAGTACACCGAGAAGCGGGTGAGCCACAGGCCCGGACGCGCCACGAAGGTCTCGTTGAACGCGTTGCCGTAGAGGTCCTTGCGGGCGGCCCGGACGAACGGGGACACCTCGACGGGCCGCTCGACCGGGGTCTCGCGCCGTCCGACCACCAGCCACGCGACGAGCACGCCGAGCGCGGCCAGCGCGATCGTGAGCCACGGGATGGCCGCGGCGGGCAGCACCGTGTGCGCGGACTCCTCCAGCGGCCCCAGCGAGGGCTGGAGCCAGTCGCTCAACCGGTTGCCGAGCGCGAAGAACGCGCCCGCGCCGACCGAGCCGATCGCCAGGATGATCATCGGCACGGTCATCACGCGGGGCGACTCGTGCGGATGGAATTCCTTGCCCTCGGCGGTGCGCAGGTCCTTCCAGCGAGCCTTGCCGAAGAACGTCATCAGCATCAGGCGGGTCATGTAGAACGCGGTCAGCCCGGCGCCGAGCATCGCCGCCAGCCCGAACACCCAGCCCTGCCAGCCCGGCTGCCCGAACGCGGCCTCGATGATCGCGTCCTTGGAGAAGTAGCCGGACAGGAACGGGAAACCGATCAGCGCGAGGTAGCCGAGCCCGAAGGTGGCGAACGTGATCGGCATGTACCTGGCCAGGCCGCCGAACTTGCGCATGTCGACCTCGTCGTTCATGCCGTGCATGACCGACCCGGCGCCGAGGAACAGCCCCGCCTTGAAGAAGCCGTGGGTGAGCAGGTGCATGATGCCCAGCGCGTAACCGAACGGGCCGAGTCCGACGGCCAGCATCATGTAGCCGATCTGGCTCACCGTGGAGTAGGCCAGCACCTTCTTGATGTCGTCGTAGGCGCAGCCGACGATCGACCCGAACAGCAGGGTCACCGCCCCGACGATGGCGACCACGAGCCGTCCGGTCGCGGTGTCGTTGAAGATCGGGTTGGACCGGGCCACCAGGTAGACCCCGGCGGTGACCATGGTTGCCGCGTGGATGAGGGCGGACACCGGGGTCGGGCCCTCCATCGCGTCCGGGAGCCACGCCTGGAGCGGGACCTGACCGGACTTGCCGCAGGCGCCGAGCAGGAGCAGCAACGCCATCGCGGTGATCGCGGCAGGCGGCGCGTGGCCGATGTTGGCGAACACGCCCGCGTAGGTGACGGTGCCGAGGTACTTGAACATCAGGAAGATCGCGATGGCCAGGCCGACGTCGCCGACCCGGTTCATCAGGAACGCCTTCTTCGCCGCGGTCGCCGCGGACGGACGGTCGGTGTACCAGCCGATCAGCAGGTAGGACGCCAGGCCGACGCCCTCCCAGCCGAGGTAGAGGGTCACGAAGTTGTTGCCCAGCACCAGAACCAGCATCGAGGCGACGAACAGGTTCAGGTAGCCGAAGAACCGGCGCCGCGCGTGTGCCTCGTTGCCCGGCCCGTCCGCCGTGTCGTGGGCCATGTAGCCGATCGAGTAGATGTGGATCAGCGAGCCGACCCCGGTGATCAGCAGGACGAAGACCAGCGACAGCGCGTCGATCCGGAACCCGAAGTCCACCTGGAACTGGCCGACGTTGATCCACGGGAAGAAGTTCTTGTCGACCGGGTCGCCGCTACTGCCGATGAACAGCACCAGACCGTACACAAAGGACAGAATGACGGTCGCGCAGCCGAGCAGGTGCCCCCATCGGTCGGTGCGCCTCCCGCCGGCCAGCAGGATCAGCGCGCCCAGGGCCGGGAAGGCGACCAGCAACCACGATGATGCGATCATTCAACTCTCCGTTGCGGGCGGTGCTAGTACTTGAGCAGGTTGGTGTCGTCGACCGAAGCCGAACGCCGGGTGCGGAAGATCGCCATGATGATCGCCAGGCCGACCACGACCTCGGCGGCGGCCACGACCATCACGAAGAACGCCATCACCTGTCCGTCGAGCCCGCCGTTGATGCGGGCGAACGTGACGAGCGAGAGGTTCACCGCGTTGAGCATCAGTTCGATGCACATGAACACCACGATGGCGTTGCGGCGCACCAGAACCCCGACGGCGCCGATGGTGAACAGCAGTCCCGACAACAACAGGTAGTAGGTGGGAGTCACTCTTCCTCCACGCTTTCGGGCCCGACGAGCGCGTGCGCGTCCGGCTCCGGTTCGGTACCGGCCACCTGTTTCCGCTCGGCTTCCAGCCGTGCGGTGGGAGTGGACTCGATGATCGCCGACAGCGACTCCTCGGCCACCGAACCATCCGGCAGCAAGGCCGGGGTGGTGACCGAGTGGGACGTGGCGAACACGCCGGGGCCGGGTTTCGGCGAGATGCGCTCGTACTCGCCGCGGAACCGCGCTTCGACGAGCTCCTTCTGGGTCCGGCGATTACCGCGCTTGTCGGTGAACGCCAGCACCATCGCGCCCAGCGCGGCGGTGATCAGCAGCGCCGAGGTGAGCTCGAAGGGGAACAGGTAGTCGGTGAAGATCGCCCGGCCGAGCCCGCCGGGCGTGCCGTTGGGCGGGGGCGCCGGGGTGACGTTGGCCAGCGCACGGGTGAGCGTGGTGGCCAGCAGGCCGGCGATGCCGACGCCGAGGATGCCGGCCCAGAGCCGTTGTCCCCGCAGGACTTCCACCACCGAGTCGGAGCTTTCGCGGCCGACCAGCATGAGCACGAACAGGAACAGCATCATGATCGCGCCGGTGTAGACGATGATCTGGGTGAAGCCCAGGAACGGCGCCTGCTGCACCATGTAGAGCACGCCGAGCGAGAACATCGTCATGGCGAGGAACAGCGCGGAGTGCACGGCGTTGCGCGCGAAGATCAGGCCCAGCGCGCCCGCCAGCGCGATCGGGCCGAGGACCCAGAACGCGATGGCTTCGCCGACGGCGACGTGCTGGGCCGCGGACGGCGCGAGCGCGAGCATCATCATTGGATGACCTCCTCTTTCGAGGTCTCGACGGTTTCCCCGGCCGGGACACCGCGTCCGCGGGCCAGCTCGGGACCCTTGACGTAGTAGTCCTGCTCGTCGTCGCCGAGGCGCATCGGGTGCGGGGGCTGCTCCATGCCGGGCAGGAGGGGCGCGAGCAGGTCCTCCTTGGTGTAGATCAGCCGCTGCCGGTCGTCGTCGGCGATCTCGTAGAAATTGATCATCGTCAGCGACCGGGTCGGGCAGGCCTCGACGCACAACCCGCAGCCGATGCAGCGCAGGTAGTTGATCTGGTAGTCCTTGCCGTAGCGCTCACCGGGCGAGTAGCGGGCGTCCTCGGTGTTGTCGCCGCCCTCGACGAAGATCGCGTCCGCCGGGCAGGCCCACGCGCACAACTCGCAGCCGACGCACTTCTCCAGTCCGTCCGGATGCCGGTTGAGCTGGTGCCGTCCGTGGTAGCGGGGCGCGGCGGGGGCTCCGGCCTCGGGATACTCCTCGGTCGCCACCTTCTTGAACATCGTCGAGAAGGTGACCCCGAAACCCTTGAGCGGATCAAACATTCCCATCGGAACTCCCAATCTGCGCGGGTTCGCCGGAGGTGCCGACGCGGCGGCGCTTCTTCTTCGGCGCCCCACGCTCCGGCACCGGCGGCACCTTCAGGTCCAGCGGTGGAAGGGGATAACCGCCACCGGTGATCGGCACCGAGTCTTCGTCCGCCACCTGTTTCGAGTCCACGCTGAGCGCGAGTGGGATGGCCAGGATGACGACGATGGCCACCGCGACCACGACCCGGAGGCCGACGTTGTCGATCGCGCGGAAGGAGACCACGGCCACGATCCACACCAGGTTGACCGGGACCAGGACCTTCCAGCCCAACTTCATGAACTGGTCGTAGCGCAGCCGCGGAAGCGTGGCGCGCAGCCAGATGAACCCGAACAGCAGCAGGAACAGCTTGGCGAAGAACCAGATCAGCGGCAGCCATCCCTGGTTCAGCGAGGAGTTCGCGCTGACGAAGGGGAACAGCCAGCCGCCGAGGAACAGGGTGGTCGCGAACGCCGAGACGATCACCATGTTGACGTACTCGGCGAGGAAGAACATCGCGAACTTCATCGACGAGTACTCGGTGTGGAAGCCGCCGACCAGTTCGGACTCGGCCTCGGGCAGGTCGAACGGCGCCCGGTTGGTCTCGCCGACCATCGAGATCATGTAGATCACGAAACTGGGCAGCAGCAGGTAGAAGAACCAGCCGTGCTGCTGGGCGTTGACGATGTCCCCGGTGGACAGCGAGTGCGCGTACAGCACGACCGCGACCAGCGACAGGCCCATCGCGATCTCGTAGGAGATCACCTGCGCCGCCGAGCGCAACCCGCCGAGCAGCGGATACGGCGAGCCCGACGACCAGCCGGCCAGCACGATCCCGTACACGCCGACCGACGAGCAGGCGAGGATCACCAGCACGCCGACCGGCAGGTCGACCAGCTGCAGCACGGTGCGGTGCCCGAAGATCGACACCTCGGGACCGAACGGGATCGCGGCAAGCGCGATCAGCGCGGGGACGGCGGAAAGCACCGGGGCGAGGAAGTAGACCTTGCGGTCGGCGCTGTCCGGGATGATCTGTTCCTTGAAGGGCAGCTTCAGCGCGTCCGCGAGGGACTGGAGATAGCCGCCCGGACCGACCCGGTTGGGGCCAGGCCGGTTCTGCATCCGGCCGATGGCCTTGCGCTCCCAGACGATCAGGAAGATCGTCAGGATCGGGCCGATCAGCAGGATCACGACCGTCTTGATCAGGATGAGCCACCACGGGTCGTTCGCCAGCAACTCGGCCCGGCTCAGGTGCTCCTGCATCATGAACCCGGTCACTGTTCCACCTCCGCGAGTTTGCGCGCGACCGCGATCGGTTCGCCAGGGCGCTCCGACCGAACTCGACTCGCCCTGCGCGGATGGGCGCCCTGCCGCCCCGATAGCGGGGCCTGACGGCCGGGGCGCGCGTGCTGGAATGGTTGACAGCCGCGCGTTGCCACCTGTGCGTCGTTCACTCGGCCCCACCTCCCTTGATCGACACCACGCCGCCGTGGCCGGTGCCGAGCGTCTCGCGCACCCGGGAACCGGGCGAGTTGGCGGGGAGCCACACCACGTTGTCGGGCAGGTCCGCGACCTCGACCGGCAGGGTGATTTCCCCGCGCTCGGTCGACACCGTCACGGTGTCCCCGATCTCCGCGGCCGTAGCGGCGGACAGTCGCGCGACCACCTCGCGGGCCGTGCCCGCCAGATCCGGCTCTTCTACCTGCAACGACCCCACGTCGAGCAACTGCCGCCAGGTGGCGAGCCGCGCCTGGCCGTCACCGACCTTCATCGCCGACACCGTCCCGCCGGCGACCGCGGCGGACGACGGCGGCGATCCCAGTTCGGCCTGGAGCGCCGCCAGGTCTCCCGCGGAAGCCGTGGGAGTCTGGGTGAACAGATCCGCGTCCATCTCCACGGCAAGGGTGTCGAGAACGCGGCAGTCGGAGAGGGCTCCGGCGTTCTCGATCCGCGTGTCGAACCAGCGTGCGCGGCCTTCCCAGTTCAGGTAGGTGCCCGACTTCTCGACATCGGGCGCGATGGGAAGGACGACGTCCGCGAACTCGGTCACCTCGCTGGGCCGCAGTTCGAGGCTCACCACGAAGTCCGCATTGGCCAGGGCGCGCCGTGCCAGCTCCGGATCGGGCAGGTCGCCGGGGTCGACACCGCCGACCACCAGCGCGGACAGCCGTTTGTCGGCCGCGGCGGCGAGGATGCCCGAGGTGTCGCGACCGGGCTCGGCCGGAATCGTGGCCTTCCAGCGCGATTCGACCACCGCGCGGGCGGCCGCGTCGGTGACCGGGTGACCGCCGGGCAGCAGCGCCGGGGCCGCGCCGGCCGCGATCGCGCCACGCTCGCCCGCGCGGCGCGGGATCCACGCCACCCGGGCGCCCGTCCGCGCGGACAGCGACCGCACCGCGGTGAACAGGCCCGGCACCTCGGCCGCCCGTTCACCGACGAGGACGACCGCGCCCGGCTGGGAAAGCGCCTGCTCGAGATCCGGCGCGTGCTTGGCGAGCCCATCGAGCGCGGCGGGCTCCGTACCCGGAACGCAGGCGAGCAGTTCACCGAAGGTCTTGCGCACCGACGGGGTCGTCCATTGTCCTAAATGGACCACCTTGAGCATGCGCTTGCGAGCCGCCTTGCGCAGCCGGAGGAAGACGATCGGCGACTCCTCCTCCGGCTCGAACGCCACGCACAACACCGTCGGCGCGTGTTCGAGGCTCGCGTAGGTGACCCCGTTGTCCGGGTTCGTGCCGGCCACGGTCGAGGCCAGGAAACCGAGTTCTTCGTCGGAATGGGCCCGCGCGCGGAAGTCGATGTCGTTGGTACGCAAGGCGATCCGGGCGAACTTCGCGTAGGCGTAGGCGTCCTCGACGGTGAGCCGCCCACCGGCCAGCACACCCGCGCCGTTGCCTTCGCGCGCCTTGAGCAGCCCTTCGGCCGCGACCCGGAGCGCCTCGGTCCATGAGGCTTCCCGCAGCGCTCCGGAGGAATCGCGGACCAGCGGGTGCCGCAGGCGGTCATCGGCGTGGGCGTACCGGAAGGCGAAGCGGCCCTTGTCGCAGAGCCATTCCTCGTTGACGTCCGGGTCGTTGCCCGCCAGCTTGCGCATCACCTTGCCGCGCCGGAAGTCGGTCCGCTCCGCGCAGCCCGACGCACAGTGCTCGCACACCGACGGCGCCGACACCAGGTCGAACGGCCGGGACCGGAACCGGTACTGCGCGCTGGTGAGCGCGCCCACCGGGCAGATCTGGATGGTGTTCCCGGAGAAGTACGACTGGAACGGCTGGCCCGAAGTGGTCCGCGAAGCCATGTCCAGCACGTCGGCCGTCTCGGCCGTGCCGATCTGCTGTTCCGCGCCGCGTTCCAGCAACTCGATGAACGGGTCACCGGCGATCTGCGCCGAGAACCGGGTGCAGCGCTGGCACATGATGCAGCGTTCCCGGTCCAGCAGAACCTGCGAGGAGATGGGCAGCGGCTTGGGGAAGGTCCGCTTGGTGTCGCGGAACCGCGAATCCGCGCGACCGTTGGTCATCGCCTGGTTCTGCAACGGGCATTCGCCGCCCTTGTCGCAGACCGGGCAGTCGAGCGGATGGTTGATCAGCAGCAGTTCCATCACGCCGTGCTGGGCCTTGTCGGCGACCGGCGAGCTCCGCTGAGTCTTGACCACCATGCCGTCGGCGACCGTCATGGTGCACGACGCCTGGGGTTTCGGCATCGGCCGTCCGCCCATTTCGACCTCGACCAGGCACTGACGGCACGCGCCCGCCGGGTCGAGCAGCGGGTGGTCGCAGAACCGCGGAATCACCGTGCCGAGCCGCTCGGCGGTGCGGATCAGCAACTCGCCCTTGGGCGCGATGACCTCTTCACCGTCGATCGTCAGCCTGACGTGCCCCTCGGGGACTTCGACGCGGGGCTCTTCGGGCGCCATCGTCATGAGTGCGCTCCCACCAGCTCGGACTCCGTGGTGCCCGGAGTCTTGTTGCTCTCGCACAGGGCCAGGAACTCGTCCCGGAAGTACTTGATACCGCTGACGACCGGGCTGACCGCACCGTCGGCGAGCGCGCAGAAGGAGCGGCCGAAGATGTTGTCGCAGAGGTCGAGAAGGGTGTCGATGTCCTCCTCGGTGCCCCGGCCGTCCACCATGCGCTCGAGGATCTGGTCGAGCCAGTAGGTCCCCTCACGGCAGGGCGTGCATTTGCCGCACGACTCGTGCTTGTAGAACTTCGTCCACTTCATCACGGCCCACGGCACCGAAACGGTCTCGTTGAACACCTGCACCGCCGTGGTGCCGAGCATGGAGCCGGCTTCCGCCGCGCCCTCGAAGTCGAGCGGCACGTCCAGGTGCTCGGCGGTGAACAGCGGGGTCGACGACCCGCCCGGCGTCCAGAACTTGAGCGGGATGCCGTCCTTCATGCCACCGCACAGGTCGAGCAGTTCGCGCAGGGTGGTGCCGAGCGGGGCCTCGTACTGCCCCGGCTTCTCCACGTGACCCGAGATCGAGAAGATCTTGGGACCGGGCGACTTCTCGCGCCCCATCTGCCGGAACCAGTCCGCGCCCGCGTTGACGATGAACGGCACGCTGGCGATGGTCTCCACGTTGTTGACCGTCGTCGGCGCCGCGTACAGTCCCGCGGCCGCCGGGAACGGCGGCTTCAGCCGCGGCTGGCCGCGCTTGCCCTCCAACGAGTCCAGCAGGGCGGTCTCTTCGCCGCAGATGTAGGCACCCGCGCCGGCGTGCACCGTGATATCGAGATCGAAGCCAGAGCCGAGGATGTCCTTGCCGAGGTATCCGGCGGCGTAGGCCTCGCGGACCGCGGAGTCCAAGCGGCGGAAGCAGTGCAGTGCCTCACCGCGCACGTAGATGTAGCAGTGGTGCGAACGCATCGCGTAGGCCGCGATGACGCAGCCCTCGATGAGGGAGTGCGGGTCCGCCATCATCAGCGGAATGTCCTTGCAGGTTCCCGGCTCGCCCTCGTCCGCGTTGATGACCAGGTAATGGGGCTTGTCCTCGTTCGGCGGCATGAACGACCACTTCACCCCGGCCGGGAAACCCGCGCCGCCACGGCCGCGCAGGCCGGCGTCCTTGATGAGCTGGACGAGCTGCTCGGGCGTGCCGTTCAGCGCCTTGCGGATCGCGGTGTAGCCCTCGAGCTGCTCGTAGGTGGACAGGCGCCACGAGTTCGGCGAGAGCCACCGCTTGGTGAGGACCGGAGTCAACGGATCAGCCATTACTTCTTCTCCACTGTCTCGTACGCGAGCGCGGTGCGGGTCATTTCGAACCCGCCTCGGGGAGTGGCACGTCTTCCATCACCGGTGCCGTCCACCCCCGCTCCTGGGCGAGCGCCGCACCCCGGAGGGTCTCCACCGCCTGCGAGGAACCGTCCACCTGGGACCGGTAGGTTTCCTCGTCCTCCGGGAAGAATCCGGCGAGCTGCAGCTCGACGCTCTTGAAGTCGGTCAGCGGGGCGCCGCGCGACGGGGCCGGCTTCTGGCCGCTCCGCAGGGCGTCCACCAGCTCGACCGCCGATTCCGGCGTCTGGTTGTCGTAGTACTCGTAGTTGACCTGGAGCACCGGCGCGAGGTCGCAGGCGGCAAGGCATTCCGCGTGCTCCAGGGTCACCGACCCCGGTTCACCGGGCTCGCCCGCCGTTTCCTCGTTGCCCACCCCGAGGTGCTCGGACAGCTTCGCGTAGATCGCGTCCCCGCCGAGCGCCGCGCACAGCGTGTTCGTGCACACGCTCACCAGGTGCTCGCCGCACGGGCGGCGCTTGTACATGGTGTAGAAGGTGGCGACCGCGCTGACCTCCGCCGCGGCGATGTCGAGGTGCTCCGCGCAGAAGTCGATGCCCTCCTGGCTGACGTATCCCTGCACCGACTGGACCAGATGCAACATCGGCAGCAACGCCGACCGCGCCCGCATCGCCCGCTGCTGGGCGTCGGCGCCCGGCCTGGCATCGGCGGTGTACCGCTCGACGAGCGCCCGCGCCTTCTCCACGACGTCGGGCCCGAAGACCTCGATCTCGCTCGTTGTCACCGGTCCACTCCCCCCATCACAGGGTCGATCGAGGCGACCGCGGCGATCACGTCGGCGACCAGGCCGCCCTCGGACATCGCGGGCATCGACTGCAGGTTGACGAAGCTGGGTTCGCGGACGTGCACGCGCAACGGCCTGGTGCCGCCGTCGGAGACCATGTGGTAGCCGAGTTCACCCCGCGGCGACTCGACCGGCACGTACACCTGCCCCGGCGGCACCTTGAAGCCCTCGGTGACCAGCTTGAAGTGGTGGATCAGCGACTCCATCGACTGACCCATGATCTTGCGCACGTGCTCCAGCGAGTTGCCCATCCCGTCGCTGGAGATGGACAGCTGCGCCGGCCACGCGATCTTCTTGTCCTCGACCATGACCGGGCCGGGCTCGAGCTTGTCGAGCACCTGCCGGATGATCCGCAGCGACTGGTGCATCTCCTCGACGCGGCACAGGTAGCGCGCCCAGCAGTCCGCCTCGGTCGAGGTCGGGATGTCGAAGGAGAACTCGTCGTAGCACGAGTAGGGCTCGATCTTGCGCAGGTCCCACGGCAGTCCTGCGGAGCGCAGGATCGGGCCGGTCACGCCGAGCGCGAGGCAGGCGTCCACGGGCAGGTAACCGACGCCCTTGAGCCGGTTGCGCCAGATCGGCTGGCCGGTGAACAGCTTGTCGTACAACGGAAGCCGCTTGTCCATCACCTTGACGAACTGGCTGATCTTCTCGTGGTAGTCCTCCGGCAGGTCCTGCGCGACCCCGCCCGGCCGGATGAACGCGTGGTTCATGCGCAGCCCGGTGATGTACTCCAGCAGGTGCAGGACCTCTTCGCGCTCCCGGAAACCGATGGTCATGGCCGTGGTCGCGCCGAGCTCCATCCCGCCCGTGGCGATGTAGACCAGGTGGGAGCCGATCCGGTTGATCTCCAGCAGCAGCACCCGGATCAGCTCGGCCCGGCGCGGAACACTGATGCCCAGCAGCTTCTCCACCGCCAGGCAGTAGCCCATCTCGTTGGCCAGCGGCGCCAGGTAGTCCATCCGCGTCACGAACGTGACGCCCTGGGTCCACGTGCGGTATTCGAGGTTCTTTTCGATGCCGGTGTGCAGGTAGCCGATCACCGACCTGAGCTGGGTGACCGTCTCGCCCTCCAGCTCCAGCACGAGCCGGAGCACGCCGTGCGTGGACGGGTGCTGCGGGCCCATGTTGATGACCATGCGCTCGTCGTGCTCGGCGTCGGAGAGGACGTCGTCCCAGTCGCCGCCGCTGACGTGGTAGACGCGGCCTTCGGTGGTTTCCCGCGATTCGGCGTAGGGGGCGCCGTTCTCCTGCTCACGCGGACGGGCGTGCCCGTTGGTGGTGTCGGTTCCGGTCGTGACGTCCGAGAGCCGGGGGTTGTCGCTCACGAGTAAGACCTCCGCTGGTCCGGGGGCGGGATCTCGGCGCCCTTGTACTCCACCGGGATCCCGCCGAGCGGGTAGTCCTTGCGCTGCGGATGCCCGTCCCAGTCGTCGGGCATCAGGATGCGGGTCAGCGCGGGGTGGCCGTCGTAGACGATGCCGAACATGTCGTAGGCCTCCCGTTCCTGCCAGTCGGCGGTCGGGTAGACCTCCACCACGGAAGGCACGTGGGGGTCGTCGATGTCCAGCGTGACCTCGAGGCGGATCCGCCTCCGGTAGGTCATCGAAGTCAGGTGGTACACCGAGTGCAGCCGCTGCGGGACATCCGGCCCGTAGTCGACCCCGGACACCGAGCTGCACAGCTCGAACCGCAGCCCGGCGTCGTCCCGCAGGATCCGGCAGATCCGCGCGAGGTGTTCGCGCTCGAGGTAGAGGGTGATCTCGCCGCGGTCGACGGTGATCTGCTGCACCGTTTCCGCCGGGATCCCGTGTTCGCCCAGCGCGGCGAAGAACTGGTCGGCGAACTCGTCGAACCAACCGCCGTAGGGACGCTCGGCCGGGGGCGGGATGAAGGCGGGCAGCCGCAGGCCGCCGAAGCCCGAGGTGTCCCCACTGCCGGAGACCCCGAACATCCCTTTACGGGCCCGGCCCGCGACGACGGGCTCGGCGGGCCGCGCGCCGCGTGCTTCGAGGCCGGACTCGGGGCGCTCGGCGCTCGACTGCTCTCCGCCGGTCACCGGTTTGTCTTCAGGCATTCGCGCATCACTTCTTCGCGTACTTGATCGACGACGGAACGAGTTCGGTGCGGTGACCGGCCTTGAGTGCGGCGCGGCGCGACCCCATCGGCTCGTCCTGGATCTTGGCGTGCAGCTTGAGAATCGCGTCCAGCAGCATTTCCGGCCGGGGCGGGCAGCCGGGCAGGTACATGTCGACCGGGACGATGTGGTCCACGCCCTGCACCACCGCGTAGTTGTTGAACATCCCGCCCGACGACGCGCACACGCCCATCGCGAGCACCCACTTCGGCTCGGCCATCTGGTCGTAGATCTGGCGGAGCACCGGCGCCATCTTCTGGGTCACCCGCCCGGCCACGATCATCAGATCGGCCTGCCGCGGCGTGGCGCTGAAGCGCTCCATGCCGAAGCGCGCGATGTCGTACCGGGACCCGCCCACGGTCATCATCTCGATCGCACAGCAGGCGAGACCGAAGGTGGCAGGCCACAGCGAGTTCTTCCGGGCCCAGTTGACCAGGCCCTCCAGGCTCGCCAGCAGGATGCCGTTCGGGAGCTTCTCTTCCAGGCCCATGACGGACTCCCTTCTCCCGCTTTCAGTTCCAGTCCAGGCCGCCGCGCCGCCACACATAGGCGTAGGCGAAGCCGACGGTGGCGATGAACAACACGATCTCCACCAGGCCGAACACGCCCAGCGCGTCGGCGTTCACCGCGAACGGGTAGAGAAAGACCATTTCGATGTCGAACAGGATGAACAGCATCGCGGTGATGTAGTACGCGATCGGCATCCGCCCGCCGCCCACGAGCGGCTGCGGCGACGGCTCGATGCCGCACTCGTAGGCCTGGAGCTTCGCCTTGTTGTGGCGGGTCGGCCCGACCAGAGGGCCGAGCAGCACGGAGAACACCGCGAACCCCGCGGCGAGCACGAACAACAGGACCAGCGGCAGATATTGGGCCAACGACATCAGCACTGCCCCTTCCACGACACTGTGTCCGGTTCTCCCGGGTGCCGCCTCATCGCATACCTTCCCGGTTTGTGAAATTCTTCACAAGCTTCCGCCGGAGGCAGTTGTGAAGCCGTTCACAAAGCATGCGTGCAGTGTAGGACGAGGCTCACAGCGTTGTCTCGGGGGCTTTGGTTAAACCGTGCTCAAGCCCCGATACGTCCGCTCGGGTGATCATCTGCCCCAGACCAGGACAAAGACATCGAGACCTCCCCGTACCCGGAGGTGACTGTGATGATTCACACGGTCACGCTGTTCCTCCGAGAGTTTGCGCGCCCCCCGCGATCGTGTCGACAGGGCGCTCCTTCCCGACACAAGTTCACGTCGGGTGGATGGGCGCCCTGCCGCCCCGATAGCGGAAAGAAAAGGCGCGCTCTGCAGTCACCTTGACAGCCACGGGATGAAGTTGACACAAGAGGTGTCGCTGTCGCCCTGCCCGGAACGTGCCCATCCGCTCTCAGGCGGTCGGAGTCAGCCGCGAGGCCAGTGCGATCAGGCGGTCGACGCCGTCGCCGTCGCGCGCGTCATAGCAACCCGAAAGACCCTTGTAGACCAACGGGATCAGGGGGTTGATCCGCAGCCCGTACTTGGTGGCCGCGCGCATGACCTTCGGATGACCGATCGCCTTGGCGAAGAGATTGCCGAGCCGGTAGTAGCCGCCCATCAGATCCGCGAGCGCCCGCGGGTACCCGTGCAACGCGCGCTCACGGGACGGCCCTTCCCGGCGGGCCAGTGCCTGCACCACGTGCTCCGCGGCGAGCTGCGCCGACTCCATCGCCGCCGAAATGCCCTCGCCGTTGAACGGGCTCACCATGCCGCCGGCGTCGCCGAGCAGCAACAACCCGTCGCGGTAGTGCGGCCGCCGGTTGAAACCCATCGGCAGGCCCGCGCCCCCGACCTTGCCGACCGCGTTCTCCTCGCGGAAACCCCACTCTTCGGGGGTCGAATCCAGCCATTGCCGCAGGAGAGCGCGGTAGTCGGTGTTGCGGAACGCCTTCGACGTGGACAGGATGCCGAGCCCGACGTTCACCGTGCCGTCGCCGAGCGGGAACGCCCAGCCGTACCCGGGCAGCAGACGGGGCTCCCGCGGGTCGCTCCGGTCCCAAAGCTCCAGATGCCCCTCGATGAACGGTTCGTCGTGGCGCGGGCTCTTGTAGTAGCGCCGGACGGCCACGCCCATCGGGCGCTTTTCGCTCTTTTCGATACCGACGGACAACGCGAGCCGCGCCGAAACCCCGTCGCAGGCCAGGACCAGGGGCGCGCGGTAGGTCACCGGCTCACGGTCCGGACCGGTCTTCGCCTCGACGCCGATCACGCGGCCGGTGCGCTCGTCGGTGAGCGCACCGGTGACCGTGGTCCGTTCGATCAACCGTGCGCCGGCCTTGACCGCGGTCTTGGCCAAGAGGTCGTCGAAGTCCCGCCGGGTGCGGGAAACGCCGTAGGGCGGATAACTGGTCAGCTCGGGCCAGTCGAGTTCGAGCGTGAGCTCTCCGGTGAGGATGCGCAGGCCGCGGCTGTGCACCCACCCCGCTCCCTCGCTGGTGTCGATACCGAGGTCGATCAGCTGTTTCACGCCACGCGGAGTGAGGCCGTCGCCGCAGACCTTTTCGCGAGGGAAGGCCGTCTTCTCCAGCAGCAGGACGTCGACCCCGGCTCGCGCCAGGTAAGTGGCCGCGGTCGAACCGGCGGGACCGGCGCCGACGACGATCACCTGGGCATCAGTCATGGGCGCAAGTCTAGAGGGAGGGCTTGGTGGCCCGGTGGATGGCGACGACGCCGAAGGTCAGGTTCATCCACTCGACCCCGGCCCAGCCCGCGTCGGCGATGATCCGGGCCAGTGCCCGCTGGTCCGGCCAGGCCGCCATGGACTCCGCGAGATAGGTGTAGGCGTCGGGGTTGGACGAGCTGAACCGGCCGAGCAGAGTCGTCGCGCGCCGCAGGAACTTCGCGTGCAGGAACCGGATCGGCGCGAAGGTGGGCGTGGACACCTCGCAGATCACCAGCCGCCCGCCGGGACGGACCACGCGGGCGATTTCGACCAGCGCGGCCTTGGTGTCGACGAAGTTGCGGATGCCGAAGCTGATCGTCGCCGCGTCGAAACTGCCGTCCGCGAACGGCAGGTGCAGCGCGTCGGCGGCGACCATCGGAACCGCGCGGTGGACCCCGTTGCGCAGCATGCCGAGGGAGAAGTCCGCGGCCAGGCACCAGGCACCGTTCCGGGCGTACTCACTGGTGGAGACGGCCGTACCGGCCGCCAGGTCGAGAACCTTCTCCCCCGGGCGCGCGTCCAGCACGCGTGCGGTGGCCGAGCGCCAGCGGCGGTCGAAACCGAAGGTCATGACCGAATTCGCCCGGTCGTAACGGGAGGCGACGCCGTCGAACATGGCGGCGACCTCTTGCGGATCCTTGTCGAGACTGGCTCGGGACATGCCGCGAGCCTAGATGCTCCGTCGTGCCGGACGCAGGGCCAAGGCCGGTCACCGGTCGGCGAGCACCACCTGTCCACGGCGCGGGATCAGTCCGGCGCGAGAGTTCCGGGCACCGACAGTGCGTTCAGCATGCCTTGGACCGACAGTGGCCAGGTGAACTGCTCCGCGCGGGCGCGGGCCGCCGCGCGGCGGAAGTCCTCGGGGCGCTCCAGCAGGCCCGTAACGGCCGAAGCGAACGCCGCCGGAGCGTCCGGAACGGCCATGCCACAACCGGGATGGACGATTTCGCGCAGGGCCGAAGACGCCGAAACCACGACCGGGGTGCCGGAAGCCAACGCCTCCAGCGCGGCGAGGCCGAATGTCTCATGTGGACCCGGGGCGAGCGACACGTCCGCGGTGGCCAGCAGCCGGGCGACCTCTGTCCGGTCGGCGAGAAAGCCGAGAAAGGTCACCGGCAGGCCGCGGGCGCGGCGCTCCAGCGCGCGGCGGCGAGGGCCGTCACCGGCGATCACCAACCGGGCCGCCACGCCCGACTCGGTCAGTTCCGCGACCGTGTCCACGCTCCGCTCCACGTGCTTCTCCGGCGACAGACGTCCACAGTGGACGATCAAGGCGTCGGCACCGCGGCTCAGCGTCCGCCGCCAGCCGTCGTCCCGGTTCGCCGGCGCGAACGCGGCGAGGTCCACACCCAACGGCACACGCTGCACGTTCGGCGCGTTGATCCGGTCGAACTCCTCACGGGCGAACGCGGTCGTGCACACCACTTTGTCGTAGCTTTCCGCCATGCGCCGGTTGGCCACGTCGGCGACCCGCCGCGCCACCGGTTCCGGCACGAGGAACTGGCGCAGCAGGCGGTCGAGCCGCTCGTGGGAGATCACGATGCCGGGGACGCCGTGACGCCGCGCCCACACGCCCATTCCGCGCAAGGTCAGCCGGTCGGAAACCTCCAGACGGTCGGGCTCGAGCCGCCGCAGCAGCGTCCGCACGCGGTACGGATCGACCGCCCGGTAACCGCCGGTGCCCGGGATCTTCGGTGCCGGCAGGGAAAACCGGCGCACCCCGGTGGGCAGCAGTTCCTCGGCGTACCGCGATCCGGGAACCACCAGAGTGACCCGATGGCCGCCGGCCACGTAACCCGCGCCGAGATGGTGCAACGCCGTGCGCAGCCCTCCCGATCGCGGCCCGTAGAAGTTCGCCAGCTGAACGATGTGCACGCCTCACGCTGCCTTGGCCACTCCACCGGTCACGGCGTCGTAGTGCCCGAGCAGTTCCTCACACACCGCGGGCCAGGTCCGGCCGAGCACGACGCGGCGGGCCTTCCGCCCCAGTTGTGCCCGCAGGACCGGGTCGCGCAAATCACGCACGCGCGCCGGAAGTCCGGCCTCGAACCCGGCCCGGTCGGCCGGCAACAGATACCCGGTCCGGCCGGGGAGGACGAGATCCCTCGGTCCACCGGCGTCCGGCGCCAGCACCGGCAGGCCCGAGGCCATCGCTTCCTGCACCGCCTGGCAAAACGTCTCGTGCGGTCCAGTGTGGACGAACACGTCGAGACTGGCGTAGGCCACCGCGAGGTCGTGACCGTAGCGTGCGCCGAGGAAGGCCGCGCCGGGAATCATTTCCCGCAACACCTCGCGCTCCGGCCCATCGCCTACGACGACCACCCGCACTCCCTCCATTCCGGCGAGCGCGGCCAGCCGGGCGACCTCCTTCTCCGGTGCGAGCCGCCCGACGAAGCCGACCAGCAACTCGCCATCCGGGGCGAGTTCGCGCCGCAACGCGGGATCCGCGTGTTCCGGCGAAAAGCGGTCGATGTCCACACCACGCCCCCACCGGTGCACCCTCGGCACACCATGGGCACGCAGGTCGTCCACGGAGGCGCTGGAGGGAGCCAGCGTCCGGTCCGCCTTGCAGTGCAACCGCCGCACCCACCGCCAGGCCGCCCGCGCGCCCAGGCCGAGACCGTAGGCGGTGGCGAATCCGGCGATGTCGGTCTGGTAGATCGCGACCGACGGGATCCGGAGTCGCCGCGCCGCGGCGAGTCCCCGGGCACCGACCACGAACGGGGAAGCCAGATGCACCACGTCCGGCCCGAAAGCCGCCATCGCGGTGAGCACGGTCCTGGTCGGCAGTCCGATCGGAAGCGAGTTGACCACCGGCAGGTCCACCGCCGGGATCCGGACCACCGGCGCGCCCCGGTACTCCGCCGGGCCCGCCAGCCCCGGTGCGATGATCATGACGTCGTGGCCGCCCGCGCGCAGGTGTTCCACCACTCTGAGCACGGAGTTCGTCACGCCGTTGACCTGCGGGAGGAAGCTCTCGGTGACAATGGCGACTCGCACATTTCAGACCATCGCACCCGCCTCGCGGCGTCCGCACCAACGCCCAGGTTAACTCTTCGAACTTCTGTGTTGTTCAGAACGCGGCGGGCGCGCCGCGTCTCACCACGACGGGCAACCTCACCTTCTGAAACTGCGCTCTTCATCTCCACGTAGCGTTGCGGACACTCGCTGCGGCCACACTAGGCGGGCGTGACCCTTCTTTCCGCCCGACCGCCCCAGCCGGTCGAACCAGGACTGCTGTCGAGGGCCCTCGAAGTCGCCGGGCGGCTGGCCAACGAAGCCACCGACGTGATCACCGCGACCGCGGGGCGGGGCGCCCACCCCGGTGTCAAGGACTCGCCCTTCGACTGGGTCACCGACACCGATCGCACCCTGGAACGGCACACCCGCCGGGTGCTGACCGCCGAGTTCCCCGGGATTCCCGTGGTGGGCGAGGAGTACGGCGCCGAAGTGGGCGTGCTCGACGCGCCCTACCGGTGGGTGGTGGACCCGGTCGACGGAACGGCGAACTACGTGGCCGGAGTCCCGTGGTGCGCCTACAGCCTGGCGCTGGTCGACGAGTCCGGCCCGGTGGTCGGGGTGGTCGCCGACCCCTACCGCGCCCAGATCTACGCGGCGGCGCGCGGACGCGGGGCCCGCGCGAACGGCAAGCCCGTCCACCTCACCGACCGTCGCGCCACCGGCGGTGCGATCGTGTGCACCGAACTCGCCCGGAAGGGCCCGTGGCCCGGCATGGGCGAGTTCATCCAGCGCGCGGGCGCGGCCCACGCCGGCGTCCGGATCCTCGGCTCGGCGGCGCTGTCCATCGCCCAGGTCGCGCTCGGGCACGCGGTCGCGGCGGTGCTGCACAGCTACCACGAACGGGACGTGGCGGGTTCGGTCGCGATCGCGATCGAAGCCGGGGCCACCGTGCTGGACCGCCGCGGCGCAGGCACCGCGCTGCCCGCGGACGGCCTGCTGGTGGCCGCACCGAGCGCGGCCGAAGAAGTCCTCGACTGGTGGCGGGAAACCGCCTCGGCCTGATTTCCCAAGCAAGGTGGCTTTACTACCGATGATCCGTAGTAAAGCCACCTTCCTCCCCAACGCCGGTCCCCGCGGGCACCGCGGTGGCCGGGGGGAGCCGGTCGCGATGCCGGATCCAGAACAGCAGGCCGGCCGCCACCAGCCAGGTGACCAGCACGGTCATGCCGAGCGGCAGCAACGTGAGCGTGGCGGTCCGGCCCGCGACGCGCGCCAGTTCGGGGTTCGCGGTGTCGTATTCGATGCGCACCAGGTCACCCGCGGCCAGGCCCTTCGGGTAGAGCACGCCGTTGGCGGGGATGTGCACGACGCCGTCGGGTGTGTCGAACCGGATGATCGTGCGGTCGAACGCCACCGACGTCACCTCGGCGTTCGCCGCGCCGAGGTGATCGGTGATGGCGTTGTCGTTGCGGATCGCCGCGAGGAGCAACCCGACACACAGGGCGCTGATCAGCCCGGCGACGGCATACACGGCACGCCGGGCGATCCGCAACCGCCGCTGGACGGGTGTCATGTGACCGAGCATATCGAGCACCGGTAGCGATCCGACCGAAAGTAGGCGGACACGGGCCGCGGCCGATCTGCTGGGAGACACCCGTTTCCGCCGTGGCTGCCGTCGGATTGGTACCAAACGGCGCAGCAAGGCCCTTATGTCACCTCGGGGCCGTAGCCGGCACGGACTTCACAACGCCGGTCAGGAGTGCCGGGCGGCTCCCAGCAACTGGTGCGTGCGCTCGATCTCCGCGTACGCCTTCGGGGGTGACGTCACCGTGGCCCCGGTCATCGCGGACCCGTTCGGCCCGACCGCGGGCTTGCCCACGGTGAACAGCCAGGTGGTGAACAGGTCCCGCAACGACTTTCCGGAGACACGTTCGGACAGCGCGATGAAATCGTCGATCCGCGCCGCGCCACCCCGGTGCTCGACGACCCAGGTCCGGAGGATCTTGAAGAACGCGTCGTCACCCACACGGGTCCGCAGTGCCTGCAACGCCACGGCCCCACGGTCGTACACGGCGTCGTCGAACTGCTTGTCCGCGCCCGGGTCACCCGGTAGCACCTTCCACAACTTGTCGTCGGCCGGGTGGGAGTCGTAGACGTACTGCGCCAACTCGGCCGCGGTGCCTTCACCTTCGTGCTCGGCCCACAGGTACTCGGCGTAGGAGGCGAAACCCTCGTTCAGCCAGATGTCGCTCCACCGGCCCAACGAGACGTCATCGCCGAACCATTGATGCGCGTTCTCGTGCGCGATGACCGACGTGTTGCTGCCCTTCGCGAAGAACTTGCCGCTGTAGACAGGGCGTGTCTGGGCTTCCAGCGCGAAGTTCAGCCCGTTCGACACCACTCCGCCCTCGGCTTCGAAGGGGTACGGCCCGAACTGGGTGGCCAGGAAGCCGTCGATCTCCGGAGTCCGCTCGACGCTCGCGGTCGCCGCGTCCGCCGATTCGCCCAGGGTCGGGTCGTAGGCGGTGATGAACGGCTTCCCGTCCGGAGTCGTCGCCTGTTTCACCTGGAAGGCCCCGACCTCCAGCGTGGTCGAGTAGGTCGTCTCGGGGACCCTGCTGCGCCAGCGCCACCACGTCCAGCCCGTGCGCAGCTTGGCGTTGCCCTGGAATGTTCCGTTGGACAGGGCGACCACGTTGTCGGGCACTTCGACCGAGATGTCGAAGGTGGCCTTGTCGGTGGGATGGTCGTTGGCCGGATACCACCACTGAGAGTTCTGCGGCTCGTCGACGCCGAGCGCGCCGTCCGGGGTCTTCTTCCATGCCGTGTAGCCGTCGATCACGACCTTCGACGGGGTGTCCGCGTAGGCGACCACCACGGTGATGTCCTGCCCGGCCTTGAGCGGCGCGGCCGGGACGACGACGAGTTCGCCGTTCTCCTTGGGATCGCTGTGGAACTTCGCGGGCACGTTGTTCACCAGGATCGAGTTGGTGTGCAGCCCGAAGTCGAGATCGAAGGAGGACAGCTCCTGGGTGGTCCTGGCGAGGATCGTGGTGGTGCCTTTCAGCAGATCCGTCGCGGGGTCGTAGGTCAGCCGGACGTCGTAGTGCGACGCGTGATAGCCCCCGTTGCCCGCGTACGGGTAGTACGGGTCGCCCACTCCTGACGCGCCCGCGGCGGGAGCCGCGCTGGCACCGGCGGTACACATGGCGAGCGCCACGGCGACGACGGTCAATCCCGAACCCACTCTGATGCGAGAAAGCATGGTGCCGAACGTATCCGGACCGTGATCAGGCCACTACGAACGAAAGGAGGGAAAGCGCCACCCGCCCGGGTGGACCTACAACGCCGCGGACACCGCGGCGCGGACGCGAGCGTGGAGATCCCGGTGCCGCGAACGGTCCACCCGCACCTCGACCACGCGGACCCCGGGTTCCGGCCGAAGAGCCTCCCGGAACTCCTCACGCGTCCGGGCGAGTACGTGCGGGACCCGGAAACCCTGGCACAACGCCCCGAGATCCGCGCCGTGCGGCGTTCCGAAGACCCGTTCGAAGGCGTCACCGTGTTCCGGCGCGCCCTGTTCCAGCAACGAAAAGATGCCGCCCCCGTCGTCGTTGAGCACGACGATCGTCAGATCCGGGCGCGCCGCGTCCTCCGCCGGACCCGCCAGCAGTCCGTTCACGTCGTGCAGGAAGGTCAGGTCGCCGACCAGCGCGTACGAATGTCCACGATGGACAGTCGCGGCCCCGATCGCGGTCGAGAGCGTGCCGTCGATGCCGGCCACGCCGCGGTTGCGGTGCACCAGGATGTCCGGACGGACGCCACCGGCGAGCGCGACATCGCGCGCCGGATTGGACGAGCCGACGACCAGCAGCGCGTCCGGGGGAAGCGCGTCGACCAGCTCCGCCGCCAACCGCAGGCCGCTCGGCCACGGCTCCGCTTCGAGCGCTCCGCCGACCGCGGCGAGCGCGGCGCGGTCGGCCCGCCGCCAGCTCTTCAGCCAGTCCGGATCGGCCGGCTTCGACGGCTCGTCGAACCACTGCCCCACCTGGCGGACGTTGTGCGCGGGCGCGGGCCAGTCCGCGTCCGGCCGCACCAGCAGCACCTCGACATCGGCGTCCGACAACAGCGTCTGGATCTGCCGGAACACCGTGGGACGCCCGATGCAGAGGACCTGTTCGGGCTTGTGCGCGGCGATGAACTTCTCGGCGCCGAGCAGCCAGATCCCGCTCCCGATCGCCCCCGCACCCGAAAGGCCCAGTCCGCCGGTCTCCGACACCACCGGCCAGCCGTGCTGGCCTGCCCATTCGCCGGCCGCCCGTACCCCGCTGTCGCACACGACGACGAGCCCGCACCGCGCCGACGGCACGACGAACGACGGCAGCGCGCCGAAGTCGGGCAACTCGGTCCACCGCGCCCCGCCCGGCCTTCCCTCCAATGGCTCGTACCAGTCGCCCTCGTCGTCCGGGACGAGCGGCTCGCGGAACGGGACGTTGAGGTGAACCGGCCCGCACCGCCATTCGCCGTACGCCGCGTTCCAGGCCCGGCAGATCTGGCTTCGCCAATAGGCGTTCTGTCCGGCGCGGCGTTCGGCGACGGCGAGTTCGTCGTAGTACCGGATCGCGTCGCCGTAGAGCCGCTGCTGGTCGATGACCTGGTTCGCGCCGGCCGCGCGCAACTCGGGCGGCCGGTCCGCGGTGAGCACGATCAGCGGCACGCCGGCCCGGTCGGCTTCCAGCACGGCGGGATGGAAGTTCGCGGCCGCGGTGCCCGAGGTGCAGACCACGGCGACCGGACGGCCGGTCCGCGCGGCGATCCCGAGCGCCAGGAAGGCGGCTCCCCGCTCGTCGATCCGGACGTGGAGCTGGAGCCGCCCGGCGGTGGCGGCGTCGTGCAGCGCGAAGGAAAGCGGCGCATTGCGCGATCCCGGGCAGAGCACGACGTGGGAGACGGTGTTGCGGACGAGTTCGTCGACGATCACGCGTGCTTGGGCGGTGGACGGGTTCACCGGCCGGCCCCCGATCGCACGGTCGCGCCCGAGGCACGGCACCGCGTCGCCGGCAGCCTGCACTTTGGCGTCACGCGGTCTCCTCCTCCGGACTGCTGCCCCCACACACGCTCTCGGGGCCGACGACAGGCCCGCGGGCCGGGCTTACGGCTCGTTGCTTGTTCTATTGTCCACCAGGTGCATGACAACCGCGTTTCCGAGCTGTTCGACCAGGCCGCGTGGACCGAGGTCGAAGGTTTCGGCTTCACCGACATCACCTATCACCGCTCCGCCGAGGCCCGTTCGGGCAAGCGTGTCGCGCGCGTCGCGTTCGATCGTCCGGACGTTCGCAACGCCTTCCGGCCGCACACGGTGGACGAGCTCCACCGCGCGCTCGATCATGCCCGGATGAGCCCCGACGTGGGCTGCGTCCTGCTCACCGGGAACGGCCCCTCGGCCAAGGACGGGGGCTGGGCTTTTTGCTCCGGTGGTGACCAGCGTATTCGCGGCCGGTCGGGTTACCAGTACGCCTCCGGCGAGACATCGGACACGGTGGACCCCGCACGGGCGGGCCGGCTGCACATCCTGGAGGTGCAACGGCTGATCCGGTTCATGCCGAAGGTGGTGATCGCGGTGGTGCCCGGCTGGGCCGCGGGCGGCGGCCACTCGCTGCACGTCGTGTGCGATCTCACCCTCGCCTCGGCCGAGCACGCCCGGTTCAAGCAGACCGACGCCGACGTCGGTTCGTTCGACGGCGGCTTCGGTTCGGCCTACCTGGCCCGTCAGGTCGGACAGAAGTTCGCGCGGGAGATCTTCTTCCTCGGCCGCGCGTACTCGGCGCAGGAGATGCACGCCATGGGGGCGGTCAACGCGGTCGTGCCCCACGCACGGCTCGAGACCGAGGCGCTGGAGTGGGCCTGGCAGATCAACGGAAAGTCGCCGACCGCGCAACGGATGCTCAAGTACGCGTTCAACCTGATCGACGACGGCCTGGTCGGACAGCAGCTCTTCGCCGGGGAGACCACCCGGCTCGCCTACATGCAGGACGAGGCGGTGGAAGGACGCGACTCCTTCCTCGAAAAGCGAGCGCCCGACTGGTCGGAGTTCCCTTACTACTACTGAGAGAGACCGAGGTCATCGTGCGCGAGGTGTGGCTGGGTGAACCGGCGTCGATCGACGAGCTGCGGAGTGCGCTCGCCGAAGCCCTCGACGGCGGGCCCACCGTGCTGCCCCTCGACGCGCGCGACCCCTCGGCGGAGAAACTGCGGGCGGCCATGGCCCCGGACCAACCGGTCGAACCGGGTACCGCGGTGATCATCGCGACTTCGGGTTCCACGGGAGAACCCAAAGGCGTGCTGCTGTCCGTGAAAGCGCTCACTTCGTCGGCGACCGCCACGCACGACCGTCTCGGCGGCCCCGGGAGATGGCTGCTCGCCACTCCCGCGCACTACATCGGCGGTCTGCAGGTGCTGGTGCGCTCCCTGCTCGCAGGGACACCGTGCGCGGTGGTACCGCCGGGGCCGTTCCGTCCCGATGTGTTCGCCGAAGCCGCCGAAACCGCGCTGCGTGGTGAGGGCCCTCGCTATACGGCGATGGTTCCCACACAACTCACCCGGCTGATCGAGGCGGGCGGCGCCGGGCTCGACGCGGCGAGGGCGTTCGACGCGATCGTCATCGGTGCCGCGGCCACTCCCCCCAAACTGCGCGAACAGGCCGCCGAAGCCGGCGTACGGATCGTTCCCGCGTACGGCATGAGCGAGACCGCGAGCGGCTGCGTCTACGACGGCGTACCACTCGACGGCGTTCGCGCGGAAGTCGGCGAGGACGAGCGGATCCGCTTGTCCGGCCCGGTACTGGCACACGGCTACCGGCTCCGCCCCGGCCTGACGTCGGAGGTCTTCACCGGCGGCTGGTTCCGCACGGGCGACCGGGGCCGGTTCCGCGACGGCAAGCTGGAAGTGATCGGGCGCGTCGACGATGTGATCAACACCGGTGGGGTCAAGGTTTCGGCCGCCGCCGTGGAACGTGTGCTCGCCGGCTGCGAAGGGGTGCGGGAGTCGTGCGTAGTGGGGTTGCCCGACGCCGAATGGGGACACATCGTCGCGGCCGCCGTCGTGCCGGATGCCGCTTCGGCCACGGCCCCGGCGGCCGATCGTCTTCGTGCCGCCGTACGCGAGGCCGCCGGGCCCGCGGCCGTGCCGAAACGCCTGGAATTCGTCGCTTCGCTGCCCTTGCGCGGGCCCGGCAAGATCGACCGCGCCTCGGTCGTTTCGGGGATCTTCGGCCACGCCATTGACACAAAGCCCGAGGACGGTGTTCATTCGGGCGCATGACCTCGCCGAAACGTGGCATCCTCGCGGCCGTCCTCGGGATCCTCCTCGGGCTCCTGGTCACCACCACACCCGCCGTCGCCGACCCCGGCAGCGGCACGCTGACCTGGGCGAGCCCCTTGGCCAGGTGACCGCCGCCACCGGAGCACAATGGCCGTCATGGCGACGGTGACCGAGTGGATCGAGGGGGCACGGCCACGAACGTTGCCCAACGCGGTGGCGCCGGTGCTGGCGGGTGTCGGCGCGGCCATCCAACTGGGAGCGTTCTCATGGTGGCGCTCGCTGCTGGCGCTGCTCGTCGCGCTGTCGCTGATCGTCGGGGTGAACTTCGCCAACGACTACTCGGACGGCATCCGCGGCACCGATGAGAACCGGGTCGGTCCGCTACGGCTGGTCGGTTCCGGAGCGGCGCCCCCGAAATCCGTACTCGCGGCGGCACTGGGCTGCCTCGGTGTGGCCGGAGTGCTCGGCCTGCTCCTGGTGATCGCCAGTGGCCGATGGTGGCTTCTGGCGATGGGCGCGGCGTGCGTCCTCGGTGCCTGGTTCTACACGGGAGGCCGGAAACCTTACGGCTACGTGGGTTTCGGCGAGCTCGCGGTCTTCGTGTTCTTCGGGCTGGCGGCCGTACTCGGTACGGTCTACGTCCAGGCGGGCACGATCAGCCTGCCCGCCCTGGGCGCCGCGGTCGCCGTCGGCTGCTTTTCCACCGGCGTGCTGACCGCGAACAACCTGCGTGACATCCCGACCGACCGCCAGGTGGGCAAGAACACGCTCGCCGTCCGCCTCGGCGACGCCGGCACCCGCCGCCTCTACCTGGCCCTCATGGCCGTGCCGTATGTGATCACGATCCTGCTCGCGCCCGCACACCCCGCCGTGCTGACCGCGTTGATCAGCGCGATCCTGGTGATCCGGCCGGTACGAGTGGTGACGAGCGGGGGCACCGGGCCACGGCTCATCCCCGTGCTCCGGGACACCGGCCTGGTCATGCTGGCCTGGTCCGTGCTCACCGCGATCACGCTGGCCCTCTCGTAACAGGAAATTTCCTGCCCGGCCCGAAAAAAGGGAATTCCCGGCAACCCATCCGGCCCCTCGCTCGTCCAAGCGTCGAACCATTCGAACAGGAGGGAAAGTGTGAGCAGGCACGGGATTCTGGTGTGCGCGGCCGCGGCACTGGCCGTCTTCGCGACGGCGGCGTGTTCAACGCAGACCACGACCGGCTCGGCGACCGCCGCGGTAACGGTCACGTCGAGCCCGCGGCAGGCGGCGTCGGCGGACACGCGGAGCCGGCTCAAGTTCCCGAACAGCGTGGAGACCGTGGCGCTCGACGGCTACGACGAGAGCGTCCACATGGTGCGCTTCCGGCTGCAGGTCTACCGCCCCGGAGGCGCCGACAACGGCCACTACGAGAACGATCCGGCCGACTCGGCGCTCTATCGGCTCGCGCTGGCGGACCAGCCGCAGATCCGTTCGGCGGCGGACATCTGCTCGAACGGTCAGCCGACTCTGGACTCCCAGGGGGTCGGCGTCCGTCCCTGCACGGCCGACCAACTCCTCGACGCGTTGCGCGCCGGCAAGAAGTCGCTGGCCAGGATCCGGGTCGACGCGGCCGACCACATCGCCGAACTCTCCGAGATCTACCGGCCCTGAGCCGGCCTCATCCGTCCCAGCGGCCGGTGCCGAGGAAGCCGTTCAGACGGGCGAGATGCGGCGCGATGTCCAAACCCTGCTCGGCGAGCCAGCCGTCCTCGTAGTAGGTGTTGGCGTACCGTTCGCCGCCGTCGCACAGCAGGGTCACCACGCTCCCCGTCCGGCCCTCCGCGATCATCCTCGCGATGAGCTGGAACGCTCCGTAGAGGTTCGTCCCGGTGGAGCCGCCCGCCCAGTGCCCCGTCCGCTCCCGCAGCAACCGGATCGCCGCCAGGGAGCCTGCGTCGGGGACCGGCAGCATTTCGTCGATGACACCGGGCACGAACGAGGGTTCGACCCGGGGACGGCCGATTCCTTCGATCCGCGACGGCATTCCGGTCGCGTAGTCCATCGCGCCGGTTTCCCACGCGCCGAAGAAGGCCGAGTTCTCCGGATCCACCACGGCGATCTTGGTGTCGTACCGGCGATACCGGACGTACCGGCCGAAGGTCGCGCTCGTGCCGCCGGTGCCCGCGCCCACCACGATCCACTCCGGGACCGGATGCCGTTCCGCCCGCATCTGGGCGAAGACGGACTCGGCGATGTTGTTGTTGCCCCGCCAGTCGGTCGCACGCTCGGCGTAGGTGAACTGGTCGAGGTAGTAACCCTTCACGGCGCCGACACCCGCGCGGTCACCGCACTCCGCGGCCAAGCGCTCGGCTTCGCCGTACATCGCCGACGGGACGTCGACGAAGTGACACTTGCCACCGTAGAACTCGATCAGCGCGACCTTTTCCTTGCTGGTCTTCCTCGGCATGACGGCCACGAACTCCAGGCCGAGCATGCGCGCGAAGTACGCCTCCGAGACCGCCGTCGAACCGCTGGACGCCTCGATCAGCGTGGTCTCGGGCCCGATCTGACCGTTGACCAGGCCATAGAGCAACAGGGAACGCGCCAGCCGGTGCTTGAGCGAGCCGGTCGGATGCACGGACTCGTCCTTGAGGTAAAGGTCGACACCCCACTCCGGCGGCAGCGGGAAGACGTGGAGGTGGGTGTCGGCGCTGCGATTGGCGTCGGCCTCCAGGCGGCGGATCGCTTCACGCACCCACGCCTTCACTCCTCCCCCCGCAGCTGTGCCCGCAGCTTGGCCCGCTCGCGGGCGCGGTGCTCGTTGCGCGCGGCGAGGCCGGCGGTGACCCGGGCGTTGAGCTTCCGCAGGATGAGCAGTCCGAGGGGGAAGCCGACGACGACGGCGACCGCGAACGCGACCAGTAAAGGGACCTTGACCAAGACCAGTACGCCGGCCACGACGGCGATCAGTCCCAGCCGCGCCAGCAGGTAAAGCGTCAGGTCACGCGCCAGGTGCGGAGTACTCACAGACTTCGAGGTTACGCCCAGCTTCCACTCCCGGAAGCACTGGCCGAGGGGCATCCGGGGACCTCCCGCCAGCCTGGGCGATTTGTCCCTTACTACCCCTTTACTCTTCCACAACCGTTCGAGTACTCGCCGGGTGAGATGCGACGATTGCCGCGTTGACTGGCCGGGAACCCTTCCGGTCAGGGCACGGACGTCGTGAAGGAGGCGGAAAATGACCTCGACCGTGGGAGGGCGGCTGCTTACGCCCGGTGAAGTCGCCGCGCTGTTCCGGGTGGACCCCAAGACAGTGACACGCTGGGCGACCGCGGGCCGGATCGGTTCGATCCGCACCCCCGGAGGCCACCGGCGGTTCCGTGAGTCCGAGGTGAACGCGCTGCTCGCCGAGCTCACCACGGACGCCAGCGAACCCACCCGCTGAGGCGGATCAGCTCGAAGACATCGAAGGCCACCTTAGGGGCCTCGGCAACCCGGCGCACGCACCGATGGCATCCGATCCCCCCAAGGTGGCCTTGCCGTGACGGCCGGCCGTGGTGCCTCATCCCCTCAACACCGCCGAAGGGCTACCCTCGTGACAGTCAATCTGCGGGATGAGAAGAATTCTCATCATCGCACGAGGGAAAGGGAGCGAGCATGATCTACCTGCTCGCGGCGATCGGAGCGCTCACCATCGCCGTTCTGTTGTGGCGAGCCTTCGCCCCCGAGCGAGTCGGCGTGTCCGCTCGTCACACCCCCATCGCTCCGGACGACGACCCGGACTTCCTCCGCCAGCTCGGCGAGCAGCAGCGCCGCAAGGACAACGACCCGGAATAGTCCGAGTCAGAACGGCTTCAGGGGAAAGGCGTCCGCCACCGTGGCGGCGAGTTCCAGCAGGGCCATCCGGGTGTCGTCGCTGATGCGCTCGAGTTCGATCTCCGCCCCCTCCTCGAGGTGGGGGTCGAACGGAATCCGGCAGACCGCCCTGGTCCGTGCGGCGAAGTGCGCGGCCAGCTTGTCCAGGTCGACCGAGCCCGCCCGCGGGCGCACCGAGTTGATCACCGCGACGGACCGTTTGACCAGGTCGCCGTAGCCGTGCGCCTCCAGCCAGTCGATCGTCGCCGAAGCGCTGCGCGCGCCGTCCACCGACGAGGACGAAACGATCACCAGTGCGTCGGCGAGGTCCAGCACACCCTTCATGGCCGAGTGCATCAGGCCGGTCCCGCAGTCGGTGAGCACGATGCTGTAGTAGTGCTCCAGCAGGTTGATCGTGCGCAGGTAGTCGTCCTCGGAGAAGGCCTCGGACACCGCCGGATCCTGCTCGCTGGCGAGGATCTCCAGCCGGCCGGCGCCCTGTGAGGTGTACGCCCGCACGTCGCTGTACCGGGTGATCTTGTCGGCGTCGCGCAGCAGGTGCCGGACGGTCGCGGTGGTCTCGATCGGGATCTTCTGCGAGAGCGTGCCACGGTCGGGGTTGGCGTCCACCGCGACCACCCGGTCGCCGCGCAGCAACGCGAACGCCGACCCGAGGATCGTGGTCACCGTGGTCTTGCCGACGCCGCCCTTGAGGCTCAGCATCGCGATCTTGAAGCACCCGCGCAGCGGCTGGTTGACCCGCAGGGTCAGTTCGCGCTCGTACCGTTCGACCGGGCTTTCCCCCGGGTTGACCAGCTTGCCGGAACCCAGGTAGAGCGCCCGGCGCCAGCCGGATCGCGGAGGCCGTTTGGGCACGCGCACGGGATTCTGCGCGTGGGCGGCGGCCCGCCGCGACCCGGACGGCTGCGGGAGCGGCGGGTAGGCGGGGTCGGGCCGCAGCGGCGGGAGGCCCTGCTCGTCGGCCGTGTCCTGGTAGGGGTAGCGCGGCTGCGCGGGATGTGCGGTGGAGTCGGTGCTTTCCTCGGAGAAGTAGGGATCGGGATATGGACCGGTCATCAGCCGACCCCGGCGTAGGAATGCAGCCCCGCGGTGACCAGGTTGACGAAGAACAGGTTGAACACCATCACCGCGAACCCGAGAATGTTGATCACCGCGGCGCGCGTGCCACGCCAGCCCGCCGTCGCCCGTGAGTGCAGGTAGGCCGCATAGACCACCCAGGCGACGAAGGCCGTCGTCTCCTTCGGGTCCCAGCCCCAGAACCGGCCCCAGGCCGACTCGGCCCACACCGCGCCGCACAGCACACCGAAGGTGAACAGCGGGAACGCGAACACGGTCGCCCGGTAGGCGACACGGTCCAGCACGTCGGCGGCGGGCAGCCTCGGCGCGAAGCGCGCGAAGCGGGTTTCGTCACGCTCGTAGGCCGAGCGGACGAGGTAACAGATGCTCGCCACGCCCGGCACCATGAACACGCCGGAGGCGATGATCGCGGCGGTGACGTGGATCCAGAGCCAGTACGACTGCAACGCGGGCTGCACCGGCGCGGCGACCGCGTAGAGTGCGGTTCCGCCGACGAACATCAGGATGACCACCGGCAGCAGCATGAAGCCCGTCAGGTGCCGGACCTCGAACTTCCTGAGCACGACCAGCCAAGTCGCCACGGCGATGAAGGTCACCGCCATGATGTACTCGTACATGTTGCCCCAGGGCACACGGTCCGTCGCCAGCCCGCGCAGGACCAGCGCGGCAAGGTGCAGCAGCGCGCCCAGGACGACCAGCGAGACACCCATCCGGCCGATCCGCTCAGCCCGTCCCCCCGCGGGTGACGGCGTGGCCGGCGTGACGGACTCGGCCGCCGGAGGGCCGCCCGCGCCGACCAGCTCGCGGGTCCGTGCCTTCGACCGCTCGGCGGCGACCCTGCCCTTGGCACCGAATGACTGCTCGATGAGGAAGAACACCAGCGCCAGCACGTAGACGGCCGTCGCCGTGGTGTAGGACCAGTCGCTGTACTGGGACAACGTCTCGTTCACCGGCATTGCCTCTTCCTGTTCTCGCCCGGAATGAGCCGATGCCGGCCGATCCGCGCGGTCGTCACGCTAGCCCTCCCGCGGGGCTTCCGCGGTGATTGCCACGAGTACCACGGGCGCTGTCGCCTCATTTCACGACAGCTTCCGCTATTCGGTTGAATTCCTCGCCGTACCCGGCCTGATCGGTGCGGGCCAGACCACCCACCTGGACCACGGTACCGGCTTCCCCGTCCTCGCCCGGGCTCACCCGGATCCACACGCGACGCCGCTTGATCAGCAGCGAAGCGCCGAGCCCGAGCAGCATCACGATGGCGAAGGCCAGCACGTAGTCCTGCGCGGGGTCGTGCGAGACCTGCAGCGCGACCCATTGCCGCACGCCGTCGAAGCTGACCTTGGTGCCGTCGTCGAGGGTGAGACTCTGGCCGATCGACAGGTTCTGCCGCGCGACCCGCTTGAGCCTGCCGTCGGCGATCATCGACTGGTCGACTTCGGAGATCGACTGGCTGCGGCCGGAGTCGAGCCCCAGATCACCGCGCAGCACGTCCACGGCGACCATCGGGTCCTTCAGCTCGGGTGCGGTGGAGGTCAGCACCCCGCCGTGCACGAAGGGTGTCGGCGCGAGCAGGCCGGTGACCGCGATCTGCTTCGTGCGCCGCTCCGCGGCGTCGGTGACGCCCGGCGGGTCGAACTTCGTCGCGCCCTCGGTCAGATAGGTCTGGGTGTCCGCCGGGGTCCACTGGATCGTCTGCGTGCGCTTGTCCCCGTTGGGATAGGTGAGCGTGAACGTCGGCGAATACCCGTGGTTGAGCAGGTACAGCCGGTCCCCCGCGGTGCGCAGTGGCGAGTTGACCTCGAGCAGGAAGGGCTTCCACACGTTGTTCGCCAGATCCGAGCCGGACTGGTACTCGATGTGGGACTGGTAGTGCACCGGCTGGTTGGCCTCGGTGTAGCGCGCGGTGAAGTCGTCGATCTTGACGCAGAACGGGTCGAGATCGGTCCCGTCGACGCGCAGCCCCGGGTTGAACGAGTCGTAGTTGAGCACGCCCGTGTTGCAGAACTGCGAGCCGTCCGCCTGCACCACGACCTGGCCCTCGTACCCGTACATCTTGCCCAGCGCGAAGGCGATGATCAGGCCGAGCATGGCGAAGTGGAACAGCAGGTTGCCGGTCTCGCGCAGGTAGCCGCGCTCAGCGCTGATCGTGCGGACGCCGCCCGGTTCCTCGCGTTCGGCCCTGCGCCAGCCCTTGAGCCGCGCGCTCGCCTTGTCCAGGACTTCGCCGGCATCCGCGCCGACCCTGGCCTCGCGGAAGTGCGGCATCCGCGAGAGATTGCGCGGGGTGAGCACCGGCTTCGCCCGCATCGAGCGGAAGTACTCGAGGCTGCGCGGGAAGAGACAGCCGATCAGCGACAACATCAACAGCAGATAGATCGCCGAGAACCAGACGCTGGAATAGACACCGAAGAACTGGAGCCGGTCGAGCAGGGTGCCCCACCAGCCGTGTGAGGTGATGTACTGCTGCGTCTTCTGGTCGTTGAGCGCACGCTGCGGCAGGAGCGCGCCGGGCATCGCGGCGAGCGCGAGCAGGAACAACAGGATCAGCGCGGTACGCATGGAGGTCAGGCCACGCCAGGTGTTGCGGGCGAAGGCCAGCACGCGCTTGACGGGCGTGTCGCGGTACCGGGGCTCGGGCGGCGTTTCGGTGGTGGTCACAGTGGCAGCACCGTGTCCGTGACCAGGGCGTTCCGCAGCCAGCCGACCAACTCCGCCCACAGCCCGGTGACCAGCAGCAGGCCGACCACGATCAGCAGGCCACCGCCGAAGACCTGCACCCGGCGGCCGTTGCGGCGAAGCCAGTCGGTCGCCCGCACGGCCCACCGGGCACCGAACGCGATCAGCAGGAACGGCAGCCCGAGCCCGAGGCAGTAGACGAGAACCAGCACGAACCCGCGTGCTCCCGCCGTGCCGGTCGCCGTGGCGAGGGCCAGCACACCGGAGAGGGTCGGCCCGATGCAAGGTGTCCAGCCCAGGCCGAAGACCGCCCCCAGCAGCGGCGCGCCCGCCAGACCGGCCCGGGGCACACGATGGGCCCGAAAGTCGCGTTGCAGCCACGGAACCAGGCCGAGGAACACCAGGCCCATGACGATGGTCACCACGCCGCCGATGCGCTGCAGCAGGACCTCGTTGCCGAGCACGGCGTCGGCGAGCCAGACCAGGCTTCCCAGCCCGGCGACGAAGACCACGGTGAACCCCAGCACGAACAGTCCCGCCGCGCCGACCACGGCGAAGCGGCCACGCTTGCGTTCCTCGTCCGCCGTCACCGCGGGCGCGTCCGCGCCGACCAGCGCGGCCAGGTAGGCGAGGTAACCCGGGACGAGAGGCACCACACACGGCGAGGCGAACGAGATCGCGCCCGCGAGCAGGGCCACTCCGGCGGCGAGCAGCAACGGCCCTGATGTCGCCAGCTCGGTCACGGAGTTCACCCTGCTGAGGGTAAGCAGTGAACTTTGTGTGAGTTTTTCGGGGGATCGGCCGATCGGCCGACCTCGGCCCAGCCACCTGACCGAAGCGCCGACCGTACCCGCATTCCTAGCCTCTGGGCCATGCATCCAGCCGGTTTTGGAGGAAGGTGGCTTTACTACGGATCATCCGTAGTAAAGCCACCTTCCTCCACCAACACGCAACGCGCGCTCGATCGGCGCCCCGGACCACAGGCCGTGCTCCGACGGGAACTGCTCCCCCGGGAACGCCTGCTCCTGGCCGCCGTGCTCGCCGTCCCGCTGCTCTGGGAGGTGGCCGCGACGCTGGGTAGGACGCCCCGGTCATGGCCGCTGACGGCATGCTCGGCAGGGATCGCCGCGGCCGTGTTCGTCGGCGGCTGGTCGGCCCGGAAACTGCTGCCCGCCGGCCTGGTCGCCGCTGCCCTGCTGCTCGTCTCCGCGGCACTGCCGTTGCTCTGTGGAGGCACCACACCCCCGCTGGGGGCAAGCCCCCAGACCCCCTCGCTCTACGGCTACGCCGGGGACTACCCACGGCTGATGGACCTGCCGATCGCGCAGCTCACCGCGGTTCTGGCCGTGGTCGTCCTGCTGTTCAGGAGCGCCCCGGTCACGCAGGTCGCGGCGGGTGTCGGCGCCCTGACGACGGCGGCCGCGAGCGCCGCCGTACTCGACTGGGTCATGGCGCATCGCGCCCACGCCGCGACCGCGATCGCTCCGGCGACGCTGTGGGGTTACGGCGTCCTGGCGCTGGGAACCGCGA
The DNA here is from genome assembly GCF_042684065.1 of Amycolatopsis pigmentata. Classification (NCBI taxonomy): domain Bacteria; kingdom Bacillati; phylum Actinomycetota; class Actinomycetes; order Pseudonocardiales; family Pseudonocardiaceae; genus Amycolatopsis; species Amycolatopsis pigmentata. The sequence continues at coordinate 1,237,553 of NZ_JBHUKR010000007.1, read as the reverse complement.
CCGCCATCGGGCTCTATGCCCGTCAGCCGTCCGCCGCGAGCTACTCCGTGGCGAGCCGCTGAACGAGCCGGCTGATGTCACTGGCCAGGATCGAGCGAAGGTAGATCGCCGCGACCCGCTGGTGCTTGTCGATCACGATCGTGGACGGGACCGCGTTGAGCGGGTAACCGGACAGCGCCAGCAGTCCCCGGCCCGGCGGATCGTAGATCGACGGGTAGGTCAGGCCGCGGTCGCGAACGAAGTCCTGCGGCGGCGAGCGGTCGAAGTCCCGCACGTCGTAGCCGAGAACCTGCACTCCGGCCGCCTGGTTCTGCTGGTACAGCTTCTCCAGTTCGGGCGCCTCTGTCCGGCAGGGCGCGCACCACTGGCCCCACAGGTTGAGCACCACCACTTTGCCCGCGTAGTCGGCGACCGAGACCCGCTTGCCCGGGTCCGTCAGATCCTCACCCGAGAGCGGGGGAATCGGCTGGCGATCGCTGTCGTAGACGATGTCGGTCTGGCCGCCGGGCGCGACGAACTGGAAGTTGGTGCCTCGGGAAACCGCGTCCTTTCCGGTGGTACACCCCGCCAGAGCGAGCACCACGCACACCACCAAGAGCAACCGTTTCACGCGCCGGTCACCTTGGGTTCGGTCGTTCCGGCCGGCTCGGAGTAGACGATTTCGGCCAGTTGATCGTCGTCGAAGACGAGGCTCGTGATCGAAGCCAGCGAACACTGCCGCTGGCGCGGGTCGTGCCACAGCGGCCTGGCCTCGAGAAACCGGCGCAGGGTCCAGATCGGCAACTGGTGGGACACGCAGACCGCCTCGTGCCCCTCGGCCGCCGCCCTGGCGCGATACACCGCGGCCAGCATTCGCCGCGCGATGTCCACGTACGGCTCGCCCCACGACGGGAGGAACGGGTTGCGCAGTTTCGACCAGTGCTCCGGCCGCCTGAGTGCCCCGTCACCGACGGAAACCCGCAGGCCTTCGAACAGGTTCCCCGCCTCGATGAGCCGCTCGTCGGTGGCCACGTCGAGCCGGTGTGCCGCGGCGAGCGGCGCGGCCGTCTCCTGCGCTCGCTGCAACGGCGAGGCCACCACGTGCGTGATGTCGTGCCCTGCCAGCGCTTCCGCCACGATCAGGGCCTGCCGCTGTCCGCGCGAGGACAACCCGAAACCGGGCAACCGACCGTACAGGATCTGCTCCGGATTGTGCACTTCACCATGGCGCACAACATGGACGACGGTGTTCACCGGCGTGCCTCCGCCGCCGCGCGAGCCGCCGCGGGCAAGGCGCTTTCGATCACCTCGAACGCGGCGTCATCCATCGCCGCGTTGACGAACCAGGCCTCGTACGGACTCGGTGGCCCGTACACCCCGCGATCCAGCAAGGCGTGGAAGAACGCGGGGAAACGCCAGGTCTCCGATTCGGTCGCGTCGTGGTAGTCGCGCACCGGCTCTTCGCGGAAGAACACGCTCAACAGGTTCCCGGCGTAGGCGACGTGGTGCGCGACACCCGCGGCGGACAGCGCGTCGGTGAACAGTGCGCCGAGACGCTGGGAATTCGCGTCGAGCGCCCGGTAGACGTTGTCATCCGCCGCCCGGAGCGTGGCCAGCCCGGCGGCCACGGCGACCGGATTGCCCGACAGCGTGCCGGCCTGGTAGACGGGGCCGGACGGCGCCAGGCGCGCCATCACGTCGGCACGGCCGCCGAACGCCGCCGCGGGCAGACCGCCCGACATGACCTTGCCGAAGGTGTAGAGATCGCCCGGCACACCCTCGATGCCGAACCACCCCGAGCGTGACACGCGGAACCCGGTCATCACCTCGTCCATGATCAACAAGGCGCCGTGCTCGCGGGTGAGCTCCCGCAGCCCCGCGTTGAAGTCACCGAGCGGGGCGACCGCGCCCATGTTTCCCGCCGCCGCCTCGGTGATGATCGCGGCGACGCCGTCCGGGTTCTCCGCGAAGGTCTTCCGCACCGCGTCGAGATCGTTGTACGGCAACACGATCGTGTCCGCCGCCTGCGCTCCGGTCACCCCGGGTGACGTGGGCAGGCCCAGGGTGGCGACCCCGGACCCGGCCTGAGCGAGCAGGGCGTCGACATGGCCGTGGTAACACCCGGCGAACTTGACGATCTTGTTCCGCCCGGTGAACCCGCGGGCGAGGCGGATCGCGCTCATCGTCGCTTCGGTACCGGAGTTGACCAGACGGACCTGCTGCACCGGATCGACCCTGGCGATGATCTCCTCGGCCAGCTCCACCTCACCGGTGGTCGGGGTGCCGAAGGACAGTCCCGACCCGGCGGCCGCGCGGACCGCGGCGACCACGCCGGGATGCGCGTGCCCGAGGATCATCGGGCCCCAGGACGAGACCAGGTCGACATAGCGGTTCCCGTCCGCGTCCCACAGGTAGGCGCCCTCCCCGCGTGCCATGAACCGCGGCGTTCCGCCCACCGAATTGAACGCGCGCACCGGCGAGTTCACCCCACCAGGGGTGGCGGCCGCCGCCCGTTCGAACCATTCCCTCGACCGATCGACTCCGTGCGTCACGACTGCCAGTCTCGCAGAAGGAAACCTCAGGTCACGGTGAGGTCCGGCAGGGAACCTCCGACGCTGCCCTCCGGCCCGGACGAGCCACCTTCGCCGCGGTCGTCACGGTGCCTGACGCGCACCGCCAGCAGCACCTCGCGCACGGCGTCGACCAGCAGGAGCACGGCGGTCGCGCCCAACGCGATCGACCCGGTCATCCAACTGCCGACGTACCGGGTGGAGACGAGCACGAGTCCGTCCGAGAGGGTCATGGTGAGCGTTCTCACGCCCGGACCCCACATCGCGAACGCGCCCCAGACGGCGAGTGCGGCCGCGACCACCTCCGCGCCGGCGACCAGCCCACGCCACGGCTGATGCAGCCGTTCGGGCCGGGCCGGGGGCTTCTCGGGCGCCGCTTCCTCGCTCACGCCGACCAGCCTTTCACATCTTCGATCGCGGCCCGCAGGGCTTGACCGTCCTTGGCCCACGCGAGCACCACGCTGCCGTCGTCGAGCCGGACGGGAAGCTCGTCGTACTTCCGTGGCGCGCTCCAGCCGCCACCGAGCACTCGCGCACCCGCCGGGGCACCGACGTCGGTCACCTCCGCGATGCTGCTGAGCGGCACTTCCTCGCGCCCTTGCCATAGTGCGCTCGAAGTCACGCGCACGGTGAGAAAGCGTCGCCGCGCGTAGATCCACGGCGCGGTGATCGCGGCGAGACCGAGCCCGACGAGCACCCACGCGACAACGTGCACGGGCGCGCCCGTGAGGAGTTCGGCGACCGCTCCCAACGCCGCGAAGGCCGGGCCGTAGAGCAGCGCCACCCAGCTCGCGCCAGGCTCGCGGTAGCGGGTTTCGCTCACTGGCGCGGGCGGCGGCCGACCTTGGGGAAGTAGCCGGTCGTCTTCGGGAGGTACAGCAGTGCCAGCGCGACCAACCCGATCAGCGTCGCGAGCAACGTGATCAGGCTCGCGAACTGCAGTACCAGCTGGAACACCAGGGTGATCGCCATCAGCACGGTGAGCACGGTGCGTGCCGAACGCGTGCCCTGTTGCGCCTTCCAGCCGAACAGGACGTACAGCACGGCGAACGACACCGCTCCGACCAGCAGACTCGCCAGGAGGACGGTGGTCCCGTTCGCGATCTGGGCCGGCGTAACCGCGGTCTTGGTGTTGTTCTTGACCAGCTGGTCGATGACCCGGTCCCGGGCCAGGAAGATGATCAGGTAGCCGACCACGAACACGACACCGGAGGCCACCCACAGCCAGAACGAGACCCGCACCGGCGTCGGCGGCGGGCCGGCCGGGGTCGTCGTCTCGTCCGGAAGGCCCGGCGCGGGCGGCAGCCCCTCGCTGGGCCGCTCGTTGTCCGGTTCGTCTGGTGTCGTCACGGCCGCGAGTCTATCCCTCCCGTCGCCCACCACCGCCCTCAACCGACGCGCTTCGCGCGGCGGCCTTTCCCCAGCGTCACCCACCACCGCCCTCAACCGACGCGCTTCGGACGGCAGTTCCTCCGGCCCGCCCCGGCCCTCGACCGACGTGCTTCGGACGGTGGTCAGTCCAGCCAGGCCGTGGCCTCGGCGGCCCAGTAGGTCAAGATCATGTCGGCACCGGCGCGGCGGATCGAAGTGAGCACTTCGAGGATCGTGCGCTCGCGGTCGAGCCATCCGTTCGCCGCCGCGGCCTCGACCATCGCGTACTCCCCCGAGATGTTGTAGGCGGCGACGGGCACCGGCGACATCTCCGCCGCGGCCCGCAGAACGTCCAAATAGGACAATGCGGGCTTGATCATGACCGCGTCCGCGCCCTCGGCCACGTCCAGCTCGATCTCTCGCAGCGCTTCGCGGGCGTTGCCGGGGTCCTGCTGGTAGGTCTTGCGATCGCCCTTGAGCTGAGAATCCACGGCCTCACGGAACGGGCCGTAGAAGGCACTGGCGTACTTGGCGGAGTAGGCGAGGATGCCGGTCCCGGCGTACCCGGCTTCGTCGAGCGCGTGCCGGATCACCCCGACCTGACCGTCCATCATGCCGCTGGGGCCCAGCAGGTGCGCACCCGATTCGGCCTGAGCGACCGCCATGCGGGCGTAGACCTCGAGGGTCGCGTCGTTGTCCACGCCGCCGTCGGCGTCGAGGACGCCACAGTGACCGTGGTCGGTGAACTCGTCGAGGCAGGTGTCGGCCATGAGGACGGTCTCGTCGCCCAGTTCGGACCTGAGGTCTCGCAACGCGACGTTGAGAATGCCCTTCTCGTCGACGGCGCCGGACCCGGTCGCGTCGCGGCGGGCGGGCACACCGAAGATCATCAGACCGCCCACGCCCGCGCGGACCGCGTCCACCGCGGCCTTGCGGAGCGTGTCACGCGTGTGCTGGACGACACCGGGCATGCTGCTGATCGGACGGGGGGCGTCGGCGTCTTCGGCGACGAACATCGGCAGGATCAGCTGGCGCGGCCGAAGGGTGGTCTCGCTCACCAGCCGTCGCAGCGCCGCGGTGGTCCGAAGCCGGCGGGGACGTTGCTCGGGAAACACCCTCCGAGGCTACTCCCGCACCGCCACGCCCCTCACCACCCCGGGGCAGCCAGCGAACGCCGTTATAGGCGCTGTTATCGCGCCCCGTTATGAAGCAAGGTGTCTTTACTACGGATCATCCGTAGTAAAGACACCTTGCTCTAGTTCCCGGGTGAGCCGGACGGCTCAGGAACGGCGGGTGCGCTTCGCCTTCCGCGGCGGCGGCAGGGCGCCCTCGGCGCGCAGCTTGGCGGCGTGCGCGGCCAGAGCGTCGACCAGGTTCGGGATGTCGGCCTTTTCCGGCTGGACGTCCACGCGCAGGCCGAACTCCACCGCGGTCTCGGCCGTCTTGGGACCGATGCAGGCCACGAGCGTCCGCGTGTGCGGCTTGCCCGCGATGCCGACCAGGTTCCGCACGGTCGACGACGAGGTGAAACACACCGCGTCGAAGCCACCGGTCTTGATCATCTCGCGGGTCTCCGCGGGCGGCGGGGCCGCACGGACGGTGCGGTAGGCGGTCACGTCGTCGACCTCCCAGCCGCGGTCGACGAGTCCCGCCGACAGCGTCTCGGTGGCGATGTCGGCGCGCGGCAGCAGGACCCGGTTCACCGGGTCGAGCACGTCGTCGTACGGCGGGAACTCGGCCAGCAGACCCTCGCTGGACTGTTCGCCCTTGGGCACCATCTCGGGGTTGATGCCGAACGCCCGGACCCGCTCCGCCGTCGCCTCGCCAACGCAGGCGATCTTCACGCCGGAGAACGCCCTGGCGTCCAGCCCGAACTCCTCGAACTTCTCCCACACCGCGCGGACCGCGTTCGCCGAGGTGAACACGATCCACTGGTAGCGGCCGTCCACCAGGCCCTTGACCGACCGCTCCATCTGGGCGGGACTGCGGGGCGGCTCCACCGAAATGGTCGGTACCTCGTGCGAGGTCGCACCGTGCTGGCGCAACCGGTCGGCCATCTCGCCCGCCTGCTCCTTGGTGCGCGGGACGAGGACCTTCCAGCCGTAGAGGGCACGCGACTCCCACCAGGACAGCTTCGACCGCTGCCCGGCCACCTCGCCGATGGTGACCACGATGGGGCCGACCAGTTCACCGGCGTCCTGCGCCAGCGTGGCCAGGCTGCTGTCCAGCGTGCGCTGGGTGTTGATGGTGCCGTTCGAGGTCACCGCGACCGGGGTCTGCGGGGAGAGGCCGTGCTCGATCAGCGCTCCGGCGGCTTCGGCCAGATGGCTCGAAGTCGCGTGCAGCACGATCGGGCCCGGCACCGAGGCCAGGCCGGCCCAGTCGACGTCACCACGGACGTCGACCTCGACATACGTGCCGCCGAGGGCGATGCCCGCATAGGCGGGAATCGCGACACCGGGCGCCACGCCGGGCACGATTTCGAACACGGCATTCGTCTTGGCCACGGCCTGAACCTCGGCCACCACGGCAGCGCTCGTCAGCGGGTCACCACCGGTGAGCCGCAGCACCAGCCTGCCCGACTTGGCCTCGCCGGCCAGGTCCTTGGCGACCTCACCCGGTTCGCCGACGGCGGGCCGTACTTCGGCGTCCGCGCTGGCTTGCGCGAGCACCGTGGCAGGCACGTCCGGGTCGGTCACCACGACCTCGGCCTTGGCCAGCAGTTCCTGGGCACGAACGGTCAGCAGTCCGGCGTCGCCGGGGCCCGAGCCCACGAAAGCGACGCGCCCAGCGGTCTTCCGCGCGGGGGTCATTGCAGTTGCGTCTTTCTCTTTGTCGTCGGTCACCGTGAATTGCGGCCCGGGCCGGACAGCGCGCCGGCCCCCAGGTCGAGCAGCTCCACGGCCAGCTCACGGCCGAGTCGCTCCGCATCGCTCTTGTCCGCGACGGCCGAGGCGCGGATCAGCACCGGCACGCTCTCGGATTCGCCGTCGCCACCGGCGGCGGCGACACCACGCAGCGAAATGCGTTCGACGATCGAACCATCCGCGTTGAGGTCTTCCACCACCTCGGCCAGGCCACCGACAGGCGCGTTGCAGCCGCCTTCGAGCGTGGCCAGCATGGTGCGCTCGGCCGTCACCGCGGCCCGTGCCGCTTCATCGTCCACAATGGACTGAAGAAGATGTTCGATGTCCACGTCGTCCGCGCGGCACTCCACCGCCAGCGCTCCCTGCGCGGGAGCGGGCAGCATCTGGATCGGGTCCAGCGTCTCGGTGATCTCCGCGACGCGTCCCAGACGTGCCAGGCCCGCCCGCGCGATGATGATGGCGTCGAGCTCGCCGTCATGGACTTTCCGCACGCGGGTGTCGATGTTGCCGCGGATCGGCACCACCTCGAGGCCGAGACCCAGCGCACGCACCTGCGCCGAGCGCCGCACCGAACCGGTCCCGACCGTGGCCCCGGCAGGCAGCTCGGCCAGCGTCAGCCCGTCACGGGCGATCAGCGCGTCACGCGGATCTTCGCGGACGGGCACGGCGGCCAGCACGATGCCCGGCTCGGGCGCGGTCGGCAGATCCTTGTAGGAGTGGACCGCCACGTCGACCTGCTTGTTCGCCAGTGCCTCGCGCAGCGCCGAGGTGAACACGCCCACGCCGATCTCCGCGATCGGAGCGCTCGATCGGTCACCGGGGGTGGTGACCTTGACGATCTCGACTTGCTGCCCGGCACGGCGCAGCGCGTCGGCGATCGTTTCGGTCTGCGTCAGGGCGAGAGCACTGCCTCTCGTCCCGATCCTGATAGTCGTCACTGAGTTTCACCGTCTGCCGAGAAATTGGGAGTGGGGCTGGAGACCACGACGGGCGAGGTGGGGTCGAGCTCGAACAGCTCGCGCAACGCGCCCGCGTAGTCCATCCCCTGGGTTTCCGCCGCGAGCTGCTTCACACGCACCGTGGGCGCGTGCAGGAGCTTGTCGACGACGCGCCGCACGGTGCGCGCGAACTCGTCGCGCACCGGGCCGTCGAGTTCCGGCAGCCGCTTGTCGAGCCGGAGCAGTTCGGCGTCGACCACCTCGGCCGCCCGCTTGCGCAGGGCCGTGACGGTCGGGGTGACCGCCGCGCTGCGCTGGCCCGCCAGATACTCACGCACCTCGTCGAGGACGATGCCGGTGGCCTTGGCGATCTGGCGGGCGCTGCCGCCACTGCCGGAAGTCTCCATCCGGCGCTGGACGGTCACCAGGTCCACCAACGCGACCTCGGGCACCTCGGTCACCGCCGGGTCCACGTCACGCGGCAGGCCGAGGTCACAGATGACCAGCGGCCGGCCCGTCCGGGACGAGACGTGATCGGCGGTGAGCACCGCCCCCTTGGCGCCGGTGCAGCAGATCACCACGTCGGCCGCGGCGACCGCGTCGCTCAGACCGTCGATCGGCAGGGCGGCGGTGTCCACCCCCTGCTGAGCGACGGTCCAGGCGAGCCGTTCGGCGCGGGCCAGGGTCCGGTTGACCACGGTGATCCGCCCGGCACCCGCCTTGCGCAACCTGCTCGCCGACAGCGCGCCCATCGACCCGGCGCCGACCACCACGGCGTGCCGCCCGGCCAGCTCACCGGCGGCGGCCAGGGCCTCGGCGACGACCGAGGCGCCGAGCTGGTCGAGCCCGGTCTCGGTGTGCACCCGCTTGCCCACCCGCAGGGTGGTCTGGATCAGCTCGTGCAGGGTGCGGCCCACCGTGCCCGCCTCGCGGGCAGCGGCGTAGGCGCTCCGGACCTGACCGAGGATCTGGGTCTCGCCGACGACCATCGAGTCGAGACCGGAAGCCACGTTGAAGATGTGCTCGACCGCCGCGCCCGCGTAGTGGACGTAGAGGTTGTCGTACAGGTCGGCCGCCGGGCAGCCGGAGTGCTGGGCGAGCACCTCCGACACGTCGGCCAGACCGCCGTGGAAGGTCTCGACGAGGGCGTAGACCTCGATGCGGTTGCACGTGGAGAGCACCATCACCTCGTGCACATACTGCCCCTGCTGCAGCTGGTGCAGAACCTTGTCCAGCTCCGCGGCGGGCACCACGGCCCGCTCCAGGGTGGCGAGGTCGGCGGTGCGATGGGAGAGCCCGACGGCCAACACGCTCACTTAGCCAACCACCATTCCGTTGCGCCGTGCCACATAGAACGACAGGATCTGCAGTTCCACAGCCAGGTCCACCTTCCGGACCTCGACGTGCTCCGGGACCTGGAGCACCACCGGGGCGAAGTTCAGGATGCACTGCACGCCGCCCGCGACCAGCCGGTCACAGACCGACTGCGCCGCCGTGGGCGGTGTGGCGATCACGCCGATCGAGATCCCGCGATCCCGGCACACCCTCGGGATGTCCTCCAGGTGCGAGACCGGGATGCCGCCGACCGGCACGCCGATCAGGTCGGCATCGACGTCGAACAACGCCTCGACGGGAAACCCACGTCCGGGAAACCCGCCATAATTGGCCAACGCGTGACCGAGGTTTCCGATTCCGACCACGGCCACCTTGTGCATACGGGTCAGGCCGAGGGTTCGTTCGATGTGGCCGACCAGTACCGAAACCTCGTAGCCGACCCCTCGGGTGCCGTACGAACCGAGGTAGGACAAGTCCTTGCGCAGCTTCGCGGAGTTGACTCCGGCCGCCGTCGCGAGTTCCTCGCTGGCCACCGTCGTCGCCCCCTGCTCGGCCATCGCCGAGAGCACGCGGAGATAGACCGCGAGCCTGGCGACGGCGGCCTCGGGAATGGACCGTGCGCGGGTTCCCTCGTCGTTCTCGGTGACCGCGGGCATCTCGGCCGTCGGAGCGTTGTCGGCATCGGGCGTGGCGAGTTTGCGCGCAACGGCGGCGCCGTTGCGCCGGCCACGCTGTACGGCCACGCTGGCCTCCTTCGACACCGTCAATCGTGAATTACCACTTGACCGGGCGTGCCTTGTCCGGTTCGATGCCGGCGCCGCGCGCGGTGGGTACCGCCCTACGGTAGCCATTTGTGAACGCACGCACAAAGTGGCTGGTCAGAGTCGTGCCAATGACCACACCCCCGACCGGAGCACACCCGCGTCACACGATCGTCACACCCTGTGATGACTCATTGCGCGACGAAATTAATGGTGTGCCAGCCGGTCGCCCCGTCGGGGACGACATCGGCGACCTGGTCCGTCTGGGTGTAGCCGGAGCGGTCGGTGGCGCGCACCGTGACCGTGTGGCTGCCGGGCGAAGCCTGGACCTGCGCCCACCACATACGCCAGGCGTCATCGGTGACGTTCGCCGACAACGTCGCCTCCTGCCACGGGCCGTTGTCGAGTCGGACTTCGACCTTCGCGATCCCGGTGTGCTGCGCCCACGCGATCCCGGCGATCCCCACCCGGCCCGGCGGCACGCTCCCGTGCGGCGCGTCGATCCGTGACTCGGTCTTGATCGGTCCCTGTTCCGCCCAGCCTCGGTGCAGCCAGTAGGCCTGCTGCGCGTCCCAGGTGGTCACCTCCAGCTCGGTCACCCATTTCGTCGCCGAGACATAGCCGTAAAGACCGGGAACGACCAGACGCGCCGGGAAACCGTGCTCGATCGGCAGCGGTTCGCCGTTCATGCCGATGGCCAGCATCGCGCCCCGGCCGGGGTCCAGCACCGTGGACACGGGCGTGCCCGCGGTGAACCCGTCGGCGCTGGTGGAGAACAACTGCTCCGCGCCGGGGCGCACCCCGGCCTCGTTGAGCAGGTCGGCGAGGTCGACCCCAATGAACTTCGCGGTCGAGATGTAAGGCCCGCCCACCGGGTTCGACACGCAGCACAGGGTCACCACCCGTTCGACGAGCGGACGGCGCCGGATGTCGTCGTAGGTGTAGGTGATCTCCCGGTCCACCATGCCGTGCAGGCGAAGGCGCCACCCCTCGGCCGGGATCTGCGGCACGACGAGCGCGGTGTCGATGCGGTAGAAGTCGTGGTTCTCGGTCAGGAACGTCGGCGTGCCGAGCCGGGCGAAATCGGCGTCCGGGGGAATCGGGGGCGCGACGCGCGTGGGGACCAGCGGGCCCAGGGCGTCCCGTGAGGCTTCCGCGTCCTGTGAACCGATCCATTGGCCGGCACCCCCGGCCAGCCCGGCGCCGACCGCGACGCCCGCGAACAGGAACCGGCGACGGCTCGGCGAACTGATGCCCTGGGCGAGCGCGGCGTGGTGCAGGCCCCGGAACACCAGGACACCGGTGACCAGACTCGCCACCGGCGCGATCACGGCGAACTGCCCCAGGTCCGGACGGGTCACCACGGCCGCGACCCCGACCGCGCCGAAGACGCCGATGATCGCCTGTCCCGGCCACGCCCAGGTTCGCGAAACGAGGCCCGCGACGACGGCCAGCACCACCATGACCACGGCCATACCGCCGAGCAGGACGGTCTTGTCGGCCGTGCCGAAGGTGCCGGCGGCGAAGTCCTTGAGCCAGGCGGGAGTCGCGTCGACGGCCGCGTTGCCGACCGCCAGGTACGGGGACGCCTTGATGCCTACGAAGGCGGCCACCAGATGCCCCGCGGCCAGCGCCGCGGCCAGTGCCAGTACGCCGATCAACGCGGCAGGCCCCGCCGCCAGCTTCGGCGGTGCTTCGGTGGGCTCCGGCGGATTCGCGGGCGCCTGCTCGAGGTCCGTCGTCACGGCCGTTTCTCCGCGGGTTCGCGCGTGGAGGCAAGTGGTGTCACGCACCCATTGTTCGCGCGTGGAGGCCGGGCGGCGCCCGGAACGGTGGTTACAAGTGCCTTACGCCGCCTCAGGCGAGCGCTTTCCGGAAGCGCTCCTCCTCGACCTTCCAGTACCCGTGCTCGGCGCCGTCGATCAGGATCACCGGCACGCGGTCGCCGTACTCCGCCTGCCACTCCGAGTCGCTGTCGACGTCGGCCGTGGACCACGGAACCCCCAGCTCACCGCAGATCCGCTCGACGTCCTCCTCGGCCCGGACACAGGACGGGCAGCCCTGCCGGGTCATCACGACCACCTGGTGCGTCATGAGCGCAAACCTACCCGCCGGAGCTTGCCGGTGACCGAATGCGGAAGCGAGTCGGCGAACTCGACGGTCTTCGGGACCTTGTAGCCCGCCAGCATCCGCGCGCAGTGGGCGGCCACCTCCTCCGCGGACGGGGCCGCCGCTCCCGGCTCCGGCACCACGACCGCCTTCACCGCCTCACCGCTGCGCTCGTCGATCACCCCGACCACCGCGGCCTCGCGCACGCCCGGCATTTCGGAGATGACCTTCTCCACCTCATGCGGGTAGACGTTGAACCCGTTGACGATGATCAGGTCGTTGGCCCGGTCGACCAGGTGGAGGTCGCCGTCGGTGTCGATGTAACCGACGTCGCCGGTACGGAACCAGCCGTCCTCGGCCGGTCCGTGCGCGCCGTCGGGCCAGTACCCGGAGAACAGGTTCGGACCGCGGACGGCGACCAGGCCGGTGCCCCCGTCGTCGTCGAAAGCGTCGGCCAGATCGTCGGGATCGAGCGGCACCCGTTCGGCCACCCCGTCGGGCCCGACCAGCCGGATCTCGACCCCGGGCAGCGGACGGCCGACGGAACCGGGCTTCGGATGACCGGTGACCAGCGTGGAGGTGACCACCGGCGCCGCCTCGGTCAGCCCGTAACCCTCGTACACGCCGAGCCCGGTCTTCTCCCCGACCGCGGCCAGGATCTTGGGGTGCAGCGGTGCGGCGCCCGAACTGAGCAGGCGCACGCTTTCCAGGCCCTTCCGGACTTCTTCCTCGGGCAGGGCTGCCAGCTCGGTGTACATCGCCGGTACCCCACCGATGACCGTGACCCGATGCCGCGCGGTGATCTCCAGTGCTTCGCGCGCCTGGAACCGCTCCGCCAGGACGACCGTCGCGCCCACCGAAACCGACTGGAGCAGACCCGGCCCCAACCCGTAGACATGGAACAACGGGATCGCGATGAGGACGCGGTCTTCCTCGGTCAGCGGGGGAGGCTGGACGGAGCCGAGTTGTTCCACGTTGGCGAGTAAGGCCCGGTGCGACAGCATCACGCCGCGGACCGGTCCGGTCGTGCCGGAGGTATAGGCCAGCAGGGCGGTGTCCTCGCCGTCGCCGATCGGTTCCACCGGTTCACCGGCCTCGGGCTCCCCGAGGGAATTCCGGGTCACCACGAACTTCGCACCGCTCTGTTCGCGCACCGTCTCGAGTTCGCGCTCGGGAACGGTCGGCGAGAGCGGCACGGCTATCGCACCGGCACGAGCCAAGGCGAACAGCGCGATCACGAAACCGGCCGACGTGGGCAGCCGGAGAATGACCCGGTCCCCGGGCTCCACGCCCTCCGCGGCGAATCGCCGAGCTTGCCCGTTCACCAGGGAATCCAGGTTGGACCAGGTGAAGTCGCTGCCCGCGGTGGTGTCGATCAGGCCGACGGCGTCCGGCCACCGCCGCGCCGCGCGGGCCGGCAGATCCGAGATGTTGCCCATGCCCCACAGTCTCTCGTGCCCCCCGCTCGCGCGCGAGCCGTCCCACCCCCGCCGTTCGTGGCGTTTCCGCAACCCGGAACACTACCTACTTTCGGGTAACAAGACGTATGCTCTGGTGCGCGTCGGACAGAGGAGTCGCCATGGCACCCCTATTGGCAATGCTCTGTCGCTGTCAAGGTGACCACAGAGCGCGCGTTCTGCCGTCAGCGGTGGCGCACGGACTCGCGGAGGAGCAAGCGTGACCAATTGGCTTGCCGCCCGTCCCGCGGGCCTGCGTCTCGGGAGCACCGAATCCGGACAGCCGGAGGCGTGGGACCTCGTCCATGCCGCACAGGAGGGTGACAGCTCCGCTTTCGGAGAGCTGTACGACCGCTATGTCGACACAGTGTACCGTTATGTCCTTTTCCGGCTGGGCGACCGGGAACTGGCCGAGGACATCACCAGCGAGACCTTCCTGCGGGCCCTGCGCCGCATCACGTCGGTCAGCTACCAGGGGCGCGACGTCGGGGCCTGGTTCATCACCATCGCCCGCAACATCGTGCTCGACCACGTCAAGTCGAGCCGGTACAAGCTCGAGATCGTGACCGACGAGGTGTCGGAGGCAGGCACGCCCCCGTTCGCCGGCCACAGCGGCACCCAGGACGGGCCGGAACAGCGGGCACTCGCCGAGGCGACCAGGACGGCGCTATTGCGCTGCATCGCCGACCTCGGCGATGACCAGCGCGAATGCATCGTGCTGCGGTTCATCCAGGGGCTCTCGCTCACCGAAACGGCGGAGATCATGCACCGTAACGAGGGCGCGATCAAGGCGCTGCAGCATCGCGCCGTCCGCAAGCTGGCTCAGCTCCTTCCGCCGGCCTGGCGCTGACCTGGCTTGAACGACGGCGTCACACTCCGGCGCCGTAACGGCCACGACGTTTCCGTCGTTGAACAGTCGTGGACGTGTCCGGGTGGTCGGCGCGTGAACTGGAAATCATTTCCCGGTTGCGCGAGCTCGGTGCGACGACCCCCGACGCGGTGACCCGGAAACGGATCCGCCGCCGCCTGGAGGGCGCCGTACCGGGAAGGAAGCGCCGCATGACGGCGAACCTGCTCGCCGCGGCGGCGGCAGTCGTCGCGCTCGCCGGCCTGGGCATGGTTCTCTCCCACGATTCACTGCCCGGAGACACGCTGTATCCGGTCAAACGCGCGGCGGAGTCCGCGGAACTGGGGCTCACCTTCGGCGACAACGCCAAGGCCACCCGGCACCTGAAGTTCGCCGCGACCCGGCTCGACGAACTCGTCGCGCTGCACAGTGGCAATCCCGACCTCGTGCGCGCGTTCCGGCGCGAAGCGACGGCCGGGGCCGCGGGCCTCACCGTGCTGGGTGTCCAGGGCACCGGCAGCCAACTGGGCGACCTGAGCGCCTGGGTGCACGAGCAGAGCGCGAAGGCCGCACCGTTCGCCGAGGTCACCAGCCTGCTGGACCGGATCGACACCCGGGTGCGGGCGCTCAGCGGCCGGCTCGGCTGCTACCGGATCACCACCGGCGAGGCGGACGAACTCGGCGCGGTCCCGGCCGGGGACGGCTGCCAGGTACCCGCGCTGCCGGGCCAGGTTCCGACGGCGCCCTCGCGAAGCCCCGGCTCACGCGAGCCGGATTCACGGGATTTCGACGCCACCCGATCGTCGGAATCGGCTCTGACACCGGTCGCGGTGCCCCTGGCGACACCGCCGGTGCCCCCGGCCGGAAGCACCACGACACCGCTGGTGGTCCTCCCGCCGATCCTCGCGCCGACCACCGGACCCGCACCGCCGACCGTGTCCCCGCCGCCTCTGGTGCCGTCCCTGCCGCCTCTGCTTCCCGGACTTCCCGGACTTCCCGGGGTGGGGCTCGGCTGAACCGGGTCGCTACGCTGAGCGCAGGCACCGAGTCAGGAGGCAGTCTACGTGTGGCGCGGCAAGGCAAAGGGCCCCGAACTGGAGCGGCTTGCCACCTTGGCCGGGGAAGCCTCGGCGGAGGCCGCCGTCGCCATGGAGAGCATGGCATCCCCCCGTCTCGCGGAGGGCGGCAAGCCCGTCCCGCCCGCTCCACCGGATCTGACCGCGGCGGCCTTCTTCGACGTGGACAACACCATGATGATGGGCGCGTCGATCTTCCACTTCGCCCGGGGCCTGGCCGCGCGCAAGTACTTCACCGCCTCCGACCTCGCCGGATTCGCCTGGCAGCAGGTGAAGTTCCGGGTCGGCGGCAAGGAGGGCAACGTCAGCTCGATCCGTGAGCAGGGGCTGTCGTTCGTCTCCGGCTACAGCGTCGACGAGATGACCAGGGTCGGCGAGGAGATCTACGACGAACTCATGGCCGACAAGATCTGGGCGGGCACCCGCGCGCTGGCCCAGATGCACCTCGACGCGGGCCAACGGGTCTGGCTGGTCACCGCCACACCGGTCGAACTGGCCGCGATCATCTCGCGACGGCTGGGCCTGACCGGCGCCCTGGGCACGGTCGCGGAACACGTCGACGGCGTCTACACCGGAAGACTGGTGGGCGACCTGCTGCACGGCCGCGCGAAGGCGCACGCGGTCCGCGCGCTGGCCGCCCGGGAAGGCCTGAATCTGCGCCGTTGCACGGCGTACTCGGACTCCTCCAACGACATCCCGATGCTTTCGGTCTGCGGCACGGCGGTGGCGGTCAACCCGGACACCGGCCTGCGCGAGGTGGCCCGTGCCCGCGGCTGGGAAATCCGGGACTTCCGCACCGGACGGAAGGCGGCCCGGATCGGAGTCCCGTCGGTCCTCGGCGCGGGTGCGCTCGCTGGCGCCGTCGCCGCGGGCCTCGCCTACCGCCGCCGCTAGCCTATTTTGAAAATGCTTTCGCTTCCCGAGCGGAGCGCGTTCTCGTCATCCCGTGGCCAGGGACTCCAAGGCCCCCATGGTCTCCAAGGAGAGCAGGCGCGCGTTCTGCAGGGCCACGACCACCCAGCGGTCGTTTCGCCACGCCGTGACGTAGAGCTGCATGGAAAAGCGCGTCTGCGGCGGCTCCTCCTCGCCCGGCATGAGGATGCCGACGCGGCCGTGGACCACGCCGACGCCCGGACTGATGATCCGGGCGAACGGCACCTCGCCCCGCACCAGCCGGGAACCTTTCATCACTGTCGCGAAGAGCTCCTCGTGTGCCGCGATCGCCTCCGTGCGGCTCCGGTAGATGGTTCCCTCGAGCTCCGCGAACAGCGCGTCCTCGGCGAAGTCGGCGAAGAAGCCGGCGACATCCTCGCGGTTCCAAGCCTCGTACATCCGCAGCGGAATCGCGCTCAGCGCCTCGACTGACTGGTCCATACGATCACCTTTCAATCATGTGTGCCCCCATCGTCGACGGGCCGGTCCGCGGGCGCCTTGACTGTCCGTGCACGGTTGCTGGACGTCAGCGCCGCCGCGTTGTAGCCGTACGTCGCCTTGAAGAGTCTGCTGAAATGCGCCGCATCGGCGAATCCCCAGCGCGCGGCGACAGCCGCGACCGTCCGGTCGCGTCGCAACAGGTCGGACCGGCACCGCTCCAGGCGCCGATGGCGGATGAGGGCCGCGACGGTCTGCGGCTGGTCTTCGAAAAGTTTGTGGAGCCGGCGTACGGAGATATGGTGCGCCGCGGCGATCCGGGCCGGGGAGAGATCCCGGTCGGACAGCCGGGCCTCGATGTAGCCGAGAACGCGGTCGCGCAGCGCCTCATCGGGACACGGGCGTGCGTCCCCCAGTTGAGCCTCGAGCGCCACCGAGATCAACTCGATCACCGCGGCGGCCGACCGGTCCGCCTGACCGGCCCGGAACCCGGTCAGAGACCGGGCGAAATCCCGCGCCAGCGAGGACACCAGAGCCCCCGGGCCGCGGTCGCCGTTGATGCGTACACCTGCCAGGCGGGCGGCGTCTCCGGGGCGGAGCCGCAACTCTCGCCGGGGCACCAGCACGGTCACGTGTCTGGCGGCGGTGCTGCGGTACCGGACGGGCCGCGCCGGGTCGATGAGAACCAGGTCGGCCGGCCCGAGCTCGGCGGTGCCGCGCCCTTGCTCGACGCGCGCCTGTCCCCAGGTCATCAGATCGATCTGCCACAGCTCCTCATCTTCGGCGCGGGCGCGACGAGAGGGCCGGAAACATTCGCCCCCGGGCGTGACCAGCTCGATCAGCCTGAGCGGCCCGAGGTCGCGCGCCACGACGCCGGCCCGGAAGTCCCCGCTGTCGTGCCGCCCGCTGAGCACAGGTGGCAGCCCACTGGCGGCGAGCCGCTGCTGGAAGGTTTCGATGTCGTTGATCACCGGTCAAACGGTAGCGGCGCGATCGGTGTTCGTCTCGCACCGTGACCACGGCGAGAATCCGCCGGCTGCGGAGGATCAGCGGAAGACGCTCTCCCGCTGGGCAAGGCGCCGGTAGAGCGCCTGCTGGATGGCCTCCCGGACCTGGTCGGTGAGGTTGAACACGAGCATCGGGTCGTCGAGATCCTCGGCGGAGTACGAGCCCGTTTCGATCGGCTCGCCGAACTCGATGTACCACTTGGTGGGCAACGGAATCGCCCCGAGCGCGCCGAACAGCGGGAAGAACGGCGTCACCGGGAAGTAGGGCAGCCCGAGCAGCCTGGCCAGCGGCTTGATGTCCCCGATCTTCGGATAGGTCTCCTCGGCGCCCACGATCGAGCACGGGATGATCGGCACTCCGGCGCGCAGCGCCGCCGTCACGAAACCACCACGGCCGAACCGCTGCAGCTTGTACCGCGCCGAAAAGGGCTTGCCGACGCCCTTGAAACCCTCCGGCCATACGCCGACCAGTTCGCCCGAGTGCAGCAACCTTTCCGCGTCGGAGGCGCAGGCCAGGGTCTGTCCGGACTTGCGGGCGAGCGCACCGATCAGCGGCGTGCGGAACACCAGGTCCGCGCCCAGCATGCGCAGGTGGCGGTGCGCCGGGTGTTCGTCGTGCACGGCCAGCGCGGTCATCACCGCGTCGAGCGGGACCGTACCCGAGTGGTTGCACACGATGAGCGCGCCGCCCTCGGACGGCAGGTGTTCGGCTCCGGAGGCACTCACGCGGAACCACTTCTGATAGAGCAGACGCAGCGGAGGCAGCAGGAGCAGGTCGGTGAGTTCACGATCGAAGCCGAACTCGTCGACGGCGTAGTCGCCGGTCAGGCGGCCGCGGAGGAACGCGAGGGCCTTGCCGACGACGTCCGCGTCCGGCTCCGGTTCGTCCTCGGGAGCGGTCTGGCCGGGCAACGAGACCACCGGGGCCTCGACCGGTTTGACGGTGGCGGGCGGTCTCTCGCGCCCGGGCCGGTGCAGAGGGATGACCTGTGCTTCACCTGCGTCAGCGGGCAAGGGCATGAGTCGTCTCTTTCGGGCTCGGGGTTCAAAGGCGCGCATGGCCGGCGGCGGACAGGACCTTGCCTGCCGCCGCCGCGAGTTTTTCGCCGTCGAGGACCGGGCGAAGGCCACGGCCCCGGACGTAGTCGTCGAACGCCGCCTTCGTGGTCCACCTCGGCCGGTAACCGAACTCCTCGGTGAGCCTGGTGGTGTCCACGACGCGACCGAAATTGAGCAGCCGGACCTGGTCCTCGGAAAAGTCCACCACCCGCGCCCCGCGTAACAGCTTCGCCACCGAAGGCACCACCGAGCGCGGCACGGGAAGCTCCGCCCGGCCCGCACGGCGGATCGCCTGCGACAAGGTGAGCACCCCGTCGGCACCGACGTTGAACACACCTGGTCTGTCTTCGAGGGTAGCCAACTCGAGTACCGACAGCGCGTCGGAGGAGTGCAGCAGTTGGAGACGGGCATCGAAACCGAGCACGGTGGGCACGACCGGCAACGCGAAGTAGCGGGCCAGCACGGTGTCCACGTCGGGCCCGATCACGTTGGTGAACCGCACGGTGGTGACGCCGATGTCGGGACGGCGCCGGGACAGCCCGCGCACGTAACCCTCGACCTCGACCGCGTCCTTGGCATGGCCGCTGGACGACGTGGGGATGAGCTCCGAGTCCTCGGTGAAGACCGCGGGCGAACCCGGCCCGCTGCCGTAGACGGCGGCGGTGGACTTCACCACCAGCTTGCGCATCCAGGGCGAACGCTGGCAGGCCGCGAGCAGCCGCATGGTGCCGATGACGTTGACTTCCTTGATCGCGCTCCGCCGCGCCGGCCCCGCCGGATGGCAGGTGGTGGCACAGTGCACGACGGTGTCCACGCGCGCGTCCGTGATCACCTTCGCGATCAGCGGGTTGCGGATGTCGGCGCGGACGAACTCCGCCCGGCCCAGGCGCCGCAGCACCTGCTTGCCCGGTGCCCGGGTGTCGACGCCGATCACCCGGTCGAACTCGGTGCCGGAACCGAGACGCGCCAACAGCCGTCCGCCCAGTTCGCTCGCTACTCCCGTGACGAGGACGATCTTGGGCGGCATTCGACCCCCTCTCCAGGGTTGGAGCCGGCTCGACCGGTGGTGGCGATGCTACTCCCGACGAGTTGCCGAGTCAGTGGCTCAGGCGGCCCTCTCACCCCAGGTCACCACCGATCACCTGAACGGGCGCGACCCGCCCGGAACAACCGGACGGGCCGCATCAGCCGTTCGCCTGAGCGTTACTTGCCCTGCTTCCGACGCTGCATGCGCGTGCGGCGCAGCAACTTGCGGTGCTTCTTCTTGGACATGCGCTTGCGGCGCTTCTTGATCACCGAGCCCACAGGTGCTCCTTCACGAATTATGAATCTCAGGCGGCCACCCAGGTTACCCCACGTCGAAATACGCACTTTCGAGGTAGTCATGGACGGCTTTCTCCGGCACCCGGAAGGACTTGCCCACCCGGACGGCCGGCAGCTCACCCGAGTGCACCAGACGGTAGACGGTCATCTTGGAGACCCGCATCAGCGAGGCCACCTCGGCGACTGTCAGAAACTGGACCTGCCCGAGCTCGGGCACGCCCTTGGAGTTCGACGGCATAGGTCACCGTGCCCTTCGCGCGCCATTGCCGCCTGGCTTCCCCACCGACGGGCCCGGCACGCTCGTACTTTATCCCTGAGGGTAGCGGGACACGTGGGACCAGTGCGACGCGCGCTGATATTTTCCACCAAACCGCCCAGCGGCGCGCGCTACTCGTGGGCCCTGCCCAGCTCCACGGAGCGGTCACGCGCGGCTTCGATCGCGGCCAGCAGCGCCGCACGCACTCCGTGTTTCTCCAGCTCACGAATGGCGTTGATGGTGGTTCCCGCCGGAGAGGTGACCGCTTCCCTCAGCAGCACCGGATGCTCGTCGCTTTCCGCCAGCATCTTCGCGGCGCCCACCGCCGACTGGACGATCAGCTTCTCGGCCACCGTCCTCGGGAGCCCGAGCAGGATCCCGGCGTCGATCATGGCCTCGACCAGGTAGAAGAAGTACGCCGGCCCGGATCCCGAGAGCGCGGTCACCGCGTCCTGCTGCGACTCCGGGACCTCGATCACCTGGCCCACGCAGGCCAGCATCTCGGTGACCACGGCGAGGTGCCGGGCACTCGCGTGACTGCCGGCGGAAATCGCGCTCATGGCCTCCCCGACCAGCATCGGGGTGTTGGGCATCACCCGCACCACCGGTACCCCGGGCGGCAGGCGCTGTTCGTAGAGCGAGGTCGGCAGGCCCGCGCACAGCGACACGATCAACGAGTCCGCGCCCACCAGCGGCGCCAGCTCCTCCAGAAGCGGCTCGATGTCCTGCGGCTTCACCGCGACGACCAGTACCTCGGCACGCTTCGCCGCCTCCGGGATCTCCACCGCCGCGATGCCGTAGCGCGCGGTCAGCTCGGCGGCCCGCTCCGGGTGCCGCTCGGTGAACAGCAGGTCGTCGACGCTCCGCCCGCCGTGGAGCAGACCCGACAACAGTGCCTCGCCGATCTTGCCCGCGCCCAGAACCGCGATTGTGCTCATGACGCGAGCCTACTGTGCCGTTCGTGCCCCCTTCCCCCGTCACCGAGGACGATGATCCGGTCGGCGAGGGCCGCGAGGTCGAGGTCGTGCGTGATCAGGATCGTGGTGCGAGCGGCGCGCAATGCCCGGGAACGAGGGCGTCGGCCACCGTCGGCTCAGTGTCGAGCAGTTCGATGAGCCGGGCCGGACCGTAAATGACCTTGCCTCGCAAAAGCTACCCGGACACCCATTTCAACACCGTTTCACCATCACCGGATCAACGCCACATCATCGCGTTATGCCGATGAAGCACCGGCGCCGATAGCTTGGAAAGAATAGTCTTGCAGATTGTTTCGATAATTCAGACGGCAGTGCGCGCGCTCGTCGTCGAAGACCAAGAAACCCTTGCCGGCTACATCGCGGAGGGCCTGCGCGAGCTGGCGATGTCGGTCGATGTCGCCCACGACGGCGACTCGGCGATCAACAAACTCGGCACCGGCTAGTACGACGTCGTCGTGCTCGACCGGGATCTGCCGGGGACGCATGGCGACGAAATCCGCGGACAACTCGTCTCCGCCGGTGGCCGGACCAGGATACTGATGCTCACCGCCATGGCGAATGTCCGCGAACGGGGTTTCCGGTCTTCGCCTCGGCTCCGAAGAACCACTCCGGTCGACCTGGGACGAATACGCGGACCCGTTCACCAATGCCATTCTTGACGCGCGAGCGAAGGAGGATGGCGGCCTCGTCATCGAAGTCGCCGTCCCTGGCGTTCCCGGTCAGCCCGGGCGTCCACCGTTGCCGGCGTCAGGTGCCGGGGCCAGCGCGAGCTGACGGGCCTGACACACCAGACGGCCCGTGGAATCGATTACCGAGGCATCGGAATCGAACCAGGGGTCGTGGATGGTGCGGCATTCGGCGAACACCCGCAGCCATCCCGGCGCGGGCCGGGCCCGGACGAGCGCGGTGAGCTGAGCCGTCGGAGCCCAGCCGAAACGTCCCAGGTTGAACACCACCGGCGGGTTGATGTCGCCGGCCAGCAGGGCGAAATACGGGTCGGGGGCCCCTTGCCTCGGCTTGACCCACAACCGGATCCGGGGCGCGTCCCCGGTCCGGCCGGACAGGTAACCGGCCGTCGCCGGGTCGATCCGTACGTCACAGCCCTTGGCCAGGTTGAACAGGCCCTCGGCGGTGTCTCCCCCCAGCGGGATCGCCCGGGACGGCGGTTCGGCGGCCATCGGCGGGACGTCCACCCACTCGGGGCGCCGGACGGGCAGGCGGCCTGCCGTGACCGTCGCCTCGACGCAGCTGCGGCCGCGTTGCTCGAACTGGACCGTGACCACGCTGATGCGCCTGCCGACCCTTCTCAGGTCGGTCCGCAGCAAGGCCGGGCCGATCGCCAGGGGCCGCAGGAACTGGGCGCTGACCACGAGCGGGTCGGTCGAGGGCTCGCCTCGTTCGGTGAGCATCCGCACCGCGGCCTTGGCCGCGAGCGCGATCGCGAAACCACCATGCGGATGGGTACCGATGGACCACTCGTGAGGCAGGTCGGCGGTCAGGGTGCCGTCGCCGAGAGAGCGCACGGTGCAGGCGGACGCGAAGTCCGCCGGATCGGGATGCTCCGGTGCCTTCACGAACGACTGGCCAGCGCACGCAGGAAAAAGGCCAGGTTCGCCGGGCGTTCGGCAAGCCTGCGCACCAGGTAGCCGTACCACTGCTCGCCGAAGGGCAGGTAGACCCGCACCGTCTCCCCTTCGGCCGCGAGCCTTCGCTGCTCGTCGGGCCGCACCCCGTACAACATCTGGTACTCGTACCCTCCCGGCTTACGTCCGTACCACCGCGCACGCTCGCCCAGGATCGTGATCAGGCGCGGGTCGTGCGTGGCGAACATGGGGTACCCACTGCCGCCCAGCAGGATGTTGGCGCACCGGACGTAGGCCAGGTCGACCTCGTGCCCGTCGGCGTACGCGACCTCGGGCGGCTCGGCGTAGGCGCCCTTGCACAGCCGGATCCTGGAGTCGGCGACCGCGAGTCCGGCCGCGTCCGATTCGGTGCGCTTCAGGTAGGCCTGCAGCACCCCGCCGACCCACGGCCAGGTGCGCCGGAGTTCGGAAAGCACGCGCAGCGTCGAGTCCGTGGTCCGGTGGTCCTCCATGTCGAGGGTCACGGTGGTGCCGAGTTGTTCCGCGGCCGCGCAGATCCGCCACGCGTTGTCCAGCGCGAGCTTCTCGTCCAGCAGCTGACCGACCGCCGACAGCTTGACGCTCACCTCGACTCGCGCCGACAGGCCCTCGCCGCGCAACCGGTCGAGCAACGCGAGATAGGTCCGCACGGTGTGGTCCGCCTGCGCGGCCTGCCCGGTGTTCTCGCCCAGGTAGTCGAGGGTCACGAAGAGGCCGTCGTCGACCAGGCGCGCGGCCGCGGTCACGGCGTCGGCGACGGTCTCCCCGGCGACGAACCGGTCGACGATGCCTCTGGTGGCGGGAAGGGCGGCCACGGCACGGCCGAGAGCTTCGTTCCCGGCAGCCGCGAGGATCAAGGAGCGCAGCGGGTTCACGTCGGAAACTTTACGGGTTCGCCTATCCGAAGCCCACGAACCCGGCGAAAAGTTGATCTTGATCGACCGCGCGGACCGGGGATCACTGGCCGAGATGGAAGCGCGCGAACAGCAAAGCTTCCGCAAGCGCTTTCACCCGGTGCGCGGCGCTCGGCGCCCGGCGCGTGTTGACCTCCAGGACCACCTGGCCGTCGAATCCGCCCGGCGCGAGCCGTTCCAGCAAGTCAGCGCAGGGCTGGACGCCGTGGCCAGGGATCAGGTGCTCGTCCTTGGGAATGCCGGTGCCGTCGGCGAGATGCACGTGCGAGAGCGCCGGGCCCATCCGGTCCGCCAGCGCCAGCGGGTCCATCCGCGCCGCCGCCGCGTGTGAAAGATCGAGTGTGTAATGCGAGTAACCGACATCGGTCGGGTCGATCGACGGGCGGAACGCCGAGACCCGCGCGTCACGCTTCCCGCCGGGCGGCCGCACCTTGAACATGTTCTCGACCGCGATGTCGACTCCGCTGGCGGCCTCCAGTTCGAACAGCAGGTCGGCGAACGCGTCGCCGTAGCGGCGCTGCCAGCGGAACGGCGGGTGCACGACCACCGTGCGAGCGCCGAGCTCCACCGCGGCGTCCACGCTGCGGCGCAAGCGAACCACCGGGTCGGGCGACCAGACCCGCTGGGTGATCAGGAGCGACGGGGAATGCACCGACAGCACCGGCATCCCGGTGCGCCGCGACCACTTGCGCACCGCCGCGATGTCCTGGCTGACCGGGTCGACCCAGATCATCACCTCGACGCCGTCGTAACCCAGATCCGCGGCCAGCTCGAAGCCTGCGCCGGCCCGCAAGGGCCAGACCGACGCCGTGGAAAGGCCGATCGGGATCAACGGGACAACAGCAGCAGTGCCGCGGGCGAGACGGTGACCACGAGCCCGACCAGGACGGCGAGCACGGTGGTCTGGATGTCGTCGGCCCTGCGGATCTTCCGCACGATCCAGACCAGGCCTGCGATCACCACCACCGCCGCGACCAGCGCCGCCGCCGGGATCTTGCCCCACAGCCAGTTGAAGCCGAGCCAGACCCCGGCGCCCCCGACCACGCCGAGAGCGAGCTGCGCGGCCATCGACAGCCACTGTTTGGCGGGCGACGCCTCGAGGGGTTCCTCGTCGTCCTCGGGCTCGTCCGCGTCGGCTTCCGCGTCGTAGTCGTAGTCGTCGAGTTGTTCGGCTTCGGGATCGGCGAAGGCCTCGAACTCGTCGCCCTCGTCGTCATCCGCGAAGGGGTCGTGGAAGCCGGTGGCCTCCATCGCTTCCCCGGGATCGGCGTCCTCGACGGGCACCACCGGCATGACGCCGACCTCGGTGGCCTCGGCATCACGGCCGCGAGGCGGTCCCGGCCGCCGCCAGTCGCTGAGCCCGGCAGGCGGAGCGTCCGGGGCCGGTTCGAAGGCGGTGCCGGAGGGGTGTGCGTCGATCGGCCGGAACTGCTCGGTGTGGGGCTCGCCCTGCCGCGGCGGGGCGGCGCGGCGACGCAGCGGCGGCGCGGGAAACGCGCCACTGGCCATCCCGTTCGGCTCCGGCGGTGCCTCTTCGGGCGCTCCGTCGAGTCCCATCGCACCGGGCGGTGCCGGCGGGCCCGGCGCCCGCGGGGTGAGCCGTCGCGGCGGAAGCTGAGCGCGGGTGTCCGGGCCCCGGCGGGGCAACTCGTCCGGCGCAGGCGGTTCGGGGAGCGGCATGCCGCTGGACTCCTGCGGCGGTCTCCGCATCGGCGGCTCGACGGGCCTGGCCCGGCGGGTCGGTGCGGCCGGACTCGCGTTGCCCGCGACCGGGAAGGCTCCGGACTCCTTCGGTGGAGTGCCGTTGGGCCGGGGGAACGCACCCGACTCGGGCGCCGGTGGCCTCGGGAAAGCACCGGACTCCGGCGCCGGCTGAGGAGGCCGTGGAAAGGTGCCCGACTCGCGGGGCGGTGCCCCGTTCGGACGAGGGAACGCACCGGATTCGGGCGCGGGCGCGGGGGGCTGAGGAGACCGCGGCAACGCACCGGAGTCGTGTTTGGGAGCGCCGTTCGGACGGGGGAAATTACCCGACTCGCGGCCGCCTCCCGGCCATCCGGGTGTGCCCGGCTCGGACGGAGGCGCGGGCCGGGAATGGTATCCCGAGTCGTGCGGGGACCGGGAACGCTCCTGCGGCGGCAACGCCGCCGGCCGGGGGTAGGCACCCGACTCCTGGGGCGGCGCGGCCGGGGACCGCGGCGGGACGGGGTCCGCCCCGTGACGCGGACCCGCGTCGGGCCTGCGGCGCGGCAACGACTGCGCCGGTGGCTGCGCCTCGGGTTCCGGCAGCGCACGGCGGCCGCCCTCGCGGCGCGTCGGTGGTGGCGGGGTCGGCGGCCCGTCGCCGCGCACCCGGTCGATGATGGCCTGGCTGTCGCTGCCGCCCCCACCGCCACCCCGGCGGTGTGAGGACATGTCGGAGACGTTGCCGCCCTGCTCGTCCTCGTCATCGGCAGCGCGACGCCGTCGGCGGCGAGTGCCGTCGACGTTCCCGCCGTGCAGAGCGAGCAGTTCGGCCACAGTCTTCTGTGACCGGTCTTGTCCGCTTTCTCGACTCATCGCTTCCACCGTGCCTGTCCCACTTCGCCGTCGTCCAGCGGAGTGCTGTCACCGGTCCGTTTCCGCGACGAACTGCGCTCGTCCGTCACCGCGGTCTCACCCGAGCCGTTCGAGTGGTCCAGTCGCCGCAAGATCACGCCCTCTCGCAGCGCCCAGGGGCAGATTTCCAGTTCTTCGAGCGTCAGCGCCCGCATGGCCGCCCGCGCCACCAGTGCTCCCCCGACGAGTTGGTGCGCCCGGCTCGAGCTGACCCCTTCCAGCTCGGCCAGGTCCGCCGCCGTCATCCGCGAGATGAACGCGATGAGCTGCCGCAGCGCCGTGGCGGACAGCGTACGTCGTACCCGGGGTCCCGCGGCAGAGGGAGCCGCTCCGGCCAGCCTGGCCAGCGACCGGAAGGTCTTGGACGTGGCCACCGCCCTGTCGGGCCTGCCCAGCCCGGCGACCTTGCCCGCCAGCCCGGCGAGCTGCTCTTCCAGCCATTCCGAGGTTTCGGTGAGTTCGGCGCGGAGGGGAGGGTCATGGGAAAACCTGGTCCGCGTGATCCGCCCCGCGCCCAGAGGCAGCGACTCGGCCAGAGCCGGGTCCTCGTCCCAGCCCATCGCCACCTCCAGGGATCCGCCGCCGATGTCGAGCACCAGCAGGTTGCCCGCCGACCACCCGAACCATCGGCGCACCGCGAGGAAGGTCAGCCGCGCCTCCTCGGTGCCGGAGAGCACCTCCAGCTCCACGCCGGTCCGCTCGGTGATCCTGCGGAGCACCTTCGGCGAGTTCTCCGCGTCGCGGACCGCCGACGTGGCGAAGGCCATGAACTCCTCGCAGCCGAGGCGGGCGGCCGAGGCCTTCGCCGACTCGACCGACCGGGCCAGCGCGTCGGCGCCCTCCTTGGTCAACTCGCCATTCCCCGTGATCTGCTCGGTCAAACGCAGCACGGACTTCTCGGAATGCATCGGCGTCGGGTGGGCACCACGATGTGCGTCCACCACCAGCAGGTGGACGGTGTTCGAACCGACATCCAATACCCCTAGGCGCACAAAGCCCTACGGTACCTGGCCGAGCGCTTAAGTCTCGAACTTGTAACCAAGTCCTCGGACCGTGACCAGATGCCGGGGGGATCCCGGGTCCGGTTCGATCTTGGACCGCAGCCGTTTGACGTGCACATCCAGCGTTTTGGTGTCGCCCACGTAGTCCGCGCCCCACACCCGGTCGATCAACTGCCCGCGGGTGAGCACCCGGCCGACGTTGCGCAACAGGTATTCCAGCAGGTCGAACTCCTTCAACGGCAAGGAAACCTCCCCGCCGTCGACGGTGACCACATGCCGCTCGACGTCCATCCGCACCGGTCCGGCGGCCAGCACGGGCGGGGAAAGTTCGCCGTCGGAACCCGACTCTCCACCCCGGCGCAGTACCGCCCTGATCCGCGCGATCAGCTCGCGGGCGGAGTAGGGCTTGGTGATGTAGTCGTCGGCGCCCAGCTCCAGGCCGACCACCTTGTCGATTTCACTGTCCCGCGCCGTGACCATGATCACGGGCACGGCCGAGCGCTGGCGGAGTTGTTTACACACGTCGGTTCCGCTCATGCCCGGCAGCATCAGGTCCAGCAGGACGATGTCGGCGCCGTTGCGGTCGAACTCCTCCAGCGCCTGCTGGCCGGTGGTCGCGACGGCGGCCGTGAACCCCTCCTTGCGCAGCAGGAAGGCCAGTGGGTCGGCGAACGACTCCTCGTCCTCGACGATGAGCACCCTCGTCACGATCTTCCTCCCTGTTCGTGCGTGGTCACCACGAACCGGGATACCCGGTCCGGTGCGGTCTCCTGCCGGGGTTCCGGCGCGGGGTCGGGGACTTGGTAGGCGGGCAGGCGGAGCGTGAACGTGGAACCGGTGCCCGGCCTGCTCCACAAGGTCACCTCGCCGCCATGGTTCGCCGCCACGTGCTTGACGATCGCCAGCCCGAGCCCGGTCCCGCCGGTCGCGCGCGAACGGGCCTTGTCCGCGCGGTAGAAGCGTTCGAACACCCGGTGCTGCTCGTCCTCGGCGATGCCGATGCCGCAGTCGGTGACCGCGATCTCGACCATCCCGTCGGTGACCCGGCGGCTGACCGAGACCGGGCTGTGCGGGGGCGAGTACGCGACCGCGTTCGCGAGCAGGTTCGACAGCGCGGTCACCAGCAGCGTCCGGTCGCCCTCCACGAGCAGGCCGCTGGGGTTGTCGGCGGTCACGCTGATGTCCGCGGACTCGGCGGAAAGCCGGGTGCGGCCGAGCGCTTCGCGGACCACCGCGTCGACGTCGACCACGTTGAGGTCGGGCAGTCGTTCCGCGCCCTGGAGCCGCGACAGCGAAATCAGCTCGGTGACCAGGGTGCCCAGGCGGGTCGACTCGTGGAGGATCTTGCCACCGAACCGGCGCACCTCCTCCTCGTCGTCCGCGGCGTCCAGCACGGCCTCGGCGAGGAGGGCGATCGCGCCGACCGGGGTCTTGAGTTCGTGGCTGACGTTGGCCACGAAGTCACGGCGGACCGCTTCCAGGCGCGCCGCTTCGGAGTGGTCGACGGCCTCGATCACGGTGTAGCCGTCGCCGAGCGGCCGGACCTCGCCGACGACGGCCTCGGGCTGCCTGCCGCGCGCTTCCAGCGGGGAGAGGTCGATCTCCAGCGGCTCGTCGGTTTCGACGACGTGCTCGGCGGCCTTGCGGGCGCGCGTGTCCGCGCGATTCGACGAGACCAGGCCGAGGACCTCGGCACGGCGGTTGTGCAACACCATGTCGCCGAAGCGGTTCAGCACCAGGACGCCGTTGTTGGAGGACCGGACGAGACGAAGCAGGAGCTCGGCCACCGTGGGACCGGTGGGTGTTCGCTCGGCCACGTTCCGTTTGATCCGGGCGAAGAGGAAACCGGCAATGGCGCCGACCAGTAGTGCGCCGACGGCCAGTGCGAGTGAAGCAGGCACGCTCACGGCTGAATCGTAAGCATGCCGGAGGTGTTCCGGCCTAGTCCTGGCAGCCTTCTCGTGATCGCCGTGACATCTTCACGGAAAGTGTTCAAGCCCTGTTCACGCCGATTCCGCCGGATTGTGACCGTCCAGCCATGAGATGCCCGCCAGCCGGGCGAGATCCTTTTCGGACAGACGCAGCGACCCGGCCGCGACGTTGGCCTCCAGATGCGCGAGATTCGCGGTACCGGGAATGGCCAGCACGTTCGGCCCCTGGTGCAGGGTCCAGGCCAGCCGCACCTGCGCCGGCGACACCCCATGGTCCCGGGCCACCACGTCGACCGGCTCCTCGTCGGCCCCGCTCGCCACCGAAAAGAACGGCACGAAGGCTATTCCACGCTCCGCGCAGATCCTGACGAGTTCATCGTCTTCACGCCGGACGGCGAGACCGTATTGATTTTGCACACAGACCACTGGCGCGATCGCCTGTGCCTCGTCGAGGTGCGCGAGGCCGACATTGGAAATGCCCAGATGCCGGATCATCCCGGCTTCCCGGAGTTCGGCCAGGGCGCCGAACCGGTCGGCGAGCGAGCCTTCACCGCGTTCGAGCCCGTCGCCGATGCGAAGGTTGACCACGTCCAGGTGGTCGCGGCCGAGCTGGCGCAGATTTTCCTCGACCTGGCCCCGAAGCTGTTCGGGGCGCGCCTGGGGCAGGAACCCGCCCGAAGGATCGCGGCCAGGCCCGACCTTGGTCACGATGACCAGGTCTTCCGGGTATGGGCGCAGGGCGGTGTTGATCAGCTCATTGGCCGAGAGGCGCGGGTTGAAGTAGAACGCGGCGGTGTCGATGTGGTTCACACCCAGTTCGACGGCACGCCGCAACACCGCGATGGCCGTGTCCCGGTCTCCGGTGCCACCGTCCGCGCGTAAGGCCAGGCGCATCGTGCCGTAGCCGAGGCGGTTGACGGTGAGGTCGCCGAGAGTCCAGGTGCCCGAAGCGGAGGCGTTGACCGTTTCTGTCATGGAACCAGCCTGATCCGCCGCGCCGGTCTCGCGAGCGGATCGGCAACTTCCTGCCATTCGGTCCGTGACCGCGCGATCCTGCCACACTGGAAGCGTGGAGACGATCGGCGACACCGGCGATGTCGTGGTGCGGGGCGAAGAAGAACTTTTCATCCGGACCGCGCACTTGTTCGGGGTCGCGCGGGACATCGCCTGCGCGGCCAACACGATGAACACCTGGGCCGCTTCGCGGGCGAAGGAAGTCGATCCGGGCGACCTGGACGGACGGCGGGTGCGCAAGCTTTACCGGCCGGGCGTGCTGCTCGAAGCGGGGCGGGCCGAGCGGCTGCGGGAGTTG
Source organism: Amycolatopsis pigmentata (assembly GCF_042684065.1). Taxonomy (NCBI): domain Bacteria; kingdom Bacillati; phylum Actinomycetota; class Actinomycetes; order Pseudonocardiales; family Pseudonocardiaceae; genus Amycolatopsis; species Amycolatopsis pigmentata. The sequence goes on along the minus strand of NZ_JBHUKR010000007.1, from coordinate 1,206,875 downwards.
GCGCGGCTCGGCGCGCACATCCGGATCGCACCGGACGAGATCAATGAAACGATCATTCTCGACGGGCGGATGGCGATCCTGGCCGGGGACTCCTCGCATGGCCCCCGCAGTTTCAGTGTGTTCACGCGAGGAGAAGTGGTCGCGGGCGTGGCCTCCCTGTTCGAAGCGGCCTGGCGGCGAGCGACCCCGCTGTCGGTGTTCGACGCACGATTCGCCGAGGTGAGGGCACTCGCGCCGCGGATACTCGATGTCCTGGCCTCCGGCTGCAAGGACGAGACCGCGGCGCGCACCCTCGGCCTCGGCCTGCGCACCTACCGTCGCCGCGTGGCCGAGTTGATGGAGGCGCTCGGCGCCACCTCACGCTTCCAGGCGGGCGCCCGCGCTCGTGAACTCGGCCTGATCTGAGAAACCGTCTTCGAACCGGAAGGTGCCTGGAGTGGTGAGTGGTCGCCCTCCAGGTTTCAAGACAACACCGAGGTCAGCGGCCCTGGGCGGCGACCGCCGCCGCGGCTTCCTTCGCGGCGGTGGGGTCCAGGTAGGTGCCGCCGGGCGTGACCGGAGTCAGGTCGGCGTTGAGGTCGTAGCGGAGCGGGATGCCGGTGGGGATGTTCAGACCCGCGATTTCCGCGTCGGAGATCGAGTCGAGATGCTTGACGAGCGCACGCAAGGAGTTGCCGTGCGCGGCGACCAGCACCGTCTTGCCCGCCCGCAGATCCGGCACGATCGCCGAGTCCCAGTAGGGCAGCAAGCGGGCCACGACGTCCTTGAGGCATTCGGTCAGCGGCGCGTCACCACCGAGCGACGCGTAGCGCGGGTCGGCGTCCTGGCTGAACTCGCTGCCTCGCTCGATCGGCGGCGGAGGAACGTCGTAGGAGCGGCGCCAGAGCATGAACTGGTCCTCGCCGAACTCGTCCCGCACCTGCTTCTTGTTCTTGCCCTGGAGGGCACCGTAGTGACGTTCGTTGAGACGCCAGTCCCGGCGGACCGGGATCCAGTGGCGGTCGGCGACGTCGAGCGCGATGTTCGCGGTGCTGATCGCACGGCGTAACACCGAGGTGTGCACGACATCAGGCAGCAGGCCGGACTCGACGAGCAGTTCGCCGCCGCGTCGCGCCTCGGCCTCGCCCTGCTCCGACAGGGGTACGTCGACCCAGCCGGTGAACAGGTTCTCCGCGTTCCAGGTGCTCTGCCCGTGGCGGAGCAATACCAGCGTCCCTAGTTCGGCCATGCCGTAAGCCTGCCAGAACGGCCATCCGGAAGCCGCACGGGCCAGCGCCGGAAGTTTTCACGGAATGTGCGTCCGCGCCGACCTGCGAGATCACCCTGTAGTTAAGCACGACGCCAATAAGCCCAGCTCACTGGGACAGATGTCGCTTTCCGTAAGCATCCTGAACAAAATTCACTCTAATGGAGCAGCCGGTAGTCTTGTGATTACTGGAGGAAATCTGACAAGTTGGCAACGTCCCGCGAAGCTGGAACCACGCACTCCCCAGCGATCGCGGGGTACGACCGCAGCTCGTCTCCCCCCTGCCGGGCTGCGGCCCCGCCGGCCCCGTTGGCACTCCCCCTCGCCACCGGGTCCACACAGCGGCGGGAGCGTCAGCGGGGCGGCCTGAGTTCGCGACTCCCCCTCCCTCAGGCCGTCCCGCCTCCCCCGCGGGCGAATCCCCCTTCCGATCACGCACAGTGACCGCACGCGCGGTCAGTTCGTTCGGGTTTTTTGTGGAGCAAGGTGTCTTTACTCCTCATCATCCGTAGTAAAGACACCTTCCTTCCCTTCCGGCTCGACGAGGTGCTTGAACGCCTCCAGGTTGGCCAAAGACTCGCCTCGTGACACGCGCCAGTCCCACTCGCGCTTGATCGAGCTTGCGAAACCGATCTCCAGCAGGGTGTTGAAGTCGCCGTCGGCGGCCTCGACGACCTGACCCAGGATCTTGTCGAGACCCGACTCGGTCACCGTGTCCAGGCCGAGCCTGCCGACCAGGTAGATGTCCCCCAGAGCATCCACCGTGTAGTGGACTCCGTAGAGCTTCGCGTTGCGGCGCAAGAGAAATCGGTAGACCTCTTCGTGCGCCTCGTCGGGCCTGCGGCAGACGAAGGCCTCGATCACGAACGCGTGCTCACCGACGATCAGCCAGCAGTTGGTCTGCAGCTTCCGGGTCCCGGGCAGCGTGACGAAGTACCGCCCCGTGCCCTTCTTCTCGTACTTCAGCCCAAGATCGTCCACAGTGGACTGGATGATCTCGTCCAGGCTCATGCTCGTCCCTCCGCGACTTGTCCGGCTCATACCGCGACCTCCGATCGCAGCGCGGAGAACGAATCCGCCGCCGCCGCGTAGGTGCTCAGCAGGGCGTCGGTGGTACGGCTCCAGGAAAACCGGCGCGCGTGGCGCACGGCGTTGACCGCGAGAGCCTCCCGCAGTCCCGGCCGCAACGCCACGTCGGCCAGCGCGGCGGCCCAGTCGTCGTCCGCGTGCGACGGCACCAGCAGCCCGGACTCGCGGTGCGCGACCGCAACCGGCAGGCCCCCGACCTCGGCGGCGACCACCGGCGTGCCGCAGGCCTGCGCCTCCAACGCGACCAGCCCGAACGACTCGTTGTAGCTGGGCACCGCCACCACGTCCGCGGCGCGGTAGACCGTCGCGAGTTCCTCACCCGGCTGTGGGGGCAGGAAGACGGTCTGCTTCTCGATACCCAGGGAGACGGCCAGGTCCCGCAATGCCCGCGGCTGTTCGAGCCCGTTCCCCGACGGGCCGCCGACCACCAGCACGACGAGCCGTCCGGCCAGTTCGGGCTGCCGCTCCAACAGACGCGCGGCGGCGCGCAGCAACACGTCCGGCGCCTTCAACGGCTGGATGCGGCCGACGAAGGCGAGCACGATGGCGTCGGCAGGCACACCGATCCGGCGGCGCGCGTCGGCACGCGGGCCGGGCGTGAACCGTTCGACGTCGACACCGGGTGAGACGGTCCGGACCGCGTTCGGGTCCGCTCCGTAGAGGCCGACCAACTGACCCGCCTCCACCGAGGTGTTCGCGACCAGGCAGTCGGCCTCGGCGACGACCTGCTCCTCACCGATGACCCTGGTCCGCGGCTCGGGCTTGTCCCCGTCGGCGAGCGCGGCGTTCTTGACCTTGGCGAGCGTGTGCGCGGTGTGCACGAGCGGGACGCCCCAGCGGTCCCGCGCGAGCCAGCCCACCTGCCCGGACAGCCAGTAGTGCGAGTGGATCAAGTCGTAGTAGCCGGGCTCGTGGAACGCCTCCGTGCGCAGCACGCCCGAGGTGAACGCGCACAGCTGCGCCGGCAATTCGTCACGGGCGAGCGGTTCGAACGGCCCGGCCGGGATGTGACGCACCAGCACGCCCGGCGCCAGTTCGGCCGCAGGCGGCTGGTCGGAGGAGGTGGCCCTGGTGAACACCTCGACGCTGATTCCCCGCCGCGCCATCTCCGTCGCGGTGTGCGTGATGTAGACGTTCATGCCGCCGGCGTCCCCGGTACCCGGCTGCTCGAGCGGCGAGGTGTGCACGGAAAGCACCGCGACCCGGCGCGGCCACATCGTCGCGACTCGTCGAGAACCGTGCAGCGAGATCGTCACTGAAGTTCACTCCCCGGGGTCGTACGGCGCCGCCACCTCCCCCCAACGTACGCGGGCCCCCGGAATCTTCCCGGCCGCCGTGAGCGGGGAACTCAGCTCTTGAGGGCGGACCTCGACTTCCAGGACGACCAGTCGACGAGCCAGTCCATCACGTCCGAGGTGACCACGGGCCCGAGCCGCGAACCGGTGATCTCCACCGGATCCCCGACGAGCGCCGAGTCGTAGTAGTCCTTGGCGTCGGCCTCGAGGAGGTTGACGCAGCCGTGGGAGTTGTTGGTCTTGCCGATCGCGGCGGCGTTGTCCTGGTTCTCGTGCATGTATTCGCCGTGGTTGGAGAACCGGCAGGCCCACTTCTTGTCGACGTTGGTGTAGCCGTAGCGCGCGTTGTCGAAGATCGCGTGCGGCTCCTTGGACATCACGATGTAGGTGCCGTTCGGGGTGTTGCGGTCGATGTCGGAGTCCAGGCCGTTGCTGCACGGGTAGCTCTTGACCTGCCGGCCGTCCCGGTAGACGTTCATCACGTGGTCCGGCGTGTGGATCTTCACCACCTGGTTGCGGCCCACGGTGAACTTGCTGGTGACGTCGGCCTTGGCATAGGTACCTCCACCGAGGTCGATGCCGTAGAGATGGGCGCCCACCGTGATCTCCACGCCCGCGGGCCAGTACTCCTTGGGCCGGAAATCCACCTGACGGGACGAAAGCCAGCCCCACGATCCTTCGACGGTCTTCGAGGTCTTGAGCGTGAGCGCCTTCTCCACCTCGGCCTTGTTCGTCACGTCCGCGGCGAACTTGACACTCACCGGCATCGCGACCCCGACCCGCGCGTCGTCGGACGGATTCACGCTGATCCGGGTCTGCTGCGCGGGCTTGAGCGTGGTGAAAGTACCGGTGAGCTGGACGGGCTTGTTGTCGTCACCGGTGGCGCCCGCGGCGTAGGTGTACGTCCGGTCGTAACCGAGGACGTCGGAGCTGGTCCACGCCGTGCGGTCGGCGTTGAAGGTCCCGGGGACCTCCTTTCCTTCCGCATTGGTCACCTTGACGTCGGTCAGTTTTCCGGCGGTGACCTTGACCGTCACCGGATCGCGCACCGATACGCCGCCGGCGCCCACGGCGGGTTCGGTCGTGATCTTCGCTACCGGTTCGACGGGTTTCGGTGGCTGCGCGGGGGCCGCGGCGCCACCGTTGAGGTGAACGTCGCCGGTACAAGCCGCGGCCAGCGCCGCGACCCCCGAGGCGAGCGTGGCCTTGAACACCGTCCGTCTTTCGATCACGATTTCCCTCCACCCCGGCCGACCACAGTGTTGTTCGAACCTTGCAGTCTTGACTGGACGTCATCGAGCCCGGCTTGGTTGCTCGTTTGTCCCCTAGATCCCAGAATGCCACGGTTTCGTTAACACGGCGGGAGGTACGGACCTGCCCTGCCGTCGTCGGAAACTTCGGAGGGAGTGATGTTCAGAAGTCGCAGTTGATCAGCAGGGGTTCCGGGACGAGGGTGACGCCGAAGCGGGCGCGGACTCCGTCACGAACTTCGCGAGCGAGCGCGAGGAGATCGCCGGTCGTGGCCGGGCCGCGGTTGGTCAGCGCGAGGGTGTGCTTGGTGGACAACGAAACCCGGCCTCCGGGACCCGGGTGTCCTTTGGCGAAACCGGCATGTTCGATGAGCCACGCGGCGGAGAGCTTCACCCCACCTCGGGCTGAATACCGGGGGAGGTCATCGGGCAAGCGGTCGAGCATGCCGGGCCGCACGATCGGGTTGGTGAAAAAGGACCCAGCGCTCCACGTGTCGTGGTCGTCCGCGTCGAGCACCATTCCCTTGCCGCGCCGCAACTCCAGCACCGCTTCGCGGACGCGCTCGGCGGGTGCCTGCTGATCGGGTTCGACTTCCAGCAGACGAGCCAGTTCGGGATAGCGGATCGGCGCGGAAAGGCCGTCATCGCGAAGCGCGAACCGCACGCTCAGCACGATCCTCGCGTCACTGCCCTTGAGCACGCTCGTCCGGTAGGAAAAGCCCAGATCCGCGGCCGTCATCGTGACGATCTCGCCGGTACGGCGGTCGAAACACTCGATCGAGACCAGCAGGTCGGCCACCTCGCACCCGTAGGCGCCGACGTTCTGGATCGGTGTCGCGCCCACCGAGCCGGGGATACCCGAAAGGCATTCCAGTCCGGAGAAGCCCTCGCCGGCCATGGCGGCGACGAACTCGTCCCAGTTCTGCCCCGCCGCGACCTCGACCTCGGCGCCGTCGAACCGCCAGCCCTCGGTGGCGATCTTGATCACCGTCCCCGCGAACCCGGCGTCACCCACCACGAGGTTCGACCCGCCGCCGAGCAACAGCACGGGTTCACCGGCCGCGCGGGTCGCCTCCAGCAGGTCATCGGTGGTCTTGGCGATGACGAACCGGCCCGCCGGGCCACCCAGCCTCAGCGTGGTGTGGTCGGCCAGGAGGGTCCGGGTCTCGACAGGGCTCATGGGCACAAACCGTAGAGGAACACCCGTCCGGCCTCGCCTTGGCTCATCCCTTCGCGCCGCCCTCCGACGCCGCAGCGTGTCCGTTGAGGGCGGTGGTGGGGGTACTGTCTGCGCTCATGGCAGCGCGTATCGAGCACCGGGCGGAGTTTTCGCGAGGCATCGCGGACGTGTTCACCGCGGTGGCCGGACGGGAAGCGGTCCAGGCACGCCTGGACGCCATCGGTGGGCACAACGCCCGGATCGTCACGTACTCGCACGACGGCGACCAGTGGCGGTTCGTGCTCCACCAGGGCGTGACCGCCGACAAGCTTCCGTCGTTCGTGCGCACCCTCCACCGTGGTGACCTGGTCGTCGAACGCGAGCACACCTGGACGAAGACCGGTGACACCTACACCGGCGCGGTGAAGGCGACCGTTTCCGGTGTGCCGGGAGACATCGGCGCCCGCACCGACCTGGTAGCCGAGGGGGCCCGGACCGTGCTGCGTACCAACGGCGAAGTGAAGGTCCACCTTCCCTTCGTCGGCGGCAAGATCGAGGGTTTCGTCGCCGGGCAGGTCACCGACCTGCTGCGTAGTGAGGCCGAATTCACGGCTCAATGGCTCGGCGAGCCGTCGTAGGATCGCCGACCCGGGGAACCACCCATCCGAACCGGCTGCGCCGCGTCGACCGCTGGCTGACGACATCGCCGCGAACGTGGTCGCTGCTCCGGGGCGCCGCGGACCCGCTGGTGGTGGATCTGGGTTATGGCGCCTCCGGCGTGACCACCGTCGAACTCGCCCACCGCCTGCGCAAGGTCCGTCCGGACGTGCGGGTGCTCGGACTGGAACTCGACCAGGACCGGGTCGAGGCCGCGCTGCCGCACGCCGATCCGCCCCGGCTGGAGTTCCGGCAGGGTGGGTTCGAACTCGCCGGGACCCGTCCGGTGCTGGTCCGCGCCTTCAACGTGCTGCGCCAGTACCCGGAGGAGGAGGTGCCCGGAGCGTGGCGGCACATGCTGGCCGGGCTCGCGCCCGGCGGCATGCTCGTCGAGGGCACCTGTGACGAGATCGGCCGGCTCTCCACGTGGATCGCGCTGACCGCCGACGGCCCGCTCAGCCTGACCCTCTCCTGCGCCCTGGACACGCTCGACCGTCCGTCCACAGTGGCCGAACGATTGCCGAAAGCCCTGATTCACCGGAATGTTCCGGGCGAGCGCATTCACGCTCTTCTGTCCTTATTGGACAGGTACTGGGCTGTCGCGGCACCGCACCGGGCGTTCGGCGCGCGCTTCCGGTGGGTGGAGACGGTGCGCATGCTCGCCGCAGGCGGGTGGCCTGTGCTGGGTGGCCAGCGCCGCTCGCGAATGGGCGAACTGACCGTGCCCTGGCACACGGTCGCCCCTGCGTGACCTTTTTCCGGTTGTTTCCGGCGGGCGGAGGCGAATCCGGCTGTTAACCCGGCACACCGCGCTGCGTCACCTCGACGTGGCCTTGGGTGATCACAATAGGGCGAGCGGGCGCGCCCGGCGCCGACGACAGCTGGGAGTCGAGATGCCCTGGACCACCGACCGGCGGAATGCCCGTGGCTGACACGCTGAGCCAGATCGCCGCGGCTCTGCACCAGGTACTCGGCTCACCGTGGCTCTGGCTGATCGTCTTTCTGGTGGCCGCGCTCGACGCGCTGGTGCCGTTCATGCCCAGCGAGACCACTGTCGTCACGGTCGCCGTGTTCCTCGGGCCTGCCCTGCCGAAACTGGCGCTGCTGGCCGTGGTCGCGACCGCCGGAGCCTGGACCGGCGACTGTCTGTCCCACGGGATCGGCCGCCGGGCAGGTCCGGTCATGGCACGACGGCTCGAGCGCGGCCCCGGTGGCGAGGCACGCTACGAGTGGGCCCGGGCGCACCTCGCCCGTCACGGCGCCTTGCTGATCATCGGCGCGCGCTACCTTCCTGGCGGCCGCCTTGCCACCGGACTCGCTACCGGCGGCATGGGCTTTCCGTGGCTCCGGTTCGCCGTCCTCGACCTCGTGGGCGCGGCGATCTGGGCCGTGTACAGCACGGCCGTCGGGTTCGTGGGCGGCGCGAGCTTCGCCGGCCGTCCGGTGAAGGGGCTGCTTCTGTCGTGCGGGATCGGACTGCTCGTGGTGGGCGCCATCGAGGTGGCGCGGCGGCTACGCTCGCGCCATGCGACACGAGTGGTACCTCACCGCGATCCGGAACCAGTGCGCCGAACTGCGGTCGGCGGCGATCGAAGCGGGGCCGGACGCGGAAGTCCCGACCTGTCCGAAATGGACCGTCGCGCGGTTGGTCGGTCACTTGGCAAGAGTGCAGTCGTGGGCGCGCGCCGCGGTGGGGGCTACGGCGGGGCACGACGTCCGGGCCGGTGACCCGCCCCAAGCCTGGGACGACCTGCTGAGCTGGTGGGACGAGCAGGTCACGGGCCTGCTCGCCGAACTGGAGGAGCCGGAGAAACCGGCCTGGACACCGTTCGCGCGGATGCCGGGGACCACGGGAGCATGGGCGTGGCGGCAGGCCCACGAGGCGGCGATTCACCGCCTGGACGCCGAGCACGCACGTGCCGGGGACGCCGACCCGAACGCCGTCCCGGCGCTGCTGTTCGACCCCGATTTCGCCGCCGACGGAATCGAGGAACTGACCACTTTGATGGTGCCGTCGATACGCCGGGCGGACGAGGCGGCCGACGGGGGAACCGTGCTGCTGCACGCGACCGACGTGGCGCTCAGCTGGACCGTGCGGATCGAACCCGGGGCCACGCCGGAGACCACGCGCGGAGGTTCGGCCGGGGACCTGACGATCGCGGGCACCGCGGACGCCGTCTACCGGCGGCTTTGGGGTCGTCCGAGCCACGCCTCGGTGACCGGCGAAACCGGCCTGCTGGAGACACTTCGAGCACCGTGAGCGAGGATGGCGGGGTGCCCGATCGACGCTACGTGATCACCTTCGGCTGCCCCGACCGGACCGGCATCATCGCCCGTGTCGCCTCTTTCGTCGCGGACGCGGGCGGCTGGATCGTCGAGGCCGCCTACCACGCGGACCCCGACACCGGCTGGTTCTTCACCCGGCAAGAGATCAAGGCCGACTCGCTGCCGTTCGGGCTGGCCGAACTACGCGCGCGGTTCGCCGAGGTCGCCGCGTCCCTGTCGGCGGAGTCGAACTGGCTCGTCCAGGACAGCGGCATCCGGCCGCGCGCGGTGATCCTCGTCTCCCGGGAAGGTCACTGCCTCTACGACCTGCTCGGCCGCGTCGCCTCCGGCGAGCTCGACGTGGACGTGCGGGCGGTGATCGGCAATCACGACACCCTCGCCGACATCACCCGCGCGCACGGCATTCCCTTCCACCACGTGCCGTTCCCGCCGGAGAGCAAGGCGGAGGCCTTCGCCGAGGTGCGGGAGATCGTCGCCGCGCACGACCCGGACGCGGTCGTGCTCGCCCGCTTCATGCAGATCCTGCCGCCGGAGGTGTGCGACGAGTGGGCCGGGCGCGCGATCAACATCCACCACAGCTTCCTGCCGTCCTTCGCCGGTGCCCGGCCCTACCACCAGGCCTACCAACGCGGGGTCAAACTGATCGGCGCGACCTGCCACTACGTCACCGCCGACCTCGACGCCGGACCGATCATCGAACAGGACGTCATCCGCGTCGACCACGGCGACAGCGTCGCGGACCTGGTGCGCAAGGGCCGGGACATCGAGAAGGTCACCCTCGCCCGTGGCCTGCGCTGGCACCTGGAACGCCGGGTTCTGGTCCACGGCAACCGCACCGTGGTCTTCTAGTTCACCCGAAGACGGCCCAGACGACGGCGATCAGCACGGTATAGACCATGATGACGGCCCGGATGACCATGACCCGTCGGCGCTCGGACCACTCGGTGAAGCGCAGCGACCAGGCCAGGCCGCCGACGGCCAGGATCGCGTGCATGGTCACCGCGTGCACCGGCTTGAGGGCACCCGCCGTGGTGTAGGCCAGTTGCGGGTCACCGCCCCGGGCCAGGCGCACCCCGTCGGCAATCATCATGGCGCCCACCGCGAGCGCGCCCATCAGCACAGTCAGCCCGAAGCGCAGGGCCAGCAGCATGCTCGGCGAAAGTGCCGTCGTGGCCCGCCACGCGGTGACCGTGAAGCCGAACACGGTCGCGATGATCACCGCACCACCCAGCGCGAGACCCATCGAAACCACGGAGTCGAAACCGGACTCGAAGTTGAAATGCGAGGGCACCCGCCGCCAGACCTGCATGGTGATGAGCGCGACCTCGACCACACTGACGCCGGTGAACGCGCCGAGCAGAAGCGTGCGAGTTCTCGGACGCATCGCGAGAAACGATGTCGCCCACGCGAGCGTCGCCAGCGTGAGTCCGAAGGACAGTCCGAAAGTCATCGCCTTGCGGTACGACAAGGGGCCTTCCCAAGTCGTACCCGTGGTCACCAACACGCCGAAATGAACGAGACCACTGGTGAACAGCACCGCCGCCACCAGGTATGCGACACGCTCGACGCGCCGGCCCTGAGCCCACTTTTCTACCAACGCGGCCCGCGCCCTGTCGACCGCGGGCCGCACACCGGGCGAAGTCGTTTCACCGGGTGGGGATCCGAACGTTTCCATGACACCGATCGTGCGGTTTTCCCGGCGTCACGTCGTCATTCTGGCTGCGTCTCCTCTTCCTACGCCCGGAGGCGTACGGCCACGCGGCGCGCGCCTCTCCGCAGTGGACAACCGAACCGTCAGGAAACGGAGAGCTCCGCCAACTTGTCGAGCACCCCGTCGTAGATGCGCTTGAGGCCGACCGGAGCGAACGTCTTCTCGAAGAATCCGCCCATCCCGCTCGCGCCCTCCCAGGTCGTCTCGATCCGCACGATGGTGCGGTCACCGGCGGCGCTCACGGTCCACGTCGTCACCATGGTCGAGTTCGCGTCGGTCTCGACCAGGGTGCCGGGCGCGGGCTCGGTCACCGAGGCCAGCACGTCACGGACTCGTTTCGAAGTGGCCTGGAGCTTCCACTTCGCCTTCGTGCCCGCACCCGTGCCGCCCTCGACGACTTCGTAGTCGCGGTAGTGCTCGGTCAGGATCCGCGGCCGCGTGTCGGCGTAGTCGGCGACCAGCGCCCGCACCTTCTCCACCGGCGCGCCGATCGTGCGTTCGGCGTGAGCATGAACCTTAGCCATGGCCGCGACTCTACTGTGCCGTTCGTTACCGACCCGACGGCAGCCACGGCGGAAACGGGCGTCTCCAAACAGGTCCGCCGCAGATCCGTATCCGCCTACTTTCGGTCGGCTTCGTAACGCTTACGTCAGCCCCTGATGCGACAGCCAGTCCTTGGCCACGTCGGGCACCGCGTCACCGTCCGCATCGACCTGTTTGTTCAAGTCACGCAGTTGCTCGGTGGTCAGCTTGGCGCTGACCGCGTTCACCGTGTTCTTGAAGTCGTCCCCCCGCTCGGCGAGGATCTTTCCGTTCACCGCGGGGACGATGTTCTCCGTGGCGACGATTCCCAGATCGTCCTGCAGCACCGTGTACTGCGGGTCCGCGGTGGGCGGGCTGACCGAGTCGACCGGGATAACGGTGACCGCACCGGACCGCAGTTGCTCCAGGCGAGGGCCGGCCTCCTGGACGCTGGAGAACGTCACGTTCAACTTGTAGGCGTCGCGGAAACCGACGAAGCAGTTCGCCCGCGTCCCGCATTCCGGTGGTCCGGCCAGGGTGACGGCGCCGAGCTTGGCCAGGTCGCTGATCTTGGTCAAACCGTGCTGCCGCGCCAGATCGGACTTCACGATGTAGGTGTTCTTGTTCTCCGCCGGGGCGTAGTTCAGCAACGAGACACCCGACGGCGCGAACAGCTGGGCGAGCTTGGCGTGCTCGGATTCGGCGTCCTTCGGGGCCTGCTCGTTGAAGCCACTGCTGATCGCCGCACCCTGGTACTCCGGGATGAACTGGAGTTCCCCGGACTTCAGCGAGGGATAGACCAGTTCACGCGAACCGATGTTGAACTTGCGCGTCACCGGATAGCCCTTCGCCTCCAACGCCTGTGCGTAGAGTTCGGCGAGGATCTGGCTGTCGGTGAAGTTGAACGAGGCCACCACGATCGGGTTGCCACCCTTGCTCGCCGCCGCGGGCTGTCCGCCGCCACCACAGGCGGTCAGGCCCAGTAGTACCGCCGCCACCACCGCTCCGGCCTGCAACTTCCGAGTCCAGCGCATCCGCTTCACCCTCCTGTTGGCGCGCGAGTACGCAGACCATATAAGCAGCCAGGGACAAAAACCACATTCTGGGAAACACACTGTGACGGCGTCCACGCCTATGCTGGCCCGGTGGATGGATCGATCGTGCTGGCCGAGTCGACCCGGCCGTTGTTCGAGTGGCGCTGGGTCGAGCGTAACGCGCACAACATCGTGCGAAGGCTCGGAGAACATCTGTCCCTGACCGCCACGGCGCTGGCCATCGGCCTGATCGTGTCGGTTCTGCTGGCCGTGATTTCCTTGCGCTGGCGGTGGTTCTACTCGCTCTCGCTGGCCGGCGCCGGTGCCCTTTACGTGATCCCGAGTCTCGGTGCGTTCGCCCTGTTGGTGCCGTTTTTCGGGCTGTCGTTCACCACCGCCGTCATCCCGCTCGCGACGTACACGCTGCTGATCCTGTTACGCAACATCGTCACCGGCGTCGAGCAGGTGCCCGCCGACGTGCGCGAAGCCGCGGTCGGTATGGGGTTCACGCGGATGAGACTGTTGCTCCGCGTCGAACTGCCTCTCGCGCTGCCCGTGGTGATCGCCGGTCTCCGGGTCGCCGCGGTCACCACCATCGGTTTGGTGACGGTCACTTCGATGCTCGGCATGGGCGGACTCGGGTACTTCATCCGCCAGGGCATCCAGACCACCACCCCCAACCCGACCGCGATCATCGTCGGCGTCGGATTGTCCATTGTGCTGGCCGTGGTGGTCGATCTGCTGCTGTGGCTGTCGGAACGGGCGCTCGCACCGTGGGCGAGGAAGGCGCGCGCATGAACATCTGGGACCAGACCTGGCAGTGGTTGAGCCGGCCGGGCCGGTGGAGCTGGAGCGACCCGGCCGGGATCCCCTACCGCACCCTCGAACATCTCGGTTTCTCCGCGCTTTCCCTTGCGGTGGCGGCGATTCTGACCATCCCGTTCGCACTGTGGCTCGCGCACTACCGCCGCGGCGCCTTCCTCGCCGGCAGCGTGGTGAACATCGGCCGCGCGGTGCCGAGTTTCGGGCTGATCATTCTGGTCTGGTATCTGGCGAGCCGGTGGCAGTTCAGCACTTCGTTCTGGCCGTTGCTGATCGCACTGGTCGCGCTCGCTCTGCCGCCGCTGTTCGCCAACACCTACGCCGGCGTGATCTCCGTCGACGCCGGCGCCGTCGACGCGGCCCGCGGCACCGGGCACACCGAGACGCAGATCATGCTCGGCGTGGAACTCCCGCTGGCGTCGCCGGTGATTCTGGCCGGCGCGCGGGTCGCGTTCCTGCAACTGATCGCGACCGTGGCGATCGGGGCGATCGTCAACGACGGAGGCGGCCTCGGCCGGTACATTGTGGACGGTTTCGCCCAAGGCGCGGGAGGCTACGGCGAGATCCTGGCCGGCGGGGTGGCGGTGGTGCTGCTCGCCCTCGCGTGTGACGGCCTCTTCAGCTTGCTGACCCGCCTCGCGGTGCCCAAGGGCCTGACCGCCACGACCGCAGTGCGCGCACGAGCGCTGTGATCTCCGGCCCGAGCGGCCGGTCGACGAGCACGGCGGGCACGATCTCGCCCACTTGGCGATAGACGTCACGAAGCGCGGGCGCGCCGGGGTTTCCCCGGAGGACGTGCGCCTGGTGTGCGGTGATCAGCTCGCACGCGGTGATCACGAGCAGCCGGTCGAGTGCCTCGCGCAACTGCTCGCCCGCCGCGCAGGCAAACGCTTGCACGTCCTCCTGGCCCGCCGAGGTGTCCAAGGAACCCAGGGTGGCCGGCGTGCTGAGCAGTCGCATCGCGTGCAACTCGCCCACCGCCCTCTTGTGCAGGGGTGACAGCCCGGCCTGCGGGCCGGGATCGGGGGTGAGCTGCGCGGGCAGGCCGGAAAACCGGTCGTCGAGCATGCGGTGGATCCGCTGGACGCCCACCTCCGCCAGATGCGTCAGCGAAGCGGTGACGGCGTCCATGCGCAGCCCCAGTTCGGTGGCGTGGAAACCGGCGGTGGAAACGAACTCCCCCTCGACGAAGGCCGGGGAATCCGTGGGCATGGCGAGAACTCTTCCGGCCGCGGATTCGAGTTCGGCCAGGGTACGGCGGGCATAGGCGACGGCATGGGGTGCGACGCGGACCGAGACGGGCGCCTGGACCAGTTCCGGTCGTTCGGCCGCCTCCGCGGTCAGGGCGTGGACCTCGGCGAGCACACCGGTGAGAACCCGGTCCGGACCACCCAGGGCCGAACGGTAGACCGCACGGGGGGCACCGAGCACGTCGACGGCCATGGCACAGGTGACGAGCTGCCGGTCCACCGCGAGCGAAGCCTGCTCAACCCGCAGCAGCGCGTGCGCGACGGCCACCGGAGTTCCCTGCAGCAGGCTGATCCCTTCCTTCGGACCTGGACGGTAGGGGTCCACACCACGGGAAGAAAGCGCTTGCGCGGCCGGTACTTCCCGACCGTTTTCGAGCACCGTGCCGATGCCGGCGAAGGTCTGGAAGGCGTGGCACAACGGGATGATTTCCCCGGCCGAACCCAGCCCGGTGCGGGGAACAGCAGGCACGAACCCGTCGTTGAGCCGGTCGGCCACAAACCGCGCGAGTTCCGCACTAGCCCCGGTCTCGGGCATGAGCACATCGCGGAGCCGCACGGCTAATACCGCGCGAACGTCGTCGTCAGGCAGCCAGGGCGGACCTCCGACAGCCCGGCCGATCAGGAGCCTCACCTGGTGATCGGCCTGTTGCTCCGCCGTGAGCACCGTCCCGGCGAGCCTGCCCATGCCGGTGTTCACGCCGTAGACCGGCTTCGCGCTTTGCGTGAGCGCCGCCAGGACGCGTTTCCGGTGCGCGGCGACGGCGGTCATGAGCCCGTCGTCCAGCCGGACCGGAGCGCCTGCCGCGATCCGCCGAATGGTCCGGCTGTCCAGATCGTCCGGGGCGGTGACGAGGACGGTCACTCGACCGGCTTGGCCAACCCCTCGATGACCTCGGCGCCGGGCAGCGAGGCCAGTAGCGCACCGGTCACCAGGAGCTTTCCGCCCCGGACACCGCTGCCGATCACCAGTTCTTCAGCGTCGGCGACGGCCATGTCCACGAGGATCGGCCAGCCCGCGGGCAGGCCGATCGGCGTGATCCCGCCGTATTCCATGCCGGTGAGGCTGACGGCCTCCTCCATCGGCGCGAACGATGCCTTGCGCACGTCCAGCCTCCGGCGGATCACACCGTTCACGTCGGCCCGGGTGGTGGCGAGCACCAGCGCGGCCGCGTACCGGACATCCCCGCCGCGCTTACCAGCGACGACGACGCAGTTCGCGGACGCGCTCATCTGGGACGAATACGCCTCGCAGAAAGCCGCGGTGTCCGCGAGTTCGGGGTCGATCGCCACCGCTCCGATGTCGGAATCGTCGAGCGTGGCGAGAGCTTTGACGACGGGTTCGGCGAGCAGGTCGGGGCGTTCGGCCGCCGGCTCGACGGTCAGGGTCCCGGCAACGGTCCAGTTCCGCATACCCAAAGACTAATGGGCGGCGACCTACCAGTTCCGGCCGCCGCGCTGGACCTCGATCAGCTTCGGACGGACGTCCACGATGTACACCAGCACCGCCACGATCCCGGCGAGCCAGAACAACGTGCCCGCGCCACCGAAACCGAACAGGCCCATCGCCACCGTGCCCGCGCCGGTGATCCCCAGCCAGATCGGTTTCGTCTTCCGGTCCGCGGCGGCGAAGGCGTCGGCGCGCTGCGTCAGGGCGTGGATGAACGCGAAAACGCCGGCCAGGGTTCCGGCCCAGCTGATGACCAGCATGATCCACGCGGCGATAGGCGGCACTGTTACAGCTTACGTCCCTTCTACCCCTTCTATCCCTTCCCCTGTGACCAAGGATGCCACGAAAGGCCCGTCCGGAACCACAGTCCGGACGGGCCCTGGCAGGTCAGTCGTTACTTCGAGGTGGTGGATCCGCCGGACGGTTTCTTGGCCGCCGGCGACGTGCGCCGGGTGGTGCTGGTCGTGCGCGAGGTGGTCGTCTTGGGAGCGGGCTTCGCGGGAGCCGGCGCGTGCTCGACCTTCCCCGCGGCGGCCTCGCTCGCCTCCGCCACCTTCTCGCCACCGGTGCGGGCCTTCTTGGATACGGTGCCGAGGACATCCTCGACCTTCTCCTTGGCCTCCGCGCTCACTTCACCGACGCGGTCCTGCGCGGTGTGGAGGACCTCCTCGACCTGCTTGAGTACGTCCTTCACGCGCGGCTCGGCGAGGAAGCGGTCCCAGGCCTGCTCACCGGTCTCGGCCAGCTTGTTGTAGAGCTTGAGCGCGGCCTCGGTGTAGTCGTCGATGACCTTGCGCAGTTCGGCCGGGTCGAGCCGCTCGCGCAGGGTGGTCACCTCGGTGGGCAGCTCCTCGATGTTCTTGCGCGCGGCCTCGCCGGTCTCGGTGACCCGCTCCTTCGCCTTGGACACGACATCGGCGACGGCCTGGCTCGCCAGGTTGCCGGCACCGAGCGCGGCCAGCAGCGGCGTGCGGAGCTGCTCCGTGGCGCTGCTCACGGCCTTGCGCACTTCGTCAGTCCGGTTGGTGTTCCGGCTGGTGTTCGCCATGATGATCACTCCCTGGGGTGACTTCCCCGCCGTTTCCGGCGGTGTTTTCGCGTCGGAAGGACTCGTACACGTCCAGCAGCACCTGCTTCTGCCGCTCCGTGAGCTCGGCGGCCGCGCGGATCGCGTCGGGCACCGGCCCGCCGGAGGGCAGATCGAGGATTCCCGCCTGGACGTACAGGGCTTCGGCGGAAATCCGCAGTCCTTTGGCGATCTGCTGGAGGATTTCCGCGCTGGGCTTGCGGACCCCTCGCTCGATCTGGCTCAGGTACGGGTTGGACACTCCGGCGAGTTTCGACAACTGCCGCAACGAAATCTTCGCGTTGTTGCGTTGCTGCCGGATGTACTCGCCGATGTCGGAGGCGATGTGGCCGACCTTCTCGATCGGTCCCGGCTGGTCGTCGGCCTCGGCCACCTTGCCTCATCCCCTTCCGACAGTTCCCACGGTACGCGTCAGCGCTAGCTATTGCAAGCGCCTTGCTTGCACCCGATCGGGTGTGATCCGCACTACCGTAGGCGGCCGCGCGGTGACGGCCGCACCCGGCGCGCACGACCACGGAAGCGGTGACGGCAGAAGAAAGGAGCCCACCGGTGCGTCCCCGGTGGGCCCCTTCCACTTGCCGGCCGTCACTCCGCCCGAAGCGTCTCCACCCTGGTGACGGACCGGAGGCTGGGCAGCGTCGCCGCGGTCACCGCAAGCACCAGCACGACCGCCGCCAGCGCGAGTGTCACGATGAAGCTCCAGTCCAGCGTCGCCTTGGGACCGCCGATCATCCGCTCGGTCAGCAGGCCGACCCCGATCCCGCCGCCCACGGCCACCAGCACACCGAAGAACATCGGAATGGCGTTCTGCCACAACAGTGACCGTTCCAGCACCCCACGCGGGACACCACCGGCGCTCATCGCCGCCAAGGGGCGCCTCCGTTCGCTGATTTGACCGATGGTCATGACGAGCAGGCTGACGCCGGCCAGCGAAAGCGCCAGCAGGGCACCCGTGGACAGGAGTGCCTTGAACTCCGCCATATAGCTGTCTCCGCCCGCGGACCCCGCGATCTCGCTCGAACCCACATCAGCTCGCCATTGCCACGGCGCCATTGCCGCGTAAACCTGCTCCGCGGCGCCGGGATCAGAGGAGAGCCGAAGGGCCACCCAGGCTTGGAGCGCCGAAAGGTTCATCGACGCCGCAGCGGCTGGGGTCAGAGCCACGTCTTCCCAGTTCTCCCGTGACATCTTCGCCGGTGTCGTAGCGTTCGCCGGTACGGTGAACCGGCTTCCGGTCGACTTGGAGCCGTAGTCGGCCGCGACCGAAAAGGTCTGACCCGGTTTGATTCCGTCGGCGACGAACGCGTCACCGTCAACGCAGTCGGAGACCTGGTAGGCCCGTTGCAGCGCCGAGCACGGCGCGACCAGCAGGCCATACGAATGGTCGCCCTTCAGCACACCGCGATATTCGATGTCGCCGCCTTGCACGCCCGGCTGCGCACGCAGGCGGGTGAGCGCGGCCGCTTCGTCGCCGCCTTCGATGTTGACCCGCATGGTTTGCGCATCGGCCGCCCGGCTGATCTGGGCGGCGTTGCTCGCATCGGCCGAGTCGAGCAGCATGTGCAGTGAGATCACCCCGGCGACCACCACGACGAGGCCCGCCACCACGCGACTCGGTGTGCCGCTGTCCAGTTGTAGCCGGCGGACAGCGAGTTGCCAGGCCGGAAACCCGCCGCGCAGTTGCGAGACCACCCTTTCGGTGAGCCACGGCATCAGCGTGGGTAGGCCGATCAGCAGCAGCGCCGCTCCCACGACGAGGAAGGGCGTCTTCTGGCTCGGACCTCCGTCGACGCCGAACACCTTGTCCGGCACCAGGAACACCACACCGGCCACGACCAAGAGCAGCCGCCACCACGCACGCCGCCGCGCCGTTTTGCCCATGCGCACCACGCCCAACGGCTCGACCACGAGCTTGCGCATCCCCAGCCACGCCGAGCCCGTCGCGATCAGCGGCACTATCACCAGTACGAGCAGCACGAGCGGCCAAGAAGGCATGAAATCATCGGAAAACACGGTGATCCCGGCAATGCCGACATGCGCCGCGAATGGCCGGACCAAGGCGAAGGCGACGAAACCGAGCAGCTCGCCCGCTGCCGCACCGACGAGGGTTTCCGCGGCCGCGATCCGGTGCACCTGCCGTGAGGACGCACCCGCGAGCCTGAGCGCGGAAAGCCTGCGCTCTCGTTCCGCGCCCGCGATCCGGCTGCTGGACGCCACGAACACCAGCAACGGGATCAGCACCACGAGCACACCGAGAACCCCCAGAAAGATCACGGGGCCCTCCATGTGGAGAGAGGCGGCTCCACCGAACCCGGATATGGCCTCGCCGTGATCCTTCAGACCGGTGGCGCCCGCATACGCCCACAACTCGTCCGGGCCTTGCAGGCCGTCGGAACCGATCGTCCCCACGACCTGTTGGTCGAACCGGGCGCGAAGATGCCCGTCCGAATTCAGGCTTTTGGCGAGCGCGGGCGACACGACCATTTCACCGGGAGCCGGGATCACGCGCAGCCCGGGCGGAACCGGCGCGGACGGCGTCAGCGGCTCCAGGTAGATCACATTGATGCCCGGAGTGCCGCCGTAGGTCATGAACCGCTCGGCCTCGAGCAGCGGTGCCCCCTGCCCGGCGGCGGCCTGCACCGGCGCCCGCGCGTCGAGGCGATCATTGCTGTGGGACAGCCCGGTCACCACCGCGGCGAGCAACAGCATCACCGCCGTGGACAGGCCGATCCCGATCGTGACCAGACCCAGCCGCACCAGCGAACTCTTCACTGTGCGGCCACTCCCCACCGCCAGCCGCACCCCCAGCACGACATCGCTCGCCCAGGTGTTTCGGGTCCTCGACCCGGGTACCGCGCCTGTCATGCGGGCACCATCCCCGCGCGGGTCTTTCCGTCGCGGACCACGACCTCGCGGTCCGAGTACGCGGCCACCCTGGGCTCGTGGGTGACCAGCACGACGGCCGCGTTCACCTCTTTCGCCGTTCCCACCAGCAGCTTCATGACGAGCTCACTGTTGAGGGAATCCAGCGCCCCGGTCGGTTCGTCCGCGAAGATCACCTTCGGTCCGGTGATCAGTGCCCGCGCGATCGCGGCCCGCTGTCCCTGCCCGCCGGAGACCTCACCGGGCCGCTTGGCTCCGAGATCGGCGATGTCGAGGCGTCCCATGATCTCCTTGGCCGCGGACTCGGCCTGCTTCCGGCGAATGCCGCCGAGGCGCAACGGGAGCGCGACGTTCTCCAGGCAGCTCAGTTCGGGCACGAGCTGGCCGAACTGGAACACGAAACCAAACTCACCACGCCGGAGCGAGGTCCGGCGTTCGTCCGACAGCGCGAAGAGGTCTTCACCGGCGTAGGTGACCGTTCCCGCGTCGGGCCTGATGATGCCGGCGAGACAGTGCAGCAAGGTCGACTTGCCGGAGCCCGAGGGGCCCATGACGGCGACCACCTCGCCAGGCTTGATCGCGAACTCGGCGTCCACGAGCGCGGGGGTTTGCCCGAACGACTTCGTCAGGCCGAGCGCGGACAACAAAGTCCGCGGAGCTTCTCTCCGCGTAGCGCCGGAGGGCGCGTGGTTCCCTTGCGCGGACTGGGTGTTGGTCATCGCCGCACCGCCTCGGCGAGGTCGGCGAGGCGGGCCGCGGTCAGTTCGAGCCAGCGCAGATCCGCTTCGAGGTGGAACAGCGCGTGGTCGCAGACCAGCACATCGGCGAGATCACCGTCGGTCTTCCGCTTGGTCAGCTCCCGCATGGTCTTCAGGTGTGCCGCACGCTGGACGTCGAGGACGTCCGCGGCATCACGACCGGAGAGCAGTGCGAGCACGACCTTGGTGTAAAGCGTGTTCTGCAGATACACCTCGGGCTTTTCCGGGGTGGCGAGCCATTGTTCGACGTCGGTGACGCCGGCGTCGGTAATCGCGTAGCTCTTGCGTTCCGGGCCACTGCCCGGCTCGGTTCCGCTCTCGGTGACGAGGCCGTTGCGCAGCAGACGGGCGAGGGTCGCGTAGACCTGCCCGTAGTGCAGGGAACGGTCGACCGCGAACCGCGCGTCGTACGCGTGCTTGAGGTCGTATCCATGACGTGGCCCGGTTTCCAGGAGACCGAGCAAGACGTGTCCAACTGACATGCTCGAGGACTATACACATGGTTCATAGCTGCGTCTACACCATGTGTATAGTCCCGGCTCATAGCGTTTCACCTGGGGTTTTCAGAAACCCCGATCTATGCCGCCTAGCAGTGGCACAGGCAGAACGGGTGCCCCGCCGGATCCGCGAAAACCCGGAAGGTTTCCGGCGAGCTGTCGAGTGGTTTCGCCCCGAGTTCGACGGCGCGACCGCTGCCGGCGTCGAGATCACCGACGTAGAGATCCAGATGCACCTGCTGCGGCGCGTCCTGCCCCGGCCACTCCGGTGGCCGGTAGCCCTCGACGCGCTGGAAGGCGATCTTCGCCCCCTTCGGACCCGTGATCGTCACCCACTCGCCGTCTTCGCTCGCCTCGGGTTCGGGCCACTCCAGCAGAGCGGCGTAGAAACCGGCGAGTTTCGTGGGTTCCGGGCAATCCAAGACCACCACTCCGTACTCGGGAACGGCTGAAGAACCGGTCATCGTCGACCCCTTTCTCAGTAACCAGTCAACCAAGTATGGAAGTTACGTGAGAGGGTCGCAACCGGTATTCCTCCTACACTGGTTATGTGGACGACCCGCGCCTGGTGGTGGACTTTCTCAATACCCTCGATGTCGAGGACGACACCGACGTGCTCGCCGACGAGCAGGCCTGGCGACGTTGGACGGCCGAGCGCGGCCTCATGCCCTCGCCCTCGAAGGAGGCACGTGGCGTCCGGACCGCGCTGCGCGCCGCTGCCGGTGACCCGGACGCCGCCGCCGGCGCGGTGCGCGCGGCGATCGATGTCGAACTGGGCCCCGAGGGTCCGGCGCTGGTCGCCACCGGGGCGGTCGGCGCGGTACTCGCCGCGGCCGCACGCCTGGCCGTCCTCGGAGACTGGAAGCGGGTGAAGATCTGCCCGGCCGACGACTGCCGTTGGGCCTTCTACGACCAGTCGCGCAACCGGTCCCGAACCTGGTGCTCGATGAGCGTCTGCGGCAACCGGGAGAAGGCGCGGAGCTGGCGCAAGCGCGCGCATTCACCCGAATGAGTTACCCACGAGTGAGTTACCCACAATCGGGGCTGTGGATAACTCGCCCTTCTGTGGACAACCCCCACTTCAGAACAGCAGCTGGGCGACGGTGTAGATGAGCAGGCCGGCGAGCGAGCCCACCACGGTGCCGTTGATCCGGATGAACTGGAGGTCCCGGCCGACCTGCAACTCGATCTTGCGGGAGGTCTCCTCGGCGTCCCAGCGCTCCACCGTGTCGGTGATGATGGTGGTGATCTCCCGGGAGTAGTTGGTGACCAGGTGGACGGCCGCGCCCTCGACCCAGCCGTCCACCTTGGCCCGCATCGCGTCGTCTTCGACCAGCCTCGTCCCCAGCGAGCGCAGCCCCTCCCGGACACGTCGCCGCAGTTCACTGGAGGGGTCTTCGGCCGCCGTGAGCAGCATGCTCTTGGCCGTACTCCAGGCCGAGCCGATCAGCCGTTTCACGTCGGGGTGGGCGAGGATCTGCTCCTTGACCGCCTCCGCCCTGGCCATCGTTTCCGGGTCCTTCTGCAGGTCCTGCGCGAACTCGGTGAGGAACTTGTCGAGCGCCAGCCGCATGGGGTGGTTCACGTCGGTCTTGACCGCCCAGGCGAAGGAGAGCACCTCGCCGTAGACCTTGTCGGCGAGCATCGCGTCGACGAACTTCGGTGACCAGCTCGGGGCCCGTTCCGACACCACGCGGAGCACGGTCGCGTGGTTGTCGCGCACCCACTCGTAGGTGCGGTCGCACATCAGGTCGACCATCTTGTGATGCGCGCCGTCGGCGAACACCTGCTCCAGGAGCTTTCCCAACGGCGGGCCCCACGGCTGGTCCACCACGCGGCGGAGGATGGCCTGCTCCAGCACGGCCTGCACGTCGTCGTCGCGGAGGACCGTGACCAGGCCTTTCATCACGTTCGCCAGTTCGGACGTGGTGCGTTCGGCATTGTCCGGCCGCGCGATCCAGCCGCCGAGCCTGCGGGCGAGCTCCACCCTGCGCAGCTTGTCGCGTACCACCTGCTCGGACAGGAAGTTGGTGCCGACGAACTCCCCGAGACTGCCGCCGAGCTGGTCCTTCTTGTTGGGGATGATCGCGGTGTGCGGGATCGGCAACCGCATCGGGCGGCGGAACAGGGCGGTGACCGCGAACCAGTCCGCGAGCGCGCCGACCATGCCCGCCTCCGCCGCCGCGCGCAGATATCCCACCCAGGCCGGCCAGCCCGCCGACTGCGCCCAGCTCGTCAGCAGGAACACGACCGTCGCCCCGAGCAGGAAGGACAGCGCCACCAGTTTCATCTTGCGCAGCCCACGCCGCTTGGCCTCCTCGTTGGCGAGGCCACCGGGCGGGTCGGCAGGCGTCAGTTGCTCCACATGGCCATTGTCCTCAAGGATCGGGAATTATGCGCGTACCAGCTCTCGTCCCTCGCCTGCGCCCGTTCGCTTCGACCGTGTTCGCGGAGATGACCGCGCTCGCGGTCCGCACCGGAGCGGTCAACCTGGGCCAGGGCTTTCCCGACACCGACGGGCCCGCCGGCATGCTCGATGCCGCGAACCAGGCGCTCTACGGCGGCGCGAACCAGTATCCGCCGGGGCCGGGCCGTCCCGAACTCCGTGCCGCGGTGGCCCGCCACCGCGCCCGGTACGGCCTCGAATACGACCCGGACACCGAGATCCTGGTCACGGCCGGGGCCACCGAGGGGATCGCGGCCGCGCTGCTCGCGCTCGTCGAGCCGGGCGACGAGGTGATCGTCGT
The DNA here is from genome assembly GCF_042684065.1 of Amycolatopsis pigmentata. Taxonomy (NCBI): domain Bacteria; kingdom Bacillati; phylum Actinomycetota; class Actinomycetes; order Pseudonocardiales; family Pseudonocardiaceae; genus Amycolatopsis; species Amycolatopsis pigmentata. Next base: position 1,183,135 of record NZ_JBHUKR010000007.1, on the reverse strand, counting down.
CGAGCCCTACTACGACTCGTACGCGGCCGCGGTGGCGATGGCGGGCGCGCAGCGGCGGGTCGTTCCGCTGGTCGAGGGCGAGGGCGGCCGCTTCGCCCTCGACCTCGACGGACTGCGCGCGGCGGCGGGCCCTCGCACCCGCGCGATCCTGGTGAACTCGCCGCACAACCCGACCGGCACCGTGTTCACCGCGGCGGAACTGGCCGCCGTGGCCGAGTTGTGCGTCGCCGAGGACCTGATCGCGATCACCGACGAGGTCTACGAGCACCTGGTCTTCGACGACGCCGTGCACCTGCCGCTCGCGGGCTTTCCCGGCATGCGCGAGCGAACCGTGTCGATCTCCAGCGCGGGCAAGACGTTCAACTGCACCGGATGGAAGATCGGCTGGGTCTGCGCGACGCCCGAGCTGGTCGGCGCGGTCAAGGCCACCAAGCAGTTCATGACCTTCGTCTCCGGCGGTCCGCTCCAGCCCGCGGTCGCGCACGCCCTCGACCACGAACTGGACTGGGTCGCGGGGCTGCGCACCGCGCTGGAGACCAAACGCGACCGGCTGTCGGCGGGATTGTCCGAGGCGGGCTTCGCGGTCCGGCCGACCGCGGGCACCTACTTCGTCTGCGCGGATGTGCGGCCACTCGGCTTCACCGACGCCGCCGAACTCGCTTGGCAATTGCCCGAACGGGTCGGGGTTGCCGCCGTTCCGGTCAATGTGTTCACAGACCACCCGGCCGAGTGGCGGCATCTTCTGCGTTTTGCTTTCTGTAAGACCGACGAGGTCCTTGACGAGGCGATCACCAGGCTCCACAAGCTTTCTTGACCGGACACCCGATCAGGCATGGTCGAAGCCTTGAGCGGTGAGGGCACGGCGGAGCCGGTCGAGTGCCCGGCGACGGAGCGGTCCGATGCTGCCGGGCGGGATGCCGAGGCGCGCGGCGAGCTGGGCATGGGTCAGATGTGGTTCGCCTGCCAGCAGCCGCACCAGGTCGCGGTGCGGCTGGGGCAGCCGGGCGACGGCCTGCCAGAGGACGCGGTCTCGCTCGGCCGCCAGGACGGTCGCCTCGGGGGAGGTCGCGCCGGCGCCGGGGTCGAGATCGTCCGCCGGGACCTCGCGCCGCCGTGCCGTCACGACGCGGAGGGCCTGCCGCCGCGCGGTGGTACTCAGCCAGCCGGCCAGCCGTGCCGGTTCGCGCAGGTCCGCGAGGTGCTGGGTCAGCGTGTACCAGGTGTTCTGGCAGACGTCCCGGACGTCGGCCTCACCGAGCCGGTGCGCCCGGGCGACCATCGAGACCAGCGCGGACAGGCCGCTCACCAGAACCCGCCAAGCGCCCTGATCGCCGTCGAGCGCGCGGGCGATCAATTCGCCGAGTTCGGATTCGGTCACCACGTTTTCCCTTCCGCTCACATTCGGCGATTGGGACGTCACGTGATGCGCACGAGATCCTCGGGAAGGCCAAGATGCGTAGTTGTACTCACGCTCACCCTCCGTGATCAAATAGTCTCTACTGGGAGGCAAGACGGTGGGCGTGTTCGGCCGTCTGGGGTGGATAGAACGCTTTAGAGGTGAAACACTCGCCGGCGATGCTAGAAAGATGACCGGCTCGCAAAGGGCGTGACCTGGTCAAACAATGGGACAACAAGATCGGCTCGACAACAGCCGGCAAATGTCGTGGGCGCGGATGGTGGTGGTGGCGGTGCGGGACCCGGGAGCCGGGCACCCAGCCGCGCGGCTGGCACGCCGACTCCTGCTGACCGCCGGGTTCGCCGCCGCGGCCTGGCTGGTCGGTCTGGTACTCGGCACGTTCACCGCGTCCGCCGCGGAAACCGCCCCTTCGCCCACCCCGGACGGGCCAACGTCGGCCGAACCGCAATTGCTCACCACGCTCACCGGCACGCTCGGTGAGATAAGCGGCCTGACCCACCTCACCGCGCTGACCGGCACGGTGGAGCACGTCGCGACGCAGGTCACCGCCGCCGTCTCGGCGGTCGTCCCCCGGCCGGACGGCGCCGCCGATTCGCCCGTCACGGACCGGTCCGATCCCCCTCCGCCGGACTCGTCCACATCCCGGAAATCCGGGATTCCCTCGTCCGTACCGCGGGCGAACACCGCACCACCACCGGCTCCGGTGAACGTCGGCGTCACCCCGCAGCGGCCCGCACCGGCCGCCCAGTCTCACCCGATCGTGAACGCGGGTGCCCGGCCGGCACCGTCGCCGCGCGAGGCCGACCCGCCGACCGCGTCACAGCGAGCCAACGGGAACACACCCGCTCCGGCCCCGGGGCGCAGCGACGACCACGTCATGGGAGTCGGCGCCCCGCACGAGGCAGGTGGCGGGAAGCAGCCCTTCGTCGTCCCCGGTGGCAAGACCGGGGCCGCCGATCGCCGGCCCGCGGGCCCGGTGACCAGTGGAAAGGTCCTGGCGCCTGCCAGGAAATCGGCACTGCCGGCAACGTCACCGGACTGACCCTTCCCAGGTCACGGGCCGGTGACCCGTGACCTTCAAGATCGACTTCCTGGCATCCCGCTCCGGCCGACCGCGTCCGGCCGGGTGGGGCATGGTCCCGGGGAACGCGCACCGCGCACCGGGACCGAACGGGCACCGCGCCGGGTTCTCCTGCTCACCGCGCCGAGTGGGAGCTTCACCGTCCCGTCGCGCGAGCCCGGCCGCGGGCTCTTCGGCACGTCGAGGGGCGGTGCCGGCCCGGCCCGCGGTATCCGCGGCCGGCGCGCCGGATGGACTCCCTGGAATACGCAGTCACTCATCCGGCGCGCCGGCCGCTCAACTGACGCGACGTATGGTCGTTCGGTGCCGAAAATCGAAGTCGCCGAACAACCGGGGGTGGGTCTCGACGGAAAGCCGAGACCCACCGAGGACCGTGTCGCGTTACTGGACAACGCCGTGCTGGTGCTGGACGGCGCGACCTCCCCGGATCCCACCCGGGCGCTCGGCGGCTGGTACGCCGGGCAGCTGGCCGAACGGCTCGCCGACGCCCTGCGCGCGAGCCCCGACGGGGACCTCGCCGACCTGCTCGGCGGTGCCATTTCCGCCGTCGTCCGCGAGCACGGATTACGCCCCCGCGACTCCCCGTCCAGCACGGTGGCGATGCTGCGCTGGACGGAAGATCGCATCGACGGGCTCGTTCTCGCCGACAGCCCGATTGTCGCTTTCGGACACTCGGGCTACGAGGTCCTCGCCGACGGACGGCTGGCTTCCTTGCGCCGGCAACGAAAATTGATCAACGAAAAGGACGTCTACGCCCGGCGCAACACCGAAGGCGGATTCTGGGTGGCGGAGGCGGACCCCGGGGCGGCCCGTCACGCGATGCGCCGGAGCTGGCCGGCCGGCACTCTCGAAAGCGTTTTCCTGGCCACCGACGGCGTGTCCGACGGGGTCGACGACTATCGGATCTTCGACTGGCCCGGCGCTCTCGAAATCGCCCGTACCCGAGGGGTTTTCGCCGTCCTGGAGGCGGTGCGTGCCGCGGAAAACGCCGATCCGCACGGCGAACGCTGGCCCCGCTCCAAGCGGCACGACGACCAGGCCCTGGTCATGGTGGATTTCCGGTAACGGATCGAATTCTTGTGACCTCGGCCGGAAAAACCTCTACACTGGCCATAGCCGAGCGCTTTTCGAGGGGGCACTTGGCGATCATGGAACTGGGGGGTTTCACGAGGGGGATCAACGCTTCGATTTGCGCGGTCCACGACCGAATCGGCGGTATGGACCCGCTTCCGTCGTGGCTGCCGTCGGATTGGTAACGGACACCACCGTATCGCGGCGTTTTCCTGTGCGCTCGCCGTGCTCGCGGCGAATGTGGTTCTCCCCTGCCCGAAAACACCGAATCTGGAGGGGACCCGATGACCGAAGTCGTCACCGCACCGGCACCGGCGATCGTGCCGTCCGGGCCGAACTGGGGCTTGGACAAGTTTCGCGACCCGCTGCGCGTTCCGCCGGTGATCAGGCCGCATTCGTGGCTTCACCAGGACGAGATCACCGTGACCATGACCCGGGCACGGATGCGGTTGCACGCACAGCTTCCGGAAACCGAACTCTGGACCTACGAAGGGCAGTTTCCCGGGCCGACCATCGAGGTGCGCGCGGGCAGGCAGCTCCGGGTGGCCTGGAGCAACACCATCGACGGCACCATTCCACTGGTCGCGGTCCAGCAGACGGTCGTCCCGCCCGACGTGCTCGCCCCGACCCGCTCACCCGGTTACCGCAAGCCGGACGGCAGCCTGGCCGACGGCGTCTCGATCATCGAAGGAGTGACCGACCTGCCGCCGTGGACCGTGACGCACCTGCACGGGGCGCTCACCAACGGCGGGAACGACGGCTGGGCGCACAACGCCACGCTGCGCGGGCACGCACAGCTGACCGAATATCCGAACGCCCAGCAGGCGACCGCGTTGTGGTACCACGATCACGCGATGGCCGTCACGCGCTTCAACGTCCATGCCGGTCTCGCCGGGATGTACCTGATCCGTGACGCCGAGGAAGACGCGCTCGGCCTCCCCGGCGGCGCGCAGGAGGTGCCGCTCGTCCTCACCGACCGCAATCTCGACACCGACCCGGCGACCGGCGCGCTCACCGGGCAACTGCTGTACAAGGTGCCTGCCCTCGGCGGCGCGCTGATCCCGTTCAGCGGCCCGTTCACGCTGGTCAACGGGATCATCTGGCCGTACCTGGACGTGTCCGCCCGGTGGTACCGGTTCCGGGTGCTCAACGCGTCGAACTCGCGCTTCTACCGGCTCAACCTGATCGACGACGGAGGAACGGCGCACAACGACGCTGTCCGCATCATCGGCACCGACGGAGGACTGCTGCCGGCCCCCGCGCCGGTGCCGGCCGGCGGCCTGGTCCTGGCGCCGTCCGAGCGGGCCGACGTCCTGATCGACTTCTCGCGGTTCACCGGCGAGAACCTGCGCCTGACCGACACCGGGGCACAGGGCACCGAGCCCGACGCGATGCAGTTCCGGGTGGAGAGCCGGACGCGGAACGACCGGTTCACGTTGCCGGAGAAGCTTTCCACGTCCTATGTGCGGCTTCAGCACGGAACGACCGTGCCGGAGGACCACGACCACGTCTTCGTGGCGCTGGTCCCGCCGGGCACGGCCGGGGACGGGCATCCGCAACTGTGGGAGCTCGGCGAGGTGACCGACGGCACCGAGCCGGACGGCGAGGGAGTCATCCAGCTCACCGACCCGGCGACGGGCAACGTCAGGACGTTCCGGATGGTCGCGAACCTCTTCGACGACGGGACGACCTTCTTCCTCAAGCATGGCCGGTGGGTGGTGTGGAACCTGATCCATCTCGGCGGGCCGACACATCCGATGCACATGCACATGATCGAGTACCAGATCCTCACCCGGAGGGCCTTCACGCGGACCGCTCAGGGCAACGTGGACGGCTTCGACGTGTCCGCCGGGCGGACGACCACCCCGCTCAAGGTGACGGGCGACGGCAGGCCGATCGAGCGGTACGAGGAGGGCTGGAAGGACACCTTCCAGGTGCAGGCCGGTGAGTGGGTGAGCGTGGCCGGGTTGTTCGCCGGGGCCACCGGCGAGTTCATGTACCACTGCCACATCCTCGACCACGAAGACGAGGGCATGATGCGCCCGTTCGTCGTGCACCCGCCCGAGGTGGCGCGCTTCCACCTCCACCACGGCGGCTCGGGTCACTCCGGCCACTGACCCCAGGTGGGGTCCCTTCGCCGGTCCTGGCGAAGGGACCCCGCTAGTCGGCAGTGATGCGGAAGGCGGGAACACCCGGCGCGATGCCACGGACCACCTCATCCGGGGAGTTCTTGTCCACGCCTTCGAAGAACCGCCCGACCTCCCAGGCCCACTTCTTGAGGTAGAAGCGCAGCAGAGGCGGCTTCTCCTCGTCGGTCAACTCGATCGCGCGGAACGTTTCCGTGCGCCGGCCGAGGACGAGCTGTCCTTCACCGGCCACACGGAGGTTGCGCACCCACTGTGTGTGCCCACGCGGGGAGATGAGGTAGCGCTCGCCCTCGAAGTACATCAGGTTCACGGGTGTGGAGCGGAGCTCGCCACTCTTGCGTCCCCGGACGCCCAGCAGCCGGGTGCCCATCAGGCTGACGCCGTGCTTCGCCAGCCAGGCGACGGAACGGTTGAACAGGTGATCGGCCTTGTTCGACGTGGTGATGTAGCGGGTCTCGTTCATCAGGTCCTCCCATTGTGAGATCAGTGCTCTCGCTTGAGAACAGTGAACTCCATCGGTGCGCACCTGTCAAGAGCACTGATCTCGAATTTGGCTGGCGCTCACAAAGGTGGCAGACTCGTCCGCATGACAGCGATCCGGACCGCTCGCGAACGTGCCCGCGCCGAACTCACCCAGGAGATCAAGGACGAAGCCCGGCGCCAGCTCGGCGAAGCCGGTGCGCACAGCCTGTCCCTGCGCGCGGTGGCCCGCGAACTGGGCATGGTCTCCTCGGCGCTCTACCGGTACTTCCCGAGCCGGGACCACCTGCTGACGGCGCTGATCATCGACGCCTACAACGCCCTCGGCGAAGCCGCCGAGGGCGCCGATCCCGGACCCGGGCAGTCGCCCCGCGGACGGTGGCGCGAGATCTGGCGCGGTGCGCGGAAATGGGCACGCGCGCATCCGCACGAGTACGCCCTGATCTACGGCTCTCCCGTGCCCGGCTACCGCGCCCCTGAGGACACCATCGCACCGGCCGGGCGGGTCGCCCTGGCACTTCTGGAGGTCGTTCGCTCGGCGTCCCTCACGCCGGCCCGAACCGGCCCCGCTCTGCCCGCGAAGCTCAAAGAGCAGGCTCGAATCCTCGCCGCACACCTGGGCGCCGGGCTTTCCGAAGCCGACATCGCGCGGTTGCTGATCGCATGGACGCAACTCTTCGGTGCGATCGGCCTCGAGCTGTTCGGGCAATACAACAAAGTCGTCGAACCCGCCGACTGGTTCTTCGACTACTCGGCCGAGCAAATGGCCGATCTGATCGGCCTGCCCGCCAAGAAGGCGTGAACCACGTCGTCATCCCAACAACGCGACGACTTCTTCGTCGGTGATCTGCCGGAAATCGGTGAACCACTCCCCGACCGCACGGAAATCCGGTGGCCGCAGTGGGCAGATCACCTCGTCGGCGTCCCCGGCGATGACGTCGAAGGCATCCGGACTCCCGACCGGCGCGGCGAAACAGAGCGTGCGGGGAAGGTCTTCGCGGACCTCCCGCAGCGCCGCCGTCGCGGTCACACCGGTGGCCAATCCGTCGTCGACCACGATCACGTCCCGGCCCGCGCGGGGTAGCGGGCCACGCCCGTCCAGATAGACCGCTTCCCGGCGACACGCCTCCGCCTGTTCCTCGTCGCGGGTTCCGGCCAGGTCCGACGGCGTGAGGCCCAGGGCGGCCAATCCGCGTTCGTCGAAGACCGGGTCACTTCGCGCGGTCACCGCGCCCACTCCGAACTCCGGATGTCCTGGCGCACCGATCTTCCTCGCGACCAGAACGTCCAGCGGTGCGTCGAGCGTCTCCGCCACGGCGTGCGCCACCACCACGCCACCTCGGGCCAGCCCCAGGACCAGCGGATCGTGCCACTCCCGCCCGCGCAGGCATTCGCCCAGGTGAAGGCCGGCGACACGGCGATCGGGAAAAGGTCGCAGCCGGTTCATGGTGCGTGGCTACCCGCACGCGCCACTGGTCAACCAGGCTCGGCGCGCCCCGTCTCTCCGGCACCCGCCGAACCGATTCCCACCCGGGCACGAAAGACGAGAACCCCAATTGATACCGCGCCACACCCCGACATGAAAGACCACCAGACGAAATTACCCATTCGAGTGGCAGCAATTTCGCATTGCGCACATACGCTACGGGTCGCGGCACATTGCGACCAGAGAATTTGGGCAGTTCAGCACGGTTCTACCGTTATCGCCGTGCCCATAAGTGAATTCGAACCCGGCGAAACTCCGGGATACATCTACGAACGGATGGCGGACCACCTGGCCGCCAGGATCGAAGAGGGCGAGTTGCCACCCAATCAACCGCTGCCCGCCGAGCGCCGGCTCGCGGACGAGTACGGGGTATCGCTCGGCACGGCACGCCGGGCGACCGAACTCCTCCGCGAACGGGGCCTGGTCATCACGCTGCGGTCGAAAGGCACTTTCGTGACGTTGCCCAGGAGGGAGACCCATGACTACTGACTCGTTCGTCGTCCCACGAGCGAACGCACCGCCCGGCACGCTTCGCGTGCGCGAGGAACGGCCGTGTGCCCGACATCGACAGGTAATGTCCGGACCATCCAGGCCGGCTTCGGTCGCATCGGCGAAGTACGGTCTCCAACACCGGGACCCGAGGTACGGCAGATGGTTTTCGCGTACCGGATGCTGAAATTTTCACGGTCGGGCATCCGGCCGTCCGGGCGAAGATAGGTCCGCGCCCGGAACCCGGAGAATGGAATACGCGCGAGCGACGATTCTCCGTCCTGGTATCGCTCCCAGAACCCGTGCGCCGGCCTCCCGTGGCCGGCGCACGGCGGGCGGGCCAGCGCATGCACAGCACTGTTTTCCCCTTTGACGTCAAGGGATCTCTTCCTCAGAGTCGGCCGGAGGGCGCCACCGCCCCCGCGTCGGCGTGGCGACTTCCGCCGGTGGAGGAGGTCACGCTGCGCCGGAGGACGGAATACCTGCGTTCTGAACAACATCTCGCCCGCACCGGAACGCCATACCGGACGCTGACAGGAAACCTTAAACGGCGGTAGTGTGCTGCCAATCGCCGACAACGGCTAACGAAATGAGGTGCGTTTGGTGTGAGAAGCATCCGTAACCCCGATTCCACGGATACGTGCGAACTGGAGCGTGACTACTCGGTTCGCGCGGTCGAACGCGTCTGCCTGATCCTGAACCAGTTACAGGAGTCGGTCGACGGAATCACCCTGAACGAGGTGGCGCAGACCACTGGACTGCCGAAGTCATCAGCGTTCCGCTACCTATGGACGTTGGAAAACCATCGTTATGTAGAACGAGGCACGGACGGCAACGTCTTCCGGCTCGGCCTGGGTTTCGTCGGCATGCAGTCAAGACATCTGGAAATCCTGCGAGAACGAGCCCGCCCCTCACTGGACTACCTGCGTGACGAGTTCGGCGAAACGGCGAGCCTCGGGATTCTCGACGGAGATCACGTGATCCACATCGATATCGTGGAAAGCCGGCGGGGCGTCCGGCTGGCCGCCGCGCGCGGTGAACGAGTTCCGGTGCACAGCACGGCGCTCGGCAAGTCGATCGCGGCCCGGTTGCCCGACGACCGGGTCCGCGACCTGGTCAAACAAACCGGGCTCGTGAAGCGGACGTCCAACACGATCGACACGATCGACGAGTTCTTCGAAGAACTCGCCAAAGTGCGCCGTTCGGGTTATGCGATCGACGACCGGGAACACGAGGAGGACGGGCGTTCCGTCGCGGCACCGCTGCTGGGCACCCACCTCCCGGCGGCGCTCAGCGTCAGCGGCCCATCCTCACGGTTCACGCTCGCCGACGCCAAGAGAGTGGCGCGGACACTGATGGACCTGGCCTCCGGCATCACCACCAATCCGGTGGCCGGCGCGCAGCGGATGGAGACGCCGGGCTGACGCACATGGCGTTCCGGGGCGGGATGCTCAGCCGCCGTACACCTTCCGGTGCAGGTCGCGGACCATGCTCTCGATTTCGGTGACACGGTCCACCAGTTCGCGCAGCGCCTCCACGGCGCTCGCGGCTCCGGCCGCCACCTCTCCCGGGTCCTGGCCCGGCATCACACGCTCGGGCGGAGTCTCGCCGTTCTTGATGGCCTCGAGGTGATCCTCATGCCAATCCAGAGCGGCCGACAACGCCCTGAGCGTGCGCTTGCCGCGCCGACGCTGCACGGTGTTGTATTCGATCTCCCGGATGGTCGCGGGTGCGATGTTGGAGCGGCGCGCGACTTCTTCCTGCAACAGGCCAAGCTGAATCATGCGTTCTCGGACGGCCTTTCCGACCGCATCCCAATTCGGCTCCACCATCAACCCCTCCGGTCCGATTCGAGCGCCGACGCTACTGCTGGACCACATTGCTCGGCAGAGTGTCGCGAGACGTTTTTCCAGACCCGGCAAATTTGACTGAAATCAACGACTATATTGGCTGGGTGAGCCATACCGCATGTTACCAATCCGGCCGAAAGGGGGCGGACACGGTCCACCGTCAACCTGCTTGCGGACGCCCGTTTCCGCCATGTCTGCCGCCGGATTGGCGACGGTGCACGATTTCCGGTGCCGCCCGGGCGCGGATCCCGGATATCCGCCCCCGTCGACCCACAGCCGAAATAAGCGCTCACTTTGGTTCGACCCTGGCGCGCTCGCCGCTTTCCGGGCTGCCGTCGGCGAACGCGGGAAGGGCGGCGGCGAGCGTCGTCGAACTCGGCCGCCTGGGAAAGGTCCACAGTGATCACCACACTTTCGCCGGTCACACGGGAATAGGCCCCGATCACAGGTACGACTCGCCGGGGCGAGCGGTGTCAGGGCCGTCTCACGCGGAACTCGGGCAACGATTGGATATCGCTTCCCTCCCACTCTAGCCTGGCAAACAGCGAAGAGTAACGGGAATGTCGTCTGTTGCGTCTATTCTCGATGGAGGGAGGTGCGCGATGCTGCGAGCCGTCTTGGGGGAGATCACCGGCGTGATGACGCATGTCGCACGCTATCCGGCGGCTATCGGGCGCCGGTGGACGATTGCTTCCGATATGAAACAAAAAACACTCGAACGGCCGATTGTGGTTCTTCCGGGTCTCGCGGACAACACCGCCGTCTTCACCGAACTCAAGCGGGCGCTTCCCCGGCCGGTCGTGTCGTTCGGTTACAGCCCACTGACCGGGGACCTGCGCACGGCGGCCGCACGGCTGGCGGCACAGATCGAAGAACTGTGCGCGGTCACCGGAGTGTCCACAGTGGATTTGGTGGGACACAGTCTCGGCGGCCTGATCGCCCGGTATTACGTGCAACGGCTCGACGGTCACCGGCGGGTCCAGACCACGGTGACCATCGCGACCCCGCACGGCGGCACCATGACGGCGTGGTTGTTGTGCACGGTGCCGCTGGTGCGTCAACTCCGTCCGGGCAGCGAACTGTTCCGGGAACTGGCCGAACCCGCGCCGGAATGCACCACGCGTTTCGTGGTTTTCTCCGGCACCGCGGACGCGCTGATCCTGCCCGCCCGCAACAGCCGGCTCGAGCATCCCGACCTGCGCGTACGCAACGTGGTAACGGACGGCGCCGGACATTTCACACTCGCCGCGCACCCCGACGTCATCGCCGCCGTCCGCGACCTTGCGGTCCCGAAACCGACGGACCCCGGCAATGAAAGGGTACCGAAGAGCGCCTGATTCGCCGCCCCGAGCGGTCCTATGCCGTTTCCACCGAACGCACACCAGGTGACCGATTACGACTTATTGTCACCGGGCATCGCTCTGTCCTCCTTGTCCACTGTGGAAAATGGAGGGCGGGAATCGTTCAGGAAACCGGCCTCACGCGACTCGTTCGTCAGCCGTCGTTGGGCACCACGACCGCGCGCCCGACCAGTTCGCCCGCTTCGAGTTGCCGGTAGGCATCCATGGCCCGCTCCAACGGAAAGGTGGTGACGGTGCTCCGGATCAGCCCGCGAGCGGCGAGATCGAGGACTTCGATCAGCTCCGGCCGGGTGCCCCAGTAGGTCGTCTGCACCGAGAGTTCGTAGGGCACGCCGAAAAAGGACACCGGCAGCGTCCCGCCACCGAGGCCGATGATCGTGAGGTCGCCCATCGTCCGGGCCGCGGCGGCGGACTGCGCCAGCGTCGTGTCGCTGCCCACACAGTCGAGGACGACGTCCGCGCCCCTGCCGCCGGTGGCCGCCCGGATCTCCTCGGCCGTCCCGTCACCGGCCAGGAAGGTGCGGTCCGCACCGGCTCGTTCGGCGACGGCCAGCGCCTCGGGCCGGGAGTCGACGGCGAGCACCGTGGTCGCGGTGGTGGCCTTGAGGATTTGGACCGCCATGTGCCCCAGGCCGCCGATCCCGACGACCGCCGCCGCGGTTCCCGGCGCGAGCTTCGGCCAGGAGCGGCGCACGGCGTGGTAGGGGGTCAGCGCCGCGTCCGTCAGCGGCGCCGCGGTCACCGGATCCAGCCCGTCGGGCAGCGGGACCAGGAACCGCGCGTCGGGAATCAGCATGAATTCGGCCATCCCGCCGTCAAGACCGAGACCCCCGCCCCCGCCGGGAATCGGCGCACCGGCCGGGTTCTCGCAGTAGGTCTCAATGCCGAGCCTGCACCGCGCGCAGCTGCCACAACCCCAGGGGCCGTAGACAGCGACCGGCTGCCCCGGCTCCAGCCCGGCCACTCCGGTCCCCAGCGCGTGCACCCAGCCGGCGTTCTCGTGGCCCAGTGTGAACGGCGGTGCCCAGGGCAGCGTGCCCTCGTCGAAGTCGTGCATCAGGTGAAGATCGGAGTGGCAGGCCCCCGCGCCACCGATCCGCACGACCACCTGGCCCGGTCCCGGCGTCGGCTCCTCCACCTCGACGAGTTCGGCTTCGGACTTCCACCGCGGCAAACGCAATGCCTTCATATCCCACCTCGTGCTCGCGACACGTCCCCTCCAGCATCGCGCCGCGACGCCACCCTTCGCCACCCTGCGGCCTCCGCGGCCTTGCGCGCCCCCGCGATCGTGTCGACAGGGCCTGGTCGGCGGCCACCCCGTACCGGCCTCGGGGTGTTCCTCCTGTACCCTCTTCCACGGAGGATTGGCCGAGCGGCCTAAGGCGCACGATTGGAAATCGTGTTGGGTGTAACAGCCCTCACGGGTTCGAATCCCGTATCCTCCGCCAGCTACCAGCAGAACGCCGGTCACCGTGGGTAAGTGGTGACCGGCGTTCTGCTGTCCGTCTCAGTTTGGGTCTCGATCGCCGTTTCAGGCAGGTACGCAGCGTGGTGTCACCCGGCCACGTGAACCGGGTCGATGTAGGTGCCGGGGTGTGTCGCGCCGTCCTGCCTCACGATCTTTCCGAGCGGCCAGTTCACCATCTGGGTGTCGGTGGTGTTGGGCGGGGTCACCGCCATGGTCAGAACCTTCCAGCCGTCGGCGGACTGGTCGGGGAGGAAGGTCAGAGAGGCCTCGGTGTGCTGCCCCGGCTGAAGGACGACCGGGGAAATCTTGGCATCGGTCCGGGTCAGGTCCCACGTTTCGCCGTCGCCTCCCTGGAGGCGAACCCCGGGGAAGCCACGCACCGAGCAGGTGGCGTCGGTCTGGTTGGTGAACTCGATCGGCAACCGCCACTGCGCACTGCCGTCACCGACGGGCTCCGGGTCGGCGGTGCTGACCGCGAGTGTCGTGCAGGGAATCTTGTTCCCGGCATGAGCGACACCGGGGTGGTCGACATCGTCAGCCATGCCCATCGCGTTCTGGGCACCGTCTTGAGCCGACTGGGCGGCCGCCGGGGCGACCCCCACGCCACCGGCCGCCGAGGCGCTCTGCGGCCCACCCGCCGAGCACGCCCCGAGCGCCGCCACCATCGCGCCGACCGCGACAGCGGTAGCCGCACCACGCCGAAGAATCGTGCCGTTGACATTCATTTCGTCCCCTTTGATAAGTCGTTCCAGTTATTCGATGCTCAGCCCGACCTCGCATAGGAAAAGATGTTCGGCAAGGCGAAAGGGTGTCCAGTTGTGATGTGAATCACCCGAATGCAACGAGTCACCCCCATCATCCATCTGAGTATGTTTTCGCAGCTAGACATATGTTCGCACGCCAGCGGACGGGTTTCTGCCGCGCGGCAGGAGTATTCGAACCGGCACCCGAACGAGTACCAATTTTGAGCCCAGGAAGTAATTTTGGGCATATGCGGATGAAGTTCGGGCAAGTCGACCGGGCACGGCCTTCGGCACGATCGCGACCCCACATTTCCGAGGCACTTCCTCAGTCCGCCGCGAGAAGGCCCGCCAGCGTGACGAAACAAATGCCCACGCCGAGATCGACCCGCCGCTGGGTGCGTATCGACATTCCAGTGGCTCCGATGCCGCTGCCGATCGCCACGTAACCGAGCCCGACCACGAATTCGACCCCGAGGTAGGCCGCGCCCAGCAGGGCAAGCCCGTGGCCGCTGCTGGTGAACTGGGGAAGTAGTGCGGCGAACAGCAGCAGCGCCTTGGGATTGCCCATCGCGACGACGAATTCGTTGACCGCCAGCGCCCATGGCCCCTTGCCGCCGCGCGGCCCCCCGGCCGCGCCGGACACGTCGCGTCGCCGCCAGGCCTGCCGCAGACCGGCGATCCCGATCCAGAGCAGGTAGACCACGCCTGCCCACTTGATCACGGTCAGCACGGTGGCCGAGGCCGCCAGCATCGTGCCGAGGCCGGCGACGACAAGCGCGATGAGGGCAACGAAAGCGGCGAGGCGGCCGCCGATGCCGGCAAGGGCGTGAGCGGCGCCGTAGCGCGCCGCGTTGCTCAGACCGAGTAATTGGTTCGCGCCCGGGATGAGCGAGACGAGTAGAGCCGTGGGAACGAACCCAACCCAGTTGGTCATGCGACGGAAGTTAACCGCCGACGCCGCGTCCATCCGCTTGTCCGTGGGAGGTTTGCCCCGAATGCCTGGCGGTGAGGAGTCGAGGGCAGGGACGCGTCCATCCGCCGCAGGATAGTGGGCTCAGTTTTTCCGTCGTGCCTGTCGTCGAAGCGCATGGCACGCGACCACGCGTCACTCCATCCGGGCTCGGGGTGACGCCCACTGCCTGCTCCGAATGGGCTAGCGTAGGTAGGTTGAGCTCGTATTTCACTCCGTTGTCGTAGCAGGCCGGACTCAAGTGGGTACCTGGTCTACCGATAGTTTATTGACGACACCCACTGGTACTACCCAAGGAGAACCCGGGCGATGGCGGGAGTGGAAGACATCCGCGCTGGGATCATGACGGCGAAGGAGAAGTGCAACGCCGGCCTCGCCGCACTCGAGCAGGCCCAGCGGGCACTTGAAGAGGCTCAGCAGATTCTGGGCCAGGTGACCGCGGGCAGCAGCCAGCCGGAGGTCACGCAGGCGCACGGCATGCTCCAGGAGGCGGCGAACGGCATCAGCGGCCAGCAGAACTCGATCCAGGCGGCGATCCAGTCCGCAGAGTCGTACGCGCAGCGTCTGTAGACCGGATGTACTCCCTCCCGGAACTGCAGGCCCAGTTGGGCGCTTTCCGTGCGAAACTGGCCGAGGCAACCGAACACACCAACCGTGCGGTGGAGCTGCTCGATGAGGCACGCGAAACGATTGTCACGGCCTACGCGCAGGCGGAGCCCTGGCTGCCGCCCGAGCTCGAAGGCGCCACGGAGGGGCTTCGAGAAGACGCCGGCCGCCTCAGCGCGGCCGGTGAGCTGATCGACGGCTATCAGGCGCGACTTTAACCGGCATGAGGTCCTCGAAGGTCAACGAGCGACGCAAGCGCGTCCTCACCGCGATCGGCAACATGCGGCATCAGCTGGGGCTCGTGCTCGGCGCCGCCCGGAACGCCCGTCAGGACGCCGAAACCACGCTTGAGCGGCTGAGGCTCGAGCAGCGCATCGCGCGGGTCGGCATCGCCAGGGCCGACCACGACGAGAGCCTCGCCGCCGCCATGCACCACCCGCTGATGGCGGGCTTGCGAGACCAGTTCAAGGCCACCCAGGCCGCCTTCCATGCCGAGGCGGCGACGGTTCCCGCGCGGCTGCGCGAACTGATCGCCCAGGCCGCGCCGGGCCCGGCGAGCCGTCCGCCGACGGACTGGCTGGGCCGGATCGGCACCGGCGCGCTCACCGTCCCGCCGCTCTGGCGCATTGGATCGTCCACAATGGACGAAACCGGGCCGTTCCCGGTCTCCGTGCCACTGCTGGACGAATCCCATCTGGCCATCACGTCGGCGCCGAAGACCCGGGCGACAGTGGACGCGCTCGTCGAGGGCATCCTGCTGCGCGTGCTCTCCAGCATGGAACCCGGCGCGGTGCGCATCCACCTGTGGGACATCGGACAGCTCACGGCCGTGCTGCCCAACCTGTACCCGCTGAGCCGGACCAGCGCGATCACCGTCTACGACCCCACCAGGCTGGAGGATCTGTTCGACGACCTGGCCGGGCATATCCGCCGTATCCACACGCAGACCATGCAGGCAGGCCACACCTCGCTGCGTTCGATGCGGGAAAGCCTGGGGCAGCGCACCGAACCGTGGCGCATCGCGGTGCTCTTCGGCAACGGCGAGAACTGGGCACCGGAAACGCTGCGCGAGCTCAGGCGGATCGCGGGCGGCGCGGTCGCGGCCGGCATCTCCCTGATCGCGGTGGACCTGCCGACGGTGCTCGGCGGCGGGGTGGAGAACATCCGGCTGCTCGACGAAAAGCACGCGATGACCAGCATGACCGGCCCCGACCTGGTGGTCAGCCTCGACCCGCCGATCCCGGCGACCGAGGTCAGCGGGGCCGCCGCCAGGCTCGCCGAGGCCCTCATCGAGCGCCAGGGCGGGCCGCGCACCTTCAACGACCTGCTGCCCACCGAGTTCGGTCAGGAGAGCTCCGCCGCCGAACTCCGTGCCCCGGTCGGGTTCTTCGAAGGCGACCCGGTCGAGGTCGTGATCGGGGACGCCACCCCGCACGTGTTGATCGGCGGACCGAGCGGGTCGGGCAAGACGAACTTCCTGTACGCGCTGATCGGCAGCCTGGCCGCGCGTTACCCGCCGGACGAGCTGGCGCTGTATCTCCTGGACTTCAAGGAAGGCGTGTCGTTCGCGGGTCTCGCGCCCGGCCGCCGGGACAAGAGCTGGCTTCCGCAGGCCCGGCTCATCGGCGTGAACGTCAACACCGATCGCGAGTTCGGGCTGGCACTGCTGAAGTTCCTCGCCGACGAGCTGCGCCGCAGGTCGGCCGCGGCGAAGGAGCACGAGGTCACCGATCTCGCCGGGCTGCGACGGCAGGACCCCGGCGGCCACTGGCCGCGCATCGTCGCCGTGATCGACGAGTTCCAGTACCTCTTCGCCGGCCGGGACACGGTCACCGGCGCCGCGACCGCGTTGCTGGAGGACATCGCGCGGCGCGGGCGGGCGCAGGGCATCCACCTGATCCTGGCCAGCCAGGACATCGCCGGAATCGACGCGTTCTGGGGCAAGCCGGCCGTGTTCGAGCAGTGCACCCTGCGGATCGCGATGCCGAAGGCGCGCCGGGTGCTGGCGGAGACCAACAACGCCGCGATCGCCGCGCCCAAGTGGCACGCGGTGGTCAACCACGACTCAGGGGTGGCGCACGGCAACCAGCTCGCGCACATCCCGGACGCCAGTAACCGGGAAATCTTCTCGACCCTGCAACGGAAGTTGTGGGATCTCTACGCCGAGGAACACCAGCGTCCACGCTTGTTCGACGGTGCGGTGTCGCCGCTGCTCGACCACGTCGCCGCGTACGCGACACTCTCACCCGGCGGACGGGCGCGAGCGCTGCTCGGGCAGGCGATCGACGTCGACGACAAGGCGTGCGCGGTGGAGCTCGCGTCGGCGCCGGGACGCAACGTGGCCGTGCTGGGCACCGCGATCGCCGAAGCACTGTCCATTATGGACGCTTCCGCCCGGTCGCTGGCCCGGCAGTACCACCCGGACGAGGTGGAGTTCGTCGTGTGCTGCCTGGTCGACCGGTGTGCCCCGGCGGTCGACCAGCTGGTCGAGGTGCTCAAGGCGGAGGGGCACTGGGTGGTCCGGATGACCGAGGACGACATCGCCGAACGCATGACCAAGATCGCCGGGGAAGCGGTCGGTCACACCCGGATCCTGCTGCTCTACGGAGTGGACGCGGCCCTGCCCGCGCTGGAAGCCAAACTGCCCGGCGAGATCAAGAGCGGACTGGACCACTTTCGCACGGTGCTCAAGCTGGGCCCGTCGCGCGGTGTGCACACCATCGGCTGGTGGCGCGGCACCGCCCGCCTCAAGGACACCCTGGGCTTCGCCGGAACCGACGACATCGGCGCCTGGGCCGCACTGGACGTCCAGGGCAGCGAACTCACCGGGTTCGCCGCCGGGCAGGTGGTGCACTGGTCGCCGAGGCCCGGCCGGGCGCTGTTCTTCGACCGGAGCACCCACATGACTCCGGAAGTCATGATTCCCTTCGACCGTCCGGAGTTCTGATGGAATCCGCGGCCATGCGTTACAAGGCGATCACCGGCCTGGCCGCCAAGGCCGCCGAGGACATGCGCGCCTGGGAGGACCACCACGCGCGGGAACTGGACAGCCGCATCGCCGAGGCGGAGGCCGCCGTCGAGCAGGCCAAGGAGCGGGAGGAGCGCACCGGGCAGACGGTCCGCCACTGGTGGCGGATGACGGCGGACAACGTCGCGCACCTGTCCTGGCTGGAACTCGGGGAAGAGCCGATCCCCGTGGCGAATGCCCGCGGCTCCTGGCTGGACCGCCACCTCAACGAGATCAAGACGGTGTACCAGGAGCTCGTCGACGCCGTTCTCTCCCTGGGGTGGCGTGACCGCCGCTGAAGCTACCCCCGTCCGTGAGGGACGAGCCTGACGATCTGGGGATCGTGATCGGAGGCCTGCTCGGCGAACTCGGCGTTGACGTGGACGACGTCGTAGTCCACGCGACGCAACGCCGGTGACACCAGGATGTGGTCCAGGACCTGCGAATTCCCCTCGTAGACGTAGCTGTAACGCTCGGCGGGGGGCAGTGTGGCGATGAGATCGGTCAAATGGTGGCCCGCCGTCAGCTCGGCCAGCGCCGGTGAGAACTGATAGTCGTTGAGGTCGCCGGCCACCACGACGTTCGCGCCGGGGTCCACGGCCAGCAATTGATCGACGAAACCGCGCACGAGGTGCGCCTGCTTCTGGCGCTGCACCTCGGAGCTCCGTGCCGGAGGCTGGTAACGGCCGTGGGTCGGCTGGTCGCCGCCCTTGGAGTTGAAGTGGTTGGCGATGACGAACACCGTGCGCCCGTGGAAGACGAACTCGCCCGCCAGCGGTTTGCGGCTGTCCTGCCATGCTTCGTCACCCGGGTCGACCCGGCCCGGTGAGATCGACAGATGCGGCCTGCCGTGCGCGGTCTCCACCGATACGGCCGTGACCGCATCACCACCCGGCTTATCCACAAAGGACACTCGACGAGGGTTGAAGAGGAACGCGGTGCGAATGTTCCCGCCCGGCTGGCCTCCGTCGGCGAGATCACGCGGGTCGATCTCCCGCCACTCGTACCGGGGGCCTCCGGCGGTCACGATCGCGTCGGTGAACCGGTTGAGCGTCTGGTCGGCGGCGACCACTCCGTCACCGGTTCCGCTCGCCCCGTTGTTGTCCTGGATCTCCTCCAGGGTCACCACGTCCGGCGCGGCGAGGTTCTCGACGATTCCGTGTGCCAACCGGTCGAACTTGTCCTGACTGTCCTTGGGCGACAGGTTCTCCACGTTGTAGGTGGCCACCGCGAGTTCGTCCGGGCGCTGCCGCCGGGTGACCTCCCTGGCCAGACCGTTGTCCTTCAGGTCACCGAGGACGGCGGCTTCGATGGTGTAGCCGCCGTACTGGCTGTACTCGACCGGACCGGAGGTGATGCCGGTCAGCACATCGCCGGTGTCGGCCTTGGGGAACGGTCGCTGCGCGAACGGGATCAGCGACTCGACCTTGACCACTCCGGTCTCGGTCCGGTCGTATCCCGTGTAGACGGCACCGCCGCGCACACTCGGGTTCTCGTCGGGTTTTGTCGTCACGTACAACTCGTTGTACGCGGTGGTCGGCCCGACGACGCGCGCGTCGCTGACGCTCACGATCTCGCCTTCGTGCGCCTCCCAGAAATCGAGCGCGTACTTCGCGGGGTCCAGCGTCAGGCTCTCGATATTGCCGCCCGGGTGTGGCGCGAACTCGCCGGGGACGGTACTGGGAGTGACGATGGTGGCTTGTGGCAACGGATTCCCGCTCGAGGAGACCGTCCACTGCGGATCGGTGAGCTCAGTCGTCGACTGGTACACCGAACTCGCCGGGTTGTCCGGGTAATACTCCCGCACCGTCCCGGTGAGCGTCACGGAATCACCCACCACGACTCCCGGTGCCGTCGAGCCGGTGAAGACGAACAATCCTTCACTCGTGCGCGGGTCGTTGTCGGGCACCGGATCGGTGAGCCAGAAACCGCGCGCGGAACCGAAAGTGCGCAAGGCGGTCACGATACCGGTCACGCCGGTGACCTTCCGGCCGGCCAACGGCGAGATCCTCGTGGTGCCTTGAATGTCGTGGATCTTCGCCTCGACCGGCGGTGTGCCGCCGCCCGGCGTTTCTCCCTTGGCGTTGACGGGAGTCGGGGTCCCGGCGGTGAAATCGCGAGAGTTGTCGTCGGTGTCGGCCGACCCGGCGCGGGCGACGGACGTGGTGTTGCTCGCCTGAGGCGCCGGACTCGTCTCGCGAACGGTGGCGGTGCCATAGCCGACCAGGTCGCGAATGCGCGTGTCGGCGGCACAGTCGGCCGCCGTCAGGCAGGTGAGCGGGTCGGTGCCGTGCACGAGCGCGACGGTGCCGGAGGACGCGGCCAGCCCGATCGCTCCGGTGGCGTCCGGCGTCGGCAGTTCGACCGTGCCGCCGCTGCCCTTCGCCTCGCCGACGAGATAGCGTCCGCCCGCCGTGATGCCGCCGCTCAGCGGCGTGACCTGCCACTTGCTCGAGGCGCTCGGAGTACCCGGCAGGTACTGCACGCTGTACCCATCGAGGATGACCGCCCCCGTACTGGCGAGCTCGACGAAATCGCTGGTCAGCGTGGCCCCCGAGTTGCCACCGCCGCCGTAGACCTCGCTGATCACCACGTCCGCGCTGGGCGCCGCCATCGCGGGTGTGGCGCACGCCAGCCCCGCGACGGCGGTAGCCGCGAGCACACCAAGCCTTCGGATCGTCGACACCGGGCCCCCTCATTTCGATCAGTCGACGCATCCTCACCCGCGGAGATGAACGAGGAAAGACCCGAAAGTGTCAACTTCACCCCCGGTGAGATGACACGTGAGACCACTCTGCCCGCGGCCCCCGGTCGGCGAGTGGTCCAGACCGACAGCGTGGGCGCCAGTGTCATCCAGGCGCGAAAAACCGAAGCAGCGCGGCCGAAGCTGACCATGGTCGGCTTCGGTCGGCCTCGGTCTTTCGCGCGAGGTTGAGTTGATCTTCAGTCGAGTATTGTCGATCTTGGCGACGAGTCAGCCCCGCGCGGCGGGAAAACCGGCGATGAGCACCGTCAGGACCCGCCGCATGGCATTCGGAAACGACACCCGCATGGCGGTGAGTTCCGGGTTCGACTCGTAGACCTCGGCCAGGGCCGGCGGCGGGTTCGCCGCCGGGTACAAGGCGCCCGCGAACAGGGTCGAAGCCGCGGTCAGCTCGAAAGCCTCGTCGTCGGTCAGGTCCGGACGTGACCGGGCGACCGCCGCGGTGACCTCGCGGACGATGCTCAGGGTGGTGTCCTTGAAAGCGGCGGCCGCCGACGTGGTGACGTTCTGTTCCAGGTTGCACGCCATCTGGCTCAGCAGGTCACCGAACAACGGCCGGTCCACCAGCGTCCCGGAGAGCACGTCCACGACATCCTCTCCGGCCTTCAGCCGCGCGACGGCCTCGGTCGCCCATTCCCGCCAGCAATCGGCGGTGAGCTGGAGGAAGATCTCCTCCCGGGTGCCGAAGTAGCGCACCACGTTCGACTTCGCCAGGCCGACGGCCTCCGCGATCTCGCCCAAGGTCACGCCGCGCACCCCGGAGGCCGTGGCGAGTTCGCGCGCGGCCGACAGGATGGCCTCGCGGCGCTGCTGCTTGTGCTCCGGCCGCCTGGCCCGCAGAAACCGTTCGTGAGACATGTCCCGTCATCATAGATCCCTCAGTTAAGAGAACAACGTCCTCTTGTTAAGAGAACGTCGTCCTGTTAACGTCGGCCCCAGGGAACGAACGGAGGGAAGCGTGTGGCCGAGATACGTCTACGGGTGAACGGGGCCGGGGAGGCGCTCGACGTCGATCCACGGGTCAGCCTGCTCGACGCACTCCGCGAGCGGCTGGGCCTGACCGGCCCGAAAAAGGGCTGTGACCAGGGCGCATGTGGCGCCTGCACGGTGTTGGCCGACGGAGTGCGGATCAACTCGTGCCTCGCGCTGGCGGTGCAGTACGCCGATCGCGAGATCACCACGATCGAAGGAATCGAGCATCCGTTGCAGGAGGCGTTCGTGAAGCACGACGGCTTCCAGTGCGGGTACTGCACCTCAGGTCAGATCTGTTCGGCCATCGGCATGCTGGCCGAGCACAAGGACGGGACGCCGAGCGCGGTCACCGACGACGAGGACGAGCCGGAAGCCCTCTCCGAGGAGGAAATCCGGGAGCGGATGAGCGGAAACCTGTGCCGCTGCGGCGCCTACAACGGAATCGTCGAAGCGATCGCGGAGGTGGCCGGATGAGACCGTTCTCCTACGTGGTCGCGTCCGATGTGGACACCGCACTGCGGACGATGGCCACCGAGCCGAACGCGAAGTTCCTCGGCGGCGGCACGAACCTCGTCGATCTGATGCGCCGGGACATCGAGCGCCCGGACACCGTCGTCGACATCACCCGGCTCCCGCTGAACGGGATCGACGAACTCGCTGACGGCTCGATCCGCATCGGCGCGCTCGTGCGCAACACCACACTGGCCGCGCATCCGCTGGTCAGGTCGAAGTACCCGGTGCTGTCCCAGGCGATCCTGCACGGTGCCTCGGCGCAGTTGCGGAATGTGGCGACGGTGGGCGGGAACCTGTTGCAGCGCACCCGCTGCCTCTATTTCGAGGACAAGGCTTCACCGTGCAACAAGCGTGAGCCGGGCACCGGATGCGGCGCGCTCGGCGGCTTCACCCGTGACCACGGGATTCTCGGCGTGAGTGGGGCCTGCATCGCCACGAACCCGTCGGACATGGCCGTCGCGCTGGCCGCCTTGGACGCGGTGGTCGAGGTGGAGAGCACGCGCGGGGTCCGGCGGGTCCCGCTCGACGACTTCTACCGGCTGCCCGGCGACACGCCGCAGGTCGAGACCGCGTTGGCCCACGACGAACTGATCACCGCGGTCGAACTGCCTCCGCTGCAGTGTGCCACCACCTCGCGGTACCGCAAGGTGCGCGACCGGGCGTCCTACGCCTTCGCCCTGGTCTCGGTCGCGGCGGCGATGCGGGTGCGAGATGGACAGATCGACGCCGTCCGGCTCGCGCTCGGCGGGGTCGCGGCCAAGCCGTGGCGAGCCCGCGAGGCCGAGCGGATCCTGACCGGTGCGCCGGCCACCGCCGAGTCGTTTCACCGCGCCGCCGATGCGGAACTGGCGCCCGCGACGGCCCAGGAACACAACGCCTTCAAGATCGACCTGGCCCGTCGCACGATCGTCGCGACGCTGCGCCGGCTGCGCGAACGGGAGCAAAGACCATGACCCAGACCCTTCCCCCGGCCGTCGGCAAACGCCTCGACCGGATCGACGGCCACGCCAAAACCACCGGCGGCGCACGCTTTTCCGCCGAATACCCCTACCCCGACCTCGCGCACGCCGCACTGGTGCACGCGACGGTCGCCCGGGGCAGGATCACCGGCATCGACACCACGGCCGCGACCGCCGTCCCCGGGGTGATCACCGTGCTCACCCACCACAACGCGCCCGCGTTGAAGCCGGCGCCCCGGGTCAGCATGATGAACATGAGCACGCTCATCTCGGGAACTTCGGTCGACTACCTCAACACCGACGAGGTGCACTGGGACGGGCAGCCGGTCGCGGTGGTGATCGCGGAGACCTCGGAGGCCGCGCGCGAGGCCGCGGATCTGGTCCGGGTCGGCTACCGGTCACTTCCGTCCACTGTGGACTTCGCGGCCGAGCGGAAGAACGCCAAGCCGCAGAAGAACAATCCGATTTTGCCGAGTGGCGGGAAGAAAGGCGACGCGGAGGCCGCGCTGGCGGTCGCTCCGGTGTCGGTGGATCTGCGGTTCACCACCCCGCCGCACAACCACAACGCGATCGAGCCGCACGCGACGACCGCGGTCTGGGACGGTGACCACCTCACCGTGCACGAGGCGACGCAGGCTATTCATTACCTGCGCTCGCACCTGGCGACACGATTCGCCGTCCCGCCCGCGAACGTGCGGGTCATCGCCCCGTACGTGGGTGGAGGCTTCGGTGGCAAAGCGATGGCCTGGGCCGGCACGCTCCTCGCCGTGATGGCGGCGCGTGCGACGGGAAGGCCTGTGCGGTTGCCGCTCACCCGGGAAGCCGTCTACCGCACGGTCGGTGGGCGTAGTCCTTCGGCGCAACGGGTCGCCCTCGGTGCGAATGCCGACGGCAAGCTGACCGCGATCGTCCACACCAGCGTCGTCCGGCAAGGTAACGGCATTCCGGAGGGCGTGACCACCCAGACGCGGCACCTGTACGCCGCGGAGAACATTCTCCTGCGGCAGAACCTGGTCGAACTGGACCTCCTCCCGAACACCTCCATGCGCGCGCCCGGCGAGGCGGTCGGAAGTTTCCCCCTGGAGTCGGCGATCGACGAACTGGCCTACCGTCTCGGACTCGACCCGATCGAACTGCGGATGCGCAACGAACCCACGGTGGGTCCCTTGGACGGCAAGAAGTTCTCTCACCGCATGCTGCGCGAAGCCTACGCGCAGGGTGCCGAAAGTTTCGGCTGGGCGAACCGGTCCGCGCAGCCGGGTTCGATGCGGGACGGGCGGTGGCTGGTCGGCATGGGCGTGGCCACGGCATACCACCCGGGGTTGCGATTCACCGCCGACGTCACGGTGCGCCTGTCCGCGGACGGCAGCGTGCTGGTGCGGTGCGGTTTCCAGGAAATGGGCATGGGCGCCGCGACCGCACAGGCTCAGATCGCCGCCGACGCGCTCGGCGTGCCGATCGACGCGGTCAAAGTCGCTTACGGTGACTCGGATCTGCCCACCGCGCCCATGGCCGGCGGGTCGGTCCAAACCGCCAGCGTGGCAGCCAGCGTTCTCGAAGCGTGCGAAAAGCTGAAGGATCGGCTGCACAAGCTCGCACGACGCCACGGCACCGGCTCGTACCCGGAAACCTTGGCCAAAGCCGGTCTGCCCGCCGTCGAGGCCGCCGTCGGATCGGACACCAGGTTGGGCAGGCTGGCCGGGCAGGCGAGGATGATCGCGACGATCATGCGCGACCTTCGCACGGTGAAAGCCGCAACCGGGGCACATTTCTGTGAGGTACGGGTCGATACCGACACCGGCGAGGTGCGGGTGACCCGGTGGACCGGGGTGTTCGACATCGGCCGGGTGGTCAACCCGAAGACGGCGACCAGCCAGCTCCAAGGCGGCATCGTGATGGGAATCGGCATGGCGCTGTCGGAGGAGACCCTCGTCGATCCCCGCACCGGGCGGATCATGAATCCCAGCCTGACCGGCTACCACGTCCCGGTGCACGCCGACATTCCGCCGATCGAGGTGGCGTTCCTCGACGACCCCGATCCGACCATGCCGCTGGGCATCGTCGGCGCCGGTGAAGTGGGCATCACCGGCGTGCCCGCCGCGGTCGCGAACGCCGTCTACCACGCGACCGGAAAGCGGATCCTCGATTTGCCGATCACCGTCGACAAGGTGGTGTGATGATAGGGAGGTGGAGCCGGGGAAAACGGAAGGCACAACGAACGATCCGGGAACGCTGAATTCGGTCGTCGGCAAGATGACCGGCGTCCAGGCCCGGAGCACGGGCGATGTGACCTTCAACTTCGGTGTTCAGCCCGAGGTGGAGTGGCCACACCGGACCGGTGTCGTGCCCACCCGTGCGGGGTGTTTTCAAGACCGCGCGCTCACCGCGACCTTGGCTCAGGCAGTGGCCGAGAGCGATACCGTCGTGCTGACAGCGCTGGAACCGGCATCGACTCAGGTGCTGTCCGGACTGGGAGGCGTGGGCAAAACCCAGCTGGCCGCGAACTTCGCCGAAAAGGCATGGGAAGCCGGCGAAATCGACCTGCTGGTCTGGGTGGCGGCCGGATCCCGGGACGCCATCGTGTCGACCTATGCCAGGGCGGCGACCGAACTCGGCCGGCACCACGACAGCGACGACGAACAAGGAGCACAACGCTTCCTCGCCGCCCTGGCCGGCACCCGGAAACGTTGGCTCGTCGTCCTCGACGACGTGCGAAACCCAGGAGACACCCGCGAGCTGTGGCCCCCACACACCGCGACGGGCCGCACGATCGCCACGACGCGCCGGCGAGACGCCGCGATGGCGGGGGATCGCCGCCGTGTGATCGATGTCGGCGTGTTCGCCACTGAGGAATCTCTCTCCTATCTCAACGCCAAACTGGAGGATCATCCGCACCTGAAGGTGGGAGCGGCGGAACTCGCCGACACCCTGGGTCACCTGCCACTGGCGCTGGCCCAGGCCGCCGCCTACCTCATCGACGAAGACCTCACCTGCACGCGATACCGGGAACTGTTCGCGGACAAGCGACGGCGCCTCGCCGAGTTGCTGCCCGAACCGACCGCCCTGCCCGACGACCACGCCACCACCGTCGCCGCGACCTGGTCCCTGTCCATCGAAGCCGCCGACAAGATGCGTCCCGTCGGCCTGGCCTCTCACGTGCTCAACCTGGCCGCCGTCCTGGACCCCAACGGCATCCCCGCCTCGCTCTTCACCGCGCCCTCCGCCGTCGCCTACCTGGCCAAGGTCTCATCCCGCGAAACCGACGCCGACGAGGTACGCAGCGCCCTCCGCTGCCTGCACCGCCTGAACCTGGCCACGGTCCACACCCACCTGCGCCACCAGGAAGTCCGGGTCCACGCCCTGGTCCAACGAGCCGCCCGCGAACAACTCACCGACACCGCGCTCGGCCCCGTCGCGCGCGCCGCGGCGGCAGCCCTTATGGATATCTGGCCCCTGGTCGAACGCGACAACGAGTTGGTCCAGGTCTTGCGAGCGAACGCGAACACCCTGCACGCCACCGTCGACCGGCACCTGTGGGAGCCTGGCGCGCACCGGGTGTTGTTCCGCATCGGAGAGAGCCTCGGCCAGAGCGGACAGGTCAACGCAGCTCGGAGTCACTTCGAGTCATTGCACGACATCTCGGCAGAGAGCCTCGGTCCCCACCACCCCGACACGCTGGTCGCCCGTGGCGAAATCACACACTGGCGAGGCAAAGCCGGAGACATCACCGGAGCAATCACCGAGTTGGAGCGGCTCCTCACCGACTGCCGGCGCATCCTCGGCCCAGACCACTCACACACCCTGGCCGCCCGCAACAACCTCGCATACTGGCGCGCTGAAGCCGGAGACATCACCGGAGCAGCCACCGAGTTGGAGCAGCTCCTCACCGACCACCGGCGCATCCTCGGCCCAGACCACCCCGACACCCTGGCCGCCCGCAACAACCTCGCCCACTGGCGAGGCCAAGCCGGGGACATCACCGGAGCAATCACCGAATTCGAACAACTCCTCACCGACTGCGAGCGCATCCTGGGCCCCGACCACCCCGACACCCTCGCCGCCCGCAACGGCCTCGCCTCCTGCCGCTTGCAAGGCGGAGACATCACCGGAGCAGCGACGGAATTGGAGCAACTCCTCACCGACCGCCAGCGCATCCTCGGGCCCGACCACCCCGACACCCTCATCACCCGCAACAACCTCGCCGCCTTGCGTGGCACCACCGGGGACATCGCCGGAGCAATCACGGAGTTCGAACAACTTCTCACCGAACGCCGACGGATACTCGGCCCCGACCACCCCGACACCCTGGTGGCCCGCAACAACCTCGCCGCCTGGCGAGCAGAAGCCGGAGACCTCACCCGAGCAACGACTGAGTTGGAGCAACTCGTCGCCGACCGCCGACGCGTCCTCGGCCCAGACCACCCCGATACCCTGCTCACTCGCAACAACCTCGCCGACTGTCGAGGCAGGGCCGGAGACATCGCCGGGGCGATCGCCGAGTTTCAGCAGCTCCTCACCGATCTGGTACGCGTCCTCGGCCCCGACCACCCGAGCACTCGGGTCACCCGCAACAACCTGACCTATTTGCGGGAGGCCGCGGACCCCGATCCGCGTTGAGCATCTTACTCGGTGAGCGAGGGCTGGTCCTCACCTTGCGTTCCAAGGGGACCTTCATCCTCGGCCGGGAAAAGAGGGCGGATCAGCTTGACATCGGCGCTTTCCTCAACGAAGAGGACCTTCGTACACCTGTCCGCTTTTGAGGGTGGCCCGGATGCGATTGAAGGGCGAGGCTCCGGCCTCACCGAACTTGGTCTCCGCGAGGAAGGTGCCGTCACGCACGACCGCGGGGGTCGCCGAGTTGCGCGGCCCTATCAGCGATACGGCGACCACGTCGTCAGTCACGATTCCGAAGTGGAGGGACCCCTTGGCGAGGTAGTCGAAGTTCGAGGAATAGCCGTATTCAACCGGACGCGCCGCGCTGAGATTGCCATACATCTGACGCGTTTCGACGCTGTAGTCGATGCCCTCGCCCTTACCGTTCTTGAGGTTACAGATCGCCGCGTAATCGTCGTTGCGGACGACCAGGAAGCCATTTTCCGGATCGACGTCGATCCGGGCGCCCGCCCGCCAATTCAAGGCCGGCCTGAGCTTCTGGTGGGTGGCCTGGACGCACTCGTTGACCAGTTGCACGTCACTGGGAGAGCCGGCACCGGCGCTCACCGTGCCGCCCTGGTCACGAAGCCGCGGGAGCCCGATCGCGGCACCGGCGGCGAGTACGACCACCGAGGCAGCCACCGCCAACGGTGCGCGCATCGTCCTGAACCAGCTGTCGGAAGCCCGCGTCTCCAACCGTGGCTCGATCTCGACCCACAACCGATCCCGCAGGCCCTCGGGCATCAGGCGCCACTCCGGCAGGCCGACGGTCTCCTTCATCGCCCCTCCTCAAAGGCTGCCGTGTCAATACCCATGCCCGCGTCACGCAACAAAACTCGCAACTTACCGCGAGCACGGGAAATCCGCGCCCGCACACTCACCTCGGCGATCCTCAGCACCTCGGCCGCCTCGGCCGTGGACAACTCACCCAGCAGGCACAACTCGACGGCCCGCCGCTCGCCCTTGGGCAACTGGCTCACGGCATCAAGCACCACGCGCAGCCTGCCCTCCGCGTCGGCCGCGTCGACCACGTCGTCGGCATGGTCGCGCACGGTGTCATTGAGCGGGATGCGCGTCAGCAGCCGGGAAAACCGGCCCAGCCGGCGGTACTCGTGACGGGCCAGGTTGCTCACCACAGCGAACAGCCACGGCCGCGCACTGGAATTGACCAGCATCAACTCGGACAACTTCTGCCACGCGGTCAGAAAGGTCGACGACGTGAGGTCCTCCGCCGAAGTCCACGAGCCGGTCAACCGGTACGCGTAGTTCCACACAGCCTCGGCATGCCGCCGGTACAGTTCGCCATACGCGGCACGGTCCCCGCCCGCCGCCTGCTTCCACAACATCTGGTCGTCACACAGCGAGAGAGCTCGGGGATCCGGATCATCGCCTTGTCCGGCACGCGCGCCTGGTCGCCGCACCCTCTCTCCAGCCATCGTCACACGAGTGTGTTCCCGCTCGACCCGGCAGCGTTGCGTGCCGCTCGTGACGAGACCCGGCCGTGCCGCGAGGAACGCGGTACGGCCGGGTCGGATCCCTAGCCGCGGAACGAGCCTTCGATCGTTTGGCCGCTGCTCAGGAGATTTCCCCTCCTGTCGGCGGCGCCGCGTAACTCCGGAACGGCCCTTCGATCACCCGTCCGTCCTTGAGGGTGGTTCGAACATAGTTGGTGGTCGACACGTAGGGCGATTCCGGAAAGTTGCTCTTCGCGTAGAAGGTGCCGTCGCGCACGACCGCGGGGGTCACCGATTTGTCCGGCCCGACGAGCGAAACGGCGGTCACGTCGTTGGTCACGATCCCGAAATGGACGGATTCCGTCGCGGGGTAGTCGAAATTGTAGGAGCTGAGGTAGTCGAACGGCCGCTCCGCGGTCAGGTTGCCATAGACATGGCGCTCGTTGACGGAGTAAGTGAACGTACCTTTGCCGTCCTTGACGACACAGACCCTCGCGTACTGGTCGTTGCGGATTACCAGGAAGCCGTTCTGCGCATCAAGATCGAACCGGACACCCGGCCGCCAACTGGGCGGATCGGGCAAATCCGGACTGGCCTGGACGCACTCCTTGGTGATCTCGGTATCCGGGTCCTGGGCCGCGGGGCGGGCCGCACTGGCGGCAGCCGCCAGGTTCACGGCAGAGCCCGAGTCGGCGATCGATGCGCTCGCCACTGCTCCATTGACGGCGAGCGCGCCGATCGCGGCGGCCACGGCCAGGCAGAGAGTCAACTTGTTTGTCCTCATGCCCGGTGTGTTCCCTACCGCCCCACCGGCGTTGCGTTAGTGACCCACGTCACGTCCATCCAACGGGTCAAGAAATCACGCCCACCTTGTCCTATGTGGACATCCGATGAACGCGTCGTCGCCCAGGAGCAAGCGCCTGCAGGAAGCACGGACAACGCACGTAACACTTACGCGCCATACCGCCGTCGACGAGCTCGGGGCCAGGGCTTCCAGTTACAGGGGTCCGGCGTTTTTACTGGTAGACGACGGATGAAACGGAATGCGCCCAGCACGATTTCCCAGTCCGGCCAGGGCTGTCAGTCACGTTCACCAGGAGAATAGACGAGACCAGACAACAAAACGCCGGGCGACCCTCGCGGAGTCGCCCGGCGTTTCGCCTGCTAGCGAGCGGTAGCGGTGGGATTTGAACCCACGGACGGGATCAACCGTCACACGATTTCGAGTCGTGCTCCTTCGGCCGCTCGGACACGCTACCGCCGACTAGGATACGTGACGGTGGTTCGCGATCCGACGGCGGGCGTCCTTGGCGGCCACGCGGGCCCAGTCGCGCACTTCGTTGCCGGTCTCGCGCAGCGAGCCCACGACCCTGTCGGCCTTGCCGGACGTGGAGAGCTTGCGATTGCCGGTGGCCTTGCCCACCAGGTGCTTCGCTTCGCCTACCGCCTGTTTCGTCCTGCTCTGTACCCGCTTCACGACGCTCATGCTGTCCTCCTTCGGTGGGGTACCCAGCTCGGGGATACCCGCCCGCCCTCGGCGTCACACCTCGCGGTGCGAGGCGAAGAAGGCTTCCAGCAGTTCGGCGCACTCGTTTTCGAGGATGCCGCCGACGACTTCGGGCCGGTGGTTGAGCCTGCGGTCGCGTACGACGTCCCAGAGTGAACCGACGGCGCCCGTGCGCGGTTCCCAGGCGCCGAACACCACCTTCGCCACCCGCGCGAGGACCAGGGCGCCGGCGCACATGGTGCACGGTTCGACGGTCACCGCGAGCGTGCAGCCATCCAGGCGCCAGCCGTCGCCGAACGCGCGGGCGGCCGCGCGAAGGGCGAGGATCTCGGCGTGGGCGGTCGGGTCTC
Organism: Amycolatopsis pigmentata; assembly: GCF_042684065.1. Taxonomy (NCBI): domain Bacteria; kingdom Bacillati; phylum Actinomycetota; class Actinomycetes; order Pseudonocardiales; family Pseudonocardiaceae; genus Amycolatopsis; species Amycolatopsis pigmentata. The sequence goes on along the minus strand of NZ_JBHUKR010000007.1, from coordinate 1,151,787 downwards.
CCAGTTCCTCGCGGGCGTTGTGGGCGCGTGCCAGGAATGACCCGTCGGGCGCGAAGACCGCCGCACCGATCGGTACGTCGTCGCCGGACTCCCGGGCCGCTTCGATGGCCACCCGGACGAATGACGCCGCGTCCACCGGAGTCAGATCTTGTCGAGCAGGGCGGCGAACTGATCGCCGAAACCACACCGCTGGGCGATCATCTGCAACTGCTCGTCGGGGTAGAGGTCGGCCTCGCCGGCGATCACTTCGAGCTCGGGCCCGGGCATGCCGAGGTCGGCCAGGATGTCCAGGTCGCCTTCCGGCCAGATGGACTCGTCTTCCTCGTCCGGCGGTTCGGCGCGGAGCAGGTCGAGCACGTCGGCGGCGATGTCGTAGTCCAGCGCCGCGGCGGCGTCGGACAGCAGCAGCGACGGTCCCCGCGGGCTCGGCCTGACGATCACGAAGAACTCGTCGTCGACCCCGAGCAGACCGAAGACCGCTCCCGTCGAGCGCTTCTTCGCCAGCGCCGTGATGGCGGCATCGAGGCTGGTCAGAGCCACCGCGTCCAGGGCGGCGCACTGCCACTGGCCGTTCTCCCTGACCACCGACACCGCGAATCCGGCGACCGGCTCCTTCTCCGCCATGCGCACACGGTATACCCGCCGCGCCGGAAGTGGTGTACTGCGAAGATGACCGGTCCCACCGATCTTCCGACCCTGCCCGACGCACGTTTCACGGGCCTGCTCGCCGAGGCGAAAGCCCTCCAAAGCCACACCATCGAGCTACGACGAAAGATCCATCGGCGGCCCGAGATCGGGCTTCGACTTCCGGAGACGCAGGCCGCCGTCTCCGATGCCCTCGCCGGGCTGCCGCTCGAAGTCCGGCTCGGCGAATCGACCACTTCGCTGACCGCCGTGCTCCGGGGCGGGCGGCCGGGACCGGCGGTGCTGCTGCGCGCCGACATGGACGCCTTGCCCCTCCAGGAGGACACCGGCCTGGAGTTCGCCTCCGAGATCGACGGCGCGATGCACGCCTGCGGCCATGACACCCACGTCGCGATGCTCGTGTCCGCGGCTCGGCTGCTGGCCGGGCGCGCCGATGACCTCGCCGGTTCGGTGGTGTTCATGTTCCAGCCCGGCGAGGAGGGCCGTCACGGCGCGCGCCACATGATCCACGAAGGGGTGCTCGACGCGGCCGGTTCACGCGCCACGCGCGCCTTCGCCTTGCACATCTGGGGAAACGAACCGTCCGGCTTGATCTTCTGCCGTCCCGGCCCGTTCATGGCCTCCTCCGACGCTTTCACCGTCACGGTCACCGGACGGGGCGGGCACGGCTCGGTGCCCCATCGCGCGATCGACCCGGTGCCCGCCGCCGCGGCGATGGTCGGCGCGCTGCACACCATGGTCACCCGCAAGGTGCACGTCTTCGATCCCGCGGTGTTGTCGGTGACCCGCATCACCACCGGCACGACCTCGAACATCATCCCCGAAACCGCCGAACTCGAAGGCACCTTCCGCACGCTGTCCGAGCCGGTGAGGGCCCTGCTCCGCGACGAGGTACCGAAGGTGTGCGAAGCCGTCGGTGCCGCCTACGGCTGCCGGGTGAGCGTCGACTACGAATTCGGCTATCCGCCGACCGTGAACGACCCGGCGGAGGCCGCCCGCGTGCTGGCTCTGGCCAGTGACCTGTTCGGCGTCTCCGAGGCCGAGGAGGCGGCCAACCCGCTCATGGGAGCGGAAGACTTTTCCTATGTGCTGCAACGGGTTCCGGGGGCGATAGCGTTCCTCGGCGCGGCCCCGCCGGGGGATGACCCCGCCGACGCGGCGGCCAATCACTCCAATCGGGTGATGTTCGACGAGGGCGCAATGGCACGCGGAGTGGCGCTCTATGCCGCTTACGCCCTCGATGCCCTCCAACCGGAGTAAGGCTCAAGCTGGCAAGATGCCCCTGTGCGAGACGTGTGCGTGATCGGACTCGGGTTGATCGGCGGCTCGCTGCTGCGCGCGGCCTCGGCCGCCGGACGGGCCGCCTGGGGTGCGACGGCGTCCGGAGCCGACGCCACGGCCGCGGCCGGTGACGGCTTCGACGCTTCCACCGACGTGGCCGCGGCGCTCCGCCGCGCGGCGGAGGCGGACGCCTTGGTGGTGCTCGCGGTCCCGCTGACCGAAGTGGACGACGTGCTGCGCGAAGTGCGCGAGTGCGCTCCCGGCTGTCTGCTCACCGATGTGACGAGCGTGAAGTCCCCCGTGCTCGCCGCCGTGCGGGCGCACGCGCCCGGCACCCGGTTCGCCGGTGGTCATCCGATGGCGGGAACCACCGAATCCGGCTGGGACGCGGGCGACGGATCGCTCTTCCGGGGGGCGGCCTGGGTCGTGTGCGTCGAGGAGGACACGGACCTGGTGGCCTGGACGGAGGTCGCGCGGCTCGCGCTCGACATCGGCGCGCATGTGGTGCCCCTGCCCGCCGCCGCGCACGACGAGGCGGCGGCGCGCATCTCCCATCTGCCGCACCTGCTCGCCGCGGTGCTGGCCACGGTCGGGGCACAGGGCGGCCCGGCGGCCCTGACACTGGCGGCCGGGTCGTACACCGACGGCACGAGAGTGGCGGGCACCCGTCCCGAACTCGTCCGCGCGATGACCGAAGGCAACCGGGAGGCCCTGCTTCCGGTGCTCGACGAGGCGCTCGGGCGGTTGGGCGCGATGCGCGGTTCGCTGGCGTCGACCGGTGGCCTGGCGGCGACCATCACCGCGGGCAACGAAGCCGCGCGCGAGTTCGCCCGCTTCCGCGCCGCGACGCCCGCCGGGGTCCGCGTCAAACTGTCCGCGCCCGATGCCCGTGACGGTCTGCGCGCCGTCGGCGAGCGGGGCGGCAGGATCACCGCCATCACCGATGGCATCGCGACCGGCGAAGTCTCCTGAGAGCTGAGCGTGGTTACCGCTCCGGGTTGCCCCCGTTCCTGCCCTCGCTGGTGTTCTTGTGCACCAGGTCCTTGGCCTTGGTGCTGACGTCGTCGATCTTGGCCGAGTGCTGGCCGAACTTCGACTTGGCGAACCCGCTCGCCTTGTCGATGCCCTGCTCGAGCTTGCCGGCGTTCTGATCGAACGTCTCCTGCGCCTTCTTCTTGAGCTCGTCGAAATTGATACCCATGTCTCCATAGAACCCGAAACTCGCAAATCGTGCATCGCGAGCGGTCATGATCGTCTATCTTGCCCGGGATGACCGCACGGACCTTTTCGTACGAGATCAACCGCACCAGCACGGCGCCGCCCGAAGTGCTGTTCCGACTGGAAACCGACGCGCCCCGCTGGGCGGAGTGGGGACGTCCGCTCAAAGCCGGCTGGGACCGTGAGGCGGACGAGCCCGGCGGTGTCGGGGCGATCCGCAGGGTCGGCGCGGGACCGGTGCAGATGTTCGAGGAAACCGTTGTCTACGAACGGAATCAGCGCCACGTCTACAAGTTCGCCCGTCGGCCGCTCATGCGGGACTACCGCGCCGAGGTGACGTTCACGCCGAACGCGTCCGGCGGCACGGACCTGTGCTGGCGCGGCTCGTTCACCGAGTCCTTCCCTGGTACCGGGCCGCTCGTCCGGGCTCTCGTGGGCGGCGTCATCGCGATTCTCGCCACCCGGCTCGCGCGCGGCGCCGAACGGGAGCCGGTCACGCGTTAACTGTGTTTCACAGTGCGCGCACCCGCGCGCCTGTCCTCACCTCAAGCGAAAACAGGGACTTCGGACCCGCTCTAGCCGGCCCCGAGGCACAGGAAGGGACGCCGCAGCGGATCAACGGCGACCGACTGGGCAAGGGCCTGGGCCGGTGACGTCCCGAGCGCGAGACGTCGGTGCAGATCGGCCATGGCGTCGGCCGCGGCCCGGTCGCCGACCCGCGCGATGGCGCCCACGACGGCGCGGGAACCGCTCGCGAGCAGGGAACCGGCGAACCCGAGCGGCTCTTCACCCGGCCGGATATGACTCATCGCGAGTTCGCACGCCGCCAGCACGACCCGCTCGGGTGGGCTGCTCAGCCTCGCCGCCTCGTGCGCGAAGAGCGGGCCGTCGACCAGATCCAGTCGCGAGAACAGGGCGTTCGCCGGCTCGTGCGCGCCGTGGGCGACCAGATGCGCGAGGCCGACCCCTTCGAGCGCTTCGAGCACGGTCTCGCTGGTGGCGTACTCGCCGTCGATCAACCGCGCCCCCGGATACACCGTGCGCAGTTTCCCCACCTCACCGACCGCGCCAGGGACTCCCGGTCCGCCGACCAGCAACGCGGTGCCAGGCCCCTTGCGCCGCACCGCGCTCACCCAGGCGGTCGCCGACGGCGCGATGGACAGGGGCGTACCCCGCAGCGAAGGCAAGGCCGCCCACGGCAACGCGTAGAGCGGCCCGATCGGCACGATCACCAGTTCACGCCCGTCGATGAAGTCCACGAGTGGGCGCACCAGCCACTCGTCCAGCAACTTCGCCCGTTTCGCCGCGGAAGTGGTCACCGCACCGACAAGAGGCGGGGGCAGGTGATCCGGCGCGAGCGCGTTCAGGTCGGCATGCAGTTGCTTGGTGGTTTCCTCGGCGTCCGCGCGGAAACCCAGCCGCACCAAGCGGAATCGGCCGTCCCGGATGACCACGCAAGCCAGGTGGTCGCCGTGGGCGGCGATGCTCACCAGCACCCGGTCGCCCAGTTCGGCGGCCACCTCCTCCGGGGAACTCACCGGCCGTGGTCGTCCCCACGGGCTCGTGGACCAGCCCAGCCTGCCCGCCTCCCGCTGCAGCCGGAGGTAGCGCTGCTCGAACCGGGTCACCGGCCTGCCCTCCAGCCGGTTCTGTTGCGCCATCCGCTGCAGATGCCGCATCTCGTCGATGAGACCGGCGAGGACGGGATCATCGATCGCAGGCAACGGCTCGTAGCGGTAGACCTGCGCGCGAGTGCGTTCCTGCCAGGCGAAGACCCGGCGCGCGCCGGCGTGACCGCGTGCGGCGTCGAGCACCACCTTCACCGCGAGCGCGCCGAGTTCCTGCCCGTGCACGGCAGTGCCGCAGACAAGGTCCAGACCACCCATGCGGTCGCGGACGCGGGAGAGTTCGGTGAACCCGGCGCGGGCCTGGGCCAGCGCGACCCGCGAATTCCCTTGCGCCAAGCCGAGTTCCGCGCGGCACAGACGCAGCAGCATGACATGGTCGATCGGCGTGGTCTGCCGTGGTTTCGGTACTTCGGCGAGCAGTTCCTCCGCCCTCGCGACCTCCCCGCGCCGCAGGTGCAACCGCACGGCGAGCAGCCGGGCCACCGCCGATTCGTCGCGGAGTCCCAGGCCTGCCAGCAGATCCGCGTGCTCGACGAGTTCGGCGGGAAGCCCGCGCCGGGGACGGCGCCGGAGTTCGAGCGCTTCGGTCGCGTCGGCGCGCAACCTGGTCAACGCCGCCACTTCGGCCCACGGAACGTTGCGCCGACGGACGAAACGACGACGAGCGGCGGACGCGAGCTGTCGCGCCAGCTTGTAGTCGCCCTCCAGAATCGCGGCGGCGGCGCGGAAAACCTCGGCCTCGGCGAGGTCCTGGAAGACCCGGGTCCGCCGGAACTCGGGAATGGCCTCGGACAGGTGCCGCGCGGCCTCTTCCGCCAGCCCCGCCGCGAGCAGCGCCCTGGCCTGGTCCAGCCGGAGCCGGGGCAGCGAACCCGGTCCGACCTCTTCGAAGTTGCGGGCCGCCTGCTCGTAATGTCGCAGCGCACCCGGAATGTCACCGACCAGCTGGGACCGGTCGCCGAGGGTGTGTCTCGCCTTGGCCTCCAGGACGCGGTGCCCGTGCGCGACGGCCAACCCGAGGCAGCGTTCGAGATCGGCGAGCGCGGCTTCCGGGTTGCTCATCATGACGTGGACAAGGGCGCGGTTGAGCAGGCTCGCGGTGAGCAGACGGGCGTTGTCGCCGGTGTCCCGCTCGACGGCGGGCAGGTGCTCGTCGAACTTGTCCAGCGACTCGGACAGCCTCCCGCCCCGCATGTACAACACGCCGTGCTGGAGGCCGACGATCGCGGCGAGCGTGCTTCGCTCGCCGCCGGGCCGCATCCGCGCCAGCATGGTGTTCGCGGTGCGCAGGTGGGCGAGGCCCACCTCAAGCGAACTCGTCTCCGCCTCCGCGGACGCCAGGCTGATCAGGATGCGGGTCCGCAGGACCAGGGTTTCCTCGTCCTCGTCGGCGACGGGCCTGCCGTCCCCGCCGACGGCGCCCAGACGCGCCAGCGCGCGATGCAACAGGCGCGCGGCGACCGCCGGGCCGTAGTCCTCCGCGGTATCGCGGGCGCGCTGATACAGGCGAGTGGCCGACTCCAGTGCGCGCGCTGACACACGCTCTATCTGAGCACATCCGTGCTCGAGGCCACGCGGGCGGTGACCCTACTAGGCGTTCAAGGGCGCGCGCACCTGCTCACCACATGCGGAAACACGCGCTCGCTAGAGAACCACGGCCGGAGTGACCACGGTGCGGCGGCCGACACCGGCGACGGAAATGACGATCTGCGTGGTGCCGCGCGGCACGTTGTCCAGGACGAAACGGCCGCCCTCGTCCGCCTCCGTGCGGGACGAGCCGTGCTCGGCCACCCGTACCTCGACGCTGTGCCTGCCCGCGGGCACGAGCCAGCCGTCGATGCGGTGGCAGAGCCCCGTCTTCGTCAGATTGATCATGACCGTCAGATCGCTCACCGTGAACGTGATCGTGCCCTGGTCGACGCTGCTGCGCACGCCGGCGAGCTGGCTCGCCCGTTCCCAACGGGCGACCTCGACATCGAGGTTTTCCAGTTCCAGCGCGAACTGCACGCGGTCGACCAGGCCCACCGGCGGTGGATCGACCAGGTCGATGATCCGGCCGAGGTCGGCGAGCAGCACCTCGTCATCGTGATCGGCGCCCCCGGGCACCAGAGCCTCGTTCATGCGCTGCCCCCTTCGTCCAGCAGTTCACGCAATGCCTTCAGGCAGCGGCCACGGTTGGGCCCGATACTTCCGCGCGGTATGCGCAGCAACTCTGCCACGATCCGGTATTCGGCGCGGCCGGCCAGCACCGTCAACCGCAGGATTTCCTGGCACCGGCCGGAAAGCTGGCCGAATGCCCACCAGATCCGCCGGTCGCGTTCGGCGCGGAGAACCTCCGCCTCCGGAGCGGGCTGCGTGCTCGGCATGGCTTCCGCGATCTCGTCGGTCAACGGCATCGGCCGCTGTTTGCGGCCGTTGACCCGCTGCGCTTCATGCCGGGCGGTGGTGACCAGCCAGCCCGCCAGTGCCTTGGGTTCCCGGACCTGGTCGAGGTGACTGAACAGGGCCAGCCAGACGGTCTGCACCACGTCTTCGGCGGTGTGCCTGTCCAGCCCGCACCCGCGAGCCACGTTCCACACCAACGGGGTCAGCTCGGCCACCAGCCTGTTCATGGCGATGCGATCGCCGGCACGTGCCGCCCGCAGACAGACCTCGAACAATTCGGGACCCTGCAACCCGTCCCAGGGCGGATCCGCCTCGGCGGTCCGGACTTCGGTCACCAGATTCGCCCCCGTTCCGCGCGGCTCTCTTCACATCGGCGCTGGCAGTATCTTCTGGTCTCTCCCGAAGTAAGAGGGTGCTGATGAGCGGGAGATACAGATATTCACTCGTTCGGCCTAATATCACCGGTGATTGACAAGACGAACGTGACGGAACGCCGCGGTTCGCGTTCCCATGGCCGCTTCAGTTCGGCCCGGACAAGGTGCCGGCCGGCGCCGACGATGTCGAGCGCCAGCCGGCGTACCCCCCCTTGCCCCGGTGGCTGCTCCCCCCGCGCCACCTCACCACCCGAATGGCCGTCGCCGCTCACGTACTCGTCGACGACCACGTGGACCGCGTCCGGCAGTTGCCAGCGCCACTGGTAGCCCGAAATCCGGGCCTCCGGCAACCGGAGTTCCACGGTGTCACCGACTCGCAGTTCCGTCGTCTCCCCTGCGTCGGCCTGCGCGAGCCGAACGTGTGACACCGCGTACTCCTTCCACGTCCGTTCGGGTTCGGTGGCGGCTGGCGGCCCCCTCGGCTGCCAGCCACCACCCGTCCTGATGCTGCCCCGGCTGTGCCGCCCGGGTCAGACCAGGAGTTCGTCGATCTGGCCGTTGGCGTCTTCGTGGAACGACACCGGCAGGCCGTTGGCCTTGGCCAGCAGCGCCAGCGTGGCCAGCGCCCCGCGGCCGGACTCGGACTCCGCGAGCCGCCTCCAGCCGACGCCGTACACCAGCGCCCACACCCCCGGATGCGCGCTCGACGACCACAGCTGCGTGATGAAACCGGTGCGTGCCACCGGCTGGCCGCCGGCGGGCTGGACCGCTTGAGCGTTCGCCTGGCCCTGGCCGACCGCGACGGGCGGCTGATACGGACTCCACCCACCCATCGGGACCACACCCGGCGACGGCGGCACCGGACCACCCTGAGCCTGAGTAAGCGCACCGGGCGGCGGCTGATACGGACTCCACCCACCCATCGGCACGACACCCGGCGAAGGCGGCACCGGACCACCCTGAGGCTGAGTAAGCACGCCGGGCGGCGGCTGATACGGACTCCACCCACCCATCGGGACCACACCCGGCGAAGGCGGCACCGAGCCACCCTGAGCCTGAGTGAGCGCACCGGGCGGCGGCTCGTAGGGACTCCAGCCCCCCGTGGGGGCGCCCACGACCGGCGGGGTGCCGGCAGCGGGGCTGCCGTTCTTGACCGGGCCGGTGCTCTCGGGCTCACCCTTCTCTTCGGTAGCCGGTGGATCGATTTCGCTTGTCGTCATGGCTTTCCGCTCCCCATTCCGAATTGCTCGGTAAAAGCCGACACCATCAGTAATTGGTCTGGACCAGGAGTAGCTCATCGTTCTCGACGAACGGGATGACGGGGTAACCGCCCGCCCGCGCGCCGGACAGCAGCGCGAGCGGATCGCCCGCGCCGCCGAACCCCCCGGAAACCCTGGTCCAGCCAAGGTTTTCCAGATACACCCACCCATTCCCCCCTCGGGCGGACGCGAACAGGCCGAGCGCGCGCTGTGGCGGTAGCCAGGCACGCAGGGCCACTCCGGTGCAGCCGAGGGTTGTCGGCCGCGGGTCCGGATAGTCCTCGATGTAGGCCTCGCCGTAAGCGATGCGGAAGAATCCGTCCTCGCCCCAGGCGGTGCCCCAGGAGTTCTTGGCGATCCAGCAGCCCTGCTCGTCGTCCCACCCGATCAGCGCGCACGCGTGGCCGCCGATCGACTTGTCGGTGGTGTGCCGGTAGACGCCGCCGGTGTAGTGGAAGAAGTCTTCGTAGACGACCATGCACGCGGTCACCGGGCCGTAGCCGTAGATGTGGTGCTTGATCTCGGCCGGTTTGCGGGTGAGATCGATGATGTTTTCCGCGCGCACCAGGCGATTCGGCCAGTCCGGGTTCAGCGCGCCCGCGCCGTCCTGGCGGTAGGGCCAGTAGTCCTCGAAGGTCACGCCTCGGTCGACACAGTCGCCGAGGATGTCGTCGGGCCAGGATCCGTCGTGATCCTTGCGCTCACGGACCGCCTCGTATCCGAAGTAGAGATGCGCCTCGGACACGTCCAGGCCCAGCCCCGGAACGCCGCGCGTGTAGGCCGCGGTGCCCTCGATCGCCGCGGCGACCGCGAAGGCCGTGCAGGAACCGCATTCGCCCTGGTCCTTGACCGGAGTGAGGTAGTCACCGCAGGGGGCGGCGCGAAGATCGAACGCGCTGGGCAGCCGGTCGGTGGGCGCGTTCGCCGCCGTACAGCGCTGGCCGGCGGTCCCGAGCGCGGCTTCGGTCATCTCCCCTGGCAGGGTGGCCCTGCGTTCGACCTCTTCCGCGCTCGGGACCGGCACCCCCAGTCGCGCCGAGCGCGACTCTCCCCCTAGCCGGCTCAGCCCCGTCTCACCCGCCTGCCACGGATCCCCCAGCGTGGCAAGGGAATCGCGGACAGCCGCGAGTTCCTCTTCCAGGGTCCGGGCGGAGCTCATGCGCATCCTCCATCTGAGGGGGACAACCTTGCCGACGCCTCTATGACGCAGGAACTCGCCCCGCAGATACATACGGCGGAACCTTTTTGGGAAAGACCTGGCCATCCCCGGCAACTTTCACCCATTCAGCCCAGTTTGATCTACGCTGAGTGCTGACCCGGGTTCGCTTTGTCACCGGTACCTCCGAACAGCGACCACGGGAACGGCCCAGCGAGCCCGGGGAAGCCGTCACTGAGCCGGAGAACGCCTCTGCTCCTGCCAACGCTCGACGAGCAGCGGCATTTCCTTGGCGAGGAAGCGGAAGAAGTCACGGAGTTCGGAAACGCGATGCCCCCGGACGCTGTCGCGACCGACGGCCGCCACGCCTTCGTCGAGCGTGTCACACAACGCCTGGAAGAGCTGCTCCCGTTGGGTGATCGCGGAATACCACGTGTCGTCGTCGATGAAGTAGTGGTCGCGGCGCTCGCCGGGACGTCGCCCGCGCTTGGCCATGCCGACCTGGATCAGGTACCGCACGGCCCCGGACACCGCGGCCGGACTGATTTGGAGGGTACGGGCCAGGTCACCGGCGGTCATGCCCCCGTCATGGGCGACCAGCAGCGCCGCCGAGACCCGCGCCGGCATGCGCGGCATACCCGCGTCGGCGAGGATGAGCGCGAACTTCTCCACGAAGTGGAGGACGGCGTCGTCCTCGGCCGGATCACGCTGCGACTGCGGTCGACTCGACATGGGGTCATCCTCCCTCACCAGGGGTGAAGCGGCTCACTCGATCCATCCGATTTTAACAGTTCACAAGTTTGTGAAATAAGTGTAGCTTCGCCGTCATGGACAACGCCATCTCCATCTCCGGCCTGCACAAGTCGTTCGGGTCGACCAGGGCACTCGACGGGCTCGACCTCCAGGTGGGCACGGGCGAGGTGCACGGTTTCCTCGGCCCCAACGGCGCCGGGAAGTCCACCACGGTCCGGGTGCTGCTGGGTCTGCTCCGCGCGGACTCCGGCGAGGTCCGTCTGCTCGGGGGTGCCCCGTGGCGCGACGCGGCCCGGCTGCACCGCAGGCTCGCCTACGTGCCCGGCGACGTCAGCCTCTGGCCCAATCTCTCCGGCGGCGAGGTGATCGACCTCCTCGGCAGGATGCGCGGCGGGCTCGACCAGCGCCGCCGCGCGGAGCTCATCGAGCGCTTCGACCTCGACCCCACGAAGAAGGGCCGCGCCTACTCGAAGGGGAACCGGCAGAAGGTCGCCATCGTGGCCGCGCTGGCGTCCACTGTGGACCTTCTGCTGCTGGACGAGCCGACCTCCGGCCTCGATCCGTTGATGGAGGCCGTTTTCCAGACCGCGATCAACGAGGAACGCGAGAAGGGCCGGACGGTGCTGCTGTCCAGCCATATCCTCGCGGAGGTCGAGGCCTTGTGCGACCGGGTGAGCATCGTCCGCGACGGGCGGACGGTGGAGACCGGAACTCTGGCCGAGCTCCGGCATCTCACCCGCACCTCGATCACCGCGGAACTCGCCGGGCATCCCAACGGTCTGTCCTCTTTGGACGATGTGCACGACCTCAGGATCGAGGGGAACCGGGTCCGGTTCGACGTGGAGACGCCGTCGCTGGACAAGGCGCTCCGGCAGCTCACCGAAGTCGGCGTCCGGAGCCTGACCAGTCAGCCCCCGACGCTGGAGGAACTGTTCCTTCGGCACTACACGACCGAGGCGAGCCGGTGATGAACGAATTCGCCGGTACCCGGCACCTCGTCCGGCTCGCGCTGCGCCGTGACCGTGTCGTGCTCCCGCTTTGGGTGCTCGTCCTCGGCGTCATCCCCGTCACCACGACGGGTGTCTACGACCAGCTCTATCCCGACGCGGCCAGCCGTGCCGCGCTCACCGCGACCACCTCCGCGAACCCGACACTGAGCCTCCTTTACGGGCGCGCGTTCGACCTGTCCACCGCCGGTGGGTTCACGGCCTGGCGCTACGGCGTGTTCATCAGCCTCTTCGTGGGGCTGGCATGCGTCTTCACGGTCACCCGTCACACCCGGCAGGAAGAGGAAACCGGCCGCCAGGAACTGCTGTCTTCGACCGTCACCGGACGCAAGGCGCCGCTGACCGCGGCACTGCTGGTGGCCGGGACGGGCGCGCTGGCGACCGGCCTGATCATCGCGATCGGGCTGATCGCCGCGCACCTGCCGGCGGGCGGCGCGATCGCGTTCGGTCTGGGCATCACGCTCAACGGCGCGGTTTTCACCGGCGTCGCCGCCGTCACCGTCCAACTCGCGGAATTCTCGCGCACCGCCAACGGGCTCGCGTCGGCCGTGCTCGGCACGACGTTCCTGCTGCGCGCCGTCGGTGACTCCGCGGGCGGGCTCGGCTGGTTGTCCTGGCTGTCCCCGATCGGATGGGGAAATGAGATCCGGCCCTTCGCCGGGGAACGGTGGTGGGTGCCGCCGCTGATGCTCGGCACCGCGATCCTGCTCGCCGGGGTGGCCTACGTGGTCCTGCCGCGCCGCGATATCGGCATGGGCATCCTGCCTGCCCGCCCCGGGCCCGCATCCGGTCCCGCCGGTCTCCGCTCGCCGTTCGCGCTCGCGGCACGGCTGCACCGGGGCGCGTTGACCGGCTGGCTGGTGGGCTTCGCCGCCGGTGGCGTGCTGACCGGCGCGATGGCCGACGGAATCGGCGACCTGGTCGGCAACAGCGAGCAGACCAAGCAGATCTTCGAGCGGATGGGCGGGGCTTCGGCTCTGGTGGCCGCGTTCCTGGCCGTGATGGCGAGCCTGTTCGGGATGATCGCCGCGCTCTACGCGGTGCAGGCGATGCTGCGGATGCGCGGCGAAGAGACCGCGGTCCGGCTGGAGCCCGTCCTCGCCACCCGCGTGACCAGGATGCGCTGGGCCGCCGGTCATCTGGTGTTCTCGCTGGGAGGAAGCGCACTGTTGCTGGCCGTGGCCGGTGTGGGGGTCGGCCTGACACACGGACTGCGGGTTCACGATGTCGGCGGACAGATCCCGGCCATGCTCGGCGCGACCATGGCGCAGCTGCCGGCGGTGTGGGCCGTGGGCGGGGCGTCGATGCTGCTGTTCGGCTTCCTGCCGGCCTACTCGGCGGCGAGTTGGACGGTGGCGTCATTGTCCCTGGCTCTGACGCTGTACGGACCGATCTTGCGGCTGCCCCAGCCGGTCCTGGACATCTCGCCGTTCACGCACATCCCGAAGCTTCCCGGGGCGACGGCGGCTCCCGCGCCGATGCTGTGGCTCACCGCGATCGCGCTGGTCGCGCTCGCGCTCGGATTGACAGGTTTCAAACGCCGGGACATCGGGTAGTACTAGCCGGGGAAGTGTCGGGAGCCCGGACCGGTCGGGGGTCGGGCTCCCGCCTTTTTGTGGAGCAAGGTGGCTTTACCACGTAACGCGAAGTCTCGGAAAACGCAAGGACGCGGGCCTGTCGCCGCTACCGGCTCCCTCAGTTTCCGCCGATCGACAGTAAGAAGCCATCGGTGGAAGCTTCCTGTTCGTTCTTCCAGATGACACCCCGGTTGCTGTTACCGATGTGCACCCCGTACTGCTTCTCACCTCGCGGCACGTCGGCGATCGAGAACTGGTAGATCGTGGAGTCTGACACCGAGCGGCTGCTACTCGTGGTCGCCGTCGGGTCCGCGGCTTTCACGAGCGTGCCCGTCGCCAGGATTTCCTGCTTTTCGTTGTAGACCACGACTTGCGCGCCAGGCCGCAGGTCGCTGTACCCGGCACAATTCGAAGAAGAGTAGGTACCGTACGTCGTCGAGCACATCACCGTCATGGCACCGTTAAGCCTGAACGTCTTCGGCTTCAACAGTGAAGGCAGTGTCAGCGCCAAGATAACGACCACGATGAAGGCCCCCGCGCCTGTGACGATCAGGGTGCGCTTTGGCTTCTTCCGCTTGACCGGTACCGGTTCAACCGGGCCGTAGTCCTCGCTCGAAGGTGTTGTCATGGCAGATTGTCCTCACGGCATGTAGGTGCAGAGGGCGGCGAGAGCGTTGGAGTTCTCGGAGACCTTCTTGCCGTCGACCGTGATCTTGCAGGTGCTGTTCGCGGTGCCCATCTGGTAGCTGACCGGCGTGACGCTGACGGACGAGAAGGCCAGATCATTCATCGACAGGGTCTGGCTCCAGGTCTTGCCGCCGTCGATGACGTCCTGCGAGTTGACGGTCAAACCGCTGTGCCACTCCACGTTCGACTTCGAGCCGGTGGTGACTTCCAGCAGCACGGTGTGCTTCGCCGCACCGGGTGCCGCCGGGGCAGCGTTCGCGGGGGCGCCTGGCGCAGCCGAGTCCTTGATGACCGGAGGGGCCACCGGCGTCGGCATGGTGTTCGCCACGTCGTTCACGGCCTTGCCGAAGGCCGCGGTCCAGATTACACAGATGATCAGGCCGACAACGGAGAGCACCAGACCGCTGATCGCGAGGCCCTTGTTGTCGGCCTGTCCCTTGTTCGCGCGGAGGGTACCGACGATGCCGAAGATCAGCCCCAGGATCGTCAGCGGCCAGGCGACCACACCGATCAACGGGATGAACGCGAAGATCACGCCGATCAGGCCGAGGACGAAGCCGGCGGTGCCAAGGCCGTTCTTCCGCTGGGCCGGGGCGGTAGTCACCGGGGCCGGTGGCATGGGGAACTCGGACAAGGTTGCCTCTTTCGATGGGTACGCGCTGTGACCGGGTTTGTGGTCACGGCTACCTGCATCGCCGAAATCTCGCCCTGCGTAACAGCGTTTTAACCGCTCCGCCGGAGACAACCCAGGCGATACCGATCATTGATCGACCGGTTTTCGCAGCTCAACGAAGGTGCAGAGAGACGTGACCGCCAGTGAATAATTGAAAGTTCAAGTCACCTGAATGGAGCACGCAGTGATCATCGTGTGACCATCGGCCCGCTCGCCTCGTTTCGGAGCAAACAGCCCTTGCTCTCGAACCGGCGCGGCGGTCGAGGAGCGGGACGGGTTCGATCGGGCGGTGCCGGGTACCCGGTACAGATGATCGACAAGATGATCGACGATGTGCCGAAGCGGCTTTTCGTGGGTGGAGAGTGGCGTGACGGTGAAGGCACTTTCGCCGTGCAGGATCCGGGAAACGAGCAGACGCTCTGTGAGGTCGCCGACGCTCGGGAGTCGGACGTGCGCGACGCGGTCGAGAAGGCGGTCGCGGCGCAGGACGAATGGGCGGCCGCCCCGCCGAGGGAACGCGGGGAGATCCTGCGCCGCGCCTGGGCGCTGATGACCGAACGCGCCGAAGACCTGGCGCTGCTGATGACCTTGGAAATGGGCAAGAGCCTCACCGAGTCCCGCGCGGAGATCGCCTACGCGTCGGAGTTCTTCCGGTGGTTCGCCGAGGAGGCGGTGCGGGTCGAGGGCCGCTACGCACGCAGCCCCGCGGGCGGCGGGCGGATGCTCGTGGCGAAACACCCGGTCGGCCCGTCACTGCTGATCACACCGTGGAATTTCCCCCTGGCGATGGGGACACGCAAGATTGGCCCGGCCATCGCCGCGGGCTGCACGATGATCGTCAAGCCCGCGCAACTGACCCCGCTGTCGATGCTCAACCTGGCCGCGCTGCTCAGGGAAGCCGGGCTGCCGGACGGAGTGCTGAGCGTGCTGCCGTGCACCTCGGCGAGCCGGGTCGCCGGTACGGCCCTGGCCGATCCGCGCATCCGCAAGATGTCCTTCACCGGGTCCACCGAGGTCGGCCGCAAGCTGGTGGAACAGTGCGCCCCCAACCTCCAGCGGATGTCGATGGAACTCGGTGGCAACGCGCCGTTCCTGGTCTTCGGAGATGCCGACCTCGACGCCGCGGTCAAGGGCGCGGTGACGGCGAAGATGCGCAACAACGGCGAATCGTGTGTGGCGGCCAACCGGTTCCACGTCCATTCCTCGGTGGCCGGGGAGTTCGTCCGCCGGCTGACCGACGAGATGTCCGCCATGAAGACCGGGCACGGCACGGACGACGGCGTGCAGGTGGGACCGCTGATCAACGCCGGCCAGCGCGACAAGGTGATCGAGCTGGTGGACGACGCGACCAGCCGCGGCGCGCGGGCCACCACGGGTGGGAAACCGTTGGACGGCAACGGGTTCTTCTACGCGCCCACCGTACTGACCGACGTGCCGGCGGACGCCCGCATCCTGCGGGAAGAGGTCTTCGGGCCGGTCGCGCCGGTGACCACGTTCGAGACCGACGACGAAGCGGTCCGGCTGGCCAACGACACCGAATTCGGGCTGGTGGCCTACCTGTTCACCCGCGACCTCGACCGGGCCATCCGCGTCGGCGAAGCCATGGACACCGGGATGGTCGGCCTCAACACCGGGATGGTGTCGAATCCGGCGGCGCCGTTCGGCGGCGTGAAGGCGTCGGGCTTCGGCCGTGAAGGCGGCGCCGAAGGGATCGAGGAGTACCTCGACACGCAGTACCTCGCGCTGTCCCTGTGACCACCCCTTGTGCCAACCCGCGGCATTCAAGGTGACCACAGCGCGCACTCGCGAAGGAAACACTGTGAGGTCCTCAGCCGCCCGCCTGCACCTGCGGGTGCTGGAACAGGTGCGTGATCGCCGGCCAGACGCCGGGCACGAGAACCACGGCCAGCACGGTGAAGACCGGGAACACCAGCAGCGTTTCCGCCTTCTTCCCGGTCCTGAACCGCAGAAAGGACGGCGGGCGGATCTCGTACCAGGTCTCCCCCGCGATCATGACGGGGAACAGGAACGGGCAACCCGCCTCGGTCAGCGCGTCACCGAGGCAGTGAGTGACGCATCCCGCGGCGACCGCGATGCCGACCCAGCCGGTGAGCTGTTGCAGTTCGCCGGCACCGTTCGCGGTCGCCGCCCACCACGCTCCACCTCCCACGGCCACTATCAGGACCCAGTCGCCGAGCGCGCTGGTGGCGAGCAGGATGCCGAACGCCACCACGCCGGCGACCGCGTACCAGCCGCCGGCCC
Organism: Amycolatopsis pigmentata; assembly: GCF_042684065.1. Taxonomy (NCBI): domain Bacteria; kingdom Bacillati; phylum Actinomycetota; class Actinomycetes; order Pseudonocardiales; family Pseudonocardiaceae; genus Amycolatopsis; species Amycolatopsis pigmentata. The sequence goes on along the minus strand of NZ_JBHUKR010000007.1, from coordinate 1,134,882 downwards.
GCGTGCCGGCGACGGTGAGCATGCCGAGCCCCACGGCGAACAGGATGGTGTGGGACAGATGCCGGTGCGTGCCGCGGCGGCGTTCGTCCCGTGGCCCCTTCGTCACCGCGTAGAGCGCGGCCGACGCGTGGGTCAGCAGCCAGGACAGGGCGCCGGTGACCGGGCCGAGCAACCTCGACGCCCCGGCGCCGGGGTGGTCGAGATCGGGCAGGAGCGCGAATCCCGCCGTCGTGGCCGCGAAGGCGATCGCCTGATGCACGGTGCCGGCACCGATGAACGGCGCGAGGGCGAGTCCGGCGCACCAACCGGTCAGTGCGTGTGTGCGGCCCATCATGAAACGATCTTGGCATGGTCTCGAACGAACTCGCGGCATTTTGGCGCGAAAGACACTTGAGCACGCTCACCACCCCGCGGCCCGACTCCTCGCCTCACGTGGTTCCGGTCGGTGTCACGGTCGACGAGGACTTCGCGATCGCCCGCGTGATCTGTTCACGCGGCAGCGTCAAGGCGCGGAACGTGCGCGCCGCCGGGGAAGCGGGCGCCAGGGTCGCGGTGAGCCAGGTGGACTGGCGGCGGTGGTCCACCCTGGAAGGGATCGCGGTGGTGCGCGAAGACCCGGATTCGGTGGCCGACGCCGAAGCGCGCTACGCGGAACGGTACGGCAGGCAACCGCGGCCGAATCCGGAACGCGTGGTGATCGAGATCCGGATCAGCCGGCGGCTCGGGATGGCCTAGCTCCTCTAGCCGAGGGCTTGCCACCAGGGGTCGAGCGGAGGCGGATCGTCGATGTCGATTCGTTCCCCGGGGCGGGGAACGGCGATGGTGACGTCGTGTGCCTTGGCCTCCCGCCAGGCTCGCTCGGCCGGTTCGTTCCAGGCGTGCATCGCCAGCCGGAAAGTGGCCCAGTGCACCGGAATCAGCAGGCCGCCCCGCACGTCCAAATGAGTGGCGACGCCCTCTTCAGGCGTCATGTGGATGTCGGGCCAAGCCGGGTGATACGCGCCGACCTGAACGAGCGTGGCGTCGAAGGGGCCGTAGCGCTCACCGATTTCCCGGTACCCGGCGAAGTAACCGGAGTCTCCGGTGTAGAACAGCCGCCGTCGCGGTGAGGCGATGATCCACGATGCCCAAAGGGTGTTGTTGCGGATGAACGCCCGGCCCGAGAAGTGCTGGCCGGGCGCCGCGGTGATGCGAAGTCCGGAGATCTCGGTGCCGTCGTGCCAATCCAGCTCGATGATCCGGTCGGCGGGCACCCGCCAGCGCCGCAGATGCGCACCGACACCGAGCGGCACGATGAACGGAGCCGTCTGGGTGCGGGTCAGCGTGGCCACGGCCGTGTGGTCCAGGTGGTCGTAATGGTCGTGGGACACGATGATCGCGTCCAGGTGCGGCAGTTCTTCGAGGCGGTGCGGGGGCTCGTGGAGACGGCGTGGCCCGACGAGCCGGGACGGTGAGACGCGCCGACTCCACACGGGGTCGATCAGCACGCGGACCCCGTCCAGTTCGACCAGTGACGACGAGTGCCCGTACCAGGTGACGTGCAACCCCTTGTCCGGGTCGTCGCCGCGCCGAGGGACCAGCGGGACCGGGCCGGACGGCCGCCGCCGCTGTTTACCGAACAGCATCTCGCGCAGCAACCCGCCGCCGGCCTGCGCGGTGGGTGCGAGGGGCGGCGCGAGGTTGCGGAAACGTCCGTCGCTGAACTGCGCCGACCGCTCGAGCAGCACCGGATCGGGCTTGCCACCCAGAGCCAGCGGTATCTCACGCACCGCCCATGCGAGCGCGCCCAGGATCGCCAGCGGCGCGTACAGCCGTCTTGTCGCCATGCCGGGACAACGCTGCCGAGCCGCCAAAAACTCCCGCCGCCTCCGTCACCCTCGACGGACACGCTGTCAGTTCAGCGGAGCCAGTGGGCCGTTCGGGTTCGCCGGAGTCAGGCAGCTGGACGGGAAGTCGACCAGGGAGCAGTCGGCCGGAGCCTGCACCAGCCGGTAACCGGAAGGAACACCGCCGTCACCGGTCACCTGGCGGTAGGCCGCGACCCCGCCGGTCGGCCTGCGGGTCAGCGAGGGATCGGTCAAAGCGTCCACTGTGTACAGTCCGAACCGCGGCCGGTAGCTGCCCCACTCGTAGTTGTCGGTGATGCTCCAGTAGTTGTAGCCGATCACGTTCATGCCGTCGGCTTTCGCCCGCTGCAGCCAAAAGATCGAATCCCGAAGCGCCGCCTCCCGCGTGTAGCCGTCGTCGCGCGGCTTGCCGTTGTCGGTCGGCATGCCGTTTTCGACCACATACAACGGAAGGCCCGGGTAGCGCGCGGCGTAGTAGCGCAGCGCGTAGTAGATCCCCTCCGGCTGGAGCTTGATCTTCCAGGTGTCGCCGGAGATGCCGTTGACCGCGGTCAGGTTGTCCAGGCTGAGGCCGTAGTAGTAGTCGAGGCCGACGAAGTCGACCTTGTCCTTGATCCGGTCCATGATCACCAGATCGGTCAGCGGGTTGAAACCGGAATAGAACGCCTGGTTGCTGGTGACCTTCGCGGCCGGATCGGAGGCGTGGACGAGGTCGTAGACGCGGCGGTGTGCCTGGACGACGTCGGACTGCCACTGCGGGATCTGGAGCGGGTCGAGCGCGCCGATCCTGAGTTCCTCGGTGAGGAACGCCACCGGTTCGTTGAAGGTCACCCACAGCACGCCGAGACCGTGATAGCGCCGCACGACAGCGCCGGCGAAGGCGACGAAGTCGTCGACGGTCTTCGGGGCGGCGAACCCGCCCTGGTCCGCCACCCAGCCGGGATACACCCAGTGCGAGAGCGTGATCATCGGCGTCATCCCCGCGTCACGGATGTGGGCCACCACGTCGTCGTAGTAGGCGAGTTCGGTCTCGTCCCACACTCCCGGCCGGGGCTCCACACGCGCCCACTCCACGCTGAAGCGGAAGGTGGTGACACCCATCTGTCTGGCGAGCCGGATGTCTTCGGCGTAGCGGTGCCGGAAGTCGACCGCGTTGCCGTAGGGATCGACGCCCGACGTCCTCGCCACATAGCGCGACCAGTTGCTGTCCGGGGCGGTTCCTTCGGACTGGAACCCGGCCGTGGCCACGCCCCAGTAGAACGTCCTCGACCAACTGTCCGCGCTCGCGGGTTGGGCTGTCATAGGGACAACAAGAAGACCGGTCAGCACGGTCACCAGGACCCGCAGGCCGGCACGGCGGAGTCGAACGAAGTATTTGGTGTTGATCACGCTGGGTCAACGAGTGAATGCGTTCCGCGTTACCGTCTCGTCTCAGAGATGAGCCAGTCGAGGTACTCGGCGCTTCCGCCTTCGATCGGGGTCACGATGATCTCGGGGACGTCGTAACCGTGGGCCGCCTTGATCGCCTCCACCAGGGGCGTCACCCGGTCGGCGGCGGTCTTGATCTCCACGCGCCATTCGGTGTCGGTCCGCACTTCGCCCTCCCATCGGTACACGCTGGTCACCGGACCGACGATCTGGGCACAGGCGCCGAGCTTCGCCTCGATCACCTTCGCCGCCAGTTCCCGCGCTCCCTCTTCACTGTCCGTTGTGGACGAAACAATCACAGGTGACATGGACCGAATTTAGACAGCCACGCGAAGCGTGTCCGTTGTGGGTGACGGTGCGGGCTGGCCAGCGGCGCGCCGCGCCGCCATCAGCCAGGTGTGATCAGCCGTGTGCCGGGTAGCCCGAGGGAAACGCAAGAGAGCGAGGAGGAGTGATGGCCGAGACGGTTGGCGACTACCTGTTGGAAAGGTTGCGGGACTGGGGTGTCGAACAGGTCTTCGCCTACCCCGGCGACGGTATCAACGGAATCGTCGCTTCCTTCGGCAAGGCGGACAACCAGCCACGATTCGTCCAAACCCGGCACGAGGAGATGGCGGCCTTCTCGGCGGTGGGATACGCGAAGTTCAGCGGCAAGGTCGGGGTGTGCATGGCGACCTCGGGGCCCGGCGCGATCCACCTGCTCAACGGCCTTTACGACGCGAAACTCGACCACGTTCCGGTGGTGGCGATCGTCGGGCAGACCGCCCGTAGCGCGATGGGCGGCAGTTACCAGCAGGAGGTCGACCTCCAGCCGCTCTACAAGGACGTGGCTTCGGAGTACCTGGTCGAGGTCAATGTGGCCGAGCAGTTGCCGAACGCGCTGGACCGGGCGATCCGTACCGCCATGGCCAAGCGGGCGCCGACCGCCCTGATCATTCCCACGGACCTCCAAGAGGAGGAGTACAGCCCGCCCAAGCATGTCTTCAAGCAGGTTCCGTCGAGCCCGCCGAGTGTCCCGCACCCCGTGGTGATCCCGCCGGACGACGAACTGGAACACGCCGCCGATGTGCTCAACGCGGGCGAGAAGGTCGCGATCCTGGTCGGGCAGGGCGCCCGGAACGCGGCCGCCGAAGTGCGTGAACTCGCCGAGCTCACCGGGGCCGGCGTGGCGAAGGCGTTGCTGGGCAAGGACGTCCTGCCCGACGACCTCCCCTACGTCACGGGTTCGATCGGACTGCTGGGCACGCGCCCGAGTTATGAGCTGATGCGTGACTGCGACACGTTGCTGATCGTCGGGTCGAACTTCCCGTACACGCAGTTCCTGCCGGAGTTCGGCAAGGCCCGCGCGGTGCAGATCGACATCGACGGGGGCATGATCGGGATGCGGTACCCGACCGAGGTCAACCTGGTCGGCGAAGCGAAGGGCACGCTGCGGGCGCTCCTGCCGATGGTGCGGCGCAAGGAGGACCGCGCCTGGCGCGACAAGATCGAGAGCAACGTCGCCGGCTGGTGGGAGGTCATGGAAAAGCAGGCGATGCTCGACGCCGACCCGGTCAATCCGATGCGTGTGGTGTGGGAACTGTCCGAGCGGATTCCCGAAAACGCGATCGTCACCGCCGATTCCGGTTCCTCGACCAACTGGTACGCCCGCGATCTGAAGTTCCGCGGCCGGATGCGCGGATCGCTGTCGGGCACCCTGGCGACGATGGGACCGGGAGTGCCGTACGCGATCGGCGCCAAGTTCGCCGCCCCGGACCGTCCGGTGATCGCGCTCGTCGGCGACGGGGCCATGCAGATGAACGGCCTGGCCGAACTGCTGACGATCAGGCGGTACTACCAGCTCTGGACGGACCCGCGACTGGTGGTGTGCGTCTTCCACAACAACGACCTGAACCAGGTCACCTGGGAGCTCCGGGCGATGAGCGGCTCGCCGAAGTTCGAGGAGTCCCAGGCACTGCCGGAGTTCTCCTACGCGGAGTTCGCGCGGTCGGCCGGTTTCGAGGCGGTCGCCGTCGATTCGCCGGATCAGCTCGGCACGGCGTGGGACCGGGCGCTCGCGGCCGACCGGCCGGCGCTGCTCGACGTCCGGTGTGACCCCGAGGTGCCGCCGATCCCGCCGCACGCGACCTTCGAGCAGATGAAGTCGATGACCGAGGCGGTGCTCAAGGGCGATCCCCACGCGTGGCACCTGATGGTGCAGGGGGCCAAGACGAAGGCGGAGGAGCTCCTGCCGCACTGATCACTGGCCTCGGTTGGGGTGCCGAGAAAGGTGAGGAAGGTGGCTTTACTACGGATGATCCGTAGTAAAGCCACCTTCCTCCATAACAAGGGGTGTTAGGCTGTCCTCATACTGAGTTGTCGTCTACATATGAAGACGGTGCTGATGGAGATAGCCCGTAACTTGCGCGAGCGGATGAGCGACGGCGTGCTGTCGTTCCCCCTGACTCCCTTCACGGACAGCGGCGAACTCGACCCCGCCGCGTTCCGCGCTTACATCCGGGGCCAGCTCGAAGCCGATCCCGCGGCGGTGTTCGTGGCCTGCGGGACCGGTGAGTTCTTCTCGCTGGCGCTCGACGAATACGCCGAAATCGTGCGCATCGCGGTCGAGGAGACCGGCGGCCGGATGCCGGTGGTCGCCGGGGTGGGCTACGGCTGGGCGATCGCCAGGCAGTACGCCGAGCGAGCGGCGGAGGCGGGCGTGGACGCGGTCCTCCTCATGCCGCACTATCTGGTCAAGGCGCCGATCGACGGCCTGGTCGAACAGGTGCGCAGGGTCGCCGAAGCCACCCCGTTGCCGGTGATCGTCTACCAGCGTGACTATGTGCTCTTCGATGCCGCGTCCGTCGCTCTGCTGGCCGAGATCCCCACCGTGATCGGCCTCAAGGACGGCCACGGCGACCTCGACCGGTTACAGCGGATTCGCCTGGCCGTCCCGGACGATTTCCTGTTCTTCAACGGCGTCGCGACCGCCGAGATGCAGGCTCGCGCCTACTCCTCGATCGGCATTTCCGCGTACTCCTCGGCCGTGCACGCCTTCGCGCCCGAGATCTCGCGGGCGTTTCGCACCGCCCTGTTCGCCGGCGACCATGCCCGCGTGGACGAGCTCCTGCGCGGGTTCTACCAGCCGTTCTCCGACCTACGGGACCGTCGCGCCGGCTATGCCGTGTCGCTGGTGAAGGCCGCCGCACGGCTGCGCGGCCTGCCGGTGGGACCGGTTCGCGCGCCGCTGGTGGATCCGACGGCCGAGGAGCTCACGACGTTGAAAGCCTTGCTGGACACCGGTTTGGACCTGGTCTGAGGAGCGCGATGTCCCCGATCGCCGAAGTGCGCGTGACGCCGATTCTGATCTCCGACCCGCCGCTGTTGAACCTGCAGGGCGTACACCAGCCGTACACGCCGCGCACGATCGTCGAAGTGATCACCGAGGACGGCGCCGTGGGACTCGGCGAAACCTACGGTGACCTGGACTATCTCAGGCTGGCCGAAGCGTTCGCGCCGAAACTGACCGGAAGCGCGCTGACCGTCAACGGCCTGGGCCCGCGGGTCGCCGCATGCACCCGGCAGGTCGGGGCGGAGCGCATCGACAACACCGTCCAGGCGGAGGGACTGCGCGGCAGCCGGACCCTGGCGAAGATCGCGGCCGCCGTCACCTCGGCCTTCGAGGTCGCCATCTTCGACGCGCTGGGGCGTGAACTGGGCGTGCCCGTGCACGCACTGCTCGGCGGCAAGGTGCGGGACGCCGTGGAATACAGCGCCTATCTCTTCTACCGCTGGGCCGAGCACCCCGAGCCGGACGAGCCCCGGGACGGCTGGGGCGCCGCGCTCGACCCGGCAGGCGTTGTGGCACAAGCGAAACGGATGGCCGACGACTACGGCTTCACCTCGTTCAAGCTCAAGGGCGGGGTTTTCGAGCCCGCGCAAGAGGTCGCCGCCATCCTCGCGCTGCACGACGAATTCCCGGAACAACCACTCCGGCTCGATCCGAACGGCGCGTGGTCGGTGGAAACCAGCCTGGAGGTCGCCGCGCGGCTGGACGGTGTCCTCGAATACCTCGAAGACCCGACGACCGGCACCGCCAACATGGCCGAAGTCGCTCGCAAGTCCGCGCTTCCGCTGGCCACCAACATGTGCGTGACCGCGTTCGACGAGATACCCGAAGCGTTCCGCCTCGACGCGGTCCAGGTGGTGCTGTCCGATCACCACTACTGGGGCGGGCTGCGCGCGACGCAGGACCTGGCGGCGATCTGCCGGACCTACGGCGTCGGGTTGTCCATGCATTCCAACACGCACCTGGGGATCAGCCTGGCCGCGATGACCCAGGTCGCCTCGACCGTGCCGTCCCTCGACTATGCCTGCGACACCCACCGTCCCTGGCAGACCGAAGACGTGATCACCGAGCCGCACACCTTCTCCGGTGGGTTGGTGAAGGTGTCGGACGCGCCGGGTCTCGGCGTCGAACTCGACCGGGACTCTCTGGCCGCACTGCACCAGCGGTGGCTCGACAGTGACGTCCGGCGGCGCGACGACGCCGCCGCCATGCGGCGGGTCGACCCCGCCTGGACGGCCCCGGGGTTCCCGCGCTGGTAGCGGGGTGTGCCGCGTGAGAGGCACGGCTGGAGAACAATGTGTCCATGGAAGAGCAGCCGAAGGGCGTGCGCGACGTGAAGTCGGCGGCGCGGACGGTCGAGGTCCTCGAGGTCCTCGGTGGCCTCGAGGGACGGCCGATCGGACTGCGCCCGCTCGCCGAGCGGATGGACGTGCCGAGAAGCAGCCTTTACGCGCTGTTGCAGACGTTGGTCAGCCGCGGCTGGGTGCGCACCGACGCCACCGGATCCCTCTACGCCATCGGCGTCCGCGCCCTGCTGGTCGGCACTTCCTACATCGACGGTGACCCGTGGCTGGCCGTGGTGAAGCCGCGTTTGGACGCGCTGGCGGAGGAACTCGGCGAGACCGTCCACTTCGCCCGGCTCGACGGCGCGGACGTCGTCTACCTCGCGACCCGCGAATCGCGCCACTACCTCCGCCCGTTCAGCCGGGTCGGGCGGCGGCTGCCCGCCTACGCGACGTCGCTGGGCAAGGCCGTCCTGGCCGAGCGGACGGACGCCGACGTGGAAAAACTCTTACCCGCCGACCTGCCCGCGCTGACCGAGCACACCCTCGACCGGCCAGGCCTCCTGGCCGACCTCGCCGCCGTGCGCGAGCGCGGTTACGCCGTCGACAACGAGGAGGGCACGATCGGCCTTCGCTGTTTCGGGGTGGCACTGCGCTACGAAATGCCGGTGGTGGACGCGATCAGTTGCTCCACGCCGATCGCCCGCCTCACCCCCGAGACAGAGCGAGTCATCGTCGAAGCGCTCGGCCGGGCCCGTGACGCCATCGAGCGATCCGCCCCGGCGCCGGCGGTCGCTTGGCGGTGAAATCGCGCCGCGTGCCGTGCCGGCCGCGTATCGTGGTCGGGCATGGAGGACGACCGGGGGACGCCGCCACTTCCCCTCCCGATCCCGGCGCCGATGGACCGGCTGCTGCCGGACCCGAGCGTGCCCGAGTCCCAGCGGTTCTGCTCCTCGTGTGGCACCCCGGTCGGGCGCGACGGGCGTGACGAGGGCTACTGCCCGCAGTGCGCCCAGCGATATTCGTTTTCACCGGAACTACGGCGGAACGAGGTGGTCGGCGGCCGGTACGAGATCGCCGGCGTCCTGGCGCACGGTGGGCTCGGCTGGCTTTACCTTGCCGGGGACCGCACCGTGGCCGAACGCCTTGTCGTCCTGAAGGGCCTCATCAACAGCGGTGACGAGGAAGCGCTCGCGGTGGCCGTCATGGAACGGCGGTTCCTCGCCGAACTCGACCATCCCAACATCGTGTCGATCCTCGACTTCGTCCCGGCGCCCGACGGCGGCGGCTTCATCGTCATGGAGTATGTCGACGGACTGTCGCTTCGCGCGGTGAAGAATCTTGCCCGCGAGGGCGAGGGCCTGCGGGTCGAGCACGTCATCGCCTACTTGCTTGAGGTGCTGAAGGCACTGGCGTACATGCACGGTCTCGGCCTGACCTACGGCGATCTCAAGCCGGACAACGTGATGGTCGGCCCGCGCGGCGTCAAGTTGATCGACCTCGGTTCGGTCCGCGCGTTCGACGACCGGGACAGCCCGATGTACGGCACTCCCGGCTATCAGGCACCCGAAGTCCTCGAAACCGGGCAGACGATCCATTCGGACCTCTACGCCGCCGGGCGGATGCTCGCCGAACTGGCACAAGCGAGCCCCGACTGGTTGGCCCGTCCGCGGCAGGAGCCGGAATCCGGGGGCATCGAGTTCGGCATCGAATCGCTCCGCCGCGTGATCAACCGCGCCACCGCGGACGTCGAACGCCGCTTCGCGTCGGCGGACGAAATGGCCGGGCAACTGCACGGGGTGCTGCGCGAGATTCTCTCCCTGCGAGACGGACAGGCCCGCCCGGTGACACCGACGGTCTTCGACGAGACCACCGCCGCGCTCGACGGTGGTTTCGGCCGGGTGCCGTTATCGGCCAGGTCCCGGCGTCTCGCCGGCCTGCCGGACGACGACGAAATCGCCGCCGGGCTCCCCGGCGCGCACGGTCCGGTACTACAGACCTGGCAACGCGGACTGACCCGTTTACAGGACGGCGATTTCGCGGCCGCGGCCGAGGAATTCGCCACCGTGTACGACCTGACTCCGGCCGAAGCCGCGCCCAAGCTCGCGCTGGCGCTGTGCGCCGAGCACCAGGGCAGGTACCGCCGCGCCCAATGGTTCCACAACGCCGTCTGGCAACGGGACCGTCTGGCCGCGGCGGCCTTCGGTCTTGCCCGCCTGGCCCTGCGCGACCGCCGCCGTGCCGACGCGGTCGCGATCCTCGACGAGGTGTCCGCGCCGCACCACCGCCTGGCGGCCGTCGCCGCGATTCGTGTCCTCACCTCCCGCACGTCCGGTGAGCCTTCGGCGGACGAGCGGACTTCGACGACGATCCGGCTCGCCGCCCTGGATCTGGACAGTGGGTCGAAGTCGGAAATCGCCGACGAATCTCTGCCTTTCGTCGTGCGCCGGTACGCGGTGCCGTACCCGAACTGGCGGAAGATCCCCGAGTTCCAGGTCACGGTCGACCAGAACAGATTCCTCTCCCGCGCCGACGAGGAAATGCACGCGCTCATCACGGTCACCGCCCCACGTGAAAAGTTTCCCCGGCGCGCTCGTCGCGATATCGGCCTCTCCGTGACGACCGCGCCGGGCAGCCAGATCCTCTTCCTGAAACAGGTCTTCCCGGAGGTGAAGGACCTTTACGGGGCAGAGGTTTTCCCGCTGGAAAGCTGGCAGGCCGGTGAAGAGCGCCATTACCACCTGTGCCTGGCGATCGACCCGGCCTCCCATCCCGGCCCCGCGGTCGCCGCGGTGCACGTGGGGGCGGACCGGCGGGGCGGATGGCTGCGGTACAGCCAGGACGTGCCCATCCTCGTCGAGCGCGTGGACGATGTCGCGCTGACGAACCGGATAGATCCGAAGGTCGCCGCCTATTCCGGGCAAAGCGAACTGAGCGAGACGCTGGACGCGGCGTGGACCGCCTACGACAACGGCGATCTGAACAGCGCCAACGTCCAACTCGGACGCGCGGTCGCGTTCGCCTTCGCCAGCGACGATCAGGGCATGCTGCGGCGGCTGCGGCGGGTCGTCGACATCACCGACTTCGGCACGGGAAAGGTGCGGATCAAGGAACCGTTGCTGCGCCGCGACTTCTTCCACGCGCCGGGAGAGTTTTCCGGCGCCCTGAGGGGTGCCGCGAGCCGGCCCATGGCGAGCAGCATGCGCCTGCGGTCCGTTCGAACCGGGCGCGGCTCGGTCACGGTGAGTTCGCGGATGAGACGCCGCCGCGCCGCCGGATCGGACCGCGTGTGCGAGAACTGCCACGGTATCGCGCCCCACGCGGCCGCGTTCTGTGTCCACTGTGGAGAACCACTCGGCGACGTGCTCGGTCCGCGCCGCACGCGGGTCTGGTGTCCCGACGACGATCCGGCGCAAGCCGGGGTTGCCACGCGAGTGGCCTTCGCGGTGACCAAACCGGACGACGCCGGCTTCGACGTTCCACTGGCCGAGCAGGTCCGCCTGCGAATCCTGCTCGAAGCACCCGGCGCCGTGGTCAAGCCGGTCACCCGCGTCGCGATGCTGGAGGTCGACCGCACGACCGGGCCCGTCGAGTTCGAAGTCGTCCCGGCGGCCAGCGGCCCGTTGCCGCTGACCTTCCACGTCTACCGCGACCGGGACGGCCAGCCGCTGCAAGAGGTCAAGGCTGAGCTGCCGGTCGGGGAGGAGGCCGCGTGGCGCGCGAGCTGACCACGGAGATCACCTTCGACCACACGCACCAGATGCGACGGGTCCGCGAATACGGCTACAACCGGGAACGCACCATCTACCTCCGCTTCACCCGGGAATCCAACGGCGAATCGTTCTTCGTGCAGGCCTGGGGAAGCGCTTTCCCGGAGGACGGAGGAGGTGGTTACCAGGGCCGGATCGCCAATACCGGGCGCTCGGTCGAGGCCGCGATCGACATCGTGCGGTCCGAATGGCAGCGGCAGGTGGTCGACTACCACGAACTCGTCGACGGCCGCAAACGTCATCCCTTCGTGGACAGCGTCGACCTCGCCGGTGCGGCCGACCGGCAGCACCTGGAAGCGATCGGCATCGAGCTGGCCAGGGCCGGGGACACGCTGTTCTGGGCGTTGTTCGGCGACCCCGGTATGGAGGAAATCACCACCTTGCTGCGCGGGGCACTGCGGGCCGGTGAGCACGTGATCACGGCGGAGTCCGACACGCTGTTCGCGCCGTGGGGCCTGCTTTACACCTCGCCGAGGGAGGACGAGCGGCTGGTGGGCCCGGGTGCGGGCTGGTCGATGGACGGTTTCTGGGGTTACCGGCATCTGGTGGAACACAACTTCTCCCGCACGCCGGGCTTCGACAGCCGGATTCATGTGCGCGGCGGCCAGGTGATGGCCGGGCTCAACGTCGACCAGGGTGTCGACGAGGAACATCCGCCGACCCCGTTCATCGCGCCGGTGATCAGGTTCTTCCGCGAACGCACCACCACCGTCGTCCGCGCCAGCAAGGACGAATTGGCGCACGCGCTCACGGCATCGCCCTTCGACGACCACATCACCTACTTCGGGTGCCACGCCGAAGTCAGCGGCGCCGGTGGCGGGCAGCCCGAACCGCCGTACCTCGCACTGGGCGACAAGAAGCAGATCCGCGGTGTCGAACTCATCGGCTGGCTTTCCCAGCGCCACGGGCGTCTCCTGCCGAACCGGCCGCTGGTGTTCGTCAGCGCGTGTCAGGGCGGGCAGCTCTGCTCACGCTTCTACGGCGCGTTCGGACGCGATCTGCTCCAGCACGGCGCGCGCTGTCTGCTGGGGCCGCAAATCGACTTACCGAGGATGTTCGCGGCCGAATACACCACGCGGTTGTTCTCCGCACTGCTCGAACCCGGGACCAGGCTCGGAGACGTGGTCCGTGCGCTGGCACGGGAATTCGCCGACGACCATCGCAATCCGCTCGGCCTGATCTTTTCCCTCTACCGGGGGCTGGATGTCCACTTCGGACCCCGGGACGCGTGGTGAACCACGTACTGGTCGATCTGGACTCCAACGGCGATCTGACCGACGAGGGCAAGGCGGTGCCCCCGGCCGCGGTGCCCGGTTTCCTCGCCGAACGGCTGCACGTGCCCGACACCGCGACCGACATCGTCGTCTTCGTCCACGGCTGGCAGAACAACCGGCACACCGCGGAAAAGCGCGCCGGGCGCTTCTTCACGCTGCTGGAGGAGACCTACCGGGCGCAGCGTGAACGCTATCCCGCGATCGGCGCGTGGTCCGGGCACTACGTGATCGTCCGGTGGCCGTCGACGAGCAGCCCTTTCCTGCGCGGCTACCGGCGCATCCGGGACCGCGCGCACGCGATGACGACCACGGGCCGGGCGGCCGAGGTGCTGGCCCAACTCCTCGGTTATCTCAACGAGACGCGACGGCTCCCCGCGGGCCCGCCGACCCTGCGCACCTCGGCGGGCCAGTACCTGCACTGCGTGGGTCATTCGTTCGGTGGGCGGTTCGTGGTCGAAGCGGTACAGGCCGCGGCGGACCGGCCGACGGTGCTGGGCTGGCACCGCGCCGATCCGCGTTACCCGTACACAGTCGACACCCTGCTGGTGTTCCAGATGGCCGCGTCACCGGACATCTTCGCCGGACGGTTCGAGCGGATCCTCCACTCCGCCCCGATCAACGGTCCAGTCGTGCTCACCCGGTCCACCGCGGACCGGGCGACCGGGCTCTGGCACCGGCTCGCCGAAGGGACCCCGGGCATCGGGCACGCCGGCGCACGCGTCCCCGCGGAGCACATCGGCGAAGTCGACCTCCGCGCCCCCGGCGCCCTCTACCGTCACGACGAACTGGACCACCGCATCGTCAACGTCGACGCGGGCCGGGTGTACCGGCGGGGCCGGTGGTGGAATCCGGCCGGCGCGCACTCCGACATCGCCCACGCCGAGTCCGCACATCTCCTGCTGTCGCTGGCCGACCTTGCCCGCTGAAGTGGAGGAAGGGACGTTTACTACGGATGAACCGTAGTAAACGTCCCTTCCTCCCAAACGAGACGCGTCAGCCGGTCTTGGTTCGTTCCTCGAACCGGCCGACGCGCCAAACCAGCGACGCGATCACCCAGACCGCCACGAACACGCCGATCATCACGAAACCGACATCGTTGAGATCGAGGTTCGCGATCGCGGCGAGCGGGCCCGAGGTGATGTGGAACTGCTCGGCGAGCACGGAGATCACCTCGATACCGCCCACCAGGAGCGCGACGAGGACCGACAGCGCGGTGACCGTGAAGTTGTAGAAGATCTTGCGCAGCGGCCGGGAGAAGGCCCAGCCGTAGGCGAAGTTCATCAGCCAGCCGTCGGCCGCGTCGAACAGCGTCATCCCGGCCGCGAACAGCACCGGCAGCACCAGGACCGCATACCAGGGCAAGGTGGACGCGGCCACCCCGCCGGCCAGCGCCAGGAGGCCGATCTCGGTGGCCGTGTCGAAACCGAGACCGAACAGGACGCCGACCGGATAGCTGTGCCAGGGCTTTCGCACCGCGCGCGTGGCGCGCCCGAGGACGCGGTTGAGCAGACCGCGCCCGGCCAGCTTGGCCTCCAGTTCGGCGTCGTCGAACCCGCCCGCGCGCATCTTGCGGAACACCTTGACGATGCCGGCCAGCACGACCAGGTTGACCAGCGCGATCAGGCACAGGAACAGGCCTGCCACGGAGGTGCCGATCAGGCCGGTGACGCGGCGCAGGCCCGACGAGTCGTCCTCGAGTTGTCCCGCGAGCGCGCGCACACCGAGCGAAAGCAGCAGGGACAGGACGAACACGACGGTCGAATGTCCGAGCGAGAACCAGAAACCGACCGACAGCGGCCGTTGCCCGTCGGTGATGAGCTTGCGGGTGGTGTTGTCGATCGCGGCGATGTGATCGGCGTCGAAGGCGTGCCGAACGCCGAGGGTGAAGGCCGTCACCCCCAGCCCGATCTGGGAGGCGACGAAGACCGTCAGCACCCCCCAGCCCAGGACGTTGAGGAACACGATGGCCGCCGCGACGCCGGCGATGGCCACGCGGTCCTGTCTGCTCAGCGTCCCCACATCTGACAGGATAATCAGATGAACAGGTTTTTTTCCATATACCGGTAACGGGTATGATGAAGAGAACTCCAGCACGAAGGTGGGCAGGAAAATGGCGAGCTACAGCGCGGAGAAGGACGCCTACCTCAAGCGCCTGCGCCGGATCGAAGGGCAGATCCGCGGGCTTCAACGGATGGTCGAAGAGGACAAGTACTGCATCGACATCCTGACCCAGGTCTCGGCGGCCACGAAGGCACTCCAGTCGTTCTCGCTCGAGCTGCTCGAGGAGCACCTGGCGGGGTGCGTGGTGGACGCCGCCCGGACCGGCGGCCGCGAGGCCGAGGTCAAGGTGCGCGAAGCGTCCGACGCGATCGCCCGGCTGGTGAAGTCCTAGTCCTGGTTTGGTCCAGACCTATTCGCGTGGTGACTTTTCCTCCGGCGCAACAGTGGAGACCGTCCGCGACCGCGCGGTAACGCGTTCCACCGGGCCGTCCCTCCACGTTTGGCCTGACGGGCCCCGGGCATCCCTTGAGCATGAATCCGGCTCTGCTACCGAATGTGGCGCGAGGACATGTGAGTGTCCTGGGAGACACCCTCAGCGCACTGGAACGGCAGGCCGGAAGGCTGACCCGATGGGGAGCGACCCTCGCCGAGCGACTGAGCCAGGGTCAGCGTGTGCTCACCGCGGGCAACGGCGGATCCGCCGCGGAGGCACAACAGTTCGCGGCGGAAGTGGTGGGCCGCTATCACGATGATCGCGCGCCGTTGTCCGCGATAGCGCTGCACCCGGACACTTCCAGCCTCGTCGCGCTGGGCGACGAGTACGGGTACGACTACGCCGACGTCTTCGCCCGGCAGGTGACCGCGCACGCCCGTCCGCACGATGTCGTGGTGCTGCTGTCCGCGAACGGGCGCAGCCACAACCTGGTACGCGCCGCGGAGGCGGGGATCCGGGCGGGCGCGACCGTGTGGGCGATGACAGGCTCCTGCCCGAACCCACTGGCCAACGTCGTCGACGATGCCCTGTGCCTGCCCGGCACCGCCGCCACGGTCCAGGAGGCGCACCTGGTCGCGGTGCACATCCTGGCCGCGACATTGGAATCCGCGCTGGCGGCGACCCGCGCGTCCTGACGCCCACGGCCACGATCGCGAGACCGGTCCGCCCGAATTGTCAGACCCCACCCCTATGCTCGAACTCATGTTCGACGACAGCCCCACCACCTCCACGGTCCGGCCGTGGCAGCGGATCATTGCCGTACAGGCGTCTGCTCTGGATCGAACCGTCCCGCTTGCGGATCTTCAGCACGCTGGGCCGGTCCGCTCGGGCCAGGCGCGCACCCGCGATCACCGCTTCCCGTTTGCGTTCATGATGGGAGATCACTCGCTCCCCGTGCAGCACGTCCCACCCGCCGAGCAGCGGGGCGACCCAGTACACCTGGCGTGCCATCTTCCGGCTCCCTTCCCCTGAACGTCTGTTGCGATAGTGCAATATGTATCACTGATGGTACATCGATGTGGCGCCGTCGGCACGCGTTGACGAGGGTGAAGGCATGAGTGGACGACTGGACGCGGGCAAGCTCTACGCGGCGCTGGACGCGGAACGGCTGGCGAACGGGCTGTCATGGCGGCAACTGGCGGCCGACGCGGGCGTGAGCACCTCCCTGGTCAGCCGGATGGGCAATGGTCACCGGCCCGATCTCGACGGTTTCATCGCGTTGGTGCAGTGGCTCGGCATGCCCGCGGAGACCTTCATGATCTGGCCGGAGGGCGGACGCCCCCGGCGCAAGCTGTCGCTGGAGGCGCAGCTGGCGCCCCTCCTGCGCGCGCAAGAAGAACTCGCCGAGGAAGACCGCCGGCATCTCATCGACATGGTCAACATGACCGTCCGGCACTTCAGAGCCCGGAAGACCAAAGGAGGTTGAGGTGTCCCTGCGACGGGGCTTCAGGAAGCTGGCGCGGGAAATCACGCTCGAGGTGCGGGACGAACTGGGCGTCGGCGTGTTCGCCCCGCTGGACCCGTACGCGCTGGCCGAGCTCTACGGCATCGAGGTGCTGGACACGTCCCACCCGTGCCTGCCACCGGAATCCGTCCGGCACTTCACCGAGAAGCGGCCGCACGTGTTCTCCGGCGCGCTCGTCCCGCTACGGCCCAGCGGCGCGCTCATCATCGAAAACCACGTGCACCATCCGAGACGGCGGCGTGCCACCATCGCGCACGAGATGGCGCACGTGCTCCTGGAACACCCGTTCGGCCTCACGTTGACCGATGCCGACGGCTGCCGGGCCGTGGCGCCCGAGATCGAAGAGGAGGCCACCGAACTGTCCGGTGAGCTCCTGGTCCCCACCGATGCCGCCCGGCTGGCGGCTTTCCGCCGCTGGTCCGACCAGGCGGTCGCGACGCATTTCCGGGTCAGCCTGCGGATGGCGCGGTGGCGGATGAACGTCACGGGCGCCCGCAGGGTCGCCGCCCGTACCTGGGGAAAACGTCTGCGTGCCCACGCCGCGTCCGCCTGACCGCCGGGACCGCGAGCGAGCAGGTCACACTCTCCCTCAGGTCACGACTTGGTCGCCGGCTGCTGGTCGCGACCGCTCTCCGGCTGCGCGCCGGGCGTCCCGCCCGCGAACAACTCGGTGACAGCGCGGAGACGAAGCCGTTCCAGCCGCGCGACCTGACTGCGCCCGCCCGCGATCAGTTCGTCCAGGCGGCCGGTGTCGAGCCTCCGGTCGTCCGCCGCGCGCACGCGCAGGCATCGCCAGGCGGCAAGCTTGCCTTCTACGGCCACACGCATGGCTTCCAGTTCGACGACCCGGCTCAACGGAGACCGCGAGACGACGCGACCGTTGAGCTTGAGGCGTCCGAGCTTCTCGACGCCCCAGGCCGCCCAGATGCCGAGCCACCGCACCGGCTCGTCCAGCGCCGCCATGATCTCCATCAGGGCATCACGGTCGGCGGTGACCTCGTCCGCCAGCCGCTCCAGTTTGCCGTTACCCGCCCACTCGCCTTCGGCGCGGGCAAGCCTTCGCGCCAGTTCCACACCCGCCATCGCGCCGGCCAGGTGATCGTTGAGGTAGATCCCGAGGAGTGTGCGGCCCATACCTCAGTGAATACCCGTCGCCGGACAAAATCAATCACCTGCTACCCTCGGCGGCTCCCTTCCGCCCGGACGCCGCGCCGCCTCACCTCGCCACCGTCCGTCCACGGAGCCGCGCGTCCCCACTGCTTCGGTGCGCGGCCGTCGCTTCCGGACGCGAACGGCTGTGGTGCTTTGTGGACACGCCTCACCACCGCGGCTCCACCGCTCGGCAATCGCATCACGACTGTCCACTGTGGTCAGATCGCCGACCTGGTGTGACCGTAAGGATTCCCCGCGCGTCTTCGGTGGATTCACCGGGCAATGGTTGCCGCACGCACGGTCACCGCACCGACGTCGTCGCGGCGCTGACATTTGGCCAACAACTGCCCGCGGCCCCGGGGTGAGCGGGCGGCCGCCTCCGGGAAAGCGCTCTCACCGGAGGTGATCGCGGAGTATTCCGTACACCGCGACGATCCGGCATCATGGACGTGATCGCCCGGCTCACTCCGGGCGGGAGAGGGGCACCGAGGTGACCATCGACGCGACGACGCACCTGCAATCGGAGCTGATCGACCTCAGCACCGTGCCGCTGCGCGCCCTTGCCCGGCTGTCCGGCGCCGACCTGGACGAAGCCATCCGAGCGACCCTCGCGGCCGCGGCACGCGGCGGGGACGAACGGCAGGACCAGAGAGAGGATCCCGGGGTGCGTGCGGCGAAAACCGCACGTTCATGACCGACGCGATCACCCCGGGTCTCGAACCGCTGCGCCGCCACACGCTCGCCCTCGACGTCTTCGAGCGGGCCTGCCGTGGTCCGTTGCCACCCGACGACCTGTCCGCCCAGTTCGCCGCCCAGTACAGCAGACGAAAACTGCTGTTGCGGACGCTGCTCGACCGGCTCGGTACGAACACGTCCGCGCTCGGACCGTTGCCGGACGCCGGAGCGACGTGGCACATCCTGGCCACGGCCGAGGAACGCGCGCCCGGCATCGTCGGGGACGTGCTGATGTATCCGCCCGTGGGCGCCTGGGTCACCAGGATGATCCGGCGTCTGCTCGGCGCGATCGACGACAACATTCCACTGTGGACAGAGTTGGGCTATCTGCATTCGCTGACCGCCGCCGTCGCTTTCCGCGCGGCAATCCCGTTTTCGCTCGGCGTTCCGGTGCTGTTCGGTGCGGTGAACCTGCCGACGGTCGGTCAACTCCGGCTTCCCGGCCGCTTTCCCACCGGTGTCGCGAGCCTGGAGCACGACCGTGACGGCCTGCACGTGCGCTCCGGCGTGGACCGGGTCACCCTGTCCTCGGACGAGGAAACGGCGTTCTTTCTGCCCACCCGGTCACAGGTCTGTGTTTCCGATCACGGAGTTCTCCGATTCCGCTTCGACGACACCGATCCCTACCGTGAATTCACTTCGCCCCGGCCACCCCGGCGCGTCGACCACACCGAATTCGCCGAGTGGGACAAACTGTTCGCCGAGGCTTGGGACCTGTTGAGCGCGCACCATCCGCGCTATGCCACCGAACTGGCGTCCACCCTCGCCATGCTCGCTCCCGCGAGTGCCGGTCACGCCCTGTTCGCGGCGTCCTCCCGAGCGGCCTTCGGCGGGATGCTGGTCTCGCCCAAATCGTCCGCCGCGCTACTCGCCGAGGTGCTGGTGCACGAACTTCAGCATTCCAAGTTCAATGCCCTGCTCGATCTCGTTCCCCTGCTGAGGGACGAGGGAGACGAAACGCTGTACGCGCCGTGGCGGGACGACCCGCGCCCCGCGGCCGGCCTGCTGCACGGCATCTACGCCTTCACCAGCACCGTGGAGTTCAACCAGACCCACCGGAACCAGGCGAGCGGGCCGGAGGCCAGGCTGGCCGAGTACCTTTTCGCCCGGCGCAGAGCACAGGTGCGCGAGACCATCGAAATCGCCCGTGACCTGCCGGAACTGACCCGGCCGGGCCGACGGTTCGTCGACCTCGCGGACGAGCGGCTGGCACGGTGTGAACAGGACCGGATCGACGACGGCATGGCGGAGGTGGTGGCCCACCTCAACGCGGGCCACCGGGCCGGCTGGCGATGGTGCCACCACGACTTCGCCGCCGACGAGGTCGAGAACCTCACCGCCGGCTTCCTCCGGGGAGCCGAGGCCGGCGGGCTGCCCCGGCCCACGGTCGTCCCGCACCGCCGGGAACCCGGCTCCACCTGGCGGTTCGCCTTGCTCAAGCTGAAGGTGCTCGACCCGGCCGGTTTCGCCGAAGCCGGGCCCGTCCCGCCGGCGGACCGCGCCTTCGCGGCAGGCGACCACCACACCGCCGCCATCGGCTACCGAGAACGCATCGCGACCGATCCCGGGGACAGCCAGGCCTGGATCGGTCTCGGCCTGGCGCTGCGGGTGCTCGGTGACCGTGAAGCCGCCGACGGCATCCTCGGTTTTCCCGCCCTCGTCGTGGCGATCCACGAGCGCATCCGGGCCACGGTGCCCGGACCCACGCCCGATCCGGCCGCCCTGGCGGGATGGCTGGGACGCGGGACCCCTACATCTGCATAGTGTCGGTGTCGCAGTCCGCTCGGACCATGCGCGCGGCCGCGAGCGTCGCCGGGTGATCGGAGCCCAGCACCTCGCGGAACGAGTTCGTGGTCTTGGTGTGCAGGATCGCGGCCTCGTCGGCCCGGCTCAACTGGTTGAGGTCCAGGGAAAGGTTCAGCGCCACCGCGAGAGTCACCGGGTGGAGCGCGCCGAGCACCCGCTCGGACCGCTCGAGCGTGTCCTGATCCAGCTCACCGGCCTCGACCACCCGGCCGAGCGCCGCCAGGTCGCTGGCCAGGTTGGCCATGGAGGTCAACGTGTACGGGTGGTCGGCGCCGAGGGTGTCCCGCAGGGTCTTGGAGACGAAATCGTTCAGCTCCTGCGCGGCGTCGAGCTCGCCGAGCAGGCGGAGCGTCACCGCGAGGTGCGTTCCGGCGATCAGCGTGAAGGGATGCGTCTTGCCCCTGGCCTCGCCGAACATCCGGTAGCTCCACTCGCCCAGCTCCTTCGAGCGCGCGAGGTCACCGAGGTGACGATGATCGATGGCCAGCCCCATCGTCGCGGTGACGGTGTTGCTGTGCTTCTCCCCGGACTGGTGGAGATAGCGGTCGCGGGCCTCGGCGGCGAGTACCAGGCCCTCCTCGTAGCGGCCCGCCTTGCGGACGGCCACCGCGAGGTTGCGGAGCACTCCGACGGACGTGGGGTGGTCCTCACCACGGATTTCCCGGTACCTGGCCAGGATCTCGCGCTGGAGTTCGGCGGCCTCGAGGTACAGCCCACATTCGCGCTGGTCGATGGAGAGAGCGCAGTAGGACATCAGCGTGGCGGTGTGGTTTTCGCCCAGTGTGTACGTCCTCCGGCGGGCGGTGTCCTCGTCGAGGTCCCGCGCGGTGAAGTAGTTCCCCACCAGGCGGTAGGAACTCGCCAGGTTGGACGCGAGCCGGAGGGTTTCCGGATCGTCTTCGCCGAGGATGCGCACCCCTCGTTCGTAGACTTCCCGCTGCGCGGTCAGCTCCTGCTCGAAGAGGCCCTGCGCCCGGAAGTCACCGGCTACCGCGTCGCCCATCCGGATGAGGCTTTCGTCGTCCTCGCCGACCGTCGCCCGCAGGCGTTCGTAGGTCCGCGCGTTGAGCGTCCTGGCCTCCTGCACCATGCCGAGACGGCTGAGCGCGACCGCGTAGAGACGCGCCATGTCCAGCGTGTCGGAAGCGTCCTCCCCCAGGGTCTCCTGCCACGCGGCCAGCGCCTGGCTCGCCGCGTCCCGCGCGCCGTGGAAGTCGCCGCTGCTGATCAGGTACCGGACCAGGTTGGTGACCAGTTGCTTCACCCACGGGTTCGTGCACCGGTTGGCGGCCGAAGCGTTCGCATGGGGCAGCAGCTCCGCGTAACGGCGCCAGTTCGCCGTGCTCTCCGGGTCGTTCGGGTCGCCGTTGGTCAGCAACAGGTGCACGGAATGGCGCATGTCGCCGTGTTCGGGTTCGTGCAGCTGTTTCTTCAGCACCGCCTGCACCAGCCGATGCAGCTGGAGCGTGTTGTCCCGGTAGTCGATCTTGGCGAGGCTGTACCGGCTGATCTCCCGGATGGCGCGGTTGAGCTTGATCGGATCGCTGAAGGCCTCGTGCAGCGCCTCGGGCACCGGAGCGTCACGGGCACCGGCGAACACCGTCCGGGAAATCGGCTCCGGACCGAAGAACGCGCAGAGCTGGAGCAGTTGCAGGGCGGCCGGATGATCGGTCCGCAGCCGCGCCAGCGGCACGTTCCAGGCCGCCGCCACCGGGAGCTGGTAGTCCGCGGGCGCGCCGGTTTCCAGCAGTTCGGTGCGGTTCTCGTCGAGCAGGCGGACGTACTCCTCCGCTTGCATGCCCGTCTGGGCGCGCCAGGACGCGGCCTGTTCGATGGCGAGCGGAAGGTCACCCAGCGCGGCCGCCAGTTGGTCGGCCTCCTCCTCGGTGAGCTCCCCGCCACGGCGGCGCAGCAGTTCCTTGCTCTCGGCGCGGCTGAACAACTCGACTTCGACCGTCCTGGCCACACCGGCCCACTGCGAGTTGCGTGAGGTGACCACGATGTGCCCGGAGCCCGCGGGGAAGAACGGGCTCACCACATCCGGGCGGTCGGCGTTGTCGAAGACGAGCAGCCAGCGCGAATGCGGTTCACCCTTACGCAGTGCCTCGAGCACCGCGGGCACTGCGGCGTCCGCCGAACCGGACTCCGGCAGGCCGAGCTGTTTGGCCAGATCCACCAGGCTGGTGCGGATCTGCGCGGAATGCTCGGCCGGTATCCACCACACCACGTCGTATTCGGAGGCATGCTGGTAGATGTATTCCACCACGGTCTGCGACTTGCCGACGCCACCCATTCCGTGCAGCGCCTCGGGCAGCACCGCGGTGGTCCCCGGCGTCATCAGCCTGCGGCGCAGTTGTTCCAGAAGTTCGATGCGGCCGACGAAATCGGGATTCCGCAACGGAATCTGTCCCCAGATCCGCGGCTGGCTTCCCGCGCTCCGGCTCTCGCTCATCGCGGAGGGACCGGGACTGGTCAAGGTTCCTCCCCCGGTTTTGCTCTGAGCGTCACCATCGGAGGATACGGAAAGCTGAGTCGTGGTCACAGTAGCCTCTTCACGCCCCTCGGGGGCCGGTCCAGATTGATCAACTATCTTTACCGTATCGGTCGGCGCCGAGCTACCCAGCCTCCGCCGGATACGGCGGCTACGCCGGGAATATCGCCCGGACAGGGCACGGAAAACGGCTTCCTGCACTCGAAGGTGGGGCGTGTTCCGCTCGGAGGGTTCGGGGAGATCCGTGCCGTCGGGGTCGGACAGCGCCTCCCGGAAGTTGCGCAGTATCGCCGAGGCCCGGCCGTACTCGCTGATGATCCGCGCGACGCGCACGGTGTTGTCACGCCGTTCGGTGGACAGCAGTTCTTCCCTGACCCCGTCGTGGAACTCGTAGGCGACCTCGTCCGGATCGTCCGCGTTCCCGCCCGGCGCCCGCCGTAACAGACCGCCCAGCATGATCTCGGCGAGGGCGGACAGACCGGCGCTGGGCAGCAGTACCCGCTGCACCAGTTTCATGGTCGGGATGTTGAGCGGCGCCGCGGCCAGCAGCCCCGCCAACTGGAAGGCCTGGACCGACGCGATGGTGCGGAAGCGCAGGACCTTCTCGTGGGCGCTGGGCGCGGCCACCGGTTCCCGCTCTTCGAGGTCGGCGTCGAGGACCGCGTCGGGCCGGGCGAGCACCGCGGTGGTCTCGACCCAGCCGATCCGGCTCCCGGTGACCAGGCCCGCCCAGGCGGTGAACCACTCCGGCGCCAGCGCGAGCACGGGCACCGCCACGGCGTCTCTCGCGATCCGGCCCTCCGTCCGCACCCGCAGTTCGCCGTTGGCCATGCCCGGCCTCGACGAGCGGAGTTTGACGCGATGCGGCGAAACCCCGCTCCAGTGCCACAGTTTCTGGGGCAGGGTTTGGACCATCGCCAGCGGCATCTTCGCGGCCAGGCGCGCCACCCAGCGGGTGGCCACCCCGCTGCGCCACGCGTCGCCGACCGCGTCGGTGAGGACGAGCACCACCCGCCGGCCGGTCGTGTCGATCAGATCCCGCCGGCTCAGGGGGGTGCCCGCCGGTCCTTCGCCGCGCAGGGTGAGTTTGCCGTCGTCGGGGCGGCCGCAGTCGAAAAAGCACGTCCGTACCGCGCGGAACGCGCCCTGCTGTTCGAGCATCGCCCGGAACTGGGAAACGGTGTGCGACCAGATTTCCATCGACGCGCTGGTGTCGATGACCAGCACCAGTTCGAAACGGTGCCACGCGGCGGGCCGCCACACCGGTATCCACATCTGGTCGCGCGCCGCGCGGTCCGCCGTCGCTTCTTCGTCCAGTTCCGTCCGCCACGGCGAGGGCGAGGACTTGTTGAACGGGCGCAGGGCACGGGCGATCAGGCGTGCGTCCGGCAGCGCGGGCGTCGACGGCCACGCCAGTGGCGCGGTTTCCCGGCCGGAGCCGGGCAGCAACGCGGCCGGCCTGGCCTGTTGTGCCGTGCCGACCGGCCAGTTCTCCGGCTCGCCGGGACGATCGGTGAATTCGCTTTCCCGCGCGGTTTCCGTGACCTCGGTCGCGGTGCTTCCGGCCTCCGGTGGAGGGTCCGCGACCCCCACGGTTTCCTCCCGCGGCGGGTGCTGGCCCGCATCGGGCTCCGCGTCGGACTCCGGATCGGTGCCGGCGGGCGGCTCCTGAGCCTCGGGAGCGGACGGGGGCGCCAGCGATTTCGCCAGCCACAGCACGTCCCGGAGTTCGCGCCAGTCCAGATCGGCGGTGGACAGGCGGTCGACGGGCCGCTCCGCCTGCTCGAAGTAGCGGGCCACCACCGAATCGGCGGCAGCGGCGGCGGGCCACGGGCGTGGGTTCAAAGCCCACCCGCCGAGGACAGCGGATGCCAGATCGCCTTGAGCAGATCCTGCCATTCCTCGTCGGTCTGGTAGGCACCCGACGTGGCCAGTTCCGCGGCGAGGTGGACGGCGTTGAGCAGCTGGTCGGAGGCGAGACCGCCGACGGCCTCGCTGCGTTCCAGGAATTCGCCGATCAGCCGGGCCACGTCCACCCGGTCGGCAGGCCCGAACTGCGCCTTGACCATCGCACCGAGTTGTTGTGCCGTCGGCGGTTCGATGTGCAGGTTCAGGCAACGGCGCAGGAAGGCGGGCGGAAAGTCCCGCTCGCCGTTGCTGGTGATGATCACGACCGGGAATTCGCGGCACCGCACGAAGCCACCGGTGATCGCCGCGGAACCGCCGCGGTCGGCGGTCAGCACCGTGACCTCCGGCTGCCGTCGGGCGATCCGGACCAGCTCGGGGATTTCGTATTCGCCGTCCTCGAACACGTTGAGCAGATCGTTCGGCAGGTCGATGTCGCTCTTGTCCAGCTCGTCGATCAACAGGACCCGGGGGCGCGCGTGCGGCAACAGCGCCGTGCCCAGGGGGCGGAGATGCACGTAGTCCCCGATGTCCGGCGGCACGCCGTCCTCGCGGCTGCCGGCGTCCTGCACCCGGCCGATCGCGTCGTAGAGGTAGAGCCCGTCCTTCAGGGAGGTCCGGGAGGTGATCGGCCACCGGAGCACCGGCCCGAGTCCGAGCTCCCGCGCGATCAGGTAGGCCAGGCTGGACTTGCCGGTCCCCGGACGGCCCGTCACCAGCAACGGACGGCGCAGGTACAGGGCGGCGTTGACCATCGCGAGCTCGTTGCGGTGCGGTACCCGGTTCCCGCGCGTCGTCCCCAGCCTGCGGTCGAACTCGCTCCGGTCTTCCGACGGTTGCTCCGCGAGTGGGCCCTCCGGAGCGCCGTCGCGGTCGAAACGGCGCCACGGCGGCGGTTTCGGCAGCGACGGCAAGGGATCCGACGGCCAGCCCGTCCCGTGGTAGACGCGCCATTCCGGCGGGGTGTCGGCGCTGAAGGTCATAGGACGGGCTCCGGCGGCGCGACGTTTCTGGGTACCACCAGCCGATCGGGGTCATCCCACAGGATCGTCACATGATTGCCCACGTGGTCGGCCCCCTCCGCCAAGGCGCTCGCGCGCACCCGCCGGGCGCGTTGCGGCACGTCGCCCGGACCGTCCTGATGCAGCAGCGTCTCGACGATTTCGATGAACTCCGCCGACTCACAGTCCTCGCGGTGCCAGACCATCACCGGTACGCCCGCCCGCAACCCGACCTGGACCTGGCCCGCGCCGAGACGGCCCACCTCCGGCGGGTCGCCGAGCACCAGCGACACCAGTTCCGGCTCCCGCTCGAAGATCGCGGTCAACTTCAGCAGATCGTCCGTTTCGGGACGGTGAGACGAATTCTTCGCGATCATCCCCTCGCCCCCGAGTTGTTCCTGGAGCTTTTTCCAGCGAGTGCGCCAGTGACCGTGCCATTTACCCGCCGTCATCCGGTCGAGGCTGCGGACGACCACCGGAAACCGGCAGCCGACCGGCTCCGGTACCGGTGTTTCGGTTTCCCACTGCCACCGGTCGACTTCCAGGTTCAGCAGTTCACGGGAGAGAATGAATTCGACGTGGATCTCCGGTTCGTACTGGGCCCAGTCCTCGGCCGCGGTCTCCACCAGTTCCGCGACCCGCCACCGGATCGCGGCGAGATCGCCGACGAAATCGGGGCCACGGTCGGGATGCCAGCCCGCGGAGATGTCGAGTTGCGCCCAGTGGCACAACCGGTAGTTCTCGCCCGTGGGGCCCTCCGGCCGCAACAACAGCACGAGATAGGCGTGCGACCTCGGCGGTGGCGCGGGCAGCGACTCGTGCGCGAACCGGCGGCGGACGGTCTGCAGTTCGGCGACGACGCCGAACCGGGTGGCTTGCTGATCGGCCCACCGGCGCAGCTCGCAGGCCAGCTCGAAGCGCACGCGGGTGGCCAGGTACTCGACGAAGACCAGCGGTTTCGGCAATCCGTCCGGCTGGGCGTTGAGCATCTCCAGGGCGAGGAAGACCTCGGGGAAGGTGGTCTGCCGCAGCAGTTCGCGGGACTCCGGGCCCGCCACGAACCGGTAGATGTCCCCGATGTCGGGAATGACCACGCCACGCAGCAGGTCGAACAACCGGTCGCGCTCCTCCTGCGGCCAGATCTCCAGCGCGGTCATGCTCCCGACGATGGCGCGGACCCGTCGCATCGGGTTCGATCCCTGCTCGACCCGGTCCAGCACCTCGACCAGGGTGGGCAGTCCGTCGAACCGCTGGCGGCAGGCGTCCACGATCGAGTAGACGTGGAAAACCGGGTTGGCGTGCTCCTCGATGGGCAACCGGGCACCGAGTTCGTCGGCGAGCATGCGGACGATGAGGTTACGTCCGGAGAGTTCGGCCAGGCAGGACAGTCTCTGGAGCGCCTCGACCAACGGCCAGAGCAGGTCCTGGCCGGGGTTCGGGCCCTCCGCGGTCCCCATGCGCGGCTCCCTTTCTCGTGACAGTCACGGAATAGTAGCCATCACCCACCCATCTGGGGGAGCACTTCCCGAACAGTTTCAACCAAACGTCCTAGCGGCAGCGAGTCCCCCTCGAGTTCACCGAGAATGACCAGCAATTCTTCGACTCCCCCGGGATAGTCGAGGCACGTCCGCAGAATCTCCATGATCTGCAGACGGCGCTGGGCGTGATGGCGGACGGCTCCGGAGATCGCCGGGGGAAGCTGGCCGATCACCAACTCGCGCGTGCCCTGGTCGGCGAGGGTCGGCAGGGCGTCGAGTGCGTCCGCGAGCCGGAAGAACGGCCGGTCCATGGCACTCCCCCCTCGCGACAGCCCGTGCGATGCCACCAGTACAGCACGAACCGGCCCCTCCGTGGGACGGGTCAGACCCAGCGTAGGTCGCCCTCCCTGGTCACGGGCTCGTCCCCGGCTTCGGCGAACGCGTTGAGGGCACGGACCAGCCCTCGCCGGGCGGTCGGCGCCATCCTGCTCACGATGCGCGTGACCTCGGCGCGGCGCCGCCGCATCACCTCGCGGACCACGTCCGTGCCGGCGCCGGTGAGCGAGACGACCAGCTCACGCCGGGAGGCCGGGTTCGCTTCCCGGCTGACCAGCCCGGCGGTCACGAGACGGTCGACCATGCGGGTCACCGTGGACGGGTTGACCCCCAGATGCTCGGCGAGCGTGGTCAGCTTGAGCGGACCGCGGCCGTCGAGCACGACCAGGAGCCGGAACTGCGGGATCGTGATCGACTCGTCCACCTCGCCGATCGACCGCGCGGACACGGCGACCAGCAGCCGTGAAGCGGTCAGGACGGCGTCGGTCATCGCGTCGACGTCGTCGGGGGCCGGCTTGTCGGTGAGCCGGACCGCGCGGCCGGTCCCGGCGGTCGATCGCGGTGGTCGGCGCGTGGGCATGCGTCCTTTCTACCTCACCCGCGGCACGAACACCCTGCACAAATATTGCAGTGGGCACTTTTTACCGAAGCTCGGTACGACGTCCGTTTCCCGCGGCGCACGGGCCGGGCCGGGCAATCGGCAGGCGGGCGCGGAGCCCCTCGACCGGATTTCGCAGTCCGCATCGCCCATTTGCCGGACACGGAATGTTTCGAAATAGTGATCGTTCGTGTTTTCCGCCGGAAAAGGTTAGCCTCGTGACCGTTGTCCATCGCTTGTCCGAGGGAGCATGGAATGAGTGTGGCCGCCGACGTACCGGACATCCTTTCCCCCGAATTCGAAGAAAATCCCTACGCCACCTACCGCGCCATGCACGAACGCGTGCCCATGCTCTGGCACGAGCGGATGGAGAAGTTCGTCATCTCGCGCTACGAGGATGTGGCCCGCGCGTGCAAGGACCCCGCCTTCACGACCGACAACTACGCCTGGCAGCTCGCCCCGGCCCACGGCGGCCGGATCCTGCCACAGATGAACGGACGCGAGCATTCGATCCGGCGGGCGCTGGTCGCCCCGGCCTTCCGCGGCAACGACCTGAAGCACAAGTTCCTGCCGGTGATCGAGCGCACCTCGCGGAATCTGATCGACGCGTTCCGGCACACCGGCCGAGCGGAACTGGTCGGCGATGTCACCCACCAGTTGCCCATCAAGATCATCGTCGACATTCTGGGCCTGGACCCGAGCAACTATCAGCGGTTCCAGCGCTGGTACCTGTCATTGACCGACTTTCTCGGCAATTTGAGCCAGGACCCCGCGGTCACCGCGCAGGGCCTGGCCACCGCCGAGGAATTCGCCGCCTACATGATCCCGGTCGTGCGGGAGCGGCGCGAGAACCCCGGTGACGACCTGCTGTCGACGCTGTGCGCCGCCGAGGTCGAGGGCACCCAGATGAGCGACCAGGACATCAAGTCGTTCGTCAGCCTGCTGCTCGGGGCCGGCGGGGAGACCACCGACAAGGCACTCGCCGGCCTGTTCAAGAACCTGCTGGAACACCCGGACCAGCTCGAAGCCGTCCGGGCCGACCGCACACTCGTCGAAAAGGCCCTGGTGGAGACGCTCCGCTACTCGCCGCCGGTGCACATGCTCATGCGCGTGGCCGCGGAGGACATCGAGCTCAGCGCCGGCGTGGTGCCCGCGGGCAGCACCGTGATCCTGCTGCTCGCCGCGGCCAACCGGGATCCCGCCAGGTTCGCCGATCCCGACCGGTTCGACATCTTCCGCGACGACCTTCCCACCGAGACGGCGTTTTCCGCGGCCGCGCAACACCTCGCGTTCTCGCTCGGGCGCCACTTCTGCGTGGGTGCCATGCTGGCCAAGGCCGAGCTCGAAACGGCGGCCAACCAGCTCCTCGACGCGATGCCCGGCGTCCACCTGGAACCCGGTTTCACCCCGGTGGAAAAGGGCGTGTTCACCCGCGGGCCGGTGGCACTGCCGGTGCGGTTCCAGGTCGGCTGAAAGCGCTTTCGGTCACGCCACGGAGGAGAACTCGGTGGCGGAAGGCACCCGGCCGGGGAAGACTGTGCGCGTGACCTCCGACGCGTCAGACTGGATCACCACGCCGATCACGACGGACCTCCTGCGTGGGGCCATCGAGCTGGAGCGGACCGAGGAGGGGCTGCTGCCGCACCGGCTGCCCGCCTGGGCCCGCGCACAGTGCGCCGACGGTCAACTGGCCATGGCGGAAGCCCAGCCCTCGGGCGTGCGGCTGGCGTTGCGCACCAGTGCCACGGCCGTCGAGCTGGACACCCGGCGCACCAAAATCGCCTATCGAGGCGCTCCGCCCCGTCCGGACGGTGTGTACGACCTCCTGGTCGACGGCAGCCTCGCCGCCCAGGCCAGTGTGACCGGCGGAAACGTACTGATGATCGACATGGTCGCCCGGTCCATGGAACGGCAGCCGGGTCCGGCGGGCACCGTCCGGTTCACCGGCTTGCCCGGCCACGCGAAGGACGTGGAGATCTGGTTGCCCCACAACGAGATCACCGAGCTCGTCGCGCTGCGCGCCGACGCGCCCGTCGAGCCCATGACCGGCCGGACGCGCCGGGTGTGGCTGCACCACGGCAGTTCGATCAGTCACGGCTCCGGCGCCGCGAGCCCCACCACGACCTGGCCCGCCATCGCCGCCGCCCTCGGTGACGTCGAGCTGATCAACCTCGGCTTCAGCGGGAGTGCGCTGCTCGACCCGTTCACCGCCCGCACGCTGCGGGACACCCCCGCGGACCTGATCAGCGTCAAGATCGGTATCAACCTGGTCAACGCCGACCTGATGCGCCTGCGCGCCTTCGGCCCGGCCGTACACGGCTTCCTCGACACCATCCGCGAGGGCCATCCCACCGCGCCGCTGCTGGTCGTCTCGCCGATCTACTGCCCGATCCACGAGGACACGCCCGGTCCCGGCGCACCGGACTTCAGCGACGGTCAGGTGCGGTTCCGGGCCACCGGCGACCCGGCGGAACGCGCGGCGGGGAAGCTGACACTCACCGTCATCCGCGACGAACTGGCCCGCATCTTCGCCCAACGGGCGGCCGACGACCCGAACCTCCACTACCTCGACGGCCTCGCCCTCTACGGTGAGGACGACTTCGCCGAGCTACCGCTGCCTGACGAGCTCCATCCCGACGCCGCCACCCATCACCGCATGGGCGAACGTTTCGCCAAGCTCGCCTTCCGGGGGCGGTTCGGCGGGTAGGCCTCGGCGAGGCTCACGCCGTGGCGGGTGCCGGTGCCGTCACCACCGCGCCCAGGTCGCCGGGCCGGTCGAGACCGAGCTGGCCGCAGAAGTCGCCGTGCATGTTCAGGATCTGCTCCAGCGGCACCGCGCTGCGCGTGGTGGCGGCGAGGTCCTGCTGCGCTTCTTCGGACCACAGGAACGGGTACACCGCGATGCCGTCACGCAGGCCGAGTTCGGCCACCTCGGCGCGCCACCCCGGCCAGAGCATGTCCTCGTAGTGACCGGCGGCGCCACCGTCCAGCAGCCAGTTCAGCCACTGGCTGTGGCCCATCTCCATGTCTTCCCAGGTCAAGGTCACCGGCGAGAAGTACACGACACTGCCGGGGCCACCCGGCCTGCCGTGTTGTTCCGGCGCGACGCCGTTCAGGGCGAAGACGCCCCCGAGCACATCGTGCGCGATGATCAGTCCGGCCGGCGGCTGCCAGTCGGGCTCGACGGTGGCGGGAAACCTGTTGACCTCCGCCATACCGGGCATTCCGGTCTCACCGCCGCCAGAGCCGCCGTAGACCCGGACCCACCCGTCGTGCACCAGGATCCCGCCGGTGTTCAGCGTGATCGCGCCCAGCGGCGACCGCGCGGTCACCTGCAACTGGTGCAGCGTCGCGCGACACCGGCCGGGATCGGGCGGCAGCACACGGTAGCTGGTGAAACTGGCCGCGAACGCGTCGCTGACCATCGGCCACGACGGCGTGGGCACATCGACGAGCTCGGTGATGTCCCTCATCAGACCGCTCCCTGCGTCCATATTCTCGGCATGCGGGTCCACAGTGGACAGACAGCGGCCCGCGTCACTTGGGCGCCGAGCCTAGCCGGGTCGACCGGCCGGGACGAGCTTCAGGTACTTCCGCACGAATCACTGCCCTTCCGGACAAATCATCCCGCACCATCCGGCCAGCCGAGGCGATCACCACCGGCCGGCCGAACGCTTTCCGGACATGAAACTTGCATCTCGGGGGACATGTCACCCGCCCGTCCGATGACGCCGTCGTCCCTCGTCATCACGGCGCAGCGGCCCGCGGCACCGCGCGGCAGGAGGCTGCCCGCGCTCCCTCGGCGGTCCGCGCTTTCCGCGGCGAAGTACGCTTCGCCAGGCTCGTCTCGGTGGACCGTCCACCGTACCGGTGCGTGAAATCACACAACCGGCGGTGAGCCGAACCGTCATATTTCCCGTGAGGAACGGTATGAGGAAACGCGGCTACGCCCGGCAATGGGCCTTGGCGACCGCGATTACGATTGGCGCGACCAGCGCTTTTCTCCATACCGTCGCAGCCAGGGTACAAGCACCGGTCAACGCTGGTTCGCCGGTGGTCGCGGCTGAGCACAATCACCCTGACCAGCCCGGTTTCCAGCCGAGCACCTCGACTCCTCCACCACCGCCGCCTCCGATGGGATTCAACGCGAAACTCACCTCTCACGACATTCCCGTCCCGGGTGGTGGCGTGCGTACCGGCGGGTGCAGCGGCTCCTTGATCGATCCCAGCTGGGTGATCACGGCCGGCCACTGCTTCCACGACGTCAACGACAACCGGCGCTCGGGCCGGCCGCTCTATCACATGACGGTCGTCGTGGGGAAAACGAAGGACAGCGACCCGGGCGGTTACACCCGGCAAATCACCGACGTCCGTCAGTCACCGCTCAACGACCTCGCGGTGGTGAAACTCGATTCGCCGATCACCGCGGTGACCCCGCTGACGCTCGACGAACGCCCGGTGAACGTCGGCCAGCAACTGGAGTTCGCCGGCTGGGGCTCGCACTCGGCTACCGTCATCGAGCAGTCCGACCACCTCAAACGAGGCCACTTCGTCATTTCAGGGATCAACGCGACCACACTCGAGGCCCAGCCGCTGGTGCCCCGGACAACGGACAACAGCCCCTGCCCGGACGACTCCGGGTCGCCCTACTTTCCTCCCGGTGACGAGGTACACGGACCGCTGATGGGCATCGAAGACTCGGGACCGGACTGTCCCCAGCCCGGCACCGAAATCCTGGCCAGGATCGACGTCGTCGCCGACTGGATCCACCAGCAGCTCCGCGGTTAGGTCTGTGTTCCAACGGCGCGCGATCGAATTTGCGTAGACGGGCCGTGGCCCTGGAGCTACCGTCACTCTTTGCGAGCAGGCGGCCCGCCTCCGAAAATCCGAGGCCCTCGGCACCCGCGCGCACCCTGTCACTCGGGCAGTAACGCGGACTTTTGAGACTAGCCGTCCTGGCCCCGTTGCACCCTGGCCAGAATGGTCATCGCCATCGTCGCCGGGTCGCCGTCTGAGGGGCGCAGCACCATTTCCGGCTCTCCGGGCGGCTCGTAGGGGTCGTCCACGCCGGTGAATCCGGTGATCTCGCCGGCCCGCGCCTTGGCGTACATGCCCTTGGGGTCTCGCGCTTCGCAGATCTCCAGCGGCGTGTCCACGAAGATCTCCACAAAGGACAGTCCGGCCGCCTCGTGCGCGGCGCGCACGCGGTCCCGGTCGGCACGGTACGGGCTGATCAGCGACACCACGGCGACGATCCCGGCGTCGGCGAACAACCGCGCCACCTCGCCGACCCGCCGCACGTTCTCCGCCCGGTCTCCGGCGCTGAACCCGAGATCGGCGTTGAGCCCGTGCCGCAGGTTGTCGCCGTCGAGCAGGTAGGCGGGCCGCCCCGCGGCGACCAGCCGTCGCTCCAGTTCGACCGCCACGGTGGACTTGCCCGACGCGGAAAGCCCGGTCAGCCACACCGTCATGCCCTTCGTGGCGCGTTCGTCCCGGCTGACCGCGGCGGCGTGCCAGACGACCCGCGAAGCGGGCTGGCTCGGACCGGTGATCATGCCGGCCGCGACGGTGTTGTTGGTGGCGTCGTCGACCAGGATGAAACCGCCGGTGGCGCGGTTGCGCCGGTAGGCGTCGAACAGCAGCGGACGGCGGGCGCGCAGCTGGATCCGGCCGATTTCGTTGAGCGACAACGACTCCGCGCTCTCGTCACGATGCAGGGTGTTGATGTCGAGCCGGTAGTCGAGGGTGCGTACCTCCGCGGTGGTCGCGCGAGTGGTGTGCAGGATGGTGTAGGTCGCGCCCGGGGTGAGCGTGGTGCGTTCGCCGAACCAGCAGACCATCGCGTCGAGATCCGCTCCGGCGTGCGGCCGGTTTCCGGGGCGGCAGATCAGGTCGCCGCGAGCGACATCGAGGTCGTCGGCCAGTTGCAGGGTGACCGCCTGCGGGGCGAAGGCCTGGTCGACGGGTTTGCCGCCGGGGCCCCAGACCGCTTCGACCCGGGAGGAAAAGCCCGAGGGCAGCACGACGACCTCGTCACCCGGCGAGAAAGTCCCGCCGGCGATGGTTCCGGCGTAACCGCGGAAGTCCCGGCTGTGCTCGCGGATCACGTACTGCACCGGAAAACGCGCGTCGATCAGGTTGCGGTCGGAAGCGACGTGGACCTCTTCCAGGTGGTGCAGCAGCGGGCTTCCCGCGTACCAGGGCATGCTCGCGCCACGGTGGACCACGTTGTCACCGTGGAGCGCCGAAATCGGGATGAACGCCAGATCGTGCACGTCCAGTTTCATCGCGAAGGAACGGAATTCCTCGCGAATCTCCTCGAACCGGTCCTGCGACCAGCCGACCAGGTCCATCTTGTTGACACAGACCACCAGGTGCGGAATGCCGAGCAGGCTGGCCAGAAAGGCGTGCCGCCGCGACTGTTCCGCCACGCCTTTGCGCGCGTCGACGAGAATCAGCGCGAGATCCGCGGTGGAGGCCCCGGTGACCATGTTACGGGTGTACTGGATGTGGCCCGGGGTGTCGGCGATGATGAATTTCCGGCGCGGGGTGGAGAAATAGCGGTGCGCCACGTCGATGGTGATGCCCTGCTCGCGTTCGGCGCGCAGGCCGTCGGTGAGCAACGCGAGATTCGGGTATTCCTCGCCACGGTCCCGGCTGGTCCGCTCGATGGCGGCGAGCTGATCGGTGAAAATCGTCTTGGAATCGAAGAGCAGGCGGCCGATCAGGGTGGACTTCCCGTCGTCGACGCTGCCGGCGGTGGCCAGGCGGAGAAGCTGCTGCGACCTCATCAGAAGTAGCCTTCCTTCTTGCGGTCTTCCATGCCTGCCTCGGAAATCCGGTCGTCGGCGCGGGTCGCGCCTCGCTCGGTCACGCGGGTCGCCGCCACCTCGACGACCACCTCCTCGGGCGTGGCCGCGGTGGACTCGACGCATCCGGTGCAGGTGGCGTCGCCGACCGTCCGGAACCGCACTGTGGCCTCGTAAGACTCTTCCCCGTTCAGCAGAGTGAGGAACCGGGTGTGCGCGAGCAGCATTCCGTCCCGCTGCACGACCTGCCGCCGGTGGGCGTAATAAATCGGCGGCAACGCTATCTTCTCGGCCGCGATGTAGGACCAGATGTCGAGTTCGGTCCAGTTGGACAGCGGGAATACCCGGATGTGCTCGCCCTTCCGGTGCCGCCCGTTGTAGAGATTCCACAGCTCCGGCCGCTGCCCGCGCGGATCCCACTGGCCGAATTCGTCGCGGAAGGAGAACACCCGCTCCTTGGCGCGCGCCTTTTCTTCGTCACGCCGCGCGCCGCCGAAAACCGCGTCGAACGCGTTTTCGCGGATCGACCGCAGCAAGGTGAAGGTCTGCAACCGGTTCCGAGAGGCACGGGGCCCGGTCTCCTCGGTCACCCGGCCCGCCTCGATGTCGTCGGTGACCCGGCCGACCAGCAGATTCACCCCCCGCCTGGAGACCTCCTGGTCGCGGAACTCGATCACTTCGTCGAAATTGTGCCCGGTGTCCACGTGCAGCACCGGGAACGGTGGCGCGGCGGGCCAGAACGCCTTCGCCGCGAGGTGCAGCATCACCACCGAGTCCTTGCCACCGGAGAACAGCAGCACCGGCCGCTCGAACGTCGCGGCCACCTCACGGAAGATGTGCACCGCCTCCGCCTCGAGCGCGTCGAGCTGAGTCAGTTCGTAAGTGCTCGTCACCCTGGTGCCACCTCCGACGTCACCCACTGGTTCACGAACAGAAACTAGAACGCGTTCTTGTGAAAGGTCAACCGAGGGGCGCATGCTTCCCCCATGGACCTTGTCGCACTCGAAGAGATCAAACGCGTGAAGTACCGCTATCTGCGCTGCGTGGACCTCAAGCGCTGGGACGAACTGGGCGACACGTTCGCCCCGGAGGCCACCGCCGACTACGGCACGCCCACCTACGGCAAGCCGATCACCCTCAACGGCCGCGAAGAGATCGTGGCCTTCATGCGGGAGAAACTCGGCAACGGCATCATCACGGCACATCTGGCCACCCATCCGGAGATCGACATCGACGGTGACACCGCGACCGGGACCTGGGCGTTCGAGGACCTCGTGATCGCCGTCGAACACCAGGTCGCGATCAAGGGCGCGGCCTTCTACGAGGACCGCTACCGCCGCTGTGAAGACGGCAAATGGCGCCTCACCCACACCGGCTACCAGCGCACCTACGAGGCGATGCTCTCGCTGAAGGACCTGAAGAGTTTCCAAATCACCGCCAACCGCTGGGCCACTCCCGAACCCGCCCAGTGACACCCCTTGTGCCGGCGGCCGGAGTCAGCACGGCTTCCGGCCGCCGGACTCGGCGGTGACCGCGTCGGCGGCGGCGACCAGCGCGGTACCGCGGCGCGCGATCTCGGCACCGGTGATCGCCGCACCGACGTACATCGTCATGACCAGTTCCTGGCGCCCATCCGGGGAAAAGGTCGGCGCCGCCAGCAAACTCACTTCGTGTTTGCGGCGAGGAGCCAGGTCCGCGCCGAGGTAGACCCGTTCGCCGAGGTTGGACACCAGCTCACCGACCAGGTCACGGACCTCGCCTGGCAGTTCGTGCGCGGACATGCCCGCCATCAGCGAATACAGTCGCCATCCCGCCGAGCTGAGGCTTTCCACCAGGTAGCCCCGCTCACGGCACTCCTTCACGACCTGCCGCAGCCGCACCGCGTCGAGGCGTACCGGCACCGTCGGCGGTCTCGCCAGCCACTCGTCGAACGCGGCGTCGCTGTCCCAGAGCACGTACATCAGCCCGACGGGCGGCGCGAACGGATAGGTCTGGCCGACCTTGACCGGACCCGGCCCGGCGCTCTCCAGCACCATGATCTGCTCACCCGCCACGGCCGACACCGTGCACGTGGTGCGGTAACGGGCACTGAGCGCGTCGAGGTGCGCGCGGGCGAGCCGGGCCGCGGCGAAACCGTCCTGGGCGACCCTCCCCGCGGCGACGAGCGCCGGGCCGAGGCCGTAGGTCAACGTCCCCGGGTCGCGGACGAGGTAGCCGCTTGCCGCCAGTTCGTTGAGGATGCCCAGGCAGGTCGGCTTGGCCAGGTCCAGCTCACGCGCCAGTTCCGAAAGCCCGAACCGCTCGCCAGGCCGCTCGACCAGGAAGTCCAGCACGGCGACCACCCGCCGCGCGGGAGCGGACCTACGCCCCGTCATCGTTCCTCCGCCACGGTGACAGCCGCGCGGTGCACCAAGGCGGCCATTGACCAATTGTTTCTCCGCGACTTTGCGCGCCCCCGCGATCGTGCCGACAGGGCGCGCCCTGTGGCCACCCGGCACCATTGACCAACTCCTAGAACACGTTCTACTGTTGCGGCAAGTGGAATGTACCGCATCGGTACATATATGTACCAGCCAACGGCCACACCGACCAAGGAGCCGCCGGTGCTCACACAGCAGTTCGCGGAAGCCGTCAAACAGGCCGAAGAAATCATCACCGGCGCCCCGCACGTGCGGACCGAACAGGACCTCGTCGAGGGCTACGACTATCTCGCCGGCAGCATCCGCGCGTCGCTGCAGATGGCCTGGGCCTACGAGCGGGACTTCCCGTTCTTCGTCCGGTCCACCGGCCCGTACACCAAGATGGGCCTGGACAATCCCGACACCCTGTATTTCCACTCGTACCTGCGCGACGACGCCGAATACGTGGTCACCGGCACCCGCGGGACGACCAGGGACCTGAGCTTCCAGATCCTCAACGGCGACTATTCGCCCGTCGAGGTTCCCGACAGCCTGACCGCCTTCGACGACCGCGAGATCGAGATCGCCGCGGACGGCTCGTACGAAATCCGTTTCGGGCCGGGCAAGGCGGGGCGGAACTACTTCACGCTCGCTCCGGGCTCGGCGATGCTGGTCGTGCGCGAGGTCTACAGCGACTGGGCGAACGAGCGACCGGGCACGATCCGTATCCACCGCGTCGACTCCCAGGGCGGTGCGCCGCCCCCGTTGTCGAAGGACACCATGGCCAAGCGGTACGGCGTCGCAGGCAAGATCCTGTTGTCCCGGCTACGGACCTTCCTGGCTTTTCCCAAGTGGTTCTACCTCGACCTGCCGGTCAACACGATGACCGAACCGCGCGCCACTCCCGGCGGCCTGGCCACCCAGTTCTCCTCCGCCGGTCATTACGACCTTTCCGACGATCAGGTCATGATCGTGACCGTGCCGAAGTCCGACGCGCCGTACCAGGGCATCCAGCTCGGCAGCATGTGGTACGTGTCGCTGGACTACATCAACCACCAGACCAGCCTCACCGCCGACCAGGCGCACGTCGATCCCGACGGCAAGATCCGGTTCGCGATCAGCGAGCGTGACCCCGGCCTGGCGAACTGGCTCGAACGCACCGGGCATCGGCGCGCCTATGCGCAGATCCGGTGGCAGCGGCTCTCCGGTGACCTCAAGCCCGGTGATGGGCCCGAGGTCGAAGTGGTGGGCTTCGACGAGTTGCCGCGGAAACTGCCGTTCTACGAGCAAGCACGCGTGACGCCCGACCAGTGGCGCGCCCGGATCGCGGCCCGGCAGGCCGCCGTCGCGAACAGGATGCTCGGCTGATGTTGTTACAGGACAAGGTCGTCGTGGTGTCCGGGGTCGGTCCCGGACTGGGACAGGCCATCGCCGTACAGAGTGCGCGTGCCGGTGCCGACGTGGTGCTGGCGGCGCGCACCGAGTCGCGGTTGACCGAGGTGGCCAAGGAGATCACCGGACTGGGACGGCGCGCGGTCGTGGTGCCGACCGACATCAATGACGACGACGCGGCGCGGCATCTGGCGCAGGCGAGCGTGGAAGCCTTCGGGCGGGTCGACGCTCTGGTGAACAACGCCTTCGCCATCCCGCCGATCACCGATCTGTCCGATGTGGACATCGACGCGGTACGGGCGGGCTTCGAGACCAACGTGATCGCGGCCCTCCGGCTCACCCGCCTGTTCACCCCGGCTCTCGAGGCCTCCAACGGCTCGGTGGTAATGATCAACTCGGCGGTGCTGCGGCACTCGCGGCGCACCTTCGGCGCCTACAAGATGGCCAAGTCGAGTCTGCTCGCGCTGGCGCAAAGCCTGGCCACGGAACTGGGTCCGCGCGGGATCCGGATCAATTCGGTGGCGCCCGGTTATATCTGGGCGGACAACCTGAAATGGTATTTCTCCTATCTGGCCAAGCAGCGCGGCATCACCCCCGAAGAGGTCTACCAGGAGACCGCCGCCACCATCGACCTGCGCAAACTGCCCGAGCCGGACGAGATCGCCGACGCCGTGGTGTTCTTCGCCTCGCCGCTGGCCCGTGCGATCACCGGCGCCTGCCTGGACGTCAACGGCGGCGAATTCCACCACTGAAAGGGTTTCCCATGATCGGCCGGGACAACGTCGGCACCGTCGAGGACCTGCACGCCTCGGCCACCCGGATGACCGGGCTGGACGATTTCGGCGACGACGGCTACCGCGAAGGCCTTCGGGTACTGCTGGAGTCCTACGCCGCCGACGCTCACCTGACGCCGTTCGGTAACAAGATCAAGCGCGCTTTCCTGCGGGGCGCGCTCGTGGCCCGGCTGCTCAGCGAAGCGGCATGGAAAAGCTTTCCCGAACACGCCGACGTGCCGATCGAACGGCCGATCTTCGTCACGGGCCTGCCTCGCACCGGCACCACGGCATTGCACCGGCTGCTCACCGCCGACCCCGCTCACCAGGGGCTGGAGGTGTGGCTGACCGAGGTGCCACAGCCTCGCCCGCCGCGCGAAACCTGGCCGGACAACCCGGTTTTCCAGCGGATCCAGGCCGGCTACGAACAGCACCACGTGGAGCATCCGGAATTCATGGGTGTGCACCACTCCTCGGCCGAGCAGGTCGAGGAGTGCTGGCAATTGCTGCGGCAGTCGGCGAAA
The DNA here is from genome assembly GCF_042684065.1 of Amycolatopsis pigmentata. NCBI lineage: Bacteria > Bacillati > Actinomycetota > Actinomycetes > Pseudonocardiales > Pseudonocardiaceae > Amycolatopsis > Amycolatopsis pigmentata. Next base: position 1,094,594 of record NZ_JBHUKR010000007.1, on the reverse strand, counting down.
TCGGTCTCCTACGAATGCCTGGCCTATGTACCGAAGTATTCCCGGTGGCTGCGCGGACAGGACTGGACCGACGCCTACCAACGGCACCGCCGGAACCTTCAGCTGATCGGCCTGCCCGACAAAGACCGGCGATGGGTGCTCAAGAACCCCAGCCACCTGTTCGCCCTCGACGCGCTGCTCGCGGTCTATCCCGACGCGCTGGTGATCCAGACTCATCGCCCGCCGAGCACCATCGTCGCTTCGGTGTGCAGCCTGAACGAGCAGGCTTCCGCGGGATGGTCGGAGAAGTTCACCGGATCGGTCGTCGGCGCCGCTCAACTCGAACTCTGGGCGCGGGGCGCGGCGACTTTCCTCGAAGCCCGCAAGCGGCACCCGTCCGCCCAATTCTGCGATGTCCACTACGACGACTTCGTCGCCGACCCGCTGGGCACCGTCGAAAACATCTACCGTCACTTCGGCCTGCCGCTGAGCGACAAGGCCCGCACCGCGATGGCCGAGCTGCACTCGGAAAGCACCGCCGGCACCGCCCGGCCCGCGCATCGATACACCCTCGCCGACTACGGCCTCACCACCGAGGAGGTCGACGAACGGTTCGCACCGTATCTGGCCGCGCATTTCTGAGGTGCGCGTCAGCCCATCGGGTCAATTACGAAGAGAACAGGTTGCCGACGAACGTCACGAGTGAATCGGCCCCGTCGCGTAGTCCACCGAGAGAGGTGTGCACCACGTCGGCCGACTCCGAGGGCCTCGTTATGAGGTAGAACAGCACCAAGAGGACAAGGACGACAAGAAGACACTTCTTCATACCGGCCGACATACCTACCATCCGATGGTTGTCCGGGCTGGGCCCCCCGACGGGATTACCGGACACCCTGCCCGAACACCGTCACCGCGACGACACCATCGGACCCGTCAGGGTGAGGGACGCACCGCCGTACCCGCCTCCGCCACGCTGACCGCGTCCTCCGCGGCTCGCTCCGGGAGCAACGGCAACGCCTTACGGGCCTCGCCGAGCCCGATCGCACCCAACGCACTGGCGACAGCCGTGAGCACGCCACTCGTCACCAACGCCGCCGCCCACGGCGGCATCACGCGCGACAACATCAACACGAAGCCACTCAGCGCGGCGCCACCCGCGTACAGCAACAGCCCGCCAGCCGCCGCGATCAGCACTCCGCCTTTCCGGCCGCGCGCCGCCTTCTCCCGCATCTCGCGGCCCGCGACCCTCAGCTCTTCGCGAACCAACTCGCCGACGTGCTGGGCCAGGTCCCCGGCGACCTCGCTGGCCCTCTTGTTCGCCATATCCGCTCCTCAGAAGTGCCGCCGGAGACCTGCAGCATGGTCGCTACGCACCGTAAACAACAGTTCTCCCGTGGTCAGACCCCGGCCAGCGCCGCGTTGACCCGGTCTGGCCCTTCGTAACTCTCGTCAGGAAGCTTGCGCAGATTGTCCAGGACCTCCGAATCGGCGCTGTTGGATTTCGCCGCCTCGATCAGATCGTCCCTCCCACAGGGGTAGTCCACACCGGACAATGCCTTCTGCACGGCGATGGGATTGATCTTGCTCATGGTGTGCCTCCCTTCGTTCGACCGTGATACCCGTCGTCGAGGGAGGCAAACACACCCGGCTCGACCCGCTTTCGCGGAGCAACAACGTCACGCCGTGTAACGGGTCCGACGTCCTTGCGAGGTGCCGCTCAGCTCGTGCCCGCCGCCGACCGGGAAGTCCAGTTCGTCGCCGAAGGCACGACCGCGTACGGCACGGTCCACCTGCCCACCCACCGGCCGGGCACGAAACGACGACGGCGTCATGACCCTGCGGTTCGACATCCTCGGCCACAGCGAAGGCGGTCTGCAGGCACTGCTCGTCGCCCGGCAGGTCCACCCGGCGAAGGTCGCCCTCATCGAACCGCAGGACATGCGCATTCTGGATTCTCCTCCGCTACACCACCATGCCCACGACACTCAGCCCGCACTTCACCGCTTCCGGCGGGGTGGCGAAGTCGGTGCTCAGCGCATTCGGGCTGGTGTTCGCGCAGGCCACCGTGACCATCGAGATGGCGCTGTTGTCGTACTTTTCCTTGCGGTTCAAGCCTGATCTCGACCCGTCACGGCCTACCGTGAGCGCGCGCCGGCATCGCGCTTTCGCCCTTGCGGGCGCCAAGGGCACCGGGGGCACATCGCGCACGGGCTCGACAAGAAAGACGACCGCCGCGTCATCGGCCATCGAGCCGGCCGGATCCGCTGATCAGCGCACGCCGATGTCGGTCACGGGGTGCTTGACCGGATCCAGCCAGGCCATCACGGCCTTGAGGTCGTCGGCGGGGATGGCCACGCAGCCCGCGGTCGGCCTGCCGTTGGAGACGTGCAGGAAGAAGGCTGAGCCGGCGCCGGGCACGACCGGCGTGCGGTTGTAGTCGATGACCACCGCGTGGTCGTAGGCCGGGCCGACCTCGCCCAGGTCCTCGCCCGCGGACTCGTTGAACGGGCACGTGCCGGGATCGCAGTGGTAGTAGGTGTTGTAGAGCGGGGACTTCACGTCCGAAACCCACCAGTCGGAGGTGCCGACCTGGCGGTACGGCAACCGGGTGCCGTCGTTGGCCTGGATGCCGAACGCCTCGGTCAGCGTCCACACACCGGCCGGCGTCTTGGACGTGGTCTCGCTGGCCTGACCGACGCCGTCGGAGCCGACAAAGGCCTTGACCGGGCCGTACGCGACCGTCCAGTCGTCCGAGGACGGCCCGCTGCGCTGCCACGCGGTCAGCACGGCGGTGGTCGCGCTCGAACTGTCGGCCACCACGGCCACCACCTGCTCGGCATTCCCGGTGTAAGGCAGCGGCAGCGGATCAGCACCCTGCGCCGATACCGCGGACGGCCGCGCGGTCAGCAACACGGCTGCGGTCGCCGCGGCCACGGTCAGTCGAGCGAGCATCACAGAGACTCCAGGTCCTCGTACGGTCCGGCGCGAGTGTAGGGCGTGATCGCACCGGACCGCGAGCATTTGCCCGAACAGGACAAATCCCACCCCTTTTCCGGCCGGCTCGTAGTTCACCCTCCCCGACGGGAACTCGCGACCCAGACCTCGGCGAGACCAAGGTCCATCTTGTATGAGTTTCATATAACATCTTGAGCATATTATCTGGTTTCCAGTCTGATAGTGGGCATACGCTGCCGCTATGACTGAGGAAACGCCGAAGGCGCAGAGCTACCGCCGCACGGTCAACAGAATCAACACAGTGATCACCAGGCTCCAACGGCTCGGGATCGCGTTCGGGCCGACGCAACTGCTGACCGTCCCCGGGCGGCGTAGCGGCCGGCCCCGCACCTTCCCGATCGCGGTACTCCCGCTGACCGGCGGCCGGTACCTGGTCCAGGCGTTCCGGAACGCGGCATGGGTCGCCAACGCGCGGGCCGCGGAAACGGCGACCCTGACACGCGGTCGGCGCAGTTCCACCGTGCGGCTGGTCGAGGTGCCGGTGGAGGAGCGCCGCCCGCTGCTGCGCGAGGTGGTGGAAACCCAGCCGGCCAGCGCGGCCAAGCGTTACGTGACCAACGGTCTGGCCGACGCACCCACGCCGGACGCGGTGGCCGCGGCGGCGGACCGGATCGCCGTGTTCCGCATCGAGGCCGCCTGACGCGGACTGGTCCGACGCGGACGCCTGTTCGAACCTCGCCGAGATCCCGATCGGTTATGCGGTGTCGAGTTCTTCGGTGGAGACCTGTCCCGCTTCGGTGGTACGGCGGAGGAAGTCGGCGATCACTTCGAGTTCCGGCTCGCTGTAGCCGCGGCAAAGAGCATCCATCCGCTTGTTCATTCCGGCGAACGTGCGGTAGAGCTCCTGGTTACGTTCGCGGAGGGCGCGGACGGTGACGGCGCGGCGGTCGGTGGACTCGGGATCGCGTTCCCGGGTAACCCAGCCACCACGCTCCAGCCGGTCGAGCACGCCGGTGATGGTGGCGGGATGCTGCCCGGCGCGTCGGGCCAGCTCGGTCGGCGAGAGGGGACCTTGCCGGTTGAGCAGGTCCAAGCAGGTCCACTCGGTGTCTTTCAGCTCGACCTTGCCACCCAGCCGACGGTTGAGCAGCGCCATCTGCATGTTGAGGTCGCGAAGGGCCTCCTTGACGACATTGGTCAGCTGTCGGCGGCGCCGGGCGGCGGCTCGATCTGTCACGGACTCGTACCTTACGACTCGGAACGGGACGAACACCGGATCGCCCTGAACTCTCGATCGCGTACTGTGCCGATCGTTACCAATCCGCCCACAGCCACGGCGGAAACGGGTCTATACAGCCAGATTGGCCGCAGTCCGGCTCCGCCTACTTTTGGTCGGATCGGTAAAATTTGACAATCATATTATACGAGAGCCGACCGGCCCGCCGAGACCGTGGTCTGACCACAGTGGACAATTACGTCAGTCCGTGACCACGAACTCGGCTCCGGCGGCCAGCGCCACTTCGGGGCCGAAGAGCCGGGCCGGGGTGAACGCGCCGGGCCGGCCCTCGCCCTTGGCCAGCCGCTGGGCCACTTCCGTGACGGCGCCGGCCGTGAAGGTCATACCCTCGCCGGTGCGCAGCCAGCCCTCACGCACACGACCGGACGGCCATTCGACTCGGGCGCGACCCCAGGACGATCGGCGCGGGGGTTCCTTGGCCTTGGTCGTGGTGATGCGAGCGAGGCGCCGGGTGGCGAAGCCGGCCATGCCGGGCAAACGCAGCAGGCCCGCGGTCGCCGACGCAGCCGCTCGGGCGGCCGGGCTGCCCGGGGCGAGCGCCGAGGCTCCGATCACCGACGGGGCACCGCTGACCTGCCAGGCTGCGAAGAGCTCGCCGCTGCCCAGGGAAGCGGTGGTGACCACGTCGCCCTCCGGGGTTGTCAATCGCTCGGCAGCACCGCCGGTGCGGGTGTGTACCAGCCGGCCCTGCCGCACCTCGCGGCCACCGTCGAGCAACGAGCGCACGATCGTGGCGGCCAGGGCTTCGCCGAGGGCGCCGGGTTCGATCGCGACTGACGCGATGGCGTCGACGCGTACTCGCGCAGGCTTTTCCTCACCCGCCAGCAGATGCGACAGGATGCTCTCGGTCGCGAGCACGCCGAAGCCCGCCCCGGCGACCAGCGTGCGACCGGTCTCCGCCGCCTCCCGGTCCATGCCGTGGAGCGCCTCGAACGCGCTCAACTCGTTGCCGACGTCGACATAGTGGGTGCCCGGCGGGCAAGCCCGCGCGACCTGCGGCGCGGTGGCCGCGAACGGGCCCACCGTGTTGATCACGACCGCCGGCGCCTCCGCGGCCAGCCGCGCGCAGACCTCGTCGAGTGAGCCGGTCACCGCCCGGGCGTCCGGACTCACCTGGGCCAGCCGCTCCCGATCGCGGCCGGTCACCACCACCTCGGCGCCCGCCTGCCACAGACGCTTCACCGCCTCCCTGCCGACCCGTCCGGTCGCACCGAGCACCCAGATCTCACCTGTCATGTTCGCCTCCATCAGCCATGGCACGTCGTGTCATCACTATGACATAGACGACACGTCGTGTCATCACTAGAATTCGCCGCATGGGCCGATGGCAGCCGGGTGCGCGAGAACGACTCGAGCAGGCCGCGCTCGATCTCTTCCTTGATCAGGGCTACACCGAGACCACCGTCCCGCAGATCACGGCGCGGGCCGGACTCACGACCCGTACGTTCTTCCGGTACTTCGCCGACAAGCGGGAGGTGCTCTTCGCCGGCGATCGTTCGGTGCCCGAGCAGGTGGCCCGCTTCATGGCCGAAGCCCCGCCCTCGCTCGGCCCGATGGAACTGATCGCCACGGGCCTGCCGCCCGCCGCGGTCAAGATCTTCGAGGGCCGCGACCTCGACTACCTGCTACGCCGACGGGCCGCGATCGACGCCGAACCCGCCCTGCGCGAGCGCGAACTGCGCAAGTTCTCGCTGATGTCGGAAGCTTTGGAGCAGGGCTTCCGCGACCGCGGCATCGACGACCTGACCGCCCGGCTGGCTGCCGAGATCGCCGTGACCACGTTCCGGATAGCGGCGACCCGCTGGCTCAACCAGCACGGCGATCCCGACCTCCCGGCCACCATCAACCAGACCCTGGCGTCGATGAAACACCTGACGAGCACGTTGCCTTGAGAGAAGCGTTCGTGATCGAGCCCGGTTTCGCGGACCGATTGACGCGCCGGTTCGGCCCCCAGATCATCGACTGGGTCCAGGCCGCGCCCGCTCTTGCCGAACGGCTGGCGCTTGAGTGGCGCCTAAGGCCGAACACGATGTTCCCCGACGGGTCGACGTCCCTGACCGTCGGTTGCACCACAGAGTCAGGCACCGACGCGGTGCTCAAGCTTTCCCCGCAGCTGGACGTGATCGCCGAACAGGACCGGGTATTGCGCGCCTTCCAGCCAGGCGGGCGGGTACCCGCTGTGTTCCGGTCCGCGCCCGAACACGGCGCGATACTGCTGGAACGCCTGCCCGGCGGGCGCGTGACCACGCCGACCGCCGCGCAACTGGCCGAAGTGCTGTCCGGCCTGCACGGCGCCGTGGCATCCCCACGTGCGGTGGTGGACAAGGAGTTGCGGGACGGCGTCGAGTACTTCCTGGCCCTCGCCGAAGCCAAACTCGGGCTCGACGGCATCGCCGGCGTGGTGCTCCCCGAGGACATCGCCAGAGCACGCCGATTACGAGACCGGCTGGTCACCAGCCAGACCGAAACCGTCCTGCTGCACGGCGACCTGCACTACGACAACCTGCTCGACTGCGGGCCCGACCGAGGCCTGGTCGCCATCGACCCGAAAAGCTCCATCGGCGAACCATGCTTCGACGCCATCGACTGGGTCCTCGACGGCACCCAACCAATATCACGCAAGATCGACGACCTGGTCGCCCTCACCGGATTCGACGGCGAACGCCTGGCCGACTGGTGCCGGGTAGGCGCCCCAGTGCTGGCCATCGCCGCCATTGCCAGGGGTCGTGACCCCGGTCCCTTGTTGCGCTTCAGCCGGTCATGACCTGGCGCAAACCCACGGGATCGACATCGCCGACATCCGACGTGCGGCGGGCGTGTGCCTCTCCGGGTTCCGCGATGTTGGTCGAAACCGTCTCCCCGCACTGGACTGGACGACCCTGATCCGGCGTCAGCCATTAGCTGTAGCTGCCGCCTGGCAGTACGCCGAGATCGGTGATCTGTGTGGTGGCCGTGGCCTGCGCTGGAAGGACGCCCGCACCCGCCAGCACCGTGACGAGGCCGCCGATCGCCAGGATTCCGACGCGCGACGTTACCCGTGGACGTGCCATGGACGATCCCCCTGAGGTGGCGCGTGCCGCTTGTCCGCACGCGGCTGTGTTGCGCACCAAGTCGAACGGTAACCAGCCACACCGGCAATCCGTCATTCGCCGTAACGCGATTTCGGAAGCGATCGGGGCGGAACCCGCCAACCGCACGGAAGCTTGGGCGTCAGGTGGGCAGGTCGGATAACACCTGAATGCACCTAACCAAGTGTCGGCGGATGCTCGGCTGGACGGCGTCCCCAGGCCGAGATCAGCGGCGCGAGGGTCAGGTCGAGTTCGCCCGCGTCGATGGCGGCCAGGTGCGCGTCGATCTCGGCATCGCCGGCCAGACCGGCCGCCAGCAACTCATCCCGCACATGCCGGATGGTCGCCGCCTCCAACCGGTCACAGGCCAACCCGCCGACCGGAAACGAGCCCGCCGCGGCCACATCCACCAAACCAGCTTCACGCAACGCCCGCGGCAGCGTCCGACCGAAACGCAAATCCGCACCACGGCGCACCAGCAACTCCCGCACCGCGTCACGCAACCGATTGGCCCGGCGCTGCGCCGAACCACTCTCATCCAGACACGCCAAGGGCTGCAAAGCGGTATCGGCATCCTCGACCAGCAACCACCCGCCAGGCCGAAGCGCCGCAACCATCGTGGCCAACGCCCGAGCCCGGTCCGGTACATGAACCAGCACCAGCCGGGCGTGCACCAGATCAAACGTCCCCGGCTCCGGAGGCGGATCAGCGGCGACATCGTGCCGGCGCACCTCGTACCCCTCGCCTGCCGTCAACCACGACGGGTCGATGTCCGTAGCCAGCACATACCCGGTCGCACCGACCGCTGCCGCGAGCGCCTCCGGGATACCGGGCCCACCAGCCCCCACTTCCCAGCAACGCGAACCAGCCCCGACCGCCAGCCGATCGAAATGCCCACGCGACACACCGTCGAACAACTCGGCCAGCCACACGAATCGCTCGCCCGCCTCGGCACGCGCGTTGTCCAACAGGTACCCACGGGCAGGAGCGGACTCTCCACCGAGAGTCCCGTTCAACGGATCAGGTCGGCCACCGATGTGGGGCGAGGATGTCATCACTCCATGGTCAACCTCCCCAGACCACCGGCGCCACGACGGCGGGAGAGGAACATCTCACACGGCCGGCGAACCTCGCGCCCCGATGGTCTCGTCGAACAGGTCGAGAACCGCCCGCCACGCCCGCGCGGTGTGCGCCGGGTGGTAACCCACCCCAGGCACAGTGGGCGTGACGTGGGTAGTCCCGCCGGTAGGAGTGCCATCGGGATTCGCCGGAGCGGCCCAGAACGCGTGCTTGGCGCCGCCGTAGACGTGCACGCGCCAATCAACGCCGGCCTCCTGGAGCACCTGAGTGAACGCGAGGACCTGGTCGGGCGTGCAGATTGGGTCTTCGGAGCCAGTGCAGAGCAGGAATGTGGCGGTCGTGTCGGTCCAGTCCGCCGGACGGGTGGTCGGTAGGCCGGGATGAACTACGGCGACGGCCCGGAAGGGCACCCCGGCTCGGGCGAGTTCGAGCACGATGCTGCCGCCGGCACCATAGCCGAGGGCGCCGAGCCGGTCAGGATCCACGCCCGGCACCGCGAGTAAGACATCGAGCGCGGCGTGGCCGATGGCCAGCATCCGGTCGGGGTCGGCGATCAGTGGCAGGACCCGGGCCAACATCGCCTCCGGGTTTCCCGAGAAATACCGGCCGCCGTGGTAGTCCATGGCCAGGGCCGCGTAGCCACGCTCGGCGAGACGGTCGGCGCGACGACGCTGAAAGTCGTTGAGACCGATTCCGTCGTGCCCGATGATCACCGCCGGCCAGGGTCCCTCTCCGTGCGGTAAGGCCAGGTGAGCGACCATCGTCAGACCGTCGATGTCATAGGTGACTTCACGCGTTGTGATCATGCATTGGACGCTAGCGAGTGCGCGCCGCCCACGGGTCGACGTTCACTCGCAAGCGGTTGGTGTCCCGTGTCCGTTTCCAGTCGTGGCAGTCAGACGCGAAGTTCTCATCGAGCCCCGTCGAGTCCGTGACAGTCATGGGGCGGTTGTCCACCCTATGGCGGTCTGGTTTTCCGGAGTAATGAAACGCCTGGCAGCACGGTGGCGTGTGGGAAGGCGCGTTGGGAACATCGATGTGTTCGAACACCGCAACGCCGTATCTGAAGGACCCCTCAATGCGCAGCTCCCGTTTCGTTGCCGCTTCTCTGGTCGGGGTCGTCGTCTCCAGTCTTGTGGTCTCGACCGCGGCCCCGGCTTCGGCCGCGTCCGTGTCTGTGGCAACGAATCCTGCGCAGGGCCTGACGCTCACGCTTCCTGCGCCACACGGCCGCTACGCGACCGGCGAGTCGACCGTCCGGCTCGTCGACGACAAGCGCCCGGACCCGTGGGTGCTCAGCCAGCCCTACCGTGCGCTCATGATCAGCGTCTTCTACCCCGCGGTCCACACCGCGGGCGAGCCGTTCACGAACCAGCTTCCGGCGGCGGTGGCCGCGGCGGTCGGTCCCGCGGTCGAGGGGAACTTCAACCTGCCGACCGGCCTCGTCGATTGGGCCGCGACCAAGACCCACTCGGTGAAGGACGCCGCGATGGCGCCGGGCCGCTTCCCGGTCGTCCTGTACTCGCCCGGCGCCGGGGACCCGCGGGACTGGAACGTGTCACTGGTCGAGGACCTCGCTTCGCGCGGCTTCGTGGTGGTCACCATCGACCACACCGGGGAGGCACCGGCGGTGCAGTTCCCCGACGGCCACGTGGTCGGTAACGGGCCCCTGATGGCGGCCTGGGCCCAGGCCTTCCAGAACGGCACGACGCTGGCGTTCTTCACAAAGCTGATGGACACGCGCGTGGCCGACACCGAACTGGTGCTGGACCGGCTGACGAGCCTGCCCGTCCGGCTGACCGATGGTATGGACCTGAACCGGATCGGCATGTTCGGCCAATCCGCCGGCGGGTTCACAGCGGCGAACGCGATGTACACCGATCCCCGGATCACGGCCGGCATCAACATGGACGGCACCATGGAGTACACCGTCAAACTCGACGGCACCAACCTCAGCGAGGTCGCGCTGCACGGACTGGACCGGCCGTTCCTGCTGATGGGCAGCAGCTCCGCAACCGACGGCAGCGATATCCACCGCGAGCCGTCATGGGCGGCGTTCTGGCAGCACCAGCACGGCTGGAAAGCCGACGTCACACTGAACGACTCCGCGCACGCGTCGTTCACCGACGCCGAGGCGCTAGTCCCACAACTGGCCGGCCGGGTACCGGCCACGACGCTCGCCGCGGCGGTGGGAACGGTTGACCCGCACCGCGCAGTGGCGGCGGACCGGGCAGAGGTGGCCTCGTTCTTCGACCGATTCCTTAAGGGCCGCAACGACCACCGCCTGGACGGCGGCGCATCGCGGTACCCGATCACGTTCGTCCAGTAGTTTGTGTCCCCTTCGGGGGCGGGTTACCCCGCACAATTAGCTTAGGTCGCCGACGCTGGTGTCAGCTGGGTCATTCGTTTCATCTGGGCTGGGTTCAGCGTGGCCACGAGCAGCGAGTCCGGAAAGGATGCGCGAATTCTGCGTAGCAGTTCCACGCTGGTACGCGGACTGGCTCCGGCCAGTACCAGCGTGGCCTTGCCGTCGAGCAGCCACCGCCACAGATCGCCCGGATCGATCCCGTCTCGGTTGTCAGCTTTGACGAGCACCCATCGGCTGCGTGAGTGCCACCGGAGCACTGGGTGCGCGATAGTGGACCACCCTGCCGACCCTCAGCAGGGATTCCCGCGGAACCTTTGACGGGTTCCTTTCAGGAATTGCCTGTGGGGAAAAAGATGTCTTCGATTGGTTTTCCGAAAAGATGGGAGATACGGAAGGCCAGCGGGAGTGACGGATCGTACTTTCCCGTCTCGAGGGCGACGACGGTCTGACGCGACACTTCCAGGCGTTCGGCCAGCATTGCCTGAGTCCAGCCCCGGCCTTCGCGTTCCGAACGGATCAGGTTCTTCATCAGCGTTGAGGTGCCCCGACAACGAGGTTGGTAACCTGCCACGCCAACATCCCGATGATGCACACGGGCCATCCGCCATTGGGCACGTGGAGCCCGGTGGCGTTGAGAGTGCCCACGGTGAGGGCGGCGAACATCGCGGCGGCGAAGCCGACAGCCAGGCCGGGAAAGAACAGCTTGATCTGATACTCGTCCATCTGGCGCACACGGAGCACGGTGAGAACGACAAGCAACGCCGCAAGAAGCAGCGACAGCACCGCCCAGACGAGACGCCACGGACCGCTCGACAACGAAAGCGCGAGACTCGCGAACAGGTAACAGCCGGCCCCGAGCCACACCCGCACACGGAAACGGCGCTGACGTCGCCGTTCGCTGGGGGATTCACCACCGGAGTCAAGGTCGCTTGTCATCCTTCGAGCGTATGCCGCAACCGCGAATCAAGTCAAGGTCGCTTGTCATCGACCAGCGTGTCGCTAGGTCACTTGCTCCTGGAGGTACATCCAGCGATAGCTGATCGAAACCGGCAGGTGGTTCGCCATGTCACATCACCTGATCACGGCCAAGTCCGCGGCCTGCCAGTAGCGGGGCGAGGGGGTCGCCCCGCTACCTCGATACTGGTCAGTCCACGAGCCTGGACCCGGCCTACGGGGACGAACGCCAGCAGGTGCTGGGCATGAGTGGCGAACAGCGTGCCCTGGAAATCCGCCAGGACGCGGACAAGGTAATCCAAGCCTGCGACAGCGGCACCGGGACCTACCACCCCAACAAGATCCTCTCCACCGACCCGTACGAAGCGGTCCGCAGGGTCTACGACGCTATCGCCCAACCGACCCCGGAGGTCGCGGCCGCGCAAGCGTGCGGCCGGTTCCGCGATGACGTTCAGCAGAAGTTCGCCGCGGACCTCGGGTTCAACGACTGTCACGAGGCCGTGCTGGCGCTGCACGCGCACGTCACGAACGTGAACGACTATGCGCAGTCGATTCGCAGTTACGAGTCCAGCCCGGTGGGCGACTGGCTTCCCCGCACGCGAGATCGAACGGATCCGCAGTGAGGCCGTAGGCCTGGGCTTCGACGAATCCGAGCACACCCACTTACTCCACCTCACCGGCTGGCTCCCGTGAACACCAGCCCCGTGCCTGCCGATAGCGAGCGAAGAAAGACCCGGCCCGTTGTACATCCTCAGTGATCTTTGTAATTTGATCAGGCCAATATTCGGCCGGTCGTCAACCAAGGGTATCGATTTATTCTCCTCCATTGCTCTGCCTGTCTTGAACAAAGCGTGCTGGGCTGACCCAACTCATGCCTGCTGGACAGGCAACCCTCTCAAACCAACGTAAAAAAGTGGATCGAAAGGCGCCGCACCTTGAGAAGAATTACGTCATCGACACGAAGACGTGGATCGTTGTTCCTGCCGACCCGGATTGCGGCGGCCGGTTTCGCTTCTGTTCTAGCGTTCGCACTATCGTTACCCGGCGCCGCTGAAGCCACGTCCACTGCAAGCGCTAGCCCGATGCGACAGCAGACGAGTGCTCAGGTGACACAACGGGTCGTGCAGCCCTTCAGCCTCAGCACCGCAGACAACTGCCAGACAGTCAAGGACCAGATCAAGAACCACAAGGATCAGCTCAAAAGCCGAGCCGTCGGCGGCAAGCACGAAGCGGCGTGCGTTACCTCGGAGCCGTCCACCAGGAAGATGACCGCGAGCGGCACCGTGCCCGCCCCTGACTGGTGCACGCCCGACGAGGTCGTGACCACGCGACATGCCGCGTGTGGCATGGGAACCTTCCAACTCCACGTCTACGATATCGAGAATGGCGGAGAGATTGGCGGAATGTACGTCGGCCGGCTGGGCTACATGTCCACCGATCCGCAGCTGATCGACTGGCAATACGAGGCATCACAGCAGTTCACCGGAATCTGGGGAGCCGCGGAAGGAACGACGGTCACCGGCACCGGCCAATGCGATGGCGACTGCATAACCAGCAGCCAGGAGTGGCCCACCCAAGTCGCCGTCGAAGACGGCTTCTGGGAAGACTACGTAGTCGGCGAGTCCACCACCTATCAGCCCGGAGAAATCGGAAGTGGCATCCTTGAAGCCACCGCAACCTTCACCAACCCCGGCTGGCTTGAACCCGTCGTAACCTCAGGAGCGACCCCAGCCGTCCGCTGCGACAACATGTTCTCTACTAGTATCGCGGCTGGCTGTGTTGTGCCCACAGTGAAACCCGTAATGATCTACGAACTTGGCGGGCCGTACCCTGAGTTGGCCCGGCACATCCAGGAGGCGCAAGCAAAGGGTCTACCAGGGGGCACGGCCGATCAGCCACTCACCCGCACGACCGAAAAGGACGCGCAGGACCGCAACTCGAAAGTGGCCTGCCCCACCAGTTTCCCCAAGAAACCCGGGGAGGATTGTGATGAGTATCCCTTCGCTTCGACGTGGGAGGGGGCAGCGTTCGGCCCGTACGACGCCGAGGCGATCAACTCAAAGCAGAACCAACTGGGCGGCAACGCGTTGCAGCAGTTCTATAACCAGGAGCGCGTACTCAACCATGACCCGTTTGTGGTAACAATCGTGTAGTCGAGCCAGAGGGAGACAGATGACCGAGCCGGTGAGGACAACGACCGCTGAAGTGCACGTGAGTTACGGATTCTTCCAAATCAGAGACCTGGACGGTCAGGTCACCGACCAGGCCTTCGATGCTTCGAACGGTCTCGTGGGAACGGATGCCACCGCGGCCGTTGTCCTCACCGGCATAAAATCAGGTCCGGTCAACCTGACCGTGGAATTGCTCGACACCGCACCGGGCTCGGTCGATCTCGACGACTGGGACGAAGTCGTCGAGGTCTCGGTGGACTCCGAAGATGGCGAACTCCTCGCTTGCGGCGACCTCGACACGCCGCCGGGCTTCATGGACCTGTCCCACACGGGACCTGGCACCTACCGGCTCCGCGTGCACGCCCGCGGCCGCGACACAGCCCCCAAAGCCCCAGTCGACGAACCAGTCGAGGACTACAAGATCTCCGTCTGGCCCGCACCAGAAGCAGCCGAGACCATCTACAAGCAATCCGACAACCACGGACAAGAAATCCGGACCACACGGTCATGAGCCCGACCGTGCACGGGATTACAGCAACACCCGGGAAGCCGAACCGGCCAGGTCACCGGGCCAGCTGATCAGACATCGGGTCCCAAGGCACCGCGACCCGTTCAGCGGCAAGGGTTACACGATGACTCCCTTGACTGGAGCGATCGCTGGGTAGGGTCTGTGGCATGGCCGAGGTCGATCGCACCAAGCAGTTTCTTGAGATTGCCGGCGCCATTGAGCGCGAGTTCGCGGTGCGGAACATGCGGCTGAAACCCGGCGGAGCGAAAGAACTCTTGCGAGCACATCTAGGGTGGATCGCCAACCAGTTCGGCATCACCCAGCGGAGTGCCTTGAACTACTTGACCCCTGAAACTGCGGCCCAACTCGCCCGCAGTGCCGCACGAACCATGCGCGAGCCGTCTCCGCAATCGCCGGCGAACTAGTTCATCTCGCCGTTCAAGCTTCATGTGCACGAGGTGCTTGGCCCGACCCTCCTGTGACTATTGCCTGTGGTGAGGCCCGCCGTTCTTGCTGGCCTGGATGATGAGACTTCCGCTCCTGCCAGGCGGTGTCGGGCGTGATCGTGCCTGCCGGGGCTACACGTCGGTACGGGTGTACGGCGAATCCCGTCGACGATGATGATGGCCGCGCCGTATAGCCCGAGCAGTCGCGGTCCCCACGCGGCGAAGCGACCCGTGTACAGCACCCGGCTCGCACCAACCGCGAAGAGGACCATCAGCACGCCGGTCAGCAGCCCGTTGCTGAAGGTGTGCACCCTGGGGTCGAAGCCGTCGCGGGTCAGCTCTTGGGCCAGTGTCACCGTCACATACAGGGGACCGGCAGTGCCCGGGTCGTGCGTGCCGGCCTTGCCGGGGCCGGTGTCGACTTTTTCACCATGGTGTTCGTTGCGTCTCCTTCAGACGTCTCGGTCAGGCGGTGCGACGGGAGCGGGCCAGGGCAGGCCCGCCCAGGACGATGGCGACCAACCCCAGCACCACGGCCACACCGGCGCCGACTACTCCGTTGCCGGTGCCGGGACCACCGTCGGCGACGGCCAGGTTCACCACGCCGTTGACCATGGCGATCAGCCCCGCCGCCAGGGCCACGATGGCGCCTTTTCGCCCGCTGTTGCGGACGCGGCGGACGGAGCGGTTCAGTGCCAGCCCGCCGATGACCGCGCCGACCAGCGCCAGCAGCGCGGCGGCGGAGGCCCAGATTCGCGCGGGGGTAAAGCCGTATGAACTGGGATCGGCCGACTGGGCCAGGAGGTGCGCGGCTGCTGGTGTGGCGAGCAGGTGACGGACGGACATGAGGTGCCCCTTCTTCTCCGATGACTGGACCTCGCCCGATCATGTCCGGTGTCCCCACTGTCGGTCGTCCAGCGAACGCGGGCACTTCGCGCTGCCGCCGCTGCCGTAGCCGGCGCAAAACTACCGCGTGCGCGGTAGCCGACCGATCATCTGTGTGGAGGAGTTTCCTGCGCGGCAATCCGATTAGAGTCCGGGTGTGCGCAGAGAACGGATCGGCGTCCGGGACTGGGCGATCGCCACCGGTGCGGCGGTGGTGTTGCTGGTGATCGGGGTGTCCGAACGGCACCCCGCCACCACTCTCGCCCCGTTGGGCTACGTGCTGTTGGCCGCCGGTGGCCTAGCGCTGGCCGCGCACCGCCGCGCACCGGTCGCCGTGCTGGCCATCACCGGGCTGTCCGTGGTGGGGTACGAGGCCGTCGGCATTGACGTGCCTGCCCTCGCGTACCTGTTCGCGGTGTACGCCGCCGTACGGGCGGGACACCGGCTCGTCGCGGTGGCCGCTTCGGTGATCATGGTGGTGACGCTGCCGCTCGCACTCCTCGCCTCGCCGCACTCCTGGACCGCGGGCGAGGCGTTCACGCACAACCGGGACGTGCTCCAGCTGGCCTGGCTGGTCGCCGCCGGTTTGGCAGGTGAGGCGTTGCGGCAGGCCGAGCGGCGTGCGGACGAGGCCGAACGCACCCGGGAGGAGACCGCGCGGCGCCGCGCGAACGAGGAGCGGCTGCACATCGCGCGGGAGTTGCACGATTCCCTCACCCACCAGATCTCCGTCATCAAGGTGCAGGCCGAGGCCGCCGTCCACGTGGCCCGCAAGCGGGGTGAACAGGTGCCGGAGCCGCTGCTGGCGATCCGGGAGGCCGGTCGTGAGGCGGCCTGGGAACTGCGAGCGACCTTGGAGGCACTACGCGATGACGACAGGAACCCGCCGCACGGGCTTGACCACGTCCCGGACCTGGTGGAGCGGGCCCGGACGACCGGCCTGGACGCGACGCTGACGATCGACGGACCCCGACACGGTTTGCCGGCCGCGGTGGACCGCACCGCTTACCGCATCGTTCAGGAGTCGCTGACCAACATCGGTCGTCACGCCGCCGCCGCGACCGCGTCGGTCCGGATCGATTACCGTCCCGACGCCCTGGTCATCCGGGTTGACGACGATGGCAAGGCCACACCGGACACCGCGCCGGTGCCCGGCACCGAAGTGTCCGGCGTCGGGCTACTCGGGATGCGCGAACGAGTCACCGCCCTCGGCGGCCGGCTGCGGGCGGAACCGCGCAGCGAGGGCGGCTTCACCGTCCTGGCCGAACTTCCCGTGGATCACACATCATGATCCGAGTCCTGCTGGTCGACGACCAGCCGCTCATTCGCAGCGGATTCCGCGCGCTCCTCGACGTCGAGGACGACATCGAGGTAGTGGCCGAGGCCGCCGACGGCGGCGAGGGCCTCGCGCTGGTCAGAAAGCATCTGCCCGATATCGCGCTCATCGACATTCAGATGCCCGTCGTCGACGGCATCGAGACGACACGGCGCATCGCCGCAGACCCGGCCCTGGCCGCGGTGCACGTCGTCATCCTGACCAACTACGGCCTGGACGAGCATGTGTTCAACGCGCTGCGGGCCGGCGCGGCCGGCTTCCTCGTCAAGGACATCCAGCCGGAGGACTTCCTGCACGCCGTGCGCGTCGCCGCACGCGGGGACGCCCTGCTCGCACCGTCGATCACCCGCAAGCTGATCAACCGGTACGTCTCCCAGCCGCTCAAAACCGGTACCGACACAGCGCTGGAACAGCTGACCAACCGCGAACGCGAGGCGGTGGCCCTGGTCGCGAAAGGCCTGTCCAACAACCAAATCGCCGACAACATGGTGATCAGCCCGACAACCGCGAAAACCCACATCAACCGAGCCATGACCAAGCTCCAAGCCCGCGACCGCGCTCAGCTCGTCGTTCTCGCCTACGAATCAGGCCTGGTAGCCCCGCGCAACTCCTGACGTCCACGGACAGAACCACAGGGTCCGCGACCGTCGGGGGGACTGTTTCAAGTTCGGCTTTGGCGCATTTTCGGTGGGGGCTCTGCTATCCGAGTCCCAATCAGACCGAGGCCCTCATCGAAGCCCTCGTCGCCAAAGGCCAAGGTCGAGAACCGCCACACCACGGCCAATTCGGGCGCGTACCGCGCGCTGGTGGTCTTGCCCGCGCCGGACGGATCCCGCAACGCGACAAGCCGGGTCTTGACCGACCCAGTCGGGCCCATCGAAAACCAGTTTTCCATGCTCGTCCAATAGCTGCCGTTCCGTCGGGCTACGAGTCCGACGGGTAAGGGGACCGCGCAGCCTGGTGGTGCAGTGCGAGGAAGGCGCACGCCCCGGTCAGCGCGGCCTCGG
Organism: Amycolatopsis pigmentata; assembly: GCF_042684065.1. Classification (NCBI taxonomy): domain Bacteria; kingdom Bacillati; phylum Actinomycetota; class Actinomycetes; order Pseudonocardiales; family Pseudonocardiaceae; genus Amycolatopsis; species Amycolatopsis pigmentata. Next base: position 1,076,540 of record NZ_JBHUKR010000007.1, on the reverse strand, counting down.
CCTCGGTGGCCAGCGGGCGAAGGTTGGCGTCGCGGGCGATGCGGACGATCCGCTGTATCCGGTGGGGCAGGCGGTGGGTCTCGGCCGCAAGCAGTGCGCTGCGGAGAGCTTCTTCGGCGCCGCTGACGTCGTCGGCGGCCAGTAAGGCGTGTCCGGCCGTGACGCGCTCGATCACATGCCACTGCGGTGCAGGTGCCGTCGAGGCAGGTGGGTTGTCCTGGATGAGGAGAGCCGCCTTGCGGGCGCGGCCGGTGGCGATGAGGCCGCGGAGGTGGATTTCGTGGAAGGTGAAAGGGTTGAACAGCATGCTGTCGCCGGCGTGCCGGTCGAGCAGGTCGCGGTGGGCGGTGATGGCGTGGTCGAACGCGTCGGCGTTGCCGGTCTCGCCCGTGGCGCGGGCGAGCAGTGCGAGCGCGGCGCCGCGTTCGCTGGGGTCGTGGGCGAGGTGGACGGCGTGTTCGAGGCGGGCGACGGCGAAGTGGCTGAGTTCCGCCCCGCATGCCTCGCACCGGCGCCGCTGCACGATCCGGCTATTCGACGCGTTCGGCCAGCATGGTGAACCAGGTCGCGATGGAACGCTGGTATCCATCCGGCATCGGCAGGCCGGCAACCTCGTGCTCGCTGAACAGGCCGATGTCGTTGTGCTCGTGGGAGAGCACGGGCTCGTCATCGCCTTCGGGGTAGCAACCGTAGGTCACGATGAACACGTTCTTGTCGACGACGGCGATGTAGTACATCCACGCGTCCAGAATCGGCCCGGTCCGCACCGTCCACCCCGTCTCCTCCGTGACCTCGCGCGCCACGCATGCCTCGGGTGTCTCGCCGAGTTCGATCCGACCGCCCGGTAACTCCCCACTCGTTTCTGTCGTTGCGTAGCAACAGAACCCGCCCATCCCGGACGACGACGCCTTTGACGGAGATGGGGAACGAGCTGGGGCCGGAGGCCGGGTTCATCCTGGGGCGCCCCTCTGGAGTGGTCTGCTGCACGGCCGTCAGTATCCGGGGAATCTAGCACGACCGAGCGCGTTCGGCTGGTTGCGCTGGGTTGACAACCTGTCACTTTACGGGCCGTACCCGGCCGGGGTGTGCTTTCTAACTAACCGGTCAGCGCTCCTGGGAAGAGGTGGATGATGCCGACGTCCTGTCCGTCACCGCAGATCGCTGATGTCCTTTCGCCGCAAGGAGAAACCGCTTTCCGTGCCGCGCTGGCCAACCGCGGGTTCACACAGTTTTCCGGGATAACCAGCGCCCATGCATTGGTTGAACTCGCCCGCACGGTCGGCACCGTCGTGCTGACCGTCCCCTACGTGCCGGTCCTCGGGCCGACCCACCCCGACCAGCTCACCCCGGAGACGTTCATCGACGTGTTCACCGAGGTACTCGCCGCCAGCCAGGCCGGAACCGCGCTCCCGTTCGACAAGGACCGCCGCTGGTCGCCCGACAAGGCGGACAGCGTGCTCGTCGACGAGATCACCCACCGCCCCGACCACACGATCATCCCCGTGCTGACCCCGCGCGGCGGCGGCATGGTCAAGACCTTGTACTACGGCCGCTCACCCGACCTGGATGCACTGCGCACGGCAACGCGCCGTTGCTGCACCACCTACCGCGCTGCCCGTGGCCGGGTGATCTCCTTCAACACCAGTCCGCCCACCGCGACGGACCGCACCCGAGTGCTCCTCAAGGAGTTCGGCCGAGCGACCACCGCGGCCCCCGCCGGACCTGTCGTGACCGAACTCGACAACTGCGACCCCGACCTCGCGGCCACATTTCCCGCGTTCGCCCAATCGATGGCCGAGCACGGCTTCGACTTCCTACGCAAACGACGCGCCACCGGCCACATCGACGGACCGATCCTCGTCACCCACACCGACGGGCGCGTCATCGGCGCGATCGGACCACTGACGATCATGCACGACCGACACAACCGAAGGATGCTGCTGCCGCAGTACTTCGGCGTCTTACCCGAACAGCGCGGCAACGGCCACGGCCGCGCCCTATGGCGGGCCGTTGAACACTGGAGCATCCGCCACCAGGCCGACTACCAACTCCTCCAGACCCGCGCCGGAGGATCGTCCGACCGACTATTCCTCGCCGAAGGACTCCGACCACTCGGCTACACAGTCAGCCTCAGCGCATGAGCGCCGCCGGATCCTCCGCCGCCCAGGCGATGACTCCAGCCACCCCACGGACCGGATGGCATGACCTGCCTCCCGCCGTCCGCGCCGCCATCGAGGCGCACACCGGCACGGTCCATCACGCCGAGACGATCACCACCGGACTCAACGCCACATTCACCGCACGCCTGCTCACCGACACGGGCCCGGTATTCGCCAAAGGAGTGCCCAGCGCACGCGCCGCCGCACAACGCCGGGAAGCCCTCATCAACCCGCACGCGCACCCCATCGCGCCACGCCTGCACTGGCACATCGACACCGCCGGCTGGCACGTCCTCGGCTTCGAACACCTCGACGGCCACCCCGCAGATCTCTCACCCCACTCACCTGACCTCCCGGCCGTCGCGCGCATGCTCGCCCAACTCACCGACCTCACACCACCTCCCACCGGATGCAGGCGCATCGAAGACCCGTGGGCCGATGCCGGCGAGCAGGCCGGAACCGATGCGACCCTGCTCGCCGGAAACCACCTGTCACACACCGACCTCAACCCCCACAACATCCTCATCACCAACCACGGCGCACGCCTCGTGGACTGGTCATGGCCCACCCTCAACGCACCCTGGATCGACACAGCCTGCACCGCACTCTGGCTCATCGCCGAAGGCCACACCCCCACCGACGCCGAAAACTGGGCAGCCGCAATCCCGACCTGGACCACCGCGACACCACCAACCCTCGACGCCTTCGCAGCCATCAACGCCGCGCTCTGGACCCAAATCGCCGCCACCGACCCGCGCCCGTGGAAGCTGCGCCTGCGAACAGCCGCAACATCCTGGGCACAGCATCGAACGGGCAGGAGCGCGAAGGTAGGCACAGAGACGACGTAGGCGGCTTCGGTGACCGCCGTCAACGGGAGCCCGAGTTTGCGGGCCAGTTCCTCGTCGGGTTTCAACGCACGTGCCTGGCGCCCGTCGTTGAAAGCCGACGAGACCCGGGAAAGTGCTGGTGTGGCAGCCCAAGCACGTCGGAACCTTCTTCGACCACGTCGCCGAGCACGACCCCGACTACGAGGCGATGTGGCACCTGCTCCTCAAGTACGGGCCCCGCCGCGGCGAAGTCGCCGGCCTGCCCTGGACCGAAACCCAGCTTGCGCACTCCCAGATCAACATCATCATCCAGCGAACCGAGACCAACGGCTACGAAGAGAAAGCGCCCAAGGCGGATTCCAAGCGGCCCGTGAAACTGGACCGCGGAGAACCCGCACTGCTGGTCCAGCACCAACGCCGCAAGGTCGAGGTCGGCGGGATGTGGATCAACTCCGGCAAGGTGTTCACCCGGCCCGACGGGCTCGCCGCTGCGGCCGTCCTGGATCGGCGAGCGCTTCGCCCAACACATCGCGGCCGCGGGCCTACCACCGATCCGGCTGCACGACTGCCGCCACACCGCGGCCACGATGCTGCTCGCCATCGGTACAGACATCAAAGTGGTCCAGCGCATGTTCGGCCACAGCACCCGAAGCACAACCTCGGACATCTACACATCGGTGCTGAACGAACTTCTCGCCGAGGCCGCCGGATCACTCGCGGCGCTGATCCCCCGAAGACACGCCCAAGACGGCCGGGGCAACTTTCGGACAACTTTGGCTACACTGAGCCCGTTCCGAGCGGCGGAGGTGATCGACTGTAACGTCGAAGAGTGGCACTCACGCGACCTGTTTCCGCAGGTCAGTCCAATGCCGGGAATCTGAGATGGAAGCGCGCCCGAAGGGATTCGAACCCCTAACCTTCTGATCCGTAGTCAGATGCTCTATCCGTTGAGCTACGGGCGCTTGTTCAGTTATCAACTTAGCACGCGGCGAACCGGCGCTGAGCGGAGGCTCCGGGATTTGAACCCGGGAGGGGGGGTTACCCCCAACCGCATTAGCAGTGCGGCGCCATAGACCAGACTAGGCGAAGCCTCCCGGATCAACGACCACTGCCTGCATAGACTACACAGCTCTCCGACGCCCCGGCAAAGGACCCCCTCATCGGCGCAGCATGCGCAACAACCAGCGGGAACGGCCGCCGAGCCCCTCTGCTTCGAAGACCGCGACGCCGACGCGAGGCAGTTCGCGGACGCCGGGGAAGGCCAGGTACCGGGGTTGCCACCGGGGCTGGAACTTCGCGTTGAACCGGTACAGCGTCTCGATCTGGATCCACCGGGAGAGCCAGTGGAGCATCTTCGCCGAGGACCGCGCCACCGGACCGGCACCGAGGCGCCGGCCCTGTTCCAGCAGCTTGCGGAAGGCCGCGAAGTTGAGGGAGACGTGCTTCACGCCGCGCTCTCTGGCCTCGATGAGCAGTTCGGAGATCATGAGTTCGTTGATGCCGTTGTCGGCCGTGCGGTCGCGGCGCATGACGTCCAGCGACAGTCCGTGCTCGCCCCACGGGACGAACTGCAGCAGGCCCCGGATCCGCCCCTGATGCTCGACGGTGACGAGAATCGAGCCTGGGTCGCCCATGCGGCCCAACGCCATCGAGAAGCCTCGTTCGGTGTCGCTGCCGCGCCAGTTGGCCGCGAGCGCCTCCAACTCGGCGAGTTCGTCCTTGTCGAGTTCCTCCGCGCGTCTCACGCGGACCTCGTAACCGGCACGTTTGGTCCTGGCCACGGCCTGCCGGACGCCCCGCATCACGCGGCCTTCGAGAGTGAAGTCTTTCGTGTCGACGACCGCTTCGTCACCGATTTCCAGGACGTCGAGACCGTACCGCGCCCACACCGTCCCGCCGAGTTCCGAGCAGCCCATCACGGCGGGCACCCAGCCGTATCGCCGGCACACGTCGAAGAATTCGTCGATCGCGCCGGGCCATGCCTCGCTGTCACCCAACGGATCACCCGAGGCTACCGCCGCGCCCGCGATCACCCGGTAGGTCACGGCGGCCTTACCGGTCTTCGAGAAGACCACGAACTTGTCGTCCCGCAACGCGAAATACCCGATCGAGTCGCGGTCGCCGTGGTCGGACAGGAGGTCCCGCAGCCGAGACTTCTCCGTTTCGGACAGCTGCGGCGCGGGTTCGGCCGAGCGCAGCAGGAAGTACGCGGCGAGCAGGACTGCGCCCAAGCCGAACAGCAGGCCGACGCTGGCCACGAGGTCGTCGAGCCACGTCACGTGGAACACCTCGGGACCACTGATGCCGACGAGTGCCAGTGCCGCTTCGGCCAGCCGGTCCCGGAAGCCGAGCCGGTCGGCCAGGCGCGGCGAGGCGAAGGTCAGGAGCCCGAAGTTGATGATCAGTCCCGCGAAGGCGAGCTGGACGAACACCGCCGCGGCACGCCACCTTCCGGTCACCGGATCCGGCAACGCGATGAAGTGCCGTCGGTTCATCACCAACGCCACCGCGAGCGCGACCGAGACCAGCCCGGCGCCCAGGGCATGCCGCAAACCGAAGTGCGCCATCGCCAGGAGCACGCAGGCGCACAGCGTCAACTGCCACGCGCGGCGTTTACGCCGGCGCAGCCCCGAGGCCAGCAGCATCAACAGCACCCCGGTGACCAGCGCGACGGTCGCCGCGGCCGTGGTGGCGTCCTGAGGCAGTTCAAGCCATTGGGCGACTTTCCCGTGCATCCCCCGGCGCCCGACCGGCAACACCACCGAAAGCACGGCGATCAACCCGACGAGCCTGGTCACCCAGGTGATCCCCGTCACCGAAACCCCGCCCGCCACCCGCCACACGGCCGGTAGGCGTTCGTCCCCGGTCAACGTCCTCCCCGCCAACCGATATCCCCCTATCTCCTCCCCGACGCCAGCTCGACAAACGGACGCAGCGCGTCCGGGTTGGCCAGCGCATCCCGGCTGACCGCGCGTTCGGGGGCGGTTCCACCCAGGATCTTCTTCACCGGCACTTCGCACTTCTTACCGTTCAACGTGCGCGGCACTTCAGCCACCTCGATGAAACGGTCCGGCACGTGTCGTGGCGACAACGCCCCGCGCAGGTCACGCCGCAGGCGCGGCTCCACGTCCGCCAGCGTCACCCCCTTCGCCAGGACGAGGAAGCACAGTAGCTCCCCCTCGGTGTTCCCGGCACCGGACGTGTCAATCACCAGTGAATCGGTCACCTCGTCGTAGCCTTCGACGACCCGGTAGAACTCCGCGGTTCCCATCCGCACGCCACCACGGTTCAGCGTCGAGTCACTGCGGCCGTAGATCACCGCCGACCCCCGCCGCGTGATCATGATCCAGTCGCCGTGCCGCCACACCCCGGGATAGTGGTCGAAGTACGCCTCGCGCAGCCTCGAACCATCCTGGTCGTGCCAGAAGAACACCGGCATCGACGGCATCGGCTGCTTGATCACCAGCTCACCGACCTCGTCGACGACTTCGTTGCCATCCTCGTCGAAGGCGGCCACCGCCGCCCCCAGCGCCCGGCACGACAGCTCCCCGATCCACACCGGCACGTCCGGCGCGGACGCGACGAACGCCGCACACAGGTCGGTGCCCCCGGATACCGAACAGATCTGTACGTTCTCACCGATTTCCTGGGCGATCCACCGGAAACCCTCGACGCTCAGCGGTGCTCCGGTCGATCCGATGGCCCGCAACGCCGACAGGTCATGGTTCTTCGCCGGTTCGAGGTGCGCCTTGAGACAGCTTTGGATGTACGGCGCGGAGGTCCCGAAGTACCTGATCCGCTCCCGCTCGGCGATCCCCCACAACACGTCCAGGTCAGGATGGCCGGGACTGCCGTCGAACAGCACGATCGTGGCGCCCACCAGCAAACCGCCGATGAGAAAGTTCCACATCATCCAGCCGGTCGTGGTGAACCAGAAGAACCGCTCGCCTGCCTTGATGTCCATCTGCAGGGCGAGCGCCTTCAGATGTTCGACGACAATGCCGCCGTGCCCTTGCACGATGCCCTTCGGCAGCCCGGTGGTTCCCGACGAATAGAGCACCCACAGCGGATGGTCGAAGGGCACCGGCTCGAACTCCATCGCCGCACCTTCGTGCCGGGCGAGCGTGGCGTCCCAGTCGAGGACGCCGTCGAGCATGCCACCACCGGTGTAGTCGACCAGAAGAGTTGCCCGCAACGACGGGATTTCCTCGCGCAGCAACGTGATCGTGGGACGGACGTCGAATGATCGTCCATTGTAGACATAGCCGTTGACCGCCACGAGGACCTTCGGTTCGATCTGGCTGAACCGGTCGGCCACCGCCCGCACCCCGAAGTCCGGGGAACACGACGACCAGATCGCGCCGAGGCTCGCGGTCGCGAGGAACGCGACGAGGGTCTGCGGGCAGTTCGGCGCGAGCGCGACCACACGGTCGCCCTTGCCGACCCCGCGTTCGGCCAGTGCGGCCCGTGCCGCCGCGACCTGTTCGCGCAGCTGGCCGTAGGTGAGTTCGATGCGCAGCCCGTCCTCGCGGACGAAGATCACCGCCGACTCGCCGGCGTCCTTGCCGTCAAGCGCGTGCTCGGCGTAGTTCAAGGTGCCACCGGGGAACCATCGCGCTCCCGGCATGCTCGCGTCGGCCAGCACCTCGCTCGGCCGTGCGTGCCATCGCACCCCGAGGAAGTCCGCCACCGCCCCCCAGAACTCGCCCGGCTGGGTCACCGAGAAACGCCATAACTCGTCATAGTCGGCCGTGTGGACGCCCTTCTCACTGCCGAGCCAGTCGCGGAAGGCCTGGATCCGGCTGGCGGCGACGTCGTCGGAGGAGGGCTGCCACAGAAGTTCCGGGGTGTCAGCGGCTTTGGTCACCGGATGACTTTAACCCGCGAAACACCCATTTCCAGAGGCTGACGGAAGGCGGAGGCACGGGTCACAGCGGAGGTCAGCGCAGATGAGCGTCGAACCAGCTCAGCGTTCGTTGCCACGCCTCGACGGCAGCCGCGGGGTCGGCGTCGAAGCGATGGTTGGCCCCCGGATAGCGCACTACGTTCGTGACCACGCCGGAACTCGCCGCGGCGTCCCGGAGTCGCTCGAACTCGGTGGCGGCGAGTTCGTCGCCACCGTCTCCGTAGAGGCCGAGCCAGGGGCTCGTCAGCTTGGCGGCGATGTCCGCCAGTTCCGGCAGGTCATGCCCTCCACCGACGCTGACCGCGGCACCGAGCTGACGGTTGGACGCCACGACGAGCGCCGCCAGTCCACCGAGGTCGAAGCCGACCACGCCGAGCAGGTCGGGCTTGACCCCACGCTCCACCAGCCAGGCCAGCGTGACGTCGGTGGCCGCCAGCACGTCCTCGTGGGTGGGGCTGGCACTACTCAGACGCGGTGCCGCGGCGAGCCATCCCTCGGCCGCCAGGCTCGTGATCAGCAGTCGCACGCCGTCGGTGATTCCCCCGACCTCGTGCAACACCACGAGGCCCCCGCGGACCACGGTCTCCGGTTCGGCGTAGGTCAGTTCGATCGCGCGGCCGGCCTCGCGCTCGTAGAGTTCGGTGTGCGTCTGCGTCATCTCGCTACTCAACCACTTCGGGGTGAACAGAAGTCAACACGAACTTCATGAGTGCGCGCAGGTTAACGTGACAGCAACCTCGGTTCGCCCACAAGGAGCACATGATGTCCGTCAAGCCCCGCGCCGACCTCGACGCGCTCCCCTCCTATGTCGCGGGACGCAGCGTGCCCGGTGCGATCAAGCTGTCGAGCAACGAGGCGCCCGGCGGACCGCTGCCCAGCGTCGCGAAGGCGATCGCCGAAGCCGCGGCCGAAGTGAACCGTTACCCGGACACCGCGGTGACCGCGCTCACCCACCGGCTGGCGGCCAAACTGGGCCTGCCGCCAGAACGCGTCGCCGTGGGCTGCGGATCGGTTTCCCTTTGCCAGCAACTCGTTCAGGCCTTGTGCGCGGCCGGTGACGAGGTGCTGTTCGCCTGGCGATCGTTCGAGGCCTACCCCGTGGTCACGCACGTCGCGCTGGCGACGCAGGTCCGTGTCCCGCTGGACGCCGCCTACACCCACGACCTGGACGCCATGCTCGCCGCGATCACGCCCCGCACCAAGTTGATCTTCGTGTGCAACCCGAACAACCCCACCGGCACGGCGGTGCGCCGTGAGGAACTGGTGCGTTTCCTCGACGCGGTACCGCCGGAAATCCTCGTCGTGCTCGACGAGGCCTACCGCGAGTACGTGACCGACCCCGACATCCCGGACGGCGTGCGGTTCGTGCACGAGCGGGAAAACGTCGCCACGCTGAGGACCTTCTCCAAGGCCTACGGCCTCGCCGGCCTGCGCGTCGGCTACCTGGCCGCGCCGGAGGCCGTCGCCGACGCGGTCCGGAAGGTGTATGTGCCCTTCAGCGTGAACGCGCTCGCGCAGACGGCCGCCCTGGCCTGTCTCGACGCCGAGGACGAGCTGTTGGCCCGTTGTGCGTCGACCGCGTCGGAGCGTGAGCGGGTACGTACGGAACTGCTCGAGATGGGCTACCGGGTGCCGGAATCCCAGGCGAACTTCGTCTGGCTGCCGCTGGGTGATCGCTCCCTCGAGTTCGCCGAACACACACTGGCCGACAAGGTGGTGGTGCGGGCCTTCGCCGGGGACGGGGTCCGTGTCACCGTGAGTACACCCGAGGAGAACGACCTCTTTTTGCGGACGGCCCGCACTTTTCCGCACCGGGACGCCTGAACCGGACGTTTCGCCCTGATCACGGCGTGGTATTCCGAGCGTATGCGGACGACCACTTCACGCTCACCGGCCACGACGCGCACTCCCGTGCTTCGTCACATTTGAAACACGGCGAAAGTACTCCGTTCGAGGCATTATGGTGCGCAGGCTGTATCCGAACGTAGGTGAGGTGAACGTGACCGACTGGGAACCTCCCGACCAGCACGCACGCAGTAGTGACCTGAGTCCGGGCGACATCGAGCTGAGGCTCGCCGCCGACCTGGTCAACCTGCCGATCGTGCGGTCGGTGGTGGCGACTATCGCGACCCGGGCCGACTTCGATCTCGATGCCATCGCCGATCTCCGGCTGGCCGTCGACGAGGCGTGCTCGACCTTGATCACCCGGGCTCTCCCCGGGACGGCCATGAGCTGCCGATTCACCATGTCGGGTGACTCCCTGTGTTTCGTCGGCACCGTCGAGTCGGAGACCGAGGCGGAGCCGAGCACGAAGTCGTTCGGGTGGCGGGTCCTGACCACCCTGACCGACATGGTCAACAGCCACATCTCTTCGAACGGCCAGCACCACCGGTTGGACATCGAACTCGCCAAGCGGCGGGTGGTGGTGGAGGTGCCAGGGGCGGGCGCGTGAGGAGCTCCCGGCCCGAAGCCGCACCGCCCACCTCGTCGAACGAATATCAGGTTCTCGCCCCGCTGTTCGACGAACTTGCCCAGCTGCCGCCGGGGGATCCGCGGCGGTCCGAGGTCCGCGACAAGCTGGTGACCGGGCATCTTCCGCTGGCCGAGCACATCGCCCAGCGATTTTCCGGCCGCGGGGTGGCCAAAGAGGACCTGGTCCAGGTCGCCACCGTGGGCCTGATCAACGCCGTCGACCGGTTCGACGCCGACCGCGGGTCGGACTTCCTGTCCTTCGCGGTGCCCACCGTGATGGGTGAGGTCCGACGTCACTTCCGGGACACCGGCTGGCTCGTGCGCGTGCCGCGACGGCTCAAGGAACTGCACCTGTCGATTTCGGCGGCGAGTACCGAACTGGCCCAGCGCCTCGGCCGCGCGCCGACGCCGAGCGAGATCGCCACACATCTCGGCATCAGCCAGGACGACGTGTACGAGGGCCTCGAAGCGGGGAACGCGTATCACTCGATGTCACTCGACGAAGTGCTCTCCGGGGAGACCGAGAACCTCGCGCTGGGCGACACGCTCGGTGAGGAGGACTCCGGGCTCGAAGGCGTCGAGAACCACGAGGCGCTGTTGCCCCTGATCCGGGAGCTGCCCGAGCGGGAACGCCGGATTCTCGGGTTGCGGTTCGTGCACAACATGACGCAGACACAGATCGCGGACCGGATCGGCGTCTCCCAGATGCACGTCTCCCGGTTGCTGGCGCGCACCCTCCAGCGTCTTCGTGACGGCCTCACCGAACAGGAGGAGGAATAGCGCGGAAGCGATCACCGGAAGGTATCCGCGGGCCTGGTCCGTCCGTTTTGACCAGGGAACCCGCGGGTAGCCGACGGGCATGGTGACCGAGTCCGGCTGGCGTGAGCCCATGCTCGCGACGCTCACCGACCGGCCCTTCTCGCACGAGAACTGGATCTTCGAACGCAAGCTGGACGGCGTTCGCGTGATCTGTTCCCGCTCGGGCGGACGCCCGAGGCTGTGGTCACGGAACCACCGGGCGCTCGACGAAAGTTATCCCGAGATCGTCGAGGCACTCGCGGCATACGGTGCCTCCGACTTCATCGCCGACGGCGAAATCGTCGCCTTCGACGGACCCCGCACCAGCTTCGCCAAGCTGCAGCAACGGATCCACCTGACCGATCCCCAGCGCATCGAGGCGGCCGGGGTGTGGGTGTACTACTACCTGTTCGACCTCCTCTCCTTCGACGGCAGAGACGCGCGCCCGCTTTCGCTACGGCAGCGGAAAAGGCTGTTGCGCCAGGCCTTCGAATGGGAAAGCCCACTCCGCTACTCCGGCCATCGCAACGGTGACGGTCAGGAGTTCTTCGCGCACGCGTGCCGGCAAGGCTGGGAGGGCGTGATCGCCAAGCGCGCCGACGCGCCGTACCGCGGCGGCAGGTCCGGCGACTGGCGCAAGTTCAAGTGCTCGCGGGGCCAGGAGTTCGTGGTCGGCGGTTTCACCCCGCCCGGCGGTTCCCGGATCGGCTTTGGAGCGCTGCTGATCGGCTACCACGACGGAACCGGGCTGCGCTACGCGGGCAAGGTCGGCACCGGCTACAACGACGCGACGTTGCGGGAGCTGTCCGCCAGGCTCGCCGGCATGACCCGAAGCCGTTCTCCGTTCACCGATCCGGTGCCGGACCGCCAGGCGCGGTGGGTCGATCCGGAACTCGTGGTTCAGGTGGCGTTTTCGGATTGGACCGGTGACGGCCGCCTCAGACATCCGCGCTTCACGGGTGTCCGTGAGGACAAGCCCGCCCGTGAAGTGATACGGGAACGACCGTGAACGAATTGTCCATTGTGGACTTCGGTTGGCGGGGTATACGAAGGAGACACCATGGCGGTGCGATCGATTTGGCGCGGTGCGATCAGTTTCGGCCTGGTCACGGTGCCCGTCGAGCTGTACAGCGCGACCGAGGACCACACCGTGCACTTCCGGCAGTTCGAACGGGGCACCTCGGACCGCATCCGGTACAAGCGGGTCAACGAACGCACCGGGAAGGAGGTCGACTTCGCCGACATCGTCAAGGGTTACGACCTCGGTGACGGCGAATACGTTCTCGTCGAGCAGGACGAGCTGGACGAGATCGCGCCGGGCCGGTCGCGCTCGATCGACATCGAAGCCTTCGTGGACCTCGACGACATCGACCCGATGTTCTTCGAGAGGAGTTACTGGCTGGCGCCGGAAAAAGAGGAGTTCGGGCAGGCCTACGGGCTCCTGACGCAGGCGCTCGATCGCACGAACAAGGCGGGGATCGCGCGGTTCGTGATGCGCGGCAAGGAACACATCGCGGCGGTCCGCGCCTCCGAGGGCGTTCTGGTGCTCGACACGCTGCTCTTCGCCGAGGACCTGCGTGACCCCGCCCGTGATCTGAAGAAACTGCCGGAGCCGGCCAAGAGCCGCGGCAAAGAGCTCGACATGGCGGTCAGCCTGATCGACTCGATGAGCGAAGACTGGCGGCCGGACGAGTTCCACGACACCTACACCGAGCGGGTCCACAAGCTGATCGACGACAAGAAGGCCGGACGGAAGGTGACCGTCGAGACCGAGCCCGCCGAGCCGACCAAGGTCGTCGACCTGTTCGACGCCCTTGCCCGCAGCGTGGAGTCCAGCAAGAAATCCCGCCGTGCCGAGTCCGGCAAGAAATCCTCTCGCCGCTCGAACGGGCCCGACCTCTCCGAGCTGAGCAAGGCCGAACTGGACCGTATGGCCCGCGAACTCGACATCAAGGGTCGGTCCAAGATGTCACGGTCCGCGCTGGAAAAGGCCGTACGCGACGCCGGTCCCGGTCGCCGCCGCGCGTCCTGACCCGTCGTGGGAGGGACTACTCTTCCCCGCCTGGCTTGACCTCGGGCCAGGTGAGCACGGTCGATCCCCAGGTCAGGCCGGCGCCGAAGGCGGTCATCAGGACTCGATGACCCGGACGAAGATTTCCGTCTTCACAGGCATGAGCCATCGCCAGCGGAATCGACGCCGCGCTCGTGTTCCCGGTGTGGTCGATGTCGACCACCAGCCGTTCCTCCGGCAGGCCGAGCTGCTTCGCCGCCGACTTGAGGATGCGGAGGTTGGCCTGGTGACCGATGAACCGGTCCACCTCGTCGATCGTCATTCCGGCACGGTCCAGCACAGCGCGTGCGGACTCGCTCATCCGCGCGCAGGCATGCCGGAACACCGCGGTGCCCTGCATGGCGAGGAAATAGTCGTGATGCTCCTCCGCCGTGCGCTGCTTCGCCCCACCGGCGGGGACCATCAGCAGGTCGGCGTGTTCGCCCTCGCTGTGCAGGTCGAACGGCCCCAACGCGCCCGGTTCCGCGTCGGACCCGGCTCGCAGCACGACGGCACCCGCGCCATCGCCGAAGATCGGCACCGTGGTGCGGTCGTCGGGGTCGCACATCCTGCTGAACGTGTCGGCACCGATGACCAGCACCTTGCCGGCTATCCCGCCCGCGATCAGCCCGGCGGCGGTGGCGAGTGCGTAGATGAATCCACTGCACACCGCGTTGACGTCGAGGGCGGCGATCCCGCTCAACCCGAGACCGGCCGCCACCTGCGGCGCGCTCGCCGGGCACAGGTGGTCGGGCGTGGCCGTGGCCAGCACGAGCGCGTCCACGATGTCGGAACCGGCGCTGCGTAACGCATTTCCCCCGGCGCGAACCGCCATGTCCACTGTGGACGTTTCGGGGCCCGCGATATGCCTCGTCCGGATCCCGGTCCGGGTACGAATCCATGCGTCGGAAGTGTTCAGTCGTTGTGCGAGCTCGTCGTTGTCCACCACCCGCGGCGGCAACCAGGCACCGAGCCCGGCGAGGACCGCGGACCGCCCCTTCGTCATAAACCACTTGTATGGCCTACCCCTGGGTAGACCGGTCGGTTGTGTTCCAGCTCACTAATCACAGGGCTCCCGCGTACTGGGCCGCGGAGCACAGCGCCTGGCCGTACTCGCTCGTGCAAACGCTCGTGCATCACGCCGCGGCCCGGTCTGGACCTTATGGAGGCCGCACACACCTTCCCTTTTTCGCACGGAGCGTGACCGTTCTTGGTTACTATGCGAAGGTGCCTGCCGTTGACCTGGACGATCTGGACCACGCGATTCTCCGAAGACTCCAAGAAGACTCACGCACCATCGCCGAAACGATCGGCGCGCAGGTCGGTCTGTCCGCCGCCGCGGTCCAGCGCCGGATCAAGCGGTTGCGCTCCGCCGGCGTGATCGCGCGCGAAGTGGCCGTGCTCGATCCGAAGGCGGTGGGCATCGCCATGACGTTCGTCGTCGCCGTGGAGATGGAGCGCGAGCAGCTCGACGTGCTCGACACCTTCCGCAAGCAGGCACTGGGCGACTCCGCAGTGCAACAGTGCTACTACGTAACGGGGGCGGCCGACTTCATCCTTGTCGTCCAGTGCCGCGGAATGAGCGAGTTCGACGCGTTCACCCGGCGGATGTTCTTCCAGAACGGGGAAGTCCGGCATTTCACCACCAGCGTCGTGATGGATCGGGTCAAGGTCGGGCTCGCGCTCCCCTTGGACAGCGGCTGACTGCGCACCGCTGTTACAGATTGCGCGCATATACACCGGATCGCGTGAAAGTTCGACGGCGCGCATCATGATCGACCGCCGCTTACGTCTCACTGGCTGTCCGTCCAGTTCGCGCTCGCGCGAACCATGTCCGCGAGGAGGGGGCACGTGAACAGCGATGCCGTAACCCAGAGCCAGTTCGTCTCGCTGAACGGCTCGACCGCACCTGTCCTGTCTCGACTGTCCTATGTGGGCAGCGAGCCGTTCGCCGTCAACATCGCGTTCCGCACCGAACACGGCCGGTGGGTGGAGTGGACCTTCGCCCGCGACCTGCTCGTGACCGGACTGTCCGAACCCGCGGGGATCGGTGACGTCCGGGTGCACCCGGACCTCGCCGCGGACCAGGACATCTTGATCCTCGAGATCGAGTCGCCCGACGGGTACGCCCTGGTCGAGGTCGAACGCGAGGACGTGGAGCGGTTCATCGACGCCTCCGCCGAGATCGTCCCGATCGGCGCGGAAAGCGACTCCTTCGACCTCGACGCGTTCATCGACGAGATCACCAAGGTCTGATCCGGGTACCGTCCTCCGCGTGGCGAATGGGGGCTCTTCGCGGTTACCGTCGATCCGGTGGAACCGCAAGGAGTGGTAGGGCCCGCGTGGCGCCGACAGACGCGGAGCGAGCACCGATGGCTGGCGGTGGTGGTGGTCCTAGCCACCATCGCGCTGCAGAGTCTTCTGCCCAGCGAGTTCGTCTTGCGGCCGGGGTGGCTGTTGCCGGGCTTGTCGACACTGCTCGTGGTCACCTTGCTGCTGATCAATCCCGGCCGGATCGGGAAGCACGGCCGGATGGAGCGGACCGTCGCCTTGTTTCTCGTGGCCATGGTCAGTGCGACCAACGCCGCGTCAGCCGTTCAACTGGCGGAGGGCATCCTGCGGGCGACGATCACCGATCACCCGACCTCGGTCCTGGTGAGTGCGGGCATCGTCTACTGGACCAACATCGTGGTGTTCTCCCTGTGGTACTGGGAATTGGACCGTGGCGGACCGGCACGCCGCGCGAGCGGGACGGAACAGCATCCCGACTTCGTGTTCCCGCAGATGAGCGATCCGGAATTGGCCGGAAAGGACTGGGAACCGACCTATCCGGACTATCTGTACCTGGCCTTCACCAACGCCACGGCGTTCAGCCCCACCGACGTCATGCCCTTCCGGCCCTGGGCGAAGGTTCTCATGATGGTGCAAGCCGTGATCTCGCTGCTGCTCGCGCTGCTCGTGGTGGCCTGGGCGGTCAGTGCGCTCAAGTCCTGACCGGTCACCTACCGCAACGACCAGGAGTTCACAAACCGCTGGAACTCATCGAACGCGGCGCGCACGGTGTCCCGGTCGGTTCGAACCATGGTGCCCGGCAAGGGGGTTCGGGACCGAGAGCTGGGCGACGGCGTGCTGGAGGCCCGCGGAGGGCCATCCCGTCGCACGCTGCCGACGGTTTGCTTGTTCGGCGGCTTGGGGGGTGGGGGCGTCACCGTGACAGGCGGATTCGGCACCTCAGGCGTCTTCACGGGAGCAGGGGCGGGGCCCTGGTCGCTCGCTTTGGGTTGGTCCTGCTCGGTCGCGACGCCCACGGCGACGGTGGGAGCGTTCTGCTCGGCATGCCGGTAGCCGAAGGTTCCGCCGCCAATCCAGCCAAGGGCGAGGCACGCCGCGGCCGCACCCGTGAACAGCACCCGGCGTCGAGCCCGTCCCGCGATGGAACGGCGCACCTCAACCTCATCCAAGTGGATCGACTGGAGGCGTCGAGCGCTCGCCTCCGGAACCACCTCGTCGTCCAGCAGGACAAGATGGCGGGCGACCGGTGACACTGAGTCGGCCGGAGGCGCACTTGCTGCGACAATTCCGGTACGGTCTGCCAACTGTATTGCCGTCACGATGTCGCCCGACCTGCCGCGCAGGACTGCGCGCCTCATGAACCATCCTCCATCGGCACCGAGTGGCTATGTCCCGTACCTCGCGCCGACTGATTGTCTTTCGATCCGCATCCCAGCCAAACGAGGCCCGGCCGAAGCTACCAGCATGCGTCGAGCAAAGTTGCTGAGAAAGTCTCACTTTCCCTCGTATACGCGGAAGTTGACTCGATTGGGTGAAGACTAGCGAAGGCGTTCCAGCGCAGCGTAACGATCGAGCTCACTCTGGTGCGATAGATGGATGACGGTGGCTGTACTCACCTCCCCGGATGGCACCCGTTTCCCAAGCCCAGGCAGCTATGCCTACCCGGTTACGCGCCTGCAGCTTGCGTTGGACGTTGGCGACGTGCGTCTTAATCGTTCCTTCCGTGACTCCCAACTCTCCGGCGATTTCCGCATTGGTTTTCGCCTGGGCGATCAGGCATGTGACGTCGAGCTCCCGCTCTGTCAAATTGGCTTGCGACCGGGAAATCCGGCCGGTGAGAGGAAGGCGGCGCAGCAGACGGATCGTGAGCTCGGGACTGATCAGCACATCGCCGGCGACCGCGGCGCGGACGCCTTCGATCAGCAACCCGGGACCGGAACGCTTGAGCAGGAAACCGCACGCGCCGCTCCACAGTGCGGTGTAGACGTATTCGTCCAACTCGAATGTCGTGATCACGACGACACGCAGCGGTTCGTCGACCTCCGGGCCGGCCAGTTTCCTGGTCACGACCAGCCCATCCTGACGCGGCATCCTGACGTCGACCAGAACGACATCGGGGCGTCGCAGTCGGGCGAGTTCGACCGCGGCCACACCATCGGCCGCCTCGCCCACCACACGGAGGCCAGGCTGTGACTCCAGAATGCGCCGCAGATTACGGCGAACCGGTTCATGGTCGTCGGCGATCAGAATCGTGATCGGCTTGTTCATTCGATCCCCCTCCACTCAGTCGGTCAGCGCAGGTCCGGTATCACCGCGCACACGAACCAGCCCTGCGGTATCAAGGGCCCGGCGCTGAACGACCCACCCAGCGTCTCGACCTGCTCGGCCAGGCCCGGCAGACCGGACCCACCCTGCCCGCTGCGGCTGAGCGACCGAGAGGCAGGACGGTGCTCGCCGTCGTCGGTCACGCTGACCACGAGATTTCCCCCTGTCCTCGCAACCCGAATCCGAACGACAGTCACCGAGGACGCATGCCTCCGCACATTGGTGAGGGCCTCCACGACCAAGCGATGGGCAACCGCTGCGGCTTCGGGACCTGTGTCGTCGACCTCCACCATGTCAAGGCTGACACCCACCGGACCTGCCACCGAAAAGCGGCGCACCACCTCACGCAGGTCCGCGAGGCGCAGCCGTTCCGGTGAGGAGGAGCCGGCACACTCGCCCGCACCCCGCATGAGCCCGATCGCGCGATCCATCGCGTCCAGCGCCCGCACGCCCGCCTCTTCGATTCGCATGAGCGCGGCCCCGTGCCCGGCCGGATCCCCGCCGTCGACACGCGCGGCCTGCGCCTCCAGCACGATGCCGGTGACCTCGTGCGCGAGCCAGTCGTGGAGGTCCCTCGCCAGTTGAAGCCGCTGTTCCCGGCGAGCGGTGGCCACAGACCGGTTCCTGGATTCGTCCAGATGGCGCAGGTACATGCCGACCGCGGCCGCGCACATCACCAGCACTGCCCAACAAGAACACATGCTGATGACGGTCGCCGATCCCGAAAACGTCGGCATGTCGCTGATCCGCGATGGGGAGGCGACGATCGCCGCGCCCACGATCAGACCGACGGGCAACAGCACGCGTGTCGGTGCGGTACGTGCTACCTGGACGACGATGACAAGGCTGAAAGCGGTTTCCATCAGAAGCCATCGGATCGGCGTCGCAGTACCGGCGACGTGATTCGTGACGGTGGCGACTGCCGAGACTCCGGCGGCCACCAGCGCGCCGGCCGAGACCACCCAAGGTCCGCGCGGCCTTTGGATCGCTCCCGCCGTCGCCGCGATCACCGCGGTCACGGCGGCCGAGGCAGGCAACAGGGATACGCGAGGGAGTCCGGCGAGCGCGCACACGGCCACCGCGACGACCGCGAACAGGGACCGGACGCGAAGAAAATCGCGGTACCCGCCACGCTCCGCGTGGCGCCCGCGCGGCACGGAAGGTATTCCCGTGCGGAAGGAAACTCGGCGCTTGAGCACGGCAAAAGAATGGCCTGTTGTCGCGGTGCCCACATCTTCGCTCCTCATCGCTGGTCGGTCCGTCCCATCCTGCCTGCCCGGCGGTCGGGAAGACCATCTGCCAAAAGACAGATCTTTGGGTCCAGCTTCCGCCAAGAACACCCAATCGAGCTACGAACACAGGTTCGATAATTCTGTAGGCTGGCGGTGCGGCCGGGTCAGGCCGTACCCCCAATCCACCCCGAGGCTGAGGAGTTCCTGTGGTTTTCCTGTCCGAGAATGCGAAGAGTGGCTCGATGTGCTCATCTGGAAGGCATGAGGAGCCTCCGCCCGGTCTCGATCGTGCTGAGCTTCGTTCTGCTGGCCGTCGTGGCCGCCCTGCCCGTGCCCGCCAGCGAGGACGGACCACGCCCATCCCACTACGGCCGGACCGGTCCCCCGGACGTCAGCCAGGTGAGTTCGACGAAGATCGACTCGGCCTCGGTCTCACCGACGGTCGGGGCGCTGTTCGTCGACGGTTCGCACTACTGCTCGGCCAGTGTGGTGCACAGCCCGCGCGGCGATCTCGTCCTGACCGCGGCACACTGCATCCACGAGGGCGACGGCGGCGACTACCGGACCGGCGTCACGTTCGTGCCGGGTTATCACGACGGTACGGCTCCCTACGGTGTGTGGACCGCGACCCAGCTCATCGTGGACCACCGCTGGGCGGACTCGTCGGATTCGGACCTCGATGTCGGCTTCCTCGTGGTGCACCAGGCGGGCAATCCTCGCCCGCTGGAAAGCGAAACGGGAGCGAACCAGCTGGGCACCAATCACGGGTTCGTCAACACGGTCGTCCTGTCGGGATACTCCGACGACAGCGAAGAACCGACGGCCTGCCGGAACGTCACCGGACGACAGGACTCCTACCAGATGCGCATCGACTGCCCGGGTTTCCAGGACGGCACGAGCGGTGGCCCGTGGGTGACCGGAGCCGCGTCGGCGAGCGACGTGGGCACCGTCATCGGCGTCATCGGGGGCTACCAGCTGGGTGGCGACTCGCCCGACGTGTCCTACAGCAGCTACTTCGACGACGACATCGCGGCCTTGTACGCCGAAGCGGCCGACAGCTGACGGCATGGGCGGTGGCACCAAGAACGGCGCAGGCGGTAAGTCATCCGCGGGCGTGTGTTCCGTCCGGGTTCGGAGGGTGCTCACGGGTGATCATCGGCGGTGAGCCGATCGTCAGCACGGGCGGCTTCTCGGCGTACCGCTCGATCTCGACGAGTACGTGCTGCCCGGTACAACCCTGCGAAAGCCGGGACGAAGGCACGTCGGCGGTGAGCACATTCGGATTTCCGTGGACGCAGAGAGACCCGAGCGGATCGAACCACGCGCCGGTGGGCAACTGGACGACACCGGACCGTGAATCCGTGGTGAGCAGCGCCCCCGCCAGGCAGGCACCGCGCTCGTTGAACACGCGGACCAGGTCACCTTCGGCGATGCCACGCGCTGCGGCGTCCGCCGGGTGGATCCGGATCGCCTCGCGGCCGGCGACCTTGCCCGCCTGGCTGACGGCGCCACCGTCGAGTTGGCTGTGCAGCCGGGTACTGGGCTGGTTGGCGATCAGGTGGAGCGGGAAGCGGGTGGCGCGTGCGCCACCGAGCCACTCCCGCGGTTCGAGCCACACCGGATGCCCTGGACAGTCGGCATAGCCGAATGAGCGGACATGCTCGGAGGTGATCTCGATCTTCCCGCTCGGGGTGCGGAGCCGATGGCGCACCGGGTCCCGCCGGAACTCCGCGAACAAAGTCCGGTCCGCGTTTTGCGCGGGTAACCGATATTCGCCGGCCGACCAGAATTCGGCAAAAGCAGGTACTTCCACTCCTCGCGAAAGGAGGCTCTGACGCCACTCTCCATAAAGATGTTCCAGCCAGTCGCGGGGCGTCCGTCCCTCCGTGAACCGCTGTCCGATCCCGAGCCGTTCCGCCAACCCGCTCAAAATGGCGTAGTCGTCGCGCGCCCGCCCATATGGCTCCGCCACCCGGTGCATCGCGATGAGGTGGGTGTCGCGTCGTCCGGAACCGAAATCCTCCCGCTCGAGCGGAACGGTGGCGGGCAGGACGAAATCGGCGTGACGGGCGGTCGCGGTCCAGAACGGATCCTGCACGACGACCGTGTCGGGTCTGGTGAAAGCGCTGCGCAGCCGGTTCAGATCCTGATGGTGGTGGAACGGATTGCCCCCGGCCCAGTAGACAAGCCGGATATCGGGATAGGTGCGCCGAGCACCGTCGTAGTCGTACTGCTCGCCGGGGTTGAGCAACAGGTCGGCGATCCGGGCGACCGGGATGAACTGCCGGACGGGGTTGGCGCGCCGGGGCAGGAACGGCACGCGGAGGTCGGGACCGGTGTCGCCGATCTCCCCCATCGAACCGTAACCGTGGCCGAAACCTCCTCCGGGCAGGCCGATCTGGCCGAGCATCGCCGCCAGTGCGATCGCCGCCCAGACGGGTTGCTCGCCGTGCTCGATGCGCTGGAGGGACCAGGTGACCGTGATGAACGTCCGTGACGACGCCATCCGGCGGGCGAGGGCGACGATGTCCGCGGCGGGCAACTCGGTGATGGCGGACGCCCACTCGGCGTCCTTCACCACGCCGTCCGCGGCGCCGAAGAGGTAGCGCTCGAACTCGTCGTAGCCGACGCAGTACCGGTCCAGGAAGTCCGGATCGTGGAGGCACTCCGCGGCAAGAGTGTGGGCGAGGGCGAGCATGAGCGCGGTATCGGTGGCAGGACGGATCGGATACCACCGGGCGTGGAGGCCGGCGGGCAGATCGGCACGGAGCGGGCTGATCAGTGCGACCGGAACGCCACGTTCGCCGAGCCGGCCGAGGAAGCCGGGGGTGTGGTGACGAGTGACGCCGCCCGGCGTGACGAACACGTTCTTCTCTGGAACGCCACCGAAGGCGACGAGGAGTTCGGTGTTCGCCACGATGGTCGGCCAACTCGATGCCTTCCGCAGCACCTCGTCGGCGCTGCCGACGACGTGTGGCAGAAGCACGGCGCTGGTACCGGTGCTGTAGGTGTTGCGCGACGAAGTGAAGCCGCCGAATGCGTTGAGGAAGCGGTGGAGCTGACTCTGCGCGTGGTGGAACCGGCCGGCGCTCGCCCAGCCGTAGGAACCACCGAAGATCGCCTCGTTACCGTGGGCGTCGCGGACCCGGCGGAGTTCGGCGGCGAGCAGATCGAGTGCTTCGTCCCACTCGACCTCGACGAATTCGTCGTGGCCGCGGGCCTGGTCCGGACCGGGCCCGCGCTCGAGCCAACCGCGGCGGATCGCGGGTGCGGCGACCCGGGTCGGATGACGCAGCGAGCCGGGCAGGTTACCCAGCAGCGGCGAAGGCGACGGATCCGAGGGATGAGGATTCACTCGCAGCCGTCCCTCGGCGTCGAGGCCGGCGGAGAAGGCGCCCCAGTGCGAGGTGCTCGGCGTGACGTCCATGTCTTCAGGTCTACAGGGAGGTTCGACGTATGAGAGTGTGATTCCATGGAGAGGAACGTCCGGACAGCGTTGACCGAGAAGGCGTTCGGCGGCCGGATGCCCTCGCGTGCCGGCGATCTCGTGGTCGAGTCGCACGGCATCGCACCCATCCCACAGGCCAACCGGTTCGGTCGGCCGGCCCGGCTGCTCACCGTGTTCTTCGCGCCGAACCTCACCATGACCGCGGTGTTCTCCGGCACGTTGGGCGCCGCCCTCGGTCTCGGCTTCGGTACTGGGCTGATCGCCCTGCTGGCCGGCACGGTGCTCGGGTCGATTCCGGTCGCGTACCTGGCCACATGGGGTCCGTTGACCGGCACGGCACAGCTTCCGCTGGCCCGGCTGCCGTTCCGCCGCGGTGTCGTCCTGCCCGGCCTGGTCCAGTGGTTCAACTCGATCGCTTGGGACGCGCTCGTCGGGTTGTTCGGCGGAGACGCGCTGGCGCAGCTCAGTGGGTTGCCGTTCTGGCTGGCGGTCGCGATCGTGCTGGTACTCCAATGTGCCGTCGGGGTGCTGGGCTACGAGGTGATCCACCGGGTGCAGGCGGTGATGACCGCCGTGATCGGCGTCTTCTTCGTGGTCCTGACGATCCGGCTGCTGAACGGGCACACGATCGTCTTCGCGAACACCGCCTCCGGCGCCGACCTCGCCGGGGCGTTCGTCCTGTTCAGCACGATCGCGTTGAGCCTGGCGATTTCCTGGGCCAGTTACGCATCCGACTTCAGCCGCTATCTTCCGCCGACGACATCGCGGCCCCGCGCGTTCGTCTACACGTTGCTGGGCCTGACCCTGTCCTTCGGTTGGGGTGAAGCACTCGGGCTCGCGGCGGGCCGAACCCTGGCCGACCAGACGACCGCGGGCATCAGCGCATTGCTCGGTGGCGGTGCGCTGGGCGCGATCGCGCTGGCGGTCATCGCCCTGACCGCCGTTTCGTCGAACGCGATGAACGACTACAGCGGTTCTCTGGCCCTGCAGACGGTCGGTGTCCGTCTGCGCCGGCCCCTGTCGGCCGTGGTGGTCACGGTGATCGCGTTCGCGCTCATCCTCTGGATGCACAGCGGTGAGCTGTCATCGAAGTTCGAGGACGTCCTGCTGTTGATCGGGTACTGGATCCCGCCGTTCGTCGGCGTCGTCGTGCTCGACTGGTGGGTCAGGACCCGCCTCGGTGTGCGATTCGACGTGCTGGAGGAGGTCTCGCGCCCGCAGCCCGGCTGGCCGGCGCTGATCGCGTTCGTGGCCGGATGCGCGGCTGTCGTGCCGTTCATGAACACGACCATCTACACGGGGCCGGTGGCTTCCGCCCTGCACGGTGCGGACATCGCCTACTACGTAGGCCTGGTCGTGTCCGGGATCGTTTACCTGCTGATCAGGAAGGTTCTCCGGACATCGACGTCATGACCGATCGCCGCCGGCTGCCAAGGCAGTGTCCGCATCGGGCCGCCGGTCACGCCTCACCGGGCTCGGGTCCGGTGGCGACGGGGCGATCGGCGTCGGACGACCACTGCGACCACGAGCCCGGATACAGCGCCGCTTCGATACCGGCGATGGCGAGCGCGGCGATTTCGTGCGCCGCGGTCACTCCCGACCCGCAATAGACCCCCACGGCCCCGTCGCCGGCCCCCAGTCCACGGAACCGTTCGGCGAGCTCGGCCGCGGGCCGGAAGCGGCCCCCTGCGCCGAGGTTCTCGCCGGTGGGCGCGCTGAGCGCGCCTGGAATGTGGCCCGCGCGGGGGTCCACCGGTTCCTGTTCGCCGCGGTACCGTTCGCCCGCGCGGGCGTCCAGCAGGACACCCGTGCGGGGTAGCGCCGCCGCGTCTTCGACGGTCAGGACGGGCAGGTGTCCCGGCTTCAGGACGACATCGCCAGGTTGCGGGCTCGACCCGAAACCGCTTTCGAGTGGCCCGGTCCAGGCGGCCAGACCGCCGTCGAGGAGCCGCACGTCGGCGACGCCCGCCCACCGGAGGAGCCACCAAGCCCGCGCCGCGGCCAGATTTCCGTTGTCGTCGTAGACCACGACCCGTGAGTTTTCCCGTACGCCCCAGCGCCGCGCCGCCGTTTGGAGATCATCGAGCGCCGGAAGCGGATGCCGTCCCTCCGCCGGAGCCGGCGGGCTCGCGAGTTCGGTGTCGAGATCGACGTACACCGCGCCGGGGATGTGGCCGTCGAGATAGTGCTGATGGCCATGCGGATCACCGAGTGCCCAGCGGACGTCCAGCAGCACCGGCGGGTCCTCGGACTCCATTTGCCCGGCCAGTTCGCCGGCGGTGATGAGCACACCGCCTGGCGAGGAGACCTCCCGTGCCGCCTCTTCGAGTTCGCGCCGCAACTCGTCGGCGTCCATCGAGCCAGGACGCTCACCACGCTCGGCGGCCAGCGAAAGCCGACGTTGCACCAGAGCGTTCAGCGGGGTCGGGACACCGTGAAGGCGGCCGAGCAGCACGATTTCGCCGTTGAGGAAGTCGACTTCGACCGACCCCGCACCTCTCACCATGCTCTGCCACGTCGAAGTTCCGCGCCGCGCGCGGCCCCCGGTCTCGACCGCCTTGACGACGGAAAGGTCCACATCGGACTCGTTCCGGAGGTCGGCCACACCGATGCCGGCGGCGGCGAACACACGAAGGCCCTCGTCACGCAGTTCGTCCACGATCGACTTGACCTGTTCCCCGCAGAGCGCGTCAACCGCGTTGACCAGGTTGCTCAGCAGCTTGCCTGCCTTCCACCGGGACAGGTCGGTGACGACACGCACCACGAACTCGGCACGCCGGAAGTCCTCCGCGATGGCGTCCACGCGCGGGTTCCGGCCGTCCGGATACGTGCCGAGCCAGAAGATGCCAGGAGCCCGGGCACCTTCGGCGCTGACCTCCCCGGGTGTGAGATAGGTGGCCGGAAGCCAGATCGAAGCACCGAAAACGCTGCCGAACCGCCGCAGCGCGGCACGTTCGCTCTCCAGGCCGTTCTGGAGACTCACCAGGGGCAGATCGGCCGCGAGGCCATCGCCCGCCGGACGCCACGACCACTCGCGCAGCACGTCCTCGGTATGCTGAGCCTTCGTGGCGAGGACGAGAACGTCGTCGGCGGTCAGCTCCACCTCGCGGGAATCCGCCGCGACCGGTAGGTGAACCCGCCGTTCGCTTTCCGGCCGGAGGTAACGCAGGCCGTCTTCGCGGATGGCTTTCCCGTGCTCGCCGCGCGCTATCAGCACCACGGAAATCCCCGCCAGGTGCAGTTGCGCCGCCACGGTCGAACCCACCGCCCCAGCGCCGATGATGACGTATCGCATGGCGCCCATCCTGCCTCGCGGGGTTGCGCCGTGCACCAGGTAGTACCGCGTACCGGCTCCCTTACTCGAAGCCGCACGAAACGAAAACGTGATCACCGGGCGAGATCCGAGCGCATATCCTGCACGTCTCGGTGGTAGCAGGACCACATCGGATTTCTGGGGAGAAACGCGTGAAGAGGATCTTGGCGTCGCTGGGCGGGCTGGCCGTGACGGCATTGGTGGCCGCATGCTCCCCGGGCACGACGAACACCGCGGCGACGGCTCCGCTTCCGGTGCCTCCCAGCACGACCGAGTCGAGCAGCACACCCCCGCCCACGACGAGCACGCCGCCTCCGGAGACGTCGTCCCAGCCTCCGGCGACCTCCTCGAAGCCCCCGGCGACGACGCCGAAGCCGAAGCCGTCCGTGACGCCGGTGCGCAACCCGGCGGTGCCGTGCGCGATCACGAGCGGTGCCTGTGTGGACCTGTCGGCCAAGAAGGCGTGGCTGCTCGAGGGCGGTCAGATCGTCTACGGGCCGGTGCCGATCACTTCGGGCCGGAGTGGATATCCGACGCCGGTGGGCATGTTCCACGTGCTGTCCAAAGAGAAAATGCACTACAGCACGGAGTTCGACAACGCCCCGATGCCGAACTCGGTGTTCTTCTATCCCGGCGACGCGTTCCACACCGGAAGCCTCTCCACCCCGTCGCACGGCTGCATCCACCTGTCCAGCACCGCCTCCCTGAAGTTCTTCACGGTGCTGCACGTCGGCGATCCGGTTCAGGTAGTCCACTAAGGACTGTCAAGAAAGTTCGGCGCGTAACTCGCTCAGCAGTTCCGACCGGCTGGAGGCGCCGAGCCGCTGACGCATCCGCGCCATGTGGTGTTCGACGGTCTTGGCCGAGATGAACAGCCGGTCGCCGACCTGCTTGTAGGTCAGCCCGGCGATCACGAGTTCGGCGACCTGGCGTTCCCGGTCGCTCAGCCGGGCGGGTCCCGGCCCGGACGTGGGTTCGCGACCCTGAAGCACGCGGGCGCAGTCGAGCAGGTTCACCATCGCCTTGCGATCCGTGGTGCGGATGGCGGCCTGCCCGGCCAAGCGCGCTCCGTCCCAGCGCAGGCCGGCGTCGTGCAGGCCCCTCGCCGCCTTCTCGACCTCCGTCGGGTCGACATCTCCGCCGAGTACCTTCAGCCAGCATTGGGCCGCGTCGGCCATCACGCCGAAATAAGGGCCCGCGCCGGCACCGGCGGCCAAGGCCGTGACGTGCTCGGCGGCCTCGTCATACTGCTCGGCGAGAATCGCGGCGTGCAGTCCGCTCCAATGCAACGCGGTCGCCCACAGCGGGGGGTCACCGAGCGCTGCCAGGAGGTCCCGTGCCTGCCGGAGATGCGGCGCGAGCCGGTCACGCTCCCCCAGTCGCGCGGCCGCCACCTCGAACTCGCCGAACGGCAGGAACGTGAACAGGTCGACCGGCTGACGGATCACCGCCTCCCGGGCCTGCCCCCAGATCTGACGCAGCTCCGCCACGTCACTCGCGCGGCGTGCCAGCCCGACCCGCAACCCCACCGCGAACAGCCAGTCCCTCGGCGCGAGTTCCTCCCCGGCGGAGCGCAGCCGCGTCGCCGCGAGTTCCTCTTCCCCGCGCACCATCGCTATCCAGGCCAGAAGCAAGGTATGCCGTGCGACCAGCGAGCCGGACTCGATCGCCCGTCCCAGCAACGGTTCCGCGATCGACAGCTCGCCGCAGTTCAACGCGACCAACGCGCCGAGCGCGGCGGGGGTGTCCGGAAGCAGCATGCGTGCCGAAGCCGGCTGGAGCATCTCGGCCGATCGGACCAAAGTGGACAGTGCGACGGCGGGCTGCCCGGCGACCGACTCCACCACTCCGCGGGCGGCCGAGGACACCGCGCCGGACAACAATGTCGGCGGACCGTCCATGCTGGACTCTTCGAGCAGTTTCTCGGCTTCGGCGAGCCGCCCGGTGCCGACCAGCCCGATCGCGGCGAAGCAGTTCGAGGCACCGGTGTCCGACCACTGGAACAGTTCCGCGCTCCGCGCGAGCTGGCCGCGGTGGGCGAGCGCCGTCCCGGCGACCCGGGCGCCTTCGGCGCGGTCCGGCGCGTGCTCGGTGGCGATCACCTGGTCGGCCAGCCGCAGCGCGTCGTCGAAGTCGCCGGCCTGCGCCGCGGCTTCCGCCCAGCGTGCGCCGACCGCCCGGTCGGGCATCAGCTCCCGCAAGGCGCGTGCGACAAACGGCAGGACCGTCCCGTCGGCGGCGAGCAAACCGGCCGCGCGGGCCGCTTCCCGGGTATCGCCGGGGCAGTCGGCGCCGGTGTCGAGCGCGAGGAGATAGCGGACGACGTCTTCACCGAGAAGGTCCAGTTCCCCCCGGAATCCGGACAGATCGGGTTCTTCGATCAGCCGCCGGACGAAACCCGGCACGCCACCGGTCTGGGCCAGAACGAAGTCGGGCGAGTGCGCGGCGTCGACCCGGCGCAGGAACTCCGCCGTCCTGTCGCGGTCGAAGGGACGCAGCACGAGTTGGCCTCGCAGCCGCCCGAGAATCCGGTTCAATCCGGCGGAGCGCGGATACGGCCGCGCGGCGATCACCAGGTCGGCGCTTTCGTCGTCGAGAAAGCGCAGCAGCTCGTCGAGTTCCTCCTCCCGGAGGAGGTGGGCGTCGTCGACCAGCCGGAGTCCTTCCCTGGCGAGGTGATCGAGCACGGCGGTCTTGCCGTAGCCACCTGGTGCGACCATCGCGAGCCGGACGGGCGAGAGTTCGCCGGACCGGATCGCCGCACACAGTTTTTCCGTGGGCTCGTCCAACAGGATCACCGACGGCCTCCCTTGACGAACCGGCGCTTGGGCGGTTCCAGCGGCGTCAGCACGACTGGTGGGCGGGGCGGAGCCGGCTCGGCATCGTATACCTCATCGACGTCCAGTTCCGGAAGAGCCTGCACGCGCGGCACCAGCGCGGTGGACTCCGGCGGTGCCGGCGCGGGCGGCCGGGCGGCCAGCGCCGCGCCACGGCACACGGCGGTCTCCGGATCGGGATCGACCACGACACGGCAATCCTGTGCCTCGGTGGCGAGTTCGGCGGCCAGCGGAATACGGGCCGTGCCGCCCGCCAGCAGCACGGTGGGAACCGGGTCGTAGCGGCGCAACTGAGCCAGCGACGCCGCCAGCAACGGCCGGATCAGGCGTTCGAACTCCGCTCTGGTGACCCGCTTCAGCTCTTTGCCCATCGGAATGGTGACCTCGGGCGCGGTGGAGAGCATCTCCTTCGCCCGGACGCAAACAGCACGATCGACCCCCGCACCGACATGGTCGGCGAGAACATCGTCGATCGCGGCTCCCGCGAACGGCTCGGCCGGTTCGCCGAACGCGACCATCTCGAACGCCGCCGGTCCACGCCGCAGCACCGCGGTGTCCACGTGCTCGCCACCCAGCCGGCAGACAGCCATGATCGTTCCCGTCTCGACACGCTCACGGACCAGATGACTCTCGCCGGCGGCCACCGGGCTGGGCAGAAGCAGCACCCCGGGCATGCCGGCGTCGTGCAGCGCGCCATGGAGCAGACCACGTCGATAGGGGCCCCAGCCCGGCGGATGAGTCAGGGCGATCCGCTCGGGTTCCTCGCCCTCGATCTCCGCCACCTGGTCGACCACCCAGCCCGCCGCGGCGGCCGCGAGCGCCTCGGGTGCATACAGTTCGTCACCCAGCAGGAGCGGAACGTCATCTCCCACCCGGCGCAGGAACCCGTGCGCCACCCGATGCGGTTCGGCTGTAACGCCCGCGCTGTCCAGACCGATGTGAACTGTGGTGTCCGCCGCCACATGCAGGACGGAGTCGGCCAGACAGACCACCTGGGGCTCGGCCCAGGAAGCCCCGGCACGGCGGCAGATCGCCGCCGAGACACGGGTGCTCCCGATGTCGATTCCCACCACGTAGCGCATAGGCACCCATTCGTACCAGTGTCACCCAATGGGGCTACATCCCCTAATCCCCTAACGATCCGCTGACCGTTTGGTGATCACCAACCCGGGCGGATCCCCGATGTCCGTCCTTCGTCGGTGTCAATAGGTTGTGCCGCGACCTGTTCACCTGACATTGCGGAGCATTCGTTGTCCCTCCCTGCCGAGAATCTGCACGGGTTCGTGCTGAACCTGCTGACCGACGAAGCCGCCCGGAGCGCCTTCCTCGCCGACCCGACCGCCGCGCTGGCGGACGCCGGCTTGAGCGACGTGACTCCGCAGGACATCCAGGAAGTGGCCCCGCTGGTCGCCGAGTACGCCCCGGACCTGGGCTCGCTGCCGGTTTCGGCGCCCGACCTGAGCGCGCTGCCGATCTCCACCCCGGACCTGGGCGCCCTGCCCCTCTCGACCCCGGACCTCGGCGCCCTGCCGATCTCCACGCCCGACCTGGGTTCCCTGCCGATCTCCACCCCGGACCTGGGTTCCCTCCCCATCTCCACCCCGGACCTCGGTTCCCTGCCGATCTCCGCGCCCGACCTGAGCGCGCTGCCCATTTCCGCGCCCGACCTGGGCTCCCTGCCCCTGTCGAACCTTGGCGAGCTCCCGCTCAACGCGCCTGACCTCGGCCACCTGCCGATCTCCGCGCCCGGCGTGGGCACGATCGAGACCTCGACCCTCGGCACCGCCGATGGCGTCACCGGTGCCCTGACCTACACCGGCGACGAGGCCGTGGGTGCCGCGAGCGGCAGCGTCGGCACCGAGGGTGTCAAGTTCGCCGCGGCCGGCGCGACCGAGGGTTCGTCGCTCACCGGCGGCGCCTCGTTGACCACCCACGGCATCGGTGGTGGCATCGGGACCGACAGCCCGCTCGGCCACTACGCCGTGAGCATGGACAACGTGGACAACCCCGTTTCCGACCTGGCCAACACCCTGGACTCCGACCTCATGGGCAAGGGCGGGGCGGCGGCCGGCGGCACCGTGGCCAGCTTCGTCTCCGATGGCGGCCAGGTCCTCGCCGACCACGTCGCTTCCGGTGCCAACACCCTGGGCGGCTACCTGACCAGCGGTGGCGCCACCGCGGGCCACGCCGTGTCCGCGGGTGGCGAGGAGCTCGGACAGCACGTGGCCACCGGTACCGACGCGATCTCGGACGCCGCCGCGCACCCGACGCTGGCCGCTCCGGCGTTGCCCGCGCTGCCCTCGCTGCCGAACCCGGCCGACCTGGCCTCGCAGCTGCCCGGCCACCTGCCAGTGCACATCGAGGCGGACGTTCCGCACTCGCTGCCGCACCTGCCCACCCTCGACTCGCTCAACCACCTGCCGGTGGCGAACCCGCTGCCCGCGATCGAGCAGCACCTCGCCCCGGTGACCGACGCCGTCTCGCACAGCCCGCTGGGCAATGTGACCGGCGCCCTCGACCACGTTGCCGCGCTGCCGGAAATCGGTGACCTGCATGGAGACCTCCCCCTCGGTCACTGACAACGGGTGAACGGCCGGCTTCTTGTCGCTTGTCCAACAGCGGCGGGAAGCCGGCTGTTTGCCGTTGTGGGACACTCTCGCTGTGATGGCACCGTCCTGGCTCGAGGTACTGGACTCCACCACCCAGGCCTGCGCCGCCCACCAGCGCGGCGACCTGGTCGGACGCTTGCGCGAGCGCAGATCCCGGTTGACGGACCCGAAACTCCGAGTGGTGGTCATCGGTGAGACCGGCCAGGGCAAGAGTCAACTGATCAACGCCCTGCTGAACGCGCCGGTCTGCGCGGTGGGAGACGATCACACCACGGCCGTGCCTGCCGTCATCGAACATGCCGAGACCCCGACCGCCACGATGATCACGGAAGGCCCTCGTGCCATCGAAGGGCCATCGAACAGACCATTGGCCGTCGAGGCGGTAACCGCGCAGGCCAATCGTGAGCCGAACGCGGTGCGTGCCGAAATAGGCCTGCCCCGTGCCCTGCTCGCCGACGGGCTGGCGCTGGTCGACTCGCCGCCGAGGTCGGTCGACATGGTCGACTCCGCGGACGCCGTCCTGCTGGCGAGCGACGCCACGAGCGAGTTGTCGCTGGAAGAACTGCGCCTGCTGGAACAGGTCGTGCCCCGCTGCCCGACGATCGTGCAGGTGCTGACCAAGATCGACCTGGTACCAGGATGGCGTTCCGTGGCCGAGCGCAACCGGGCCCAGCTCGAAGGGGGCGGTTTCGGCGCGAGCGTCATCCCGGTTTCGGCGACGCTGCGCCTCGCCGCCGCCCGTGCTGGAGACAAGGCACTCAACGAAGAATCCGGATTCGGCGCGCTGATCCAGTGCCTGCACACGGACATGCTCAACCAGACGGACCTGCTGGCGAGGCGCACGGTCGCCACCTTGACCGTGGCGACGGTCGACACGCTGCTCACCCCGTTGCAGGAGGAGCTGGTGGAGGCTCAGCAGTCCGCCAGCGGCCCGGCGATGGCACGCTGGCAGGCCGAAGGGCGACGGGCCGAGAAGCTTCAGCGGGACGCCACCCGCTGGCAGACGATGTTGTCCGACGAGGTCTCCGACCTGCTCTCGGATATCGAATTCGATCTGCGTGACCGGACCCGCCGCATCCTCGTCGAAGCCGACGAGTACTTCGAAACCGCGGACCCGGCCCGCACCTGGCCGGAATTCGAGGAATGGCTGCGGGAAAACCTCACCACGGTCGCCGAGACGAACTCCGAATGGCTGCTCGATCGTTTCGAGTGGATCGCCCGCAAGATCGGGCGGTATGTCGCACCGCACCGCACCGACGCCCTGCCCGATTCGCTGCCCCGCGAGGTGCCCGCCGACCCGGTCGGCGAAATGCGGATGCCGCGCGTGGAAAATTTCGGTGTGGGCCAGAAACTCTTCATCGGCATGCGGGGTTCCTACAGTGGGCTGCTCATGTTCGGGCTGGCCACCACGATCGCCGGCCTACCGCTGATCAACCCCATTTCGATCGGGGCCGGCGCCGCGTTCGGCGCGAAAAGCGTGCTGGAAGAACGGGGAAACCGGCTCAAGCGACGGCAGGCCGCGGCGAAGAACGCCGCGCACCGGTATGTCGACGATTTCTTCATCACCTACGGCAAACACAGCAAGGACACCGCCCGCCAGATCCACCGCGCGCTGCGCGACCGGTTGTCCGCGGTCACCGACGAGCTGCGCGCCGAGATCACCGAAACGGCGAAAGCTGTGAAGCAGTTCATCGACGACGACATGAGCCGGCGGACGACCCGGGCACACGAAATCCGGTCCCGGATGGAGGAACTGCTCCGGCTGAGGCAGCACGCTCAGGCCCTCGTGACAATGCGTCCCCGGGGGCTCATCGCGTGAACCTGGCCTCGCGTACCCGGACCATGCTCGCGCAGGCACTCTCGGTCTATCAGGACAGCCCGCGAGCGACCGGCTGGCTGGGCCGGCACCTCGAGCGCTTCGACGAACCGCTGCGGCTCGCCGTGGTGGGGCCTCCCCGATCCGGCAAGTCGACCCTGGTCGAAGCGATCGGCGATCTGCCCGGCGAGTTCACCCTGATCGACGCCCCGCCACCGAGCCCGGAGACCATCGAGAACATCTGTCTCGAAGCCGACGCGGTGCTCTACCTGACGCGGCATCCGCACAACGCGGACCTCGATTTCCTTTACACGGTCCAGGATCATCCCATCGCCAGGACTGCGGCGGTCAACGCGATCATGGTGCTCTCGCGCGCCGACGAACTCTGCGGAGGCCGGGTCGACGCGCTGGTCTCGGCCCGCAGGGTGGCACGGCACCACCGGCGCGAGCCCGAGGTGCGCGGCCTGTGTCAGGACGTGGTGCCGGTGGCCGGCCTGCTCGCGCGCGCGGCCCGCAATCTGGGCCGGCCCGAGTTCGACGCGCTCGCCGAACTGGCCGCGCTCGACCGGACGGAGCTGGAGCCCTACCTGCTGTCCGCGGACCGCTTCGCCTCGATCTCGCAGGGGCACGCCACGTTGCTGGAGTGGTTGGGGCTGTTCGGCGTCCGGGTGGCGATCCCGCTTCTCCGGGGCGAGGCCAGGACGCTGCGGGAACTTTCGGACGAGCTCCTGCGCCGCAGCGGGCTGAGCGAACTGTGGGAATCGATCGACGGGAATTTCCTGGGCCGGCGCGAAGTGCTCAAGGCGCGCTCGGCGCTGCTCGGCCTGGAAGTCGTGCTGCGCATGGAGCCCCGCCCCGCCGCGGCGGCGCTCGCCAAGGACCTGGAGCAGGTGGTGGCGAGCGCACACGACTTCCGGGAACTGCGGCTGCTGGCCGCGATCCGCACCGGATGCGTCGTGTTGCCGGAGGGACTCCGCGACGAGGCCGTCCGCCTGGTCGGTGGGGACGGGAACACCCCGGGCGACCGGCTCGCCGAGATCGATCTGCCCGCCGCGAGCCGGCGGTGGCGCGCCCGCGCCGGGGACCCCGGACTGGCTTCCGCGGAACGGCAGGCGGCCGCCGTCGTGGTACGCACCTGCGAAGCGCTCGCCACCGGCGCGCTCTGACCCGGAAGTTCACGCGCGACCGGCGATGACCGCTTGGCCGAGGCTGATCCCACCGTCGTTGGCCGGGACCCGCGAGTGGGTGAGAACCTCGAAACCGTTGTCCGTCAAGGCATCCACGGTCCGCTCCAGAAGCAGGAGGTTCTGGAAGACCCCGCCGGACAGGGCCACCGTCGTCACCTGCGTCGCTTCCCGCAGCCTGCGGCAGGTGCGGGTGACGACGTCCGCCACACCGTTGTGGAAGCGGGCCGCGATGGCCGGAACAGCCACGCCCGCACGCAAATCACCCGCGGCGGCCAGGACCAGATCACGGCCATGAACGACCAAGCGCTCGCCGCCCGTGATCTCCGCGCGGTACCCACCCTCTTCCCCGGGATCCGCGATTTGTTCCAGTTCGATCGCCGCCTGTCCCTCGTAGTTGACCGCGTCGCGGACACCGAGCAGCGCCGCCACCGCGTCGAACAACCGCCCCGCGCTCGAGGTCATCGGCGAGTTCAGGCCCTTGCGCGCCAACGACGCGACCGTTTCCCACGCGCCTTCGTTGCGCCGGAAGACATCCAGCGCCACTGGATCGTCCGTTCCCAGATAGGACAACGCCATCCGCCACGGTTGCTTGATCGCCGCGGTTCCTCCCGGCATCGGCACCGGGGCGAAATGCGCGACCCGATCGAACCCGGAGAGGTTTGCGAGCAGGAATTCGCCACCCCAGATCGTGCCGTCGGTGCCGTAGCCGGTTCCGTCGAACGCGACGCCGAGCACCGGTCCGTCCCTGCCGTTGTCCGCGAGGCACGAGGCGATGTGAGCGTGGTGGTGCTGCACGCCGACCAGTTCCACGCCGGTGAGTTCCTTCGCGTACTTGGTGGACAGGTATTCCGGGTGGAGGTCGTGCGCGACGACTTCCGGCTTGATGTCGAAGAGCCCGGCGAAATGCTCGATGCCCGACGTGAACGACTCCAGCGTCTCGAAGTTCTCCAGGTCGCCGATGTGATGGGAAAGAAAGGCGTGCTTGTCCTTGGCCAGGCAGAACGTGTTCTTGAGTTCCGCGCCGCAGGCGAGCACCTGGCGAGAGAACTCGCGATGCACCGTGACCGGTTCCGGCACGTAGCCACGGGATCTGCGCTGCACCTGTGCGCGCCCGCGAAACGGGCGGACGATGGAATCGTCGGTGCGGATGTGGATTTCCCTGTCGTGGGTGAGGAAGGCGTCCGCTATGCCGGCCAGCCGCGCGCGCACTTCTTCGTCGCGGTAGACGATCGGCTCGTCGGAAACGTTGCCGCTGGTCAGCACTATCGGACCGCCGAAAGCCTCCATCAGCAGGTGATGCAGTGGGGTGTAGGGCACCATCACCCCGAGCCGCCGGTTGCCCGGCGCCACTGACGGAGCGATCGCGCCACCGTCGAGGCGGGGCAGCAACACGATGGGCCGCCTGCGCCCGCCGAGCATCCGCTCGGCGACTTCGTCCACTTCGCACAACTCGCGAGCCGCCGCGAGATCGGGCACCATCACCGCGAACGGTTTGTCTTCGCGGTGTTTTCGTCCCCTGAGCCTGCTCGCGGCGGCTTCCTGCCCGGCGTCAACGGCCAGGTGATAGCCGCCGAGCCCCTTGATCGCCACGACCGCACCCCCGTGCAACAATTCCACAGTGGACTCGACCGGATCACCGGGAACATCGGTCAGTTCGAGCCGGGGACCGCACGCCGGGCAACACACCGGCTGGGCGTGGAAGCGGCGATCGGCGGGATCGTGGTATTCGCGCTCGCAGTCCGGGCACAGGGGAAACGACGCCATGGTGGTCGACGGCCGGTCGTAGGGCACGGATCGGACGATGGTGAACCGCGGCCCGCAGTTCGTGCAGTTGATGAACGGATAGCGGTACCGTCGATCGCCGGGGTCGTGCAGGTCGCGGAGGCAGTCTTCGCAGGTCGCGCTGTCCGCCGAGACGAGCGTGGCCGCGTGGCCTCCGTCGGGACTGGGCACGATCCGGAACCCGGTCTCCCCCAAGGACGCGATCTCGCGGACGCTCACCTCGTCCACCACGGCCAGCGGCGGCGCCTCCTCGTGCAACGCGATCAAGAACTCCTCGACCGCGCTCGGCTGCCCTTCGACCTCGGCGAACACCCCTGCGACGTCGTTGCCGACGTGCCCGTTCAGCCCGAGGCGCACCGCGAGTGCGTACACGAACGGCCGGAACCCGACCCCCTGCACCACGCCGCCGACTCGAACGGACACCCGGACTACCATGACCCGAGTCTGCCGTCACCGCGCCACCCCCGTCGACCTCGGAACGCCCACTCGTCGGTATATCGTCCGAACCTCACCCAGGCGTGGCCGCCGTCCACCCGGACGACGGCCACTTTCACCGTCGGTGAACCAGGATCAGGCGACCTTGACGCAGAACTGGTTGCTGCCCGGGACGTTCGCGTTCTGGGCACAGGCCAGGTTCAGCAGGTACAGGCCCGGGCCGGGGTTGAACGGGTTGTACGCGCCCGGTGCCGGGGTGATCCAGCCGCAGTACCCGCCACCCGACAGGTCGACGAGTTGGTTGTTCTGGCTGACCTTCGCCCCTCCGGCGGGCAGGTATCCCCCCAACGGGAACGAGTCGTTGACCTGGAACGGCGTGTTCTGCAGGTCGATGTTTCCGACGCCTGCCGCGTTCTGGGGAGCCACGCAGGACATCGCCGCGGAGTATGCCATCGAAGTCACCGTCGCACCACCATGGCGCAGGGAGCCGGTCGACGAGGAGAAGGTGAGGTCGCCGAGGTCGACCGTCAGTGTCGAAGGATCGACGCGCACCTTGGTGAACGTCGTCCGGACGTTGGTCCCCGGGGAGGCCCCGCCCGCGGTGTACTGCGAGAAATTCACGTTCGCCCCGGTGTCGGCGAGGCTGATGTATTCCCGCGGAGTGCCGGCCATGTCGTAGCAGTAAACGGTGAACTCCCGGCCGTTGTTCAACAGAATGTACTGTCCGTCCGGCGCCTGCACGAGGTGGTTACGGGCGTCCTGACAACTGCTGAACAAGAAAACGGGATCGGCCGACGCGGGGAGCACCCCGAGCGCCAGCAGCGACGAGAACAAGCCTGCCAACAGCGCGAATCCAGGGATTCTCGATCTTCCCACCAGATTTCCTTTCCGTCGCCGGGAAACGTGGTCGCCGATGACCCGATGTCCCGGAAGAGGATTACCTCCCGGCCCAGAAAAGCGCAGTCCACACTGGATAAGCAGTACCCGTAACCCGTTGGAGCGCCAGAATTCCCCACTTCGGGTATGACGACGGAGTAACGGTCACCGGCGCGGGTGCTCCCATCCCTTCGCGACCGAGGCGCGGCATTTCTCCGGAGCGTCGCCCGCACTGACGAACAGCGCGGTCAACAGGGAAACCGTGTGATCGAGGGTCTCGTGGGGAAGCGGGCCGTTGGCCACCAGGGAGACCAGGCCGTGACCGATGGCCCAACTCTGGATCGCCAGGTCGAGCGGTTCCAGTTCGGCACGGAACCGGCCGTCGTCGCGGGCTCGCCGGGCGGCCTGGACGAGGTATTCGAGCGTGGCGTCGGCGGCCTTGAGGTCTTCGAGGGCGAAGTCGGCGTCGAACATGACCCGGTACAGGTCGGGATGGTCGAGCGCGTGGCCGAGGTAGGCGGCGACCAGCGTGGTCAGGTCGCGGACCGGATCGCGCGTGGTGGCCACCCCGGCGAACCGGACGGCCAGGCGGGTGAACCCCTCCTGACGCAGGGCCTGCCACATGCCGTCCATGCTGCCGAAGTGGGTGTAGACGGCCATGGTCGACACTCCGGTCCCGGCGACCAGCGAACGCAGGGTGACGGGCTCGCGCGTGCGGAGCATCTGCGCGGCCCGTTCGAGGAGGAGGTTCCGGACCTCGGGATCCTTCGTCCTGGCCATGAAGCCAGGATACATAGCATTGCAATGTTATAGTTCGAAATACCGTCCCGAGCGAGGAGACACAGCATGGCCATCACCCTGGCGAACCCCGAAGGACTGCCGAAGGTGGACATCTACCGGCAGGTGGCGGTGGCGACCGGGTCGAAGCTGATCTTCATCGCCGGCCAGGTGGCTCGCACCGCCGACGGCGCCAAGGTGGGCGAGGGCGACTTCACAGCCCAGGTGGAGCAGTGCTACCTCAACGTCGCGACCGCGCTGGCGGCGGCCGGCGCGTCCTTCGAGCACGTCGCCAGACTGACCGTCTACCTGGTCGACTGGACTCCCGAGAAAATGCCGCTCTTCGTGGCCGGGGTCGCGCGGGCCGCGGAACAACTGGGCGTCGAACCGGCCGTACTGCCACCGCTCACCGGGATCGGAGTCGCCGCGCTGGCCGAGCCGGACATGCTCGTCGAGATCGAGGCCACCGCGGTCCTCGACTGATCCACGGACAACGGAGCGCGGGCGGCCCTCCCGTTGAGGAAGGCCGCCCGCGCCGGTTTGGTCAGTGCTGCGTCAGTGCTGTGTGACGTCGGTGCAGAAGACGTCCTTGTCCGGCAGGTGACCGCTGGTGAGGAAGTCGACGGTCGCCCGGTCGGCGCAGGCCGATCCCTCGTTGTAGACGTAGTGACCGCCGTTGTCGACGCCGACGAAGGCGGCGCGGTTGCCGAGGGCCTGGCGAAGCCCGACCCCGGAGTCCCACGGCGTGGCGTTGTCCCGGCGGTTCTGCAGGAGCAGGATGTTCCGCACCCCCTGGTCGGTCACGGTGACCGGGTTTTCGATCGGGGGCTGCCAGAACGCGCAAGCCCAGATGTTGGCCGGCATACCCGCGGTGAGCGGCCAAGCCTTGCGGTCGGCAGCGGTGCGGGCGGCGTAGCTGTCGACGTCGCGGGGCCACTGGGCGTCACCGCACACGATCGCGCTGCCCATGGTCGCCTGGTTGTCCGAGGGAACGCCCGGGGTGGGCGGGGTGTTCGTGGCCGCGGACACCTGCTGGAGCACCGCACCGTCGGCCTGGTTGAAGTGCCCGTCGGCAAGGTCCTCGAGAGCCTTCCAGAGCTGGACGAGCACCGGCAGCGTGTTGTTGTGCAGCAGCAGACCGTAGGTGGCGTTGCGCAGCAGTGCCCCGTTCACCGACAGCGACATGCCCGGAACCTGCGCCGGCTGGCGATCAAGCCGGTCCGCGAGCGCGAGATACTTCGCGGTGACCTCGGGAACGGTACGACCGAACCCCAGGGTGTCGTTCTGCGCCGCGGCGACCGCGGCCGCGTCGGGGAACCGTTCGGACATGCCCTTGCCCCAGCCGTTCACCACGCCGGACCAGACCTTGGTGGCGTCCACGTTGCCTTCGAGGATCATGCGGTCGGTCTTGTCCGGGAACAGAGAGGCGTACACGGTACCGAGGTAGGTGCCGTAGGACTGGCCCCAGTAGGAGATCTTCGGCTCGCCGAGCGCTTCGCGGATGCGGTCCAGGTCACGGGCGGTATTGGCGGTGGTGTAGTACCGCAGGTCGTTTCCGGCCTTGGTCTGGCACTGCTGAGCTTCGGCACGCGCGGCCTCGATGTTCGCGGCGTTCGAGCCGTCCGCGGCGGGATAGGGGAAGAGGTCGGACACGCCGGAAGCCGGAAGGCCGCAGCTCTGCGGTGTGCTGTGCTCGACCCCGCGCGGGTCGAAGCCGATGAGGTCGTAGCTGTCCAGGACGGGCTTCGGCAGCGTCGGTGCCATCGTGCTGGGCATGTCCAGCCCCGGCAAGGCCGGACCACCCGGGTTCAGCAGCAGAACGCCGTGCCGCTTCTGCGGATCCGCGGCGGCCAGCCGGGACACCGCCACGTCGATCATCTTCCCGTCCGCGTGGCCGTAGTCCAGAGGCACCTTCACCGTCGCGCAGGTCAGGCGTGGGTCTCTGGTCTCCCCCTGGCCCGGCGCCGGGCATGCTCCCCACTGGATGGCCGCCGGAGCCGGCCCCGCGGCAGCGGGGTGGCTGTCGTCATCCGAGTCACAGGCCGCCACACCGACGACGGCCAAGGTCGAGGCCACCAAGGCCGCACCGAAGCGGCGCCCCCCGAAACGGCCGGGTCCCCCGGAACCGCGTGTCTTGCTCATCGCTTCGTCCTCCGATTCTCCGCGCGGCCGCCGGTTTGGCCTGGCGCGTTCGACGGCGATGAAGTTATCGAGAACGGCAGGCCTCGCACGTCACCTTGGAGCGGACAAAACCGTGTAGCTCTTCAGGGGGACAAGGCCCTCGCGATGCGCCGCCCCAGCGCCCGGAAAGTCCTATGTGGACATCAAGTCGAGCTCAAGACGCCTTGCCCTGCCGGACGCTGCTCCGCG
This sequence comes from Amycolatopsis pigmentata, assembly GCF_042684065.1. Classification (NCBI taxonomy): domain Bacteria; kingdom Bacillati; phylum Actinomycetota; class Actinomycetes; order Pseudonocardiales; family Pseudonocardiaceae; genus Amycolatopsis; species Amycolatopsis pigmentata. The sequence goes on along the minus strand of NZ_JBHUKR010000007.1, from coordinate 1,036,029 downwards.
GTGTCGTCGACCCGGTGGTCCTGACCACCCAGCCTCAACGACTATCGGCCGATGCGATGGCCGTTCTCACACAAGGCGAGTTCGCCCGTTCGCACGACATCGAACGCGACGGCGACCCTGCGCGCGAGGGACGCGTTCAGCTTCTCGGGGAGTTCCTCAAGATCGGTCAGACGAGCAGCCACGATTTCGGGGTCGGTGAGCACGAGCGCGGCAACCTCTTCCTGGGTGATCAGGCCACCGTCGAACACGAACGCGATGCCTTCGGGAAGGCGATCGTCTCCGGGCTGGTAGTCGATCACCAGCGGCCGTCCCACGGGCCGTTCGAGACCGAGCTCTTCCCGGACCTCCCGGACCGCCGTGGTCCACGGTGGTTCTCCGGCGTCGACCGCCCCGCCCGGAATCTCCCACCGAGGTTTGTAGGACGGCTCGACAAGTAGTACGCGGTCTACCGCGTCTCGGAAAAGGACGCCGGCGGACATGCGTTTACGGTCGAGCGACCGTACGTACTCGTCGAATGGGAGGAGCTCCACGCACAAGAGGTTACCGGCCGTCCGCCACCGTGGCGGTTCTCCGCTTCACGCGGCCGGGACAACTATTTGGCACCACGAAAACAGCGGTGAATCACCGTGGAAATATCGACAAAACCTGATTGAGAAAGAGTGGAACATCGGTCATGACCTTCAAGATCCAAAGCGACACCCCGGCCTACGTCTATGAAACGATGGCCGACCACCTCGCGGCCCGGATCCGATCCGGAGAGCTCCAGCCCAATGAGCGGTTGCCCGCCGAACGGCGCCTCGCCGACGACTACGGCGTCTCGCTCGGAACCGCGCGGCGCGCCACCGAGGCGCTGCGGAAGCGAGGCTTGGTCTTCACGTTGCGGGCCAAGGGAACCTTCATCGCCGACCGGAAGACGCGGGCCCAGCAGGCCGGCAACGGCGCGACCCTGCACAGCATCACGACAGCACGGGAGCACCGCGACTCGGCTGGGCAACGGCACGGTACGTCGACCAGCAACGACTGAGACCGAGCCGGACCCCGCGTGTCCGGGCGGGCCCGGCAGCCAAATGCCGGGCCCGCGGGTTCTCGACATCAACCCCCCGTGCAATGACTGTGCGCACGTAGCAGACACACCACCGGGATCGGAAGCCTCACGTCACAACGGCAGCACGGTACGGGAGCGCCGCACAGGTTCCCTTGTACAGCGTCTGATCTTGGGCACTCTTCACGGGCAGCAACCGCTGAGTCCGACGCTTGCCACTAACCCGGGATGAGGGATCCACTCGTCCGCGCGAACCACTCCAGAGGACAAAAGGCCAGGTCAATGACACCACTGAGCTATAATGTCGTACGCACGTTCGATGATGAGCGGCGACCGTACTCATCGTGCTACCGGCCTGACCCGAGGAGAAAGTGTGAAAGGATGGGTCGCATGGAGCAGTCAGAGCACGCCGCGCTTGTAGCGCTGCTTCAGGAGAGGCCGAACGACCTGAGCTGGCCGGAAATAACCGCCGAGGTGATCACGAGTGGTAGTGCCGTTGCCCCTGGCGCCACCAAACAAATACTATCCAGCGGCAAATCGCGGCCTTCGGGACGAGATCGCGGATCGCGGCCTGCTCATGTCGCAGTTCTGGCCGGATGCACCGCCATAGCGGCACAACTTTCTGATGCGGAACGCCACGATGTCCGGTTATGGAGTGGCGACCGTGGTCGTTGAAGCAGGTGAAATCAGCGGCACACGGGCTCAGGCACGTCTGGCCGTGGAGCACGGACGCGCCGTGATCTTGACCGAATCCGTCGTAGAGCAGAACAGTTGGGCCAAGGCTATGCTGCCCCGACCTGGCGTCTACTGTGCATGCAGCCTGAAAGACATAGTTGACATCGTCCGCAGCGTGACGGCCGAGCGCCCCTCGTCTGCGGGGTCGCTAGAGAAGCTGCTACCCGCGGTGTGAGCAGTCCCGTGGGGGGAGCCGGCTCAGCATTTTCTGTCCGAACTGGTCGTTAGTGGCGGTGGCTACCTTCGTAATACCATCAAAATTCCGGGCAGGACATGTTCCGTCTGCACGACGACGGTCCGTCACTTTACTCGCGTTCGCTGGACTCTACCTTCACCTGGATTGCCTGCGCAGAGTAGCGGGTTTCCCGGTGACGCACTGGACATCGGTGCCATCGTTGCCCGCCAAGTCAGGCGAACACCCACTTCATCAGATACTCGCTCCCATCATGGCGAACATACCCGAGGTTCCCCTTACGGCAGCCCCGAAATCTCCGACCCGCGAGCGTTTCGCCGTGACCACTTCCGCGCGAACTTTCAGCTGACTCCTGGTTCACACGTCCTCGTGATCGACGATACGTGGACAAGTGGACGACACGCGCAGTCCGCCGCCCTGAGACGGTATGTCTTGCCGGAGCTTCGAAAGCATCGATTATGGCCTTGGCTCGATACTTCAAGGAAAGTTACGGCGAAAACACAAAATTCATACGCACGTACCTGGCCATGGACTACAACCCCCAGCACTGCCCGTGGCACCACACGGGGTGCCAGTGACCAACGAGGGCAGTGCTGCCCGACGGCAGTTGAGACCAGGGCAGATGCCGGACACGGCACCGGACGATGCGCGAGAGACATCCGCCCTGGTCAACGCTGCGGAAGCGGAGGGATTTGAACCCCCGGTTGGTTTCCCAACGCTCGCTTTCAAGGCGAGTGCATTCGGCCGCTCTGCCACGCTTCCCGTGGAGGCCAGGTTACTCGTCCAGCTCGTCGAGATGGACGAGGACCCGGGAGAAAGCGGACGCGAGCACGGCCTGCTCGTCGGGCGAGAGCTGGTCGATCAGATGGGTTCGCACCCCGTCGACGTGGGTGGGCGCGGCGGCCTTGAGCACGCGCTTGCCGGCCCGGGTCAGCTCGGCGATCACGCCGCGCTTGTCGTCGGGGTCCGAGACCCGCCGTACGTAGCCCTCCGCCTCCATCCGGGCAGCCTGGTGGGAGAGGCGGCTCTTGGCGGAGCCGAGCAGGCTCGCGAGTTCGGACATCCGCATCCGCCGGTCGGGCTGGGCGTCCAGCAGCACGAGGACCTCGTAGTCGGCGAGGGAGACGTCGTGGGCCTCGGTCAGCTCACGGTGGAGCCGTTGCCGGAGGCGCAACGTGGCGACGACGTAAGAGCGCCAGGCGCTCATCTCCGCATCGGTCAACCAGCGCGGTTCAGCCATGACGGCACCCTATCCAGGCAGGAGAAATATCCCCAGAAGAGGGATAACGAATTGGTTGAGACTGCCGCGGGAAAGGCGCATCCTGTTCGCACGGCGGGAAGTCCGGTCCGGCACCCCGCCGGGAAAGGGTAGGTGGTTCGATGGCGATGTTACCTCGCGGTTGACTGCCGGCTGTGTACCCACGGCCGGGATGCGAGAGGCGCGACCCGGCTGCGACTGTGAGCAGCACCAGGATGTCAGTACTCATGCGCTCGACATCCGTTCTGGGTGGCAAGGGGAGTCAGACGGCCGGCACCGGCAGGTTCGTGCGCGCGTCGGCGCGTGACTCGCCGGCCCCCGCGGCAGCCAACCGCCACTACAATGACAACCTCGGTAACCTGGGTGCGGCGTCCGCGGACGCCGCACCCAGGCATGTGTGAGGGAGTCTTCCGGCATGCGGAATGTGAGCCCGGGCAGGGCCCGCGGGCCGGCACCACGGCGCGGCACAGGACGGGGACGGTCATGAGGTTCGACGATGACGCCGGGCTCGACACCTCCGAGGTGTCCGATCTGCGGGGCGGTGACGGCGGCGGCGGTGGTGGTATCGGCGGGCGAGTGGCGCTCGGCGGCGGTGGGCTCGGGGTGATCGGTGTCGTCATCTACCTGGTGCTCTCCCACCTCGGCGGGATACACCCCAGCACCAGCGGGGTGAGCGGCCTCAGCGGGCTCGGCTCGGGGCGCCAGGTCAACAACACCGCGCTGTCCCAGCAGTGCCACACCGGAGCGGACGCCAACCGCAACCATGACTGCGCCGTGGTGGCGATGATCAACTCGATCCAGGACTACTGGACCGATCAGTTCGCCCGCTCCGGCAAGACCTACCGCAAGGTGACCACCGACTTCTTCAACGGCGGCGTCCGCACCGGCTGCGGGAACGCCACCTCCGACACCGGGCCCTTCTACTGCCCCGCCGATTCACAGGTCTACATCGACCTCTCCTTCTTCTCGGAGCTGCGGACGCGCTTCGGCGCCCAGGGCGGCACGTTCTCCGAGGCCTACGTCCTGGCCCACGAGTACGGCCACCATGTGCAGAACCTGCTGGGTACGTCCTCGCGCGTCGGCAGCGGTACCGGCCCCACATCCGGCTCCGTCCGGCTCGAACTGCAAGCCGACTGCTATGCCGGCGTGTGGGGCAAGCACGCCACGACCACGCCCTCCGCCAGCGGCAAGCCGCTGATCACCGACGTCACCCAGGACGACATCAACCGTGCGCTGGACACCGCCTCCCGCATCGGCGACGACTACATCCAGCGCAACCTCGGCAACGGCCGCGTGGACACCTCCACCTTCACGCACGGCACCTCGGCCCAGCGCCAGAAGTGGTACAACACCGGGTACACGACCGGTGATCCGGCGCGGTGCGACACGTTCGGTGCCCGCGACCTCGGCTGAGCCGGTTAGCCCGCTTTCACCGCCTGCGTGTGCAGGCGTGCGGGCTTCTTCGCCGGACCGGTGCTGGTGACACCGTTGATCGACTGGGTGCTGAGGGCATAAGTGCCGATCGCGTACGCCGCGGCGTCGGCGTTGCGGTCCAGGGCGACGTAGTCCAGGTTGCCCAGGTTGTCGCAGAGCTGGTGGTAACAGGGGTCGTAGGCGGTTCCCGCCTTGCCTCCCCACTTCGTGGCCTGATCGGCCGTCTTGATCCCCTCCGCGCCGGTGAACAGGCCGCCGGAAGGAATGCCGACCGCGATGAACTCGCCGTAGTCGGAACGACCGTCGAAGTCCGTCCCTTCGGTCGCGACACCGTGGCCGTTCAGATAGCCGGTGAAGGTTTGCTCGATCTGCGTCGAACCGTAGGGGCCGGGGCCCGCGCCGGTGTGGTCGGAGTCGTCGCCGTCATAGACGAAGTAGCCCGCGTTCGGCGAAGCGATCATGTCGAAGTTCAGATACAGCGCGATATCGAGCTGCTGGTCGAAGCTCAGCGAATCTACGTAGTAGGTCGACCCGATCAACCCGAGCTCCTCGGCGCTCCAGAACCCGAAGCGCACCGCGTTGGCCACCTTCGGGCTGCCGCCGAGCCGCAGCGCGATCTCCAGCAGGGTCGCCGAGCCGCTTCCGTCGTCGTTGATCCCCGGGCCCGCCGGCACGCTGTCCACGTGCGCGCCCGCCATGACCACGTTGTCCTTGCGGCCGGTCTTGGTTTCGGCGACGACGTTGTAGGAGGTCCTGGACTCCCGCAGCTGCCTCAGCTCGAGCGTGACCTGGGCACCCGCGCGGGTGGCGAGATCGGCACCGGCCGCCTTGGTGATGCCACCGGTCGGAATCCGTGCTGCCGAGGGGTCACCGAGGGTGCCGTTCAAATCGCCGTCGGCGTTGTTGTAGATCACCGCCCCGACCGCTCCCGCGTCGGCCGCCGACTGCTGTTTCTGCGCGAACGTGCACCCGCCGCGCCGAACGAGCACGATCTTTCCGGTGACGTCACCGAAGTCGGATTTCTCGCATCCCGGGGTGTCGTCCACCGGAATCACGGCCAGCGGCGCGGTGATCCCGCCCTCGGGTGTGGAGGGGCTGTAGGTCATCACGATGATCGGCACATCGGTGCCGTTGACCGTGAGCTTCTGCGCCAGGGTCTGTGTGTAGACGAACGGGAATTCCTGCCTGGTCACGTCGTAACCGGCGGCCTCCAGCTTCCCGGCGATGTACTCCGCCGAGGCGGCGTGCCCGGGGGTGGACGCGGCGCGCGTGTGTCCGTTGGTGTCGGCGATCCGCTGAAGCGCGATCAGATGCCGGTTGATACCGGCCGAGCCGACCTGCTTCACGAGCTGGTCCGGCAGCGATTCGGCGGCGACGGCGGGAATCGCGGTCGCGGCGAGAAGCGTGGTCAGCGAAAGAGCCAAACAGGATCTTCTACCCCATGACGACATGAGTGGTAATAATTCGCGTCCTCCACGAACACGGACAAGGGCCGTTAGTAGGGTCGCGTACAGTCGCCCCCATGCGAGCGATCACCATTCGGGAACCCGGCGGACCCGAAGTGCTGGTATGGAGCGAAGTGCCCGACCCGCAGCCGGCTCCCGGCGAGGTGTTGGTCGAAACCACCGCGACTGCCGTCAACCGCGCGGACCTGCTGCAGCGTCAGGGGTACTACCCGCCGCCGCCAGGCGCGTCCGACATCCTCGGCCTGGAATGCTCCGGCACCATCGTCGAACTCGGCGAAGGTGTCGAAGGATGGCAGGTCGGCGACGAGGTCTGCGCGCTGCTCGCGGGCGGGGGTTACGCGGAAAAGATCGCGGTCCCCGCGGTGCAACTGCTCCCGGTGCCCGCCGAGGTGAATCTGGTCGCGGCCGCCGGGCTGCCGGAGGTGGCGTGCACTGTCTGGTCGAACGTCGTCCTGGACGCCGGCCTGCACGAGGGCCAGGTGCTGCTGATCCATGGCGGCGCGGGCGGTATCGGCACGCATGCCATCCAGGTCGGCAAGGCACTCGGCGCGACGGTCGCGGTGACCGCGGGTTCGGACGAACGGCTGGAGCGGTGCCGCCAGCTCGGCGCCGACATCGCCATCAACTATCGCGAGCAGGACTTCGTGGCCGAACTCAAGGAAGCCACCGGTGGGGCGGACGTCATCCTGGACAACATGGGAGCGTCCTATTTGGACAGAAACCTGGACGCGCTGGCCACCGGCGGACGGCTGGCGATCATCGGGATGCAGGGCGGACTCAAGGCCGAGCTGAACATCGGCAAGCTGATCGGCAAGCGGGCGAGCATCATGGCGACCACCTTGCGGGCGAGGCCGGTGGAGGACAAGGGCCGCATCGTCGCCGACGTGCGCCGGAATCTGTGGCCCCTGGTCGACCACGGTTCCGTGCACCCCGTCGTCGGCCAGTTGGTCCCCCTCGCCGAGGCCGCCGACGCCCATCGCATCCTCGAAGAGGGCAGCGTGTTCGGCAAGATCCTCCTGACCGCACACTCGTAACCTGGTATTCAGCGCCTGTTTCGAAACCCGCCCACCCGATCTCGCGGCCAGGGCTCGACTGCGGTATTTGCGTCTCGTTTCGCTGGTAAGAGCCCTACCCCCGAGATCGGGTACCTTCGGAGGGCGGGTTCGACCACTCACCTCGACCAGACATCTCCCGTTTTGAAGACGGTCTCTTAGCGGAGTTCGTCGAGGACCCGGACGAGCTGGTTGACCTCGAAGATGTTGGAGTAGTGGGCGAGGCCGATCCGGACGGCACCGCCCACCTCACCGACTCCGAGCGCGGCGAACACCCCGCGTCCGCCCTCGTCGGCGAACGCGCACAACCCTTGCGTGGCAAGGTGTTCGGCGATCTCGGGCGCCTTCTTGCCGGTCATCGTGAAGGCCAGCGCGGGAATCCGGCGCATCGCGTCACCGATGACCATCACGTGCCTCAGCGACCGGAGCTCCGTGTTCAACTGGGCCAGCAATCCGGCGTGGTACGACTTGGCCGAACCGAGCGAGGTGACCAGCCGCTCACGCCGGGAACCGGTGGCCGCGTCGTCCAGGCCTGCCAGGTAGTCGACGGACGCGACGAGTCCGGCGAGCAATGGATAGGCATGCGGACCGAGTTCCAGCCGCGCCGGGCCGCGCACCTCGGGGTCGAGCGAAAGCGACGGCAGCCGCTCCAGCATTTCCGGATCACGGAACGCCAACGCGCCGACCGGCGGCCCGCCCCACGCCTGCGACGACACGACCAGCACGTCGGCGCCCAGCTCACGCAGGTCCAAGGGGAGGAACGGCGCCGCGTAGGTCGCGTCCACCACCACCGCCGCACCGACCCGCTTGGCGAACTCGGCGATGGTCGCCACGTCGGGCCGCGTGCCCACCGCGCCGGACGCCGCCGTCACCGCGACGACCTTGGTGTGTCCCGACACGAGGCTCTCGTACTGCCAGGCCGGAAGCTCGCAGGTTTCGATGTCGATCTCGCCCCAGCGAAGCACCGCGCCGACCCGCTTGGCCGCGCGGTGCCACGGCGCGAGGTTCGCCTGCTCGTCGAGCCGGGACACCACGACCTCGTCGCCGAGAGTCCAGCGCTCGGCCATCGCGTCGGCCAGCCGTTGCAGCAGGACCGCCGAGCTCGGGCCGAGCACGACACCGGCCGGATCGGTCCCGACGAGGTCGGCCACGGCACGCCGCGCGGCGGCCACTATGCTCTCCGCACGCTGCGAGGCCGGAAACGCGCCACCAGGCGCGGAGACCGGTGCTCGCATCGCCGTCGACACGGCCGAGGCCACCTGTTCGGGCACCAGCATTCCGGTCGGGCCGTCGAAGTGGATCCAGCCGTCACCCAGCGCGGGGAACAACCCACGAATTCGAGCGACGTCGAACGCCATGCGCACACGGTACGGAGCGGTTCTTTCCCGGTGCGTTCGGGGTTGGCTGGCGCCGCTCGTCGCGTCGCACCCGCGCGCGGTGGGGCCGCTAGGCTGGGCGCCATGACCGAGTCCCCACTCAGCAGCAATCCGAACTCCGACGAGAACGCCCAGCATGTGGTGGTCGTCGGCCCGGACGGTTCACCGGTCGGCACCGCGCGCCTCCCGCAGGGCAACGAAGAGGCCCAGGAGTCGGTGGGTGACCTCGTCGAGGAGCCGGCGAAGGTGATGCGGATCGGCACGATGATCAAGCAGTTGCTGGAGGAGGTACGCGCGGCTCCCCTGGACGACGCGAGCCGCGAGCGGCTGCGTGAGATCCACCAGACCTCGGTCAAGGAGCTGGAGCAGTCGCTGGCGCCGGAGCTCCGTGACGAGCTGGAACGCCTGGTGCGGCCGTTCACCGAGGATTCGACGCCCTCCGACGCGGAGCTGAGGATCGCACAGGCTCAGCTGGTCGGCTGGCTGGAGGGGCTGTTCCACGGCATCCAGACCGCTCTCTTCGCACAGCAGATGGCCGCGCGCGTGCAACTCGAGCAGATGCGCCGCGGGCTGCCGCCGGGCGCCTCGGCGGGCAAGGGCCAAGAAGTCCATGGCCCGGGCATCAGCGGCACCGGCCAGTACCTGTGACGCGCCCCTGAACCACGAGTGAGCCGTTCGCCCTGGCTTCGAATGGGAGGAAGGTGGCTTTACTACGGATGATCGGCGTCTGATCAGCAGCCGGACGAAAAGCGTGTCCGGCCGCGTGCAATGGCCTCCGGCGGGCAGCTTATGCCGTGGCTGGCCGCTGTTGGCGCCTCCGGCCGAGTAAAGCCACCTTCCTCTTCAGCTGAAGAAATCAGCTTGGGTATCAGCTGCGGAAGAGCCGTTCCCAGTTTTCCTTGCTGGTGAGTTGCCCCTCGGCGGCCTGCCAGCGGCGCACGATGGCGTCACCCTCCCGGCGCAGCCGCCACAGCGTGCGCGCACCTCTGAGGCCCAGGCGGCGCAACAGGTCGCGGTCCAGCTTGCGGACCCGCACCCCGGTCTGCGACGAGTCGGTGATCATCGCGGTGCGGAACCGCGACACGTGCCACCAGTGCTCGCTGCCGGCCCGGATGGCCGCGCCGCCGCCGGGCGTGCCGCGGAGCTGGTTGAGCAGTCGCTTGATCAGCACGAGCCGCGGCATGGACGGCTCCGCGGCCGGGATGGTGATCGGGACCTGATCGGCGGGCACCCCCGTGGTGGCGGCGGGCACGATCTGCGTCTCCGGGTACTCGGCGCGCAGCTTGCGCACCGCGGGCACCACCTCGGCGCCGCCGTCGGCGAGCACCTCCGGCCCGCGCATGAAGTCCTCGATGGCCTTGATCATCGTGGCGGCCATCCCGTACTGCATGGAAGCCAGCGTCTCGGCGAAGTCGACCAGCAGGTACTCGGTCATCGCGCGCGGGTCGAGCTGACCGCGCAGGGCGGCGGTGATGAGGCCGTTCCGGTAGTGGAAGTAGCGGGCCCAGTCGTCCCAGCCCTTCCAGTGCAGGTCCTGGTGCCAGACACCGGCACCGGGCAGGGTCACCGTGAAAAAGCCCGCCGCACGGGCACGCAGGCCGTACTCGACGTCGTCCCACTGGAAGAAGATCGGCAGCGGATAGCCGACCTTGGCCACCACCTCGGCCGGGATCAGGCAGCACCACCAGGCGTTGTGCGTGGCGTCGATGCGGCGGTCCTGGTTGTCCTCCAGCATGCTCGTGCCGGACAGGGACTCCTCGGTCCGGTCGACGCCCGCGCGCAGCTTGGGCAGGTTGGCGATGTCGGAGTCGACGAAGAGCTGCCCCGGATGCAACTCGCACAGGTTCTGCCCGCCGATGATGGTCGGATCGACCGTGCAGTTGGCCAGCGTGCCGAGCCGGACCACGGTGTCCGATTCGAGCTTGATGTCGTCGTCCATGAGCAGGACGTGCGCGTTTTCGCCGCCCTCACCCTCGAGGACCTCGTACATGCCACGGGTGAAGCCGCCGGCGCCGCCGAGGTTGGCTTGACGGCGGTAGTGGAGCTTGTCGCCGATCGCCGCGGAAATCTCGGCGAAGCGATCGCGCGAGGAGACGGTGTCGTCACCCTGATCCGTCACGTGTACCGCTGCCACGTGCTCCAGGGCCGCGCTGTCCGCCGCGAGCTCGGACAGCGTGTCGAGGCAGTAGTCGGCGCGGTTGTGCGTACAGATGACAACCGAGACGGGGCGCCGCACGCGCGGGGCCTGCACCAGCCAGCGCACATCCTCGACCGTCAGCCGTTCCTCGCCGGTCTCGATGTCCAGCCACAACGCCCCGCCGTCGATGAAGCGGTCGATGGCCGCGGTCATGCGGACGGTTTGCGCCTCGGCCTTGGAGACGGTCTCGCCGGCGACCACCCGGTCGTTGCCGAGGCTGTCCGAGGCGCCGATGTGCAGCTTCCCCGACCCGGTGACGACGGCCTCGATGACCACCTCGCGAACTTCGGTCCAGCGCTGCCAGTAGCTGGCCGGGAAGCGGCCGAAATAGGTGTTCGTGGTGACGAAGGCATGCGGTTGGAGGATGACCCGGTCACGTTCGTTCACGACCGCGCCGAGCGTCCGTCCGGCATACATCCCGTCGGGAGCGCGGAAAGACCGCGCGGCGAAAAATGTTCGCTGCGCGAGCAACCTCTCGCCGGACTCTTCCCTTCGATCGGTCATGCCGTCAGCACCCCGCTTCTGCCTTATGTGGTTTGGCGATATTCGTCCCCCGAACGAGCTTTGCCGAAGATTACCCGGATCGTTTCCGTAACGGTTCGCCAGACCCCGGAGACCGCTTCACCCGCCAGGTCAGGAAGCCCTGGGCACCGAACGCGACCGACGGTCGCTACCCTGAGCGGGTGCAAGCCACCAGCACGGTCGATCAGACCACCGATCTCGCCACCGAAGAGCCCCCGACGCCGGGCAGCCGCTCCTGGGCACGCGCCTTCGCGGATATCCGGGATGGCTTCCATCAGCAGGAACTGTGGGGGCACCTGGGCTGGCAGGACATCAAGCAGCGGTACCGGCGGTCGGTGATCGGACCGTTCTGGATCACGATCAGCCAGGCCGTCATCTCCCTGGGCCTCGGCATCCTCTACGCGACGCTGTGGAACAACCCCATTTCGACGTTTCTGCCCTACATCGCGACGGGCTTCATTGTCTGGGGGTTCATCAGCGGCTGTCTCTCGGAAGGTATGGAAACCTTCATCACCAACGAGGGACTGATCAAACAGATCAGGGCGCCGTTGACGGTCTATGTACTGCGCACCGTCTGGCGGCAGACTCTGATGTTCCTCCACAACATCATCGTCGTGGTCGTCGTGGTGGCGATCTTCGCGCCCGAGCTGAGCAAGCCCTACGACCTCAACGGCGGAACCTGCGGACCGGACACGATCGTCTGTCATCCCGGTCTCGGCTGGTGGAGCCTGAGCGCGATTCCCGCGTTCTTCGTCCTGGCGCTCAACGCCTGCTGGGTCACCATGCTGCTGGGCGTCATTTCCACCCGGTACCGCGACCTTCCGCAGCTGATCAACTCGGTGATCCAGCTGCTGTTCTACATGACTCCGATCGTCTGGCCGATCGACCAGCTCTACGGCCACGGCTCGCGCGCCCATCTCGCCGCCGCGATCCGGCCGATCGTGCACCTGAACCCCTTCTACCACTTCGTGCAGATTCTCCGCGCTCCGCTGATCGGACAGGCGGTGAGCATCTGGAGCTGGGTGGTCGTCGGCGGCATCACCGTCGTCGGCTGGCTGCTCGCGCTTGCCACGATGCGTAACTACCGAGCCCGCGTCTCCTACTGGGTGTGATGAACCATGGTCAGCATTGAAGTGCAGAACGCCTACGTCGATTTCCCGATCTTCGACGCGAAGACCCGCTCGCTGAAGAAGCGGGTTCTCGGCAAGGTCGGTGGCAAGATCGGTACGGAGAGCAAGGTCCCGATCATCGAGGCGCTGCAGGACGTGACGTTGTCACTGTCCGACGGTGACCGGGTGGGCCTGGTCGGGCACAACGGCGCCGGCAAGTCGACGCTGCTGAGGCTGTTGTCCGGAATCTATGAACCGACCCGTGGCAAAGCTCGTGTCGTCGGCAAGGTGGCACCGGTTTTCGACCTCGGCATCGGGATGGACCCGGAGATCTCCGGCTACGAGAACATCATGATCCGCGGCCTGTTCCTCGGCATGACCCGCAAGGAGATGGAGAAACGCGTCGACGACATCGCGGAGTTCACCGAGCTCGGCGACTACCTGTCGATGCCGTTGCGGACCTACTCGACGGGTATGCGGGTGCGGCTGGCGCTGGGCGTGGTCACCACGATCGACCCGGAGATCCTGATCCTGGACGAGGGCATCGGCGCGGTCGACGCGGCGTTCCTCAACAAGGCCAGGGACAGGCTGGTCGACCTGGTGCGCCGGTCCGGCATGCTCGTCTTCGCCTCCCACGCCGACGACCTGCTCCTGGAGCTGTGCACCACGGCCATCTGGATGGACGAGGGCCGGATGAAGATGCAGGGTTCACTGCGCGAGGTCCTCACCGCCTACAAGGGCCGGGACCCGTTCGAGGGCATGAGTGCGGAGACCGCCGAGCGGCTGGGAGCCGAACCCGCCGCCGCGATCAACGGAGAGTGACATGACGACGGTTCCGGAGCAGGCCCCGCTGACCCCAGGTGCGGTGGTGGCGGTGGTCGTCACCCGGCACCGGTCCGATCTCCTCGCGGACTCGCTCAAGGTCATCGCCGCCCAGACCCGGCCGGTCGATCACCTGATCGTCGTGGACAACGGGCCGGACCGCCCGGCCAGGGCGGTCGTCGAGAACGCGGGCGTGGAGTGCACGTACCTGCCCTCCCACCGCAATCTCGGTGGGGCCGGCGGGTTCGCGCTGGGCATGCTGCACGCGCTGGCCATGGGCGCGGACTGGGTATGGCTCGCCGACGACGACGGACGGCCGGCCGACGAGAACGTGCTGGCGGTCCTGCTGGAGGAGGCCGACCGGCGTGGGCTGGCCGAGATTTCACCGATGGTGACCAACATCGACGCCCCGGCAAAGCTCGCCTTCCCGCTCCGGCGCGGCCTGACCTGGAAACGCTCCGCGGCCGAACTGGGCACCGACTTCCTGCCCGGCATCGCGTCGCTGTTCAACGGCGCGCTGTTCCGTTCGTCCACTTTGGACGTCATCGGCGTGCCGGACCTGCGGCTGTTCTTCCGTGGTGACGAGGTCGAAACGCACCGCAGGCTGGTTCGCTCCGGCCTGCCGTTCGGCACCTCGCTCAAGGCGTCCTACCTGCACCCGGACGGCTCGGACGAGTTCAAGCCGATGCTCGGCGGCCGTTTCCACGCCCAGGACCCGGAAAACGAGATCAAGCGTTACTACACCTACCGCAACCGCGGTTTCCTGGTGTCGCAGCCGGGAATGCGCAAGATCGGTGCGCTGGAGGTCGTGCGCTTCGGCCTGTACTTCCTGGGCGTCAAGCGTGACCCGCAGGCGTTCCTGCAGTGGTTGCGTCTGGTTCGCCTAGGCCAGCGAGAGCGCTTCTACCGCTACGACAAGTAGCCTTCGAGTTGTCCGGAGAGGTGCCGCGCGAGGCGGGCCTCGTCCGCGGGCGCGTAGGTGATCCAGCTCTGCCCGTCCTCGGCCTCACGTGACGTGACGAAGTATCGGCCGTCCGGCGTGTCGAACCAAACTGTCGGGGAGAGGGCTTGGCCGCCGCCGACGAAGGCGGTGAACTGGCCGATGCGCACCTTCGGCTTCTGAAAGATTCGCTCGACCATGCGCGTCTGGGCCGACCCTGCCGATGCCCGCGGCCGTGAGACGGCGCTGAAAGCGTCGTAATCCTCGTTCCGGGGACGCCGCTGTGGTGCGGGTTTGGCCACGGTCACGGACTGGCCCGCGGCGGCAGGCACCGACGGCAGCAGATCCACGATGCATCGCACGATCGCGGTCGGCCGCACCTCGGTGAAGATCAGCATGTTCGCGTCCTGATGGGACTCGACGGCGTGCTCGCCGTCGGAAACCACCCTCGCGAACAGCGGTTTTCCCGCTTCCAGTTGGGCGACGGCGGTGATCGCCACGGGAGCGGTGACGAAGGTGCGCAATGTCCGCTCGACGTCGCCGGCGGGGCGTCCATAGGCGACGAGACCCCGTCCTTCGAGATCCCGGAAGACCGCCTCCCGCACCTGTGCCCGCTGCTCGAAGGTCGTGCCGATGTGCGGCACTTCGAACGGCAACGGGGCCCGGCCCAGATTCAGGTTTTCGAGCAGGATGTCCACCGCCGTCAGCGACAGCGAGAACGAAACCCCCACCTCTTGCTCCCCTTCTCTGCTTTCAGCGAATCCGCTTGCCGGGCGAGATCGCGCACTGGTGTTGTGGACCCATGGCCGAAACCAGACCCGCCCTCGTCCTGCACCTCGCCACCGGCGGCGAACCCCTCGTGTTCGCCGTGACCGGGGAAGAGGCGGAAGACCTCGCGAAGAAACTACACCTGCTGCTCGAACACGGTTCCGTCGAAACGGTCCGGACCAAGGAGGACACCGCGGTGGTCGTCAACTTCGCCCACGTCGCCGCCGCCTACATCGAGGATCTGCAACGCAAGGGCAAGGTTTTCGGGCTCCATTAGGGTCGACGGCTACTCCCCGATGACCGGGGGCGCGGTGCGTTCGTTGGTGCCGAAGACATCGTCCGGGTCGGCCTCGACCAGCCAGGACGGGCGCTGGTGTTCCGCGTCCTCCTCACCTTCGCCCTTGCCGTGACCCATACCTCCCATACCGGACATGCCGCCGCGTCCGGCCGCCCCACGGCCGCCCGCGGCACCCGCGGCTTCGGCCGCGCCCGCTCCACCGGCACGCACGCCTGTCCGCGCACCCTCGGCGGCGCTGCCGCTGCCCGCGGCCAACCCGCTGCCGGCGCCCGGCCCGAAGCCGCCGCCACGGCCTGCCCTGCCCGAGCCTCCCCCGGCCGCCTCGTCGTCGAACCCGCCGAAGCCGCCCATCGGGCCGATCGGCATCCCGCCCATGGCGGAGAGCGGGTTGTTCGCCGCGTTGGCCGCCGCCGACGGCCCCGCCGCACCGGGGGGCGGCTGGTAGCCCTGGGCACGGGTCTTCTGGGCGTTGTTGGCCGCCCCGATCTTCGCGCCGGCGTTCAGGATGGGCGCACCGGTCACCCCGGACACCGAGCCGGGCGTGCCCCCGCCGGGCGAGTAGGCGTGCCCGCCGCCACCTCCACCACCGAGGCCGGGACCTCCGCTGTAGCCAGAGGCCGCCGACCCATCGATGCTGCCGGACACGTTGACGGCCGAGGCGTTGGTGCTCATGTCGAATTTCGGGGGCTGGGCGAACACCGGCTGCTTCGACGCGGCGCCGTAGAGGCTGTGGTCGTAGGTCGTCATGACCTGGGCCGCCTGGTCGTGCGCCTCCTGGCTCTCCTTCTGCTTGGCCACCGACGCCTTCACATTGTCGACGAGGTCGAACGGGTTCGACGTGGCCCAACTCTTCGCCTCGGAGGCCCAGCTGAACGGGATCGGCGCCGGCATGGTGTTCTTCGCCGTCGAAGCGGCGTCGGACTGTTCGTAGGTGACCTCGGAGGCCAGGCGCGCGTTCTGCGAGTTCCCGTCGGCCCACTGCTGCAGGCTGGTGAAGAACCCGCGGGCCGATTCCGCCGCGTCGCCTTCCCACTCGCCCTGCGACTTGTTCACCGCGTCGGTGAGCGATTTGGCGATCTGGTCGAACGTGCTCGACATCTGGTGGTAGCCGTCGGACATCGCGCCGATCTGACCGGCGTCCAGGCCGCTGTCGACGTACTGCTGCAACTGCGAGTGGTCGACACTCTGGTAGTTCATGTCCGACGGGGAGAGGCCGGTGACGTACCGGGTGTCCGCACCGGTCGCCTGCTGCATGCTCTGCTGCCGGTAGGCATCGGACTGCTGCTGGGCCTTCTCCTCCGCCGCTATTTCTTCGAACATGCGCCGGAAGAACGGACCGCCCCCGGCCTGGTCACTGGCGGCTTGCTGGAGGTAGCCGTCGCGATCCTGGGGCGACATGTGCTGCGCGATGTACTGCTTTCTGTCACCGGACGACATCTCGGTGATCTGCTGCGCGGTCAGATTCGAGTCGCCGTAGGTCTTCGGCGGTTGCGGAGCAGTCATCGCGTCGTCCCCTTACCCCTGTCGAGAAGGCCGCTTTCCGTTCGGAGCTTAGTGTTTTCCGGGCAGGCGTGAGCCCGCTTTCGGCCGGAAACCTCATTATGACGGCGGCAGGCGGCGGACGGTTCCGACGAGACGAAAAAGCGGCGGTCACGCACGTGACCGCCGCTTCCCGTGGGGGCTCAGAGCTTGTAGAGGCGCTTCCAGTTCTCACGGCTGGTCAGCTCGGGCAGGGCACGGCGGTACTGCGCCTGCACGGCCCGGCCTTCCTTGCGCAGCCGGTTGATCACGCGCAGACCGTGCTTGGCCAGCTTGAACATGCGGTCGCGGTCGTACTTGCGCACCCGCACGCCCTCCTGCGAGGCGTCGGTGACCACCGCGGTCTCGAACAGCCCGACGTGCCACCAGTGCGCCTCGTCGAGCGGGATGGCGCCGAGGGAGAACCGCGACCGGCCACGAAGCCGGTCGACGACCCGCTTGATCAGCACGAGCCGCTGAAGGGTGGGCCGCGGCGCCGTGTTGATGATGCCGATGTCGTTGGACGCGATGCCGGGCACCGCGGTGGCGTCGTGCCGCTTGGTCTCCGGGTAGTGCGACCGGAGTTCCCGGATCTCCTGCATCGCGGCGACCCCACCGTCGCGCAGGACCTCGGGCCCTTCGAGGAAGTCCTCGATGGCCTTGATCAGCGTGTGCGAGAGGCCGTACTGCATGCCGAGCAGGTAGCGGACCAGCTGCGCGGTCAGCACCCGGCAGAGCAGCACGAGGTTGAAGTCACTGTGCAGGGCCGCGGTGATGATCGAGTTACGCAGGTTGAAGTACCGGTGCCACTCGTCCCAGTCCTTCCAGAAGAAGTCCGCGTGCCAGACCCCGGCGCCGGGCAGCGTCACCGTCGGGAAACCGTGGCCACGGGCGCGGTAGCTGTACTCGGCGTCGTCCCACTGGAAGAAGAACGGCAGCGGATAACCGATCGCCTTGACCACCTCGTACGGGATCAGGCACGACCACCAGCCGTTGTAGCCGGCGTCGAGGCGGCGCTCCTGGCGGTTGGGCTTGCCGGTCTCCTCGTCGACCCCCAGCAGGTCCGCAGTGGTGAGGCTGTGCTTGACCGGCAGGCCGGGCTCCAGAGTGTTCAGCCGGGCGTACTCCGCCCCGACGTGCAACTGGTGCGGGTGCAGCAGGTTGAGCATCTGGCCACCGACGATGACCGGGTTGGCGGCACGGTTGGAGAACGCCGTCATCCGGACGATGAGGTCGGGTTCGAGCAGCACGTCGTCGTCCATGAACAGCACGTTCGCGTGCTCGGTGGCGGTGTGCCCGGCCACCTCGAACAGGCCGCGGGTGAAGCCGCCGGCGCCACCGAGGTTCGGCTGGTTGATGTAGTGCAGCTTCTCGCCCAGGTCCTTCGCGACCTGCGGGAACCCTTCCCGGGAGTCGACGCGGTCGGTGCCCTGGTCGGCGACGTAGATCGCGTCGAGGGTGTCCAGCGAGGTCAGGTCGTCGGCGAGCGCGCGCAGATTGGCGAGGCAGTCGTCGGCGCGGTTCATCGTGCAGATCGTCACCGCGGTGGGCCGCACCTTCTCCGGCGGCTCGACGGACCACCGAACCCGCTCGACGGTCAGCCGCTGTCCAGCCTCCGTCTCCAGGTGGAGCCACAGCGCGCCGCCGTCGAAGAACTTGTCGATCTTGAGGTCGAAGGTGACGACGGTGAGTTCCGCGTTCTCGACGTCCTGGGCGGCGACCGTCCTCGGCTCGCCCTCCACGTCCGAGGCACGCACGGCGAGGCGGCCGGAACCGGTGACGACCAGTTCCACGCGGACCTCACGCACCGTGGTCCAGCGCTGCCAGTAACTGGCCGGGAAACGGCCGAAGTAGGTGTTGGCGGAGACCGTCGAGGACTCTTCGAGGGCGACACTGTCCCGTTTACGGGTGGCCTCCCCCTCGAGCACCTCCACGTAGAGGTCCTTGGGCACCACCGGGGAAGGGCCGGAGAAGAGGCCCCGCTGTGCGGTCAGTCTGCCGTGCGGAGTGTGCTCGGAGAACGTGGTCTGCTCCTTCGTCGCGGCAGCGTTCTTCGCCCTGGTGGTTGTCGCCCTTGCGGCCATTATGGTGTCTTCTCCTCCAGCTTCGGCTCGCGGAACACGACCCATTTCAACATCACGAAGTTGATGGCCGTCGCGGTGCCCTGCGAGATCACCCAGGCGAAGGTGGGCTGTTGCCACAGTGTGCCGGGCAACACCGCCAGCATCAACGCGTTCATGCCGACCGCGACGAAGAACGTCACGGTGTACAACAGCACGAATCCGCCGACCTGGCTCCCGCCTTCCCTGCGTCCCGCAGAGAATGTGAACTTGCGGTTAAGGAAATAGGCCGTCGTCGTCCCGACGATGAAACTGATCGCCCGGGCGATGTTCACCCAGGGCGACGAATCCATGCCCAGTATCCGTTCCACGGTGTACGTGCCGTAATCGAGTAGTGCGCAGAAGCCACCGATCAGCGCGAAACGCACCAGTTGACCGATCAGACCCGGCGCGTCACTGGCAACCTGTGCCGACTCCTGCGGTTCCGTGGACACCACTTCAACTACCTCACCGGCTCGCGAATTGGCGGACCGGGGAAAGTGTAGAAGCGCCTCCGTCCAAGGCCACGGTCGGGCATGGTTACCCTGGGCCGGGTGAACGCGATACCGCAGACCGAGCGGCGGACGCTGGCCGGGTGGGGCCGGACCGCCCCGACGGTCGCAGACGTGCTCAGCACCCCTGACGTGGAGGTCATCGCCCGCGCGGTGACGCAGGCCGGCGCGCGGGGCGTGATCGCCCGCGGACTGGGCCGTTCCTACGGCGACCCCGCGCAGAACGCGGGCGGCCTGGTGATCGACATGACCGCCCTGGACAGAATTCACTCGATCGACCCGGACACGGCGGTCGCGGACGTCGACGCGGGGGTCAGCCTCGACCAGCTGATGAAGGCCGCGCTGCCGTACGGGCTGTGGGTCCCGGTGCTGCCCGGCACCCGCCAGGTGACGATCGGTGGCGCGATCGCCAACGACATCCACGGCAAGAACCACCACAGCGCCGGTAGTTTCGGAAACCACGTCGTCGCCATGGATCTGCTGGTCGCCGACGGCACGATCCGCACGCTCACCCCGGACGGTCCGGAGTCGGAACTGTTCTGGGCCACCGTCGGTGGCGTCGGGCTCACCGGAATCGTGGTGCGCGCGGCGGTGAAAATGAAGCGGACCGAGACGGCGTACTTTTCCGTCGACGCGGACCGCACCGCGAATCTCGACGAGACGCTCGCGCTGTTCACCGACGGTTCGGATCTCAACTACGACTATTCGATGGCGGTGCCGGATCTCATTTCCACCGGCCCCCGGCTCGGCCGCGCCACGTTCTCGCGCGGTTCGCTGGCCACGGTCGACCAGCTTCCGGACAAACTCCGTGCCGACCCGCTGAAGTTCGACGCGCCGCAACTGATGACGCTGCCCGACGTCTTCCCCAACGGGCTGGGCAACAAGCTCACTTTCGGGCTGCTCAACAACCTGTGGCAGCGCACGGTTCCGCAGCGCGGGGTGCGGGGCAAGATCCAGAATCTGACGCAGTTCTATCACCCGCTGGACATGCTCGGCGAATGGAACCGCGCCTACGGTTCGAAGGGCTTCCTGCAGTACCAGTTCTCGGTCCCGTTCGGCCGCGAGGACGCTTTGAAACACCTGTGCCGCCGGATCGCGGAGTCCGGCCACTACTCCTTCCTCAACGTGTTCAAGCGGATGGGCGAGGCGAACCGCGCGCCGCTTTCCTGGCCGTCTCCCGGCTGGATGCTGAGCGTCGACTTCCCGATCAAGGAGGGACTCGGGAAGTTCTGCCGCGAACTCGATCAGGACGTGATCGTCGCGGGTGGGCGGCTCTACACCGCCAAGGACTCCCGCACCGACGCCGAACTGTTCGCGAAGATGTACCCCCGCCTGGACGAGTGGCGCAAGGTGCGCCATTCCGTCGACCCCGAAGGCGTTTTCGCCTCAGACATGAGCCGGAGGCTCGAGCTGTGATCGACGCGGTAGGAAACCCCCAGTCGCTGCTGCTGCTCGGCGGCACCTCGGACATCGCGCTGGCGATCGCCGGGAAATACCTCGCCGAGCGCCCGATTCGGGTCGTGCTCGCGGCACGGCCCTCGGAACGCCGGAAAGCGGCCGCCGAAAAGCTTCGCACCCAGGGCGCCGAAGTGTCCGAAGTGGACTTCGACGCGGCGGACATCGGCTCACACCCGAAGATGATCGAGCAGGCGTTCAGCGGCGGTGACATCGACGTGACCGTGGTCGCGTTCGGACTCCTCGGTGACGCCGAAGAAGTGTGGCAGGACCACGCCAAGGCCGTGGAACTGGCGACCGTCAACTACACCGCGGCCGTGTCGGTCGGCGTCGCGCTCGCGAACCGGCTCAAGACGCAGGCGCATGGCGCGGTGATCGCGTTGTCGTCGGTGGCCGGCGAACGGGTCCGCCGCTCGAACTTCCTCTACGGCTCCACGAAGGCCGGTTTCGACGGCTTCTACCTGGGCCTCGGTGAAGCGCTGAAGCCGCACGGCGTCACGGTCTCCGTGGTCCGGCCCGGCCAGGTGCGGACCAAGATGACCGAGGGCATGGGCAAGGCGCCGCTCGAGCAGACCGCCGAGCAGGTCGCCGACATCGCGGTGGACGCCGTGCGCAAGGGCAAGGACCTGGTGTGGGCACCGGCCCAGTTCCGGGTGGTCATGTCGATCCTCCGGCACGTGCCGCGGCCGATCTTCCGCAAGCTCCCGATCTGATCCCGGTCATCCCCCGGCGGGCGCCCGTCCGCCGGGGACGTGGTCAGTCCGGGAGTTGCTGACGCCACTGGTCGAACAGCAGGTCCGTGTGGTGTTCGTGATAGCGCGCGAGGTCATAGATGTGCACCGTCTTCGCCCACCGTCCGTTGTCGCCCAAGACGAACCCGTCGGCCTCGGCGCGGGTCTCGTCGGCGGCGAGCGAGTAGATGCGGGTCGCGCCGCCGACGGCGATCCCCGCTATTTCACAGGGATATCCGAGGTACTCGGCACGAGTGGTCACGGCCGCCATCCGGCCGTCCTCAGTGGACAGTACGCCGGAACGCGGCCTGCCGTCGAAAACTCCCGACACGCCGGCCTCGCCGGGTTCATCCTGTCCGGTGGGGCGCACGAAACGGGCGTCGCGCCACCGGACGAATAGCAGATCGCTTTGCTTCTCGTAGTAGTCGCGAAGGTCCCGCAGATCGACCGTCTTGAAGTATTCGTAGGCTTTTTCCTGGACGAAACCGTTTTCGATGGCCCACGCCCCGTCCCATTCCGCGTCCATCACGCGAGCCGAACCGGTGACGCCCACGTCGTCGACGAGCACGGTGTGCCCCCGGTAGGTCGCGTAGACCTGCACCGAGAACAGTCGGTCGCAGCCGTCCACCTCCACCGGTTCTCCGTCGGAGAAACGCGCGTAGTCGTCACCGGCGGTGTAGGAAACCGGATAGGAAGACCCGCCCAGCACGGCGAACGTGCCACGTCTGTACAGGGGGTAACTCATCGGGGACGCCCTCCTGCCGACATCTTCACCCCGGCCGCCCCGGGCCGCAAACTAGGAAACGGTTTCCAACGTGAAGTGGCCGACGCCTTTCGCGGCGGAGTACACCGTCCATTCTCCGGGCCCCGGACCGTAACGGAGCTGGTACGCGAGCCGGACCGGCGGGCGAGAACGGTCGAATCGGGCGTAGTCCACCTTCAGCAGCGGTCGCATGACCGGACCGGCTTCGGCGATACGCTTGTCGATCTCGGGACCCAGGAGACCGCGATCGGAAAACCCGTCGATGATGGCGCAGTCGCAGAAGTACGCGATCGTGCCGATCTCGCCGGGCGCCCCGACCGGGGCACCGTCGATCCGCGCGCGAAGCTCCCTGCCGACTCGGGCGTAGTCCGTGGCACTGGCCCAGTTGCCGAAGAACGGCGGAGACGTCCACGGCACCCCACGGCCGGTGAAGGCAGGCAGATAGCCGGCGACGAGGAGCGGAACCAGGGCGAAGGCGAAGACCGCCCAGCGGGGTGACTTCCGCACGCCGCCCGCCACCCTCTGCGGCGAAAGTGTCTCCGAAACGATCCCGGTTCCGGCGATCGTCAGCGCCACCACCGGTGGCACGTAGTACCAGTGGTAGGGCGGCACACCGAGCAACGAGTACATCGCGTAGTAGGCGAGCCCGCCCGCGCCGAGCCCGCCGAAGGGACCGAACCGGCCGGAGACCAGCCAGGCCACCAACGCGATCGTGCCCAGTTCGGCGGGCAGGAAGGTCAGTACCGTCTTGAGGTCGGTTCCCCACATCTGGTCGAAACCGGTGGCGAAGTAGCCCGCCCCGCCGAAGCTCCGCTGCAACTGCTTGATGACCAGGGTGTCCGGCACCGCCGAGCCGAACGCGAACCAGCTGAAGGCGTACCAGGGCAGAGCGACCAGCAGCATCGGCCCCAGCGCCCTGGCGAGCCGTGCCCCCAGGGCGATACCGATGAGCGGCAGGAAAACGATCAGGTCGAGCCGGGTCAGCAGCGTCAGGCCCGCCGCGACACCGAAAGCGACCGGACGGCCCTCGTCGGCGAAGACGACCAGCAGGATCAGTACCGCCGGGATCAACAGGACCTCGAGACCGACGGCGGAGAGCACCAACGGGTTGGCCAGCACCAGCAGGATGGCCGCCACGGGCAGGCGCAGCCGCGCCCAGCCCCAGCCGAGGACCGCGCCCGCGAGCACGTTCACCACGCCCAGCGCGATGATCGTGTGCGCCGAGCCCGAGACCCTGGTCAGCAGCGTGAAGAAGCCGATGAGCCCCACGTTGAGCGGCGAAGTGGCGGTGTTCGCGGTGTGCCCGGGGATGAGTGCCCACTCGCCGTGGACCGCGAGGTTCTTCGCGTAGTCCAGGGTGATGTAGGCGTCATCCGTCAAGCTGTCCGCGGTCAGCAGGAAGGCCAATCCGGACAGCACGGCAGCGACCGGCGGAAGCCACCTGCTCGACCTCACCGTTCAACGATAACGGCGAACGGGCCGACCTCCCTGGTGACGAAGCGAGGTGAGGCGAACAGTTTCGGGGAGAACCGGACATCGTCGATGTGCACCGGGGAGCCCTGCGGGAAGGAGTCCGATGCGATCGGCATCACCAGGCTGTCGCCGTCCTTGCGGAGCACGAACACGTTGGGCGCCTCGTGCGGGTTCGCAGCGAGCCGCGCGAGCAGGTCGTTCGCGGTGGCCGAATCGGCCCAGTGCCTGATCTCCGCGTTGCGCTGCACGTAACCGGCGAGCGGGTTCGCGTACTGCGGGGTGGTCTGCTGGAAACCCCAGTACGGCTGGAAGCACAGCAGCCGGTCGTAGGCGGAGAGCACGACGTTGCCCTCCGGCGCGCGTCCGGACACCGTGTTGATCGTCGCGATCAGCTCGCCCGTCCACGCCCCGTCCTTTTCGGGATCGTGCTGGCCCTTCGCGTTGTGGCCGTCGGCGTAGTAGTCGGACTCGGCCAGCCCGATCGAGTCCTTCATCGAGGACCCGACACTGGTCTGGACCATGGCCAGCGCGCCGGCGAAGGCGAGCACGAAGGCGGCGACCTCGACCGGCCGGACCTGGCGGCCCACCGCCCGGACGAGTTCGACCCCGGCGAAGACACCGGCCACCGACAGCGCGATGTCGATGGTGGCCACGAACCGGAAGGCCAGCAACGTGGTGTGCACGACCAGCGCGAGCGTGGACACCGCGAACCAGAGGTACACCGCGGCGGTGATGACCAGCAGCACCAGCGCCACCGGCTGCCGCCGCGCGCGGACGACCATCCACACCAGCCCGGCCAGGCAGAGCACGCCGAAGACGCTGCCCGGCACGAACGGGGTCGGGAAGTTGGCGCTGGAGTCGGGCAGGAAGTGTGCGGCGACGTTCGGTTTGCCGAGACCGCCCGCGAGGATGAACGGGCCCCAGGTGACCAGCGAGAGCAGCGCGGTCAGCGCGCCGATACCGACCAGCCGGAGCAGCAGGCGCCGCGTGACCTCCCCGGCCGCGGCACCCTGGCGGACGTCGAGGAAACCGGCGAGCAGGGCCAGCGCCACCACGACCAGCACCCCGAACACCAGATGCAACGTGTAGGTGATCCCACAGAACCCGAGGTAGCCGCCGATCAGCACGATCGTCCAGGCGGGCGCGCGGTCGCGACGGCGCAGGACCTTCCAGGCCAGCACCGCGATCGGCGGCAGGCAGGCCGAACTCGGCCACGCGTAGGGCTCGTCGACCGCTACCGAAAGCACCCCGGCGAGCACCGTCACGAGGGTGACCAGCACCGCGAGGCGCCGGTTCACCACCAGACTCCACAGCACGAACGCGGCCACCGAAGACAGAGCGATCCACGTGATCGCGTAAGGCTTGTAGGCCGCCCAGCCGTCCCAGCCGAGCAGGTTGGCGAAACGGCCGCCGAGCCAGAACCAGCCGCCCGGGTAGTACGGGGCGAGGCCGTGGTAGTTCAGATCGGTCAGCGAGCCGGTGGCCGCCATGCGCTCCATGTACTGCAGCCGGAACGTGTTGTCGACCGAGGACCCGCCCAGGAAGAACCTGCTGGCCTGCAGGGGGATCGCGAAGAGCAGGGTGGTGAACGCGGTCAGCACGGCCCAGGCGCCGCCGACCTTCACCCACGAGGGCCAGCCGCGCGCCAAGCCGAAGCCGATCAGCGCGAACAGCACCACGAGGATCACCGCGACGGCCAGGTTGAGCAGCGCGGCAGGCACGTTGGTGCCGGGGTCGACGTGCATCCGGCCCGCGGCCAGTTGCAGCGCCAGGCTGAACACCACCGCGAACAGCACACCGATCGCCAGTTCGGCGAACGTGCGCCCCGGCCCCAGCAGGGTCAGGCGTGCTTCACCGGAGTGGTCCGCCGAGGAGTCCCGATCCGCCTGAGGGTCCGGTGATTCCACCCGATCGTGAACGGTCGTCACAGGTAGAACGTGATCCCGAGAGTGGCCACCCACAGCACACCGAGGACCTGCAGGATCCGGTCCTTCAGCACGATCTCCTCCGGCTCACCGGCCGTGCCACCGTCGACGTCGACCGCGTACCGCAGCACCGCGATGACGAACGGGACCATGGAGATCACCGGCCAGACCGAGCCCTCCGCGCGAACCCGCAGGTCGAACGCCCACAAGGCGTAGGACATGATCAGGATCGCGGCCGCGGTCGCCCACACGAACCGCAGGTAGCTCGCCGTGTACTTCTTCAGCGAAGACCGGATCTTGGCGCCGGTGCGTTCGAACAACATGATCTCGGCGTACCGCTTGCCCGCCACCATGAACAGCGAACCGAACGCCGTCACCAGCAGGAACCACTGCGACAGCGTGATGCTCGCCGCCACACCACCGGCGATCGCGCGCATCAGGAAGCCCGACCCGACGATGGCCAGGTCGATCACCGGCTGGTGCTTGAGCCCGAAGCAGTAGCCGAGCTGCACCGCCTCGTACACCCCGAGCACGATCGCCAGGTTCGGGTTGGCCAGGAACGCGACCGCCAGACCGGCCGCGAAGAACACCACCGCGGCGACGTAGGCCACCGGCACCGGCACGATCCCGGCCGCGATCGGCCGGTTGCGCTTGGTGGGATGCGCACGGTCGGCCTCGACGTCGATCGCGTCGTTGATCAGGTACACCGACGAGGCCACCAGCGAGAAGGCCGCGAACGCGATCAGCGCGTCGAGGAGCACCGGTCCGTTGGTGATCTTCGCACCGGTGAACGGCGCGACGAAGACCAGCACGTTCTTCGCCCACTGGCGCGGGCGCGCGGTCTTCACCACGCCGAAGATCATGCGAATGGGACCGCCCTTGGCGGTCTGGACCGTGGTGGCGGCCGGCTCGGCCTCTGTCTCGTCCGTGGCAGCCTCATTGATTGATTTGGTCACGAGCGGCTTCCCCTTTTGCGGATCTTCCTGCGCAGCAGACCACCGACCGCGCCGCCGAGCGCCGCGCCCGCCAGCACGTCCGTCGGGTAGTGCACGCCGAGCACGAGCCGTGAGGCCAGCATCGGCGGGACGAGGGCGGGCACCAGGTTACGCCCCGTCAGTCCAGAGTAGAGAACCGCCGCCGCCGTCGTGGAGGTGGCATGCGAAGACGGGAAGCTCAGCTTGCTCGGCGTGCCGACCAGGACTTCCACGCTTTCGTGTTCCGGGCGCGGGCGGCGCACCACCCGCTTGACCGCGATGGACGCCGCGTGCGCGCCGACCACACCGGCCGCCGCGACCAGCCAGTCCTTGCGGTGTTCGCGGTCAACGGCCGCGCCGACGAGCCCGGCCGCGAACCAGCCGATGCTGTGCTCACCGAAGTGGGACAACCCGCGGGCGGCCCGCACCGCGCCGGGCCGCTTGAGGGCCCGTTGCGCGGTGGCGAGCACCTTGATCTCGCGCGAACCGGCGGAGATGGCCTTTTTAAGCATCCAAACTCCCGTCAAGAGGAGCGCCGTCGGTCAGGTGCGGCGCGATCTTGTTGTCGAAGACGGACAGCGCTGATCCGATCGCCATGTGCATGTCGAGGTACTTGTACGTGCCCAGCCGGCCGCCGAACAGCACGTTCCGCTCGGCCGCCTCCTGCTTGGCCAGATCGCGGTAACGCTCCAGCATGGCGCGGTTGTCCGGGGTGTTGATCGGGTAGTAGGGCTCGTCGTCTTCCTTGGCGAACCGCGAGTACTCG
This sequence comes from Amycolatopsis pigmentata, assembly GCF_042684065.1. Lineage (NCBI taxonomy): Bacteria > Bacillati > Actinomycetota > Actinomycetes > Pseudonocardiales > Pseudonocardiaceae > Amycolatopsis > Amycolatopsis pigmentata. Next base: position 1,008,601 of record NZ_JBHUKR010000007.1, on the reverse strand, counting down.
CGGACGATGACGGTCTTGTCCTTCGGGTAGTAGTCCCGCTCCGGGTGGAAGTGCCGGAACTCGTGGATCCGCGTGAAGGGGACGTCCTCGTCGTTGTAGTTCATCACCGAAGTGCCCTGGAAGTCACCGGTCGGCACGACTTCCTGCTCGAAGTCCAGCGTGCGCCAGCCGAGCCTGCCCTCGGAGTAGTCGAAGTAGCGGTCCAGCGGACCGGTGTACACCGTGGGGGTGCCGGCCGGGATCAGCCCCCGGACGTCGAAGTAGTCGACGTTGAGCCGGACTTCGATGCCCGGCTGGTTCGCCATCTTCTCCAGCCACGCGGTGTAGCCCTCGACGGGAAGGCCCTCGTAGGTGTCGTTGAAGTAGCGGTTGTCGAAGGTGTACCGCACCGGCAACCGCGTGATGATCGACGCCGCGAGTTCCTTCGGATCGGTCTGCCACTGCTTCGCGTTGTACCCGCGGATGAAGGCCTCGTAGAGCGGGCGCCCGATCAGCGAGATCGCCTTCTCTTCGAGGTTCTGCGCGTCCTTGGTGTCGATCTCGCTGGCCTGCTCGGCGATCAGCGCGCGCGCCTCGTCCGGGGTGTGGGACTTGCCGAAGAACTGGTTGATCAGCGCCAGGTTCATCGGGAAGGAGTAGACCTGGTCGGCGTGGCGGGCGAACACGCGGTGCTGGTAGCCGGTGAACTCGGTGAACTGGTTGACGTAGTCCCACACCCGCTTGTTCGAGGTGTGGAACAGGTGCGCTCCGTAGCGGTGCACCTCGATACCCGTCTCCGGCTCAGGCTCGGAGTAGGCGTTCCCACCGATGTGGGCGCGCCGTTCCAGCACGAGCACGCGCTTGCCGAGCTGGGTGGCGGCGCGCTCGGCCACGGTCAGCCCGAAGAACCCGGAACCGACCACGATCAGGTCGAAACCGGTGAAGTCGGCCTCAGTGAAGTCTGTCTGCTTGGTGTGCTCGCTCACGGCAGCCGAGCGTACCTACGCTACCCAGCGCGACCGCACCGGCCGCCAGATCACCTAGTCCGCCGCCCACTCGTAGGACAGTTCGTACCGATCGGCCGACAACACCATGTCGTTCATCTCCAGCGGCACCCCGTCTTCCCGGTACGCCACGCGGGTCACTGTGACGACGGGAACACCCTGGCCGAGCTGAAGCGCCGAAGCCTCGTCCGGCGTCGGCATGCGGGCACCGACATGCTCGGCATAGCTACCGAGGACGTGCCCGGCCTCCTCCAGGCGCGCATACGTCCCACCTGGACCGGTGTCGACCTGCTCAATGGCTGATCCCGTGGTGAACCGGCGTGGAAGCCTCGAAACAGCAAGTTGCACGACGGCCCCATCGGCCCGCATCACGCGGTCCCGAACCGTGAGTTCCTCGCCCTGCTCTACCGCGAGATACCCGGCCGCACGATCGTCAGCGGACTCGAAGCGGACCTTCACCGTCGAGGACGGCTTGAAGCCGTGCGCCTCGGCGTCGGCAAGGAACGCCCCCTGGTTGCGGGCCCGCGCCTCCTTCGAGAGCCGGTGACGAGACAGACGCCGAATGCTGGGAGTTGGCTTCACGAAGACTCCTCTCCCGTGCTCCGTGATGACGATGCCCTCCACGCGGAGAGCGTCTACCGCTTGGCGAATCGTCGGCCTCGAAACCCCGTAGGTATCCACGAGGTCCCGCTCACTTGGTAACCGGGCGCCAGGAGGGTAAGCACCGGCCGAAATCTTGTCTCGCAGGTCGGCCGCCACTTGCCGGAAGGCCGGGACACCGCTCGTCCGATCCACCATGCCAACAGGTTAACTCGTCTTGACCAGCTATCGCCCTCCGCTTCATACTGCAACTGGTAATGACGTCTTATCCAGTAGGAGGCTGGTGGAAGAGTCGATCACATTGCGGCCGTTACGTGAGGTCACACAAGCGCCGGAAACCACGGCACCGTGGCCCGACCCACGGGCCTACCGATATGAGCAGTTGGCGAATCACATCGCGACGCAGATACACAGCGGTGAACTCACGCCGTGGTAACCGTTGCCCTGCGAGGCCGACTTCGCTCAGAAGCACGGCGTCTCGCTGGGCACTGCCCGTCGCGCGATCGCGCTGCTACGCAGGCACGGCCTCGTGGTCACCGTCCGTTCCAAAGGCACTTACATCACGCCGGTGTCCACGCATGCGCTGGACAAACAAGAGATGAAAACCGATGCAAAGGAGTTCGCATGACCGCTGTGGTAACGGACAGAGTCACTGGCCGTTCTCTGATTCCGCAAGATCTCTTCGAGCGGCTGGTTTCACGAATCGTCACGGACGACGGCAAGACCTACGACCTGGCTGCGAGGATCATGGACCAGGCGCTGGCCTTCCTCGGGACTTGCGCACGGTACCACCGCGCGCACCTGACCCCCAGCGAACTCGTGGACGTCGGATGGCACACATTCATCCTCTACACCCGGGAATACAAAGACTTTTGCCAACGCATCGGCGGCCGGTTCCTGCACCACGTTCGTGCGGACGGTGAGCCCGCCGCAAGCGGCGAGACCGCCCGTGCGAAGCTGGCGCAAACCGTCGAGGCGATCATGGACGCCGGGTTCGCGGTCGACCAGGACCTCTGGCCGGTGAACGCGAACTGCTCGCAATGCAAGAACGGCTGCTACGACGATCCGCCACCGCCGCCTGGAAGGAATTAATGACCCGTCCTGGCTGGGCTGACCTGCCCGCACCGGTGCGCGCCGCGATCGAGCACCGGTGCGGGCGCGTCATTCGAGCTCAGGTTGCTTCCGGGGGGCGAAACGCCGACTTCTCGGCCACTCTGCACATGGCCGACGGAAGGGTGTTCTGCAAGGGCACAGCTGACGCGAACGGGCCGAGGGGACGCGCCCAACGGCACGAGGCGTACATCAATCCGTGGTTGCCTCCGGTTGCCCCACGCCTGGCTTGGGTGTCCGAAGTAGCTGAGTGGTTGCTGCTCGGCTTCGAACACGTCGGCGGGCGACATGCGGATCTATCGCCCGGCTCCCCTGGCCTAGCGCTTGTGGCCGACGCTATGGCCACTACCAGTGACGCACTGGCTCACTGCACGGCTCGCGCGCCCGGACTCGCGGACAAGTGGCGGTGGCTGAGCGGATGGAAAAGGCTTGCCGCCATGCCGGACTATCTGGACGTTTGGCCACGGGACCGGCTTGATCAACTCCTCAAATGGGAGGCCAAGGGGATCGAATGGGCCGACGGCGACGGCCTCGTCCATACCGATCTGCACCCGCTCAACATCCTCGTCGGCGAAGGCCGCGCGTGGATAGTGGATTGGGCATGGTCACGCAAAGGCGACGCGGCGACCGACGCCGCGCTCCTCGTCATCCGACTCATCCACGCAGGGCATACGCCGGAATCAGCCGAAGCATGGGCCGGTCTGCTCCCGGCTTGGCGGGCAACCTCCGAACCCAAGCTCACCGCATTCGCCGTGTCGATCTGGGGCGCATGGGAGTACCTCCAGCGCACCGACCCGTTGCCCCATCGAGCAGCATTGACGTCAGCGGCCCAAAGGTGGGCAAAGTACCGGCTCGGCTCATCGGCCGGTTAGGCCGGGGAGGATGTCGGCGGCGATCTCTTCGAGGACCGATTCGCGGCCTTCGTACGGTGTTCCGGACCGTGGCCAGTGGGTCACGACGTCGGTGAAGCCGAGTTCGGCCGCGCGGCCGACGGCGTCGGTGAAGGAGTCGACGCTGGACAGGGAGTACACCGGTCCGGCGTCGAGCTGGAGGTAACGGGCCGCGTCGTGCCGGTCGCGCCCGGTGCGTTCCATGATGTCGTCGAAGGTCGCGGACAGTTCGGCCACCGACTTCCACCACCCGTCGGTGTGGTCGGAGGGCAGGCCGTTCGTCGCCCACCCGGAGCCGAAGCGGGCGGCCACCTGCATGGTGCGGGGGCCGTTGGCGGCGATCACGAACGGCATCCGCGGCCGCCGCACCGGGCCGGGCAGGTTCCGTGCCTGGCGGATCGTGTAGTGCGTGCCCTGGTAGTCGAAGTAGTCCGTGGTGAGCAGGCCGTGCAGCGCCTCGGTGAACTCGGCGAACCGGTCGGCCCGCTGCCGGGCGGTCAGCTCGGGCTGTCCCAGCACGACCGCGTCGTAGGCCGGTGCGGCGGGACCGGCGCCAAGGCCGACCAGGAGCCTGCCGTCGGAGACGTCGTCCAGGGTGATCAGCTCGCGGGTGAAGGGCACCGGGTGCCGGAAGACCGGCGAGGCGACGAACGTGCCGAGGCGGATCGTCGAGGTGACGGTCGCGGCGGCGGTCAGCGTCGGGACGGAACTGAACCACGGGCCGTCGACCAGGGATCGCCAGCCCAGATGGTCGTAGGTCCAGGCGTGGTCGAAACCGTATTCCTCGGCGGCACGCCACTTGGGCTCGGCTGCCCACCAGCGGTCTTCGGGAAGGATCACGATGCCAACGCGCACCCGGCCACGCTACTAGAGCAACGTCAGCGCGCTGACGCTGTGAGGCCGGGAACGCGGGGGCACCTCCGCGGCTCTGGGACAATGGCCAGGTGGAGAAACCGCAACTGATCGCCTCCGACGTGGACGGCACCCTGCTCGACCCGTTCGAGCGGTTGTCCCCGCGCACCGCGGAGGTGGTCGGCCGTGCCGGTCAGGCCGGCGTGCCCGTCGTGCTGGCCAGCGGGCGCCCGCCCCGGTGGATTCCCTCGGTGGCCAGTGCCGCGGGCCTCACCGGCTATGCGGTGTGCGCCAACGGCGCGGTGCTCTACGACATCGGTGCCGACCGGGTGGTGGCGGTGAACGGCCTGCTGGAGCCCATGTTGCTGACCGGCGTGGTGGCCGAACTGGAGCGAGCGCTGCCCGGCTGCGGGTTCGCCGCCGAGCGGATCGGTGCCAGGGCGATCGACCCGGAGGTGCGGAACCTGGTCATCGAGCCGGGCTACCGCAACCCGTGGGGTGACGGTGAGGGCATGGAGTCGCCCCGCGCCGAGGTGATCGGGCGGCCGGCGATAAAACTGCTGGTCAGTCACCCGGGGATGAAATCCGACGAGATGGCCGCGGCGGCGGGCGCCGTGCTCGACTCGTCGGTGGACATCACCTTCTCGGCCGGTTTCGGGCTGATCGAGGTCGCCGCGAGGGGCATCACCAAGGCCACCGGCCTCGCCGAGGTCGCCGAGCGACTGGGCGTGTCCCCGGAACGGACGATCGCGTTCGGTGACATGCCCAACGACGTGGAGATGCTGCGGTGGGCCGGGCACGGCGTGGCGATGGCCAACGCGCATCCGGCGGTCCTGGCCGTCGCGGACGAGGTCACCGGCCCCAACAGCGAGGACGGCGTCGCCCAGGTCCTCGAACGGTGGTTCTAGACCCGTCTCACCACCGCCACCCTCGAAGAGGCTCCGCGCGGCCACATCCAGCCCCACCGCCGCCCTCGACGGACGCGCTCCGCGCGACAGTCAGGGGTCATGGCCGCGGGCACGGCGCGTAGGTCAGGCGCGGGTCGGCGGTCAGGCGGCCGAGGATGCTCCCGAAGACGTCTTCGCGCGGGTAGACGGTGATCCAGGCGCCGGTGGCCACGCGCTGGAAGGTCGCCGATTCGTACGGCCCCGGGAGCCCGGCGCAGTCCCGCGCCGGGGTGTAGGCGACCAGCGCCGGACGGGTGACGGCAGGATCGTCGGCCACGACCAGACGCGGGCCCGCCGCGTAGGCGAGCGCGGCGTTCCCCCTCGCGTCGATCACCGAACCGGGTGGCAGCCACTCCGCCAGCCAGGAGCCGATCTCCTTCGCCTCCTCGGTCCGTGCCCGGCGATGGGTCACGCCGGACCACGCCGCCGCCGAGATCGTCAGGCTGAGCGTGCACACGGCGAGCACGATGCCGGTCACCGCGCGCGGGGCAGGACGCGGTGCCGACCGGCGCCGGGCGAGGAGCACGGCGCTGCCCACCGAAAGGAGGGTGACCCCCAGGAAACCGTAGGTCGCCGGACCGCACGCCACGGCCGCCGCGGCGCTCAGGGGCCGGTCCGGGGACAGGGCCCGCCAGGTGAACCACGGCGCCACGAACACGAACCCGCCGAGCAGGTAGCCAAGGGGCGCCCACCAGCTCCACCGCCGCTTCACCGCACCCACCGCGAGCCAGATCCCGGCCAGTACGGCGGGTATCGCCCCCTCCGGCCTGGTCATCAGGGCCAGCGCCGCGAGCACCCCGGCGACCACGGTGTGCCCGCCGGCGAGCGCGCTCGCCACCGCCAGCAGGAGCAGCACGAACAGACCCATTTCGGTACCGGTGAGGCGGCAGGCCGCCGGCACCGCGGCCGCGGTGGTGAGCACCGCGGCGAGCGGCCCGAACGGGCCGCCGAGCCGGTGGGAAAGCACCACACAGCCGAGCACGCAGACGATGCTCAGGACCATCGCGGACGCCGCCACGTCGAGACCGAACATCGCCTTGAGCAGCGTGACCACGACCAGCCAGGCGAAGTTCGCCGGTGCCACGGCCGGCTCACCCAGGTCGAAGACCGCGCCGTGCCCGGCCGCGATGTTCTCGGCGTACCGGAAAGTAACGAAAGCACTTTCCCCCATCGTGCCGAACAACAACTGCTCGACCAGGGCAAGCGCCAGCACGAACGGTAGCAAAACCCGGCCCCGAACCCCCACGTCGCGCCCGCCCTCCGTGACAGCGCAAAACTCTCACGGAAAGTATCGTGCTGGTTCGGAAATCGTTTCTCGAAACCACGGATTGAACCTTGCTCACGATCTTCGTTTCCCTGTTGGTGATATTCCTTCCCGGCGCGCTGGTCGGTGCCCTCGCGGGGGCCAGGGGCTGGCTGCTCGCCGGGTTCGCCCCGGTGCTCACCTACTGCGTCGCCGGCCTGGCGGGTCCCTGGTACGCGCTGGCCGGAATCCGGTTCACCGTGATGTCGTTCCTGGCCGCGACCGCGGTGTTCGCCGCCTTCGCGTGGCTGCTCGGCCGCAAGCCGGGGCCCGATCGCCTGTGGGACGGACGGGGTCACCTGGCGGTGCTCGGCTGCCTGCTCGCCGCCGCGACGGCCGGGGCACGCACGGTGCTGATCGGCATCGGCAGGATCGACGCGGTTCCCCAGGGTTACGACGCGGTCTACCACGGCAACGGAATTCGCTACATCGCCGAAACCGGCGATGGCAGCCTCACCGGAATGGGTACTCTCAACTGGTACCCGAACGGATTGTTCTATCCCAATGCGTATCACCTGATCGGGTCGTTGATCTATCGGCTTACCGGCTCCGGAATTCCCGAGGTCCTCGACTCCGGTTCGGTGTTGCTGCCCGGCCTGCTCGCACTGTCGATGGTGGTGCTGGTCCGGCGGTTCCGGGGGCGCGCGGTGCTGGCGGGAGCCGTGGCGCTCGTCTGCGTGGCGCCGGTGACGCTGCTGTACGAATCGCTCGACCATGGCCCATTGCTGCCCTTCCTGCTGGGTCTCGCCCTGACCCCGGTCGGCGCCGTCGCGCTCGCCGAGTACCTCCGGCGGCCTGGGCGTGACACCGGATTCCTGCTCACCGCCGTCGCGCTCGGCCTGCTCACCATTCACTCCTCCACGCTGTTCGGCGGGATTCTGTTCGCGTTGCCGCTGCTCATCCGGCATCGGCGAACCCTGGTGAAGCTGCTCCCGGTCGCCGCCGCCTGCGTGCTCGCCGGGTGGTTCCAGCTGGCCGGCGCGATCGGACTCGCCGCGGGAGCCTTGCCGTACAACGGCTGGCCCACCGAGACGACCACCAACAAGGCCGTGGGCATCGTGCTCACCTTCCAGAACACCGAGGCACACGCACAACTGTGGCTCGCCGCCGCCCTGCTCGGCGGCCTGATCGCCTGGCGGCGGCTCGGTGAGCTGCGCTGGATCGCCGCGAGCGCGCTGCTGACCGGACTGCTCGCGGTCCTGGTGTTGTCGATGGGAAGCCCGTTCGTGAAGGCCCTGTCGCGGCCGTGGTGGAACGATCCGCACCGGCTTGTCGCGTTGTCCGCTGTGCCGCTGTGTGTGCTCGCCGGGCACGGGCTGGCCGAAGTGCAGCGATACCTGCGCGACCGGTTCTCCCTCGCGCCCGCGGTCGCCGTGCTGACGTTCGCCACCTTCTACGTCGCCAGCAATGCGCTCTACACCGTGTCCAACGCCGTCGTGATCGAAAAGGGGTACGGACCACACGACGGCATCGCGGAAGACGATCTCCCGGTCAGCCACGCCGAAAAGCAGGCGATGCTCGCGCTGGGCAGGCTCGCCGCACCCGGTGACTGGGCGATGAACGACCGCGCGGACGGCTCAGCGTGGACATACGCGATCAGCGGCGTGCGGACCGTCGCCGCGCACTACGACCCGGCCCTGCCGACGCCCGAATACGTCCTGCTGGCAGCGCGTTTCCGCGACTACGCGACGGATTCACGGGTGCGTGCGGTCGTGCGGCGGATGCACATCCGGTGGGTCATCCTCGGCCGCGGCGGCTTCCCGCATGACGCACCACGGGAGCCCGGCCTGGTCAATCTGGACGGGCTGCCGTTCCTTCGAGTGGCTTACCGGAACGCCGACGCCGTGGTGTACCAGCTGCTAGCGACGTCGTGACCAGGTCGGCCAGAGTGAACATCACCCGCGACGCGAGCGCGTAGGCCAGCGCCGCGGCGACCAGGCCGATGGCGGCGTAGATCAGTGAGCCGGTGAACACTCGCGCTCGGGACAAACCGGCCTGGCGGGCCAGTTCCATCTGCATGAGGTACGCCCAGACCGACCCTGGCACGTACTTGCCGAGCTGGCCGACGAGGCAGATCCGCGCGCCGCAGCGGTACCCCACGCCTTCGCCGAGCCCGTCGACCACCGCCTGCCACCCGTAAGCGGACACCGCGAGGCTCGCGACCAGAGCACTCGAGCTCGCGATGAAGGTCATCCAGCCGATACCGCCGAGCGTGTCCCGGAATTGCGCCCAGTGCGCGGTGATTTCGCGGACCGCGAATCCGGCGACCACCACGAGCGCCGCCCAGCGCACCAAATCGGCTTTTCTTCCGCTCACCTTTTCCGACGTTAGCAGCCACTCTTGCTCAGGACGAAACCGTGACCACTTTGGTGAATTCGGTGAGCAGGTCGTAGCCGTCCCAGACGGGCGAAAACGCCAGCGCGGAGCCGAACGGGACGATGCGGTCGACACCACGCCCGGCCAGTTTCCGGGCGAAGGTGACCAACTCCGCCCGGTCGAACCCGAAATGGGTGACGGTCTGATCCTTCCGGCAGACAATCCGTCGCAAATCGTCGAGGCTTTTGACCCACGAATGAGTGAATACACCGGGCCCCAGCCAGGCACGCGGTAACGCCGCGGGTTCGGTCAATTCGAGTGTCGCCACGGCCTCGCTGTCGAACTCGATCAGCCGGACGCGCCCGTCCGCGGCGGCGCCGTAGGCGGAGACTCGCTTTTGGACCGCCATCGCCGGGTCGGGGAAGTACCCCTTCTCCGCCACGACCGCCGTCAGGAGGCCACGGAACTCCCTGGCGGCGCTCCGCCCGTCATCCGGGTCGCCGATCCAGAAGACACCACGCGGTGACGAGCAGGCGGCCTGACCGAACCAGAACGTGTCGTCGCGGAAGCCCTCGACCGCGGCCCGCCGTTGCCGTGCGGTCGACCGGCGCCAACCTGGCACGGAGATCACCGCGAACGAGGAACGATCCGGAAAGGTCAGGTCGCGGGCATGGGGAGCCAGGGGAAACCGGCGCAGCGCGCGCACCGACGCGTCACCGCCCCAGACCACCCGGAGGTCGGCCGCCTCCGACAGCGCGGCGGTGATCGCGTCGTCGTGGCCGTAGCCGATCACCCGCTGGGTCCGCGCCACCACACTGTCCACTTCGGACAGTAAATCGTTGGCGGCGTCCAGTACGACCCGGGTCGCATCCCCCGCTCGCGCGGAAACCTTGACCACGTTCCGGTTTCCGCTCCATGCGGACAACGCCCAGCAGTACGCGAACACAGTGTCCACATTGGCTGGTGGAACGTGGAACACCAGCCCACGCGGCACCCTCAGCACTTCGTCGCGGGGCGGGACCGGCATGCGGCGCAAGAAGAAACCCAGTGGCGCGAGTTCGGGGTGGGCCCGCGCGATCGCCGGTCTGAGCAGCGCGCGGCCGAGCCGTGCCAGGAAGTCCCCGATCCGCTCGTCGGCCACCGTCAGGAAATCGTCTGTCGGCCCGTCGGTCAGGTCCCCGAGCCGGAAGGGCGCGTCCGCGGGAAAGAGCGAGGTGACGTTCATGCCGCGCGGATCGTGTCGGAGCAGCCTCGCGGCTCGGCCTTCGGCAACCGGCCCAGCACCGAGAATCGCTTGCCCGGCCGGTCGCCGTCGTCGATTCCGTGGCAGACGCCCAGATCTTCGGTCAGCAGGACATGGCCCGGGTAGGAGGTCGGCAACGTACTGAGCACTTCGATCAACCCCGGCTTCCCCACCGGCTGCTCCCGCCAGGTTTGCGGGTCCCGGATCACCACGTCGGCGCCATCCGGGCAGTACAGGCCGTTTCCCGACGGCCCTTCCAGATGGATCGTCCCGATCTGTTCGACCATGCCGTAGTAGGCGTGGATCCGGGTGAGCCCGGTGTCGGCGGTGAAGGCCGCCCGGAACCGGGCGTTGCCGACGGCACGGTCGGCGAGCTTCTTCCAGCCACCCGAGTGGATCAGGATCCCGTTGGACAGGTCGAGCCGGTGGTCCCGGGCGAGGGCGTAAAGGTGTTGCCAGACCAGGAAAGTGAACCCGAAGATCAGGAACGGCTCACCGCCGTACCGGGCCAGGAAGCGCTGGAGCACCACCGGGTCGGCGCGCTCGTCGTCGCCGAGCAGGTAGGTGTGGGCCCGGCCGAAGGTGGACATGCCGAGCACGCCCGCCGCGCGGGCGGAGCGGGCCCTCGCCACCCGCGCGGTGTCGACGATCAGCATCGGCAGGCGATCGGGGCCGAGGACCGTGCGCAGCGTCGCGGCGAGCTGCCTGGTCTGCGCGGCCGCGGCGGCCCGGTCGAGATGGATCCGGGAAGCGCCGGAACCGCTGGTGCCCGAGGAAGACAGAACCGTGAACACCTCTTCGTCGGGGATGCTCTTGAGCACATGGGTCTTGAACAGGCGCACCGGCAGCCAGGGAAGATCGGTGAGGTCGGCGAACTCGTCGCCCACCCGGAGCGCGCTGAGGATCCGGTCGTAGCCCGCGCAGTGGTGCCGGTGGTGGGAAGTGAGTTCGGCCAGGCGTGGCAGCAGGCTCACACCTGCTCCACCAGGGTCTGATAGTCGATCTTCCCGCTGGCCAGCAACGGAATCGCGGAGATCCCCCGGACGTCGAAGCCGGACGAGTGCAGGTGAAGCCGGTCGGCCAGGGCCCGCGAGGCCATCCGGCAGACGCCTTGGGCCGCGCCTTCGGCGAAGAGCACCACCTTGTCGTCGGCCGGAACGGCGGCGACGAGTTCGATGCCGAGCCCCGTCGCGCGAACCGCCTGCTCCAGGTCGTCGAGGCTGATCCGGTTGCCGAAGACCTTGCCGATCCGCTTGAGCCTGCCGGTGACGGACAGGAAACCCTCGTCGTCGAGATAGCCGAAGTCACCGGTGTCGAGCACGCCGCCGGTCTGCTCACCCAGCGCGAGTTCGGCTTCCCGCTGCGCGTAACCCATCATCACGTTCGGCCCGCGGTAGACGATTTCGCCGGTGATCTTGGGGTGGGTGGTCTCCGACCCGTCGTTGTGCCGGATGCCGAAGCTGCCGCCCGGGAGCGCGGGCCCCACCGAAGAGGGCTTGTCGGCGAGCCGCCCGGCGGGCATCGTGGACATCCGTGGCGCGGCCTCGGTCTGCCCGTACATGACATAGAGACGACCGCCCGCCGCCCGCATCTTCGCGTCGAACTCGGTGACCAGTTCCGTGCGCAGCTTGCCACCCGCCTGCGTGAGCGTGCGCAGACGCCGATGGCTCGCCGGGTCGAAACCCAGACGGCGCAACACTTCGTAGTGGTAGGGCACCGCGGCGAGGCTCGTACAGCCGTAGCTGTCCACCGCGTCCCAGAAACCGCGCCCGAGCAGGCCGGACGGTTCGATCACCACCGTCGCGCCCCGCGCGAGGTGTGAGTTCAGCACCGAAAGCCCGTAGCTGTAGTGTAAGGGAAGGCTGGTCGGCGCGACATCGTCCCCGGTGATGCCGAGCACGTCCGCGATCGCCCGCGCGTTGGTCTCCACCGCGCGGCGGGAAAGCCGGACCAGGCGCGGGTTTCCGGTGGAGCCGCTGGTGGGCAGGAGAACGGCGAGTTCGGGATGCACCCGCACTCCGCCCTCGCTCCCGCGAACCCAGCGATCGCCGTCCGCGGTGTAACCGCCCGGAGGCTCGCCTTCGGGCGCGGCCAGCACCGCGGCGGGTGAGAACCGGTCGACGAGCAGGGACAGCGATCCCGAATCGAGGGCGGGGTCGACAAGCGTGACGGCCCGGTCGGACTCGAACGCGGCGAGGTAGCGCAGCACGGTCGGCAGATCCGTGCCGGCGCGCAGGAACACCACCCCTTCGGGCAGGACGGCGAGCGCGAGGGCTTCCCGTTCGACCGCGGCGCTCAGCGCGCGGCCTCCGAGGGTCCGGCCCGTCCTCGTGTCGGCCAGCCTGGCGCCTTCGCCGATCAACGTCATAGGACCAGTCCCCCATCGACCGCGATGACCTGCCCGGTCACGAACGACGCCTCGTTGCTCGCCAGGAACCGGATCACCTTCGCCACTTCTTCGGGTGCTCCGCGCCGGCCGAGCGCACTGGGAAAGTCACCGGTCAGGCCGCGGGTGAGGTCGGTCTTGATCAGACCGGGGGCCACCGCGTTCACCCGGATGCCGTGGCGCCCGAGTTCCTTCGACGCCGTCTTCGCGAGCCCGGCCACCGCCGCCTTCGATGCCGCGTAGACCCCCTGCCCGGCCGCGCCGCGTTCGCCGGCGACCGACGCAAGCACGACGATCGAGCCACTTCCGGAGCCGATCATCGCGCGAGCCGCGGCCTGAACGGTGTGCAGGGTGCCGGCGACGTTGACGGTCAGCACTTCGCCGACCGTCTCCTCCCGGATCATGCCGAAGACGCCGTCGGCGAACACGCCGGCGTTGGCCACGACGATGTCCAGGCGGCCGTACTCCTTCGCCACGCCGCGGACCACGGCGCTCACCGCGCCGGCGTCGGTCACGTCGAGGGCCCGTCCTTCGACCGTGCCGGGCACCGTGCGCGCGACCTCCTTGGCGCGAGTCTCGTCCCGTCCGGTCGCCACCACCACCGCCCCGGCGTCGGCGAGCGCGCGAACCGTGGCCAGCCCGATCCCGCGCGTCCCGCCGGTGACCACCGCGACGCGCCCGCGGAGGCTAGGCACCGGGGGCCTCCTTCACCAGTGCGACGGCGGCCTGGAAACTGTTCAAATCGATCACCTGATCCGTTTCGAGCCGGATACCGAACTCGTCCTCGATGGCGGCGACCAGGCTCATCTGACCGACCGAGTCCCACGCCCCGATATCGCGGTATTTCAGGTTTTCCACATCGACGTCCGCGCCGAGGTCCAGCGCCTCGATGAAAACCGCCCGCAACCTCTCGTGCACGATCAATCCTTTCGGTCGTGGAAAGCCTTCACCAAAGTAGAGACGGCCGGAGGAAGGCGGTCCATCAGCTTATCGGGTGGAAATGGGCCGGTGCCCTTGAGCCACGGTTCAAGCTCGACGATCGTGGCCTCGGCAAGTCCGAGCCTGGCCAGCCCGACCAGGTTCAAACCGGTCACCCTGGCCGGGTTGCCGACCGAGACGGTGAACGCGCCGACGTCGGCACGGATCGCCGCGCCCATGCCCACCTGGGCGCCCGGCCCGATCTCCACCCGCTGATGCACGGTCGCGCCCATGCCCAGGTTGGCCAGGGACCAGACGCGCACATGCCCGCCCAGGGCCACATTGGAGGCCAGCGTGACCGAGTCACCGAGCACGCAGTCGTGCGCCACATGACTGCCGCGCAGGTAGTAGCCGCCGTCCCCGACCACCGTCGGGCGCTCGATTCCCTGATGGACGCTGACGTATTCGCGGATCCGGTTCGCCTTGCCGATCCGCACCCCCCGGCCGGCGGGCCGGGTGAACGGATCGGGATGCGGGCCGTCGCGATGTTCGGCCGGAGTGCCGATGGTGACATGCGGTCCGATCCAGTTTCCGTCGCCGATAACCACCGGACCGGCGATCACCGTGTACGGACCGATGACGTTGTCGTCGCCGACTTCGACACCCGGACCGATTACCACGGTCGGGTGGATCTGATTTACCACGCTGTTCCGTTCTTAGACGATACCGGCGATCCACTTTACCGATGTCGAGAAAGAGCACAGCCCGCATGATTCCCATTACCGTGGTCGATGTCCGCGACTCAGCGCCGCTGGTGGTCGACGTGCTCCGCTCCGGCTCACTGGCGCAGGGGCCGATGGTCGCGCGTTTCGAGGCCGGCTTCGCCGCCCTGACCGGGACCGCGCACGCGGTCGCGGTCAACAGTGGCACCAGCGCGCTGGTGGCCGCGGTCCAGGCGCTCGACCTGCGCCCCGGCGACGAGGTGATCACCTCGCCGTTCACCTTCGTCGCGACGGTGAACGCGATCCTCGGGGCGGGCGCGACGGTGCGATTCGCCGACGTCTCCCGCGAGGACTTCGCGCTCGACCCGGACGCGACGGCGGCCACGATCGGCCCGCGCACCCGGGTGCTCATGCCGGTCCACCTCTACGGGCAGACCGCGGACCTGGGCAAACTCGCTCCACTGGCCGAGGAACGCGGGCTCCACCTGGTCGAAGACGCCGCCCAGGCGATCGGCGCGTCCTTCCAGGGCAGGCGGGCGGGATCGTTCGGGGTGGGCTGTTTCTCGCTCTACGCCACCAAGAACGTCACCACCGGCGAGGGCGGCGTGATCACCACCGACGACGCCGAGCTCGCCCTGCGGCTGCGGCTCCTCCGCAACCAGGGCATGCGCACGCCGTACGAGTACGAGCTGCCGGGAAACAACTACCGGATGTCGGAGCTGCACGCGGCGATCGGCATCCCGCAACTGGCCAGGCTGGACCATCTGCTCGCCCTCCGGCGCCACAACGCCGCCCGGCTGTCCGCCGGCCTCGCCGGAACGCCGGGTCTCACCGTCCCGGCCGAGCTGCCCGGACGTGTCCACGCGTGGCATCACTACACCGTTCTGGTCGGCCCGAACGCCATGCTCTCCCGCGACGAGCTGGCGGCCGAGCTGGCCGAGCGCGGTATCGCCACGGCCACCTACTATCCGAGGCTGGTCTTCGACCACGAATGCTTCCGCGGCCACCCCCGGGTTCCCGCGGTGACCCCCGCGGACTTCCCGGTCGCCGCCGCGCTGACCGACCAGGCACTGTCCCTTCCGGTGCATCCGGCACTCACGGAGTCCGATGTGGACACCATCATCGGCGAGGTACGCGAGGCGCTCGGAGCTTGAAAACGCTTACCCGCACCGCGCGACTCGCGGATACGAGGAACACCATGACCGTCTCGAGCGCGCGGGCACGCGGAAAACAAGGAGAGAGTCCATGACACACCGGATCGCACTGGTCGGCTCGGGCACGATGGGAGCGTTGCACGCCCTGGCGCTTGCCCGCACGGACCGGGCGAAACTGATCCGCGTGATCGAGCCGCGGGAAGACGCGGGCCGCGCCTGCGCGAGCCACTTCGACACCCAGTGGTCCGCCGAACTCGAATCGCTGTCCGATGTGGACGCCGTGGTGCTGGCGTCCGCGACGGAGTCCCACACCGACCTCGCCCGCGAGATTCTGGCGCAGGGTAAACCGCTCCTGGTGGAAAAACCGGTGGCGAGCAGCCGGTACACCACTCAGGAGATCGTCACGCTCTCGGCCTCGCTCGACGTTCCCCTGATGTGCGGTCTGGTCGAGCGGTTCAATCCCGCCGTGCTGACGGCATTGGCGCTCTGTCGTGAGCCGGTGCACCTGCTGGCCCGCCGTCACAGCCCGTACGCGTCGCGGGTCCGGACGGGCGTCTCATGGGACCTGCTCCTCCACGACGTCGACATCGCGCTTCGGCTCTTCGGTACGTCGCCGTCCCGGATCACTTCGGCCGCGGGTCGTTTCCACCCCGGGTCCGACGAGAGCGCCGAGGACACCGTCGACGCCGTCCTCGCCTTCCCGTCCGGATTGGCCACGTTGTCCGCCTCACGGCTCGGCCAGCGGAAAGTGCGTTCCCTGACCATCGCCGAGCTGGACCGGCTGATCGAACTCGACCTCCTGCGGCAGGACGTCACGATCTACCGGCACGTTCCGCGAGAGGGTCTGCCTTCCGGCGACTCGCTGTGGCGGCCACGCGAGATCATCGAAATCCCCGAGCCCATCTCCGCGCGCGAGCCGCTGGCCGCGCAACTGGACCACTTCCTCGATCTCGTCGAGGGCAAGGGCGACGCCGCCGCCGAGCGGGCCTCGATCCTGCCCGCGCACCAGGTGGTGGGCACCGTCCTCGCCCACGCCGCGTTCGCCCCGCCTTTCAAAGGCTAGCCTCAGGAAAAGGCCGCCCAGCCGGTTTACAGTTGAGGGTGGCCCCTGGAATGCGGTCAGGGCCTCCGTGGGGTCCAGCGGACGGGCGGAACGTCCGCTGGACCCCACTTCATGCGGCACCTGCTCGCGCAGGTGGTCAAGGGTGGTTCCGCTGCCGTCGCAGCAGCCAGACGCGCAGCAACTGGGTGCCCACCAGGGTCAGCACCAGGGCGGCGAGCACGGCGGGCCGCCAAGGGCTGGTGACGGAGGCTTCCCGGGGAAGGGCCACCGCGGTGCCCGGCGAATTGGCCAGCGCGAGCCGCTGGGCATCGGGCTGGGGAACCGCGGCGTTGTCGTAGTTGAAAGCGACGCCGTCCGGCGGCAAACCGCCTTCGCCCGGCACGCCGGGCACCGAGGAGAGGACGTAGCCCGGCAGCAAGGTGGCGGCCACGCCCGGAGCGTCGGCGGAAACCGGTTGGCGGCTGGTCGGCGCGGCCGCGGGCGCGCCCGGAGCCGGGGCGGATCCGGCGGGTGGAGCTCCGGCGGGCGGCCCCGTGGGCGGCGCGGGGGTGACCGTGATGGAACAGGTCGACCGCAGTTCGTCCCGCAGGGGACCGGCGAGCGCGTCCAGCACCGGGGACAGCAGCGGAATGCCCTGCAGCCTCCCGAGCACCCCGGTCGCGATCTGGTCGCCGGTGATCACCGCCTGTCCGCCGGGCAACAGGATCGGCTGTTGCTGGGCCCAGATTCCGCGGAAGGCGGGCACCAGGACGTGCAGGGGGTCCAGCGGGGTCAACGCGGTGACGATGGGCTCGGTGACGGCGGCCGGGTTCAGCGCGAGCTGACCGCCGTCGGTGACCGTGGCGACGCAGCTGTCGAGCACGCGGGTTTGCGCCGCGTTCGCCGGCGGGACGATCGCCAAGGGCAGCCCGAACGCCAGGGCGGCGGTGCCCGTGGCCACCAGTCGCCTCACCCTCGGAGCCTTCCGTCGGTCCGGCCGGGGAGTCATGGCCGGAGCACCGACGAACACGAGATGGACGCCCCTCCGGCGGGGGCGGTCGCCTGGTGCACGATGTTGCCGTCCACCCGCACCGAACACGAAAGCGGACCGGCGAGTTCGTTGTTTTCGGCGGCGACCTGCACCACGCCCAGCCCGGGACCGACGGTGATGGTGAGTTCGCGATGCCAGGGCAGATCGGCGTTGTTGACCGTCTCGCTGCCGTTCACCCCGTCGACCACGTACCTGATCTCCGGCGACTTCCCGGTGCCGGTGATCTCGTAGACCACGTGATGCGTGGAATGCGGGAGGTGGACGTCGTTCCAGCCGGCCTGCCCGTCCCCGCCGGCGAAGACCTCGACCGCGGTCAGCGTGCCGACGGTGACCACGGCGGCGCCGATCAGCCACGGCATCCACCAGGTGCGCCGGACGAACCGGTAGGCCGCCGAAGCCGGTGGTCCGACAAGGTTCTTCGGGGAACGGGGTTCGGGACTGGGCGTCGCCGGAGTCTCCGGGGAACGAGGCTCGGGACTGGGCGTCGCCGGAGTCTTGGTGTCCTTCACCGGCCCTCACTTTCTTGGATTCTTCTCAGGTACTCAGGGGCCCGATATGAGAGCCTCAATTTCTCCAGCGGCATGGTGACACGCGCCGACCCGTTCTGACCAGCAGCGCCGAAACCGGCCGGAACGGGTTCCGGAAAAAGCGTTCACGCTCGGGAAACAAACCGGTTTCCGCAGCTGACGGGCTCGCCCCGCGATCGCCGGACAACACAGGGCAAAATCTTCCCTGCCCACTGGGACGGGTGGCCGGAAAATGGATCCTCAGGCAAATACCGGCCACCCCGGAGCCAACTCCGCGAGCCCCGAAAAGTAGCCTTGAGCAGCACAGATGCGACATCCGAGGCCACCGGCGGGACTGACACCTATTTGCGTTCGGCAGAGCCACAGAAATGATCGAGGAAAATTGCCGATCACTTTCGAAAAGACATCTACGGAACCTCTTGTCATGCGCCGTTAACAAATGAGCCATCCGGCTGACACAAACCGGGTTCGTAATGACCCGTACCGCGGTGTTTCCGCCACCGCGGTGGATGGTTCGCCATCAACCACAACCGGCCGGCGTCGCAAGCCACCCGGAACACCGGAGTGGCCATGGTGGCGTGCGGCCGAAAACAGAAGAAAGGAAAGGTATGCGCGCACCGCATTTGCAGCGCATGTTCTCGTCGGGCCGCTTCCGGCCACCACGCCGGAAGACCTACCGAGCGCTCGCGGCCGCCACGGCCGTCGCGCTCGGCACGATGACCGCTCTGCTGGCCGCCCCGGCTCCGGCCATGGCCGCCACCCACCAGGCAGAGCAGAAGAACCTGCAGTTCAACCCCGCGCAGATGACCATCGCGGTCGGTGACACAGTCACCTGGACGAACAACGAGACGGACGGCACCACGCACAGCGTCGTCCAGTCCGGTGGCAGTGAGATCAACTCGCCGGACATGCCGCCCGGCGCGACGTTCAGCTACACCTTCGGCAATTCCGGGACCTACAACATCACCTGCCGGTTCCACCCCGACATGCAGATGACCATCAACGTGGGCGGCAACCAGCCACCACCGACCACGTCGACGGCACCGCCCACCACCAGCACGGCACCGCCGACCACCACGACCCCGACCAGTACCGACACGAGCACCAGCTCGCCGTCCACGAGTGAGACTCCCCCGTCGAGCTCGACCGGCACGTCGGCACCGGGATCGTCGGCCGCGTCGACCACGCCTGCCGCCGGTGGCCTGCCGGTCGGTGTGGGTCCCCTGCCGATTCAGTTCAAGCTGACGGACAACAACGGCTCCTGGTACGACACGGGACTGAACCTGTTCGGCACCAAGTCGCTCGCGGTGGCCGAACTGCCCCGGGTGAACCTGGGCAAAGCGCTCAGCTCTCCCGGCGTGCTGGGCTCGCTGGGCTCGCTGAACCTGTCCAATCTGCCGTTGCTCGGCAACGGCGGGCTCGGCAAGCTGGACGTCAACAACCTGCTCAAGCCGGACCTTTCGGGTCTGAGCAAGGTGAACCCCAGCGGGGCATCCACACCCAAGGTCGGCGACCTCGGTGTCGACCCGGCGCAGTTGCTGAACGTGGGCAACCTGCGCAGCGCGGTGAGCCAGATCCTGCCCGCGGGTGACCCGCGGCTGGGACAGGCCAACGACCTGCTCACCAAGTTCCAGGACGAGGTCGCGGCCCAGCCCGCGAACCTGCCCGTGTCACTGGACAAGCTGCCGGTCGGCGCCGACCTGATGACGCTGCTGGACAACCTCGGCAAGTGGGCCAGCAACGACATCACCCTGCCGGTCACGGTGAACTTCAACGTGTCGCAGCCACAGGCGGCGAACGCGCACACCGCGACTTCGCTGATCTGGCCGGACGGAGCCAAGGGCTTCCCGTTCGACCAGGGTGGCGCGTGGGTCGGCAACCAGAGTGTCCAGCTCACCGAACCGGGCCTGTACGCGTTCCAGTGCAAGGTCCACCCGTACATGCTCGGCGCGGTCGTCGTCGACGACCCGTTGACCCCGGGTCTGGACTTCGGCAAGAAGCTGCACGTCAACTCCCGCAATCTGGTCGTGCCGTCGAACGCCGACATCATCACCCAGCTGGTGACGAAGTTCTTCAACATCACCGCACCCGGGAACTGGCAGCACTACAGCGCCACGCAGGACACGCAGTGGAACCCGTCGGACTACCCGCCGGCGCCGATTCTGACCTACGACAAGGACGGCAACCCGCAGCTGATCCCGCTGCTGTCGTTGTTCCTCAAGGACCACCAGGGCGTGCCCAAGACGCTGCCCGCCGCCAACAAGACGCCGGCGACGCCGGGTGTCGGCGAGGTCTGGGTCGACACGGAAATGGAGCAGTACGCGAGCAAGAGCAAGGTCGGCGCCGCGACCAGGATCAACGCGCAGAACTGGCAGGTGGAGCGAAAAGTCGCGCTGCCACAGATCAACATGAACAACCCGCACAACATGTGGACCGACCGCAGCGAGTCGGTGATCTACCAGACCGAATGGTTCAACAACAAGCTGGACGTGTTCGATCGGCAAAGCGGGCAGTTCATCCGGCAGATCGAAGTCGGGCCTGATCCATCACACGTGATGACCAGGACCGACACCGACCAGGAGCACGTCGCGCTCAACGGCGGCGGCGCGGTCATGGAGCTCTCGCCAGGAGCCACCAAGATCGACCGCAGGCTCCCGGTCGAACTGCCCGGCGAGAAGATCGCTCATCCGCACGCACACTGGATGAGCGGCGACGGGATGATCATGGTCACCCCGAACGTGAACCTCTACGACGCGACACAGGTCGATGTCCCGTCCGGGTCGATCAAGCATCTGCAGACGGGTGAATTCCCGATCGCCACCGGAATGACGCCGGACGCCTCGAAGGCGTACCAGGCCGACTTCGGCGACGGGACGGTTGCCTGCAACTCGCTGAAGGCCGAAGCCGCCTGTATTTCGGACAACGGAACGAAGCAGCAGTCCAAGCTGATCGACGAGTGGGCCAACTACGACCCGGTCGCCGGGCCGAAGGGAGACTGGGGTGGTCTGTCCATCCAGATCCCCGTGGCACCGGACAATTCCGCGGTCCTGGTGGCGAACACGTTGACCAGCAACATCACCGTGATCGACCCCAAGACCGACAAGGTCGTGAAGTACCTGCCGTGTGACTCCGGATGTCACGGGATCAACTTCGGCGCGAAGAAGGGCGGAGGTTACTACGCCTACGTCTCGAGCAAGTTCTCGAACGAAATGCTGATCGTGGACACCGACCCCAACGGGGACGGAAACCCCAGTGATGCCGCCATCGTCGGCCGGCTCGCCCTGGCGGGCGACGAGAAGACCGCCATGGACGACAAGCTCACTGATTTCGCGGGATTCGGTGGGATGGGCGTGCTGCCTGTTCCGCTGGCCTACGAAGGCTGGGTCCAGCAAGCTCCGGCGAATGCGATCAACAACCAGTTGACGTGTCGCCAGCGGAACCCGGTCAAGTACGCGACCGTCTGTAAATAACCTCTGTCCGCACGGCTGGGGTACCGAGGGTTTCCCTCGGTACCCCAGCCCCACCCTTCGTAAGGAAGAAGGGATAATCATGCGTTTTCCGCGTTATTCGCGAAATACGCGAGCCCGAGTGCGGTTCTTGGCTCCGGAACACGGTGCGCGGACCCTGCGTTATGTCACTCTCGGCGTGCTGGCCGGGCTCATGGCCTCCGCGCTCACCGGGCTCACCGGGACGCCGGGGGTTTCGACGGAAAAGGTCGACGTGCGGCCGGCGACCGTGCTGCCCGCTCTGCAACGCCCGCTCGGCACCGCGTTCGGGCAGACCTCGCAGGCCGAGGCCGACCTGGGTGACGGCACCAAGCTGGCCGCGTGGCAACTCAAGGACGGCGTCAAGGAATTCCACCTGACGGCGGCTCCGTTGTCCTGGACCACCGAACCCGGCCGGGTGAAGCAGGGGCTCGCGATCAACGGGTCCATTCCCGCGCCGACGATCCGGATCAACGAAGGCGACAAGGTCCGGATCGTGTTCACCAACAACATGTCCGACGGCTCGGCCCTGCACTGGCACGGCATGGAACTGCCGAACTCGCAGGACGGCGTGCCCGACCTGACCCAGCCGCAGGTGGCACCGGGTCAGAGCTTCACCTACCAGTGGACCGCGGTTTCGACCGGAACCCATTGGTATCACTCGCACATGGGTGGCGACCAGGAAGGAAGGGGAGTCTACGGGGCGTTGGAAGTGGTCCCGTTGCTCGGCGACATCCCGGCGGATCACGACTACACGATCGAAACCGGTGACGGCGCGCTCGGCTTCGTGATGAACGGGAAGAGTTACCCGGCCACGCCGGTGCTTTCCGCGGCCGTCGGGGAACGGGTGCACATCCGGTTGATCGGTACCGGACCGGAACTGACCCACTCGATCCACATCCACGGCGGCTATTTCACCGTCGTGGCCCAGGACGGCCGGCCACTGATAAATCCCATACAAATGGATACGGTCACGCTCGGCATCGGGCAGACCTACGACCTCATCTGGACCCCGGTGAATCCCGGGAAATGGATGATCCACTGTCATATCTTCTCGCATTCGGAAACAATGGCGGGCATGACCGGAATGGTGATCATCGCCAACGTCACGCCGGCCACGGTCAAACTCCCCGCGGTGGGCTGAAACCGCGCGGGATCGCAGATCGCCGAAGGGTTTCGCGGGGGTGAGGTAAGACCTCGCCCCCGTGAACGCCCGGCAGATCCGAACACCCCCAGTCCACGGGAAGCGCCGGCCCTCCTCCCACCGGCGCTTCCCCTTCCCAGGAGGCATTCCATGTCACGTTCGCGCACTATCGGCACCGCGGTCTTCCTCGGTATCACCGGCTCCCTGCTGATGGCTCCGACCGCCTGGGCGCACGTCTCGATCACCCCGAACACCTCCGTCCCCGGACAGTCGAGCCAGATCTCCTTCCGGGTCCCCAACGAACGCGACGACGCGGCGACCGTGCGGCTCGAAGTGGTCTTCCCGGCCGACCGGCCGCTGCCCACGGCGTCGGTCGGCGACGTGCCGGGATGGACCGCCACCATCCACAAGCAGAAGCTCGCCACTCCGGTGAAGACGGACGACGGCGAGGTGACCGACGCGGTCTCGTCGATCACCTGGGAAGGCGGGCGCATCGAGCCCGGTCACTTCCAGCAGTTCCCCGTCTCACTCGGCCGGCTCGACGCCGGGAAGCTGATGTTCAAGGCGCTGCAGACCTACTCCAACGGCACGGTCGTGCGGTGGATCGACGGGCCGGAAGCCGGCGCGGACCCGGAACACCCCGCACCGGTGCTGACCGTCGCGACACCGCCGGCACCGCCCGCGCCGGAGACCGGCGCCGACGTCTTCGCCCGCGTGCTCGGCACCGTGGGCCTGCTGTCCGGCCTGACCTCGCTCGGCTGGTGGTTCACCGGCCGCAAACGCGCCACCGGCGCCGAACCGGCGTCCGTCGAGGACCGGGCCAAGGCTGGAGTGTGAGACCCCGATGCCACGGAAGTCAGCCCTCGTTGTCATCGCCTTCTTCGTCGTGCTGCTCGCCTTCCCGGGGACGGCGTCGGCGCACGCCGTGCTCCTCGGCACCACGCCGGAGGGCTGGCAGGTCGTCGACACCTCGCCGAAGGCTGTGACCCTGCGGTTCAACGAACCGGTCGACGCGGCGCTGGCCGAAGTCCGGCTGATCGGACCTCGCGGCGACGAGATCTCCGGCATCGGGCGTCCCGAGCACCCGGCCGGACAGGCGTCGGTGCTCTCCGTGGCGATCCCGAACGCGCTCGCCAACGGCACCCACACGGTGGCCTACCAGGTGGTCTCCGCGGATTCGCATCCGGTGCAGGGCGCGTTCACGTTCAGCGTCGGCGAAGCGAGCGGTGGTGCCGCGCCGAACGCGTTGGCCGCCGCTTCGGGTGGCGGGCTTCTGTCCATTGTGTACGGATTTTTCCGCTGGACGGCCTACGCGGCGCTCGCACTGCTCGTCGGCGCCGCGTTCTTCGCCACGGTCTGCTGGCCCGGTGGCAGCACGAGGACGGCCGTGCGCCGGTTCCTGTGGACCGGATGGGGCGCGCTCGTGATGTCCACATTGGGCATTCTCGTCGTCTACAGTCCTTATGCGACGGGACGAGGCCTGTCGAGCGCCTTTTCCTTGCTCGGTCCCACACTGGCCAGCCGGCTCGGCCTGACGCTGTTGATCCGCCTGGTCCTGCTCGGGATCTCGGCCGCCGCGTCGGTGCCGATCCTGCGCCGGATCCCCGAGCCGCCCACCCCCGCACCGGTCCGCCGTCCCGCGTTGGCCGGAGCCCGCGCCGGGGGTTCGGCGCGGTCGGTACCGGCAGAGCCGCCGGTACCGGAGAGCCCTGTGTCCACTTCGGACAATCCGGCCGGCGCGAGTGGGTGGGCAAGCCGGATGCCCGCCGTGGCCGTGATCGCGTCCGGCATGCTGCTCGGTTTCACGTGGAGTCTTGCCGACCACGCCGCGACCGGTCCGCTCGTCCCGCTTGCCCTGATCACCGACGCCGCGCACCTGACGGCGATGAGCGTCTGGCTCGGCGGCCTCGCGGTGCTCGGCGTGGTCATGCTGCGTTCGGGTGACGTGTTGGGGATGCGGGTGGCCGTCCCCCGGTTTTCCAGGACCGCGCTCATCTGTGTGTGCGTACTCGTGGCGACCGGGGTCTTCCAGGCCTGGCGCGAGACCGGCACCCTCAAGGCGCTGACCGGGACCACCTACGGCACGCTGCTGCTCGTCAAGACCGGCCTGGTGGCGGTGATCACCACCTTCGCCTGGTCGGCCCGGCGCTGGGTGCGGACCCACTACGGCTTCCGTGTTGTTTCGGTCTCCGACAAACGGCGCGCCCGCCGCGGCCCGCCGCCCGCCGAGCTGAGCCGGTTCCGGCGCGCGGTCACCGCGGAAACCGTGGTCGCCGTGCTGGTGCTCGGCGTGACCAGCGCGCTGGTGAGCGTCGAGCCCGCGGACGCCCAGCTCACGCGCGAAGCCACGGCGGCACGGCCGCCGGCGATCACCGGACCGGTCAGTGTGGTCCTTCCGTTCGCCGCGGGCGGCGCGAACGGAAGCGGGCAGCTCGCGGTCACCGTGTTGCCCGGCAAGGTCGGTCCGAACGAGATCCATCTGTCCGTGCTGGACGGCCAGAACCAGCCTCGCGACGTGGCGGAGGTCCGCGCCGAACTCCGGCTGCCGGAACGGAATCTGGGGCCACTCCCGGTGTCTCTGGAAGACGACGGCGCGGGTCACTACATCGCTCAGAACGCTTCCCTGCCGATGCCCGGTCAGTGGGAGCTCGGCATCACGGTGCGAACGTCCGAAACGGACCAGGCGGTCGTCCGGGTCCCGGTGGGCGCACGGTGAGTTAAGCGTCTGTTACGTCCTATCGCCGTTCACCCCGCCAACGGTGACCTGTCCTTAACTTCGGGAGCACCAGGCATGAACCGGACATCCGTCAAATTACAGGGCTTGGACATGGCAACACGTGACGCCCGCAGCCTTTCCTCGGAGGCGCTGGAAACGCTGCGCAGGCGCGCCGTCGCGGCGGTCGAATCGGGCGCGTCCCGGACCGAGGTGGCGCGTCTGTTCGGGGTGTCCAGGAAAACGGTCGGCGCCTGGGTGCTCGCCTACCGATCGGTGGGAGACGACGCCTTCCGGCCGAAGACACGCGGCCGCAGGCCGGGCGAGCAACTCGCGCTCTCTCCCGCCCAACAGGCGTGGACGATCAAGACCATGGTGGCCGGGACGCCGGACGCGCACGGCATGCCGTACCGGTTGTGGACCCGTCAGGCGATCGCCGAACTCGTCAACCGGGAGTTCGGGATCCCGCTCAACCCGGCCACGGTGGCCCAGTACCTGACCCGCTGGCGCCTGATCGAAGAGCCGCATCTCGAGCGGATGATGCGAGGCAGGGTGACCGGTGTCGCCGCCGGGCGACGGCCCACCACGGACGGCGACCGGTGGATCCCCCACGGGGAGGTGCTCTGGGTGGCGTGGACCCGGCCGCACGCGCCGCTGGAGGCCCCGTACCGGCCCGCCGCGGAAGGGCGGAACCTGCTTTCCGGTTTCCGTGACTACTTCGGCGATGTGAACGTGCTCCTCGCCGTCTCGAATCGGGGAGTGGTCTACTTCCAGGCCGGGCTGGGCCCGTTCAGCCCGGGGCAGAGCACCGACTTCGTGCGGCGGCTGACGGACCAGCTCGGGCGCCGTCTCAACGTCATCGTCTGCCGATGGCCGTTGCGGCACTACGAGATTCTCCGTTCCTGGCCACGGGAAACCGCGGGCCGGATCGCCGTCCGCTTCCCTTAGCCGGAAGCGCGAACGCGGGCGGCTTCGGCCCGGATGTGGTCCTCGTCGTGGTGTGAGAAGACGCGGGCGGGATTCCCGGCGACCAGGCAGCGATCCGGGACATCCCGCGCGACGACCGAATTCGGTTGCACCACGACGAAATCGCCCACGGTCACGCCGGGCAGGAGCACGCTCAGGCCACCGACGAAGCACCCCTTGCCGATCCGGACCGGTTTGCGCTCGATGAGGTCACTGCCGGGATGGTTCTCCAGCATCATGTTCGCCAGCCAGCTGGAATGGGTGAACACCAGCGTGTTCACCCCGATGCTGGTGTGCTCGCCGATGGTCAGGCCACCGCTCGCGTCGAGAACCGCGCCCTCGCCGATCCAGCAGTGCTCGCCGAGTACCAGCCGGTCCGGACTGATGATCTTCGCGCGCTCCCGGATACGGGTGGTCTCCGGCAGCCCGTAGAAGCGGGCCCGCTCCGTGTCGTTGAGATACTGGGCGACGAGTTCGGTCAGGATCAGCGGCCGCAGCCGGTTACTGCGCTCATCGTCCGAGAACATCCGCCGCCACCATTTTCTCCAGGATCCGCAGGTACTGTCCGGCCACCACGTCGAGGGCGAACGTGCGCCGCACCAGTTCGCCCTGCCGCCGCCCGATCGCGGCCGCCCGGACGGGATCGTCGAGCAGGCCGATCACCGCCGACGCGACGGCGTCCGGGTCGTCCGGCGGCACGAGGAGCATGTTGTCGCCGTCGCGAAGATCGACACCCGGGTAATGGTCTTCACCGATCGAAACGATCGTCGGGGTGCCGGACAGCATCGCCTCCAGAGAAGCCGTGCCACAGCCGCCGTTGAGGTCGTGGGTGACGATGTCCGCCGCCGCCAAGTAGGCGGGAACGTCGTTCCGGGGCACCGCGCCCCGGACGAGAAAGGCGTGCCGTACCCCCAGGTCCTCGGCCCGCTCGACGAAGGCATCGTGGTAGACCTTGCCCACCACCAGCACGCGGGTGCGCGGATATCTGGCCAGGATCTCCGGCATGGCCTCCACCAACGGAATCCGGTCGCGCAGCGGGATGACGTGGCCCAGCGAAACGATCAACGGGTCGTTGCCGATGGCGTGCTCGGCCCGGATGCCACCCCGCGCCGGCCGGTCGAACGGCCGGGTGTCGACCGCGATCGGCAGGAACTCCAGCTCCCGGTCCTCCACCCGGTACCGGCGGACGCAGTAGTCGCGGCCGGGCTTGTCCAGCACGGCGAACCGGGGATTCACCCGCTTCAGGATCGGCCTGACCAGGCACGCGTCGAGCAACCGGAACGCGAGTGCGTACCCGATGCGTTCGCTCACCAGGAGGGTGTGGACGGTGAGCAACACCGGAATCCCGTGCCTGCGGGCGTACAGGCCCGACAGCCACGACAAATCGAAGAACTGACCGTGCAGATGCAGCACGTCCGGCTGGAACTCGTGCAACAGGCGGAAGATCCGCCGCCGCGTGCCCGGCACCAGCGACGGGAAGCTCAGGTCGAAGTCGATCGACAGGCCCAGTTTCGGCATCGTGACCGCGGGCAGCCGGACGATCCGGTAACCGTCGTGGCTCTCGGTGACGCGAGCCCCCTGGTAGGCGGCGGTGAGCACCAGGACGTCGTGTCCGGCGGCCGCGTACCGCTGCGCCAGCGACGCCGCCATGTGGGCACTGCCACCGACCCTCGGCGGGAAGAAATTGTTGACGACCGCGATGCGCATGGTTACCGGTAGGTCTCCACCAGTGCGCGCATACCGTCCTCCACGCTGATTTCCGGACTCCAGCCAAGGATTTCCCGTGCCCGGGTGATGTCCGCCGCCCGCCGGGAAACGAGCACCGGCCGTCGCCCGAACTGCGGCTTCAGGTCCACCCCGACGGCGTCGATGAGGATCTTCGCCAGCGTCGCGATCGAGGTGTCGACGCCGGTGCCGATGTTGACCGGCAGATCCGCGCGCTCCGATTCCAGCGCGAGCACCACGGCCCTGGCCAGATCGCCGACATGGACGAAATCCATCGACTGCGCTCCGTCGCCGTCGATCACCGGTGGCGCACCGGCGAGCAGCCGCTGGATGAAATGGTTGATCACCGACGTGTAGTAGGCCTCGATCCGCTGCCCCGGCCCGTACACGTTGAAAAACCGCAGAGCGATCCACGAAAGTCCGGCATGCCGTCGGTAGAAGCCGAGCAGATCCTCCCCGGCGCGCTTGGAAACGCAGTACGGGGTCAGCGGCTGAAGAGGGTCGTCCTCGCGCATCGGCAACGTCTTCGGTTCGCCGTACACCGACGCGGACGAGGCGAAGACCAGACGCCGGACGCCTTCGTCGGCGGCCGCGGCGAACACGTTGTGGTTGCCGGTCATGTTCACGTCGATCGACTCATGCGGATCCGCGACCGACCGGTTGATCGACACCGTGGCGAAGTGGACCACATGGGTGCAGCCCCGGATCGCGGCGCGGACGGCCCCGCCGTACCGCACGTCGCCTTCGACCAACTCCACCGCACCGTCCGCGGCGAACTCCGCGACCCGTTCCCGGTCACCTCTGGTCATGTTGTCGAAGATCCGCACCGAATAGCCGCGCTGCAGCAACAGGGGAATCGTGTGGCCCGCGATGAATCCGGCACCACCGGTGAAGAAGACCCTTCGCCCGTCACCGTTCACCCGCATGTGGCGATCTCCTCACGAACCGCTTCGATCACCCGGTCCACCTGCTCCGCGGTCAATCCGGCATGCATCGGCAACGCCAGGTGCCGCCGGAACAGCCCCGCGGAAACCGGCAGAGGATCCCGCTTCCCGTACACGGGCTGAAGATGCGAGGCGTAAGTGCCGAAGGTGCACTGGATTCCCCGGGCGCGCAGTGCGGTGACCACACGATCCCGGTCCATGCCGGGAGACAGCAGCAGGAGGTAGCTCTGCCAGGGATGCTCCCGGTCGGGAAGTTCCGCGGGGACCGTCACGCCCGGCAGGCCGGCGAAGCCTTCGTGGTAGCGCCGCGCAACGGACCTTCGCGCGGCGAGCAGCGCGGGCAGGCGTTCCAGTTGGACGGTCAGAATCGCGGCCTGCACGTCGGAAAGCCGGAAGTTGTACCCGATCTCCTCGAACGCCGGTACCACCTGCCGCCGCGACAGCGCGGGCTCGACACCGTAGGTGTGCAGACGCCGCGCCCGCTCGATCTCCCCGGCACGGTCCGAGACGAGCGCGCCGCCCTCCCCCGCGGTGATGCCCTTGCGGCCGTGGAAGGAGAAGGCGGCCAGGTCGGCGAGGCTCCCGGCGGGCCGCGTCCGGTAAGTGGCGCCCACCGAACAAGCGGCGTCCTCGAACAGCCAGAGCCCGTGACGGCTCGCGATGGCGCGGTAGTCGTCGAAGTCGCCGGGCTGGCCCGCGACGTCCACCGCGATGATGCCGACCGTGCGCGAGGTGACCGCGGCCTCGACCGCCGCCGGGTCGGCGCAGAACGAGTCCGGCCGCACGTCCGCGAAGACCGGGGTCGCCCCCGCCTGGACCACCGCGTGCCCCGTCGCCGGGAAGGTGTAGTCGCCGACGATCACCTCGTCGCCGGGGCGCACCTTGAGCACACGCAGCCCGAGGAACAGGGCCGAGCCGCAGCTGCTGGTGGCCAGCGCGTGCCCGGTGCCGGTCGCGGAGGCGAAAGCCTCCTCGAACCGGCGGCACGCCGGCCCCGCCCCGGACAGCCACCCGGAGGCGAACACGTCGGCGACCGCGGCGAGTTCGGCTTCGCCCACACTCGGCCGCCCCAGCGGAATTCCCTCGATCATCGCGCGCAGCGTACGTGAGACCCCCGCCACACGATCGGGCGAACGCCCAGGTTACCGCGGGTGCGGGTGGGTAAAAGCCTCGGCGCGCTCCCTAATCAGGGGGTCGCTGTGGGAGGGTGCCCACGTGGTGAAGCGAGTTGTGGTGGTGGGGGGCGGGATCATCGGGCTGGCCGTCGCCTGGGAGCTGACCAGGCGTGGCGCGGCCGTCACGGTGCTGGAGAAGGAGGCCCACTGGGCCGCGCACCAGACCGGGCACAACTCGAATGTCGTGCACGCGGGCCTGTACTACCGGCCGGGCTCGGCGAAGGCCAGGATGTCGGTGGCCGGAAACCGGTCCATTGTGGACTTCGCCAGGGAAAACGGGGTGCCCGTCGAGGTCTGCGGCAAGCTCGTCGTGGCCACCGATGAAAGCGAACTGCCCGCGCTCGCCGAACTCGCCCGCCGGGCCGAGGCGAATGGCGTCCCCGCCAGGCTGATCAGCCGCGAAGAAGCGCTCGAGTACGAACCCGAAGTGTCCTGCGTGCGCGCGCTGCGGGTCGAGTCCACCGGAATCATCGACTTCCCCGCCATCTGCCGAGCGCTCGCCGGCCTGCTCGCCGACAAGGGCGCCGACCTGCGCCTGAGCACGCCCGCGCGCGGAATCCGCGCGAACCGTGGCGTGGAAGTCGCCACCGGCACCGAGGTGATCAGGGCCGACGCGCTGGTGAACTGCGCGGGCCTGCAGTCCGACCTGATCGCGCGCCTGGCCGGGATCACGCCACGCGCACGGATCGTGCCTTTCCGCGGCGAGTACTACACGCTGCGGCCGGACCGTTCGTCCCTGGTGCGCGGCCTGATCTACCCGGTGCCCGACCCGGCGCTGCCGTTCCTCGGCGTGCACCTCACCCGCATGCTGGACGGCAGTGTGCACGCCGGTCCGAACGCCGTCCTCGCGTTACGTCGCGAGGGCTATCGCTGGCGTGACATCTCGCCCGCGGATCTCGCCGGCGTGGCCCGCTTCCCCGGAACCTGGAGACTCGCGCGCAAGTACGCCTTCCCGACCGGTCTCGACGAAGTGCGGCGCTCCCTGTCCAAGCGCCGCTTCGCGGCGAGCCTCGCGCGCCTGGTCCCCGCTGTCGGTCCTGACGACATCGTGCGGCACGGGTCGGGAGTGCGCGCGCAGGCGCTGTTGCCCGACGGCTCCCTGGTCGACGACTTCCTGATCGAGACCGCACCGAACCAGGTCCACGTGCTGAACGCCCCGTCGCCCGCCGCGACGAGCGCGCTGGAGATCGCCCGGCATGTCGCCGGGCTGGAGTCACTTCGATAGGTGCCTGGCCACCACGGGTGCCGCCGCCTGAGCGACCGCGCACGCCTTGGTGGTGTTGGCGAGATCCTGGCTCGACAGCGCGACGAACGACGAGTTCGAGAGCCGGACCGCCAGGTCGCAGATGAAGTCCCCGACCGCGCTCGGATAGCGGTCCCAGACGAGGCCACCGAGTTGCACCCGCACCGTCGACTTCGTCGTGTAGTACTGGTCGATGGGTTGGTCCGTGGCGTAAAACGCCTGTAACGAGCCTTCGTAGGCGGCATCCGGACTCGCCGGCGACCACAGGCAGCTCGGCGGAGTCCGGTACTGCGGCGCGGCGGGCTTGGGCGTGCCCGGCGTCTGCAGGCCGAGTTGCTTCGCCTCCGCGTCCGTGAGCAGGGAACACGGGTTGACCGCCCAGCTCCGTCCCGCCGTCGGGCCAGGCGTGCCGTTCACCGAGACGGTGCACCCGGTCACGAGAAGCGCCGCGGCGAGCAGAACGCTGTATCGGCCCTTCAAGCGCGCACCCTTCGGATGTTTTACCGCCCGGAAACCTCGGGCGGCCGCGGTCGTCGCACGCCGAACCTAGCGTGTACCGCGGCGATCGAGTGAGTGAGAGGCCGGATGAGGCAGTTCGAGATCCCACTTCCAGCGCAAACGGGAATAGGCGTGATCGCGCCGTTCGATTTCGCGCTGGACCGGGAACTGTGGCGCTGGGTACCCGAGCAGGTGTCCTTGCACAGCACACGGTTACCGTACGTGCCCGAACCGGTGACGGTCCGTCTGGCCGAAGCGCTGGGCGACTCGGCCGGCGTCCTGCGGGCCACCAGGGACCTGTTGGTCCCTGAGCCCGCCGTGGTCGCCTACGCGTGCGCTTCGGGCAGTTTCGCCGGTGGCGCGGCCGGTGAGGCCGCCCTGGTCCAGGGCATGCTCGACGCGGGCGCGCCCGCCGCCGTCACCACTTCGGGGGCGATGATCCGCGCCTGCGAACACCTCGGTGTGCGGCGGCTCGCGGTGATCACGCCCTACGTGGACGCGGTGACCGAGCGGTTGCTGGCCTTCCTCGCCGAATTCGGCATCTCGGTCCCCTCGTACGTCGGTCTGGGGAAATTGGGTGACATCTGGAAGATGTCCTATTCCGACGTGCTCGCCGCGGTGAACGCCGTGGACACCGGGGAGGCGGACGCCCTGTTCATCAGCTGTACGAACGTGCCCACCTACGACCTCATCGGCCCGCTCGAAACCTACGTCCGCCGACCGGTGCTCACCGCGAACCAGGTGACGATGTGGGCGGCCCTGGATATGGCCGGGCACCCGGAAAACCCCTGGAGCCGGTGGCTACCCTCGATACATGCATGACCCTCGCCTTCTTCTCGACCCGGACACCGATGCGGCCGCCAAGCTGCGCCGTCGCGGGTATGTGCTGGACACCGACCGGCTCGGCAAGCTCGTCAGCAGGCGATCCGAGGTCATCGGCGAGGGTGACCAGGCTCGCGCGGAGTCCAAGAAGGCCGCCGCCGAGGTCCAGGCCGCCGCGCGCCGTGGCGAAGACGTCACCGGCCTGCGCGAGCAGGCCCGTGAACTCAAGAACCGCATCAGCGAACTCGAAAGCGAGCAGCGCGCCGTGGAGGCCGAGCTCAACGAGTTTCTGCTGAGCATCCCGAACCTGCCACTGGACGAGTTGCCCGACGGTGCCACCGAGGAGTTCGCCGAACAGGTGCGCACCTGGGGCACCCCGACGGAGTTCGACTTCGAGCCGCTGGACCACGTCGACCTCGGCGAGCGCGCGGGGATCCTCGACCTCGGCCGGGCCACCAAACTCTCCGGCCCCCGGTTCGCGGTGTTCCGCGGCGCGGGCGCACGGCTGGAGCGGGCGCTGGCCCAGTTCTTCCTCGACGTGCACACCCAGGAACACGGCTACACCGAGTTCTCGGTGCCGTCGCTGGTGACCCGGCAGACGATGACCGGCACGGGCCAGTTGCCCAAGTTCGAGGAAGACCTCTTCCGCACCGCCGTCGCCGACCGCGAACTGTTCCTCATCCCCACCGCCGAGGTCCCGCTGGTCAACCTGCACGCGGGAGAAATACTGAACCTCGACGAACTCCCGCTGCGCTACACCGCGCACACGCCGTGTTTCCGTTCGGAAGCCGGCTCCTACGGGCGGGACACGCGTGGCCTGATCCGTCAGCACGAGTTTTCGAAGGTGGAACTGGTCCAGCTGGTCGACGCGGACTCCTCACGCGCGGCGCTGGACGAGATCGTCGTGCACGCGGAGACGATCCTGCGGAAACTGAATCTCGCCTACCGGGTGATCAAGCTGCCCGCCGGGGACATCGGTTTCTCCGCGCAGATCACCTTCGACCTCGAGGTGTGGATGCCGAGCCAGAAGACCTACCGCGAGATCTCCAGCGCCTCGGACACCGGGACGTTCCAGACCCGGCGGGCGGGCATCCGGGGGAAGGGCAAGGACGGCAAGCGCGGCGCGGTCGCGGCGTTGAACGCCTCGGGCCTGCCGATCGGCCGGACCCTGGTCGCCATCCTCGAACAGCACCAGCGGGCCGACGGATCGGTGGCCATCCCCGAAGCCCTGACGCCCTACACCGGCTTCGCCGTGATCAACAAGGACGGCTCCGTCTCCTGACGGCCCGCCCCGTTGTGAAGCAAGGTGGATTTACTACGGATCAACGGCGTCGATCGGCGGCCGGACGAAAAGCGTGTCCGGCCGCGTGCAGCGGCCTCCGGCGGAGGAGTTTATGTGCGTAGTGGTCGCCGCTGCCGCCTCCGGCCGAGTAAATCCACCTTCCTCCGTTTGAGCGCGAGCCTCAGGAGCGGACGAAGTCGGCGATGACGCGGCCCAGTTCCTCGCCCGCGTCCTCCTGAAGGAAATGACCCGCCTCGGCGATCGTCGGGTGAGTCCGGCCCGCCGCGCCCGGCAGGGACCGCGCCAGGACCGGAGCCATCCCGCCGGTGATCGGGTCGGAGTCGGAAAACGCGCAGAGCGCCGGTATGTCCAATGTGGACAGAACCGACCAGGCGCGGCGGTTCTCCTCACTACCGGGGCCGTCCGGGGTCACCGGCACCAGGCCGGGCATCGCCCGAGGGCCCGCCTTGTACATCTCGTTGGGGAACGGCGCGTCGTAGGCGGCGCGGACCTCGGGTGACAGCTTGGTCCGGCACCCCGCCTGGACCAGCCGTGCGACGTCGAGCACCGGCGCCTTCTCCACCGCGTCGTGGAAGGCCCACCACACCGCGGGCATGCCGTCGTCACCGGTGGGCAGGCCGGTGTTCGCGGCGACGACGCGCGCGAACCGGCCGGGGTGCTCGGCCACCAGTCTCAGGCCGATCAGGCCGCCCCAGTCCTGTCCCACGAGCGTCACGTCACGGAGGTCCAGCGCGTCGAAGGCGAACGCGCGCATCCACTCGACGTGCCGGGCGTAGCTGTGATCGGTGGCGTGGGCCGGTTTGTCGGACCGGCCGAAGCCCACCAGGTCGGGCGCGATGGCGCGTAAGCCGGCGTCGGCGAGCACCGGCAGCACCTTGCGGTAGAGGAAGGACCAACTCGGCTCGCCGTGCAACAGCAGCACGGGCGGTCCGTCCGGAGGCCCCGCCTCGACATAGGCGACGCGCACGATTCCGTCGGCGGGATCGTCAAGATCGGCATAAAGGGCAGGGAAGTCGAAGTCGGGCAGGTCGTCGAACCGGTCGTCTGGTGTCCTGAGCAGGCGCACACCCCCAGGTTAGGAGATCGCGACGGCGACTACGAGCCCCAGGGCGAGGTGGGCCGCCGCGACGACGACGCTCACCGGCTGGAACCGCTCCGCTTCCATGGTCCGCCCGACGTCGATGCGGGTCGCCCATTCCAGCAGGCGCACCGCCAAGACCTGCACGATGATCCCCAACAGGCCGTAGACGAGAGCGGTGATCAGCCCCTCGGTGAGGTCGCTGGCGGAGTTGAAGATCGCCACCACGACGATGAACGCCATGGACAGCAGTGCCGATGAGGTGACGATCACAGCGTTGGGCAGGCCACGGTGCACGAGCTGGGACAGCTTGCCGGGAGTCGTCCAGTCGATCGCGTAGAAGCCGATGAACATCAGCAGGAGTCCCACGACGCCGTAGAGCAGGATGGCGCCGACCCCCCTGAGCAGGTCGTGGCCGAAGGTTTCGGGCAGCGCAAGAACGATGGGGGCGGTCACGGGGTCTCCCGGTGGTCGTGGCGGTCTGCGGTGAGTTCTCGCGCGTGGTTTATCACGTTTGGGGGATTCGGTGGGGAACGAACGCCGCCCCGTCATCGGTGACCAGCCCCGGCGTCTCCCGGATGCCGAGCCCCGCCGAGGAGTCACCGACGATCCAGGCGCCCAGCGCGGGCCGGAAACCGTCGAACTCCGGCAGCGGGTCGAAGGCCTGGTAGACGAAGCCCTCGCTGCCGTAGACGCCCGGTGTCTCGGTTTCGTAGCCGGGCGCGACGATCTGCACGTTCGCCCCCTCGCGGCCGAGCTTCGGCTTACGCACGTATTCGGTGAGCACGCCGGGATCGTCGGAGAAGGCGGGCAGGAGGTTCGGATGCCCGGGGTAGTTCTCCCAGAGGATGGCCAGCAGGGTCTTGTTGGACAGCAGCATCTTCCACAGTGGTTCGATCCACAGCGTCCTCGGCAGCGACTCGGCGGCGTGCCGCCCGAACTCCTCGTCGACCACCCATTCCCACGGGTAGAGCTTGACCACGTTGCGCATCGGCGCCTCTTCGAGATCGACGAACCGGTTGAGCACCGGGTCCCAGCCGATCTCCTCGATCGCCAGGCCGATCGTGTCCAGACCGGCCTCGGCCGCGGTCTCCTGGAGGTAGGAGGTGGTGATGTGGTCCTCACCGGTGGGATCGGCGGCCGACCACGTGAAGTAGAGGTCGGACGACGGGAGCACGCCGCGGATCTCCTGCCAGCGCTCGACGAGCTTTTCGTGGATCGAATTCCACTGGTCGTCGTCCGGGAACACCGCGGTCTTCCAGTGCCACTGGAGCACCGACGCCTCGAGCAACGAGGTCGGCGTGTCCGCGTTGTACTCCAGGAGCTTGGCGGGACCGCCGCCGTCGTAGCGCAGGTCGAACCGGCCGTAGACGTGCGGGTCGCGCCGTTTCCACGATTCGGCGATGTGCGGCCAGACCCATTCCGGGATCCCGAACTCCGCGTACCGCTCGGTCAGCACCACGTTGTCCACGGCCTCGAGGCACATCGAGTGCAGCAGTTCGACATCCGCTTCGAGCGAGAGCACCTCGTCCATCTCGAGGACGTAATGCACCGACTCGTCCCAGTACGGCCGCGCCTGCCCTGATCCGTATCGCGCCGGAGTGCCGAAAACGAGGCCCTGCTCTTCCACGATGCGCTGCCAGTCCCGCCTGGGAGAACTGGTGCCCCG
The DNA here is from genome assembly GCF_042684065.1 of Amycolatopsis pigmentata. NCBI lineage: Bacteria > Bacillati > Actinomycetota > Actinomycetes > Pseudonocardiales > Pseudonocardiaceae > Amycolatopsis > Amycolatopsis pigmentata. Next base: position 971,792 of record NZ_JBHUKR010000007.1, on the reverse strand, counting down.
CCGCATCTACGACCCCCCGCTCTTTCCGCTTCCGCTGATCCCGAAGCCGCCGCGTTGAACCGTGGTACCGGACTTGGTCGTGACCGTGGTATGGCTCGACGGCGCGGAGTAGGAACCGCCGGCCACATGGCTGCCGACAACGCCCGTGCCGCCGTAGTTGTAGCGGTACTGACGGTAACCGCCATTGGCCAACGGAATGATCCAGAAACCGGTCCCCGAGTCGTAGTGGCCGTGCTGGGCGGTGACGAAATTGTCGTCGCAGTTGTCGTCGGCGACCACCGTGCCGGAGTCGTCCGTGCAGACCGCACTGACCTCCTGCGGCGTGCCCACCAGGTACCAGGCGGCGACGACACCCACCAGGCCGACTGTGACACCGCTGCCAATGAGGACCTTGCGGCGCGTCGCGGCCTTGGCTTCGGCCTCGGCGCGGGCGGCTTCGGCCTCTTCGCGCTCTTCCATCGCCTTGCGGCGCGCTCGCTGCTCGGCCAGCGTCGGCTCGCGCGGCTTCGTGGTTTCCGGGTCCTGGAACCGCATCGAGCCGTGCGCGGGTTCCTCGTCGGGTGACTCCGGTGGGTTCTCTTCGGTCATCACGGCCAACATTAACCACCCGAGGGGTGTCACCGGGAGAAAACGCGGGCATTATTGACCCGATGCTCGCGGACAAGGTCGAAGTCAACACGCTGCGTACCCGGCTGGTCATGGTCGGTGTCTTCGTCGGTGCGATCGCGGCACTTTCCCTGAGCGTCGCCTTCTCCTGGGGCGGCGGCGTTCTCGGCGGCGGACGGGTCGAGGAGTCGCCCGAAGCCAAGGCCGCGTTCCACGCCGCGGCCGGCAGTTGCCTGTTCTGGTCCCAGGCCGACGTTTCGGACATCCACGTCGTGCCGTGCGAACTGCCCCACCTGTACGAGGTCACCGGCGTGGTGAACATCGCGGACCGGTACCCGCCCGGGACACCCGCCCCGACCGTCGACGAATGGCGCGCCATCGCGGTGGATCGCTGCACCCCCGGGACGCAGAAGTACCTCGGCAAGCCGCTCGATCCCTACGGCAAGTTCAGCGTCAGTGCCCTCCGGCCGGGCGGCGGCGAATGGTCCAGCGGCGACAGGGACATGCGCTGCGTGCTGCAGTGGGCCGCTCCCGCCGGCGCGTTGCAGATGGTGAAGGGCAAGGTCGCGGACCAGTCCCAGGCGGCGATCTGGGATCCGGGCACCTGCCTCGCGCTGGCAGGCAAGACGGTCGGGAATCCGATCGACTGCGCCCAGCCGCACGCCTACGAGATCGTCGCGACCATCGACCTGAAGAAACACTTCAGCGGCGCCGACTACCCGAGCCAGAAGGATCAGGGCACCTGGCTGGACACCGAATGCAGCAACGCCGTCCAGTCCTACGCGGGAGGCGTGGACATCGCCGGGCAGCATCTGATCCTCACCTGGGACACCCGTGAGAGCGAGAGCTGGACAGCCGGTTCGACGCAGGTGAACTGCAAGGTCGGCGCCAAGCTCCCGGACAACAGCGGGCTCCAGGCGATCACCGGCAGCGTCCGGCAACAGGCCCAGGACGCGCCGCCGGGCGGCCAGCCGCCCGGCGGCCAGCCGCCCGGTGGCCAGCCCAACGGCGGTCAGCCGACCGCGAAACCGCCGAACGGCTAGACGGATGCCCGTGGAGATGTCCGCGGAGCGCTTCGAGGAACTCGTCGCCGACGCCCTCGACGAGGTGCCCGCCGAGTTCGCCGAGGCGATGGACAACGTGGTCGTCCTGGTGGAAGAGCGCAACGACGACGCGCCCGGCATCCTCGGCCTCTACCACGGGGTGGCCCTGACCGAGCGCACCTCGTCCTACGGCGGTGTGCTCCCGGACCGGATCTCCATCTACCGCGCCCCGATCCTGGCCCTCTGTGACACCGAGGACGAGGTGGTGGAAGAGGTGCTGGTCACCGTGGTGCACGAGATCGCCCACTACTTCGGCATCGACGACGACCGTCTCCACGAACTCGGCTGGGGCTGAAGCCCGAGCGGTTGTTATGCAGCAAGGTGTCTTTACTACGGATAGTCCGTGTCGACCCGCGGCCGGACGAAAAGCGTGTCCGGCCGCGTGAAGCGGCCTCCGGCGGACAATTCGCGCCGTGGGCGGTAGATGTTGCCGCCTCCGGCCGAGCAAACACACCTTGCTCCAGTTCAGCGGCCTCGGCGGGTCAGGAACCGGTGCCCTTCTGGATGGCTTTCACCTTGAGCTGGTCGCCGGGGATCTTGTCGTTGCCACAGCCCGTCGTCGGCATGTCGATGTACAGCGACGCGGTCTCCTGCGGCGGGTAGACCCGCAGGCCGCGCACGGGCTGCGGCTGGCAGGTCACCGGGTCGTAGTTGTTGACGTTGGCGAACCCGACCATCGCCGAGGCGACCTCACCCTTGCCGAGGGTGATCGACGTCCCCTTGTCCCCCTCGCGGTTCGCCGGGGCACCGACCTGGTGGCCGTCCGGGCCACCCACGTAGGAGACCCCGGGAAAACCGTCGAGGACGCACGGGTGGTCGCTGATGTTCGTGAACTCCAGCGGGCGGTACACGGTGCCCGCCGCGGCATCGCCGCGACCGAGGGAAAGCCGCAGGTCCGACGAGCGGCACAAGCCGGAACCGGCGGCCCCGGAAGCGCCGCTGCCCGCGGCGGCCGGTGGTACCGCCTGGCTCACCGCGCTGGACGACGGAGCCGGTTCGGTCTGCGGTGTCGAGACCGCGGCGCTCCCTGGGGCGGGCTGAGCGTTGTTCCCGCCGCCGCACGCCGCCACGGCGGCCCCCAGGACCATCCCCGTGACCGCCAGACCGATCTGGGAAAACCTCTGTCGTGCCATTGTTCGCCTCCCTGTCTCGCAGTACCCGGAAGACGTGTGGTTCATACCGGCGGTTGGACCGGGCCGCCCATTTGTTACCGGAAATAATCCAATCAGGGCAAAAATCAACGTCACATCGGCACGCCGGCCCAGGTGAGGCACGTCCAACCCTCACCGGGGAGGGTCTCCAGCACGACGACTCCCGTGTTCGGGATCAGGCCCTGGTCTGCCAGCTCAGGGCGGACGTTGTCGGACAGCCACTCCGCGTTGAGCCGGATCGCGCCCCCGTGACTGACGACCGCCACGGCGCCGTCCGGGTCCGACGGCTCGTGCTTGGCCCGGACTTCGGCGATGGCCGTGGTGTACCGGGCGCGCACCTCGTAACCGCTCTCGCCCCCCGGCATCGGGACGCTGAGATCTCCGCGAGTCCATTGCCGGGCCACGGCCAGGTAGGTCTCGATGGACGCGCGGTCACCACGGCCCTCTAGATCGCCGACGCCGACCTCATGAATCCCTTCGAGCGACTGCACCTCGAGTGCCAAGGCGTCGGCGAGCGGGGCGGCGGTCTGCTGCGCACGCAGCGCGTGCGACGCGTAAACGGCCGCCACGGGCTCGTCGGCCAACGTCCGGGCAAGCGTTTGCGCCTGCTCGCGGCCCAGGTCCGTGAGCGGCGGTCCCGGCAACGCGGTGTCGAGAATGTTCCGTACGTTGGCCTCGCTCTGCGCATGCCGGATCAGATACAGCTTCACGCCTGCTCTTCCTTTCCGCGAGCCTGCGCGCCCCCGCGACTTGCGTTGGTCACGCCTGTTCCCCCCTGCGCACGGCCTCGACCCATTCGGCCGCGTCCACGAAGTCGTCGTTGCCCGCGAACGGCTCGATCGTCGCACGCGCCCCGTCGGCACGTGGATGAGAACCGAGGAAGCGGACGTTCCGGCAACGCCGCCGGAGCGCGGCCAGCGCGTCACCGATCCGCGGCTCGGCCACGTGTCCCTCGAAGTCGATGAAGAACCGGTACTCGCCGAAATTCCCCTTGGCGGGACGCGCGTCCAGCCGCGTCAGGTTGATACCCCGGCCGGCCAGTTCGGTGAGCAGTTCGGCGAGCGCGCCGGTCCGGTTCGCCGCGGCCGCGACGATCGAGGTGCGGTCGGCTCCGGTGGGCGCGGGCAACGGATGGTCGGGCCTGCGCACCAACAGGAACCGGGTTCGCGCGTCGCGCACGTCGGCGACCTCGGTGGCCAGCACGGGCAGTGGATAGTGACGCACCGCGACGGGAGCGGTCACCGCCGCGTCGAACTCGCCCGCCCGCACGGCCACCGCCGCCGCCGCGGTCGACGAGGTCGCCACCGGACGAGCGTTGGGCAGATGGGTCTCGGCCCAGAGACGGACCTGTGCCAGCGCGTGGGGATGACTCGCCACCGTGCGGATGTCACCGGCATCGGTGATCCCGGGCCGGGTGAGCACGCTGAAGTGAACAGGAAGCAAAGCTTCGGCGACCGCCACCAACGGCTCCTGCTCGGCCAGCCCGTCGAGAGTCGCCGGCACCGCGCCTTCCACCGAGTTCTCCACCGGAACGCAGGCGGCGTCGGCTTCTCCCTTACGTACCACCGAAAAAGCGTTCGGAATGGTCTCGACCGGGATCAGTTCGGCGCCGCGCGCCAACTCACGCGCCGCCTGTTCGGTGAACGTTCCTTCGGGGCCGAAATACGCGATCCGTGACACGCCGCAAGCCTAGCCGTCCGTCCGACCCGCCGAAGCTGCCGGCAACGCGGAGCGTTTCCGTTGCGGGTTCACTCGGCCGCGTAGCACCCAGGCTGCTCTGTTCGGGCATCCGGCCAGGCTGAGGTGTTACGCCGGGTTCCTTTTTTTGGCATGGTGTAGGGGTGACCGCCGAATCCGGCACGCACGCCACCCACCAAGGAACCGACGAACGGGTCTCGCCGCACTCGCCCGTTCTCGTGCTGTGTGCCCTCGACAAGCCGCTGGCCCGCGCCTGGCAGTCCGTAGTGGACGCCGTGCGCGGTGTGGTGCATGTACACCAGGGATCCGTTCTGGACGTGGTCGCCGACGCCGTGGTGAGCCCGGCCAACTCCTACGGCTGGATGCGCGGTGGAATCGACGCGGTCTACGCCAGGGCCTTCCCCGAGGTCGAGCAGAACGTGCGCAGCGCTGTTCTCGCCTATCACGGCGGCGAACTTCCCATCGGCCAGGCGCTCGCGGTGCCCACGGGTGAACCCGTACCGGCGTGGATGATCAGCGCGCCCACCATGCGGGAGCCCGGAGAACGGCTGCCGTCCGACACGGTGCATCCGTATCTCGCGGCCCGCGCGGTGTTCCGCCACTGGCGCGAGGGCCGGCTCGAGCACGGCGTCGAACTGCGCCGTGTGGTGGGCACGATCGCCATGCCGGGCCTCGGCACCGGCGTGGGCGGGGTGGCCCCGGAAACCTGCGCCCGTCAGGTCGCCGCGGCCTGGAGCGAGGTCTTCGACCGCTGAACTTGATCCAATGGCCTAACTCACAGCCCGTTGGTCTCGGGTAAGCCTTAACGTGGAGGGCGCGTTACGCCGATGTACGACGCCGCCTCGGGCAAGGAGAGTGGGATGCCACGGGTTCTCCAGGTCAGCCCCTATGTCGAGTTGCACCGGGAGCAGTGGCGGGAACTCCGGCGCAACACCCCACTCCCGCTGACTGGCGACGAGCTGCTGCGGTTGCGCGGTCTCGGTGAGCAGGTCGATCTCGACGAGGTCGCCGACGTCTACCTCCCGCTTTCCCGCCTGATCAACCTTCAGGTCGCCGCCCGGCAACGTCTGTACGAGGCGACGACCACGTTCCTCGGTGAAGACTGGCGCGGCACCAAGGTGCCCTTCATCATCGGCATCGCCGGGAGTGTCGCCGTCGGCAAGTCGACCACCGCCCGGCTGCTGCGCACGCTGCTCGCCCGCTGGCCCGACCATCCCAGCGTCGACCTGGTCACCACCGACGGGTTCCTCTACCCGCGCGAGGAGCTCGTCCGCCGGGGTTTGATGCACCGCAAGGGATTTCCGGAAAGCTACGACCGGCGCGCGCTGCTGCGGTTCGTCACCGAGGTGAAGTCGGGGGCCGAAAAGGTCAGCGCCCCGGTGTACTCGCACCTGGCCTACGACATCGTGCCCGGCCTCGAACAAGTGGTGCGGCGCCCCGACATCCTCATCATCGAAGGGCTGAACGTGTTGCAGCCCGGGCCCCGACTGACGGTGTCCGACCTGTTCGACTTCTCGATCTACGTGGACGCCCACACCGAGGACATCGAGCGTTGGTACGTCGAACGATTCCTCAAGCTGAGGCAGACCGCGTTCGCGGACCCGGCCTCGCACTTCCACCACTTCGCCGGTCTGCCGGACGACGAGGCCAGGGCCGAGGCGCGGCATCTGTGGCGCACCATCAACGAACCGAACCTGGTGGAGAACATCCGGCCGACCCGGCCCCGGGCCACCCTCGTGCTCCGCAAGGACGCCGACCACTCCATCAACCGCGTACGCCTGCGCAAGTTGTAAACCCGGTCAGCCGAATGGCTGACCGGGTTTCCTCGGCAGTAACCGGTTGGCCGATACCGTCACAACGGCGTAACGCTCACTCTGGTTAGTGGGGAAAGCATCCCTCACCAGGGAAGGAGGCACGCCGATGATCACCACCGTGTTCACGTGGGTCGGGGCGCTGCTGGGCATCGCGGTACTGCTGGCCATGGCGTTCGGCGCCTTCGTCCTCGATTTCCACGACGCGCTCACCGATCGCCACGCCCGGCACCGGGGCAAGGTCACCCCGGACGCCGGCGCGGGGCTCAGTCCAACTCGGTGAGAGCGGCGATGTAGTCGTCGATGTCGAACTCGAGCCCGTCGCCCTCGACGGGCTCGAGCCGGTCGGAGAGCACCTCGGCCAGCGCGTCCAGCACCTCCGAGCGCGGAAGGCCCCGCTCGCTCAGGCGCTGGGCCGCCTCCCACACCTCGCGCGGTTCGTTGTCCCACAACTGGTCCACCACGGCCGTGTAGGCGGCGACGGCCAGGAAGGTCTCCTCGTCGAGTTCCTCCTCGGTGAGGGAGTGCTGGAACTCGGGGTGCTCGCCGAGGACGAGCAGGCGACGCTGTTCCGGGTCGGTCGGGTCGAGTTCGACCTCTTCGTCACCGATCTCGGTGTACACCGACGGCACCGCGAACCGGCGGCGGGCCAGCAGGTCGGTGACGGCCGCCTCGTCGAGCCCGTCGGTGTCGTCGAGGTAGGAGATGGACTCGATCTCCACGATCCGCTCGGAGAGCCGCTCGTCCACCGCCTCCAGCAGTGGCTCGACCGCGTGCTCGGGGAGACCGTCACGGTTCGCTCCCCAGCGAGCCCAGGCCGGCAGCACCGCTTCCAGCGCCTCGTCCTGCTCGTCGGTCAACTCGACGGAACCGTCGTCGACCGCGTCGAGGAAGGCCACCAGCTTGTCCGGCCCGACCCGCAGCGGCTGCCTGGGGTCGTGCTCCAGGCCGAACTCGATCAGCCGCAGCGCGCAGACGCGCGTCACCTCGCTGTCCGGGATCCCCGAACCGCGGATGAAGTCGTCGATGATCTCCGCTTCCTGGACGGCGGAGAGCACCTGCGCCGGCGCGGCCGGTTCCCGCTCGGGCAGGGCCCGCGTCCTGGCCATCGCCACCACCCGGAAGCGGACGTAGTCGTCGGTGACCTCGGGATCGTCCTGCCGCTCGGTGCCCGCGAACGCGTCGGCGAGGATCTGGTGCGCGCGGCCGGGCGTGATCGACTCGCAGATGACCAGGTCACCGCTCTGCTCGGCCTGCGTGTGCAGCTCGGCGACGACCTCTTCGGGCGACTCGACGATGGCGGCCTCTTCGGCCCAGCCCCCCTGGGTCGCGTAGTTGATCGCCACCAGCAACCCGTGACGGGACTCCCCGGTCCCGAACACGCAGAGCACCGAGCCGCCGTCACCGTAGACGTCGGCCGTGCGCCAGCACTCGCCCACCGGGGCCTGGCCGAGCCCCTCGGCCCAGGGCGGCTCGGGAAGGTCCAGCTTCTCCAGGGCCTCCGCGGCGGCCTCCCGGTGCTCGGCGGTGGTCGCCAGGGCCCGCAACGCGGCCAGCGGCGCCACCAGGCGCTCGGGCTCGGGCGGCGCGGCGGCGAAGGCGATGAGTTCGGCGGCGAGGTCGTCGCCGGCCTCCCACCACTCACCGAGGATTTCCGACGTGACCAGCTCGACCCGCAGCGGGTCGGCGTCCGGGCCCAACTCGGCGAACTCTCGCAGGACCTCTTCGAGCAGTCCGGTCATGTCCTCGGCCTCGGTCTGGTCGCTGGATTCCTGCTGCGGCAGCTCCGTCATGTCGCTCATGGTCGCACCGCGCGGTCGCAGGCGTGCGGCCGGGATCACGATTACTTCATGTCACCTTCAAGGACGAGACTGTCACCCGCCCGGCCGACACCCCAGGTCAGGACTTCGGGAGAGCGATCCGCGCGTTGCGGATCTCGGTCAGCAGCCGGGCCTTGCGCCCGTGTGCCCGGACCAGGCAGGCCAGGTAGTCGCCGAACTCGGCGGCCCGGCCGGCGTTGCGGTAGAGCGTGCGCAGCTTCTTCAGCCGCTTCGCGGCGTGCCGGTAATGATCCGCGTCCTTGTAGCGGATCAGGTCCTCGATGTGCGCCTGGTAGACGTCGATCACGTCGGCGGGATGGTCGGTCTCCCTGGCCTCGGCCAGTTCCAACTTCACCTGAAGGGAGCAGTCGTGGCGCTGCGCGACCTGCCAGGCTTCCTCGCTCAGCCCCTCCTCGTGCAGGATCCGCGCGAACTCGCCGGCGGTGTCGCGATCGTTATCGGCGCGCTCTCGCAGCACGCCGAGCGCCCAGTCACGGTCCGTGTCCCACCGGCCGAGTTCGGTGGCGCTCTCCCGCAGTGCCAGATAGGCCGGCCGGTCCGGCGACCGCTCGAACTCGGACCGGCGCAAGGTGAGCACGTCGTCGTGACGGCCGTTCTCCTCGAACGTTTCGGCCAGCGCGTCGACCACCGGGGCTCGCGCGCCGCCGGTGCTCCTCGCGAGTGCCTGGGCGGCGTGCGCGATCGCCTCGCTGGTCCGGCCGGTGGCGCGGAGGACCCGCACGATCTTGAGGCTGACGTCCAGGCGCGGCATCCGGCCGGACAGGATCTCCCGGAGCGTGTCCACGTCGCCGGAGATCTCGGCGAGCTGCTCGTTCAGCCTTTCCGCGACCCGCCTGCGGCGCCCGGACTCCTCCTGGCCGAGCACTGTGTCCACAGTGGACTTGACCAGCGCGAGTCCGGATTCTCCCAGTGCCTGCGCGAAATCCGCGAGGTCGATCTCCAGGCGTCCCGACTCACCGAAGGCGATACCGAGAATCCATTCGGCCAGTTGCCCCGGCTCCGGTGGGTGCGCCGCGCACGCTCGCGCGTAGAGCCTGACGGCTCGCCGCAACTCCACGCCGATCGCGCCGGAAGTATCGTCGGCGGTACCGAGTGCTTCCGTGATCCGGTCCACGGTCCGGCGGGCCAGCGGCGCGACATCGGCCCGGGTGCCCGAGTCGAGCAGATGCTGCAACGTGTCCAGCACCGCGGTGATCTTCGGCGCCTCGGCGAAACCCGCCTGGCTCGGCCCCCGGTCGAGCAGACTGCGTACCTCCGCCAGATCGCCCCCGACCTCGCCCGCGAGCAGCCGGAGCCGGGTGCGGAGTTCCGGGTCGCGCTCGGATTGTTCGTGCAGGAGATCCGCCAGTGTCTCGACGTCGAGCGAGCGGAGATAGGCGCGAAGATCCTTCACGCGCCATATCTTGGCCTATGGGGTCGTCCCCGTCAGTTTCAGCGTGGCGTGAGCCAGGCGAAGAAGCGGCCGCTGAACGCGCCGCGGTCGATGTCCTCCAGCAGGGGAACCGGCGAATTCTCGGGCAGACTCTCCGGATACTGGTGCCAGCGCCCGGGGTCGTCCAGCCAGTAATAGAGGGTCCACAAACCATCCACGCCGTAACGCAACTGCGCGAAGGCGCGCTCGGTGACCCCGGCCGGGCCGCCTCCGTCCGGCCACTCCATGCGTTTTTCCACCAACGTCACCATGCGACCGCGCCACCGGGACATCACCTTCAGTTCGCCACGGCGGTCCGCCGGCACACGCCGCGCGCACCAGCGATCGATCTGGCGTTGCTGAAGCTCGGGGATCGCCGACATGCCCACAGTGATACCGCATCGTGAAAACGGCACCGGATGGAGTATCGGGGCAATGTGACGCCCGCCGACCGCAAGGGCATGACCTGCTGTTCCGTTGCCCGCTACCGGCGGGAAACGCCCGGACGGACCACGACGAACGGTGGTTTCCGGCCAAAAAGGATCCCGGTGCCACAGCCGGCTCGGCGCGAATTTTTCCGCGGAGCGGAAGGCCGGCCGGACCGGTCCGGGAACGTGGTATCACCGGCATGTGAATCCGATCGCGCAGACCGCCGATGGCGCCGTCCGTGGCAGCATGGACGGCGGAATCGCCGTGTTCAAAGGAATTCCGTACGCCGCTCCCCTCGACGGGCCCCGTCGCTTCCAGGCGCCGGTTCCCCCCTCGCCCTGGGACGGTATCCGCGAAGCGACAGCCTTCAGCGCCGCGGTGCCACAGCCTTCGCAGTGGCCCGGCAGGCCGCCGGTCTGGTCACCCGGTGACTCCACGGACTGCCTCAGCGTCAACGTGTGGACGCCCGATCCCGGCGCGAACCTGCCGGTCATGGTGTGGATCTACGGTGGCGCCTTCCTCGCGGGCAGTTCGAGTTTCCCGCAGTACGACGGCGCGAACCTCGCGCGCGGCGGAGTCGTCGTGGTCACGCTCAACTACCGCGTCGGTTTCGAGGGATTCGGCTGGCTGCCGGGGGTTCCGCTCAACCGCGCGGTGCTGGACCAACTGGCCGCGCTGCGCTGGGTGCGGGACAACATCGCGGCGTTCGGCGGCGATCCGGACGCGGTGACGATCTTCGGCGAATCCGCGGGCGCGACCGCGGTGGCGCTGCTGACCGCGACCGAAGCGGGACGCGGGTTGTTCCGCCGCGCCATCGCGCAAAGCGTCGCCCGCGCGGAGCGGACGCCGGAGGCCGCCCGGGCCACGACCGAACGGATCGCGAACGCCCTCGGCGTCGAACCGTCCGCCGAGGGTTTCGACGGCGTACCGGCGGAAGCGATCCACCGGGTCCAGATCGGACCGGGTGAGATCACGCCCTACGGTCCGACGATCGACGGCGACCTGGTGCGCGGCAGGCCGTGGCAGGGCTTGCGACCCGAAGTGGATCTGATCACCGGTTTCAACCAGGACGAATACCGCCTGTTCACCCAGTTGCTGGGCGCGAAGGCGGATGATCCGGCGGCACTCGGGCTACCGCCTTCCGCGGTCGAGGAGTACCGCGCCGCGTATCCCGGCCTGAGCGAAGCCGGTCTCGCGGAACTCATCCTCTCCGACACGGTCTTCCGCATGCCCTCCCTTTGGTGCGCGCGTGAGCATCCCGGCCGTGCGTACCTGTACGAACTCACGTGGTCGAGCCCCTCACTCGGTGCCTGCCACGCGCTCGACGTCCCACTGACCTTCGGCACCTTCGACAATCCGTTCGCCACCCTGCTGCTGGGCGACCCGCTACCCGGCGACGCCGAACCGCTGTCGAAGGAGATCCGGAAAGCCTGGACCTCCTTCGCCGCGACCGGGGACCCCGGCTGGCCCGAATATCACGCCGACACGCGGCTGGCGCGCGTGTGGGACGTGCCGTCGCGAATCGTGTCCGATCCGGAGGAGTCCTCCCGCCGCATCTGGGATGCGGTGAAAGCGGCGACGTAACCTCGGGGTATGGCCATCGAGGTGTTGCTCGTCGACGATCACGAAGTGGTGCGCCGGGGGTTGCGCGAACTCCTCGGCGACGAGCCGGACATCGAGGTGGTCGCCGAGGCCGGCGGCGCCGACGAGGCCCTGGCCGTCGCGATGCACCTCGAACCCGATGTGGCCGTCGTGGACGTGCGTCTCGGCGACGGCGACGGCGTGGCGTTGTGCCGCGAGCTGCGGTCCAAACCGAACCCGCCACGGTGTCTGGTGCTGACCGCCTTCGACGACGAGGAGGCGATGGTCGGGGCGATCATGGCGGGTGCGTCGGGTTACCTGCTCAAACAGGTTCGCGGTCAGGACGTGGTGAACGCCGTCAGGGAGGTGGCCGCGGGCCGCTCGCTGCTCGACCCGGTCACCACGGCACGGGTGCTCGACAAGATCCGCGGCCGGAGCGAGGACACCCTGTCGCAGCTGACCGAACGCGAGCGCAGTGTGCTCGAACTGATCGGTGACGGCCTGTCCAACCGGGAGATCGCGGAACGCCTTTTCCTCGCCGAGAAGACGGTGAAGAATTACGTGACCTCCGTGCTCGCCAAACTCGGCATGCAACGCCGGACACAGGCCGCCGCTTGGGTGGCGCGGCGAGGTAAATAGCGCTCGCCGGCATCGGCCTACGACATCCGCGGAAGCGGTCGCCGAACACGGCCAGCGGATCGTTTCAATGAAGGCCATCGGCACGAAAACGGGCATACCTTGCACGGCCGGAACGGAACAGGACTATGGTTTCGCCCCGGTCATGGTTCGCGCCGTCGAAATCTGACTTCGTGCCGGATGCGCGTCGCGACCGGGAATTGCGTGGTACGAGGGGTATCCCGCGCTCCACACAATTGACTATAGGACAACAACGGAATAACCCCAGGGTGAGGGAGCGATCGGTTGAGTGATCTCATCGACAGAGCGCAGCGGCAGTGGGGAGAGATGTGGCCCGAACTGGACACTTCCGCGATGGCGGTGACCGGCCGGGTGCTGCGGCTGGCTTCGCTGATCCGGCGGGGCCTGGACGAGCTGCTGGCCGGATATGACCTGAACCGGGCCGAGTTCGAACTGCTGTGTGCCCTGCGGCGCAGCGGTGTGCTGAATCCCGGCCAGATCAGCCGGGAGATGCTGGCCTCCGGTGCGGCCATCACCAAGCGGCTCGACCGGCTGGCGCGGCTGGGCCTGGTTTCCCGCACCGCGAGCGAGCGGGACCGCCGGGTGATCCAGGTCCGCCTGACCGACCACGGTGTCGCACTCATCGATCAGCTGTTGCCGCGCCAGATGGAAGCGGAGAAGGCGGTCCTGGCGAACCTCTCGCGCAACGAGCACGACCAACTGGCCGGCCTTCTTTCGACGGTCCTGCGGACGGTTTCCGGTTTCACCGCCTGAAAACCCCGGCACCGGGAAAGCGCCACCGGAGAAAACCGATTATTCCGCTTCCGCGAGCGTATGCATTCCCGTGGAAGCTTTGCGCCGTAAGGTGCGGTAATGCTCACTCACCGGTGACACATCCATGTTCACGCGCGCCTTTCGAGGTATTACCGCTTATTCGGCGGGGCGTGCGCGGTAAGGCGTCATGTGTGTCCACAGTGGAGGGGCAAGCACGCGGAGTTCAGCCCGTGCGCTTGCCCAGAGGCAGGTCGAACGCGACCAGTGTGCCGAGACTGGGCGAGGAGTTGAGGTAGAACTTCCCGCCGGAGGCCTCCGCCCTTTCGGCGAGATGCCGCAACCCCCGCGTGGCCACGCCCTGCGGCACGCCGGATCCGTTGTCCCGCACGCGTAACCGCACCTCGCCGGCGTCGCGGTGCAGGGTCACCCGGATCTCGCTGGCGCCGGAGTGCCGGACCGCGTTGGACAGTGCCTCCCGCAACGCCGCGCGAATGTGGTCGGCCCGCTCCGCCGGAATGCCGGTGAACTCGCCGGAGAGTTCCAGGGTCGGCGGGAAACCCAGCAGCTCGGCGGCGATCCCGACCTCATCGCGGGCGGATTCGGCCAGGTCGGCGGAGGGTTCGGTCTCGGGCTCGGGCACCGCCGACCGGAGTTCGCGCACGGTCGCCCTGATCTCGTCGATGGTCTGGTCGAGCTGGTCGATCGCCTCGCCGAGACGGGTGGCGTCGTTGCCGGCGAACCGTTTGCGCATCCGCCTGCGCACGCGGTCCAGTTGCATTCCGGCCGCGTACAGCCGCTGCACGATCACGTCGTGCAGTTCGCGGGCGATGCGCTCGCGTTCCTGGTAGAGCGTGATGCGGTGCCGTGCGCTGGCGCCTTCGGCGAGAGCAAGGACCACACCGGCCTGCGCGGCGAACGCGGTCAGCACCTCGACCGTGGCCGGGGAGAACGATTCCGTCCCGGCCAGCCGGTACACCGCCAGCGCGCCGAGCACCCGGCCACCGGATCCGAACGGTGCCGCCGCGAACGGTCCGTAGCCGGACAGTTCGTCCGGCACATAGGGCGCGGTGCGCGGGTCGGTCGTCAGATCGGCGGTGACCACCGTGTCACCTCCGCGGGCCACCTGCCCCACGGCCGACTCCGCGGGCAGGATCAGGCCGCGCGGGTCGGCAGGGCACCTGCCATGGTCCGCTTCGACGGACACGTTTCCATCGTCCAGGCTCACCATGACCAGGCCGAGATCCGCCCGCGCCAGTTCGGCGGCCTTCCGCACCACCGAGCCGAGTACCGCGTCGGGCTCGTCGCCCGAGAGGGCGGCGGTGGTGATCTCGGTTGCCGCGGACAGTGCCTGCGCGGCGAGGGTCGGTTCCATGAGCAATGTCAAGCGTAGACGCCCTCCAGCACCCGGACGCGCCCGTCACGCACTTCGAGCACCATGTCCGCGTCCTCCGCTTCGCCGGGATGGTGTGTCACGTGGACGACCGTCTTGCCGGCGAGTGCGGTGCGCAGGTTTTCCCGGATCTCGCGTGCGGTCGGTTCGTCGAGGTGTGCGGTGGGCTCGTCCAGGAGGACGAGTTCCGCTGCCGGCGCCGCCACGAGGGCCCGGGCGAGGGCAAGGCGCTGGGCCTGGCCGCCCGACAGACCGCTGCCGGCGCTGTCGAGCACGGTGTCCAGTCGCAGTCCGGGCAGGCACGCCAGCCGAAGCGCCTCAGCCAGACGATCGTCGGAGGCGTGGGGATCGGCGAGTCGCAGGTTCTCGGCCACCGTCGTGGACACCAGTCCCGGGTCCTGCGGGGCCCAGGCGGCCTTGGCGGGCAGGCTGCCACGTGCGCCGAGAAATCCGAGCAGGGCGGCCACGAGCGTCGATTTCCCGGCACCCGACGGCCCGACCAGCGCGGCCCAGCGCCCCGCCGGGATCCGGACGTCCACGTCATGGAGCACGATTTCGCCGTCCGGCCACCCGATGTCGCCGCGCAGTTCGACCGCTTCCGGTGATCCCCGGTGGGGCTCCGGGCTCGGGGCCGAAGGCACCTCGGCGAGACCGGCCAGACGCGACCTCGCGTTTCGAAGGGTGTCGGCGTGCTGAGCGACCGCTGGGAGCAACGCCAGCACTTCGGCGGCAGCGAGTGGAATGAGCGCGATCACGGGCGCGAGCACGGGGTTGAGACCGTCGCTCGTCGCCGCGAGCCAGGTCCCTGCCACCGCCGCCAGACCCGTGCACAGGGTGATCAAAGCGTCCGCGGCACCGCTGCCGAGTGCCTGCCGCCGTGATCGTGCCGCGAGCCAGGAGTCGGTGCGAGCGAGTTCGTCCCGGTGGGTGCGATGAGCGCCGAAGGCCAGCAGTTCGCCCGCCGAGGAGAAGAGTTCGAGCACCTTGGCACTCACGTCACGGCGCCCCGCGGCCAGCGTTGCCGTCGCACGGCGTTCCATCCGCACAGCGAACAGCGGCCCACCGAGCGCGGCGGTGAGCACGGCTACCGCGAGCACGAGCCCGGCCCACGGCAGCAGGAGCGTGTCCACGACGACCGCGCCGAGCAGTGCGGCCCCGGCCACGACCGGCGGGGTGAGCACGCGAGGCAACAGGTCGCGCACGGTGTCGACATCGGCCACGAGCCGTCGCTGTCCTTCACCGTGACGCAGGGCGGAGGCGCGGGCCGGTCCGATCCTCACGAGTGCCCGCCACAACTGGACGCGCAGCCGGCCGGCGATCCGGAAGGAAGCGTCGTGGGTCGTCAGGCGTTCGGCGTAACGGAGTCCGGCCCTCAGGAGCCCGAAGGCCCGCACCCCGACCACGGCGACGGTCAGGGTGAGGATCGGCGGTTGCCGTGACGCTTCCGCGATCAGCCAGCCGGAAGTCGCCGTCAGCGCCAGTCCCGCGAGCAGCGCCAGTGCCCCGAGTGCCGATCCCGCGAGCAGGCGGGAGTCCAGGCCGTGTACCGAATTCCGTGTTCGTGCCCAAGGTGACAGGAAGCTCCACGGGCCGCGCCCGGTTTCCGTGGTCTCCTCACCTGGCCGCGCCGTGAGGGAAACGGGTGTGCGCGTCACCTCGCCTTCGGGCCTGCGGTGTGCGGCGATGATGACGGCCGCGCCGGAACGCCGTGCGGTTTCCACGGCCGCCATCACGCGGACCGCGTTGGGCGCGTCGAGATGCGCGGTCGGTTCGTCCAGCAGAAGAAGCCAGGCGCCGTGCCGCACGCGCAGCAAGGCACGCGCCACCGCGACACGCTGACGTTGCCCCACGGACAGCTGGTCGACCCGGGCGGACGCGAAGTCGGCGAGATCGACCGAGGCGAGGACGTCTTCGATTTCACCCGGCGACGGGTCTTCCCGGTCGGCCAAGGAGAGTTCGAGTTCGGCGCGCACGGTGCCCCCGGCGAAGGCCGGGGACTGCGGCACCCACGCGAGATCGCGGCGCCACGACACCGGATCGAGATCGCTCAGCGGGATGCCCGCCACGGTCACGGTTCCTCCGGTGGGGCGGACGAATCCCAGGAGGACGGCGATGGTCGTGGTTTTGCCGGATCCGCTCGGAGATCGCAGCCACACCGTTTCGCCTGGCCTCACCGCGAAGGTCGCGCCGTCGGGCGCGAAGCCGTCCCGTCGGGCGACTCGCAGTCCTTCGACGCGCACCTCACCGGGCGAGGCGGATTCCGTTCCGTGCGGCGGAAGCGGCTCGGCCAGAATGCCGGCGACCCGGCGGACCGCCTCGACACCGTCCTCGCTCGCGTGGAACGCCGCACCGACCGCACGCAGCGGCTGGTAGCACTCGGGCGCGAGGATCAGCACGCCGAGTCCGATCACCAACGGCAGTTCCCCCGAGACGAGCCGGACGCCGATCGCGACCGCGACCAGTGCCACGGACAGCATCGCGACCAACTCCAGCACGAACGCCGACGAGAAGGCGATACGCAGAGTTCGCATCGTCGCGCGCCGGTGCCGGTCCGACACCGCCCGGACCGTCTCGGCCTGCGCCTCGGCCCGCTGGAACGCCGCGAGCACCGGTAAGGCCCTGACCAGTTCGAGCAGCTGACCGGAGAGCCGGTGCACCGCTTCGACGGCGGCCGCCGACCGTTCCGCGGTGTACCGGCCGACCAGGATCGCGAAGACCGGCAGCAACGGCACGGTGAGCGCGATGATCATTGCGGACGGCCAGTCCGCGACCACCACCGCGGCGCCGGCGCCGAGCGGCACGACCGCCGCCGTGACCAGCGCCGGGAGGTACTGCGTGAAGTAGGCGTCGAGGGCGTCCAGCCCGCTGGTCGCCAGCGCGGTCAGCGCACCGGGTCCGCGGGCCGCGATCCATTCGGGGCCGAGCCGCAGCGCGTGATCGACGGCCTTCGCGCGCAGTTCCTCTTTGGCTCCCGCCGCGGCGCGCGCGGCGACCAAGCGCATCGCCCAGGCGATGCCGGCCCTGGCCGCGACGACACCCGTCAATGCGGCGAGTTGCCCGAGGGGAACACCCTGGCCGGCGACGATCACCGCGCACGCGGAAGCCAGGAGAAAGGCCTGCGCGACGAGCGCGCCGGCATTGACCAGCGCCAGCACACCGGTGAGGGCAAGCGCCCGGCGCGCTGTCCCGGAAAGGACGGGCAGCGCACCGAGCGGTCCCTTCCCCGGACGCGCGGTGTCCGTTGTGGACACCGATGCGGGAAGGGTCGCGCGTCCGGGGAAGCTCATGGGGTGTGCACCGGCGGGATGTGATGGACGCCGATCCTCTTACGGAAGACCCAGTAGGTCCAGCCCTGGTAAGCGAGCACGGCCGGCGCGCCGAACCCGCCCACCCAGGTGATCACCTTCAGCGTGTAGGGACCGGACGCGGCACCGGCCACCGTCAGCGAGTGACCATTGTCCAAAGTGGAGGGAAGGACGTCCGGATAGAGCGCGCCGAACAGGGTCAATGCGGCCGCCGCTATCGTCACGCCGAGGGCGATGAAGGCCTGCCCGTCCCGGTCGAGGGCCAGTTTCCGCCACGCGATCCCGGCCGCGGCGACCGCGATGACCAGCGGCAGCACTGTCCACAGTGAACCCTCGCGTTCCTGCACGATCAGCAGCAGCGCCAGCAGTGGCAGCAGCGCGCCGGGAAGCAGCCGCACCGCGAGGAAGCGGGCACGTTCCCGCAGCGGGCCGTCGGTCTTCAGGGTGAGGAACGCGGCGCCGTGCACGAGGGCGAACCCGGCGAAGGCGATCGCGCCGAGCAGAGTGTCCCAGCGGATGCCCGCCCACGGCGAACCCACGCGATCGCCGTGCGCGTCCAGGGGCAGCCCGAGAAAGGTGGCCGCGAGGATCAGCCCGACGCCGAGTGGCGCGATCGCCGACCCGGCCACGATCACGCGGTCCCACACCTGGCGCCAGCGACGCGAGTCGACCTTCCCTCGATACTCGAACGCCACCCCACGCCCGATGAGCGCGAGCAGCGTCACCAGTACGGGCAGGTACATGCCCGAGAACAGCGAGGAGTACCAGGCGGGAAACGCCGCGAACGTCGCGCCGGCCGCGACGACGAGCCACACCTCGTTGCCGTCCCACACCGGCCCGATCGTGTTGACCAGCACCCGCCGCTCGGTGTCGTCACGGCCGAGGATCGGCAACAACATCCCGACCCCGAAGTCGAACCCCTCGAGGAACAGGTAACCGAGCCAAAAGAACGCGATGACGCAGAACCACACCAACGGCAGGCTCATACCCCACACCCCCGGCAGTCCACCCGCGCGACCGCGGCGGGCCGGCGTGTTGTCCACAGTGTCCCCAAGTTGTCCACAACTTTCCCCACAGCCCGGAAAAAGCGCCGAGGGGCGGTAGGCTGGACGAGGGGTCGCCCCCCGGGAGGGTGGGGGGCTGGAGTCCGCACGGTTTCCCGCACTTCCCACGCTGCCCGGGTATTCCGAGCGGATTCGGTCATCACGTGCATTCCTAGTAGGCGAAGGCGAGCGTGTCGGTTTCGTTGTCGTGACCGGGTTTTCGGGGCGGCAGCACGCCGTCGACACCGCCGCGCACGTACTTCCGCATCAGGAACAACTCGACCGCGCCCAGGATGAGATAGACCGTGGAGAGCGCGATCAGTGAGGTCCACACCTCACCGGTGGACAACCGGGAGACCGCCCGCGCGGTGAACATCCACACACCGTCCACACCGGACGGATTGGGTGCCACGACGAAGGGCTGGCGGCCCATTTCGGTGAAGATCCAGCCCGCGCTGTTCCCGGCGAACGGCGCCGCTATGCCCAGCAGAACGAGTCGTGGGAACCATTTCGAGTCCGGGATCCGGCCGCGGCGGGTCAACCACAGCGCGAGCGCCCCGATACCGGCGGAAACCGCGCCAAGCCCGATCATCGCGCGGAATCCCCAGTAGGTCACCGGAAGGCTCGGCGTGTAGTCGATCGGCTTGCCCGCCAACGCGCCGAGGTCCGGATCATCGGGATAGTTGCTGCCGTAGCGCGCCTGGTACTGGCCGATCAGGTCCTCCACGCCGTCCACTCGCGTCGAGAAATCACCGTGCGCGAGGAAGGACAGCAGCGCCGGGACGTTGAACGTCTTGACGTCCTCGCAGTCCTGCTTGGCGACGTCGCCGACGGCCACGATGGAGAAGCTCGCCGGCTGCTCGGTTCGGCAGAGCGCCTCCGCCGACGCCATCTTCATCGGCTGCTGTTCGAACATCAGCTTTCCCTGCGCGTCGCCGGTGACGGCAAGCACCGCGAAAGCGACCAGACCGGTCCACGCGCCCAGCCTCAGCGAAGCCCGCCACACATCGTGATGCGCGTCGCGCCGGCGCCACAGATGCCATCCGGCGACCCCGACGAGGAACGCCGCCGACACCGAAAACGCTCCGGCGACGGTGTGCGGGATCGCGGCCAGTGCGGTGTTGTTGGTCAACACCGCCCAGATCGAGTCCATCCTCGGACGCCCGTCGACCAACCGCACCCCGACCGGATGCTGCATCCACGAGTTCGCCGCCAGAATGAAGTACGCCGACGCCACGCTGGCCAGCGAAAACGCCCATGCGCAGGCAAGGTGCGCCTTCTTCGGCAGCCGGTCCCAGCCGAAGATCCACAGACCGAGGAAGGTCGACTCGACGAAGAAGGCGACCAGGCCTTCCATCGCCAGCGGCGCCCCGAACACGTCACCGACGAACCGGGAGTAGGCACTCCAGTTCATCCCGAACTGGAACTCCTGCACGAGCCCGGTCACCACGCCCATCGCGAAGTTGACCAGCAGCAGCTTGCCCCAGAATTTGGTCATCCGGTAATAGCGCTCGTTCCCGGTGGCCACCCACGCCGTCTGCATCCCCGCCACCAGTACGGACAGGCCGATGGTCAGCGGCACCATCAGAAAGTGGTAGACGGTGGTGATACCGAACTGCCATCGCGCCAGCTGAAGCACATCCACGCCGTCCAGCCTCCCCTGGCATCGATCACCGCGTCAGGTCCCGGGGTCCTGATCTTGACGGGACCTAGGTCCCGCTCGCCACGGCGCACGGGAAAAGAGGTTTCGCCACGCCGAAAAAAATCTCCGAACCCACCAAAGAAAACGATTCGAGGCCCCCATTTCTGGCCTTTTTCCGACAGCTCCTTTATCGTTACCGTGAAAGGGGTGGATACTTCCGCGATGACGACCGGACTACTGGCGCTGACCAGCGCGTTCGCCTTGATTCTTGCCGTGGAACTACCGGACAAGACACTGGTCGCCACCCTTGTTCTGACCACTCGCTTCCGCGCTTGGCCGGTATTCGCGGGCGTCGTCGGCGCATTCGCCGTGCAGTGCCTGATCGCGGTCGTCTTCGGACACGTGCTGACTCTCCTGCCGAAGACCGTGGTGGCCGCCGTCGTGGCGGCGCTCTTCGGCATCGGGGCGTTCATGCTGCTCCGGGAAGGGTTTTCCACGGGCACGGACGGCGAAGAGGACGCCTCCCGCATCGGGCCCGGACCGGTGGCCTTCGCGCGCTCCGCGATCACGTCGTTCGGCGTGTTGTTCGCGGCCGAATGGGGCGATGCCTCACAGTTGGCCACCGCGGGGCTCACCGCCCGCTACGGGCACCCGCTCGCCATCGCGCTGGGCGCCTTCCTCGCCCTGGTCACGGTCGCCGCCGTGGCGGTGTTCATCGGTCACAAGGTGCGCGCACGGATCCGGCCGAAGCTGCTGCAACGGGGTGCCGGGTTCGCCTTCGCCGCGTTCACGGCCGCGGCGCTGTGGCAGGTTTTCGCCGTCTGAACGCGCTTCCGGCGGCCGGCCGGGTGGTCAGCGCAGCGCCCGGGCGAGCGCCGAGGCGGCTTCGACCACCCGCGGCCCGGCCTTCTCCGCGTTGATCGGCCCCAGCGACAGAACCCCGACGCAGGCGCGCAACCCGGGCACGCCCCGCACCGGCGCCGCCAGTCCCGACGTGCCGCGATGCACCTCACCACGGGCGACGGCCCAGCCACGACCGCCCTGGCGCAGGCCCAGCGCCTTGCCCGCCGCGCCGAACCCGATCGGATGACGAGTGCCGACCCGGTAGGCGACGTGCAGATCCGTCCGCGACGGCTCCGCCACCGCGATCGACTGCAGTTGATCTCCTTCGGCGACCGACAGGTGCGCGGTCGCCCCGGCCTTGTCGGCCAGTTCCCGCAGGATCGGCCGCGCCACCTCCCGCACCTGGGGCAGCACCTGCTCGGCCAGCCGCAGCACACCGACGCCGAGCCGGACCTTGCTGCCGTCCCGCCGCACCAGCCCGCGTGCGGCCAACGGGGTCAGCAGCCGGTAGATGGCCGCACGGCTCGCCCCGACGGCCTCGGCCAGTTCCGAGATGGTCGCCGCTTCACCGCCCGCGTCCGCCACCGCCTGGAGCAGGGCAAGACCTCGCTCGAGCGTCAGCGACCCTTCGGCGGCCACTACAGCAGGCCGAGTTCCTCGAGATCGGCGACGGGCTCCTCGAAGCTTGCCGAAGCATAGGAGGCGAACAGCGAACGGACCGCCTTCGCGGCAGGCTCGGACAACCCGTTCGCCTCCTCGGCGAGAGCCGCGGCGTCGGTCGAGGACAGGGCCGCCCTGACGTCGCCGCCCGAGAGCGTGCGGGCCACCGCCACCAGCAGATTCAGGAAGCCGTGGTGGACGAAACCCGTCTCGTCCTCCCGGTGCCGCACCGCGCGGTGGAGGCTGTTCGTCGCCTTGAACGACGCTCCCTGGCTACCGCCGACCACCGCGAGGAAGTCGGCGAGTTCGTCGACGCTGGGGAAACTTTCACTCGACAGCCCGCCACAGCGGATCTTCGGCCAGCTGCCGTGCTCGATCACCTTGCGCACCCCGTCGAGCCAGCCCACACCCCGGCGTGGCTCGACCACCCTGATCACGTCTTCGGGCACGAACTCCGATACCCGCTCCAGCCAGACCTCGTCGACATCGGAGGGGGCGGGCATTTCCACCATCCGGAGCGACAGCAGCTCGCTGCGCGATTCCACGATCGAGATCGCCTTGGGCACACCGCCCAGCCCGGTGTCGATGATCAGCGACAGCGGCAGTGGTTCCTTGGGCTTCACCTTGATCAACTCGGTGATCAGCTCCGGCAGCCGCGAAGCCTGGCACAGGAACACCCCGAGCACGCCCGCGTGTTCCCCCGCTCTTGTCGCGAAGTGAGCGCGCAGCGCTTCGGGCATCTTCGCGTCCCCTGGCGGGAACAGGGCCGAGTCGTCCACGAGCCGTGCGAACAGGGGAGGAATACCACGGGGGCCGGGTGGCGTGAGTTCCACAGCGCTTGACACAAGGGACACGCTAGTAGCGTACGTTATATGGACAAAACTGTTCGGTGGACGTACATATCCCGGCTAGGCCGGTTGGCCTAACCGGTCCTCCCGCGAGTCAGCGCTTCCACAGGAAAACACCGCTTTCTCCGGATTCGCGCGCCGCGTTGCCGGCACCCCGCGTCGATCCGGGCACGAACACGGCCACGACACCCCGATCGGGCGATGGTCGGGAGCACGCCTTCCCAAGGCGCCGACATCAGGTTAGGCTCACCTAACCAGGAGGTGCCCGTGATCGAGACCCGACGCCCGCCCACGCCGAGCCCCGCCGAGCGCGCCAGGACCATCGCCATTCGAAACTGTCCCGCCACCCTCGTCCCGACCGGCTCCGGGGAGCGGGTGGCGCCGCGACTGCATCACGTGCACTCCAGCGGGAGTGTCAGCGTCCTCCTTCCGGAGTCACATCCCCTCGCCGGCCGCGAAGACACTCCGGTGATGCTCGAACTGACCGACCCCGCGCCGGTCGAACTGCGCGAGACGGTGCGCGGCCTGCTGTGGATCACCGGCTGGCTCCGTCCCCTCAACGACATCGCCGCCAGGGCTCGCGCGCTGTCGATCGCCGAGACGCGGCCTGACCCCCGGCTCCTCGACGTCGGCCACGGGACACGGTTGCTGCGCCTGACCCCCGCCTCGATGGTGCTGGCGGACGCGGACGGGACACACTCGCTTCGCCCGCACATGGTCAGCGCGGCCACCCCGGACCCGTTCCACGCCTACGAAACCGAGTGGCTCCGCCATCTCGAGACAGCCCACCCGGACGTCATGGCACAACTCGCCCGGCATGTGCCGGAGGAGTTGCGCGACGGCCGGATCCGGCCGCTCGGGCTCGACCGCTTCGGCTTGCGGCTGCGGGTGGAGAACCCGGAGGGGGACCACGACGTGCGGCTCGCCTTCTCGCGACCGGTGGCCTGCCCGGCCGAACTGGCGGGCGAGCTTCGACGGCTGCTGGGCTGCCCGTTCCTGGCGGGCCTACGCTGACCGTCCCGTCGCCTCTCAGGCGGCTTCCGGTGGGAACCCGCCGGTCGCGATCGGACCCCAGCGCGTGATGGTGACCCGGATCAGGCTCTTGCCCTGCCGGCGCATGGCTTCGCGGTACTCGTCCCAGTCCGGGTGTTCTCCGGAGATGGAGCGGTAGTACTCGACCAGCGGCTCCAGCGCGTCGGGCAGGTCGAGGACCTCGGCCTGCCCGTCGATCTGCACCCACGCGCCGTTCCACTCGTCGGAAAGCACGCAGGCCGAGATGGCCGGGTCGCGGCGGAGGTTGCGGACCTTCGCCCGCTGGGGATAGGTCGAGACGACGAACCGGCCCTCCGGATCGATGCCTGCCGTCACCGGGGACAGTTGCGGGGTGCCGTCGGCCCGGGTGGTCATCAGGATGGCGCGGTGGCGGGGACGCAGGAATTCCAGGAGACCGGCCCGGTCGACGCGGTCTGCGGTGGCGATCTTCATACCTGGAGACGGTAGCGTGCCAGGGTGACATCCCTGGCCCGCGACTGGCTGCGCCCCGAGCGCCCGCAGGTGCCCGCACCGGTCACCGGCGAGCCGGAGCGGCGCCGTCTCAAGATCGAACTACTGATCGTCTTCACGGTGACCCTCGGCCTGTCCGGGGCCAGGAGCCTGGTCTCCCTCATCGACTCGCTGCTGCGTCCGGAGCCGCTGAACAGGCAGCATGTCGCGCTCAACGCGCCGAGGGCCGCCGCGGACCTGCTCGACCTCCTGGCGCAGTTGCTCGCCGCGGTGCAACTGTTCGCCTGGGGCGCGCTGGGCGCGTATCTGCTCGTTCGCGGAGGCATCCGGCTGGCGGCCGTCGGCCTGGACCGGGCGAGCCCGGGGCGCGACGCGGCCTGGGGTGCCGGACTCGCGGCGCTGATCGGCATCCCCGGACTGGCGCTGTACTTCGCCGCCTGGAAACTCGGCCTCAACCTCGCGGTCGTACCGTCCACTTTGGACGACACGTGGTGGCGGCCGGTGGCGCTGGTGATCTCCGCCGCCGGGAACGCCGTGGCCGAGGAGATCCTGGTCGTCGGATACCTGCTGACCCGGCTGCGGCAACTCGGGTTCCGCGAGAACTCCGGTCTGCTCGGCGCGGCCGTGTTGCGCGGCTCCTACCACCTCTACCAGGGCTTCGGCGGGTTCGTCGGCAACCTGGTCATGGGCCTGGTGTTCGGCCGGGTGTGGCAGCGCACCAACCGGCTGTGGCCGCTGATCGTCGCGCACACTCTGCTCGACGTCTTTTCCTTCGTCGGCTACACGCTGCTCCGTGGGCACGTCGCCTGGCTCCCGTAGCCTGCAGACGTGACACCCCCTCGCAGCACAGAGGAGACAGCGTGACACCGAGAGTGGACAGCGAAGTCGGCCGGCTGCGGACGGTGTTGCTGCACCGGCCCGGGAACGAGCTCAAGCGCCTGACGCCGCGCAACAACGACCAGCTGTTGTTCGACTCGATCCCCTGGGTGGACCGGGCCCAGCAGGAGCACGACGAGTTCGCCGAGGTCCTGCGCGGCCGCGGAATCGAAGTACTACTGCTCGCCGACGTGCTTCGCGAGGCGCTGACCGACGCCAGGGCACACGCGGCCGGTGTGCACGCGGCCGTCGACGCGATGCGCCTCGGCGAAGAGCTGGCCGGTTCCCTGCGCGCCGATCTGTCCACTGTGGACGCGGCAGCGCTGGCGGAAGTCCTGACCTCGGGCATCACCTTCGAGGAACTGCCCGCCTCGCGCGCTCCCGCCGCGTCGCTGGTGCGCAAGATGCACCACCCCCACGACTTCGCCGTCGATCCGCTGCCGAACCTGCTCTTCACCCGCGACTCGTCGATCTGGATCGGCGACCGGGTGGCGATCTCGTCGCTGGCCATGCCCGCGCGCCGGCGGGAAACCGCGCTGCTCGATCTCGTCTACGCCTACCACCCGCGGTTCCGGCACGCCGCTCGCGCCTACGGCGCACACTCCGCTCCGGTCGAGGGCGGTGACGTGATGCTGCTGGCCCCCGGTGTGCTGGCCGTCGGAATCGGTGAGCGCACCACGCCCGCGGGCGCGGAGTCGCTGGCCCGCTCGGTGTTCGCCGACCACATCGCGCACACCGTGCTCGCCGTGCCGATCGCGCAGGCGCGCGCCACCATGCACCTCGACACGGTCTGCACGATGGTCGATCGTGACGCGGTGGTGATGTACCCGCTGGCGCGCGATTCCCTGGTGGCCTACGCGATGCGTCCCGACGGCGAAGGATCGTTGCGGGTGGAAGGCCCCGAGCCGTTCCTGCAGGCCGCGGCGGACGCGATGGGGATCGAGAAACTGCGTGTGATCGACACGGGCCTCGATCCCGTCACGGCCGAGCGGGAACAGTGGGACGACGGGAACAACACGCTCGCGCTCGCCCCCGGCGTCGTCGTCGGTTACGAACGAAACGTGGAGACCAACGCCCGGCTCGAGGAGGCCGGGATCGAGGTGCTCCCGATCGCGGGCTCGGAACTCGGGTCCGGCCGTGGTGGACCGCGATGCATGTCGTGCCCGATCCTGCGTGATGCGCTCACCTGACCGCGCTGGAGATCTGACCGGCCGGCTTCACCCGGCGTTGTCCATCCCGACGAGGATCTTCGCGATACGCCACCCGTCTCCGGTGCGCCGCAGCGTGAACGTGGAGAAGCCGGTCGTGACCACGCTCGATCGTCCCCCCGCGTTCGACGTGAGCATCAGGTATGCCCACACCACCGCGGTGTCGCCGTCGGCACTGCGGAAGACCATGTTGACCAGGTTGTGCCGTCGCTGGTCGGTTTGCGCTTGTGTCGACTCTCGGACCAGGTCGAGTATCGCCGCGCGCCCGTCGAACGGGCCGAGGCCGGCCTCACCGGCGACGGTGACCGTGAAGGTGGCGTCGTCGGTCAGCAGACTCTCCAACGCCACCAGATCGGCGTGATCCAGGGCGAAGGCATAGCGCGCCAGTGTCTGCTGGACGGCGAACCGGTCCTCGGGATCGATGTTCACCTCGCCCGCGGGCGTCGCGGTGAGGTAGCTGCTTCCCCAGCCGAAAGCCGCCGTTGTCGTCATAGCGAACTCCTTGGAGTGGTCGGAGAACTAAGCGGTGTTTTCCAAGGCGCGCGATCGCGCGCACCTCCTCGCCTCGTGCGCCAACACGGACTTATGAGACACGCGCTAGGAGACCGTCAGCACGATCTTGCCCTGGATGTGTCCTTGGGCGGCTCGTTCGTGCGCCGCTTGGGTATCGGCGAGCTTGAACGTGCTGTCGATGCCGACGCGAACCGTGCCCGCGTCGAGCAACCGGCCCAGTTCGGCAAGCTGCGCACCGTTGGAACGGACCTGGGCGACCGAGGTCGTGACGCCCAGCCTCGCGACCTCGTCGGCGTCGTACTCGGCGAAATAGACCGGGAACAGGGCACCACCGCGCTTGAGCGTGCGCAGGAAACGGCCGCTGGTGGGTCCGCCGAGGGTGTCGAGAACGAGGTCGAGGTCGCGTGCCACGTCTTCGGGAGGGGTCTTGGTGTAGTCGATGAACTCGTCAGCGCCCAATTCCCGCAGGAACGACTCATGCCTGCCCGACGCCACCGCGATGACCCGTGCGCCCTTCGTTTTCGCCAACTGCAGCGCGAAATGCCCCACACCACCGGCCGCGCCGTTGACGAGCACCGTCGTCTCCGGGCCGATCGGCACCGGGCGATGCGGCACCGCTTGGAAGGGGTTCGGCTCCTCGTGCCCGAGCTCGATCAAGAACTGCCACGCCGTCAGCCCGGCCATCGGCGCCCCCGCCGCATGCACGTGATCGACGTTCGCCGGCTTACGGGCCAGATCCGACGCCCGCGCGGCCACGTACTCCGCATACGCGGCACCGCCGAAACCGGGAAAACGCAGCATGCCGAAGACCTCGTCCCCCACCGAGAAGTCCTCCACGTCCGCCGCGACCGCCTCCACGACCCCGGACACGTCCGTCCCCGGAATCAGCGGCAGCTCGATCGGCGGAAGCAGATCGGCGGGCACGCCCGGCATGCCTTCCCGCACGTACCAGTCGGGCGGATTGAGGCCCACCGCGTGCACCCGGACCAGCACCTCGCCCGGCCCCGGCTCGGGCACCGGCACCTCCTCGTGACGCAGCACCGCCGGGCCGCCGAACTCGTGCAACCGGACCGCCCTCATCGTGTCTGCCGACATCGTTTTCTCCTTCTTCCAGCACGGGATATGCTTAACGGATCAGTGATCCCAATCATCCGGATCAGTGATCCGATAATACGGATCACTGATCCGGACAGTCAAGGGGGCCGCATGCGCGCCGACGCCAGGAAGAATCACGACCACCTGCTCGCGGTCGCGGGTGCCGTCATCAGCGAGCAGGGCGCCGACGCGTCGCTGCGCGACATCGCGCGCAGGGCCGGCGTGGGGCTCGCCACGCTCTTCCGTCACTTCCCGACGCGCGAGGCGCTGCTGGCCGCCCTGCTCCGCGCGGGCTTCGACGAACTGGCGGAAAACGCGACCCGACTGGAGAAGTCGGACTCTCCCGAAGACGCCCTGGTGTCGTGGCTACGTGATTTCGTCGCGTACGCGCGCACCTACCGTGGTGTCACGCAAGCGATGACGAGCGCCATCGAGGACCCTGAGTCCGCGCTGCATGCCTCGTGTGTCACCTTGCGTTCGGCAGGCGCTCGCCTCCTCACCCGTGCGCAGGTCGAGGGCACAACACGGACCGACATCGACGGCGACGAACTGTTCGACCTGGTCGCCGCGCTCGCGTGGCTCGGTGATCAACCCTCGCACGCGCCGCGCGCCGACCACCTCTTCGACGTCGTGGTGAGCGCGATCGTGCGAACAGCTTCCTAGGACCCGGCGCCGGGAGCGCTCCGGTGGAGACCGCTACGAGGACTCCCTATCGTGGTCGCATGGGCATCAGGCGAAGCGAACCCCGCTCCAAGTTCCACGAGCTTCTCCAGAAGCAGATACACAGCGAGTTCAACGCGTCTCAGCAGTACCTGGCGCTGGCCGTGTGGTGTGACGGCGAGGATCTGCCGCAGCTCGCCCGGCACTTCTACCGCCAGTCGGTCGAGGAACGCAATCACGCGCTCGCGATCGTGCGGTACCTGATGGACACCGCCCATCCGGTGGAAATCCCCGGCACCGGCGAGGTTCGCAACGACTTCTCCCAGGTGTCCGACGTCGTCGAACTCGCGCTGGAGAGCGAAAAAGAGGTCGCCGAGGACATCAAAACCCTTGCCAAGACGGCCCGCGCGGAGGACGACTACCAGGGCGAGCAGTTCGTGCAGTGGTTCCTCAAGGAGCAGATCGAAGAAATCTCACAGATGACCACGCTGCTCACGGTCGTCAAGCGCGCCGAGGGCAACCTCTTCGAACTCGAGAACTTCCTCGCCCGGGAGACGGTCGGCCAAACCGGTCCCGACCCGACCATGCCGGCGGTCGCGGGCGGCGCCCTGTAAGAGGGTCAGCAGGCGGGGGCCGAAGCGGTGAGCTGGAAGGAAACCACCGTGTCGCTGTCGTCCACCGCGAACACGTACGCCCCGCCTGAGCCCGCCGAAGCGGTATAGCCCGGCGAGGACCGGGACCTCATGAGGTCCCGGTAGGAACTCCGCAACTGGTCGAGGGTGGAGCCGATCCCTATGCCTTCCGGGGTCCGGCCTCCGTTCGCCTGAAACCGGACGATGCCTTGGGTGGGCGAGATGACGACGCCGGACACGACCGCCGAACCCTCCCTCAGCGGATAGGTGGCGCATCCCGATGTCGGCCGTCCGGTGTCGGCGAGCATCCCGGTCGCCTCCGCCTCGGCGAGAGGCATACCGAGTTGGAGCCCGCCGTAGCCGAGCGGCCCCACGACCCGTCCCGTGGACAGTGTGTCCCTGGGTGACGACGAAACACCGGGCGCGGTGGGACGCCCGTTTTCCGGTGTGGCGGCCGGCGCGGGAAGGTCCGTGCCCGGCGCGGGCGTCTGGGTGGGCGCCACGGCCGTCAGTGGCAAGGGCAACGGTGCCGAGGAGGCCGAGGGGGCGAGCGCGGGCTGGCCCGCCGCCGGTATCGAGGCCGGGTGTGTTCCCGGCCGGAGACCCGCGAGCGCCAGGCTCCCGGAGACCAGCACGACCGCGGCCAGCGCGCCACCGGCCGTCGCCGCGGCGACGCGGCGCCGTCTCCTCCGCCGCGCTCCGGCCACCACGGCTTGCTCGGCGTCCGGTCGCGACGGCAGGTCGAGGCGCGCGTCGTCGGAGAACAACTGCCGGAGCCGCCCCGCCAGTTCCTCGTCTTCGGCACTCATGTCGGTTCCCTCCCCTCGGCCATCTTCCGGCGCAGGCTCGCGATCGCCTTGCTGGCCTGGCTCTTCACCGTGCCCTGGGTGACCCCGAGTGTGCGCGCGATGTCCACTTCGGACAGTCCATCGTAGTAACGCAGGACGATGACCGCGCGTTGCCTCGGCGGCAGTTCCCGGAGGGCCTGCCAGAGCGGCTCGTGCTCGAAGGGATCCGTCTCGGCGATGGCCGTCCGGTCCGGAATGTCGGCGACCAGGCTCTCCCGCCGCGTGCGCCGCCACCGTGAAATGTGCGCGTTCGCCATCGACCGGCGAACGTAGGCGAGCGGGTCGCCGGTCTTACGCCGCACGTGCGCCCACCGCGAGCCGACCTTCTCCAGCACGATCTGCACCAGATCGGCGGCATCGTGGGGATTTCCGGTGAGCGCGTGGCCATAGCGGAGGAGGCCGGGGAGCGTGACGCGCACGAACTCACCGAAGTCCGTGAGCTCGGCCGGACTGGTGGCAGGCGGTGCCACCGGGGCGGCATACAGCGCCGCGGGCAAGGCTGTCACCGCGATGTCTCCCTCCGCCGCCGGTCTGTCCGCCTCGCCCAGTTCACGCATGCCGGCCCTCTCCGGTTGCCTGGCCTTCCGTTCTGAAGACGTCCGGGATCAGCCGACGTTGAAACCGGTCACGGAATTGTCCGCCGGACGCACATCCGGTCAGGTCCGGTCAGGGCCTGGCGACCGGCGCGGGCGGCAGGAAGACGCCGTCGGCGCCGGGCATGAAGTCGTGCACGGCGACCACCGCGTCGGCACCGATCGGCCCGTAGACGTGCGGGAACCAGATTCCGGCCGGATGCGGCGGATCGCCGGGTTCCCAGCGCAGGGGCACGTCGAGCCGTGCCGGGTCGATCTCCAGCAGCACGAGATCGATCCGGCCGGCGAAGGCGGCGTTGGCGGCAAGGTGCACCGTGCCGAGATCGGAGCAGTGGATGAACCCCACCGTGTCCAGTGACGGAGCCCGGTAGCGTTCCCCGGTCCAGTCGGCGGCGGAACAGATGTGGAAGATCACGCCGGCGCTTCGGCGATCAGCGGAGGGTGAGCTGGCGGCCGACCAGGCCGTCACGGGCCCGCCGTTCGGCCGCGTTCAACGGCTCGTTGTCGAGGGAGGCCAGCGCCGTCTCCAACCGGACGCCGAGGTGCTTCGCGGGCTCGACCCACTCGCGGGCGTGCGCCTCGGCATCGAGATCCCAGACCGGCACGAGCAGGCCGTGCGCGCGGAAGGAACCCGCGTAGCGCGAGCCTTCGCCCAACCCCAGCTCGCCCGCCGCGGACAGCCGTGCCAGCGCCTGGAGGAGCCGGTTCTCCGGCTCCGGCCGGACCCAGCGCAGGTGCGCCTTCTCGCCCGCCAGTACCCAGTAAGAGCCGGGGCCGAGCCGCTCGGTCGGCATGATGGCCTCGTTCGCGCGGTCCAGCGAGAGCTGCACGTCGGCCGCGGGCTCGCTGCCCTCGGGCAGCCACCACGAGAAGTCCTCGTGCAGCTGGACGTCGAACTCTTCGTCGGCGACCAGCAGGTCCTGGAGGCGCTCGCCTTCGGCGGGCGGGCTGGTGGTGTCGGGCACGGACAGCACGTCGCCTTCGGCGGCCTCGAGGGCCCAGCGCAGCGCGCGGCCGAGGTCACGGCTGATGTCGGAAGAGCGTGTCTGGACCTGCAGGCCGAGGAACACGTCGCCACCGGTACGGACCAGCGCGGCCGCCGCCATCGGCAGCACCGTGCCCAGCGTGACACGGCGGCCCGGATCGTCCACAAGGGACAGTTTGACGGTCGCCGACGGGACGAATTCGCGCATGGCGATCAGCTCCGGCTCGGCGGCCAGCCCTTCGAACGGCTGTGCCACGAACACGTCGCGCACCTTCGGCGCCTTGGTCTTCTTCCGCGCGGCCTTACCCATGCGAGGAGAATACTGGGACGGTCGGCGACCGCCTCCCGGGCTCGCGCGACATGCCCCTCACCAGGGTGGACAACCCGCGCATGATCGGGACCGCAGCGCGCAGCGCTTCCGTTGAGGGTGGCGGTGGGAGACGGGTGGGCTATCGTCGGTCTGGTGTTCGATCCGCGTGATCCGGATTTCCTCACTGACCCCTATCCCGAATTCGCGCGGTTGCGCGCGACCGGAGAGGTACACCGGCACGACGGGCTCGGCCTGGTCATCGCCGTTTCGCATCGCGCGGCCTCGGCGGTCCTGCGCCATCGCGGGCTCGGGCGGATCTGGACCGACGCGCTCCCGGCCGAGCGGTTCGCCTCGTTCAACCTGCTCCATCGCCACTCGCTGCTGGAGAGCGAACCGCCCGAGCACACTCGCCTGCGCCGCGCGATCTCGTCGGCGTTCGGGCGCGGGCACGTCGAGCGGCTGCGGCCCAAGGTGGCCGCGCTCGCCGACGCGATGACCGCGGAGCTGGCCGGGGAGATCGCCGGCGGCCGGGACGCCGACCTGCTCGACCACCTCGCCCAGCCGCTGCCGGTGGCGGTCATCGCCGAGCTGCTCGGCGTGCCGGAGGCCGACCGGCCGCGGCTCGTGCCCTGGAGCAACGCGATCGTCAAAATGTATGAATACGGGCTGGCCGAGCCTCGACGGGACGCCGCGGAACGCGCGGCTTCCGAGTTCGCCGGATACGTGCGTGAGCTGGCCCGCCAGCGGCGGGTCCGGCCCGGGCCGGACCTGATCAGCGACCTGGTCGCGGCGGACCTTCGCGAAGACGAGGTGGTGGCCACGGGTGTCCTCGTCCTGATGGCCGGGCACGAAGCGACCGTCAACGTGATCGGCAACGGTGTGTGGGCGTTGCTGCGGCACCCTCTCCAGTGGCGGAGGCTGCTCGACGATCCGGGTCTGGTCGAGACGGCGGTCGAAGAGCTGATCCGCTACGACTCGCCGCTGCAGTTGTTCGAGCGCACCGCGACCACGGAGGTCGAAATCGCCGGATTCGGCGTCGGCAAGGGTGAGAAGATCGCCGCCCTGCTCGGTGCCGCGGCACGGGATCCCGCGGTGTTCGACGAGCCGGACACGTTCGACGTCGGCCGCTCGCCCAATCCGCATCTGGGGTTCGGCGCGGGGATCCATTACTGCGTCGGCGCGCCACTGGCCCGGATCGAAGTCGCCGCCGCCCTGCGTGCCCTGCTCACCCGGCTGCCCGGCCTGTCACTCGCGGGGACACCGGTGCGCCGCCCGGAATTCGTCATCCGTGGGTTGAAGACCCTGCCGGTCTCAACGTGAGGCTCCCGGGGGGCGTTCCTGGCGCAGACGGGGAGCGGGGGCGCCGTTGACCGAGAGCACCCGCCGCTGGCGGAGGCGGCGCGGCGGCAGGGGCGAGATGAGCCTGCTCAGCCGGTAGACGACGAACCCGGTCAGTCCGGCGAGGACGGCGGCGGAAACATCCAGCAGACCGCCGAGCAGCACGGCGTCGGCTTCGGCCTGCACACCGCTTCGCATCCGCCAGAAAAGCACCACCGCCATCATCACCTCGTTGACCACCCAAGCCCCCCACCAGCACAGCACCAGGCGTGACGGGGTGGGCCGCCGGTCCGCCGGACCGTTCAGCACCGCGTGCTCCAGTTCGGCGACGATCGAGAAGGCCATCACCAGGTTGACCACCGGCACCAGGATGCCCACGAGCATCTGCCAGGAGGTGCGAGGCGGGCGGCGGCCGTTCTCCTCGGCCAGCGCATACCGCACGATGTAGAGCCACCACAGCACGCAGGCCAGGGCCATCAGCCCGAACACGACCGTGAGCAGCGAGGTGATGATCTCCAGCGTGTCGGACATGCCCACCACGCCCTCGTCGAGCGCCGAGTTCCGGCTGATCACGAGCAGCGCGTAGCGCCAGAACTCCGCCCCGGCGGCCGCGGTCGCCAGGCCGGCGAGGAACCCCAGCACCGTGACGGCGTTGCGGGCGAGCAGCCTTGCCCGCTCCAGCGAAGACGGAAGACCCGACGCCAGACCGGGCACGGTGGTCGGCTCACGCCAGGTGAGGTTCGGAAATCCCCAGCGTGGCGGGAACGGGTAGGAGGGCGGGCCGCTGTAGCGCTCGGCGGGACGGGGCCGGCGGGCCTGGTATCCGTGCGGCACGGATGCCACCCAGCGCATCCGCGGACGCGGACGGAACTGCTGGAGACCCGGCTGCCGCCACCACTCACCCTGACCGTGCATGGGACTCGTCAGAGAATGACCGGCGGCACACCGTCGCGGTCGCCGACGACCGGCCGCCCCTCGGTGTGCCAGGACTTCATGCCGCCCGCCACGTTCACCGCGTCCCAGCCGCTCGCGTTCAGCCAGGCCGTCGCCCGTGCCGAGCGCCCGCCGGTCCGGCAAACGACGTAGACCGGCTTGTCGTCGGGCAGGTCGGCGAGTTCGCCGACCCGGGCAGGCAGTTCACCGAGCGGGATGTGCACCGCGTCGGGCGCGTGTCCCGCGGTCCACTCGTCGTGCTCCCGGACATCGAGCAGGGAGACACCATCGGCGGGCAGGTCGGATACGGAGGCGGTGGGCACCTCTTCCACGTTCACGGGGCCATCCTCCCATCCCGGCGCGTTCCCTGCCCATAAAGGACCGAGGCCGTCCCCCGGGCTCCGTTGCCCGGGGGACGGCCTCGCACCACTGCCCTAGTGGGCGGCGGCCTTTTCGGCGTGGGCGCCGGTGAGCGCGCGCACCTCCATCTCCGCGTACTTCTCGGTCTTCTCCTTGGACGTGACCGTGCCCAGCCAGCCGAGGAAGAACGAAAGCGGGATCGAGACCAGACCCGGGTTCTCCAACGGGAACCAGTGGAAGTCGACGCCCTTGATCATGGGCTTCGCGCCACCGGACACCGCGGGCGAGAACACGATCAGCACGATGGTGACGACGAGACCGCCGTAGATGCTGAACAGCGCGCCCCGGGTGTTGAACCGCTTCCAGAACAGCGAGTACAGGATCGTCGGCAGGTTGGCCGAGGCGGCCACCGCGAAGGCCAGCGCCACCAGGAAGGCGACGTTCTGGTCCTTGGCCAGGATGCCGCCGATGATCGCGACGGCACCGATCACCAGCGCGGTGATCCGGGCGACCCGCACCTCGGCGAGCTTGCTGTCGACCGCGCCCTTCTTGATCACGTTGGCGTACACGTCGTGCGCGAACGACGAAGCCGCGGTGATCGTCAGCCCGGCCACCACGGCCAGGATCGTGGCGAAGGCGACCGCCGAGATCAGCCCGAGCAGGACCGGACCGCCGAGCTGGAGCGCGAGCAGCGGCGCCGCCGCGTTCGTGGTGCCCGGGGCCTTGCTGATCTTTTCCGGCCCGACCAGCGCGCCGGCGCCGAAGCCGAGGACGAGGGTGAACAGGTAGAAGATGCCGATCAAGGCGATCGCCCACACCACCGAACGACGGGCGTCACGCGCGGTGGGCACCGTGTAGAAGCGCATCAGCACGTGCGGCAGGCCCGCAGTGCCGAGCACCAGCGCGATGGCCAGCGACAGGAAGTCCAGCTTGGTGGTGCCGGTCTTGCCGTACTGCTTGCCCGGTCCGAGCAGCGCCTCGCCGGTCTTGCCGCCCTTCTCCACCGCGTGCTGCATGAGGTTCGACAGGTTGAAGCCGTACTTGCCGAGTACCCACAGGGTCATCGCCAGCGCGCCGACGATGAGCAGCGCCGCCTTGATGATCTGCACCCAGGTGGTGCCCTTCATGCCACCGATCAGCACGTACAGCACCATGATCACGCCGACGACCGCGATCACGACGTCCTGCGCCACGTTCCCGCTGACCCCGAGCAGCAGGTTGACCAGGCCACCGGCGCCGGTCATCTGGGCCAGCAGGTAGAAGAACGAGACCACCAGCGTGGAGACCGCGGCGGCGGCGCGGACCGGTCCCTGCTTCATCCGGAACGCCAGCACGTCACCCATGGTGAACTTGCCGGTGTTCCGCAGCAGTTCGGCGACCAGCAGCAACGCGACCAGCCAGGCGACCAGGAACCCGATCGAGTAGAGGAACCCGTCGTAGCCGTTGACCGCGATCGCGCCCGCGATGCCGAGGAAGGAGGCGGCGGACAGGTAGTCACCCGAGATCGCGATGCCGTTCTGCGGACCGGTGAACGCCCGGCCTGCCGCGTAGTAGTCCGACGCGGTCTTGGTGTTGCGGCTCGCCCAGAACACGATCACCAGCGTGATCGCCACGAAGACCGCGAAGATGATGATGTTGAGCGTCGGGTTGCTGCCCTCGACGCCCGCGGCCAGCTGCTTCACTCGGACTCTCCCTCGATCTCACCGCGGATCTTGTCGGCCACCGGGTCGAGCTTCCGGTTGGCGTACCGGACATAGAGCCAGGTGATCACGAACGTGGACACGAACTGCAACAGGCCGATGACCAGGCCCACGTTGATGTTGCCGGCCACCTTGGTGGACATGAAGCCGTGCGCGTAGTCCGCCAGAAGAACGTAAAGGAGGTACCAGGCCAGAAAGATGACGGTCATCGGGAAGACGAAGACCCGAAGCCTCCGGCGCAGATCGGCGAACTCGGCGCTCGCCTGCACCTGCTCCCAATCAGTACCCGGACCCGTCTCCAGGTCCTGGTCCGTACTGCTCACCGAACGACCTCCATCTGCGTTGCTCTGTTGTCCGTGGGGGGGATGCGGGTAGATCTTGCCCGGTCAACCACCCAATGTTGTTAATCCTTTCGGGTGAAAGACTCCACCAAGCGTGGACAAATTCCTGCCCGTTTGAGTGCAAACTGTCGGAATATCCCCGCCGTCCTGTGCACGCACCGGAGCGGCCGCTCACCCGGGCGCAGGGTATACCACCAAAAGAGTGGTTAACTACTCCATTCAGGTGGTTACTTACGGTGGCGACCACGCCGGGTTCGGGCCTTTTCTTCGACTTGCCCGAAGCGCGCCACCGCGCGGTCCCGCATGAAACCGAGCGGATCGGGCGCGTGCAGCCGGAGCATGACCGCGTTGACATCCGCCGGCCGCCCGGCGCGCGTGGCGAGACTGCCCAGGATGGTGACCACGAACGCGGCCGGAACCGTGATCAGCCCCGGCTGCACCACGAACCAGGGCATCGTGTTCCGGGTATAGCCGCTGATGATGTTCGCGGCCAGCGACGCGAGCACCAGCCCGCCCCCGACCACCATGCCGGCGACCGCGCCGGGCCAGGTGAGCCCCCGCCACCACACCCCGAGCACCAGCAACGGCGCGAACGTCGACGCGGCCAGGGCGAAGGACAGACCGACGCTCAGCGACAGATCCGTGGTCCGCAAGGCCAGCGCGAGCGTCGCGCCGACCAGGCCGACGATCACCGCGGCGGTCCGGAACTGCGACACCCGGCCCTTGAACACGTCGGTCGAGACCACGCCGGCCACGCTGACCAGCAACCCCGAAGACGTCGACAGGAAGGCGGCGAACGCGCCCGCCATGGTCACCCCGCCGAGGATCTGCCCGCCCAGCCCCGAGACCATGGTGGACGGCAACTGGAGCACGGCGGCATCGGTCTGGTCGTTGACGAGCAGCTGTGGAACGTACATCCGCGCCATCGCGCCCAGGAGCGTCGGGAACAGATAGAACAGCCCGAGCAGCAGCAACACGTGCACGGTCGTCCGCCGCGCCGCCTTGCCGTCCGGATTGGTGTAGAAGCGCACGAGCACGTGCGGCAGGCCCATCGTGCCGAAGAACAGCGCCAGCATCAGCGAATACGTCTGCAGCACGTCGGGGAACCCGCCCGACCCCGGGTGCAGCCAGTCGCTGTTCGCCGAGGTCGCGTCGACGACCACGGGTGTCGGCGTGCCGGCCGGGAAGGTCAGCTTCGTGCCGTTGGAGACACGTTCGGTGGCTCCCGAGACCCACGCCTCGATGTGGTCGGACGTCGCACCGGGCGCCCGGACCCGGACCGGCGTCAGGCGGTCCACCTTGAGCGTCACGTCGGTCTGCAGCTCGACCGTGGTCTCCTGCGAGAACGTCGGAGGTGCCGGGGAGTCGAGCGGACCGGCCGGCCCGGGCTGGCGCCCCGCGAGGAACACCGCGGCGAGGACGAAGGCGGGCACCGCGATGGCGAACAACTTGAGCCAGTACTGGAACGCCTGCACCACCGTGATCGCGCGCATTCCCCCCGCGATCACGTTGCCCATCACCACCAGGATCACCACGACCTCGCCCACCCACAGCGGCACCGGCAGCACCGTGCTCACCGCCAGCCCGGCTCCCTGAAGCTGCGGCACCAGGTACAACACGCCGATGAACACCACGAACGCGGTGGCGAACCGGCGCAGGACCACCGATCCGAGCCGCGCCTCGAGAAAGTCCGGCAGGGTATAGGCGCCGGAACGACGCAACGGCGCCGCGACGAACAGCATCAGTGCCAGGTATCCGGCGGTGAAGCCGATCGGATACCACAGGCCGTTGGCGCCGTCCTTGAGCACGATGCCCGCGACGCCGAGAAACGACGCGGCGGAAAGGTACTCGCCGGAGATCGCCGCCGCGTTGCGGCGGGAGCGCACGGTGCGCCGCGCGACCAGGAAGTCATGGGTGGTGCTGGCGAACCGGGACGAGCGATGCCCCAGGTAGAAGGTCGGGACCGCGACCACAAGGACACCGGTCAACGCCCACGGGTTCAACTGCACGCGGGGATTGTCTCAGGGCTGGCAAATGGAAAGCGTGCTGTGTCAACTTTCGATCATTGCCACGAAGTCCCGCTCGTGGCCCTCGGCGAGGTGGTTGTAGACCAGGCCCACCACGAAAAGCAGCGGAAAGGGCAGGATGCCGAGCAACAGCCACGCCAGCGGCACCCCGATCAGCCGGATCGCGGCGAACCCCGGCGACAGATAGAACGCGACCGGCAGCGAGGCCAGCACGAGCAGCACCAACAGGGCCAGTCCGAGCGCGGTCCGCATCTGGCGCTTCACCAGATCCTTGATCAGTGCCTCGCCCCAGCTTGTCTGCTCCTCCAGTTCGACCCTGGCCCGCAGCGTGGGTGTCGAT
Organism: Amycolatopsis pigmentata; assembly: GCF_042684065.1. NCBI lineage: Bacteria > Bacillati > Actinomycetota > Actinomycetes > Pseudonocardiales > Pseudonocardiaceae > Amycolatopsis > Amycolatopsis pigmentata. Next base: position 932,758 of record NZ_JBHUKR010000007.1, on the reverse strand, counting down.
CGGGAGCGGGGATCGGCGAGCACCACACGCTGCCGTTTGGGGGGCTTCGCCGGGGCGGGCGGCGGCTCGGTCGGCGGTGCCGGCGGGATGGACTCCACCGGAGCGAACGCATGGAACCGCTTGCCCAGCGTGGGATCCGGCTCCCGGACCCCGCCGGCCTCCTGGTAGTAGTCCTCATCGCGCACAGGCGTCACCGGCCGGTCAGCCGATCCTTCAGTTCACGGGTGTGCCGCCGTGACACCGGCAGCAGCTTTTCCTCGTTCCCGATCACCACCTGGTAGCCGCCCTGCCCCATGCGCAGTTCGGTGATCAGGTTCAGCGCGACCAGGAATGACCGGTGGATCCGCACGAACCCCGCCTTGGCCCAGCGCTCTTCGAGCTGGGTGAGCGGGATGCGCACCAGGTGGCTGCTGCCGTCGTCGGTGAACAGGCGCGCGTAGTCGCCCTGTGCCTCCACCCAGCGCACCGTGGAGCGGGGCACGAGTTTCGTGGTCCCGGCGAGTTCGACCGGGATCACCTCGTCGTCGTCCTGCTTGACCGGGGCCGCCGCGGCCCCGGTCTGGGCGGGCGCCGCGCGCAACCGCTCCAGCACTCGCTCGACCGCACGGTCCAGCCTGCTCTGGTTGCACGGTTTGAGCAGGTAGTCGACCGCGCCGAGGTCGAAGGCGTTGACCGCCTCGTGCGCGTGCCCGGTGACGAACACCAGCACCGGCGCGGGATTGAGCGCGGAGAACACCTTCGCCATCTCCATGCCCGAGAGGCCGGGCATCTGCAGGTCGGCGAAGACCGCGTCGATGACGGGAAGTCCGCGCTCCTTGCGCTGCCGTAATTCCGGATCGTCCGAAGCCAGCAGGCGCAGGGCTTCGGCCGCGTCGACCGCGCGGAAGACCTTGCCGATATTGGGATTGCCCCGCAGGTTGTCGACGAGCAGGTTCAGGCCATGGGGCTCGTCGTCCACAGCCAGGACGATGAGCTTTCGGGTGTCGTTGTGCGCACTCACAGTGTTTCGCATCTTGCCCAGTGGGGGACCCGGATGTCCATACCGCTGCCGGGCGACGAACAATCAAAGCCCGTAGCGTGACCAAGCCACTCGCTGTACGACCGCGTCCAGCATGGCCCCGGCGGCGGCCGGCGCGGACAGGCCCAACCTGGCCAAAAGCGGCTTTTTCGGCTCCGCCACCGTGATTTCCGCGTCCGGGAAGCGCTTGGCGATCACCTCGCGAAAGTTTCCCACGCCGTCCACCAGCCCCAGGTCCAGTGCCTTGCCGCCCAGCCAGACGTCGCCGGTGAACAGTTCTTCGGTCCCGGCGAGCCGGTCACCACGGCGCTCTTTCACCCATTCCACGAACAGTTCGTGAAGCTGGGCATGCATCTTCTTGAGCCATTCGACGTCCTGCGGCTTCTCCGGGCTGAACGGGTCGAGGCGTGCCTTGTACTCGCCCGCGGTGTGCAGGCGGCGCTCGATGCCGAAACGCTCCAGCAGGCCGGTGAACCCGAAACCCCCGCTGACCACGCCGATCGAACCGACCATGGAGGTCGAGTGCGCGTAGATCTCGTCCGCCGCGCAGGCGAGCCAGTAACCGCCGGAGGCCGCGACGTCCTCGCAGAACGCCAGGACGGGCACGTCCTGCTTCTTCGCGGCCATCTGCCGGATCCGCTCGGCGATCAACCCGGACTGGGTCGGCGCGCCACCCGGCGAGTTGATCAGCAGGGCGACCGCCTGGAGCCGGTCGTGAGCGAACGCCCTGGTCAGCGCCGACTCGACGGACTGGAGGTTGATCACACCACGGTGGAACGGCGAGCCCGAGGGCGTGATCACACCGTGCAGCCTGACCACCGCGACCACGTCGGTACGATCGCTTCGGTCACCGATGCGCGGGATCCTGCTGGCGACAGTCTTGACATCCATGCCGCCAGGTTACTGATCCGACCAAAAGTAGGCCGCCCCCGAGCATTACGTACCGTTACTACGCAAGCCGGATAGCCGTGGCTGTGGTCGGATCAGTAACAAACGACACAGCAGGCTCACCCGCCGGAAAACGCCCGGACCCCGCGCTACCTGATCCCGATGCTGCCGTCGGGCCGGTGCGACGCGGCGCTGCGGCGAGCATGCGCGGGCGAGCCGCCGCGCGCCTCCTGTGGCGGTACGGCGGCCGAGTAGTCCGGCAGTTCGGTGCGCACGCCGGGCGCGAACTTAGGCACCCGCAGGGTCACCTTCATCCCCGCGCCGGGCGCGGTTTCCACCATCAGCGCGTACTCGTCGCCGAAAAGCTGCCGCATCCGCGCGTTGATGTTGCCCAGGCCGACGTGCGCGCCCGTGCGGTGCGAGTTGCGCAGATCGGCCAGTCGCGCCGGATCCATGCCGATGCCGTCGTCCTCGACGCTGATCAGCGCTTCGGCGCCGTAGTCCTGCGCGGTCACCGTGACCATGCCACCGGTGGGCTTGTTCGCCAGTCCGTGCTGGACCGCGTTTTCCACCAGTGGCTGGATGATCAGGAACGGCACCACCACCGACAGCACCTCGGGGGCGATCTTCAGCCGGACTTCGAGGCGGCCGCCGAAGCGAGCGCGTTCGATGGTGAGGTAGCGGTCGATGTTGCGCAGTTCGTCGGCCAGCGACGTGAACATGCCCGACGTGCGGAACGAATACCGCGTGAAGTCCGCGAACTCCTGGAGCAGTTCGCGCGCCTCTTCGGGATCGGTGCGGATGAGCGAGGAGATCGTGTTGAGCGCGTTGTAGATGAAGTGCGGTGAGATCTGCGCCCGCAGCGCCTTGATTTCGGCCTGCTGGAGCTGGAGTTTCGACTCGTCGAGCCGGGCCAGTTCGAACTGGGTGCAGACGAACTGCGCGACCGCGTCCGCCATCTGGATCAGGCGCTTACCGCGGCTGCGGCCGACCACGATCAGCACCGCCTCGATCTCGCCGTCGACGATCAACGGCACGATCACGGCGGTCTTCATCTTGCAGGTCCCGCGGTGGTCACACGGGACGTCGTCGTGTGCCACCACCTCGCGGCGATGCTTGCGGATGGCCAGGCCGATCGCGGCGGTCAGGTCGACGTAGTGGTCGTTGGCCTCGCCGTCCCACGAAACCAGCGTGGCTTCCGCGTCGGTGATGCCGATCGCCACGCACTTGAGCAGTTCGAGCAGCTGGGAGGTGATCCGGTCGGCGGAGTTCTGGTCGAAACCTTCGCGAAGATCGGGAGTGGCCTTCGACATGTGGTAGACGGCCTCGAGAACGGCGTCGTCGACGAAGCTGCTCGGCTTGCGGGAACGGGCGGCGACCACCACGAGGGCGATCAGCAGCACCCCTGCGACGGACCAGGGGATGATCTGTGCGATCGGCAACGCGGGCACGGCGTCCATGCTCTTTGAGAGGGGGGCGAGGTGCAAGCCTTCCGGCCCACTTTCTGTTCCGGCGACCTCACCCTCTGGTAACGATCAGTCTACCCGGAGGCGAGGTGTGCGTGGGCGCGACGTGACGCGGTCGCGCGCGCGGCAGCCGGCCGACGGCCACGAGTTCCTCGCCTTTCCGCCCTGTCCAGCCGCCCTGACCTGCTCATTCCGCGTCCGGCATGACGAGCGACACTTATGTCCACAATGGACTAGAACTATTTGAGCAGGCGCGACATGCGGCGGTCGGCGAGTGGCTTCCCACCGGTCTGACAGGTCGGGCAGTACTGGAAAGACTTGTCCGCGAAAGCGATCTCACGAACGGTATCCCCGCAGACCGGACACGGCAGTCCGGTCCTCGCGTGCACCCGCAACCCGGAACGCTTCTCCCCCTTGAGCCGCGCGGCGGCCTGACCGACCGACCGTTTCACCGCTCCGGTCAGCACTTCCCGCATCGCGGCGGCCAGCCTGTCCAGCGCCTCGCCGGAGAGCCGTCCCGGCGTGGCATAGGGCGAAAGCTTCGCGGTGTGCAGGATCTCGTCGGAATAGGCGTTGCCGATCCCGGCGATCAGCGACTGGTCCGTGAGCGCGGTCTTGAGGCGTTCGGTGCGTCCGGACAGCAGCCGTCCGAGTTCTTCGCGATCCACTTCGAGGGCGTCCGGGCCCAGCCGCGCGATGCTCGGCACCTCCCGCGGATCACGGACGATCCACACCGCGAGGCCCTTCTTCGTGCCGGCCTCGGTCAGATCGAAACCCGGGCCGCCGAGGTGCACCCGCAGCGCGAGCGGCCCCCGGCCGGGCTTCGGCGGAGCCGGGGACAGCGAGTCCGACCAGCGCAGCCAGCCCGCGCGCGCCAGATGGACGACGAGATGCAGCCCGTCGCAGTCGAGATCGAGATGCTTGCCGTGGCGGCCCGCGCCGGTCACCTCCCGGCCGTGCAGTTCCGTCCACTGTGGAGTCACGGTCTTGAGCACCGACAGCGAAGCCACGTCCACCCGCGTCACCGTGCGGCCCACCGCGTGTTCACGCAGGTGGTGGGCCAGGGCTTCGACCTCGGGCAGTTCGGGCACGGGTCACTCCATCGGGTGCAGGGGGCCGTCGAAGTCCGGCATCGAGTGCTTGTGGATCGACTTGGCGACCTCGTTCACTTCGCGGCGGACGCGGAACATCCCCGAGACCACGCCCACCCAGCGCTCCGGCGACTGCTCGCCCATCACGTCACCGTCGGTTTCGGCGACCACCTTCCACGGGCGGTTCAACACCCAGCGCAACGGGAAGAAGAGGATGATCAGGAGAATCCCGTAGATCACCCAGGGGGGCACCACCACGCCCTTGGGCAACCAGGTCACCAGGATGACGGCCAGGACGATGGTCACCGTGAGCATCGCGAACCCGGACGCGGGGCTGCCCGCCACGTCGTGCTCGAAGTCCTCCGCGGTGACCGGCCTACGCCACTCCATCTGCGCCCGGATGACCCACTCCCGGTCGTCCTGGCCACGCACCGCCCGGTTCATCTGCTTCACGCCTCCCGCTCGATCGTGCCCTGAGCGTGGTCAACGTTAGCGCGGCCGGGCCGGACCGCGCGAGATGCGGAAGGGCAAGGTTCTACGCCGTTACCGCGTGCGCGTGCCGCTCACCCGGCGCGACCTCGGGGTGGCGGCCTTCCCTGCCGGACGATCGCCGGTCCCCCTCGTGCCGGTCGTCCTTGTCCCGCCCGCAGTCGTGGCGCGGGCGGCCGGTCGACGTTTCGCCGGAATGGGTGCCCGGTGCGCCGGACCCGGTCCTGGTCGTGGAGCTGCCACCCGCGCCGTAGGTGGCCGTAGTCGACGATCCCGAGTCGGCCCTGCCGGACCCGGAGGCGCTCTGGGAACCCTTGTCCGGGCCGCCCGTGCTGGAACGCGTGGCGGTGCCCGTGGTTCGCGTGGGTGAGAGGCTCACCATGACCGAAGACTGGGAGGAATTCCCGGTCGAAGACGCGCCGACGGAGGGCGGCAGGGGTTCGGATGTGTCGGGGTCCCTCGGGAGAGCCGGGCCGGGATCGCGTTTCGCCCCGTCCGGAGCGGCGGCCGAACCCCGTACGGGCGCGGGGAACGGCGGCGCCGCCAAATGCGACTCGGCGCCACCGGGCAGACTGATGGGGCGCGACTCGTGCGAGCCGACCAGCGCGGGCCCCACCGCGATGCCGGCCACACCCGCCGCGGTGGTGGACAGCAACGCGATGCCCACCTTCAGCTTCGACAGCAGCGCACCCTTCAGCGCCATCAGAGCACCCGACGCCCCGGATGCCACCCCGGTGGCCGGGACGAGCATCGCGAGCACACCCGCGTGGGCACGCAGGGACGAGCAGACCTCGCGCAACTCGGCGTGCATCGAGCGACACGAGGCGCACCCGAGCAGATGCGAACGGATCCGGCGGGCTTCCGAACCGGTCACGCTCCCGGCCGTGTAACCGCCCAGCTTCTCGATGACGCTCCGGCACCCCACATCCGGGACGCGGTTCATCGCCAGGTGCGCCTGGAGGTAGGCGGCGCGAAGCCCCTGACGGGCACGCCTGGCCAGCGCCGCCGTCGCGTTCGCGCTGAGCCCGAAGTGGGGCGCCACCACCGCGGGCTGCTCCCCCTCGACCTCGGTCTGCCACAACACGGCACGCCACCGTTCGGGCAGACTGGTGAAGGCGGTCGCGATCAGGTTCCGCTCCGCCGTTCCGGCGTGCGCGTCGGCGCCGGCACCCGCACGGTGGTTCAACTCGTCGTCGGTGACCGGGACGTCCCGGCGCGCCCCCCGCCATTCCCACGAGACCCGGCGCGCCACGGTCAACAGGTAGGCACGCACGTGATCGCGAGGACCAGCGCCGCGGCGCAACGCCTGGAGGACCCGGAAGAAGGTCTCGGCGGTGATGTCCTCGGCCTCGGAGCGATCGGCCGCGAGACCGAGCGCGAGCCGCCGGACGGCCTCGGCGTGCAGTTCGAAAAGTTCGCTGAACGCCTTGTCCTCACCGGTTCGGAGGCGAAGTAGAAGCGCCTGTTCGTCGGCCGAAGCCGTGCGCTGTTCCGGCACCGCCGTTTCCTCCGTCATTCGGCGACGCACCTCCTCCCCCGTTTGGTTGAATGTGCACACCATACGGAGGGAAAGGCCCGTCGTCACCCCTTGTACTCCTGGAGTGGCTGACTTCCCTCCTACCGGGTGGCTGTCAGCCACCGAAAGCTATCGGTATAGACTGTTGTTCCGTTCCGGTCACCCGGAACCACGCGGACGTAGCGCAGCTGGTAGCGCATCACCTTGCCAAGGTGAGGGTCGCGGGTTCGAATCCCGTCGTCCGCTCGCTCGGGGCTTGCTGCCCCCTACTCGCGCTTCGCGCTTCGCCGGGGGCACCCCATCGCCGTTACACCGGGGGTCGAACCCCCGGGCCCCCGCCAGGGGGCAAGCCCCCTGGACCCCCCGCGAGTTGGGCGTTTCCTCATTTTTGTGCCGCGTGTTGCGACTGGTCGTTTGTGGGTTGGCGTTTGTCTTAGGGGTGTGGGTTTTGGGTGGTGGGGGGTGGGTTTGGACCACCGGAGTGGGTCAAGTGTAGTGCGGTGGGGTGGGTTTGGGGAGTGTGGTCTGGACCTTTTTGGGTCAGGTGTCTCGGCGGATCATGCGGCCGGCGCCGGCGGCGACGGTGGTGGCGAGGATCCAGCCGGCGGCGATGAAGCCGTCGCTCACCCATTTGTCGGCACCGTGCATGTACCAGCGGCTCTTGTTGCCGAAGTCGACGATGGGGACAAGCAGGTCCGCGGTGTAGAGGATCGGGTTCCACTGAAGGCCGCTGTCCTGCTGGTCGATCGCGCAGCGGGGACCGTGGATCATGTAGTAGCCGGGACCGCCCGTGGTCGTGCAGTCGTCAGTGCCGAGACCGAACCAGAGGCTGCCCACGACGAGCAGGCCGATGAGCCAGCCCAGTGCCCGGATCGGCCGGTAGCCGTAGCCCACCATCCAGCGTTGCAGCCAGCTCCAGAGATGCACACCGGGCTTGAGGACCCGGCGGCCGCGGGCCAGCGCTTCGTAGCGGTACTGCTGCTTGCGGAACAGCACGGTGTCCGCGTGCTCTTCGTTGCCGCTGCTCCGGAGCATGGTGGCGAGCTGGTCGAACGGGCCAGGCTGGTACCCGTCCATCGCCCGGCGCAGCAACTCGACCCGTTCCTCCACCGCCCGGTCGTCCTGCATGCCGATGGGGTGCCGGAACACGTCGTAGCGGAAGTCCTCGATGTCCAGACCGCCCGTGGCGGACCAGAGAACCGCGTTGTCGTCCAGCATCTGGCACTGCGCGTGCCGCAACACCACGCGGCCCTGCGGCGGTTCACCCGGCACCAACAGGAACTCGTCCGCCCGGACGTCACTGGCGTCCAGCGCTACCCGGTGCTCCGGGAGGGAATTCAGCATCGCTCCGGTCAGATCGACCCGGCGCGCCGCGACCGCGCCGTCCATGGTGACGCCGGCTTCCGCGTGGAACGGCCGGCCATGCGAGGACGTGAGGGTGATATCGCGCCCGGCACGCGCGGTGCGCAGGTCCGCCGAGAAACTCGAACGCAACCGCACCGCCGCACCGGTGATCTCGGCGCCGTCGAGGTCGATGCTGCCCCCGGTTTCCGCGCCCTGCAGCCGCAAAGTGCCCTCGACCTTGGCCTGGCTCAGGTCCAGGTTCCCGGCAACCTTGATCCGTCGCGCCGACACCACGTCGCGCCCGGTGTGCAACAGATGTGTCCGGCTCAGCAGCACGTTGCCGCCGACGGTCACGTCGTTCATCCGGATCTGACCGGACGGCACGCGCAGCCCGGTCGCCTCGATGTCACCGTTGATCTCGCTGCCGTCCAGGTGCACCGCCCGGTCGTAGAACGGCTCCGCCTCACCGCGCGGCACCTTCACACGTGCCCGCGCCAGCCGCAGCGTGCCGCCGATCCGCGCGTTGAGCATGCGCAGCGTCCCGGTCGCCGAGAGGCCGTCGGAAAGCTCCACGTTGCCGTCGATCCGCACCCGGTCCGCGACCAGCGACGGCCACGGATCCACGTACGGGTCACCGTCCATGTCGACGCGGCCCCGTTTCGCGCTGTGCAGGTCCGCACCCCGCAGCACGACGTCGCCGTCCACCCGGGCGCTCGGCATGTGCAGCACGCCCCGCGCGGTGAAAACCTGGCGCCGCCCGGCGTCGCCGAAGGTGTCCGTCTCGCACAGCAGGCTTCCGCCGATGTGCACGCCGTTGCAGTCGAGCGCGAATCGCGACGGGTTGTCCAGCGTGGCGCCCGAAAAGTTCACATTGCCGCCGACCCGCATGCCCGGCAGGCGCACCTCGCCATCGGCCTCCATCCGGTAGGCCAGCAGCGCGCCCGTGATCACCAGCCGGTCCGCCTGGATCGCCCTGCCCTGCGGGTGGTCGATCCGGGTGCGGGTCAGCACCAGCGACCCGTCCACCACCGCGTCGGTCAGGTTGATCGCCGCGTCCGGCATGCCACGGTCCCGGCCGCTGGCGCGCTGCACCGCCGTCTCACCGTCCGCGGAGTCCGAGGGCTGGACCACGCTCCGGATCAACCGCACGTCGTTGCGGCTGCGCAGATTGCGCGCCTTGAGGCCGGGCAGCCAGCACTGCCGGAACACCAGGCCGAGCAGCTTCGCCTCGCGCACGTCCGGCGCGAACTCGAAGCGGCAGTTCTCGAAGCGGAACAGGCAATCGAGATCGGCGCCCCGGAGGTCCAGCCGCCCGGTTATGTAAGCGTTTTCAACGGGGACGACCGGAGCGTTGGTGGTCTGCTTCCGCCAGCGTTGCAGCACGCCCGTTTCCGGCTCCAGCAGAGGTTTCAGCAGATCCGCCGCGGCCAGGTGGTACCGCGCGTCGGGTATTCCCGCGAACGGGTCGAGCGGCGGCGGTTGCTGCTCCGCCGACCCCATCTGGCCTACCACCATTCGCGTCACTCCTCCATTCGGTGTAACCGACTTTACTGTGACGGCCTACCGTGTGTGGAAGTTCCAGCGTCGATTTTTGCCCCTGAAGCGAAGATACCGGGCCATTCGTGCGGGCAATCGCGGATGAACAGGCGAACGCGGGCACGAATAGTGCGAACAACGCTATCGTCGGTGACGTGGAGGCCCTTGGGGAGTTGAGAACGGTCACCGGTGAGGTGACCTATGGGGAACTGGCCACACTCCGCCGCCGCCTGTGGGCCGACGAAGACGCCGCCTATCGATGGCTCGGCCAATACCTGCCCACCACGCCGGATCGCCGGAGAGAAATCGAAGAGCAGTTCGAGGCGGCCGTCCGGGGGGCGGTGACCGGCGAAGGCGCGCTCGGGAGCTGGTGTGCCGAGCTGCGCGCCGAAATCGCCCCGGCCGTACCATTGGCGCGCTTGATCGCCGACCATCCCGAGCTCGATTTCCCGGTGATCGCCCCGAATGTCTCCGTCTGGCGCGTACTCGCCCACTTCGGCGGGGTGTTCGAGGTCTCCGCCGGCTGGGCCGCCGTGCCGGATCTCGCCTCCGCCGTGGCCATGACCCGGGCCGCGGTCACCGAACTGGCGGGCCGTTCCCCCGCCGCCATGCTCGGCGACCTCGGGTTCACCCTGGCCGACGAGGAACTTCTGGAATGGCTCACGCACTGCGGGTACCGGGTTTCGCGCCTGGAACTGCACCGGCCCCGCCAAAGCCTGCACCGGCTGCACGAGCGCGTTTCCGCCGCTCGAAGAGGTGCGCGAGGGCCCAGTGCGACGGACCTGGTCGCCGCCCTGCTGGAACAGAACGGTTCTCCGCTGCACATCGACGAAGTCCTCCGGCGCCTGCCGCGGAGGTTCAGCCGGGGCCCGTTGTACAACCGCCTCAACGCGGATGGCCGGTTCCTTCGCATCGCACCCAGCACGTTCGCGCTCGCAGGCTGGGACATCGAGCCCTACGCGGAGGCGGCCGGATCGAGCGCGGACAACGCCGCCCGCCTGATCGAGACCGAAGGAAGGCCGCTGCACCTGGACGAAATCCGGGCCAAGCTGAGCAAGCCGATCACTCGTGAAGGCCTTCGCAACGCGCTCAACGCGACCGACCGCCTCGTCCGCGTCGCCCCCTCCACCTACGCCCTGAAAGCCGACGTCTGAGTCAGCTCTTCAATTCGAGCCGAAGACCTCGATGCCACATTTCGCGGCACCACTCCGTTCGATCCTCGCGTCACTGGTGATCAGCGTCGCGGCCAGAGCCTCGGCCAGGGCAACGTACTGTGCGTCGTAGGCGCTCAGGTTCGCGTGCAGTCCCCGGACGCGATCCCACAGGAAGAACGTCTCGTGCCGGGCGAGCGGGAGCTGCCGGTAGGCATCAATGGCCTTGGCGACTTCGCGTTCCGCGAGTTTGTCCGCCCTCCTCATGCCGAGCAGGGCGGACTGGATCTCGTAGTCGATCAGCGTCGGCACGGCAACGGTCTCAGCGGCACCTACCCGCGTGCGGACAGCGAGGCCGAGCGGATCATGGTTCACGAGAAAATGCACCAGGGCTGAGCAGTCGATTACTACCGTCTCGCTCATCGCCCGGTCCGCGCCGCGTCGATCGCGGCCAGCACTTCGTCGGTGCTGATACTGGCCGTGGTCTCCCGATTCAGCCGCTCCACCATCTCCGCCAAGGTAGGCTTGGACGTCTCACGCGCGATGAGATCAAGGAAGTACGCCTGGAGCGACTTCCCGACCTGGGCGGCGCGAATCTTCAGTGTCTGAATCTGGTCATCCGGGACATCTCTGATCGTCAAAGCGGACATGCATACATTATAGCATCAATGCATGCAAATTGCAGAATTTTTGCTCAGTCGCCGAGCTTGAGCAACAGTTCGCTGAGTTCGGCGGGCATGGTGACCATGCAGTCGTGGCCGGTCGGCAACTCCCATACCTGCGCCGGAGAACCGTTGCGCTGTGTCGCGGCAACGGGCCTGCGGACGACGCCCTCCGGTTTCACGCCGCCGACGCAGTGGATGTGGGTGCACGGGATCTCGTTCACCGCCGGGTTGTCCAGGCGAACGGGCTGCTGAAGGCACCGCACCGGATGATCCGAGATCATCGTGCGCAGCCAGGCGATATCCGCGGGGTCGGTGACTCCGAACAGGCCATGGGGTGCCGGCTGCTCGGGCATCGGTGGAATACGCCAACTGCTGTCGGACTTGGCGGCCAGGTCGATCAGGTGCTGGGTGACGGGCATGACGTCGACCGCGCTCTCGCCGTCCTCCGGGACCATGGCGTCGAGGTACACCAGGTGCCCGATCCGGTCCGGAACCCGGTTGGCCACGGACGAGATGACCAGCCCCGCGTAGCTGTGCCCCACCAGGATCACCTCGGCGAGATCCTCGTCCTCGATCAGCGTGACGACGTCGTCGACGTGGGTGTCCAGCCCCACCTCGGGACTGAGCAGATGCGCCTTGTCGCCGTAGCCGGTCAGCGACGGGGCGTGCACCAGATGCCCGGCCGACTCCAGCAGGCCGACTACCCGATCCCAGCACCGGCCACTGTGCCAAGCGCCGTGGACCAGCAGAAATGTTGACATGATCTTCCTTTTCGATACGCGACAGCGCGCGAAGCACTGGCGGTTACTATTCCCGCCTCGGTATGGTTTGGGAACCACGATCATTGTGGTGCGCCCGGCGCGGATCAGGCAATAAGGCACATTTCGGTGCCCCGGTTCCTTGGAGGTAACCACGATCGCGGGGGCGCGCAAACTCGCGAGAAGGAGGTAACCATGGCCGCTTCCGAGCTGCGGCAGGAAGACGCGTGCCGGACCCGGGCGGTGCTGGATCTCGTCGGGGACAAGTGGTCGCTGCTGGTCGTGCGTTATCTCAGTCAGGGGCCGCACCGGTTCACCGAACTGAAGCGGGAAATAGACGGCATCAGTCAGCGCATGCTCACCGTCACCCTGCGAGCGCTGGAACGCGACGGCATCCTGACCCGTACCGTTCACAACGTCATGCCGCCCCACGTCAGCTACGAGCTGACCCCGATGGGCAGGACCCTCCGCGAAGCCGCGCTACCCCTGCTGGAATGGAGCGTCACGAACCTGGCGCACATCGATGCCGCGCGCGCCGAATACGACGCGCGCACCTCGCCCGCTTAGGGAATCCGGTCAGTCGTTCGGCGTGAGCACACGGGCGAGGAAGGCCCGGGTGCGCTCGTGCGCCGGATGGCCGATGACCTCCTCCGGAGTGCCCGCCTCGACGACCACCCCGCCGTCCATGAACATCACCTTGTCGGCGACCTCGCGCGCGAACTGCATCTCGTGGGTCACCACGACCATGGTCATGCCGTCGGACGCGAGCTGCCGCATCACGCCGAGCACGTCCCCGACCAGTTCCGGATCCAGTGCCGACGTGGGTTCGTCGAACAACATCAGCTTCGGCCGCATGGCCAGGGCACGCGCGATCGCGACCCGCTGCTGCTGACCGCCGGAAAGCTGAGCCGGGTAGGTCCGTTCCTTGTCCGCCAAGCCGACGCGGTCGAGGAGTTCCAGCGCCCGCTCACGGGCCTGCGACTTGTTCTCCCGGCGTACCCGTACCGGCGCCTCCATCACGTTCTCCAGCGCCGTCATGTGCGGGAACAGGTTGAAGCGCTGGAAGACCATGCCGATGTCCCTGCGCTGCTCGGCGATCTCGTTTTCCCGCAGCTCGTAGAGTTTGTCGCCCCGTTGCCGGTACCCGACCAGATGCCCGTCGACGTAGAGCCGCCCGGCGTCGATCTTTTCCAGGTGGTTGATACAGCGGAGCAGAGTGGACTTGCCCGAGCCGGACGGGCCGATCAGGCAGGCCACCTCCTTCGGCCGCACCTCGAAGTCGATGCCCCTGAGCACTTCCAGGCGCCCGAACCGCTTGTGAATGCCCTGCGCCTGCACCACGGGTGTCATCGCGCGGCCCCCTCGTTCCGTGAGCCGAAGCGGAAGCCGAGCATGCGCGCGGTCCAGATGGTCGTCTTCGGCGAGGCCGAACCCCGCGAAAACCTCTTCTCGATCCAGGTCTGGACCACGGTGAGGATCGACGTGAGCAGCAGGTACCACAACCCGGCCACGATCAGCAGCGGGGCGATCCTGAAGTTCTGCGCGTAGATCTGCTGGACCGAGGTCATCAGTTCGAAGTACCCGATGACGATCACCAGCGAGGTCGTCTTCAGCATCGCGATGGTCTCGTTGCCGGTCGGCGGGATGATCACCCGCATGGCCTGCGGCAGGATGATCCGTCGCAGCGTCTGCGTCCGGGACATGCCCAGCGCGCTCGCCGCCTCCAGTTGGCCTTCGTCCACCGAGAGGATGCCACCGCGCACGATCTCGGCCATGTAGGCGGCCTCGTTGAGCCCGAGCCCGAGCAGCGCCGCGACGAACGGCGTGATCAGGTGGTTGGTGTCGGCGGAGACGAACGTCGGGCCGAACGGGATGCCGACGCCGAGCCGGGGATAGAACAACGCGAGATAGTTCCAGATGATCAGCTGGGTGATCAGCGGTGTGCCCCGGAACAACCAGATGTAGAGCGCCGCCGCGCTCGAGGTGAGCGGATTCGGTGAAAGCCGCATCACGGCGAGGAGCACACCGCCCACCACGCCGATCACCATCGAGATCGCGGTGAGGATCAGCGTGTTCTCCAGCCCGCGCAGCACCCGGGGGTTGAACAGGTAGTCCCCGACGACGTTCCACTGCATCTGGGCGTTGGTGACCACGCTGTGCACCACGATGACGGCGACCAGCAGGATGACCAAGCCCGCGACCCACCGGCCGTAGTGCCGGACGGGCACCGCGCGAATGGCCTCGGGCGCGACGGTTTCCCGGTCGGCTGAGACGCGCTCGCTCATCGCCTCAGCCGGCCGGGTTGATGTCCGACTTGGTGACCGCGCCCGCGGTGCTCAGGTGCCATTTGGCCAGGATCTTGCCGTAGGTCCCGTCGTCGATGAGGGCCTGCACCGCGCCCTGGACGGCCTGAGAAAAGGTCCCGTTGCCCTTCTTCAGCGCGACACCGTAAGGCGCGGTGTCGTACGGCTGGCCGACGACCTCGACCTGACCGTTCGTCTGGGTGACGGCGTAGTCGACCACCGGCGAGTCGGCGAGCATCGCGTCGCTGCGCCGGGTGGTCAGCTGCAGGTTCACGTCGGTCTGGGCCTGGAACTGCTGGATGTTGATCGCGGGCTTGCCCTCCTGGGTGCATTTCTCCGAGCGCTTGGTCGCGTCGTCGACCTGCACGGTGCCCTTCTGCACGGCCAGGTTCTTGCCGCACAACGTGTCCGGGGTGAGGTTCGCCGGGTTGCCCTTGAGCACGCCGAGCGAGGTGCCCGCCTTGTAGTAGGAGACCATGTCCACGGTCTGCAGGCGCTCGGCGTTGACCGAGAAGGACGACATCGCCAGCTCGTACTTGTCCGCCGCCAGACCGGCCAGGATTCCGCTGAAGTCGGCGTTCTGGTACTCGAAGGTGAGGCCGAGCTTCTGGCCGATCGCGTTCCCGAGGTCGACGTCGAAGCCGACGACCTTGCCGCCTTCGTCCACGAACTCGTTCGGTGGATAGGTCTGGTCCTGTCCGACGGTCACCTTGCCGTCGGCGGCGACGGCGGCGGGCACCAGCGCGGCGAGCCGGTCATCCTTGGCCACCGCCGGTACCGGCGCCGCCGCGGCGCTGCTGCCGGAGGTGGCGGCCGCGCCGCCGGAGCCGTTACCGCCCGCGCCGCAGGCGGCGGTCAGGCCGGCCAACGCGACGGCGGGCAGCAGGATGAGCACCTTGATGTGTGTTCCACACGCCACGTTGGTCACTCCCGGTAGGTCGGATCGGTGTGAAACTCGCATCCTGCCATCGGAACGACCTCTAACGCAGTACCCACATTGTTACGTACTGATTGCAGCGAGAAAGAAGGTCGTCAGCCGTGCGCGTGCGCGTTCAGGACATGCGCGACCGCCTCGGTGACCTGAGCCGCGAACGCCAGATTCAGCCATTCGTCGGGCACGTGCGCGTTGGAGTCCGGGCCGAGCGCACCGGTGACCAGGAACTGCGCCTGGGGATACTTCCGGGCCAGCAATCCCATGAACGGGATCGAACCACCGATGCCGATGCCGCGGGCCGGTGCGCCGAAGACTCCCTCGCCCACCTCGTCGAGAGCGGCCGAGAACCACGGCGCGGGCTCCGGGGCGTTCCACCCGTCGGCGGACTCCAGGCCGGACAGCGTCACTCGTGCCCCGTACGGAACGTCGGTGGTCAGCGCCTTTTCGACGGCCGCGAGCGCGACCGCGCTGTCGGCGGTGGGCGGCAGGCGGAAGCTCAGCGCGAGCGTGGTGGAGTCCCGCAGCACGTTCCCCGCGTTCGCGGGTTCGGGAAGTCCGGAGGCACCGATCACCGAAAGCGTCGGGCGCCAGCTGTTGTTGAGCAGCAGTTCGAACTCGTCGTCCGTCACCGGCCGCATGCCTTCCAGCAGGGGGAAGGCCGACCGGATCGCCCCTGGGGTCGCCTGCGCGGACGCGCGGGCCTCCGCCACTCGATCGGCTGGGATCTCGACGTTCAACTCGGCGAGCTTGATCTCCCCGGTCTCACTGTCCTCGATCCGGTCGAGCAGTCGCCGCAGGATGCGGAATGAACTGGGCACGATGCCGCTGGCCAACCCGGAATGCTGGGCCGAGTCGAGCACTCCGACGGTGACCCGCACCTGCACCATGCCGCGCAGGCTGGTGGTCAGCCAGAGCCGCTCGTAGTCGTTGCCGCCGGCGTCCAGGCACACGACCAGGGACACTTCACCCAGCCGGTCCTCGAGATGGTTGAGGTAGGCGGGCAGGTCCGGGCTTCCCGACTCTTCGCCGGTTTCCAGCACGATCACCGACCGCGCGTGCCGCCCGCCGGCCGCGTGGACGGCCTCCAACGCGGCCGTGGCCGCATAACCGGAGTAGCCGTCGTCGGCGCAGCCGCGACCGTAGAGTCTGCCGTCGCGGACGACCGGGGTCCACGGGCCGAGGCCGTCGGACCAGCCCCCGACCGGAGGTTGCTTGTCGAGGTGGCCGTAGAGCAGTACCGTCCCCCGGTCCTCGGCGCCGGGCGTCGCGGGCACGTCGACCAGCAGGACGGGGCTGCGATCACCGAGCTTCACCACGTCGAGGGTGGCGCCGGGCAGGTTCCGCGCGGTGATCCAGGCACGGACGTGCTCGACCGCGGCGGCCAGGTGCCCGTTGGCCGACCAGTCGGGATCGAATGCCTCGGACAGCGCCGGGATCTCCACCAGCCCGGACAGGCTCGGCAGGATCTCTTCGGACCACAGCCTGCTGACGGTTTCACGCACGGTTGTCTGCTCCACGGTCACCATCCTGCCATCGCCCCCCGTAAGGCACCGGGCAGCGGTGTGGCCGAGGTCACGTCATGATCGCCATCTGGGCCACCACGTCCGGCGAAGGACCGCGCCACAGCTGGTCACACCGCGTGAGCAAGACCGACCTTCGGCGTGCCCACACTCGGTAGTCCAAGCATTTCCGCTGGTCATAGCGGGTTTCCCGGCAACGAATGGGCTTCGGCCTCTCACCCGGAGAGGCGAGTTCATGTCAGGATGTTCGGCGTAGGCCGCCACAACCGGCGGCCGACCCGAGCGCTTGAGATCCGATGCGCGGGTGGCCGCCGGCCGCCGCTGGCCGCCAAAAGCAGGTCAACGGCATGGATACCGAGGAGAGCGCATGTCGTCCCCAGAACAGTGGACGCACCCCGAACCCGGAGACGGACCGGCCGCACGAGCGGCACAACCGACCCGGGAGCAGGTGATCGCCGGTTTGCGAGCAACGACCGAAGGTGGCGCTGAGTTGACTCAGCTGCTCACCCCCGAAGGAGAACGAGTCGCCTCGGCGCGATTCGACCCCTACGTCAGCGATGTCGACGCCGAAACGCTCCGTGGCCTTTACCGCGACATGGTGCTGGTCCGGCGAGCCGACCGCGAATGCAACGCCATGCAGCGCCAGGGCCAGCTCGGCATCTGGGTACCGCTGCTGGGCCAGGAAGCCGCGCAGATCGGCTCGGGCCGGGCGCTGCGACCACAGGACATGGCCTTCCCCAGCTACCGGGAGCACGGCGTGGCGTTCACTCGCGGCGTCGACTTCCGCGAAGTGCTCGGGATCTTCCGGTGCACCGACCACAGTGGCTGGGACTTCAGCGCCCGCGGGTTCCACCCCTACACCATCGTCATCGGCAACCAGGTGCTGAACGCGGCCGGCTACGCGATGGGCCAGAAGTTCGAGGGCCGGGTCGGGAACACCGACGCCGACGGCAATCCCGCCGAGGACGACGAGGCCACCATCGTCTACTTCGGTGACGGCGCGACCAGCCAGGGCGACGTGCACGAGGGCTTCGTCTGGGCCGCGGTCTACGACGCGCCGCTGGTGTTCTTCTGCCAGAACAACCAGTGGGCGATCTCCGAGCCGACCGAACGGCAGTCACGCCTCCCGCTGTACCAGCGCGCCCGCGGCTACGGCTTCCCCGGTATCCGGGTCGACGGCAACGACGTGCTGGCCTGCCTCGCCGTCACCCGCTGGGCGCTCGAAGAGTGCCGCCACGGCAACGGCCCGGTGTTGATCGAGGCGTTCACCTACCGGATGGACGCGCACACCACGACCGACGACCCGAGCCGTTACCGGCTGTCCGAGGAACTCGAGGTGTGGAAGCACAAGGACCCGATCGAACGGGTCCGGGTGCACCTGGCCCGGACCGGCATGGCCGACCAAGCCTACTTCGACGGGATCGAAGCCGAGGCGGACGCCTTCGCCGCCGAGCTGCGAGATTTCTGTTTCAACATGCCCGAACCGCCGCCCGAGCGGGTCTTTTCCCAGGTCTACGCGGAGGGTTCCCCGACGCTGGAAGCGCAGCGCGAGGAGTACCTGTCCTACCTGGAAGGCTTCGCCGCGGCGGGTGAGCGATGATGGCGGCCCCCGTGAAGTCGGACGTAGGCAGTGACGTGACGCCGGCCGCGCCGCGCGCCCTGACCATCGGCAAGGCGCTGAACCTCGGCCTGCGGGCCGCGATGGAGGCCGACGACAAGGTGCTCGTCCTCGGCGAGGACGTGGGCAAGCTCGGCGGGGTCTTCCGGATCACCGACGGGCTGCAGAAGGACTTCGGCGAGCAGCGCGTGCTGGACACGCCGCTGGCCGAGTCCGGGATCATCGGCACCGCGGTCGGCCTGGCGGTGCGCGGATTCCGCCCGGTGTGCGAGATCCAGTTCGAAGGGTTCATCTTCCCCGGTTTCGACCAGATCAGCAGCCAGCTGGCCAAGCTGCACTATCGGACCCAGGGCCGGATCAAGGTGCCGGTGGTCGTCCGGGTGCCCTTCGGCGGCGGGATCGGAGCGGTCGAGCACCACTCCGAGTCGCCCGAGTCGCTGTTCGCGCACATCGCGGGGCTGAAGGTGGTGTCCTGCTCCAACCCCGCGGACGCCTACTGGATGATCCAGCAGGCCATCGCCTGTGACGACCCGGTGTTGTTCTTCGAACCGAAACGGCTCTACCACTCCGGGCATCTCAAGTCCGAAGTGGACACCACCACGCCACCCGGTCCGTTGTTCGCCTCCCGCGTCGTGCGCCCGGGCACGGACGCGACGCTGGTGGCCTACGGCCCCTCGGTGAAGGTGTGCCTGGACGCGGCGATCGCGGCGGAAGAGGAAGGCCGGTCGCTGGAGGTCATCGACCTGCGCACGCTTTCCCCGCTGGATCTGGCGCCGGTGTTCGAGTCGGTGCGCCGCACCGGACGGCTCGTCGCGGTCAGCGAGGCACCGTCGGAGTCGTCCCTGACCTCGGAGATCGCCGCGCGGGTGCAGCAGGAGTGCTTCTATTCGCTGGAAGCGCCGGTGCTGCGGGTGACCGGGTTCGACACGCCGTATCCGCCGTCGAAGATCGAGGAACACTATCTGCCCGACCTGGACCGGGTGCTCCACGTCGTCGACCGCTCGCTGGGGTGGTGAGCGTGCCCGACCTCAAACAGTTCCTGCTCGCCGACACCGCCGAAGGCCTCACTGAAGCCGAAATCCTCGGCTGGCGGGTGAAACCGGGCGACGAGGTGAAGGTGAACCAGATCGTCGTCGAGGTGGAGACCGCGAAGGCCGCGGTCGAGTTGCCGATCCCGTGGGCGGGGGTGGTCACCGAACTGCTCGCGTCGGCCGGTGACACGGTCGAGGTGGGCGCCCCGATCCTCACCATCGACATCGACCCCGCCGGGGTCGCCGCGTCGAACGGCACTCCGCCGGCTCCGGCCGCCGAGGAGGAGATGAAGCCCCTCGTCGGTTACGGCTCGAAACAGGGTTCGGCACAACGTCGCCCCCGCCGTGAAGCACAAGCCGCGCCGAAGACACCAGCCAAGGCCGACGCGGTCTCGCGGCCGGAAGCTCCACCGGAGCCACCGGCCGAAACCGGGCGGCGCGGTGGATACGTGCCCTTGGCGAAGCCACCGGTTCGCAAGCTCGCCAAGGACCTCGGCGTGGACCTCGGTGCGCTGAACGGCTCGGCCGCGGGCGGTGTGATCACCCGGGAGGATGTGGAACGGGCGGCGGCCCCGCCGCCGGCGCTCGCGGACGCCCGGGAGCGCCGGGTACCGATCAAGAGCGTGCGCAAGGCGACCGCGCGGGCGGTGACGGACAGTGCGTTCACCGCGCCGCACGTCACGGAGTTCCTCACCGTCGACGTCACGCCGATGATGGAACTGCGGGAAAAGCTGAAGCGCCATCCCCGGTTCGCCGGGATCAAGCTGACCCCGCTCGCGTTCGCGGCCAAAGCCGTCTGCCTGGCGGTGAAGCGGACCCCGGACGTGAACGCCACGTGGGACGAGGCGGCCGGCGAGATCGTCTACAAGGACTACGTGCATCTCGGAATCGCCGCGGCCACCCCGCGCGGGCTCGTGGTGCCGAAGATCCGTGACGCCGACGCGATGTCGCTGGCGGAGCTGGCCGGCGCCATCGAGGGGCTCACCATGACCGCCCGTGAGGGCAGGACCCCACCCGCGGACATGCTGAACGGGACGATCACGATCACCAACGTCGGGGTGTTCGGGGTGGACACCGGAACCCCGATCATCAATCCCGGTGAGGCCGCGATCCTCGCGTTCGGGGCGATCCGGGACATGCCCTGGGT
Source organism: Amycolatopsis pigmentata (assembly GCF_042684065.1). Taxonomy (NCBI): domain Bacteria; kingdom Bacillati; phylum Actinomycetota; class Actinomycetes; order Pseudonocardiales; family Pseudonocardiaceae; genus Amycolatopsis; species Amycolatopsis pigmentata. The sequence continues at coordinate 912,283 of NZ_JBHUKR010000007.1, read as the reverse complement.
GGTGGACGGCGAGATCCGGGTACGGAAGGTGCTCCAGCTCGCGCTGAGCTTCGACCACCGGCTGGTCGACGGCCAGCAGGGATCGGAGTTCCTCGCCGATGTCGGCGCGATCCTGGCCGACCCGGCGGTGGCGATCACCTACTGACCGGTTCGGTCTTCGCGAAAGGGGCCGTTTCGCCCGGGTTCCGGGCGAAACGGCCTTTCCGGCTGGAGCTATCTGACCTTGCGGAAGTTGTCCGCGGGCACACCGACCGAATCCCCCGATTCGAAGGTCACGGTGACGCCGTCGGACTTCCAGTCGACCTTGCGGATCCGGGGTTCGCCGGACCCGAACCGCAAGGCCACCGGGTAGTAGTAGTCCTTCGCGCCCGGGCCGAGGTGCAACTCGTAACGACTACCGTTCAGGCTGAAGATCCGGACCAGGGAGAGATCGCTCGCCCACTGGGCTCCCATGTCCTCGTACGTGACGCCCGCATCCTTCGACGACGCCTGGTAGAGCACCTTCTCGTGCACCGAGACCGACGACCCGGCGAACACGACGAGGGCCAGTGCCGCCAGGAAGGCCACGATGGCCAGGACAGGCCGGAAAAACCTGTTACGAGTCACCGCGCTGCTCACCGGCTCGGAGGAAACCACGCTCATTCGACGTGCCGCCAGTGGTGCCGGTTGCCTTCCTTCGCGTCACCGGAATTAAACCATTTGACGGAGTGAGCACTCACTCCGCATCCTGGACGGCGTGACCTCCAGTGGAACCAAACGCCGGGCGCCGGGCATGAGCCAGGAAGAGCGCCGCAAGATGATCGTCAGGGCGGTGCTGCCACTCGTCGTCGAGCACGGCGCCGCCGTCACCACCGCGCAGATCGCCCGCGCCGCCGGGATCGGTGAAGGCACGATTTTCCGCGCCTTCACCGACAAGAACGAGTTGATCGACGCCTGCCTGCACGAGGCCCTGCGCCCTGACGACGTCATCGAGGTGATCGCGGAGATCCCGTTCGACCGGCCCTTGGTGGACCGGTTGACCGAAGCGGCCGACGCGCTCTCCGCCCACCTGCAACGGATGGGCGCGATGGCCGCCGCCCTGCAGGCGTCCGGACGGACACCGGAGCGGAAGCCGGAGGACCGGCACCGCTTCGACCGGCACCGCTCGTTCACCGCGATGCGTGACGCCCTGGCCGAACTTTTCGAACCCGAGCGCGACCGGCTTCGGCTTCCCGCGAACCAACTGGGTGGCGTCTTCCTGTCATTGCTGCTCAGCCGCGCCCGCGACGACCAGGACGGACCCACGACCGCTGATCTGGTGGACGTCTTCCTCAACGGGGCGGTGACGCCCTCATGACGCAGGGTGGTCCGCCGCTGGGGCTCAGGCGTCGCCTGAGGCAGGCCAGCAGCACCGTTCCGGACAGCGGTCTCACCGGCCCGATCGAAATTCCCGACCCGCAACCGCCGGACGAACCGAAAGACCTCCGTGCCCGGCTGAACCGGTTGCGCACCTCGATCGGCGGGACCGTGCGGGGGCTGCCCCGGGTGGCCCGGCTGACGTGGCAGGCGAGCCCGGCGATGACCATCGTGGTCTTACTGTCCACTGTGGTCAGTGGGTTGATGCCGACGCTCACCGCCTACATCGCCAAACTCCTGCTCGACGCCGTCGTCGCGGCCGTGCGCGGGCAGGGCTCGACGGCCCGGATCGTCGAGATCACCGGGTTCCAGCTCGCGGTGTTCACCTTCACCGCGATCAGCACCGCGCTCACCAATATCGCGCAACAGATGTTGCAGGAACGCATGACCTTGACCATCCGGCACCAGGTGATGGCGCACGCGAGCCGGATGGACCTGTCCTTCTTCGAAGACTCGGTCTCCTACGATCTCCTCCGCCAGGCTTCGCAGGAGGCTCCGTCACGCCCGGTCTCGATGATGAGTTCGGCGCTGAGCCTCGGACGAACCGCCATCACGTTCGGCAGCATGATCGGACTGCTCGTGTCGATCAGCCCCGTGCTGGCGATCATCTCGCTGCTGGCCCCGGTTCCCGCCTTCATCTCCCAGTCCAAGTACGGGAACCGCGCGTTCATGCTGGCGCTCTACATCTCGCCGATTCGCCGCCGCCTGGACTACCTGTCGCAGCTGGTCACCCTGGACACCTACGCCAAAGAGACCAAACTCTTCGGCCTCGGCCCGTATCTGGTCGACCGGTTCCGCAAACTCGGCCAGACCTACTACGCGCGCGAACGCGAACTCACCACGAAACGGAACCTCGTGGGCACCTCGTGGAGTCTGCTGTCCACGGTGACCGGTTCCGCCATCGCGCTCTACATCGCGCTCGAAGCGGTGGGAGGCCGGCTCACCATCGGTGACCTCGCGCTCTACACCAGCGCGGCGACCGCCGTGCAGACCGCGGTTTCCGGCCTGTTCAACGGGTTTTCCGGCATGTACGAGAACAACCTGTACCTCGACACGCTGTACCAGTTCCTCGCCACCGAACCGAAGATCACCGCGCCGTCGCGACCACGACCACTCCCCGAACCAGTACGCGGACACGTCGAATTCCAGGAAGTCACGTTCTGCTATCCCGGCGCGGAGGCACCCGCGCTGGACAGCGTCAGCTTCGAGATCCGCCCCGGCGAAACCGTGGCCGTCGTCGGCCGCAACGGGGCCGGCAAATCGACGCTGTTCAAACTGCTGTGCCGGCTCTACGACCCGACCGCGGGTCGCATCCTGCTCGACGGCGTGGACATCCGGGAGTTCGAGCCGGAGCGGTTGCGCTCGCTGATCAGCGCGATGTTCCAGGACTACGTGACCTATCAGGGCACCGCCGCGGAGAACATCGGGCTGGGCCAGCTCGACCATCTCGAGGACCGGCCGCGCATCTCCGACGCCGCACAGCAGGCGGGAGTCGCGGAACGCATCGAGTCTCTGCCGAAGGCCTACGACAGCCCGCTCGGCCGGTGGTTCGACCAGGGAGTCAACCTCTCCGGCGGCGAATGGCAGAAAATCGCCCTGGCCCGCGCCTTCCTGCGCGACTCACCGATCCTGATCCTCGACGAGCCGACCTCGGCACTGGACGCGCGGGCCGAACACGACCTGTTCACCCGGCTCCGCGCCCTCGCGCACGGACGCACCACGCTCTACATCTCGCACCGGTTTTCCACCGTGCGCCAAGCCGAGAAAATCCTTCTGCTCGACCACGGCAAACTCGCCGAGCAGGGCACGCACGCGGAACTGATGGCACTGGAAGGCGCCTACGCCGAACTCTTCACACTCCAAGCCTCCGCCTACCACTCATGAGTGTTGGGAGCGGTCGCATGGTGGTTGCACGGCTTCGTGACGGTTACGCCGCCGACGTGCGCGGGGTCAATCGCACCACCAAGTCAGCTCCAAGTGCGTGAGCGAGGCGCTCGAGAACGGGAATCGTCGGCACCGTCCCACCGGCTTCGAAACGAGCGACCGCAGGCTGGGTCATGCCGGCGGCGTCCGCAAGCTGAACCTGAGTCCAGTTACGCGACTCGCGAAGCTCCCGGACGGCCTTCCCCAACTCGAACGCCACGCGGGCAGCCTCGTAAGCATCCTCAGCACCATGCTCCGTCAGACGCCTGTCCCGAAGACTCTTCCAATCGGTTCGCTCATTCATGTCCGTCACTCTCCACCGTGCTCGCCCACAGTGTGCCCTTCCGCGATACATCGCCGCATCGCCGTCCGAGCACGTGCCACTTCGCGTTCCTCGCGCATGCGGCTCTTTCGAAACTGAGTCAACAGGACGATGCGTCGCCCCGAGGCTATCCAGTAGGTAATTCGCACAGCCTCACCGTTCAGGTAGAACCGCAGTTCACGCGACTTGCCGTCGAGTTGCCGGGTGTACGGCTCTCCTAGCAACGGCCCGTGCTCGGCGAGTAAATCGACGTAGAAGGCGGCCGCTGCGAAGTACCGGCTCGGCAGACCCTCCATCCAGGCCCGAACTTCCGCTTCCAACTCGACGGTACCCCAGGGCATACCGTTAATGCTATAAGTCCTCGTCAGAACACGTTTGGGTGATCAGCTCTCGTGCGCGCCGAGGCGCGCTGGGCAAGAGACGCAGGCCCGTCGGCTCACCTCGTCACGACTATCGCAACAGGCTCGCGAACTCTTCTCGAAAAGCCAGAATTGCCACATGGTCATCGAAATGCCGTGGAGCGAACTTCAACGCGACCCGAAGAGCGTCGCGGCCCTCGGCGGCGCGAGCGCTGCGGTCGGTCCTCGCGCAGGCAATCAGGGAGTGGAAGAGCACACGATCAGTCCCTGGAAACCCCGAGACCCACCGGGCAGCTGACTCCGGTCCCACCCAAACCGCAGTACCCGTTCGGGTTCTTGTCCAGGTACTGCTGGTGGTACTCCTCCGCGTAGTAGAATTCCCGCAACGGCGCGATCTCCGTGGTGATCTCGCCGTAGCCCGCCGAGGCGAGCGGCTTGGCGAAAGATTCACGGGACGACTCGGCCTCGGCGCGCTGCTCGTCGTCGGTGTAGTAGATCGCCGAGCGGTACTGGGTGCCGATGTCGTTGCCCTGGCGCATGCCCTGGGTGGGGTCGTGGCCCTCCCAGAAGACCTTGAGCAGCGTTTCGTAGCTCACCCGCGCGGGGTCGAAGACCACGAGGACGACCTCGGCGTGGCCGGTCCGGCCGCTGCACACCTCTTCGTACGTGGGGTTCGGGGTATGGCCGCCCGCATACCCGACAGCGGTCGAATACACGCCGGGGGTCTGCCAGAACAACCGCTCGGCGCCCCAGAAGCAGCCGAGGCCGAAGACCGCGGTGCGCGAGCCCTCCGGGAACGGCGGTTTGATACGGCGATCCGGGTACACCGCGTGCCATTCCGGGGTCACCAATGGCTCGCTGCGTCCAGGAAGCGCCTCCTCGGCGCTCACGGGGTGAGTCTTGCGCGAGATGTCACTGCCGAACCAAGCCATGTTTCCACTGTACGTCGCCGTGGGAAAAGACCGTCCGGCGAAGCGTGCCCGTTGAGGGTGGTGGAGGGTGACGGTGGATGTGACTGCCACGCGAAGCGTGCCCGTTGAGGGTGGTGGAGGGTGACGGTGGATGTGACTGCCACGCGAAGCGTGCCCGTTGAGGGTGGTGGAGGGTGACGGGTGGGCTACGCTGTCGGATCATTGCGACACGGGCCTGACCGTTGGCGCTACGGTGTCGGTGGGCCGGCGTCGGGCCTTTCCCGGACGCCACGTGAACGACCCGAGGAGTCCCGATGAGTTGGCAGGAGGAGCTCCGCCGCCTGGATTCGGAACTGGCCAGGGGCAGGATCAGCCGCCACGAGCACCGCAAGCAACGCGACGAGCTGCTGGCCGCCGCCTCCGGTGGTGCCGCCCCGTCGCCGGTGGCCGCCCCTCTCGCCCCGACGGGCACCCCGCCACGGGGTTTTTCCGGCTGGCAAAGCGCCAACCCCGGGTCGGGCACCGCGGCGCCGGAACCCGCCCCGGCCGAGCAGCCCGCCGAGGTGGCCCAGCCGGCCGAAGAGTCCCCGCAGGAACAGACCGGCACTTCGGCCGCGCTGCTCGCCTCGGAGCGGCCGACCAGCGCGCCGAGTCCCGCGGACGAGCGGCCGACCGAGTCGATGCGCTACCCGTCGATGGCGGAGGCGCCGACCGTGATCACCAGGCCTGTCCGCGCCGAGGAGACGCCCAGCCTCATCCCGCCGATGCCCCGCCATTCCTCGGGTGTGGTGCGCCAGCCCAGCGTGCCGGTGTGGGGCAAACCGCGAGGGCACGGACCGACCTGGCTGTTCCTGTCGCTCGGTGTGCTCCTGGTCCTCGGTCTGATCATCGGTGCCACCTTCCTGTTCGGCGGCTCCAAGACGGACAACGCCGCCCCCGCACCGGGCAGCGCGGTCGCCAATCCCCAGCTGGACGTGGAAGGAAAGCTGCCCGAACTGCCCGGAACGCCGAACCCGAACAACTCCACGATGTCGGTGGACAAGGCCGCCCAGATGCAGATCATCTCCGCCACCGACGTGCCCAAGGTCAAGGCGAGCGGTGCCCAGGAGGTCGTCTATCGCGCCTCCGCGGAAACGGCCCAGCCCGACGCCGGTTACATGATGGTGGCCATCCCGACCGCGTCCGCCGAAGACGCGGGGAAACTGGTCAAGGGCCTCCGCGAAACCCTCATCAACGCCGGGTTCCGCGCCGACCCCCTGGGCAGGGCGGATGCCGACACCGCCTATACCGGGAGCAATTCGACGGGCCGGGTGACCGCGTTGTGGTATGCCTCCGGCCCGGTCGTGATCGGCATCGGCGTTTCCCAGCCGCTCACCGCGAACCCCGCAAGCCTTCACACCCGGATAACGCAGGTCCACGACAGCCTGGCGACGACGCTGCCCGCGGGCTGAGGATCGCCCGCTTCGACCCGCGCATCCGAGAAGTACCGCTGGCGTGCACAATGTTGCGAGTCGTCACTCCGGTGGCGCGCGACACGCCGCCAGTCACAAGTTAAGGGGGCCCCTGGTGTCTTGGCAGGAGGAGCTGCGCAAGCTGGACGAAGAGCTTGCTTCCGGCCGACTCTCCGCGGACGACTACCGGGTACGGCGTGACCAGGTCCTGTCGTCGGCGGTCGGACAGCCCGACAACACCGCCGCCCCGCAGCAGCCCGTGCCTCCGGCCGAGAACAACGGTGCGGCCGGTGACAGCACGCAGGTGATCCAACCGGTCAGTCCGCCCCAGGGCACGCCGCAACAGCAGCCGCCCCCCGAGGACGCCGAACGTACGCAGGCCGTGCCGCCGTGGCGGCCCCAGCAACCGATGGACCCGGGCCGCCCCCCTTACGGGCAACCGCAGTACCCGGCCTCACCGCCCGGCGGTTTTCCGCAGGCGGGGCCGGTCGCGCCCGCCGGCGGTTTCCCGCAGGCAGGCCCGGTCTCCCCGGCCGGTGGTTTCCAGCAGCCGTGGAACGCGCCCGAGGCCGACCAGACACCGCCGTGGGGCGGCGGCGACCTCCCGCCGCTGGTCCCGTCCGGTGACCCGGGCTGGGTCCAGCAGGGTCCGGAGTCCTTCGACGACAAGTCCGGCAACGGAAACACGAAGAAGATCATCGCGATCGTCGCCGCCGTGGTGGTGCTCGCCGGTATCGCGCTGGGTGCCTACCTGTTGTGGGGCACGGGCGGCGGTGGTGGCCATGAGGCCGCTCCCTCGAGCGCCGCCCAGCCGACGAGTCAGGCACCGCCCGACCCGCTGGCCGTCGCGAACATCCCGGGTGCGGCGGAAAGCCACGAGAACGTGACCACCTTCAACGCGGTCCCCGGCCTGAACTACCTGAACTCCAACGAGTTGTCGACCTACTCCAGCGCCGGTGCCGCCGCCACGAAGTACGTGGTCCACCACCTCGACGACGGCAACACCGTGGTCCTGCTGCTCACCGAGGTGAACAGCCCGGTGGCCGCGCAGAACGCGGCCAACCAGCTGATGTCCATCCAGATCCGCAATGGCGCGTCACGGCTGAACGACAGCCCCAACGGTGTCTACGCCACGACCATCAAGCCGAAGGAGAACAACGACGCGCAGGTCCGCGGTCACTACGCCCACGGCAACGTGATCGTCCGGGTCGAGGTGAGCGGGAAGAACCAGCAGTCCGCGCAGACCGACTTCTCGAACGTCCTCGCTTCACAGATGCAGGTGCTGCCGGCAAATGCCTGAGAGACTGCTTTCGAATGCTGAGTTAGCCATGCAAAATGACCGGCCGAACGCGCCGTCCGAAGGTAGCCGATCTCGGGGGCAGGGCTCCCGTCAGCCAAAACGAGGGCCGGGCACTGAGGAGATCCCTGGCCATGAGATCGGCTGGGCGCGTTCAGCTGCAGACGCTGACGTGACCACCGCGTGCACGATCGTCGCGCGCAACTACCTGCCCGCGGCGCGCGTGCTCGCCGCCTCCTACCTCGAGCATCACCCGGGTCACGACTTCGTGATCGCGGTGATCGACGCGCCGCGCGGCGAAAACGCCGAGCAGGACGGCTACCGCGTGGTCGGCCCGGACTCCTTCGGTATCGCCGAGGACGAGTACCCGCGGATGGCCACCGCGTATTCGGTGACCGAGCTGGCCACCGCGGTGAAGCCGTTCCTGTTGCGGAAACTGCGCCAGGACAACGACGTCGTGATCTACCTCGATCCCGACATCCAGGTTTTCGCGCCGATGCCCGAGGTGCCGAAGCTCGCCGGTGAGCGCTCCATCGTGCTCGCGCCGCACTTTCTCAAGCCGTTGCCGCGCGACGGGATGGAGCCCGACGAAGCCGTCATCATGGGCACCGGGATGTTCAACCTGGGCTTCGTCGCGGTCGGCCCCGGCTCGGAGGAGTTCCTGGACTTCTGGGCCGAGCGCCTGCGCCACAACGCCATCGTCGCCCCGGAACAGCAACTGTTCACCGACCAGCGGTGGGTGGACCAGGTCCCGTCGCTGTTCGACCATCACGTCGTCACCGACCCCGGTTTCGACGTGGCCTACTGGAACGTGCACGAACGGCCGGTCGAGCGCTCCGCGGATGGCGTGCTCACCGCGGGTGGCGCGCCGCTGAGGTTCTTCCATTTCAGCGGGTACCGTCCGGAAAAGCCGTGGCTGCTGACCTACCACTGTGCCCGCAAGCCGCGTGTGGTGTTGTCGGCCAACCCCGAGGTGCGGAAGCTCTGTGACGCCTACGGCGCCGCGCTCAAGAAAGCCGGTTACGCCGAGGCGCTCGACGCGATTCCTTACGGTTTCGCCACTTTCGCCGACGGCAAGCCCGTTCCCCGCCTGGCCCGCCGGGTGTTCCGCGACGCCTGGATCAAGGCCGACCGCAAGAAGACCGAGCCTCCGCCGCACGCCTACGCCGATGACGGTGGAGCGGCCTTCCGCGCCTGGTTGTCCTCACCCGCGGACCCCGCGCAGGCCGCGGCCGGGCTCAACCGGCTCACGCAGGCGATCTGGGCTTCCCGGATCGACCTGCAGATGGCCTTCCCGCATCCCTGCGGAGAAAACGCCGATGCCTTCCGTTTCTGGTGTGAAGGCTCCGGTGTGGCCGAAGCGGGCCTGCCCGAGTGGGCCCTGCCCGCTCAGCCGCTCCGGCGCGAGCCGCCCGTCGACGAGTTCGGGGTGAACCTGCTCGGCTATCTCACCGCTGAACTCGGTCTCGGTGAAATGGGCCGGATCGTGCACGAGGCGATCGAGGCCGGTGGTGTCGGGATCGCTTCGGTGCTGGAAGAGAAGGCCGTGTCCAACCGCACCGGGATGGACAGCCCGGAGACCGTGGGGCGGCCGCGGTACCCGGTCAGCATCCTCGCGGTGAACGCGGACCAGACCCGGTTGATCCTGACCCATCACCCGGAGGTCGGCCACCAGCGTTACCGGATCGGCCTGTGGGCCTGGGAACTCGAGGACTTCCCGGAGTGGCAGCACGAAGCGTTCGGCATGGTGGACGAAGTGTGGACGGTGAGCGACTTCTGCCGCGCCGCCTTCGCCCGGCATTCCCCGGTCCCGGTCAAGACCATTCCGGTGCCGGTGCGCGACCCGGGCGAGCCCTCGCCGCCGGCGCGCGAAAAAGGCGAACCGGTGCGGTTCCTGTTCGCGTTCGACTTCAACAGCGTCGCGGAGCGGAAGAACCCGTGGGGCACGGTCACCGCGTTCCAGCGCGCCTTCCCCGGACGGGACGACGTCCGGCTCACCATCAAGGCGATCAACGCCAAGCTGCACCCGCTGGATGCGGAACGGTTGCGCGCGGCCGTCGCCGGTGACGACCGGATCGAACTCGTCGAGCGCTACCTGAGCGTGGCGGAACTGCACGACCTGTACGAGCGAAGCACCTGTTACGTGTCGCTGCATCGCAGCGAGGGTTTCGGGTTGACCGTCGCGGAAGCGATGGCACGGGCGATGCCGGTGATTTCCACCGGCTATTCGAGCACGACCGAGTTCCTCGACGACTCGACCGGCTGGGCCATCCCGTACCGCCTGATCCCGGTCGGCAAGGACTGTCATCCGTACCAGGCCGAAGCGGTGTGGGCCGACCCCGACCTCGACGCCGCGGCCGCGGCGATGCGCCAGGTCGCCGACGATCCGGACGAGGCCGCACGCCGGGGCAAGGCCGCACGCCGGCACATCCTGCGCACCCGTTCCCTGGAAGCGGCCGCGAAGTGGATGCGCCAGGAGCTGGAAAGCGCTTACCGGAGCTGGCAGAACCGGGGATCGACGGCGCCGGCGGGGCCGGAGCATCCGCTGTCCCCGATGCACCGCGCCACGCAGGCACTGCACTGGCGTCCCGAAACCGCGGGCCCAGCCCGCCTGCCGCTCGCGCCCGCGATGCGCAAGGTCGTGCTGCGCGCGATCGACCACTACGACGTGCACCAGCGCCGGGTGATGGGCGAACTGTTCGGCGGGGTCGAGGACACCGTCAGCCGCCTGTTGTCCAGGATCGAAGCGCTCGAAGCGAGCGCCTCGGAGGCCCGCGAAGCGGCCGAGAAGGGCCGGAAGTTCGACGAGCGACTCGAAGCGCTCGCCGCGCAGATCGACCGGTTGAACCACCAGTCGCCGGCCACCGAACTGGCACTGCGGAACCTCGAAGCCGGCGCGGCCGAGCTTTCCGGTGCGCTGGACGCGCGGATGGAAGCCGTGCACGGCATGTTCGCGGAGCGGGATCAGCGGCTCGACAGCGACGAGAAGGCGATCCAGCGGGTCACGCGCGATGTCACGGCATTCCGCGAAGCCGCACGGCTCGCGCACGCGCCGGTGCCCCGGGACGCGGACGTCGTGCCGTGCGATGTCGGCGCGCTGCTGATGCCGGTCGACGAAGTGATGCTGCCGTGGATCGTCTATCACCGTTCCTGGGAAGACAGCGAAGCCGAGTTGATGGCGGATCTCGCCAACCGGAATCCGGGCGCGTTCCTCGACATCGGCGCGCACGTGGGGTACCACACGCTGCGGCTGCTGAAATCCTGTCCCGAGGTGAGCCGGGTGGTCGCGGTCGAGGCCGACCCGGTCAACGCCGCGTACCTGCACCGGAACGTGACGGTGAATCTGCCCGCGACGGTGGCGGAGCGGGTCACCGTGTTCGACGCGGCGGCCTGGGACGCGCCGGGACAGTTGCGTCTGGAGCACGCCACGCCGGACAACAGTGGCGACAACAGGGTCAACGCGACCGGCCCCGGCGTCGCGGTGCGGGCGCTCCGGCTCGATCAGGAACCCGAGGTGACCGCCGAGCCGGTCACCCTGATCAAGGTCGATCTCCAGGGCCGTGATCACCGTGCGCTCGCCGGACTCGCCGGTGTCCTGGAACGCGACCACCCGCATGTGGTGTGCGAGTTCTGTCCGGAGGCCATCGAGGAACTCGGTGACGACCCGGCCAAGGTGCTCGCCGGATACCGCAAGTACGGCTACCGCCTGATTCCGGTGGACGACAACGGACCCGTCACCTCGCCCACCCGCGACGACGCGGCTCTGATCGCCGAAGCCCGCGAAGACGCCAAGGGCTTCCTCACCCTGTGGCTCGCCCCGGAAACCGTTTGACCACAAGAAGAATTACGGGTTCACGGTCGCGACGGTGGTCAGGAACATGCCGTACCAGCCGGAAGCGAGCGCGCCGACGGGCAGCAGCACGGCGAGCGCGCGCTTCGGCAGCTTGGCCGCGAGCATCGCGGCCGGCAGCAGGATGGTGAACGCGGGAAGCAGAAACCGTGCCCTCGACTGGAAGTAGTTCGACGAGGTCAGCGCGATGAAGACGACGAGCGTGCCGTAGACGTAGAGCGCCGGGTGTGTCTTCGTCGTGTACAGCCACACGAGCTGCACCACGGCGGCGAGCACGATCAGCGAAGTGAGGGTGAGCCAGGGGGAGTCGCCGACCAGTCCCCGCCCGAGCCTTTCCCACGTGAAACGACCCCAGTCGAACCGCATCTGCCAGGCGCTCTGCAGCCACAGCCAGCCGTCGGGCCGGCCCGTGCGCAAGGCCACGTAACCGAGGTAACCCGCGGTACCCAGCGGCGCGAGAAGGATCGCGAGCCACGGCCGCCGGCCGTCCTCCCGGCGCACGATCGCGATCAGCGCCGCCACCATCACCGCGACCACCAGCGCGAGAGCGACCGCCCTGGTCAGCCCGGCGAGAACGGTCAGCCACCCGGCCGCCGTCCACCGCCGCCGCACGACGGCGACCAGCGCCCACGCGCTCAACGCGCACAGGAGGGACTCGGAGTAGACCATGTGCAGCGCGGCCGCACCCGGCGCGATCGCCCAGAGGGCGGCGAGAAGGGTGCCCGTGCGCGGCCCGTCCAGTTCGGAGCCCAGCGTGAACAATCCGGCCGCCGCCAGTCCGCCGACGAGCAGCGTCACCAGGAATCCGGCCCACACCCCGGGCACGCCGAGCGCGACCGGCAAGGCCACCAAGGCGGGATAGAGCGGGAAGAACACCATGCTGTTCTGGACCGGCATCCCGTGCTGGTCCAGGAGAACCGGGATGCGGTAGCCGTGTTCGGCGATCTCGAGGAACCAGGCGCCGTCCCAGTGACCGATGAAGAAGTCCGGCGGGTAGTGCACTCGCAAGCCCATCACGATGAGCACCGCGAACGCGATCGCCTGAAGGCCGTAGTAGAGCGCGATAGCCGGCCGAGCCGAACGTAAGGGACCGAACAACCGGCTCTCCCTGCCGCCGTGGGAGTATCGCTGGAGGACACCCCGCGATGGACGCTACCCTTCTTGAGGCGCTTCGCGGTGAGGATGGGGGTGATCGCCGGTGGTCGAGCAGGCGAGTCCGGTCAAGGACGGGGCCCGCGGGACGTCGGCGACCGGTTCCCCGGCCTCTGCGCCGAAATCGGCGCCCAAGAATCGTATCGTTTTCATCGACATCGGCCGCGGGCTAGGCGCGTTGCTGGTGTTCTACAGCCATATCGCGCACCCGTGGGTCATGGCCAAGGGCGAGAACGCGCCCTATATCAGCTTCATCGAGGCGCTCACCAGCGATCCGATGCACATGTCCAAACAGGGCATCGGCCAGATCGCGGTGCCGTTCTTCTTCCTGGTCAGTGGATACGTGGTCACGCCGATCGCGCTGAAGCAGGGACAGGGCCGCTTCGCGGTCAACCGGTTCATCCGGGTCTACGCGCCGATGTTGTTCGTCGTGCTGCTGACCACGCTGATGCTGGTGGTGAACCTCCACCCGCCGTCGACCGGCCAGTCGCAGCAGCTCACCCCGCTCACCGTCCTGACCAACACCGCGCTGGTCAACTACCTGATCTTCCCGCAGGTCGTGCTGGTGCCGGTGGCCTGGACCATGATCGTCGAGGTCCTGTTCTACCTGTTGCTGATGGCCGTGCTGCCAGCACTGCGCCGCTGGCCGTGGCTGGGCATCGCGCTCGAACTGACCTTCATCTTCGTGGTGATGATGAGCCGCAGCCAGCTCAACGCTTCGTATTCGCTGTTCGCGGTGAACGTGTCCTACCTGCCGGCCATGCTGCTCGGTCAGATCATCTGGGCCACGACGACGAAGAAGATCCCGCTCTGGACCGGCGGGGTGTTCACCGGGGTGGCATGGTCGTTGTACGTGCTGGCGGACATCATCAATGTCGGCCGGATCGACAGCTCGTACAACCTGTCCCTCGCGTTCGCCGTGCTGTGCTTCATGATGGGCTACTTCGCCGAGCCGAAGCTGCGCCAGTGGAAGTTCTGGACGTCGATGTCGGAGCGCAGCTATTCGCTGTACCTCCTGCACATGCTGGTCTCGTTCGTGGTGCTCCAGTTGTTGCGCCCGATCCTGCCGTTCCCGATCGCGGCGATCATCGCGATCGGAGCCGTGTTCGGGGTGGTCGAGCTGAGCTATCGCTTCGTGGAGCGCCCGAGCCACACGCTCGCGCGCAAGCTTTCGCATCGTGCCCCCGCCCGCGAACCCGCGGCCGAAGAACCTCCGGCGCCACCTCCCGAGCCGCAGCTCGCACGCGCGGGCAAGCCGTCACCGCCCGCCCCCGCCGACGGCACTTCGAACGGCGGTCAACGTCGGCCGCCGCCCCGGCACCGGCGTGGTCCGGTCCCGGTGCCCGGCGAGGTCACCGTCGAGATGCCGAGGATCCGGCGCCGGTCCGTGCCGGACGAGACCCAGACCGATGTGACACCGGTCGTCGACGAACGGCGGTCCATCGCCGGACGGCTCGACGCGCCCCGGCACGCCCGGCGTGTCACCCCCAAGAGGTGAAATTCCGGCCGCGGCCGCAACCTCGACCGGCGCTCGCGCGCCTTCTCGACAGACCATGGTCGAAAGGGAGGGCTCGAATGTGGTTGCAGGTCTCGATCGTCATCGGACTGGCCGTGGTGTTCGTGGTGCGGCTGATCTCCGGCCTACGTTCCCGGTGAACCAGGGCGGACCAGACCGGACTCGTACGCCAGCACGACGAGTTGCGCGCGGTCACGCGCACCGACCTTGGTCATGACGCGGCTGACGTGCGTACGCGCCGTGGCCGTGGAGATGACGAGTTGTTCGGCGATCTCGTCGTTGGACAACCCACCGGCGACAAGGGCGAGCACTTCGCGTTCCCGGTCGGTGATCTGCCGGACCGCGCGGGCGTCGACGCGGCGATGCTCGGGTCTGCCGACGAACTCGGCGATCAACCGCCTGGTCACCGTCGGCGCGAGCAGCGCCTCGCCGGCCGCCACCACCCGGAGCGCGCGCAGCAACTCGACCGGTTCGATGTCCTTGAGCAGGAACCCGCTCGCGCCCGCCCGCAGCGCTTCGTAGACGTATTCGTCGACGTCGAAGGTCGTCAGTACGAGCACGCGCACGCTCGCCAGGTTGGGATCGCCGGTGATCCGCCGGGTCGCTTCCAACCCGTCCGTCCCGGGCATGCGGATGTCCATCACCACCACGTCCGGCCGCACCTCCTGGGCCAGCCGCACCGCCTCTGCGCCGTCGGCGGCCTCACCGCACACCTCGAAGCCGTCTTCGGTCTCCAGCAACACCCGGAAACCGCCACGCACCAACGTCTGGTCGTCGGCGAGTACCACCCGGATGGTCATCGGCGCTCCTCCACGAGTCCGCGCGTCTCGACCGGAATCTCGGCCCGAACCTCGAAACCACCGTCGAGGACGCGAAAATCGAGACGTCCACCGAGCGCCGCCGCGCGTTCCGACATCCCGCGCAGGCCATATCCCGCCGTGGGTTCGGTCGCGTCGCGGCCGTCGTCGGCCACCACCAGCTCCAGCATCCCGTTCTTCCATCCAAAGTGGACATCGACGGTGCGGGCATCGGTCGCGTGCCGCACCACGTTCGTGAGGGACTCCTGCAGGATCCGGTAGGCCGCGACGTCCACCGGCGCCGGCAGTTCTCCTGGTGACCCGTGCACGCGCACCTCGCGGCCGGTGGCCCGGGTGTGCTCCAGAAGCTCCTCGAGCCGGGACAGGCTGGGCGCCGGCCCGAGCCCCTGGCCGGTCCGCAACACCGCCACGGTCGCCCGCAGGTCGGCCAGCGCGGCGGCACTGGCGTCCTTGATCGCGCGCAATGCCTCGACGGCCTGCTCCGGCCGCCGGTCCGCGACGTGCGCGGCCACCCCGGCCTGCACGTTGATCATCGCGAGACTGTGCGCCACCACGTCGTGCACCTCACGGGCGATCTGCAACCGCTCGTGCTCGGCGAGCCGGCGCTGCCGCTCCGCGGCCTGATCCCGCGCCGCGCGCACGGCCACGCCCCGGTTACGCGCCGCCGTCCCGATGCCGAGCACAGCCGCCAGCCACACCACGGACAGCGTCGCCCGTGCGTCGAACGTCAACTTGTCGCCCAGCACAAGATGCCCCACCAGAACGCCCAGCAGCGTTCCCGCGCCCGCGACGCCGGCGACCAGCGGACCGCGACGCCGGGTCAGCGTGAACAGCGCGATGGTCGGCAGCACCGCGGCAGGGCCATCGGGGTAAGCCGACGCGTAATACGACCAGGTGAAAGCGGAGACGGCGAGGAACGCCGACAGGGGGAACCGGCGGGAAACCAGCAAGGGCAACGCCGCCGCGACGAGCCAGGCGTAGCCCAGGAGGTCGAGGGGGGGTGTTCCCGGCTGCACGTGGCCGGCCGCCGTGGTTCCGCCCAGTACGACGGCCATCGGCACGACCGTCAGCAGGAAGCCCACCCGTCGCCCACCACCACCCTCAACGGAAGCGCTCCGCGCTGCGATCCCCATCATGCGTCGCCCACCACCACCCTCAACGGAAGCGCTCCGCGCTGCGGCACTCATGCGGAAAGCCCGGCACACCCCTGCAAACTACGGCACGTCCGAGGAGTCCGCGTCGGCCGAGAAGCGACTCTTGGGTTACGACGGCGACGGTACTCAGGGCCGTCCGGCGGTGGTCAGGTCACCCTGCGAGGCCCGCGTGCGGCGGGGACGCCCGAGGCCCAGCCAGGACAGGCCGGCGTCCAGGACCGCCTGCGGGTCGAGCAGGTTCCGCGTATCGATGACCGCCTCGCCGTGCATCAGCTCCGCGAGGTAGGTCCAGTCGAGCTTGCGGAACTCGTCCCACTCGGTGAGCACCACGATCCCGTCGGCACCCTTGGCCACCTGATACGGGTCGTCGACCACGTTCATGCCGGGGAAGCCTCCGCCGACCGCCGGGTCGTAGGCGATCACCTCGGCTCCGTGCGCGGCCAGCATCGACGCCACCGAAAGCGCCGGGGAGTCCCGCACGTCGCTGGTCCCGGCCTTGAACGCGAGGCCGAGCACCCCGATCCGGGCACCGGCGAGGCCACCGACGGCCCCCGCGATCTTCGCCACGATCCGGTCACGCTGGGCGATGTTCTCCACGATCGCCGCCGAGAGCAGGGTGAAGTCGAAGCCGGCGGCGTCGGCCACCTGCACCAGGGCATGGGTGTCCTTGGGCAGGCACGACCCACCCCAGCCCGGACCCGGCTTGAGGAAGGACCGGCCGATGCGACGGTCGTAGCCCATTCCCTCGGTGACCGCGAGGATGTCGGCGCCCAGCCGCTCGCAGAGTTCGGCGATCGCGTTGACGTAGGACAGTTTCATGGCCAGGAAGCAGTTCGCCGCGTACTTGACCATTTCCGCGCTGGCCGCGTCGGTGATCACGTTCGGCGCCGCCAGGTCGCGGTAGAGGCCCGCGACCCACTCGGCGGCGGAGCGGTCGTCCGACCCCACCACGATCCGGTCCGGGCTCATGAAGTCGGCGACCGCGGTGCCTTCACGGAGGAACTCGGGGTTCGCCACGACGGGCACGTCGTCGCGGCCCAGCAGGTCACGAATCCGCCCTGCCGTGCCCACCGGCACGGTGGACTTCGTGATCAACGCGCACCGTGACGGCAGCACGTCACCGATTTCGGCGACCACCGCCTCCACCGCACGCAGGTCGGCGGCGCCGCCCACGCCCATCGGGGTCGGCACGCAGAGGAACACCGCGTCTGCCACGGCCGCGGCCCGCCGCGCCCCCACCACGAAGGACAGCCTGCCCGCGGACAGGCCGCGGGAGACCAGTTCCTCCAGTCCTGGCTCCAGGATGTCCACCTGCCCGGCGGCGAGTCTGGCCACCTTCGCCTCGTCCACGTCCACGCAGGTGACCCGATGACCCAGGCCGGCGAGGCAGGCGCCGGTGGTCAGTCCGACGTATCCGGTCCCGACCACCACGATCCGAGCTTGTCCCATGCTGCGAAGGTGACAGCCGGAGTTGACTTCCGCGCTAACGGCAGTGGTCGCGGCCGAATACTCCTCGCGAGGAGTGGGCACGTCACCACGCTGTTCACAGGGTCACACCCGTCGCACGCGAACGAGCGTTAACCTTGCGGAAAATCCTCCAGGAGCTGGGAAAGGACAGGGCATGCGGATCACCGACACGGCCGCGATCGTCACCGGTGGAGCCTCGGGGCTCGGGGGCGCGACCGCGCGGGCATTGGCGTCCAGGGGCGCCCGGGTGTTCGCGATCGATCTCCCGGCCGGCATCGCCAAGGCGCCCGCGGTCGACGGCGTGACCTACGTCGAGGCCGACGTCACCGATGCCGAGCAGGTGCGCTCCGCCGTCGAAGCCGCGTCGGACGCGGGCGTCCCGCTGCGCACCGTGGTGAACTGCGCGGGGATCGGGCCGTCCGCGCGGATCCTGTCCAAGAAGGGCGCGCACGACCTGGCGCTGTTCCGGAAGGTCATCGAGGTCAACCTGATCGGCACGTTCACCGTGCTCACGCTTGCCGCCGAGGCGATCGCCAAGACCGAACCGCTGGAGGACGACGCTCGCGGTGTCGTCATCAACACGGCCTCCATCGCGGCGTTCGACGGCCAGATCGGCCAGGTGGCGTACTCGGCGTCCAAGGGTGGCGTGGCCGGGCTGACCCTGCCGGCCGCACGGGATCTGGCTTCACACGGCATTCGCGTGGTCACCATCGCGCCCGGGATCCTCGACACCCCGATGCTGGCCACGATCAGCGACGAGTTCCGCGCCGGTCTCGCGGCCGGGGTGCCGTTCCCGAAGCGGCTGGGACGCCCGGACGAGTACGCGCAACTCGCCGTGGACATCATCGAGCACGACTACCTCAACGGCGAGGTCATCCGGCTCGACGGCGCACTGCGGATGGCGCCACGCTGAGTTTTCCGCGACCTTGCGTGCGCACGACAACGGCGCGCTCTGTGCTCACCTCGACAGCCGCGGACCGGCAAGAGGCGTCATAGGTCGCCCATGAACGGGATGGCGTTGGCCGAGTCGGACATCCACCGGCGCAGGGCGTAGGTGGCGCGGACGTCGTCTTCGTTGTAGTGGAGAAGACGCATCCGCTGGGCCAGGTCGGGCGCCTCGCCGTCCATGCCGACCGCGGCCCGGTACCAGCGCATCGATGCCTCGCCGTTCGCCTCCGGGTCACGCCACGAGAATCCCGCCACCGGCGCGACCACCTTCAGGCCTTTGCCCCGCGCGCACAGGAACTGTTCCGAAACGCCGCGGAACAGGTCCACCCACTCGTCGGAGTCCACAAAGGACTGAACGGCCGCGCGGCCGGGAACGCCCTCGAAGCCGGCGAAGCGTTCCACCGAGCCGAAAAGCCATCGGTTCTCCGCCATCGCGTTGTAACAGTAGGCGCGGAAGGTGAGCCCCCTCGCCACCGTTCGTGCCCGGATTTCGCTGAGCCAGGCCCAGAACTCCGCGAACGAGCGCGCCTCGTCGGCGGCGGGCAAGGGATCCCACGTGACGAACGAGCGGTATCCCTGCTCCAGCCCGATGTCCGCGCCGGAAAGCAGGCAGCCCCACAGGTACGCGCCGGATTCTCCGAAGCTCTCCATGTCGACGTCGAGTTCGACGTCGGCGCGGGGCACCTGGACCTCGCGCACCTTCCGGACCATCGTCAGGTCGGCCAGCCAGGCGCGCGCCAGCACCACCGCGTCCACGAACGTGCTCGACGTCCACAGGATCGGGGGCTCGTCGGCCGGGTCGAGCGCGGCCAGCTTGTCCACTGTGGACACACCGGCGCGGCGCAGTTCCATCGCGTCCTCACCGCGGACCACCAGGCTCACGTCGCGGACCGCTCTCAGCGCCGTCTCGCAGGTGGGCCACCACGGGCAGGTGCGGCATTCCAGGACACGGGACGGTTCGGCGAGCGCGGGCCCACCGCTCACGGCGGCTTGCGCGACGGCCAGCCGATCGGCGAAGCGGGCGTCGTACTCCTCCAGTGCCGTACGGCCGCCCGGCCAGTTCGGCGCCTGGAGATCGTGCCAGAGCACCACGTCCGCATCCAGCCCGATCACCCCGCCGAGCAGACGATCCGACGCGTGGCCCGTGCTCTCCAGCATCCGGTGCAGATGGGCGAGCCGGAGCTGGTCACGCGCGTGCGAGCGGACCTTGCGGGTGGTGTCCACGACCGCGTGCCCTGGGTCGAGATCTTCCACCTCGGTGGTGAGCGCGCCGGTGCCGGGATCGGTGATCCGGTGCCGGACGACCAGCAGCGGCACGTAGCCCCCGTCCACCCGGACGAGCAACTCGGCTCCACCGCGCCGGTGCTCGGCTCGATCGGCCGGTAACAACCCGCCCCAGATGTGCGAGGCGCCCTCGGCCAGCGCGCTCTCGGTCAGCCGGACACGTTCGGACGACGGCTCGCCGGGAGCGATCGTGACCCAGGTGCCGGGGACCGCCGCCATCAACCGCCGGCGAATCAGGTCGCGATGCGTCGCGGCGTCCGCCATGCGTTGTTCGGCCGCCGGGTCGGGCGGGGCGAGCGGCGTCTCCCGCATCGCCGGGTCGTGGTCGAGATGCACCCGACGACGGCAACGACTCACCGCACCAGCGTCGAGCAGCACCTCCGGTTCCATGCCCACCACTTTAGAAGCACCCACCGACAGATTGTCCTCGCGGCGTGAAGCCCCGGTTCCAGCGGGCGGCGCGGAGGCGATCGAGGCGAACACCACCGGAAGATCCGCGGCACCGGGCACGGAAACCCGGCATCGTACGAGTGTCCGGCATGCTCATGGCCACACCATGCCAGTAAGTTCTACCCATGGCACGCAAGAAGGCGGACGAAAGCGGACTGACGCCGAAGAAGGCGCGCAACGCCGTCGCGGTGGCCAAGATCGTGGTACCGGCCGTGGCCCCCGTGCTCGCGCCGTTCGCGGTCAAGGCGGCGGGTGCGGTGCGGGAAGCCTACGACCGCTACCAGGCCCGCAAGCTCGGTGTCCCGGTGGAGGCGCTGCCGGAGTTCACCGGCCGGGGAGCAGGCCTGCTGGCGCGCATCGCCGGAATCTCGCAGGCGGTGAGCGAACTGCGCCACTCCGCACGCGCGAAGAAGGACGATCTGGTCTGGGCCGACGACGCACAGGCGACGCTGGAACAACTCACCGCCGCGGTGCGCGCGGCCGAACGCATGCCTTCCGCCCGCCGCCGCGCCGCGCACCAGGCGGTCGCCTCCGAGCTCGAACGCCTGGAAGCCGAGGTCCTGCACCGCCTCGGCCTCTGACCTCCTCGCACCCTCTTTTCAGAGGAAGGTGGATTTGCCGGCCGGAGGCGGCAACGGCGGGCGACCACAGCGCAGGTTGTCCGCCGGAGGCCGCTGCACGGGACACGCTTTTCGTCCGGCCGCCGATTCAACGCCGCATCATCCGTAGTAAACCCACCTTGCTCCGCTACGAGGGCGCGGTCAGCTGATGAAGCCCTTGGAGACCATCCAGTCCCGGGCGACCTCGCCGGGGTCCTTGCCGTCCACGTCGACCTGCTTGCACAGCTCGATCATCTGCGCGTTGTCGAGTGCCTTGCCCACCGGTACCAGCACGTCGTTCAACGCCGGGTGCTGGGCCAGGTACGACTGCTTGACCGTGATCGAAGCGTTGTACTGCGGGAAGAACGCCTTGTCGTCGGCCAGGACGCGGAGGTTCAGACCGGCGATCCGCCCGTCGGTGGTGAAGATCTCGCCGAAGTTGCAGGTGCCGTTCGCGATCGCGCTGTAGATCGCCCCGGTGCCGAACGTCTTCACCGTGGTGGTCGGGAAACCGTAGGCCTTCTTCACCCCGGGCATCCCGTCCTGCCTGCTGGCGAACTCGGTCTCCACGCAGAACACCGCCTGATCGGGGTGTTCCTTCAGGAACGCCGTCATGTCCGAATTGGACTTCAGGTTGTGGTCACGCGCGTAGGCCTCCGTGGTCCCGAACGCGTAGGTGTCGTTGACCGGCGAATAGTCGAGCCAGGTGATCCCGTGGAGTTTCTCGTCCGCCGACTTCACCGCGTCGAACTGTGCCTGCTCACCCGGAACCGGTTTGTCGTTGCCCTGGTAGGAAAGCCAGCCCGTCCCGGTGTAGTCCCACGACAGGTTGATCTGCCCGTTGAGCACCGCCTGCCGGGCGCTGTTCGACCCGCTGATGTTGGACATGTCCGTGACGTGCGCACCGGCGGCGGAAAGCGCCAGTTCGGCGAGATAGGCCAGGATGATGTTCTCGGTGAAGTCCTTGGAACCGACGGTCACGTGCACGCCCTCGAGGCTGGGCACCGGCCGGATCGTGCCGGGCTTCACGTCGTAGGGCAGTGCCGCGTTCACATCCAGACCGCACGCCGTCAGCGAGCACGCCAGCATCGCCGCGACGCCGGTGGCCAGAAGCCTCCTCATGACAACCCCCTAGGCCCGAAGAACCGCTCCAGCACCGCGCCGACCCAGTCGACGAGCAGCGCCAGTCCGACCGCGAGTACGGCGCCGGTGACCAGAACCGGCACGCGGTTGAGTTTGTAACCGGTGTCGATCAGTTCGCCGAGCCCACCGCCGTTGACGAAGAACGCCAGCGTCGCCGTGCCCACCGCGAGCACGAGCGAAGTGCGCAGGCCCGCCAGGATCAGCGGCAGCGCCAACGGCATCTCGATGCGGAACAGCACGCCCGAGGAGGACATCCCGATCCCGCGGGCGGCCTCGATCAGCGACCGGTCGACGCTGTCGATGCCGACGATGGTGTTCCGCAGCACGGGCAGCAGCGAGTAGAAGGCGATCGGGAGGACCGCGCACCAGAAGCCTTCCCAGTTGGTCCACAGGAAGAACAGCACGATCATGCCGAGCGCGGGCGCGGCCTGCCCGATGTTCGCGATGGTCAAGAACACCGGCGCGACCGGGCGGGCCCAGGAGCGGGTGAGGATCATGCCGAGCGGGACCGCGGCGGCCACCACGATCGCGGCCACCGCGACGGTGATCAACAGGTGCTGCCAGGTCCCGCTGAGCAACGTCGGCCAGTTCAGGGTCTGCGCCTCGGTCGCGTCGTTGTGGCGGGTGAGCGCCCAGATCAGGACCGCCCCGACGATGAGGATCACCGCCGCGGGCTGGACGACGAGCCGGGCGCGATCGGCCCGGCGCACCCCCGACCCGGTGGACAGACCGCTGGACGCGGCTGAAGTACCGCTGGTAGCCGTGCTCATCAGGAGTGTTCCTCCCGCAGCCGCTGCACCGTCGCCATCACCGTGTCCAGCTCGATCATTCCGGCGTACTCGCCTCGCGGCCCCGTCACCGGCACCGAACCGCCTTCGGCGAGGATCGCCTCGAGCGCGTCCTGCAGGGTCGACTGGAGACTCACCAGGTCACCGAGTGGCTTGCCCGCCGTGGCGAGCGAGGACGCCGAGCCGAGGTCGCGGATGTGGACCCAGCGCGCCGGGCGGTCACGGTTGTCGAGCACCAGGGCATAGGTGCCGTTCCGCTCGGTCAGTTTCCGCCGGACGTCGGCGGGTGACTCGTCGAGCCGCGCCAGCACCGGGTCCTCGCCCAGTTCCACTTCGCGGACCCGCAGCAGGGTGAGTTGCTTGAGTGACGCTCCGGCACCGACGAACCCGGCGACGGTGTCGTCGGCCGGGTTGGCGAGGATCGCCTCCGGGGTGTCGTACTGGAGGATCGACGACCCGGTGCCCAGAACCGCGATCTTGTCGCCCAGCTTGACCGCCTCGTCGAAGTCGTGGGTGACGAACACGATCGTCTTGCCCAGCGCCGACTGCAGCCGGAGCAGTTCGTCCTGCAGGTTGCCACGGGTGATCGGGTCGACCGCGCCGAACGGCTCGTCCATCAGCAGCACCGGGGGATCCGCCGCCAGCGCCCGCGCGACACCGACCCGTTGCTGCTGGCCTCCGGACAGCTGGCGCGGGTAGCGGTCGTGGAAGACCTTCGGATCGAGGCCGACCAGGTCCAGCATCTCTTCGACCCGGTCGGCGATCCGCTTGCGGTCCCAGCCGAGCAGGCCGGGCACCACCCCGATGTTCTGGGCGACGGTGAAGTGCGGGAACAACCCGGCCTGCTGGATCGCGTAGCCGATCTTGCGGCGCAACTGGTCGGGGTTGAGCCGCAGCGCGTCCTCTCCCCCGATGGTGATGCGGCCCGAGGTGGGCTCGATCAGCCGGTTGATCATCCGCAGGGTGGTGGTCTTCCCGCAGCCGGAGGGCCCGACCAGGATCACGATCTTGCCGGCGGGGATCGTCATCGTGACGTCGCCGACCGCGGGTTCCCGGGTCCCCGGGTAACGCTTGGTCACGTTCTCGAGCTGGATCTCGGCTCCGGAGACGGCGGAGTCGCCCTCTCCGGTGGCTCCAGGCTCGGCGGCCGCTGTGTTTTCCACGGTTTCAGACACGGACACCCCTTGGCACGGTGAAACGGGCGATGAGGACGTAGATCCCGTCGAGGATCAGCGCGAGGATGACCACGCCGAGCGTGCCCGCCAGCGCCTGGTTCAGGGAGTTGGCGCTTCCCGCCCTGGTCAGGCCGGAGAACACCTCCGACCCGAGGCCGGGTCCCTTGGCGTAGGCGGCGATCACCGCGAGGCCCATCAGCATCTGGGTGGACACCCGCATCCCGGTCAGGATCGTGGGCCAGGCGAGCCGCAGTTCGACCCGGGTGAGCACACCGAAACGGCTCATTCCGATGCCCTTCGCGGCTTCGGTGACGGCCGGATCGACCGCCCCCAGACCGACGATGGTGTTCCGGACGATGGGCAGCAGCGCGTACAGCACCAACGCGATCATCGACGGGATCACCCCCAGACCGAACAGGGGAATCAGCAGCCCGATCAGGGCGAACGAAGGGATCGTCAAGATGGTGCTGGCCAGCGCGGTGGCGAGCGCCGAGCCGAGCGGGCTGGCGTAGACCGCCACCCCGATCAGGATCCCGATCACCGCGGCCAGGAGCGTGGCCTGGACGACCTCGCTCACGTGAAGCCACGCCTGCAGCGACAGGCGGCTCCACCGGTCGCCGACGTAGTCAAACAGGTTCATGCGCCGTCCCCGACTTCCGGCAACGTTGGTAATGGACGGCCAACCGTTACGCATCGTTGGCGTTTGGGCAACCGTTCGGCCCGGCCGACGCCTCTTGACAAGGTGACAATAGGGCGGCTGACCAGGCAAGATAACCGTTCACTCAAATTCTGCGACCCTTGCGTGTTCGGTCGCACCTCCGGATGGACGAGCGTCCCTTACGCTGAGCGCGTGAGCAGACGAGGTGACCTCCGCACGGTGCGTGGTGGTCTGCTCGCGCTGGCCTCGGCCGGCTTGGCGATCAGCGCGCACGCGCTCGCCGGCGGCGGCCCGCCCGACACCGCGGCGACCCTGATCCTGACCGGTCTCGTGGGGTGGACCGGCGCCGCGCTCGCCGAGAAGACCAGGGGGCCCGTCGGCGTCCTCGCGGTTCTCGGCACGGCTCAGCTCGCGATGCACCTCGTGTTGTCCGGGTTGATGGCCCATGCGGCGCCTTCCGGCGGCATGGTCGTCGCGCACGCGGGAGCCACCGCGGTGACCGCCGTGCTCCTGGCACACGCCGAGACGATGCTGCTCGCCGCGGCCGCGAGTGTCCTCCTCCTGCTGCCGGTGGTGTGGCGGCCCGCTCCGGTGCCCGCCGGCCCCGCGCCGGTACCGATCCGTGCGGCGGAGGACCAACCCGTCCTCTCCGTCCTGCTGCGCCGGATCCACGGCAGGCGCGGTCCGCCCGCGCGCTCCTGAACTTCCCTCACACCCGGCGCGGTCCAGCGCCGGGTCTCCCAAACCTTTTCAGGAGCAGCTTTTTCATGTCCAGGAAACAACTCCTGCGCGCCACCGTCGTGGTGGGCGCGCTCGGTCTCGCGGCGCTGTGCGACGCCGGTGTCGCGTCGGCTCACGTCACGGCGAACGTGTACGGCAACCAACCTCAGAAGGGCGGCAGCGGGACCATCGTCTTCCGTGTGCCCAACGAGGAATCCGACGCGGGGACCGTCAAGGTCGAAGTGGATTTCAAGCCGGAGTACGCGATCAGCTCCGTGCGGTACCGGCCGGTTCCGGGCTGGACCGCGGAGGTCACCAACACCGCTCTGCCCGCTCCGGTGAAGAACGGCAAGAACCTCGACGTCACCCAGGCGGTCACCAAGGTGGTCTGGACCGCGCAGCCCGGTGGCGGGATCGCCAAGGGAGCCGACCAGTTCCAGGAGTTCGAGATCACCGCGTCCACTCTTCCCTCCAATGTGGACAGTCTCGCGCTTCCCGCCGTCCAGACCTACGACAACAACAAGGTCGTCCAGTGGAGCGACGTGGCGGCGCCGGGTGCCCCGGAGCCGGAGCATCCGGCGCCGACCGTCCGGCTCGTCGCGGCCTCGGCGGGCGATGACCACGGCATGGCGACGATGGGCACGCAGGACACTTCCGTGGCACCGGCCGGAAAAACCTCCGACGACACCGCGCGCTGGCTAGGCGGAGCGGGTCTTGCCGCCGGAGCGCTCGGCGTCGGTTTCGGCCTGGGCGCGCTGACTCGCTCCCGCAAGGGGACGAAGTCGTGAAGGCCCGCGCAATGCTGGCGACGCTGGCCCTGACCGCGATCGCGATGGTCACCACGGCCACCCCGGCATCCGCGCACAACGTGCTCATCTCCACGGATCCGGCGAAGAACGCCTCGCTGGAAACCGGGCCCGCCAGGATCACGCTCACCTTCGACGCGCCGGTCCAGGGCGGCGACATCAACCAGGTCGCGGTCACCGGGCCGGGCGGTACGCGGTGGGCCGAGGGCAGCGTGGCGATCAACGGAAACGTGGTCACCGCGCCGGTTCGCCCGCTGGGCCCCGCCGGGGTCTACACCGTCGGCTTCCGCATCCTCTCCGCCGACGGGCATCCGGTGGAAGACCAGTACACCTTCACCCTCACCAAGGCGGGCAACGGCACCCCCGCGACCGCGAGCGCGGCCACGGGGACCTCATCGTCCGGCGGGTCGAGCGGTGTGCCGGTCTGGGTGTGGGTCGTGGGCGCGGTCGTCCTGCTGGTGATCGGACTCACCCTGGCACTGCGGATGGGCCGGGAGCGCAACTCATGACCCGCACCGGGATCGACCTCGGCTTCGAGGACGTAAGGGCATGACCCGGGCCGGGACCACCTCGCGGGCTCACCACTCCGCCTTCGTCTCCGCGGTCGCGGGGTCGCTGGCCGGCGTTCTCATCGGCGTGGCGCTGACCACGATCACGCCGATTCCGGGCGTGACGGACGTCAGCGAGGTGGTCTCGGTCGCCATTCCGGTCGTGCGTGTGCTGCTCGACATCGCGGCCGTGACCACCGTGGGGCTCGCCCTGCTCTCCGTCCTGGTCGGCTACGACAGGCCGAAGCTGGCCGATCCGGTGCTGGCCAAGGCTCGGCACGCCGCGGTGGCGAGCGCCTTGGTGTGGTCGGTGACCGCGATGGTCACCCTGGTGCTCCAGACCGCCGAGTTCCGTCCGCAGACCGCCGACATCGGTCCGCGCGACCTCCGGGACTACGTCGTCCAGATCGGTGCGGGCAAGGCGCTGGTGGTCGTCGCGGTGCTCGCGCTGGTGCAGGCGGGACTCGGCATGCTGGCACTGCGGCACGGCGAGAGGGTGCCGGCCGAGGTCCGGGCCGGGCTCGGCCTGTTCGCGCTGTTGCCGCTGCCGGTCACCGGGCACGCCGCGAACTGGAACTACCACGACTACACGATGATCTCGATGGAGTTGCACGTGATGAGCGCGGTCGCCTGGACCGGCGGCCTCGGCGCGCTGACCGTGCTGTTGTTCGCCAACCGGACCCTGCTGGCCCACGCGTTGCCCCGGTTTTCCCGGCTCGCGACGCTGTGCCTGGTGGTGTCCGCGGCGACCGGCTTGTTCAACGGATGCGTGGAGATCCTGCTCAACCCGACCATCGGCTTCTGGGCGGGCCTGTTCACCACGCCCTACGGCAGGCTGGTGCTGCTGAAGGTCGCCTGCACGGCCGCGATCGCCGTCCTGGGCGCCAACCTCCGGTGGCGGCTGATGCCGCGGATCGTCCGGCACGAACGGACGGCTTTCGCGGCGTGGGCGACGCTCGAACTCACCGCCATGGGACTGGCCTTCGGCTTCGCCGTGGTGTTGACCCGAGCCCCAGTTACTTAACAGTACGTAATCACTGGCGACACGACTGGAGTAGTCGATGGGCCAATTGGCGTATGACCAGTTGGGCCGAATTTCGTACCGAATGCACGTGCAGAGCGCAAACGACGAACGGTCACGTTATGTCGGCGAATGCCACCGACCATGACCGATGGGTCAGGAATACCTCGACCACCGGGCCACCGCGCCGCCACTTCGCAGGTCGTCCAGGCGACGGCGGAGCTCGGCACGGACCTGTGGACGACTGCGCACGATGGGGAGCACGCTGGTGGCCAGCTTGAGCTCCCGCACCGCCCTGAGCACGGCGAACCCTTCCCAGGCCGTGACGTCGAAGCCATAGGTGTCGGCGAGCATCCGGTACCGGCCTGCCGGGTCGCCGAAGCGTTCGCGCCCGACCGCCAGTGGCGTCAGGTCCCATTCCGGTGGCCCGACGCAGGAGGAATCGAAATCACACAGCACCGGTCCCGCCGGACCGTTGATCACGTTGCCGGTATGCGCGTCGCCGTGGATCAATCCCCGCGGGAGGGGAAACCGCAGTTCACCCAGGGCCGCCTCGACCTCCGCGCACCTGCGCAGGAGAAATCGCCGGTCCTGGGGCTCGATCTCTTCGGCGTCGGCGACCCTGGCCTGCACATCGGCCAGCGGTGACCACTCGTCCAGCCCCTCCGGTGGCGGGACGGCGTGCACCCGCCGGAGCAGCCGGCCGAGGTCCTCGCCGGTGGCGCGCCGAGCGGTCCCGTCCACCCGGACCCAGGCGGTGATCACGTGCTCGCCGACTCCGATGGGCTGGTCGACACCGGGCAGCAGGCGGACGGCCGGGATACCGTGCCGCTCGAAATGCCGGGCCACCGCGACCACCTTCGCGGCTCGGTGCCGCAGCGCGCGTGAACCGACGATCCGCAGCACCACGGGCGCGGTGATGAGCGCGTAGACGGCGTTGTTGGTGAACCGCATGAGCTTCGCGCCGCGGGGATCGAGACCCAGCAGTGCCGATGTCTCGCCCAGCGCCCACATCAGCTCTTCCTGGGTGAACCGTCCTTCCGGGACTCGTGCCATCGCCGCCGTCATGACACCCGCCTACTCAGCCGCTTCGCGCGCCCGGCACGCGCCGGGCGCCTACCCGGTCTCGCATCGGCGGTTCACGCGGCGAAGAAGGCGTTCAGGCGCTCGCTGAGATCACGGGCGTCCGGGTTGTTCTTCCGCCGTTCCGCCTCCTCCTTCAGCGGCTCCATGCGGTCCTTGATCCGGGCCGACTTCAACCCGTCCGAAGTCTCCAGCGCGGTGCGGCCGACCTTGGAACCGTGGTCGATGTCGCCGTCGAGAAGATGGTTGGTGGCCAGTTCGCTCAGCATGAACGTCTTGCTGCGCTGCATGTCCTCGCCGTAGGAATCGATCGCCCTGGTCAGCGCGGGGATCGCATAGCGAGTGTGGGCGGTGTCCACCTTGCGCGCCAGCACCGTGTGAACGGTGCCGATCATGGCGTAGACGTCGGTCTGGTTGAAGAACTTCACCCAGTCCTCGGCCTCGGCCACGTTGGCACGGGCGAACTCGTCCTTGGCCAGACCCAGCAGCTTCAGCGCCTGGTCCTCGTTCTCCATCATCGCGTAGGCCCATGCCTGGTTCGCCGCGAGCACCGCGATCGCCAGTTCCGAACCCGACTCCTGCGCGGCGATCTGTCCCAGCTGGAACAGTTTCAACGCGTCGTTCGGGGCTTCCTGGTGCAGGTACACGCGGCCCATCCGGTACAGGATGTTCGCCACCAGCGGGTTGTTGTCTCCCTGCTTGGCCAGTTCGAGCGCGTTGGCGAAGTGCCCGCGCGCCGAGTCCATCAGACCCGTGTCGAACGAGGTCCATCCGGCCAGGCTGTGCAGGTCGGCCAATGCGACGAACAGGCGCGATCTCACCGGCGTGGCCGCCGAGGAGTCGAGCATCTGCTGCCCCCACGACAGCTGTGCCACTACGGCGTCACGGCAGAAGCCGCCGCCGTACTGGTAGTCGAGCGCGCGCAACGCCCTTGTCGCGGCCTCCACCTGGCGCACATCGGTCATTCCGATATGGCCTGGTGCCGGCGTCCTCGCGGGGCTCGCGGCCCAGGAATGCGGGGACGATCCGAAGACCGCCGCACCCATGGTCACCTGGGCGGCGTGCGCGAGGAAGTTCCGCCGCTTCACGGACTCGTCCTCCTCAGCCTGCTGCGCGTCGGCTGCGCCGACGACTTGGATCTCGGTGGCCTCGTCGTAGGCGAGACCCATGTACCCCCGAGGGACACCGAGGCCGTCCGCGATCCTCGCGAGCACGTCGTAGGCCATGACCTGACGACCCTTGAGGATCTCCGAGACCTCGGACTGCGACTGTCCGGTCATCGCGGCTATCTGGCGCTGGGAGATGCCTTCCTTACGGAGGTTGCGGTAGACCGCGCTCACCTCGCGCGCGGCCAGGGCTTCCCGCATCTCCCGTTTGTCCCAGACATCAGGGTTGATGGGGTGTCCCTGCCGGGCATCCGCAACGTTGCTGGCGTCCATTTGCGCCCCTTCACCGTCCCGTTGGGGGTTGATTCGCAGCGTAGGCACCACTATTGAACCGCGCGAACCACCATTTTGCCGAGCCTGATCGGCCCTGCCGAAATCTTGCGACCGTTTACCGTGAAGGCCGCGCCGGTCGGCGCTGTGCCGCCGGTTCGGCTTCTCATCGGCCCGGCTTCATCGCAATCTAGAAACCAGTTCTCCGTGAGCGGCCACACACAGTCGGCGATCACGCAGAGCGACGGATTACCCGTTGGCAAGCCCGAACCGAACGAGAGCGGAGTTGAACGCGGTGGAGTTCGTGGACTCGATTCCGGCGACACGCGCCGGGCACCCGAGGCCGGTGCCGGGACGTGAGGCCTTCCGTTCGGCCCCTCGGGCCACGATGCCCGCGGTTGCCGACCCGCGCGCCGCGCAGGTGCGCCGGTACGAGAGTGGCCAGCTGGTCTGGCGCGTGCAGTGCGGCGACATGATCAACCGGGAACGGTGCGTCACCGTGCTCGTCCAGGACAACCAGGTGGTGCTGGTGGGTCCGCCGGGCGAAACGGCGCGCCTTACCGCAGGTCAGCTCGGCCAGTTGCGGGCGGCCCTCAACGAAGCTGCCAAACTGACGGAAAGGTGAGTTCCTCGTGGACCAGATCCTCGGGCAAGTTCTCCGCGACGCGGTGTGGGAGCGCCTCGATATGCTCGCCGACCTCGCCGACCGCGCCGACGCCCCCTCGCTGGTATCGGTGGCTCGTTCCGAGCTGCCCCGGCTGACCGAGGGCTGGCGCGCGATGCTCTCCGCGCACGAGCCGGACGAGCGAGGCGACTGCCCGACCTGTTCGACCAGGTGGCACCGGTGCAAGGCACCGTGCTCGGTCTGGCAGGTCGCCCATGAGCACCTCGTGGCCGGCGGCCTCGCCCCTCAGCAGGACCTGCGCCGCCCGTGGCGCCGGAAGAACTCTTCCGTGCCAAGCCAGACACGGGGCACGAAGGCCCCTGAGCCGGCCGCCCGGCACGCGCTGGTACCGCAGGTCGCTCACTGAGCGCCGCTCGGCGATTAATCTAAAACTTAACAGTGGATCCCCTAGCCAGACCTTCAATCCGGGGGTACCTTGATCACCACGGTCGCAGCTGAAATCACGGTTCGCGGCCGCCCCCGCCCTGGTTGGCCCCGAACTCCGCGGGCCGGTGCCGTTGCACTCCCCTCCCCCGACCGGCACCGGCCCGCGGGCCCACTTTCACCGCACCGAGCGGACCCCGAGGACGAAGGCTCCCGCCGCGAGCGTGGCAACACCCGCGGCGGCGAAAAGGCCGGGGTATCCACCGAAATCGGCCAGCATCACCGTCGCCACCAGCGGAGCGATGACCTGCGGCAACAGGTTCGCGATATTGACCACGCCCAGGTCCTTGGCGCGATCGGTGGCGGCGGGCAGCACCTGGGTGAGGATGGCCAGCGCCACCGCCCAGTAGGCCCCGAATCCCAGACCGAGCAGCACCGACGCGGCGAGCGCGGCGGGCCAGGTCTGCGAGACGGTCAAAATCAGCGCCGCGACCGCCATGACGGCCACGGAGAAGAGCACGTACGGCTTACGCCGGCCAGAGGAGTCCGAAAGCCTGCCGACCGACAGCCCGCCGATTACCAGCGCGACGCCGTACAGGCCCATCATGATCAGCAGGCCTGACGCCGGATCGGGGTAGTGCACGGCGTCGGTCAGGAAGAACAGCAGATAGAAGGTGCCGAGCGCGTTGCCGAGGTTGATCAGGAAATGACAGCCCCAGGCCCAGGCGAAATCCGGATGCTTCCGTGGCGAGACTCCCGCCGAGGCCAGCACGGAACGCCATCGCGGAAGCGGCCAGTCCCGCGGCAGCGGCAGATCCGGTGTCCGCAGGACGAACAGCACCGCACCCGCGACCACGATCAGCGCGCAGGCGAGATAGCCGCCGGTCAGGCCGGTGATCAACACGGTGACCAGCACCGCGCCCAGCACGGTGCCGAGCATCTGGCTGATTCCCACCAGACCGCCGATGTGCGCGCGCTGCTCCACCGGGACGCGGTCGGGCACGGTGGAGGTCAGGGTCGCGAGCATCCCGTTGAGTCCGGCCTGGACCAGGCACCAGCCGAGAATCATGACCACCACGGACGGCGCCAGCGCCAGCACGGCGAGCCCGGCCGCGCCGGCGAGCGCCCCGGCGATCGTCCACGGATGACGACGGCCGAAGCGTGATTTCGTGCGGTCGGAAGCCAGGCCCACCAGTGGATTGGCGAACAACGACACCACCGCGCCGACACCGGTGACCACCCCGAAGGCGACCTCCTTGTGCGCCGGGTCGAGCAGTTCGGCCTGCTCCGGAAGGAGAACCTGGATCGGGGCGTAGATGCCCAGCCACAGTCCGATGTTGGCGAGGAACAGAAGAGCGGTCCAGCCGGGCCGGACCCGTGTCGTGGGCTCGGCCAGCGCGGCGGGCACGGTGGCTTCGGTGACTTCGGCCGTCTGAGGACCGTCGAGTGGTTCGGTCATCGGGACACCAGCTTCCGGTACCAGGTGAAGGAATCCTTGGGGGTTCGACGCTGCGTGCGGTAGTCGACGTGCACCAACCCGAATCGCGGCTGGTAGCCCTTGGACCATTCGAAATTGTCCAGCAAAGACCAGACGAAGTAACCCCGCACGTCCACCCCGGCGTCCATCGCCTCGCGCACCGCGATCAGGTGTGCCGCGAGGAACTTGATTCTCGCGATGTCGTGGATGCCGTCGAAGCTGCACCCGTTTTCGGTGATGTACACCGGTGGCAGGTGGCCGGCGTAACGCCGGTGGAATCCGACGAGCAGATCACGCAGGGCGCCGGGCACGATCGGCGAATCGTTGGTGGTTCGCGGATATCCTTCGACGGCCCGCAGTTCGAACGGCAACGGATTGCCCGGACCGGGGGCCGCGGCGGCGTACGGCTCGTAATAGTTGACACCGTAGAAGTCCAGCGGCTGGGCGATTGTCGGCAAGTCGGCCACGTAGCTGTCCGGCAGGTGCTCGATGATCTCTTCGGGATAGCCGCCGAGCAGCACCGGATCGGCGAACAACCGGTTGAGCAGCGCGTCGAGCCATTCCGCGGCGTCGCGGTCGGCGTCGCCGTCGGTCACGGGCCAGACCGGCGCGTGGTGGTTGGCCGTGCCGACGGACCGGGCCCCGGCGGCGCGCAACGCCTGGACGGCCAGGCCGTGCGCGAGGTTCTGATGGTGCGCGGTGGGCACGGCGCCGAGCAGCAATACCTCGCCCGGCGCGTATTCGCCGATGCCGTAGCCGTAGATCGAGGTCACCATGGGCTCGTTGAGCGGAATCCACATCTTCACCCGGTCGGCGAAGTGTGCGCCGAGGATCGCGGCGTACTCGGCGAAACGTTCGGCGGTGTCCCGGACCAACCAGCCGCCGGCGTCTTCGACCGCCCGTGGGGTGTCCCAGTGGTAGACGGTGGCGACCGGGGAGATTCCGGCTTCGCACACCGCGTCGAGCAACCGGTCGTAGAAGGCGAGCCCCTTCGGATTGGGCACGCCGGCCCCGTCGGGCTGGATTCTCGGCCAGGCGAAGGACATCCGGTAGGCGCCGACGCCGAGATCGGCCATCAGCGCGACGTCTTCGCGATACCGGTGGTAATGATCACAGGCGACGTCCGCGGATTCACCGAACGTGTCCCAGACGGAGGGCCCCCGTCCGTCCTCGCTGGTCGCGCCCTCGATCTGGAAGGCCGAGGTCGAGACTCCCCAGAGGAAATCGGAGGGAAAGCTCAGGTTTTCCACGGGCGGACCACCTTTTCCGCAAAATGTGAAAATTTCTCATACGATAGCTCTTCACCTCGACCGGAGCAAAGCCCGCCGACGCGCTAAAGTCGCAGTTCAGAGCATCAGAAGGAGCACGCCGTGTCGGACACCCAGACGCCCACCCCGCTCCGCAGGCAACCCGTGCAACAGCGCAGCGCCAAGCGGGTGGAGCTGATGCTGGACGCCAGCGCACAGCTGATCGACGAAGTCGGCTACGAGGCACTGACCACCACGATGATCGCCAAGCGGGCCGGCGTGGCGGTCGGTTCGCTCTACCAGTTCTTCCCTGACAAACGCGCGGTCGTCCAGGCTCTCACCCAGCGCAACGTGGACCGGTTCCTCGCCGCGGTCAGCGAGCGGCTGGCCCGCGAGGATCCGGTGCACTGGTGGGACGTCGTCGACTCGGTGCTCGACATCTACCTCACCATGCACCGATCGGTGCCCGGTTTCGCCAAGGTCCATTTCGGTGACGTCGTCGACCGGCAACTGCTGGACGACAGCCGTGACAACAACAGGGTCATCGCCGATTCGCTTACCGAACTGGTGCGCAGGTACGTGGCG
Organism: Amycolatopsis pigmentata; assembly: GCF_042684065.1. Lineage (NCBI taxonomy): Bacteria > Bacillati > Actinomycetota > Actinomycetes > Pseudonocardiales > Pseudonocardiaceae > Amycolatopsis > Amycolatopsis pigmentata. Next base: position 877,652 of record NZ_JBHUKR010000007.1, on the reverse strand, counting down.
AACCCCGGCGAGCGGCTGTCCTTGGTGATGACGGTCGCGATCGAGGTCGCCGACGCGCTGCTCAAGCTCGCCTTCGCCGGAGACCCCCAGGGCGATCCCCGGATCGTCGAAGAGTCCAAGTACCTGATCAAGGGTTACCTCGCCGGCCGCCTGGGAGAGTAGGCGGCCGCCTTCTCGGGCCGGGCACGCCTGCGCCGGGTCACCACGAGCGCGACGCTGAGTCACGAAACTTCATCCACAGCCTGTGGACAAAATCAGGCCGTCGATCAGCCGAAGTTTCGCGACTCGCCGCGGTAGGTGGGGACGGTGGCGATGACCTTGCCCTCGCGCAGCAGGTGGTACTCGTCGAACCGCTCGGCGAGTTCGCCCGCCTTGGCGTGCCGGAACCAGACTCGATCGCCGAGCCGCAGGTCACGGGCCGCTTTTCCGGTCACCGGGGTCTGGACTTCACCCGCCCCTTCGAAGGGGAGCAGCCGCAGCCCGGCCGGCAGGTACGGGGACGGCAGGCGCGAAGGGGAAGCGGGGCCGGAAGCGATGAAACCGCCGGAGAACAGGGTGGCGATCGCCGGGCTGGGCTTGTGGACAACCGGCAGCGCGAACAGGGCCGCGGGTCGCGGCCGAAACCGTGTGTAGCCGTCGAACAGCGCGGAACCGATCAGGGCCGACCCGGCCGCGATCTCGGTGACCGCCTTCTCGGCGCGGGTCGACTCGATGCTGCCCGAGCCACCGCCGTTGACGAACTCGAGATCCGCGATCTCGCGGACCAGGCGCACCGCCTCGGCCCGGCGCCGCGCCAGTTCCGCCGCCGAACGTCGCTGCATCCAGCCCACCAGCCGGTCCGAAAACCGGCCCACCGCGTCCGGGATACCGGCGATCTGACCTTCGTATCCCATCAGGCCGACAAGCCGGAAACCCTTGCGCGCCACCACTTTCCGGGCCAGGTCGGCGGCCTGCCGAGGGGTGAAGACCGGGGAGCGCCGGGTGCCGACGTGCACCATCGGCAACGGCCGCCAGGAGGCGTCGAGTTCGAGGCAGACCCGGATTTCGGGATGGTCCGGCCCGGCCGCGACATCGGCGGCGTCGAGGTGTTCGATCGAGTCGATCATGATCGTGACCGTCGAGCGCGCCCGCTCGACGGCCGCCAGCGCGCGCAGCGCGGTGCGATCCACGCTGGGATAGGCGACCAGGATGTCGTCACTGGTCCCCCGCTCGGCATGCCACAGCGCTTCGGCCAGCGAATAGCACATCAATCCGGTGAAGCCGTCTTCGGCGAGAACGCGTTCGAGCAGGTGACGGCAGCGCACGGACTTGCTGACCACCCGGATCGGCAGTCCGTCGGCGCGGCGGAGCAGGTCCCGGGCGTTGGCGTCGAAGGCGTCGAGATCGAGCACGGCGAGCGGCGGCTCGAGGTCCGCGGTTGCCATGTCGTACACATTCGACGTGGTCATGGAGGTACCGTACGACAACAAGAAGCCAAATGCGAATTACTTTCACCTACGACGTCGGGACGCGATCGAGGGGAAGGTGGGGCCCGTGAGCGGGTGGACGAACTGGGCGGGCACGGCGAGCGCGGATCCGCGGCACGTGCACACCCCGCGAAGTACCGGAGAGATCGGGGCGGCCATCGCCGAAGCCGCCGCCGGTGGCAGGCGCGTGCGAGCGTGGGGCAGCGGTCACTCGTTCACCCCGATCGCCGTCGCCGACTCCGACGCGATCGACCTCGGCGGCTGGACCGGGATCTCTTCGGTGGACGCCGATGGAGCGCTGGTCACGGTTCGGTCGGGCACCACGCTGAAGCAGCTCAACGCGGAACTCGACGGGCTCGGCCTGGCCATGACGAACCTCGGCGACATCGACGCGCAGACCATCGCGGGCGTGATCTCGACCGGGACGCATGGCACCGGTGCCCGCTTCGGTGGACTGTCGACGCAGGTCGCGCGCCTGGAACTGGTGCTCGCGGACGGTTCGGTGGTCACCTGCTCGGCGGACGAACGGCCCGAACTGTTCCACGCGGCCCGGGTCGGCCTCGGCGCGCTCGGCGTCATCACCCAGGTCACGCTGCACTGTGAACCGTCCTTCGTGCTGTCGGCCCAGGAACGGCCGGAACCGCTGGAACAGGTTCTGGAAGGCTTCGACGCGTCGGCCGCGGAGAACGACCACTTCGAGTTCTACTGGTTCCCCTACGGCAAGAACGCGCTGGTCAAGCGGAACAACCGGCTGCCGGTCGGCGCGGCACGCCGGCCGTTGGGCCGGGCACGGCAGTTCTTCGACTACGAGATCATGGAAAACGTCGCGTTCGGCACCCTGTGCCGGGCGGGTCGCGCGATGCCCCGGCTGGTCCGGCCGTTGGGGCGATTCGCCGCGGCCGCGCTTTCCGCGCGCCAGTACAGCGACACCTCTCATCGGGTCTTCGTGACGCATCGCGGAGTTCGTTTCGTCGAGTCCGAGTTCGCCGTTCCCCGCGAGTCGGTTCACCACGTGCTCGCCGAACTTCGTGCGCTGGTACCGAAACTGGCCGATCCGGTCGCCTTTCCCGTCGAGGTCAGGGTCGCGGCGGCCGACGACATCTGGTTGTCCACGGCCCAGGGCCGTGACTCGGCCTATGTCGCGATCCACCAGTTCACCGGGATGCCGTACCGGAAATACTTCGCCGGTTTCGCCTCGATCGTCGCCGAAGTGGCGGGCCGGCCGCATTGGGGGAAGATGCACGACCTCGACGCGGCCACGCTGGCCAAGCTGTACCCGCACTTCGAGGATTTCCGGCGGGTGCGCCGTGAGGTCGACCCCGACGGGGTGTTCGCGAACGCCTACCTCGACCGCGTGCTGGGCCCGGTCGAAGGACCGGTGCCCGAGTAGGGCACGTCGCCCGAGGTCAGAGGCGGACGATCGCCTCGTCGATCGGCGTGTTCCCGGCCACCAGTTCCAGTGTCCGGCCGAAGGTGCCCGCTTCCTCCAGGATCGCCTGGATGACGGCGGCGACGTCGTCGCGGGGAACGCTGCCGTAGTCGACCGATTCGGCGAGGTGGACCTCGCCGGTCCCGGGATCGTCGGTCAGCCTTCCCGGGCGGAGGATCGTCCAGTCCAGGTCACGAGCCCGGAGGTCGTCCTCGGCGGCCTTCTTCGCCCGCAGGTACGCGGTATAGACCTCGTCCGCGCCGGGACGCGGCGGCCGGGCGACACCCATCGCGCCGATCTGGATGTGACGCCGGACACCGGCGTTTTCGGCCGCCTCGGCGAAGAGCACCGCCGCCGCCCGGTCGACGGTGTCCTTGCGGGCGATACCGCTGCCGGGTCCCGCGCCGGCCGCGAAGACCGCCGCGTCCGCGCCCTTCAGCACCTCCGCGACCTCGGTCACCAGGGCGTTCTCCAGGTCGAGCACCACCGGCTCGGCGCTGGAATCGCGCAGGTCACCGGCCTGGTCGACGGTGCGGATGATCCCGACCGCCTGATCACCGGCCGAGGCCAGCAACCGCTCGAAGCGCAGTGCGATCTTCCCGTGCCCGCCCGCAATCACCACTCGCATACGCGCGAGGCTACCCAGGAGTTAGGCCACCGGCAGGTCGTAGGACGCGAGCAGCTGCTCGTAGACCACCTCGTTGATCCAGCGCGAGACGGCGTCCTCCGGGAGGACGAGCCGCTCGGACCGGCCTTCGAGGTCCCTCTCGACCAGCGCGTCGGCGTCGGCGGAGACGATCGCCATCCCGTAGGAGCGCGCCCTCGGCAGGCAGTTGTCCACGTAGTCCTTGGTGAGGACCGCCGACGCAGGCAGCACCAGCGCGGCATCGCCGTAGCGGGCGAACGGCACCGCCGCGGCCATCGCGGTGCGCCAGTGCCGCCCGACCGCGAGCACGCCGACGATCTCGGCCGCGGGCTCCGGAGCGGTCTCCGCGAACTCGGGCCACGTCCAGGTCGCCACGGTGGCGCGGTCGGTGACCGGGCCCGCGCCGACGGCGATCCGCTCGGCGTGCACGTCGGTACGAAGCCGGGCGACCACGGAGACCTTGCGGCCGAGCATGGTCACCTCGGGCAACACGACGCCGGTCCAGTCGAGGCGAGCGGCCGCTTCGCCCGCCAGGAAAGAGGTACTCGCCGGAAGTTCGACGGGTGGCACCACACGAGTGGGAAATGAGCGGCCGGTCACCACCGCGTCGCCGGTGTGCCCTGGTGTTACCGCCACGAGTCCGCCTCCTTCTTCACGCCCTGCTCTTCCCCTGCGTCGCACCTCGTGAAAAGAGGCACATGACTTGAGTACCAGTGGCGGCGGCGTTAATCGCCAGGTAAGTGAAACACCTGCGATCGACGGCACTCAACGGTCGGTGACCGGTCGATAAGCGGTCGACGGACTTCAGTCCGACCCTGCGACCGAACGGGTGAGGCCCAGCTGAGCGGTGTTACGCAGCGGATTACCGCCAGAACGAGCCGTAGCAGCCTACTATCCATTGTGGACATTCGTGGTATTCGTGGTGGAGCGGACACGAATCCGTGTCGCGGCAACGCGGCTTCCGGCGTCCGCGGACGAACCGCACAGCGTGCCGATCACCGCGCAGCCGGTTCGATGTCGCGTTCGGACATCGCGGCCGTGCTACCCGGCCTCGCACCTGACCAGCCGCCTTTACTCCAGCTGAGGGTCTTACCACCGAATGGAGCGACGGCAGGGAGTAGCTCACCGTAACGGAACCGGCACGGTTCGCGGCCGACACGGCGGTCCGCTTCAATCACTTCTCGAGGTGAGCTTCGCCGCACCGGTTCCCGTACGTTCCCGGTTAGGGTCACGCGCCCGCACCGAAGAAGAAGGAGGCACCCAATGCGTTCGCCGAAGGACTTCTTCGCGCCGCTCGCGGTCGGGGCGCCGGAACCGCTCCGCGAGATCCCCGCGCCGCCGTCGAGAATGATCCATTTCTTCGATCCGGGCAACGAGAAGATGACCGCCAAACTGCCCGCGCTGGCGCCGAAGGTCGACGTACTGCTGGGCAATCTCGAAGACGCCGTGCGGGCGGATCGCAAAGAGGCCGCGCGCCGGGGGTTGGTCGAGGTCGCCAAGACCGTGGACTTCGGCACCACGCAGTTGTGGACCCGGATCAACAGCCTCGACTCACCGTGGGTGCTCGACGATCTGATCACCCTGGTGACCGAGATCGGCGACAAGCTCGACGTGATCATGGTGCCCAAGGTCGAGGGCGCGCCGGACATCCACTACGTCGACCGGCTCCTCGCGCAGCTGGAAGCCCGCGCGGGTCTGCGCAGGCCGCTACTCGTGCACGCGATCCTGGAAACCGCGAGCGGGGTGGCGAATGTGGAGGAGATCGCCGGCGCCAGCCCGCGTATGCAGGGCATTTCGCTCGGTCCGGCCGACCTCGCGGCGAGCCGCCGGATGAAGACGACCCGGGTCGGCGGCGGTCATCCCGGTTACCTCGTGCGATCCGATCCGGTCGGCGACGACCTCTCCACCGGCCGCACCACCTATCAGCAGGACCTGTGGCACTACACCGTCGCCCGCATGGTCGACGCGTGTGCGGCGAACGGGATCCTGCCCTACTACGGCCCGTTCGGCGACATCCGCGACGTGGTGGCCTGCGAGGACCAGTTCCGCAACGCGTTCCTGCTCGGGTGCGTGGGCGCCTGGAGCCTGCACCCGGCACAGATCGAGATCGCGAAGAAGGTGTTCTCGCCCGCGCCCGAAGAAGTCGCGTGGGCTCGCCGGGTGATCGAGGCGATGGGTGACGGCACCGGCGCGGTGATGATCGACGGCAAGATGCAGGACGACGCCTCGGTGAAGCAGTGCCGGGTGGTGGTGGAGCTGGCCGACGCACTGGCCGCCCGTGACCCGGAACTGGCCAAGGCATACAAGGGATGAAGGATGACCATGTCGAATCGCGGCACCCGGGTAACCACAGTAATGCGGGCTCGACGTTCGGTGCTGTACATGCCCGGTGCCAACGAACGCGCGCTGGAGAAGGCCAAGTCGCTGGCCGCCGACGCGCTCATTCTCGACCTGGAGGACGCGGTCGCGCCCGACGCCAAGGAAAGCGCGCGGGAGCGCGTCTGCGCTGCGGTGGATTCCTACGGATCACGCGAGGTCACCATCCGGGTCAACGGGCTGGACACCGAATGGCACGACGCCGACCTGCGCGCGACGGCGCAGGCGGGACCGGCGGCCGTGGTGGTGCCGAAGGTGAACTCGGCCGCCGATGTCCGTCAGGTCGAGCGTGCGCTGGAGCTCGGTGGCGCGCCGGAGCACACGACGATCTGGGCGATGGTCGAGACCCCGGCGGCGATGCTTCGGGCCGAGGAGATCGCGACGGCGAGCGAACGGCTGACCGTGCTGGTGATGGGCACCAACGATCTCGCCAACGAGCTCCACGCCGAAACCGTCCCCGGCCGCGCGCCGCTGCTCGGCGGTCTGTCACTGTGCCTGCTCGCCGCCCGCGCGGCCGGCAAGGTGATCCTGGACGGGGTCTACAACGACGTGAAGGATCTCGACGGGTTCGAGGCGGAGTGCCGGCAGGGCAGGCAGTTCGGTTTCGACGGCAAGACCCTCATCCATCCTGGTCAGATCGAGCCGTGCAACCGGGTGTTCGCGCCATCGGCGGAGGAGATCCAGCGGGCGCGCACGATCATCACCGCCTTCGACGAAGCCAAGGCACGCGGGCAGGGTGTGGTCACCGTGGACGGCCGGATGGTGGAGAACCTGCACGTCGAGAACGCGCGGCGGATTCTTTCCCTGGCCGAGGCGGTCGGCGCCTGAGCGTCACGACCGTTCGTCGTCGTGGAGCCAGTCCAGCGCCTTGCGGGCGGCGTTGGACACCATGCGATCGGGGTGGGCGACGGCCATGGACTCCAGCACCTCGCGGGTACGCGGGTGGCCACAGATCGTCGCGTCGGCCAGGAACAACAACTGCGCGGGACGCGGCTGCGCGGCGAACTCCTCCAGCGCCTTCTTCCGGCCCGCCGACCGGATCCCGGCGGCCAGCACGTCGACCATGCTGTAGGTCCGCTCACGACCGCTGACCTCGCTGGAGTCGATCAGGCCGGCGTCCAGCAGCCAGGCGAGCGCGGCCGGTCCGGCGGCGGAATGCTCGCGCATGCCGGCGATGGCCGCTATGCCCGCGTCCCCGCCCTCCGCGAGCAACTCGAACGCCAGCATGCGGTGCTCGAAGTCGTCGGTGCGGCGCGCCACTTCGGTCAGCTCCGCCATCGCGCGGGCGGGCTCGCGAGCCTCCAGCCAGAGCCGTGCGCCTTTGTCGAAGACCTCACCCGGCAGCGGCGCCAGGCGGGCGAGGAGCACCTCCGCGGTCTCGTCGGCCAGGTCCTCCAGGGTGAGCGCTTCGGCACCGGCCAGCAGCCGTGCGTCGTACATGGCCCTGGAGCCGAGCGGCCTCAGCCGTACCACCTGTCGCTCTTCCTCGGGCACCTCGTCGACCGAGGAGACACCGGCGAAGTCGACCAGGTCCTGATGATGTTCCTCGCCCGCCGGGGACATCTCGACCAGGCCGAAGTCGACCAGCCTGCCGATCATCCGCAGGATGCTGTCGCTGCTCCCGCCGAGCAGTTCCACCAGCATCGGGATGGTGGCCGGCTCGGCCACCAGTTCGTCGGCGAGTTCGAAGGTCCACCGGTCGCCCAGCACGAACGGCAACGCCGCCCGCCACAACGCGAGCGGATCCCCGAGCAGGTGCGCGCCACGCTTGACCGGGACGAGGCGACCGCGATAGGCGCGCGCGACCCCGGCCTTCTTCGCCGACGCCACCAGCTCGGGCATGTCCCGGACTTCGGCGAGCGGACGCCCCTCACCGAGCCACTCGGCGAACCGCCGCAGCCGCCGGACGGCGAGGGTGCCCTCGGCCTCCCGGGCGAGTTCCTCGTCGGAGTCCAGGGCGAACACCGGGATGGTCTCGACCGGGTCCGCGCCCGGATCACCCTCGTAGTGCCGGTTCGCGATTTCGTGCAGGAGGTCCTGGTCGACCACCACCTCGCCGCGCTGCACCCGCTCGACGAACCGCTGCGCGGCCAGTTCGTTCAGCGGGTCTATGCCGTGCTTGGCCATCGCCACCGCCCAGAACTTGGCGAGGCCGTAGTTCGCGGGCTCGTTCATCGCCGCGTCGAACTGGGCACCGATCTCGGTCAGGTAGGACCTGAGCAGCGGCAACGGCTCGCTGCGTTCGTCGAAGAGATCCGCGTCCTCGAAGAAGTCGAGCAGGGCTTCCACGGTCGCGAGCACGGTGCTGGTGTCCGGATGCAGCAGGACCACCTTGCGCGGGAACCAGGTCAGCATCGCGGCCTGGAGCACCTCACGGCTCCATCGGCCGAGCAACCCGTCCCGCTCGAAGCGGTAGTCGAGCATGGCGGCGGCGACCACCGGGTCGACCAACCGCTGCCGCATCTGCGACCAGGCGTCCAGTTCGACCAGCAGCCGTTGCCGAGCGTCGATGAAGTCTTCTTCGTCCGCTCCGGTGTAGACCATGCGCATGTCACGATGGTCTCACCAACACACTGCCGATTACAGCGGGACAGCGCGTTGTGGCTGCCGAATTCCTTCGAATGTCGCCGCCGTGCGCAGGACTCCCAGGTCGTCGAACCGGCGCCCGGCGATCTGCAGGCCGATGGGCAGGCCCTCGCCGGTGTAGCCGCAGTTGACCGAAACCGCCGGCTGCCCCGACATGTTGTACGGCACGGTGAACGCGATGTGCTCCAACGGCCGCCGCGGGTCTTCGGTCGGCGACGGCGATTCCGCGCCGGGCGGCGAGACCGGGCACGACGGGGACAGGACGAAGTCGAAGTCGGGTGGCGCGCAGCGTGGCGGCGCTCATCGCGTCCATCTGGGCGAAGCCGCGGTAGGCCTCGGTCGCCGACAGTTCCGCGGCTTCGCGAGCCCACTCGGCGAGGTAGGGCAGCACCCTCTCGCGCCGCTCCGGCGGCAGCGCGGAGATGTCGGACCAGAACCGCACGCGCCAGAACAGATCGACCCCGTCCAGCATCGCTCGGGTCAGGTATGGCTCCACGGGTTCGATCACCGCACCCGCGGCCTCGAACAGCCGGGCCGCCTCGGTGACCGCCGCCCGGATTTCCGGTTCGACGGCGAGCCCCACTCCGGCGTCGAGGTGCAAGCCGATGCGGAGGCCGTGGACCCCGGCGCCCGGCTCATGCCACGGAATCTCCTGCGGCGGCAGGCTCATGTGGTCGCGGTCGTCGGGCGCGGAGAGCACGCTCATCAGCCGCGCGGCGTCCGCGACCGTCCTGGTCAGCGGGCCGGCGACCCGTCCGAGGAAGGGCGGGTCCACCGGCACACGGCCGAAACTCGGCTTGAGCCCGACCAGTCCGCACCACCCCGCGGGTAACCGGACCGACCCGCCGATGTCCGTGCCGACGTGCAGCGGGCCGTACCAGGCGGCGGCCGCCGCGGCCGCGCCCGCGCTCGACCCGCCGGGGGTACGGGACAGGTCCCACGGGTTCCGGCTCGCGGTGTGGAAGCTCGACAGGCCGGAGGTGAGCATGCCGTAGTCGGGCATCGTCGTCTTGGCCAGCAGCACGGCTCCGGCTTCGCGAACCCGCGCGGCCGCCGGGGCGTCGACGGGCGCGGGCACCAGTTCCGTCGCCGCGCTGCCGAGGGGCGTCGGGATGCCCCTCGTCGCGATGTTGTCCTTGAGCGTCAGCGGGATTCCCTCCAGCGGGCCCGCATCGCCGGAACGCCATCGCTGTTCGGACACCTTCGCCGCGGCACGTGCGTGTTCCGGGTCATAGGCGTACAGCGCGTGCAGTCGCGGCTCGAGCGCGTCGATGCGGGCCAGGACCGCCTCGGTCACCTCGACCGGCGACAGTGCTCCCTTCGCGTATTCCGCGAGCAACTCCGTGGCGCTCAGGCCGATCACGGTCACCTTCCCGTTTTGTCCATTGTGGACCGATTCGGGGCCGCCCGCCCACCCTCGACGGAAACGCTTCACGCGGCTCTTACCGTCCCAGTATGGTTTCCCGTTCCCGGGGGTCAACCGCGCGACTTGACCTCTAGTTAACTCGAGGTTCTAGGGTCGGACCATGATCTTCACGGACAGAGAGGCCGACTACCTGCGGAGCCAGCGGCTCGGCCGCCTCGGCACCGTCGGCCCCGACAACGCGCCTCAGGTCCGGCCGCTGGGCTTCACCCTCAACGACGACGGCACCATCGACATCGGCGGACCCCGGTTGAGCAAGAGCCTGAAATGGCGCAACATCCAGCAGAACCCGGCGGTGTCGTTCGTGGTCGACGACATGACCCCGGACCGGCCCGGCGAGGTCAAACCCGGCTGGGGCCGGGGGGTCGAGATCCGGGGCCATGCCGAGTTGCTGACGGGCCGGAAGCCACCGCCCTACGGGGATCCCCGGTTCTTCAGTGACGAGATCATCCGCATCCACCCGCGGCGCGTCGTGAGTTGGCACCTCGACCCCGAGCGCCTCCAGTTCACCCGCAGCGTCGTTCAGCCGAGCGCCTGAACGAGGTCCCGCCACAGATCTTCGGGGTCCTCCAGGCCCACGCTGAAGCGGACGAGACCGGCCGGCACGTGCGCGTCACCCGGCCACGTCGCCCGGCGTTCGACATTGCTCTCCACGCCACCGAGACTGGTCGCGTGCACGACCAGGTCGAGCCGTTCGCACAACCGGTCCGCCGCCTCGGCGTCCGGCAACTCGAACGCGATCATGGTCCCGGCCTGGCGTACCCGGGTCACCGCGGGCTGGGCGGCGAGGCGTTCGGCGAGCAGCGCCGCGGTCCGCGACTGCTCGGCCAGCCGGACCGGCAACGTGCGCAGGCCACGCAGGGCGAGCCACGCTTCCAGCACACCCGGGGTGGCGCCGGTGCGCGTCCGCGCGGAGCGCAGTTCCCGCGCCAATGTCTCGTCGGCGGTCACTGTGAGCCCGAGGAGAAGGTCGCTGTGGCCACCGATCATTTTCGTGGCGCTGTGCACCACGATGTCCGCGCCGGCGGCCAGCGGGGTGGCTCCGAGCGGTGTCGCGAAGGTGTTGTCCACCACCACCCGGGCACGCCGTCCGGTCAGCGGCGCGATGTCGATCAGGTCGAGGGTCGGGTTGGTCGGTGACTCGATCCACAACAGGTCGGCTTCCCGGCTCGCCTGCGCCCACGCCGTGGTGTCATCGGGCGCGATCTGCCGCACCTTCAGGCGGCCCATGCGCGCGGCATGGCCGAGTTGTTCCCGTGTGCCCACATAGCTGAAGGTCGGCACGACGACTTCGGCCCCGGCCTCGCACAGATCGAGCACGGCGGCGACCGCCGCGAGACCCGACGCGAAGGCGGTCGCCTGCCCGCCCTCGAGTTCACCGATGGCGGTTTCGAGCGCTTCCCAGGTGGGTGTGCCGTCCTCGCGCGCGTAGGTGTGCGCTCCCCCTGCGACGAAGGAACTGGCCGGGACGATCGGCGTGTTCATCGGCTGGCCGGCGGCGGAGGGGCGGCCCGCGGTGACAGCACGCGTCCGGGGAGTCCGGTCCATCGCTTCTCCTTCGTTCGAGGGCTCGTGGTCATTCTGGGGGCGGACACCGCCCCGGTGGCAACCTCGCCCTCCTGTCTTCCCGTCACCACCCGGCACGCACCCCGCGAGCCGGTTCGCGGAAGTGCCGTGTGCTCGGTACGGTGCATCGACCTGCACATGAGGAGGAACACATGGCACCGCAACGGCCCGAGGTCGACCGTCCGGAAGGTCGGCCGCCGTCCGAACTCGAGGTCACCGACATCAGTGTCGGCGAAGGCCAGGAAGCCACGGCGGGCGATCAGGTGTCCGTGCACTACGTCGGTGTTTCGCACTCGACCGGCGAGGAGTTCGACGCCTCGTGGAACCGTGGTCAGCCGTTGCGCTTCCCGCTCGGCCAAGGGCACGTGATCCCGGGCTGGGACCAGGGCGTGGCCGGAATGCGGGTCGGCGGACGGCGCAAGCTCGTGATCCCGCCGCACCTCGCCTACGGCGATCGCGGAGCGGGGAACGTGATCAAGCCCGGGGAAACGCTGGTCTTCGTGGTCGACCTGGTCGGCGTCAACTGAGGAGAGCCCGGCGGCGGGGGACGCCGGAGCCGGGTCCCGGATTCCGGCCACGGGCGGGCACGGGTCGTCCAGCGGAAAGTGTTGGCGGCCAACGGCTCGCGTGCGCACAGTGGTAACCATGACCACCACTCTTCCCACCGACGTCACCGCCGCCGAGAACCGCATCCGCGCCTACGTGCGGCACACCCCCGTGCTGCGCGCGGAGGTGGACGGCAGGCCGTTGGTGCTCAAGCTCGAGCATCTCCAGCGGACGGGCTCGTTCAAACTGCGTGGGGCGCTCAACGCGCTGCTGGCCGGGCCCCGGCCGGAGCACGTGATCACCGCTTCCGGTGGTAACCACGGCATCGGTTTCGCCACCGCGGCGGCGATCCTGGGCCTGCCCGCGACGGTCTTCGTGCCGTCCACGGTGCCACCGGACAAGGCGCGGCGGATCGAAGCGGCCAACGCGCGACTGGTCCATGCCGGTGCCACCTACGCCGAGGCGGCCGCCGCCGCACGAGAAGCGGCGGGCAAGCCCGGCGCCCGTTATGTCGAGGCCTACGACGATCCGGTGGTGATCGCCGGACAAGGCACCGTCGGCGCCGAAATCGTGCGCGACGCCCCCGAGGTGGACACGATCGCGGTCGCCGCGGGCGGTGGCGGACTGGCGGCGGGGATCGCGCTGGGTGGCCACGGCAGGCTGACCGTGACCGTCGAGCCCGAGCGGTGCGCGTGTGTGCACGCGGCGTTCGCCGCCGGGCGGCCGGTCGACGCCGAGGTGAATTCAGTGGCTTCGTCGGCGCTGGGCGCGACCCGGGCCGGCGAGAAGCCGTTCGCCGTGTTGTCCTCCCACCCCGTTCGCTCCGTGCTGGTGAGCGAGTCCGAAATCACGTCGGCTCGCGACCGGTTGTGGGAGGAGTTCCGCCTCGCCGTGGAGCCGGCGGGCGCGGTGTCGTTCGCCGCGTTCCTCGCCGGGCGGGTTCCCGGTGAACTGCCGTGCGTCGTGCTGTGCGGCGCCAACGCGGAGTGGACTCCGGCCGGCTGACCCCGCTTTTGACCGGATCGGGCCAATCGGGCGGGCGCGGGAAGCGACTACCGTGGGATGGTGCCGGAACCGATTTTGATCTCCATCGCCACCGCGCTCGCCACGAAGGCCGCGACCGGTCTGTACGACCTGGTGAAGAAGAAGTTCAGCAAGGACCCCAAGGCGCTGAAGGCGCTCGAAGCCGCCGAAGCCGATCCCCGGAACGCCGAACCCATCGAGGCGCTGGCGGAGCGGCTCGCCGTGGCGGAGGTGTCCGACCCGGCCTTCGGTGAGGCGCTGCGCACCGGCTGGGCCCAGCACGCGGAAACCGGCGGCGTGATCAACGAGATCTCCGGGACCGTGCTCGGCAACGTGGTACAGACCCGCGACATCCACGGCAACATCACATTCTGACCCCCCCACGACGCCTTCCCCGAGAGCGACGACTAACCCCCCACCCCAACCACAGCTAGGGTGGGGGGCGAAGGCCCACAACTGACAAGGAAATTTCAGAAACCAACCAACCAACCCACCCAACGCAACCACAGCGGGGGGTCCGGGGGGTTCCCCCCGGGCGGGGTCTGGGGGTTGCACCCCCAGAACAACTGACGAATTGAGCCCGGCGAGCGCTCTCCGCGAGCAGGGTTCGCCTACGAAATGAGGGTGGGCGAGGAGGGAGTTGAACCCTCACGTCCTTTCGGACACACGGACCTGAACCGTGCGCGTCTGCCATTCCGCCACTCGCCCGAGTAACCGCGACAGCTCCGAAAGCGTAGCAGGCCGGTCGGAGCCGTTTTACCGGGGCCGGTGTCGGGGCCCCGAGTTGCCGATAGGATCGGGGTCGAAAGCACACCCGCGAAGGAGGCTACGAGACCCGGTGGGCCGCGTTGAACGATTCGATCGACGCCTGGAGAGCCTCGTCGGCAATACCTTCGCGCGCATGTTCGGCGGCAAGGTCGTCACCCAGGAGGTGGCCCTCGCCCTGGAGCGTGAGAGCGAGGACAACGTTCGTGAGCTGGCCGGCGGGAGGCTGCTCGCCCCGAACCACTACATCGTGTCGTTGGGGTCTGAGGATCACAACCGGTTGGCGGGCGACGAACGACGTGTCACCACGGTTCTCGGGGAAGCCGTGGCACAGCACCTCGCCGAGCACGGCTGGGAGACCTATGGTGACGTCGTAGTCTCGCTCGAGCGCAACGAGGCGCTGCATACTGGACAATTCAAGACCCGTTCATCCGTCGATCCGGACGTCAGCGCGCGTGGCGTCGCGGGTCCAGGACGGCCAGCACGACCCAGCAACGCAGGAGACCCAGCAATGAGCCAGCCCCCCGGCTACGGCCAATACGACCAGGGTGACCCGTACGGCCAGCAGCATGGCGGTCAGTACGGCTACGGACAGCAGGGACAACCCGGGTACGACCAGGGCGGTGGCTATGGCGGCCAACCAGGTTACGACCAGGGTGGTGGCTATGGCGGCCAGCCCGGGTACGACCAGGGCTACGGCCAAGGCGGCGGACAGCCGGGCTATGACCAGGGCTACGGCCAAGGCGGTCACCAGCCTGGCTACGACCAGGGTGGTGGCTATGGCGGCCAGCCCGGGTACGACCAGGGCTACGGCCAAGGCGGCGGACAGCCCGGGTATGACCAGGGCGGCTACGGCGGACAGCCGGGTTACGACCAGGGCTACGGCCAGGGCGGCGGCTACGGCGGACAGCCGGGTTATGGCGGACCGCCCCCGCAGGGCGGCGGTTACCCGCCCCAGGGCGCACCGGACCCGTACGCGCAGCAGGGCTACGCGCCGCCCGCGGTGCAAGGCGGCAACCGTCAGGTCGCGGCCACCCTGCAACTGGACGACGGATCGAACCGCAGCTACTCGCTCAAGCAGGGCAGCAACGTGGTCGGCCGCGGTCAGGACGCGGACTTCCGGCTGCCGGACACGGGCGTCTCCCGGCGGCATCTGGAGATCACCTGGGACGGCCAGAGCGCGACGCTGGCCGACATCGGGTCGACCAACGGGACCACGGTCAACGGCACCCCGGTGCAGACCTGGCAGCTCGCGGACGGCGACGTCATCCGGGTCGGGCATTCCTCCCTGGTATTCCGTACCCAGGGCTGACACGCGGGCGAGCACACTCGTTGTGTGAGCCGCTGCAAGCACCGATTCGCGTGTCCCGCAGAATTACCCTCGGGGGTCCCGCGGCGCAGTCCCGCGTCGCGGGCGGTAACGCGGAAGGCGGTGACCACGTGCGGGCCAGTCCGGCGGCCGGTAAGCGCACGCGGGGCGGCCCGGCCATCGTGGGACGCTCGTCGGCAAGCGTGCGCGTCCGCCGGGGAAACCCGCGAAGCGCGCCCTGGACGCCAGAGCGTGGTCGCCCGCGGATCCGCGACGAGCACGGGAGCTGACGCAACAGGTGCCAGAGCTGGTCGTTCAACTCACCAGAGTGGGCTTCTTGGTCCTGCTCTGGCTCTTTGTGCTGGCCGCCCTGCGAGTGGTGCGGTCGGATCTGTACGCGGCCTCCGGGCTGAAGGTGGCGATTCCGGGCCTGCGGCGGAACAAGGAGCAGCGTCCACGGGGGTCGAGCAAGGCGCCCCGGCAGATGATCGTGACTCACGGCGCGCTGGCGGGGACCAGGATCACGCTCGACGGACGGCCGATCACCATAGGCAGGGCGGACGACTCGACCCTGGTGCTCGACGACGACTACGCTTCCACCCGGCACGCCCGGCTGTCCCTACGCGGAGCGGATTGGTACGTGGAAGATCTGGGTTCGACCAACGGCACCTATCTGGACCGGGCTAAGGTCACTGCACCCCTCCGAGTTCCACTCGGTGTCCCCATCCGGATCGGTAAGACGGTGATCGAGCTTCGCCCATGACACTCGTCCTTCGCTACGCGGCCCGCAGTGACCGTGGCCTGGTGCGCTCCAGCAACCAGGACTCCGTCTACGCGGGCCCCCGTCTCCTCGCGCTCGCCGACGGCATGGGTGGCCATGCCGCGGGTGAAGTCGCGAGCAAAGTCGTCATCGCCTCCCTCGCCCCGCTCGACGACGACGAGCCTGGCGACGATCTGCTCTACCAGCTGAGAGAGGCGGTGGGTGGCGGCAACGCGGCGATCTCCGAGCTGGTGGCGAACGATCCCGATCTCGACGGCATGGGCACGACGCTGACCGCGATGCTGTTCTCGGGCTCTCGCATGGGCCTGGTGCACGTCGGCGATTCGCGCGCCTATCTCTACCGGAACGGGCAGTTCGCACAGATCACCCGGGACGACAGTTTCGTCAACGAACTCCTCGAACAGGGCCGGATCACCGCGGACCAGGCGGCCACCCATCCGCAGCGGTCCCTGTTGCTCAAGGCACTCACCGGTCATGAGGTCGAGCCCACCTTCGTGGTGCGGGAGGCCCGCGCCGGCGATCGTTATCTGCTGTGTTCCGACGGGCTTTCCGGCATGGTCAGCGACGAGACGCTGGCCGAAGCCATCCAGATCCCGGATCCGCAGCGATGCGCCGACCGCATGATCGAACTCGCCCTCAAGGGCGGTGGTACGGACAACGTCACGGTGATCGTGGCCGACGTGGTCGACGTGGACTACGGCGAAGACGCGCCGATCGTGGGTGGCGCCGCCGGTGACGGCAGCGACGACTACAACCACCAGGGCGATTCGCCCGCCGCCCGCGCCCGCGCGCTGACCGCCCCGCCGCCTCAGCCGAAGCAGCAGTTCACCGGCCCCGAGGACGACCCGAAAGCCAAGCGCCGCAAGCGATGGCGCTGGGTCGTGGGCATCTTCCTGGTTCTGGTCCTGTTGGCCGCGGGTGGTGTCGCGACCCGCTACTTCGTGCTGAGCCAGTACTACGTCGGTGAAGGCGCCGGCTCCGAGGTGGCCATCTTCCGTGGCGTGCCCGGCAGCGTGCTCGGCATCCAGCTGCATCAGCAGACCGAAGGATCCTGCGCGGCCGGCAGCTCCCTGTGCGACAAGCTGCTCGTGACCCAGTTGCAGCAGGACGCGCAGACCGCCGTTCGCAGTGGGGTGAAGAAGGACAGTTTGCAGGCGGCGCGGGACTACATCAACGGCTTCCTGCGCACCAAGACCGTCCGGGACTGCCCGCCGCCGATGCCCGGACAGCCGGTGTCCTCCGCGCCGCCGTCCTCGTCCACGCCGCCTCCACCGCCGCCGTCGGGCCAACCTCCCGCTTCGAACGCGGCACCGCCCCCCGCATCGAGTTCGGCACCGGCCACCGACCAAGCGGGGAGGGACTGCCCGTCGTCGATCTTGCCGGGTGGCGGTGGCGGATGACCCAACCCCCACCGGCCGAGCAGGCGAGTGCCGTCTACCAGAGCAACCCGCAACGCGAGCTACCGACCCGGCGCGGCACGGAGCTCGCGATGCTGGGGTTCGCGGCCTTCATCGTCACCTGTGCCTTCGTACTCGTCCAGGCCAACCAGGAGCAGGAGCTGTCCTGGTCGATCCTGTGGTACGGGCTGGCGTACCTCGCGTTGTTCGCCATCGCGCACCTGGCCGTCCGGAAGTGGGCGCCCTACGCGGATCCGCTGATCCTGCCGTGTGTGGCGCTGCTCAACGGGCTGGGCCTGGTCATGATCTACCGGATCGACCTGGCTTCCGCCGCGGACGCGGTGCAGTCCGGCGACAACTATTCCGCGGTGGCGCCGAAACAGGTCCTGTTCACCACGTTCGCGCTGGTGCTGTTCCTGGCCGTGCTGATCTGGGTGAAGGACCATCGCAGCCTGACCCGCTACGGCTACATCTGCGGACTGCTCGGGGTGATCGCGCTCGCGACGCCCGCGGTGCTGCCCGCCTCGCTGTCCGAGGCGAACGGCGCGAAGGTGTGGATCAAGTTGCCCGGGATCTCCATCCAGCCCGGTGAGTTCGCGAAGATCCTGTTGCTGGTCTTCTTCGCGTCGTTCCTGGTGACCAAGCGCGACCTGTTCATGGTGGCGGGCAAGAAGGTCCTCGGCGTGGAACTGCCGCGCGGCCGGGACCTGGGGCCGATCGTCATCGCCGCGCTCGTGGCGTTGCTGATCCTGATGTTCGAGAAGGACCTCGGCCAGTCGTTGCTGTTGTTCGGCATCGTGCTGGTGATGGTCTATGTCGCGACCGAGCGCGGCATCTGGGTCGGGGTCGGCTTGTCGTTCTTCGCCGTCGGCTGCGTCATCGCCTACAACCTGTTCGGGCACGTCCAACAGCGGGTCGCGAACTGGATGGACCCCCTCAAGACCTATGACGACCCGGGCGGCGGATACCAGGTCGCGCAGGGCCTGTTCGGTCTGGGCACCGGGGGGGTCGGCGGCACCGGGCTCGGCGCGGGGCGGCCGGAGATCGTGCCCGAGGCCAATTCCGACTTCATCACAGCGGGCCTCGGCGAAGAACTCGGTTTCATCGGCTTGGCCGCCCTCCTGCTGGTGTACCTGCTTCTGGCGACCCGTGGCATGCGCAGCGCGCTGGCCGTGCGGGACACGTTCGGCAAACTGCTCGGCTCCGGCCTGGCCTTCGCGGTCGTGATGCAGGTTTTCGTGATCGTGGGCGGGGTGACCAAGCTCATCCCGATGACCGGTATCACCACGCCGTTCATTTCCTACGGTGGCTCGTCGCTGCTGGCCAACTACATCCTGGTCGCGTTGCTGCTGCGGATTTCCGACGCGGCGCGCCGACCGGCACCGAAAGCACGCCCCATCGCGGTGGCGCAGGCGCCGCTGGCCGAGGCGAACACGGTCATGGTGTCGCGGCCGCCGGCCGACGGGGGGAATCCCACGGGGAGTGAGTTGTGAACAAGCCCATGCGGCGCATCGGTATCACCATGATCGTCATGGTGATGCTGCTCCTGGCGAACATCACCTACATCCAGGTGGTCAAGGCCGACAGCTACCGCACCGATTCCCGCAACCGGCGGGTGCTGCTCGACGAGTACTCCCGCGAGCGCGGCAGCATCGTGTCGCAGGCCGACGGCCAGGTGCTGGCGGGTGTCCAGGCCACCGACGACAAGTTGAAGTTCCAGCGCCGCTACCTCGACGGGCCGCTCTACGCGACGGTCACCGGTTACTACTCGAGGCGCTACGGCTCGGGCGGTCTCGAGCGCGCCGAGGACGACATCCTCAACGGCTCTGACCCGCGCCTGTTCGTGCGGCGGTTGTCGGACATGGTGACCGGGCGGGATCCCCGTGGTGGCAACGTCCAGCTCACCATCAACCCGGCCGTGCAGACCGCGCTCTACCAGATGATGACGCAACGGAACTACACCGGCGCCGCGGTCGCGATGAACCCGAAGACGGGCGAAATCCTCGGTCTGGTGTCGACGCCGTCGTACGACCCGAACCGGCTTGCCACGCACGACGACGAGGCACAGCAGAAGGCGTGGACCCAGTACACCGACGATCCCAAGAACCCGATGCTGGACCGCGCGATCTCCGAGACCTACCCGGCGGGATCGACGTTGAAGCTGGTGGTCGCCGCGGCGGAGCTGGAAAACGGAACCTCGCCGAACGCCCCGGTGAGCTCCGCGCCGAACGTGACCCTGCCGGGAACGAACACGACGCTGGAGAACTACGCCGGTGCGCCCTGTCAGGGGAACACGTTCGCCGAAGCGCTCGCGCATTCGTGCAACGTCCCGTTCGCGACCTTCGCCGGGCAACTCGGCGCGGACAAACTGCGAGCCACCGCCGCCAACTTCGGCATCGGCATGACCGATCTGAGCATTCCGCTGAGCGTGACGCCGTCCAGCCTGGGCAAACTCGAGTCGACGGCCGCGCTGTACCAGACCGGGATCGGGCAGCGCGACGTGCGCCTCACCCCGCTCCAGGACTGCCTGCTCTCGGCCACGGTGGCCAACGGTGGCATGGCGATGAAGCCCCAGCTCGTCAAGAAGCTGCTCGCGCCGGACCTGTCGGATCTGGAGACCTTCACCCCGCAGGAACTCACCGGAACGCCGGCGCTGTCCGCGGCGAACGCGGAGATCCTCAAGCAGATGATGGAGGCGTCGGAAGCCAACACCGCGGGCGGCGGCAAGAAGGCGAACATCAAGATCGCTTCCAAGACGGGCACCGCCGAGCATGGCACCGACCCGAAGAACACCCCGCCGCACGCCTGGTACACCGGCTTCGCACCGGCCGACAATCCGGAGATCGCGGTCGCGGTGATCGTCGAGTCCGGCGGAAACCGGGGCCTGGCGGCGACCGGTGGCAGCGTGGCGGCGGAGATCGGGCGGGCCGCGATCAACGCGCAGCTCGGGGGTGGCTAACCCATGCCGTCCACGGGGCAGCTCCTGGCCGGGCGCTACCGGCTGGTCCACCGGATCGCCGTCGGAGGGATGGGCGAGGTCTGGCAGGCCAGCGACACCCGGCTGGATCGCACCGTGGCGGTAAAGATGCTCAAGGCGGAGTTGTCCGGGGACGCTGAGTTCCTGCACCGATTCCGTACCGAGGCGCGGACGACCGCGTCGCTGAACCATCCCGGTATCGCCGCCGTGCATGACTATGGCGAGACCACCGCCGGGACGCAGGACAAAGGCGACGAGCTCGCCATCGCCTACCTCGTGATGGAACTCGTCGAAGGTGAACCATTGGCGGGAATCCTGGCCCGGCAGGGCCGGCTCAACGCCGAAGCCACCTTGGACATCCTGGAGCAGGCGGGCAACGCGCTGCAGGCCGCGCACGAGCGCGGTCTGGTGCATCGTGACATCAAGCCGGGCAACATCCTGGTGACCGCGAACGGCCGGGTCAAGATCACCGACTTCGGCATCGCGAAGGCCGCCGACGCGGCTCCGGTGACCCGCTCCGGGATGGTCATGGGCACCGCCCACTACATCGCGCCCGAGCAGGCGCTCGGTCACGACGCCGAACCCACCAGCGACGTCTACTCCCTCGCGGTCTGCGGTTACGAGTGCCTGGCGGGATACCGGCCGTTCCGCTCGGAGAACGCGGTCACCGTCGCTATGATGCACATCCGTGAAATACCACCGCCATTGCCTCCGGACGTCCCACCCGGGATTCGCGCCCTGATCGACGCGACACTGGTCAAGGATCCCCGGCAGCGGTACCACGACGGGGGTGAGTTCGCGGCCGCGGCCGCGGCGGTGCGGGCCGGCCATCCCCTGCCCACCCCGTCCGGTCTGAGGCAGGCCTACGCCCCGGCCCCGATGCCGGCTCCACTGGCCCCGATCGGGCCGGGTTCACATCCGGGGATGGCGCCGGTCAGCGGAGGCCACATGGGACATCCGAGCGGGGTCATGCCGCTGCCGGTCCTGCCCCGCAGGCGCAACCTGACGGCGGTGTGGGTCGTGCTCGCCGTCATCGTGGTCGGTCTCATCGTGACGGCCGTCCTGCTGGTGCCGAAACTCCTGAACCGGACAGATAACGTAGGACCCGCGCGAGTCGGCGCGAACAGCGTCACCACCGGTGCCCTGCGCATCTCCGGCAACCCGACAGAAGACTTATCAGGCATGAAACCTTGGACGGAACGGAACGGCTTTCTCCGATGAGCACACCCCGACTGCTCTCCAACCGCTATGAACTGGGCGACACGCTTGGCTACGGCGGCATGTCCGAGGTCCACCACGGCACCGATGTCCGTCTAGGCCGTGACGTAGCGGTGAAGATCCTTCGCGCGGACCTGGCCCGCGACCCCCAGTTCCTGGAGCGCTTCCGCCGCGAAGCGCAGAACGCGGCCGCGCTGAACCACCCGGCGATCGTCTCGGTGTACGACACCGGCGAGGCGAACACCGAGTACGGACCGCTGCCCTACATCGTGATGGAGTACGTCAACGGCCGGACGCTGCGTGACATCGTCAAGACCGAAGGTCCGCTGTCGGACAAGCGTGCGATGGAGGTCATGGCCGACGTCTGCGCGGCGCTCGACTTCTCGCACCGGCACGGGATCGTGCACCGGGACGTCAAGCCGGCGAACGTGATGATCACGAACCAGGGCGCGGTCAAGGTGATGGACTTCGGCATCGCCCGTGCCATGCACGACGGCCAGGCGTCGATGACCCAGACCGCCGCGGTGATCGGTACCGCTCAGTACCTTTCGCCGGAGCAGGCGCGTGGTGAGGGCGTCGACGCGCGCAGTGACGTCTACGCCGCTGGGTGCGTCCTTTACGAACTGGTCACCGGAGAACCGCCGTTCACCGGCGACTCCCCGGTCGCGGTGGCCTACCAGCATGTCCGGGAGGATCCGAAACCGCCGTCGTCGGTGAACCCCGAAGTGTCCCCGGTGGTCGACGCGATCGTGTTGAAGGCTTTGGCAAAGGGCCCGGCCAACCGCTACCAGTCGGCCGCGGAGATGCGGACCGACATGGTGCGCGTGCTGTCCGGGCAGCGCCCCTCCGCGCCGATGGTGATGACGGCCGACGAGCGCACCCACGTGATGAGCGGCGGCGGTCCCCCCGGGCACGCCGCGGACTACGAAGACTACGGCTCGCCGTACGAAGACGAAGACGCCAGGCGAAAGAGCCGCCAGAAGAAGGTGTGGACGGCGGTCCTGTTGTCGGTACTCGGGGTCGGCCTGGTGGCCTTCGTGCTATGGCTCGCCAATGCCTTCGGCACGAAGCAGGCCACCGCGCAGGTGCCGAGACTGCAGGGCGTACTGGTCGCGGAAGCCGAAAGTCAGTTGCGGACGGCCAAGTTCACCCCGGTCCGGCAGGTCGTCGCGTGTATCGGCACCTTCGATGGCCAGCCGACCTGCAGCAACCCCGACGATGTGGGGCGAGTCCTCCGCACCGACCCACCGGCGGGCACGACTGCCACGGAGGGCTCGAAGGTCACGCTGTTCGTCGGCGGCCCGCCGAACAAGGTCGCCGTGCCGGATCTGACCGGCATGACCCAGGACGACGCGGCGACCGCGCTCAAGAACGTCAAACTGAACCTGAACCCGGTGGTCCAGCACGCCGACACGGACGACGTCAACCAGTTCGGAAAGGTAAAGAGCTCGAACCCGCCCGCGAACACCCAACTCGACCAGGGTGGCACGGTCCAGATCACGGTGTACAACACCAAGAACCTGGTTCCGGTGACCGACTACACCGGCCAGCAGGTCAACGTGGCGAAGCCCGCGTTGATCTCGGCCGGGTTCAAGGTCACCGTGCTGAACCAGCCGTCGTCCGCACCCGAAGGCCAGGTGATCAAGCAGGTGCCCAACGGTGCCACCCTCCCCCAGGGCGGCACCGTCACCCTGACCGTGTCCGACGGGTCACAGCAGACGATCACCATGCCCATGGTCGTCGGAATGTCCCAGAGCGACGCGCTGGCCGCGTTGAAGGCCGCGGGATGGGACGGCACGGTCAACACCCAGACCACCAGGGTCACCGACCCGAGGCAGAACAACCTGGTGCAGAGCAGCTTGCCGGCGGCGAACACGCAGATCACCAAGAATCAGACGATCACACTGATCATCGGCGACATCATGAACACCAGCAGCACCAGTAGCGCGCCCTCGTCCACCAAGGGCTTTCCGCCCATCGGCGGCGGGGGCGGTTTCGGCGGCAACTGACCCGAACACGAAACGGGGGGTGGAAGGAAATCCTTTCCACCCCCCGTTTCTTACCGATCCGGCCGAAAGTAGGCGGATCGGTCCTCAGCCGATGTGCTTGTAGACACCCATTCCGCCGTGGCTGTAGTCGGATCGGTAACCGAACGGCGCTGTCAGTCCTGGCGCCTGAGTCCGACGATGACGGTGGCCGAACTGCCCGCGAGCGCGACGAACGAGGTGGTGAGGCCGAACAGCAGCGGCGCGGCCGCCGGGTCGTTCGAGGAAAGCGCTCGCAGCATCGGATTGACGAACGGGATCCAGTGCACGAGCAGCACCAGCAGCAAGGCGACGGGCGCGGCGACGGTCGTGTAGCCGGCCCGTGGCAGCAACAGCCGCGAGCACGGCAGGCCGATCGCGATACCGGCACCGGCACAACCGATGTGCGCCATCGCACCGAAGGCGAGCTCACCGAACGGATCGCCGCCATGGGTGATCATCGACCAGATCAGCGAGGCCAGGGCCAGCACGGCACAACAGGCGAGCACGGTGACCACCACCCCACCGACCAAAATGGACAGTCGACGGGCGTGCACCCGGGTGATCAGGCCCTGCACCGGATCCTCGGCTTCCACCAGGGTGATGGTCAGCCAGCACGCGAGCACCATCATCGCGCCCGCGCTGACCGCGAACTCCGGCAGCGCCGGGCTGGTCGGGTCGTCGCCGTTGTAGAGCAGGCCCAGGAACGCCAGATAGGCGAGGCCGGGCAGCAGGTAGCGCTGCGAATGAGCCAGCAGCGCCATTTGGTATCGGATCATTTCGCCGCCGGGGTGTTCACTCGGACTACCGACCAACCTCGCTGCAGTGCCTTCAACAGCACCTCGTCGGAACGACCCAACGGAACGTTCGAGGTGACCAGGCGGCCACCCGGGTTGCGGAGGACGATCCGGGCGCTCGGCTCGGCGCTCGCCTCGTGCAGTGTTCCGCCGGAGAGTTCGAAAACCTCGCTCGTGTGCGCACGCGCGAGATCGTCCCGGTGCTCGGTGAAGATCACGCCCGCACCGCGCTCCTTCGCCTCCGCCAGGAGTTCCGCCAGCACGGTGTGCGCGGCGGGATCGAGGCCGGACCACGGTTCGTCGAGCACCAGCAGTTCGGGTTCGCCGAGCAACGCCTGGGCGATCCCGACCTTCTGCGCGTTTCCCTTGGACAGCTCGCGCAGGGGTGCGCGGGGGCCGCCTTCCAGTGCCAGCCGCTCCAGCAGTTCCGTCGCCTTCTTGTCCACATCGGACACTTTGCCGATCCGGCCGAGGTGGCGCAGATAGCTCAGCGCGCTCATCCTGGTGCCGCCGGGAAACCGGTCCGGCACATAGCCCACCG
This sequence comes from Amycolatopsis pigmentata, assembly GCF_042684065.1. Taxonomy (NCBI): domain Bacteria; kingdom Bacillati; phylum Actinomycetota; class Actinomycetes; order Pseudonocardiales; family Pseudonocardiaceae; genus Amycolatopsis; species Amycolatopsis pigmentata. The sequence continues at coordinate 852,782 of NZ_JBHUKR010000007.1, read as the reverse complement.
ACGGGATTCCCTCGACCGTTCCCGTGGTGGGCCGGGAAAGCCCGGCGACCAGGCGCATCAGGGTCGACTTCCCGGAACCATTGGTCCCGACCACGCCGATCATCTGCCGGGGCGCGATCTCCAGGGTCACCCCGGTCAGCACGGCAGCGCCCCGCCCATAGCGCTTGCCGACGTCCCGCAGCCGGAGCATCAGGCCGCGGCGGCCTTCTGCAGCGTCGCGACCTCACGTTCCAACGTGTCCACAATGGACTTGTCGACCGGATGCCCGGCGCCCGCCATCCAGTTCGCCAGCATGCGGTGACCGCCCTGGGTCAGCACCGACTCGGGATGGAACTGCACCCCTTCCACCGGCAGCGCGCGGTGGCGCATGCCCATCACCACGCCGGACTCGGTGCGTGCGGTGACCTCGAAATCGGGCGGGATCGTGTCGGGCAGGACGGTCAGCGAGTGATAGCGCGTGGCGGTGAACGGATCGGGCAACCCGGCCAGCACGCCGGTGCCGTCGTGCCGCACCTGGCTGGTCTTGCCGTGCAGCAGTTCGGGAGCGCGGTCGACGGTGGCACCCCAGGCGACACCGATCGCCTGATGCCCCAGGCACACCCCGAGCATCGGCGTGTGCGTGTCGGCGCAACGGCGGACCACCTCGACACTCTGACCGGCCCGCTCCGGCGTGCCCGGGCCGGGCGAGACGAGTACCCCGTCGAACTCGGGAATCCGCTCGAGATCCACGACATCATTGCGCCACACCGTGCAGTCCGCACCCAACTGGGCGAGATATTGCACAAGGTTGTAGACAAAGCTGTCGTAGTTGTCGACGACCAGGACACGCATGCGCATATCGTACCGGTGCCCTGCGACACGAATTCCTCAACGCTTGTCCGAGGTCAGTTCACCGAGACCTGGTCGAACGGAAGCCGCGGTTCGGCCCACGGAAACACGACGAACATCAGCAGCGCGACCAGGCCGAGCACCAGAACGGTCGCGAGCACCAGTTTCGCGGCGAGCGGTCCGGGCAGGTGCCGCCAGATCCAGCGATACATCACCCCTCCTCCCCGATCGCTTTGAGTAGTTGTTCGTAGCCGGTGCCGGGCGTTTTCGTGAACTGATTGGTCAGCACGGCATGCACGATCAACCGCTGCCGGTCGGAAAACCGCGGATGACAGGTGGTGAGGGTGAGCAACGCGACCTGCCCGGATTTCGGCAGCACATCCGCCGGCCGGTGCGGAACCGGCGCCACCACGTCCCCCTGTGACGGGCTGACGATCTCACGCCCGGAAGTCTGTCCGTAGGGCCCGCCGTCGGAGGCAGGCGTCCTGAGGGTGGCGACGTGGGAACAGCGCGGTTGCCTGCCCTTGCCCGTCGCCCAGCCGGCGACCTCGTCGGCGTGCGGAAGCACCCGGTACACGAAGAAGTCGGACTGTGTCTCGACCACGATCGCGTCACACGACCGGAGGTTGTCCAGGCCGTCGAAGGGCGCGCCCCGGCCGACCCGGTGCCCGGCGACCGCGAAGTTGCCCGGTTCACCCGGGAGGGCGGTGCCCGGATAATGCCCGGGCCCGACTTCCAGCGCGGCGGCGTCGACGCCTTCCTGGACGGTGTAGTGGTAGTCGGTGCCCAGCGCCGGGATGTAGAGCTTGGCGAAGGCCTTGTCGCCGACGGGCCCCAGCCGCGGTCGCGCGCCTGCCCACTCCTCGTCCAGGGACTGAGCCGCGGCCACCTGCTTGCGCCCGGAGAACAGGTCCGTCACGTACAACTCGTAGACGACGAACAGCAGGACCACGAGACCGGCCGTGATCAGCAGTTCCCCCAGGGCGCGCACGACCTTGGTGGCGATACCGGGTGATGGTGGTGCGGGCGGTTGCTCTCCGATCGCCACGCGCACTCCTCTCCTGAACTCACTTACGTTAACGTGTGCAGATAGAGGTGGGTGCGCTCCGCGTGCCCCCGATGAGCTAGCCGAGTAGTCGAGGATTCCGATGCCCAAGTCCAAGGTTCGCAAGAAGACGGCGTACACCCCGCCGGCCGATCGGCGTACGCCGGTCAAGGTGCGCGCCGCGGGTCCGTCCCACCCGATCTACAAGACGGTCATGTTCGGCCTTATGCTTCTCGGGTTGATCTGGCTCGTGGTGAACTACATCGCGCAGGACAAGATCGGCTTCATCTCGGATCTGGGCAACTGGAACTTCGCGATCGGGTTCGCGCTGATGATCTCCGGTCTGCTCATGACGATGCGCTGGCGCTAGGGATACTCCGAACAGCGGATTGACACCGAATTACATGGGTGTGACTCATCCCCATTGTGGATAACCCCTGTGGATAACTCGCGATCCTCGCCGCACTGGGCGCCTTCACCTGCCCTGATCACGCTGGGCTGGTCCGCCGCCGCGCTCGCGCTCGCCGCGCTGTTCTTCTCTTCCGATTCCCGGGGCCGGGTGCTCTTCGGCCTCGCCGCGCTCCTGCTCGCCGCCGCCTCGGCTCACGGCAGCCTGGTCAGGCCCAGGCTGGCGGCGGACGACCAGGGCCTCCACGTCCGGAGCCTGCACGGCCGGGTCCACCTCTCCTGGACGGAGACCCGAACCCGGCTGCGCACCACTCGCCGGCTCGGCCGCGACGCCGAGACCCTCGAAATCGAAAACGGCGACCAGCTGTTCATCTTCAGCCGCCTGGAACTCGGCACCGATCCCCGCGACGTCCTGGACGTGCTGACCGCCTTACGTCCCTGACGGGGCGCTGCACAGCAACTGGCCGGCCTTGTGGTCGCAGACGACCCCGGCCAGGTCCGCGTCGCGGGACCAGACCAGTGCGGCCAGCGCCAGGACCAGAACCGCGACAGAGACCACCTGCCAGGCCTTCCGATGGCCGGACGGTGCGTAGATGATCGCCGCGGTCACCAGCGCGCCGGCGACCAGGCCGCCGAGATGGCCCAGCAGCGAGATGTTCGGAATGGACAGCGTGATGACCAGGTTCAGCGCGATCGTCACGATCGCGGGCATGGGGTTCAGCCGCAGCCGAAGCACCACGACCAGCAGTCCGCCGAGCAGGCCGTAGATCGCGCCGGAGGCCCCGGCGGTGCCCCGGTTCGAATCGTCCATCAGGTAGACCGACACCGCGCCGCCGAGCAGCGACACCAGGTAGATCACGCTGAACCGGAGCTTGCCGAACAGGGCCTCCATGTCCCGGCCGAGGATCCACAACGAGATCATGTTGACCCCGAGGTGGATCGGCCCGTAGTGCAGGAACCCCGAGGTCACCAGGCGCCACCACTCGTCGGCGCCCGCGATGGCCCTCGGCCACAGCACCCAGTCACCGAAGAGCGCGGCCCGGTCGTTGTCCACCGGGTTTCGCGCCTGCAGCGTGGTGAAGCCGTACACCAGCACGTTGAGCGCGATGAGCACCGACGTGATCACCGGGCGGGGGGCCACCTGCGTGGTGCCGGCCTCGCTCCGCCGCCGCGGCCGGCGGGTTTCGTGCGCGCAGTCGACGCACTGGTATCCCACCGGGGCCTCGCGCAGGCAGTCCGGGCAGGCCGCGCGGCCGCAGCGCACGCAGCTCAGCCCGGTCGGCCTGCTGGGATGCCACCAGCAGGCGGCCGAGGGCACCTGTTCGGGGGGAGGCTCGTTCACGATGCCTCCCAAGTTACCAATCCGGCCAAAGCAGGCGGCCGACCTGCCCGTGGCCGCCGTCGGATTGGTAACGGACCGCACAGCCCGTCAGCTGCTGCGGCTGATTTCGACCCTTTCGACGACGACGTCCTCGATCGGGCGGTCCGCGACACCGGTGGCGGTGTTGGCGATCGCGTCCACCACGTTCCGCGATTCCTGGTCGGCCACCTCACCGAAGATGGTGTGCTTGAAGTTCAGGTGGGGCTGGGGGCCGACGGTGATGAAGAACTGCGAGCCGTTCGTGCCGGGCCCGGCGTTGGCCATGGCCAGCAGGTAGGGGCGGTTGAACTGCAGCTCGGGGTGGAACTCGTCACCGAACTCGTAGCCGGGGCCACCGCGGCCGGTGCCCAGCGGGTCACCGCCCTGGATCATGAAGCCGGAGATCACCCGATGGAAGATGGAGCCGTCGTAGAAGGGCCCCGCGTTGCCACCCTTGGCGTTCGGCCGCGAGTAGGCCTTCGAGCCGTCGGCCAGGCCGACGAAGTTCGCCACCGTCTTGGGCGCCTGATCTGGGAAGAGGGTCAGCCGGATCGGGCCACGATTGGTGTGCAGCGTGGCTTCCACTTTCGATCCGACGAGGGATTCATTGCTCTGCGTCACGCGGTTTATCGTGCCATCCGCAGCGCGATCCGACGGGAACGGGCAGGATGGTGTCGGGGAGAAGAACCCGAAAACAACGATTGACGAGGTGAAGGCCATGACCCGAGCCGCGGACTCGGTTGGTGAGTCGGTCAAGACCGGCTTGCAGGGCCTGCGCAAACAAGCCGCGGAGGCCGGCAAGGCGGGCGCCGGGGTGGCAGCCAGGGCGGCGCAGGCAGCCGAGCAGTTGCTCGCCGAGAGCACCGAGGAAGCTCGCAAGGAGGCGGTGAAGCGGGGGCGCAAGGCACGCAAGGACCTGGCGAAGAAGTCCGGGCAAACCCGCAAGGAGCTGGCTCGCGCGAGCAAGCAGGCCCGTGCGGAGGCGGCCGCGAGGCTCGCCGAGATGCGGAAGCCCGGCCGCAGGGCCCGGAAGGCGGCCGTGCTGGCCGCCAAGGCGGCGGGCGAGAGCAAGCGCCAGGGCAAGCGCGACTTCAAGCAGGCCCGGAAGGACTTCAAGCTCGCCGTGTCGGAGGTGAAGGTCGCCGCCAAGGGTGAGCGGAAGAGCCGTCGGTGGCCGTGGCTACTCGGTGCCGGTGTCCTCGCGGCGGGTGCGGCGTACGCGTTGCGCCCGAAGCCGCAGCCGCCGGTGGCCACCGAGCCGCCGCGTGCCACGCCGTCGCCGGCCGAGCCCCAGGCCAACGGCCAGCAGGCGGCCAAGCCGGCCGCCCAGAAGAAGAGCTAGACCGCCTGCCGAAGTCCGCGTTTCCGCTTCGGGTGAGGCGGGCGCGCGGGCGCCGGAGGCTTCGAGAAACACAGCTAGAGACGAGCAAGGCCGCCGCGAGGAACTCCCCCGCGGCGGCCTTGGCCGTTGTGCCGGTTCGCGATCAGGCGGTCGCGGCGTGCTTGTCGATCAGCTGGCCCAGCCGGGGCAGCGCCTCCTCGACGTTCTTCTTCCCGTTCGGACGCAGCTTGGCGTACACCTTCTTGATGGCGTCGCGGCTGCTCTTCTCGGCACGAGCGTCGGTGACGGTCAGCAGCGCGTCGGCCGCCTCGTCGCCACGGCCGGACAGGTAGGCGCCGAAGTCCCCGCCGCCCTTGGCCTTGAAGTCGGCGTAGAACGGCTCGAGGGTGCCGGTGAACTCGTCCAGCAGGCCGTCGACGGCGGCACCGATGATGCCCGGCTTGATCTTCTTGACGGCCGCGAAACCAGTCTTGATCACCGCACCCGACACGCCGCTCTTGTCCGAGACCTCCTGGTCGACCAGATTCTCCAGATCGGTCACGACGGCCGGACGCCTGCTGGAGTCGAGCAGGATTTCCTTGAGGGTGTCAGCCACGATCTTGTCCTTCTTTGTTTCGAGGTACACGGGATTTCCCACGGCCCTTGGCACTCCGCCCGAGTGCTGGTCCTCCCCGGCCGTGGGTGGCGCTCAGCGTAGTACAAGGAAGATTCGCCATCGCAGCGACTCGGTTCAACGCCGAGGTGAAGATCACCTTTCCACGTCCGCCCGCCCCGGCTCGTCGGTATGGACCTCTTACCGGGCGCCGAGTCTGCCGAGGGCGGGGCAAAGGAAGCATCAAGTTTCCGGCAGAGGCCTGAACCTTTGCCGGGGAAGCGCGTGTTCGCGGAAAGCGCTGTCTCGTCCGGCGGAACGCGCGGTTTCCCGACCAAAGAAGGTTGTGGCGGTGATCAAGGCTCCGCCAATCTGAGGGAACTACCCACCGTGATCGAACGGAGGCGGAATGTTCCCGAGACGAACGCTCCACGGCGCGCTGGCCATTATGGCCGGGGTCGCTCTGCTGGCCGGCACCGCGCCCGCCGCCGACGCCGCCACCGCCGATTTCCCCGCCGGTTACGAGGGTTACCACACCTATGCCGAAGTGACCGCCGAACTGCAGAAGACCGTGGCCAATCATCCCGACCTCGCCCGGTTGTCCAGTATCGGCAAGTCCTATCAGGGGCGCGACCTCAACCTGCTCACGATTTCTTCGGGCAGCGGAAAACCCGAGGTGCTCTTCACCTGCAACCAGCACGCCCGGGAACACCTCACCACGGAAATGTGCCTGCACATCGTGCAGCGTTTCACCGACGGCTACGGCACCGATTCGAAGATCAAGTCAATGGTGGACACGCACACGATCTACGTGGTCCCGAACGTGAATCCGGACGGCTCCGAGTACGACATCTCCGGCGGCCGTTTCCACAACTGGCGAAAGACGCGCAAGCCGGTGCCCGGGAGCAGCGCGATCGGCACCGACCCGAACCGCAACTGGGACTACGAATGGGGCTGCTGCAACGGTTCCAGCTCGAACCCGAGCGCCGAGGACTACCGTGGCCCGTCGGCCTTCTCCGAGCCCGAAACCAAGGCACTCGCCGATTTCGTCGACGCGCACCAGATCAAGGCGCACATCGACTTCCACACCTATTCCGAACTGGTGCTCTGGCCGCTCGGCTACACGACCAGCCCCACCGGTCCCGACATGACCCAGGCGCAGGCCCAGCGATTCCAGAGCATCGGCAAGTCGATGGCCGCGACCAACGGCTACACCCCCGAGCAGTCGAGCGGTCTCTACATCACCGACGGCGACATCGACGACTGGGCCTGGGGCAAGCACAAGATCCTCAGTTTCGCCTTCGAGATGTACCCGACGGGCTCCAATCCCGGGTTCTATCCCGACGATTCCCAGATCGTTCCCCAGACCACCCGCAATGACCCCGCCGTGGATCTCCTGATCGCGCAGGCGACCTAGGCACCGTCGCTTCGTGGCGCGCTTTCGGTGCTCAAGCGCCGAATGCGTGCCACGGCGGAACCGGCGGCTTGACGCGCGTCTCGTCGGTCAGAGGCCTCGCGCTGCCGGAAAAACCCCGGAGCGTCTTTCCGGCGAGGCACCGGGCCGGAAAGGCCGCCGACGCGACCCGTGCGGTGAGCGCCTCCACCGGCAGTTCACGGGCGGACGCGGCGAGCACCAGATTGCCGAACCGGCGGCCGCGCAGGACCCCCGGTTCGGCGAGCATGATCACGTGCGGGAAGACCTGACCGACCGTGGCGGCGACTCGGCGCGCGAAGGCCAGCCCCGGTCCGTCGGCGACGTTCAGCAGGTAGGTTCCCGTTTCCCGCAGCACCCGCGCCGCGTCGGCGGTGAACTCGACGGTCGCGATGTCACTGGGCATGCTGCCACTGGAGAACACATCCGCCACCAGGAGATCGGCCGAGTCGTCGCGGCGGGTGGCCACGCCCTCCCGGCCGTCCGAGATGCGGACCTTCAGGTTCGGCACGCTCCGGAGGTCGAGTTGTTCCCGCACCAGGTCGATCAGCTCCGCGTCCGCGTCGAAGACCAGTTGCCGCGAACCCGGCCGGGTGGCGGCGATGTACCGCGCGAGCGTGCATCCCGCGCCGCCGAGGTGCAGCACGTCCAGCGGTCCCGGTTCCAGGCATTCGATGACGTCACCGATGCGCTGGATGTACTCGAACTCCAGGTGGGTCGGATCTTCGAGGTCCACATAGGACTGTGCGACGCCACCGACGGTGAGCAGCCACCCACCCGGCCAGTCGGCGTCCGCGAGCAGTTCGGCGGTGCCGAACCGGACCGGGTACTGCCCCGGCACCGGTCCCGTCGCGCGTTGCCGGCGGCTCATCGCGGGGCCTTGGCGACTCGCCGGAAGTGATCGTTCCCGCTTCCCGGCGCGATGTTCGTCGCCGTCTCCAAGGTGAAGGCCCGATGCACGAAACCTCCCCGTAGTGCGCCGCGTTCGAGGTCTACCGTACCCCGGCGCCGGCTCCACGCCTGGTCACGGGCGCGGCCGGGTCACGAGTTGACGTAGGCCAGCACGGCGAGCACCCGGCGGTGACCGCTGTCGGACGGCGGAAGGTCCAGCTTCCGGAAGATGTTGCCGATGTGCTTGGTGATGGCCCGCTCGGTGACCACGAGCTGCCGTGCGATGGCCAGGTTGTCGTGCCCCTGGGCCATCAGGTGCAGCACCTCGCGTTCTCGTGGGGTGAGGGCATTCAGCGGATCGTGGCGGTTCATCAGCTGCGACACCACCTCGGGGTCCAGCGCCGTTCCGCCGGAGGCGACCCGGTTCAGCGCGTCCAGAAACTCCTCGACCCGGCCGATCCGGTCCTTGAGCAGGTAACCGGTTCCGTTCGCGCCGGTGGCGAGCAGTTCGCTGGCGTAGGTCTGCTCGACGTACTGCGACAGCACCAGGACCGCCAGGCCGGGCAACTGCTTGCGGGCTTCGATGGCGGCGCGGAGGCCCTCGTCCCGGAAGTCCGGCGGCATCCGCACGTCGAGCACCGCGATGTCCGGCCGGTGCCGGAGCAGGGTGGGCACGATCTCCGGACCGCTGGCCGCGATCCCCACGACCTCGTGCCCGGCGGTCTTGACCAGCAGCGAGATTCCTTCCCGCAGCAAGGCGTTGTCCTCACCGATCACTATCCGCACGGCAACAGCACCTCGATCGTGGTTCCTTCGTTGACCGGACTCTCGATACGGGCGCTGCCGTCCAGGGCCGCCACCCGGCGCTGGATCCCGACCAGACCGCTTCCGCCCGCTTGGTCGGCGCCACCCTGCCCGTCGTCGCGTACCACGATGCGCAGTCGTCCCGCGTCGCTTTCGACGCTGACCTCCGCATGCTCGGCGGTGCTGTGCTTGGTCACGTTCGTCAGCGACTCCGCGATGACGAAGTACGCGGCCGCTTCCACCGGGGCCGGCGGCCGGGGCAGCTGGTCCGGGATCGACACGGAGACCGGGATCCGCTGGCCACTCGCCAACGCGCGTATCGCGCCACCGAGCCCCCGGTCGGCCAGGATCGGCGGGTAGATACCGCGGATGACGCCACGGAGATTGCCGAGCGAGTCTTCGATGCTGGCGCGTGCTTCCCGCAACAGGGATCGCGCCATCTCAGGCTCCAGACCCAGCGCGCGCTCGGCCAGCCCCAGCCGCACCGCGACCGACACGAGCTGTGCCTGCACACCGTCGTGCAGGTCGCGTTCGATCCGGCGCAACTCGGCACCGTGCGATTCCAGTGCCTCGGTCCGGGTCTCGGTGAGCCGTTCGATCTGCTCGGTCAGCAGCGTGTGTTCCGTCGGCCGGAGCAGCGTTTCGGCGAGCCGCAACTGGCCGCGCGCCGCCAGCGGAACCAGCCACCACACCATGGCCGCGTAGAGCGCCGCCTGCGCGAACGGAAGGGTCAGCGCCTCCGGCCAGGTGTCGACCCGCACCGCGACCGCGCTGAACGTGCCGCGCGGGAAGGCCCACCAGTACAGCGGCGTGGTCAGGCTGGAGATCACCGCGGGCCACAAACCCACCGCGACCAGCCCGACGATCACACCGATCACGCCATGGCTGATCAACCAGGCGAGGTCCCGCCACGTCGCCGGGTCGCGCAACACTGTCCGCGAGCGCTTCCAGTACCCGCCTTCCCGCCGGTGGTAAGGCCTTTGGATCGGACGGCCCAGCTTCCGGCCGACACGCGCGCGTTCGGCGTCGGCGAGCAGACGCAACGGTTCGACGGCTTCGGGCAGCAGTGGCAAGGCGAGCAACAGCAACGGCACCAGAGCGGTTCCGAGCACAGCAGGCGAGGCCGTCTGCAGACCGCCTACCAGCAGCGCGGTCGCGTCGGCACTGCGTTTGATCGCTTTTCTCATCGATTCCCCGGCGGTTCGTGCGCCTGTGCGGCTGTGGCGGACTCTACCGGGCATCACCCCGGGGGTGTAGCGGGCTACACCCCCGATCCGGTACTCAGAGCCGCTGTTCCGCGTGGTTTTCCCCCATAGCGTCGAGGACATCGAATGGGGAAAGGAAACGCGATGAAAACAGTGGCGGATGCGCTCACCTGCGCGGTACGCATGGATTCCGTCCGCAAGACCTATGGCGAGGGTGCCACCGCGGTCCACGCGCTCGACGGTGTGTCGGTCGAATTGCGTCGCGGCACTTTCACCGCGGTCATGGGACCTTCGGGCTCCGGGAAGAGCACCTTCCTGCACTGCGCCGCTGGTCTGGACCGGCCGACTTCGGGGCGGGTGATACTCGGGGAAACGGACCTGACCGGCCTGTCCGAAACCAAGCTCACCGAATTGCGCCGGGAACGGATCGGCTTCGTTTTCCAGGCGTACAACCTGCTCGATTCGCTGACCGTGGAACAGAACATCGTGCTGCCGCTGCGGTTGGCGCAGCGGCCGTCCGACCCCAGGTTCCTCGCGGAAGTGGTGCGGTCGATCGACCTGCACGTGCCGATGAACCGGCGCCCCAGTGCGCTTTCGGGTGGGCAACGGCAGCGGGTCGCGATCGCCAGGGCGCTGGTCACCCGGCCCGACGTGATGTTCCTCGACGAACCGACCGGCGCGCTCGACAGCCGCACCGCCCGGCAGGTTCTGGACGCGCTGCGGCACGCGGTGGATCTGTGGGGGCAGACGTCGTTGATGGTGACACACGATCCGTTCGCCGCTTCCTACGCCGACTCGGTGCTGTTCCTCGCCGACGGTCGCATCGTCGACCAGCTGCCGCGCTCCGCGCCGGAGCGGATCGCGGAGCGCATGGCGCAGCTCGGGGAGCGATGAGTCATGGGATCGATGTTTTCCCTTGCCTGGCAAACCATCCGGGGACGCCGGGCAGGATTCGTCGCCGCGTTCATCGCGGTGTTCTTCGGATCCGCCCTGATCACCGCCTGCGGGGTCCTGCTCGATTCCGGGCTGCGCGCCGGGGTTCCCCCTCAGCGCTATGCCTCGGCACCGGTCGTGGTCACCGCCGCGCAGTCCCCGTCGGGGCCGCACGATCTGGACACGCGGTTCTCCGAACGTGTTCCTCTGCCGGAAGCCCGGGTCGGCCAGGTCGCACAGGTGCCCGGCGTCCACGCCGCGGTCGGCGACGTCAGCGTGAATTCCGGGCTGCGCACTCCGGAAACGACCCGGCCGCTGGTCGTGCACGGCTGGTCCTCCGCACAACTCGGCCCGGTCGCGCTCGCCGACGGCCGGCCACCCCGGGTGCCGGGTGAAGTGGCGCTCGACCGCGGACTCGGCGTGCACACTGGTGATGTCGTCGACATCGAGACCGGCGCTGTGGCCGGCCGATACCAGGTGGTCGGGACAACCGCCACAACCGACGGAGCGGGTACCGCTTTCCTCACCGACGCACAGGCCAGGCAGCTCTCCGGGCGGCCCGGTCAGGTCGACGCCATCGCGGTCCTCGCCGACGGCGGCGTCACCGCCGACGAACTCGCGAAGCGGATCAACGACGCGCTGCCGGGTGTCGTCACGTCGGTCGGACAGGACCGGGCCGAGGCGGAGTTCGTCGATGCCGGTGCGGCGCGGTCGTTCCTGCTCTTGATGGCCTCGTCGTTCGGCGGCGCCATGCTCATGATCGTCCTGGCGGTGGTGGCCAGCACTCTCGGCCTCACGATCCAGCAGCGGCGGCGGGAGTTCGCCCTGTTGCGGGCGATCGCGGCCACCCCGCGGCAGATCTACCGGCTGATCACCGCCGAGGCCACGCTGGTGGCGCTGGTCGCGGCGATCCTGGGTGCCCTTCCGGGCATCGGCGTGAGCCTGTTGCTGCGCGCCGGGCTGGTCCATTTCGGCGTGCTGCCGAACGACTTCCGGTTCGCGATCGGACCGCTGCCGCCGCTCGCCGCGGTAGCCGGATGCGTGCTCACCGCCGCACTCGCGGGCTTGATCGCGGGGCGGCGGGCCGCCCGGATCAGCCCGGTCGCCGCGCTGGGCGAAGCCGCCGTGGAGCCACGGCAGCTGGGTCGCGTCCGGATGATCACCGGCTGGCTGCTGATTCCGCTCGGACTGGCAGGCGGACTGGTGCTCCCGATCCTGGCCGGCGGCACCGCCGCGCTGGGGGGCGCGGCGGGCTCGGCACTGATACTGGTGATCGCGGTGGCACTGCTCGGGCCGCGGCTGCTCACCGGAACGGCCGGGCTGCTCGGCCGGGCGGGGCTGGGCCGCACGGTCTCGGGATTCCTCGCGCGGGCCAACACCTTCGCCAACTCGCGAAGGCTCGCGACCGCCGCGACGCCACTGATCATGGGGGTCGCACTGGCCTCGGTGCAGATCTTCTCGGTCACCACGACCACGGCAGCGGCGCAGCGGCAGGCCGAGACCGGTGTGCTCGCCGATCACGTCCTCGCCGCACAGGGCGGCATCGCTCCGGGGGTCGCGGACACGCTCCGGCGCCTGCCCGGCGTGACGGCGACTCCGGTGGCGCGCACGAACGTCCTGGTCACCCACGATGAACTGGGTGATCCGACGACCGAGTCGTACCCGGCACAGGGCATCACCACCGACGGGCTCGGCAAAGTCCTGGACCTCGGCGTCGTCGACGGCGACCTGAACGGTCTGTCCGGTGACACGGTCGCGGTGAGCCGGCTCGCCGCCGACACCTTCGGCGTCCACGTCGGTGAGACCCTCGCCATGTATCTCGGCGACGGGACCGCGCACACCGCGCGAGTGGTCGCGATCTACCGCGCCGGTCTCGGTTTCGGCGACGTGACGCTGCCCAACGATGTCGTCGTCGCACACACCACCAGCAGGCTGGACGACGAGATCCTGGTTTCCGGAGCCGACGTCGGCGCGCTCCACGCCGCGCTGGCCACGCATCCCGAAGTGCGGATCGCCGACCGGACCACCTACACCGCGGGGCGGGACACCGCGCTGGCCGGAGAGTCGAACGTCAACCTGCTGATCAATCTGGTGGTGCTGGGCTTCATCGCGATCGCGGTGGTGAACATCCTGGTCCTGGCCACCGCGGCCCGGGTTCGTGAATTCGCGTTGCTGCGGCTCGTCGGCGCGAAACCCCGGCAGGTGCGGTCGATGATGCGCGGCGAAGCGGGGATCGTCGTCGTGGCTTCGGTCGTCCTCGGCTCACTGGCCGCGTTGCCGCCGCTGATCGGTATCAGCGTCAGCCTGACCGGTACCGCGCTGCCGACCGTTCCCCCGCTGGCCTACCTGGGAGTCGTGGTCGTCGCGATCGTCCTCGGCTGGGGTTCCATCGCTTTTCCCACTCGCTCCGCCATGCGCCCGACACCGATCGACGCGCTGAGCATCGGCGAATGACCAGCCATACCAACGAAAACCACTGAAGAAAGGAAAGACCCGTGACTCAGCAGGCAAGCGTCGTGTCCCGGACCGTCGAGCGGCCGAACTTCGTCAGCCGCCACCGGATGACCAGCTTCTTCGCGCTCGCGTTCGGCCTCAGCTGGCTCGCGTGGGCACCTTACGTGCTCTGCGAGAACGGCCTCGGCATTCTCCACTTCAAGTTCCCCACCGTGGCGGGAAGTTCGCAGTTGTTCGGCGTGCTGCCGGGTGCCTATCTCGGCCCGATCCTGTCCGCTTTCCTCGTGACCGCGCTCGCGGAGGGCAAGCCCGGTCTGCGCCAGTGGGCCGGACGACTGCTGCGGTGGCGAGTCCACTGGGGCTGGTACGTGCTCGTGCTCGTCAGTGTTCCCGCCGTGCTCATCATTACGTCGATCCCGTTCGGCGGTGGGGCGGGCGCCATGCATCTGCCGCCGGCCTCGGTGTTCGCCGCCTATCTGCCCGCCCTGGTTTTCCAGTTGCTCACCACCGGCCTCGCCGAGGAACCCGGTTGGCGGGACTTCGCGCTCCCTCATCTCCAGCCGCGGTTCGGGCCGCTGCGCGGCACGCTCATCCTCGGCCCGCTGTGGGGCGCCTGGCACCTGCCGCTGTTTCTCACCGATTGGGCGGGATGGCCTGACGTGAACTGGGTGATGGTGATCGAGTTCGTCGCCAGCGCCACGGCCTTCAGCGTGGTGATGACCTGGGTGTTCAACCGCACCGGGGAAAGCCTGCCGCTGGCCATGCTGTTGCACACCAGTGTGAACAACTTCTTCTCCGTCGCCTGGGTGGCGATCTTCCCGGCGATCGACTTCCACCACGACACGACGCACGTCCTCCTCATCGCCTCGACCGCGGTCGCCGTCGTGCTGATCGCGGCGACTCGCGGAAGGCTCGGGTACAAGCCGCCGAGCGTCGAAGCGGTCGGGTGAAGACTCCAGAGCGGCACGCGTACGCCCCAGGCCCGCCATTGGCGGGCCTGGGGCCACGTTCGCATCAGTTCGATTTCACGACCGACGGGCGGCGGACCGAAACTGATCTCTTCGCCGACTCAATCGGTGACGTGCTTCACCGAGTCTTTGATTTTCTCGCCGGCCTGCTTCAGGGAACCCTTTGCCTGGTCGGCCTTGCCTTCGGCCTGCCACTGTTCGTTATCGGTGGCGTCGCCGGCCGCTTCCTTGGCCTTTCCCTTGATTTCTTCGGCCTTGTTTTCCGCTTTGTCGTTCATGCATCCTCCCGTTGTGGTGTGCCTTTGATCCGGCTTACCCGGTCCCGCGCTCCGGCAAACGTGCGGGTCAGTACCAGTGGCTGCGGCCGCCGACCTTCGTTCCGGCCCGGCCGAGCACCGCCAGGATGGCTCCGATGATCACGAGCGCGATTCCGATCGACCAGATAATCGATATGCCGGTCAAAAATCCGACGATAAGCAGGATGACACCGAGTACGATCACTTTTTCAAGCTCCTTCGGTTAAAACCGGCCGAAGATCGAAAAGATCGGTCTTCGGGGATAACCTCTATCCGCTGGGGACTGTCCGCCCTCGGATACCCAACCTCGTCCCGTTTAAACCGCGCCACCCGAAATGCACCACACGATCGACCGGGGACCTCGGATCACGCGACGAGCGGGCCCAACGCCCGCCAGGGTGAGGAACTCACACCTCGAGGTGTGAAGGCTCGGCTCCCACAGAGCGAGAGGACACCGAGAAGACGCATCAGCGCCGAACAGATCCGGGTGGAGCTGAGGGGAATCGAACCCCTGACCCCTGCCTTGCAAAGGCAGTGCTCTACCAATTGAGCTACAGCCCCGGAACGGGCGTTGCCGCCCGTAGGTCTCAGTTGTTGCGGCCCGCCTCCGCGGCCTTCGCCGGAGCACTGCCGTTGGCCGACACGCTGCCGAAAGGCCTCTCAGTCGGAGCGGTGGCCTCGCGCCACAGGTCGGCTTCGGCCTTCGCGTCCTTGTTGCGCTTGATCACGAACAGCACCCCACCCGCGACCACTGCGAGCGCCAGCAGCTTCTTCACCTTGAGCCCCTCCTCGACGGTTCGGCCTGACTCTGCCGATGGTACTGCACCGAATCCTGAGCGATTTCGCCGGAGCGCGATTATTCGCGATGCCGGTGGGTATGCGATCAGTGACTGACGGGTGAAGGGCGACTCGCCACGAAGCCGGTCGGCGCGGGAGAGGTAACCACGGTCTACGGCCAGGGTCGGCGCGGCAGGTTCCCCGCCGATTCTGGCCGTTCCACGTGGAACCGTTGACCTTTACCTTGGGGCAAGCCGCACAGTGCCTCATGCCGGGGCCACCCGGCATGAGGAGGGCACGATGCTGACCATCGGTGCGTTCGCCCGGGCGTCACGCCTGTCGCCGAAAGCCTTGCGGCTGTACGACGAACTCGGCTTGGTCCGCCCCGCGGTCGTCGATCCGGTTTCCGGTTATCGCTACTACCGGACGGAGCAACTGGAACGCGCCCGCCTGGTCGCGTGGTTGCGGCGGCTCGGCATGCCACTGGCCCGCATCAAGGTGATCTGCGAACTCGACGACGACGAGGCGGCCCGCTCGGTGGCCGGCTACTGGCGCCAGGTCGAGGCGGAGACACGCGCCCGCGGCAAACTCGCCGCCTTCCTCATCGACTATCTGTCAGGAAGGGAAGTCGACATGTCCGCACTCTCCGTCCGGTACGCCGTGCTGTCCGACCGAGGGCAGGTCCGATCGTCGAACCAGGACACCGCCTACGCCGGATCCCATCTGTTCGCCGTCGCGGACGGCTTCGGGTGTGCATCGGACGCACGACCCGCGAGTGCCGTCGCCATCGACGCGCTGAAGCGGGCCGACGCCGAGGTAGCGGCCGGCGACCTGCTCAATGTCCTCGAAGAGGCCGCGCGCGGGGCGAGCACGGCGGTCCGCGAAATGTCCGGCGCCGGCAAGGACATGGGCACGACATTGACGGCACTGCTGTGGTCCGGCTCGCGACTCGCGTTGGTACACGTCGGCGACTCGCGCGCCTACCTGCTGCGCGACGGTGAGTTGTTCCAGATCACCCACGACCACACGCACGTTCAGGCGATGATCGAACAAGGACAGCTGACTCCCGAAGAAGCCACTTCACACCCCCAGCGTTCGCTCCTGCTCAGGGCGATCACCGGCCATCCGGCCCCGGAATTCGATCTCGACCTGCACCAGGCGGAGGCGGGCGACCGCTATCTGCTGTGTTCCGACGGGCTTCACACCACGGTCCCGCCGCAAGCCCTGCGTGAGGTGATGACCACGGCCACCGACCCGGCGGTCGCGGTCCGGCAACTCGTCGACCGCGCCAACTCCGAGGGCGGACCGGACAACATCGCCTGTGTGGTCGCCGACCTGCGCACTGCCTGACGGCAGGGCGCGAACATGCCGCGCACGGCACTTTCCGCTGACTTCGGCGGTTCCACGTGGAACCATCGGCCATCGGGGGTTCAGTCGTCGGTGCCGACGATTCCGGTGCGGTAAGCCCACACGACGGCCTGGACCCGGTCGCGCAGATCCAGTTTCGCGAGAATGCGGGACACATAGGTCCGCACGGTCTCGAAGCTGATCACCATTTCGTCGGCGATCTCGACGTTGGACATGCCACGCGCGATCAGGCGCAGCACCTCGCGCTCCCGCGGGGCCAGTACGTCGAACTGCTCTTGGCCGCGCGCGGCGGAGGTCGGACGGACGCGGTCCGCGTGGCGCCCGATGAGGGTCCGGGTCACCGCGGGTGACAGCAGCGACTCACCTCGTGTGATCGTGCGGACCGCGTTCACCAACTCGGCCAGCGGCGCGTCCTTGAGCAGGAAGCCGCTGGCCCCCGCACGCAGTGCCTCGTAGACGTACTTGTCGACATTGAAGGTGGTCACTACGAGCACCTTCGGCGGATCGACGACGCCTGGCCCGGCGATCCGCCGGGTGGCCTCGATGCCGTCCAGCCCCGGCATGTGAATGTCCATGACGACGACATCCGGTTCGAGGCGCGCCGCCAGTTCGACGGCGGCCGGGCCATCGGCGGCCTCACCGACGACCTCCATGTCCGGCTGCGAGTCGAAGACCGCGACATAGCCGACGCGGACGAGTTCCTCGTCCTCACAGACCAACAGACGGACGGTCAAGGTTGCCCCTCACTGGGAATCACCGCACGCAGGCGGAACCGGCCGTCCGGCTCTTCCTCCGCCATCAGCTCACCACCCAGCTTCCCGACCCGGTCCCGCAACCCGGTCAGGCCTCGCCCGCCGGACAGTTCTTTTCGGGCACCGACGGAAAGCGGTACCGGAGAAGCGTCGTTGGTCACCTCGACTTCGACGTGACCATCCCGGTGGGCGACGCGGACCACGGTCTGCTGCCCGGCGGCGTACTTCATGGCGTTGGTCAGGCCTTCCTGCACGACCCGATACACGGCCAGCCCGACGGCGACCGGGAGCGCGGACTGATCACCGTCCTCGACCAGATCCACCGGCTGTCCACCCGTCCGGATCTGTTCCACCAGGTTCCGCAAAGTCCCCTCGACCGGTGATCGCGGTGTGGCCGACTCACCGGTCGCTTCCAGCACATCGAGCAGATACCGCAGCTCGGACAGGGCCTGCCGGCCGGTCTTACAGATCGTGCTGAGCGTGGTGGTGACCCGGTCGGGTGACTCGACGAAGAGCTGTGTGGCGTCGGCCTGCACGACAATGGCGGTGACATGGTGGGTCACCACGTCGTGCAGTTCCCGCGCGATACGCGCCCGTTCGGTGGCCGTCGCGGCGACCGCGGCGAGCCGCCGCCGTTCCGCCTCCTCCACTCGTCGCTGGCGCACGAAGGCACCGACCGTCCAGCACGCGGCGAGGAGCAAGTAGAAGATCAGGTCATCGGTCAACGAATCGGGTGAACCGAGCGCGAGCACGACGGTCGTGAGCACCATGAACACGGCCGACGCCGCCACCGCGACGACGCGCCGAAACCGCTCCTGGTGCGCGCCGACCGAGTACAGCGCGATATACACCGACACACTGCCGAACTCCGGGGCATAGCCGAGCGCCTCGTGGATCGCTGTCGACACCCCGGCGACCGCCAGGCACGCGGCGGGCCACCGGCTGCGCACCGCCAGTGGCGCCGTCTGCGCCAACACGAGGAAAACCCCGAAGACGTCCATCGGCCGCCGGGGCAGGTCACCGAACTCCGGGCTCATGCTCGACAACACCGGCACGACAGCCAACCCGGTGAACACGACGGCAAGCCATCGATCCCACACCACGGCGTCGTAAGCACGCCACCAGTCCCGCATTATCCGTAACCGATCGGTGACCCAGGGCGTCGGCATGGCGCAGATTCTAGCCAGGCCGCGATTACCCGAACCCGGAACGGAGCATCGGACGGGGCGCAGGTGGATTCGAACCCTTTCGCTGTCGGGCCAGACGGGCCCTCAAGCCGTCGCAACCGGTCCACGGCGAGGAGGTGCGATGGAAAAGCCCGAACGTCTGCGGTTTTCGCAACTCTGCGCTTCCATCGGAAAATCTTGTGCCGCACATCGCACTACGGATTGTGCATACAAGAATGGTCACAGCACGTGCCATCGTCTCGACGAAGTTCGATCTTGTTTGATTTCGGCGATACGAACGGGCACTCACCCGGACGCGCTGCGGCGACTCACCCGCTCACTCGCCCCGTTCGGGGTTTTGCGGACTTCCGGCGACCAGGTCGAAGTCACCGATTACGACGAGGACAGCCGACGCATCCTGCGAGCGATCGCCGCTGCGAACCCGGCGCGCGGCTGCTGGTCGTGGAAGGCGTCATCCCGGCGGGTGACACGCCACACCCGATGAAAATGATGGACACGACGATGCCGGCGGTCCTGGGTGGGACGGAGCGGACTGAGCAGCAGTGCGGGACGGCAGACCGGTTAGTCACCCGGACACCAAAAAGCCGGTCCGCGTCCTGCGCGAACCGGCTTGTTACGCCCTGTGGGCCCAGGAGGACTTGAACCTCCGACCTCTTCGTTATCAGCGAAGCGCTCTAACCGCCTGAGCTATGGGCCCCGGGAACGCAAGAAGACTACATGATGCCTTCTACTCCCGTTCCGACAGGGTGACTTCCAGGCCACCGGCGAGGTCCGCGGACACGTTGTAAATGAACGCACTTACCGTCGTCAGCGCCGAGAGCAGCACGATGTTGATGGCGCCCAGGATCGCGGCGATGCTGAACACGCGGCCGGCGCTGATCAGCGGATCGGCCGGGGCGCTACTGCCCTCGCCCGACACGAGCGAGGAGTACGTTCCGTTCAGTTTGTCCCACACGCCCATGCCGTCGAGAACCGTGTACAGGACACCGACGGCGACGAGCCAAACGAAGAACATCGCGACACCGAGGACGAGGGACAGCTTCAACACCGACCACGGGTCGAACCGCTTGACCTGCAGGCTGGCGCGGCGCGGACCCCGGCCGGGGCGGCGCAGCGCGCTGGGCGCCTCACGGGTGTTCCCCCCCATCACCCCGGGTGCCGCCGGCCCTGGGTTGGCGGGCGGCGGGTCCAACGGTTTCCCGAACAATCCCTGCGAAACGCTCGATGTGACGAAGGTGGTCTTATCGCTGTTGTCGCCTTCGGCATGCACCACGTTCTCCGTGGGCTGGCCACCGGGAAGCCACACGGTCTCCGCCTCCGCGCTGCCATTCGGGGAGGCGTCGTCCTTGCCCAACCGCTGCCAGGGCGGGGCCGCCTTGTCGCCGGTGGGCTCTTCTGGGTTTTCGGGTGATGTCACCACTCAATCCTTACCGCGACCTGTGCGCGTGAAACGTCCGTCACTCGGTGTCATCGGTTTGCTCGGCCGGCACACCGGTGTCGTCTCCTCCGTTGCCTTCGCCATTACCGACGCCTGACGGCTCGTCGGCGTTGCGTGCGACGGCGAGAAGAGTCGTTCCCTCGCCCAGATTCATCAGCCGCACGCCCTTCGTCTGCCGACCCGCCTTGCGCACCTGCCCCGCGGCGGTACGGATGACCCCGCCGCTGGAGGTAATGGCGTAGAGCTCGTCGTCCGCGTCGACGATGAGCGCCCCCACCAGCCTGCCACGCCGCTGGTCGTGCTGGATGGTCAGCACACCCTTCCCGCCGCGGCCTTGGACCGGATAGTCCTCGATCGGCGTCCGCTTGGCGTAACCACCGTCGGTGGCCACCAGCAGGAACTTGTCGGGCTTGACCACGTTGAGCCCGAGCAGTTCGTCGCCGTCGTTGAACCGCATGCCGAGCACACCCGAAGTCGCCCGGCCCATCGGGCGCAGTGCCTCGTCGGTGGCGTGGAAACGGATGGACTGCCCGTCGGCCGAAACGAGCAACAGGTCGTCCTCCGGCCCGGCGAGCACCGCGCCGACCAACTCGTCGCCCTCGCGCAGGTTCACCGCGATGAGACCGCCCGAACGGTTCGAGTCGAAGTCGGTCAGCTTGGTCTTCTTGACCAGGCCACGCTTGGTCGCGAGCACCAGGTACGGCGCGACTTCGTAGTTCGGGATCTCGATGACCTGGGCGATGGACTCGTCCGGCTGGAACGCCAGCAGGTTCGCGACGTGCTGGCCGCGCGCACTGCGGTTGGCCTCCGGCAGGTCGTAGGCCTTGGCCCGGTACACGCGCCCCTTGTTGGTGAAGAACAGGATCCAGTCGTGCGTCGAGCACACGAAGAAGTGCTGCACGATGTCGTCCTGCTTGAGCTGGGCGCCTTGCACGCCCTTGCCACCGCGCTTCTGCGAGCGGTACAGGTCGGTCTTGGTCCGCTTGGCGTAGCCGGTCCGGGTGATCGTGACGACGACGTTCTCGACCGCGATCAGATCCTCGACCGACACCTCGCCGTCGAACGGGATGATCTGCGTCCGGCGGTCGTCGCCGAACTTCTCGACGATCTCGGTCAGCTCTTCCTTGACGATCAGCCGCTGGCGCTCCGGCTTGTCGAGGATGTCCTTCAGGTCCGCGATCTTGACTTCGATCTCGGCCAGTTCGTCGACGATCTTCTGGCGCTCGAGGGCGGACAACCGGCGCAACTGCATGTCCAGGATCGCGGTGGCCTGGACCTCGTCGATCTCGAGCAGCTCCATCAGTCCGGTGCGCGCGTCCTCGACGTTCGGCGAGCGCCGGATCAGCGCGATCACCTCGTCGAGCATGTCCAGCGCCTTGACCAGACCACGCAGGATGTGGGCGCGTTCCTCGGCCTTGCGCAACCGGTAGCGGGTGCGCCGGACGATGACCTCGATCTGGTGCTTGACGTAGTGCCGGACGATCTGGTCGAGCCGCAACGTGCGCGGCACTCCGTCCACCAGCGCCAGCATGTTGACGCCGAAGTTGTACTGAAGCTGCGTGTGCTTGTAGAGGTTGTTCACGACGACCTTGGCGACCGCGTCCCGCTTGAGCGTGATCACGATGCGCATGCCGCGGCGGCTGTTCGACTCGTCCGCGATGTCGCTGATGCCGGTGAGCTTGCCGTCCCGCACCAGTGTCGCGATGTTCTCGACCAGGTTGTCCGGGTTCACCTGGTAGGGCAGTTCGGTGACGATCAGGGTGGTCCGGCCCCGGACATCCTCGTCGACCTCGACCACGGCGCGCATCCGGATCGATCCGCGCCCGGTGCGGTAGGCCTCCGCGATGCCCGAGGTGCCCAGGATCAGACCCTTGGTCGGGAAGTCGGGGCCCTTGATGCGCTGCATGAGCGCAGCCAGGAGTTCGTCGTCTTCGGCCTCCGGGTTGTCCAACGCCCAGACGACACCTTCGGCGACTTCCCGCAGGTTGTGCGGCGGAATGTTGGTGGCCATGCCCACCGCGATCCCCGAAGTGCCGTTGACCAGCAGGTTCGGAATGCGGCTCGGCAGAACGTCGGGTTCCTGCGTGCGACCGTCGTAGTTGTCGGAGAAGTCGACGGTGTCCTCGTCGATTTCCCGCAGCATCTCCATGGCGAGCGGGTCGAGCCGCGACTCCGTGTACCGCATGGCCGCGGCGGGGTCGTTGCCCGGGGAACCGAAGTTGCCCTGACCGTCGATCAGCGGATACCGCAGCGCCCACGGCTGGGCCAGCCGCACGAGCGCGTCGTAGATCGCCGAGTCACCGTGCGGGTGATAGTTGCCCATCACGTCGCCGACGACACGGGAACACTTGTTGTAGCCACGGTCCGGCCGGAAGCCCGAGTCGTACATCGAGTAGAGGACGCGACGGTGCACCGGCTTGAGGCCGTCACGTACATCCGGCAGCGCCCGCGACACGATGACGCTCATCGCGTATTCGATGTAGGAGCGCTGCATCTCCTGCTGGATGTCGACCGGTTCCGTGCGGTCGTGATCCGGCGGCAAGGTTTCCGTCATAGGTCCTTCAAGGGAGTCGACGAGGTGTGGCTTTGTTGACTAGACGTCGAGGAAGCGGACGTCTTTGGCGTTGCGGGTGATGAACGAGCGGCGAGCCTCGACGTCTTCGCCCATCAGCACGCTGAACAGTTCGTCCGCGGCGGCCGCGTCGTCGAGGGTGACCTGCAGCAGGAGGCGACGGGCCGGGTCCATGGTGGTCTCCCACAGTTCCTCGGCGTTCATTTCGCCGAGACCCTTGTACCGCTGGATCGCGTCGTCCTTGGGCAATTTCCGTCCGGCCTCGACGCCGGCGGCGATCAGCCCGTCGCGCTCGCGGTCGGAGTAGGCGTAATCGGGATCCGACCGCGGCCACTTGATCTTGTAGAGCGGCGGCTGGGCGAGATAGACGTGGCCGTGCTCGACCAGTGGCCGCATGAACCGGAACAGCAGCGTCAGCAGCAGGGTCCGGATGTGCTGGCCGTCAACGTCGGCGTCGGCCATCAGCACGATCTTGTGGTAGCGCAGTTTCGACAGGTCGAAGTCGTCGTGGATGCCGGTGCCCAGCGCGGTGATCAGCGACTGGACCTCGGTGTTCTTGAGTACCCGGTCGATACGGGCCTTCTCCACGTTGATGATCTTGCCCCGGATCGGCAGGATCGCCTGGAACCGGCTCTCGCGACCTTCCTTGGCCGAGCCACCTGCCGAGTCGCCCTCGACGATGTAGAGCTCGCACTCCTCCGGGTTGGTGGACTGGCAGTCCTTGAGCTTGCCCGGCAGTCCGCCGATGTCGAGCGCGCCCTTGCGGCGGACGAGATCGCGGGCACGGCGCGCGGCCATCCGCGCCTGCGCGCTGGACACCGCCTTGTTGATGATCGTCTTGGCCTCGCCCGGGTTGCGTTCGAGCCAGTCGGAAAGCCACTCGTTCGACTTGGTCTGCACGAACGACTTCGCCTCGCTGTTGCCCAGCTTGGTCTTGGTCTGTCCTTCGAACTGCGGCTCGGCGAGCTTGATCGACACGATCGCCGCGAGCCCCTCCCGCACGTCCTCGCCGGAAAGGTTCTCGTCCTTTTCCTTGAGCAGCTTCTTGTCGCGGGCGTAGACGTTGATCACGCGGGTCAGCGCGGCGCGGAAGCCTTCCTCGTGTGTACCGCCCTCGTGCGTGTTGATCGTGTTGGCGAAGGTGTGCACCGAAGGTGTGTAGGAGCTGTTCCACTGCATCGCGACCTCGACCTCGAGGCCGTCGCCCTTGGCGTCGAAGGAGATCACGCTCGGGTGGATCGGTTCCTTGCTGCCGTTGATGTGCCGGACGAAGTCCTCGAGGCCGCCCGGGTAGTGGTAGACACGCTCCTTCACGCGAGCCTGCTGACCGCTCGCGTCGGTTTCGGCGTCCTCTTCGCTGACCCGTTCGTCGCGCAGCACGATGGACAGGCCCTTGTTGAGGAAGGCCATCTCCTGCAGACGGCGCGCCACGGTCTCCGCGTTGTACGTGGTGGTCTCGAAGATCTCCGGGTCGGCCCAGAACGTGGTGCTGGTGCCGGTCGCCTCGGTGGTGCCCGCATCGACCAGTTCACCCGGCTCGGAATGCTCGTAGCGCTGGCGCCAGATCTTGCCGTCACGGCGGACTTCCACATCGAGCGCGGTGGACAGCGCGTTCACCACGGACACGCCGACACCGTGCAGGCCGCCGGACACCGCGTAACTCTCACTGTCGAACTTGCCGCCCGCGTGCAGCACGGTGTGCACGATCTCCAGCGTGGACTTCTTGTGGACCGGGTGTTCCTCGACCGGGATACCCCGGCCGTCGTCCACCACCCGGACGCCGCCGTCGGCGAGCAGGGTCACCTCGACCCGGGTCGCGTAGCCCGCCATGGCCTCGTCGACGGAGTTGTCCACGACCTCCTGGATCAGGTGATGCAGGCCACGTTCACCGGTCGAGCCGATGTACATGCCCGGACGCTTCCGGACCGCTTCCAGCCCCTCGAGTACGGTGATCGAGGACGCGTTGTAGTCGTTCTGCTTGGCTGCCACAGGCCTGCTTTCTCCTCAGTCTCGCCCGAGAGATCCCCGCTCGCCACCATTCTACTTGGCCGCCTCCGCTGGCATACGGCAAGGACACCTCTGGTTTCCTCGCTGAGCCACGATCTCGAACCGGGACAAGTGGCGAGGTAGATCCGCTCCATACCGGGGCATTACGGCGCTCTCATCTACGCTCGGCACAGGAGTGCCCACAGCGGCGTACGCAGACCGGAAAGAGCGGCGCCTGCCGGAGGCGGAAACTATCCGTAGGTGTCCCGCGGCCCTCGCCCGGGAACATGCCGGACCCCCTTGCGCCAGCTCGGCGCCGCCGGCCCGTGGATCCGCATCCTCTTGACGACTCCGTGCCCGACGCCGGCGGCGATCTTGGCCAGCAGTTGCCCCTGGAGCAGCCGGAGCTGGGTGGCCCACGCCGTCGAACTGGCCTGGACGGTCAGCTCCCCGTCCTTGAGAGCGACCGGCTGCGCGTGTTCGGCGACCTCGTCGCCGACCAGCCGGGCCCATTCGCCGAAGACGCGGCCGTTGGTCAGCCGGTCCGACCAGCCGCGATCCCGGGACAGGCGGCTCATCAGCCTGCCCAGCGGTTGCGGGTCACGCGGATCGGAACCGGGCCCCGACCACCGCCGCCGCCGGGGATTCTGCCCGAATTCACTGGGCTTGCGCGGCTTGCGGACTCCGGGCTCGGCGCCGCGGCTTTCCGCCTTGGCCCGGGCGGCGGCCAGGGCGGCCCGGGCGAGATCGCGTCCGCCACCCTTCTCGTTCGGCCCAGCGGACTGCTCACGCTGAGTATTCGCTGAGGCAGGCGCGGTCGGGTTATCCCCGGACTGTGACTGGTCGAATACCCCGTTCGGCCTCTTGATCACAGGAGGCGATAACGAGTTCACCGTGTTATCCACACTATCCACAGGTTTGTCCCCAGATCGGTGGGTAACTTCTGTGGCCCCCGTCACGGGTGGTACCTGACTTGATCTTGCCGACCGATCCTCAGGCAAGCTTGACCTCCCCGTTCGAGACCGCGAAACGTACTCCCGATAGTTCTTCGGGCACGTCCTCGTCCACCGCGGCGGTCACCAGTACCTGTTCGGCTGCCGACGCGACGTCGGCGAGCCGGGACCGTCGCCGCTTGTCCAGTTCGGCGAACACGTCGTCGAGGAGGAGAACCGGTTCCCCGGCGTCGTCCCGCAACAGCTCATACGAACCGAGCCGCAGCGCGAGTGCGAAGGACCAGGACTCGCCGTGGCTGGCATAGCCCTTCGCCGGGGCCTCGCCGAGAATCAGTTCCAGCTCGTCCCGGTGCGGACCGACCAGGCTGACCCCGCGTTCGAGCTCAGCCTGCCTGGCCGCGGCCAAGGCTTCGGTAAGGATAACGGTCAGCTTGTCCTTTTCGGCTCGTTCTCCGCCCGGCGTGCCGTAACCGGCGGGCAGCGCCTCACCGAGACTCGATCGGTACGAGATTCTCGCCGGTCGCGAGTCCGGCGCCAGCTCGGCGTAGGCGGTCGAGGTGAACGGGGCGAGGTCGGCGACGAGATCCAGCCGGGCCGCGAGCAGCTCGGCGCCGGCGGTGGCCAGGTGGTTGTCCCACACTTCCAGCGTGGACAGCGCATACGGATCCTCCCGCTGTCCCTTTCTCTTGCCCGCGGTCTTGAGCAGAGCGTTGCGTTGACGCAGTACCCGTTCGTAGTCGGAGCGCACGGCCGCGTACCGGGGTGCGCGGAGCACCAGGAGCTCGTCGAGAAATCCGCGGCGTTCACCAGGGTCACCGCGCACCAGCGCCAGATCCTCCGGTGAGAACAACACCGTACGGAGGATCCCGAGAATGTCCCGGGGTCTGCCTATCGCGCCGCGGTTGACCCGCGCCCGGTTCGCCTTGCCCGGCGTGATCTCCAGCTCGACGGTCAGTTCGCGATCGGCATTGACCACCGCCGCCCGCACCAGCGCCCGCTCACACCCGTGCCGGACCAACGGCGCGTCGGTGGCGACGCGGTGCGAGCCGAGGGTCGCCAGATAGCCGATCGCCTCGAGCAGATTGGTCTTGCCCTGCCCGTTGGGACCGACCAGCACCGTCGCTCCGGGACTCAGCGGCAGGTCGGCCTGCTCCCATGAGCGGAAGTCCGTGACCTGGAGATGACGGAGGTACAAGACCTACTGGCCGACCTTCTTGACGGCATGCCCGCCGAACTGGTTGCGCAGCGCGGCGACGGCACGCATCGCGGCGGAGTCCTTCTGCCGGGACGAGAACCGGGCGAACAACGCGGCCGAGATGACCGGCGCCGGCACGGCGTTGTTGATGGCCTCTTCCAGGGTCCACCGGCCTTCGCCGGAGTCCTCCACATAACCTTCGAGATCGTCGAGGTCCGGATCTTCGTCCAGCGCGCGGACCAGCAGGTCGAGCAGCCAGGACCGGACGACGGTCCCGCGTTGCCAGCCCTTGATCACAGCAGGCACGTCCTTGACGACCTTCGCGGCCTCGAGCAGTTCGAAGCCTTCGGCGAAGGCCTGCATGAGTCCGTATTCGATGCCGTTGTGGACCATCTTGGCGTAGTGACCCGCACCGACCTCGCCCGCGTGAGAGAAGCCTTCCTCGCGCGGCCCGTCCGGACGCAGCGCGTCGAAGATCGGCATCGCCCGCTCGACGTCCTCGGCCGCGCCACCGACCATCAGGCCGTAGCCGTTCTCCTTGCCCCAGACGCCGCCGGACACCCCGCAGTCGAGGTAGCCGATCTTCTTCGCCGCGAGTCCGTCAGCGTTGTGCCGGTCGTCGGTGAACTTGGAGTTGCCGCCGTCGATCACCAGATCGCCCTCGGACAGGAGATCGCCGAGCTCGGCGATCGTCTGCCGCGTCGGGTCGCCCGCGGGAACCATCACCCACACGATGCGGGGTGCACCGAGCTTCGACACCATGTCGGCGAGCGAAGTCGAATCGCTGACGGCTTCGTTGCGGTCGTAGCCGACGACTTCGTGCCCGGCGGCGCGCAGCCGCTCGCGCATGTTGAAGCCCATCCTGCCGAGGCCGACGAGTCCCAGCTGAACCATCGAACTCCCCTTCGTGTCGTTAGTCCCGCGCTTGGAGGCTGTGTTTCCCAGGCGCGCCCGGCTTCCGTCGGCCAGTGGCACACCCACTCCGGCCTACCTAACCCGGCAGGCGGACCGGCATGAGCAGATAGAGGTATCCGGGAATGACCTGACCCTCTTCGTCGGCCGGTTTGATCAGTGCCGGCCGGTTGGGGGTGGTAAAGGTCAGCTCGGCGCGGTCGGCGTGCAGGGCACCGAGCCCGTCCACCAGGTAAGCCGGGTTGAACGCGATCGTCACCGGCTCGCCTTCGTAGTCCACGCCGAGTTCTTCTTCGGCGCTGCCCTCGTCATCCCCGCCGGCCGACAACCGCAATGTGCCCTCGGAGAACTCCAGCCGTACCTGGGTACCCCGCTCGGCGACGAGTGACACGCGCTTGATCGCCTCGGACAACGGCGACACCCCGATCACGGCACGTGACGAGTGCTGCGCGGGCAGCAACTGCCGATAGGGCGGGAACTCGGCGTCCAGCAGGCGAGTGGTCGTGTACCGCCCGGAACCGGAAAGCCCGAGCAGGCCTTCCCCGCCGGCCAATCCGACCGAAACCCGTCCGCCACCGGCGCCGAGCGACTTGGCGGCTTCGGCGAGGGTGCGCGCCGGCACCAGCACCGCGGCGTCGGCCAAGCCCTCGGCCGGCTCCCAGGCGAACTCGCGCATCGCGAGGCGGAACCGGTCGGTGGCGACCAGGGTGAGCGAACTGCCGGAGATCTCCAGCCGCATGCCGGTCAGCATCGGCAGCGTGTCGTCCTTGCCGGCCGCGACCGCGACCTGGGTGACCGCCTGGCCGAACGCGTCACCCGCCACCTCACCGGCGAGCGCGGGCTGGGCGGGAAGCTGGGGGTAGTCCTCGACCGGCATCGTCGGCAGGCTGAACCGCGCGTTCCCGCAATTGATCGAGGCACGAGCCCCGTCGACGGCGATCTCGACCGGCTGGGCGGGCAGGGACTTCGTGATGTCGGCGAGGAGGCGCCCGGACACCAGCAGGCGGCCCCCGTCGGCGATCGTCGCCGGGACACCGACCGTGGCCGAGACTTCGTAGTCGAAACCAGAGACGGTCAGGGCGTCGGTGGCTCCGTCGGAACCGGCGTCGAGCAGCACACCGCCGAGCACCGGGACCGGGGGCCTGGACGGCAGGCTTCTCGCCACCCACGCGACGGCGTCGGCCAGCCCGTCACGCTCGACGCGGATCTTCATGTGCTCATCCCTTCGACAGCAGAGCCCAAAAGAGCTCGTGAAGATCGAAAATGGCCCCTGACGGCGCGGTGGAATGCGCTGACCAGGGTTCTCGTAGGTGTGTGGAGGCCCGGGTGCCGATGTCGCCAACGGCGTGCGGGCTGCGGTGTGGATACCCACGTTAGAACGTGGCGGCTCGGCCCGTCACGCGGGGCACTGCGTTGACATGTCGACTTGTCAACGCAGTTCGCCGAGCTGTCCCCATGTCCACAGCCGCCTGTTTTCCGCTAGGAACTTCTCTTGGCAAAGACAAAGGCAGTGACAGTAATAGGGGCTGTGGGTTGTGTGGACAGCCGTTGTCGTCGCAGCTCCGGCCGCACGCGAACCTGTGGACACCTGGGGATGGAACCGGTGGATGAATCGGGTCGGTCCGTGGACAGTTTTCGGCTCTTGGCGGTCGGTCCACAATCGGCCCCGGTTATCCACAAGATCATCCCCAAGTTGTGGGCCGAGTTGTCCTCAGACGCGGATGATCGCGGAGTCCGCTCGGTCGAGTGACCGCGCTCTGCCTTCGAAGCTTTCTCGTTACCGGGATCACAGTCCGGCGGCTCATCCGGCCGGCTGAACGGTCGGCCGCGCGATTCCGCGCCCTGCCGCGGAAAGCGGAGGTGCGTCGCGATTTACCGCTGAGAGGGCTGCCGAAACACCGGTGATGGAACGAACCGCCCGTCTTCACGGGAAGGACGACTGCCGGTTCCACGCCAGGGAAAACCCGGTGGCGGCAATATGTGTCGTGGACGTGGTGCGCGCCGGCTTACTGCCGCGCGCGCTGTTTGATCCGGGAGGTGAGCTCCTGCACCTGGTCGTAGATGCGGCGCCGTTCCGCCATTTCCTTGCGGATCTTCTTGTCGGCGTGCATCACGGTGGTGTGGTCGCGGCCGCCGAAAGTCTGGCCGATCTTCGGCAGTGACATGTCGGTGAGTTCGCGGCACAGGTACATCGCGATCTGCCGCGCCGTCGCCAGCGCCTTGGTCTTGCCCGGACCACAGAGATCGTCGAGCGTGACGTCGAAGAACTCGGAGGTGGTCGCCATGATCACCGCCGCGCTGATCTCCGGGGCCTGCGAATCCGGAACCAGATCGCGGAGAACGATTTCGGCCAGACCGACGTCGACCGGCTGCTGGTTCAGCGACGCGAACGCCGTGACCCGGATGAGCGCGCCTTCCAGCTCGCGAATGTTCGCCTCGACGCGGGAAGCGATGAACTCGAGGACATCACCGGGAACCGCCAGCCGGTCCTGCGCCGCCTTCTTACGCAGGATCGCGATCCGGGTCTCCAGCTCGGGCGGCTGGATGTCGGTGATCAGCCCCCACTCGAATCGGGTGCGCAACCGGTCTTCCAGGGTTTCCAGCCGTTTGGGCGGCCGGTCGGAGGAGACGACGATCTGCTTGTTCGCGTTGTGGAGGGTGTTGAAGGTGTGGAAGAACTCTTCCTGAGTCCCTTCCTTGCCTTCGAGGAACTGGATGTCGTCGACCAGCAGGATGTCGATGTCGCGGTAGCGGCGCTGGAACGCGACCTTGCGGTCGTCACGCAGTGAATTGATGAAGTCGTTGGTGAACTCTTCGGTCGACACGTAGCGCACGCGCATGCCGGGGAACAGCCGTTGCGCGTAGTGCCCGACGGCGTGCAGCAGATGGGTCTTGCCCAGCCCTGACTCGCCCCAGATGAACAACGGGTTGTACGCGCGCGACGGAGCTTCGGCGACGGCGAACGCCGCCGCGTGGGCGAAGCGGTTCGAGGCGCCGGTGACGAACGTGTCGAAGTTGTACTTCTCGTTGAGGCGCGTCTTGGAGGTCTGGGGCTGGGCCGGCGCCGTGTAGGGCTGTCCGGCGGCCGGCTGCCCGGCGAACATCGGCCAGATCTCGTGGGCGGTGGCCAGCGCGTCGCCCTCTTCGTCGACTTCCTCGTCCCCGTCGTCGTCCGGCGCCGTGGCCTTGAGCGGTTCGGGTGGTTGAGCGAGGGGACGCCGCACGGGCGGGAGGATTCCGTTGTCCAGCGTCGGCATGTTCGGGGCCAGCGGTGGGGTGACGTTGTCCACCCGGGGAGGTGACTGCGTGTAGACCGGCGGAGCCGGGGGCATCGCCACTTCGGCGGTGTCGACCTTGACGGCGAGCGAGATGGGGCGGCCGAGACGGCGGGAAAGCGCGTGCGTGATGGGGTCGCGAAGCGCGCGCTCGATGGCTTCCTTGGCGAAGTCACTCGGCGCGGCGAGCAACGCGGTGCCGTCCAGCAGCCCGATCGGCCGGGTGACTCGCATCCAGGCTCGCTGCTGAGGTGAAAGCGTGCCGTCCGACAGCTCGCGGACCACCTGGTCCCAGACGACACCGAGATTCATCTGGTGCTCCGACACCGCCTCCGCTCCCCTCCCCTCGTCGCCCCGGACGAACATCGAGATCACCCTCACCGGTGACTTGCCCACACCTTCGAGGGGCAATACCGGTCCCCATGGTCACACCGCGCAGCGGATATCCACAGAGTTGTCCACAACTGTGCACTAATGTACGGCGACTCGTAGCGACTCGACCCGCGGGTGCAACCTACGCCAGTCAGAGCCTCTACACCTGCCGACGGCAGCGTCTAGCCCCTCGAACGGGTTATGGGACGTCTCCCCCAGGGCTGGAGGAGACACGCTAACAAGTGGGGGGCCGGTTCACAAGACGCATCGGTGCGCTGTTCGTTGCCCGCCCGAGCGGGGGCTCCGCGCCGAACCGGGGGGCGGTTATCGGCCGACTGCGCCCGGTGCGTACTCTCGTAAGGTCCCCCGCTAGCAGTGGGCATCTTCGCGTGTCCACACTTCGCATGGCCCGTGGGTGGACACCCCAGACCTGACGGTGGCCGCGTGTCGCCGGATACGTCGAGACCAGGAGAAGTAGTCGTGAGCAAGGGTAAGCGCACCTTCCAGCCGAACAACCGCCGCCGCGCCCGGACGCACGGGTTCCGGCTGCGCATGCGCACCCGCGCCGGGCGGGCGATCGTGGCGGCCCGCCGTCGCAAGGGCCGCGAGAAGCTGTCCGCCTGACAGCGCCCTCCCGGCAGGTGTGCCATGCTGCCCCCCGCCGCCCGTCTGCGGCGTAGCGAGGACTTCCGCGAGGTGATGCGCAAGGGAGCCCGCGCGGGGCGGCGGCGTCTTGTCGTGCATGCGATCAAACCTCGGGACCTGCCCGCACCGGCTGTTCCACCGCGCTCCCCGGACGCGGCGGGACAGGACGTGCGGGCAGGTTTCGTCGTGAGTAAGGCCATCGGCAACTCCGTCGTGCGACACCGCGTCACCCGCCGTCTGCGGCACCTGCTCGCGGCGCGGCTCGGAACCTTGCCGCCTGGCGCTACGTTGGTGGTAAGGGCCCTGCCGCCCGCGGCCACCGCGTCCAGTGCCGAACTGGGGGCGGATCTCGACGGCGCGTTGAAGCGGCTGAGCCTGCTTTCCGATCCCAGCGAGGGGCCAGCGGTGTGAACGACTCCACGACCGTGACCGACGAAGCCACCCGGCCCGGGCCGGTCGCCTGGCTCCTGTTGCAGCCGATCCGGTTCTATCGCCGATTCATCTCTCCCTACCTCCCGCCGAGCTGCCGCTTCTATCCGAGCTGCAGTGCCTACGCGGTCGAGGCCCTGACCCGTTTCGGCGCTGCGCGAGGCTCGTACCTCGCCGCGCGCCGGCTCTTGCGTTGCGGACCATGGACTCCCCCTGGCCGCGACCCGGTGCCCGAGACGTTCTCCTGGCGCCACACCGGACCTGGTATGTCAACCGAGGAGTAGCTCAGTGCTCGACTTCATCTACTACCCCGTGTCCTTCATCCTGTGGTGTTGGCACGAGGTCTTCGGCTTCATCTTCGGCGCCAACAATGCGATCGCCTGGATCCTCGCGATCATGTTCCTGACCTTCACGGTCCGCGGCATCATGTTCAAGCCGTTCGTGAACCAGGTCCGGTCGATGAAGAAGATGCAGGAGTTCGCGCCGGAACTGAAGAAGATCCAGAAGAAGTACGCGAACGACAAGCAGCGCCAAGCCGCGGAGATGCAGAAGCTCCAGCGCGAGCACGGGGTGAACCCGCTCGGCAGCTGTCTGCCGATGCTGCTGCAGGTGCCGGTCTTCATCGGCCTGAACTGGGTACTGCGTGCGTTCAGCATTCAGCCCGCCGGCGGCGGTCCGAAGACCGAGAACTACTTCTTCAACCAGCAGGGCGTCGAGTCCTACGTCAACGCCAAGCTCTTCGGCGTCAACATCGGTGACGCCATCCACCACACCGCGATGCTCGGCGGGATCAACGGTGGCTGGAACTGGCACGTGGCTCCGGTCGCCGTCCCGCTGATGATTCTCGCCGCGGTTCTGACTCACCTGACGGCTCGCCACTCGGCCGCGCGCCAGGACCCGACCGCGGCCACCCCCCAGACGGCGATGATGCAGAAGCTGACGATGTACATCTTCCCGTTGGGTGTGCTCGTCTTCGGTGCGTTCTTCCCGATCGGTCTGTTGGTCTACTGGTTGTCCAACAACGGCTGGACGCTGATGCAGCAGCGGCTGGTCTACAACCGGATCGACAAGGAAGAAGCCGTGAAGAAGGCCGAGGCCAAGGAGAAGCGCGACTCGCTCGCCCCCAAGCCCGGCGCGAAGCCGAAGCCCGGTCAGAAGCCGGTGCAGCCGAGCACGACGGAGGCGACCGCGTCGTCCGCGGACGGAAAGTCGCCGTCGAACGGCCAGACGACCTCGAAGGCAGGTTCACCCCATCGGTTCGCTCAGCAACCCGCGCGCGCCAAGGGTGGCTCGGCGCAGCAGCGGAAGAAACAAGGGTCGGGCGGCAAGAGTTCAGGGCAGAAGGGCTCGAGCCAAAAGCGTCGCTGACGCCTGCCGGGCCGGTCGTTCGCGCGACGTCGCGAGGTGACCGGCGACAGACATTGAGAGGAGAAAAGGTATGTCGGAGACGGTCGAGGCGATCGAGACCGCGCAGGACGATGACGCGGCCACGACAGGCGCCGAAGAAAGCGGCTCATCGACGGCGGATCTGCTGGTTCGCGAAGGCGACATCGCGGGGGACTATCTCGAGCGCCTGCTGGACCTGCTGGACTACGACGGCGACATCGATCTGGACGTGGAAGCCGGTCGTGCGGTCGTGAGCATCGACGGCGGCGAGGACCTGGAGAAGCTGGTCGGCGGCCGGGGTCAGGTGCTGGAGGCACTGCAGGAGTTGACCCGGCTCGCCGTGCAGCAGGAGACCGGCACCCGGAGCCGTTTGATGCTGGACGTCGCGGGCTGGCGAGCGGGTCGTCGCGAGGAGTTGCGGGAGCTCGGTCGTTCCACCGCGGAGACGGTGTTGTCGACGGGCGAGAAGGTTCGCCTTCAGCCGATGAGCCCGTTCGAACGCAAGGTGGTCCACGACGCTGTCGCGACGATCGACGGTGTGCACAGTGAGAGTGAGGGCGAGGAGCCCAAGCGTCGGGTGGTCGTGCTCCCCGACTGACGCGCAGACAGGAAGAGGCCCGCCGGTTCCCCCGGCGGGTCTTTTTTTGTGCACGGTTTCACGTGAAACGGTGCACAGTTCGCGTGCCTTCCGCGTGGCGCGGCCGGCATCGGGGACAATCGGTTTCACGTGAAACGAGTGAGGCAAGGGGTGACGAGTGGAGGAAGTCGAAGGCTCGGTCGAGGTGCCCGAGGTGGCCGGCCGGGTGTTCGGGGACGGACTCAAGGACGCGGTCCGGCTGGCGGCACTCCTCGAGCGGTACGGAGTCGAGCGGGGGCTGATCGGCCCCCGCGAAGTCGACCGGATCTGGGACCGCCATCTGCTCAACTCCGCGGTCATCGCCGAACTGATCCCGGAAGGCGCCCGGGTGGTCGACGTCGGCTCGGGAGGTGGCTTCCCGGGGATCCCGCTAGCGATCGCTCGCCCGGACCTTCGTGTCGTGCTCGTCGAACCGATGGCGCGTCGGACCGAATGGCTTGCCGAAGTGACCGAGACGCTCGGTCTGGACGTCGAGGTGATCCGCGGACGAGCGGAAGAGAAGGCGATTCGGCGGCGGATCGGCGTGGCCGAGGTGGTGACCTCGCGCGCGGTCGCGCCCCTCGCCCGTTTGGCGGGCTGGTGTCTCCCCCTCGTGCGTGATGATGGCATGATGCTCGCAGTGAAGGGGGCCAGCGCGCGGGACGAGGTCACTCGCGATGCCGCGGCTGTCGCCCGGGTCGGCGGGAGCACTCCCTCTGTTTCCGAATGTGGGGCCGGTGTGCTCTCCACGCCGACCACCGTGGTGATCGTCAGGCCCGTGTTTCACGTGAAACCGTCGACAGGAAAGAGGTGGCACGGCCGGTGACCCCGCCTTCGTCAGACTGGACGCCCATCGCCGAAGAGGCAGTGCAGGCCGCGCGCGTTCTGCACCCCGAACCCAACACGCTCCCGAAACCCGACCGTCGTCGGGTGCTGACCGTCGCCAACCAGAAGGGCGGTGTCGGCAAGACCACCAGTGCGGTCAACCTCGCGGCCGCGCTCGCCGTGCACGGTCTGAAGACTCTGGTGATCGACCTCGACCCCCAGGGCAACGCCAGCACGGCGCTCAACGTGGACCATCGCTCCGGGACACCCTCCGTCTATGAGGTTCTCCTTGGCGACGTCTCCCTGGCCGACGCCACGGCGGTCAGCGAGCAGTCCCCCAACCTCTTCTGTGTGCCCGCCACCATCGACCTGGCCGGCGCCGAGATCGAACTCGTCGAGATGTCCTCCCGGGAGTCGCGGCTGAAGGAGGCGCTCTCCGCCGAGGCCATCAACGAGATCGGTGTGGACTACGTCTTCATCGACTGCCCGCCCTCGCTCGGGCTGCTGACCGTCAACGCGATGGTGGCGGCGCGCGAGGTGCTGATCCCGATCCAGTGCGAGTACTACGCGCTGGAGGGGCTCGGCCAACTGCTGAGCAACATCGACCTCGTCCAGAAGCACTTGAACCCGAGCCTCTCGGTCTCGACCATCCTCCTCACCATGTACGACGGCCGCACCAAGCTCGCCGACCAGGTCACCGCCGAGGTCCGCGGCCACTTCGGTGACGTCGTTCTCAAGACGGTCATCCCGCGGAACGTGAAGGTCTCCGAGGCGCCCAGCTATGGGCAGACCGTGCTCGCCTACGATCCCGGCTCCCGGGGCGCGATGAGCTATATCGACGCCGCCAAAGAGATCGCCGAGCGCGGCAGCACGAACGGTTCGAGGAGTGGCACGCTATGACCGAGCGCCGAGGAGGACTTGGACGCGGCCTGGCCGCGTTGATCCCCACCGGCCCGGCGGAGGGAACCGAGGTACGCCCGGAATCGGCCCGGAACGGTGGCAAGGAGCCCTTCGCCGCCAGTGGTTCGCTGAAGGTCGACGCCGGTGAAGTGGCCGGTGCCGTCTACCGCGAAGTCCCGATCAAGGCGATCAAGCCGAACCCCAAGCAGCCCCGCCAGGTCTTCGACGAGGAGGCCCTGGCCGAGCTCGAGCACTCGATCCGCGAGTTCGGGCTCATGCAGCCGATCGTCGTCCGGGAGCTGCCGGACAACGAGTACGAGCTCGTCATGGGCGAGCGCCGGCTGCGTGCGTCACAGCAGGCCGAGCTGGAGAACATCCCGGCCATCGTCCGCCAGACGGCGGACGAGGCAATGCTCCGCGACGCCTTGTTGGAGAACATCCACCGCGTCCAGCTGAACCCGCTCGAAGAGGCGGCGGCGTACCAGCAGCTGCTGGACGAGTTCGAAGTGACACACGAAGAACTCGCCTCCCGGATCGGCCGGAGCAGGCCCGTCATCACCAACACCATCCGGCTGCTCAAGCTCCCGCTTCCGGTGCAGCGGCGGGTGGCGGCCGGAGTGCTGTCGGCGGGCCACGCCCGTGCCTTGCTGTCGCTCGAGGAGGCGGAGGCGCAGGAGGATCTGGCGACCCGCATCGTGGCCGAGGGCCTGTCGGTGCGGGCGACCGAGGAGGCGGTCACACTCAAGAAGTCCGAGTCGCCTGCCAAGCCCAAGCCACAACCGCGGAAGCCGATGCAGGCACCCGGCCTTCAGGATCTGGCCACCCGCCTTTCGGACACCTTCGACACTCGCGTCAAGGTGGACCTCGGCCGCCGGAAAGGCCGCATCGTCGTCGAGTTCGGCTCGGTCGATGATCTCGAGCGAATTGTCGCGATCATGGCGCCAGAAGCGACAAAACGGACACGAAATCTCGACAAGGAATGACACCAGGCCGTTTCGTCACGGTGATGATTCGTGGGCCCCGCCTTTTTCGCGTTCGGTGAGGCCCCTACGGCTCAGGCCGACCGCTTGATCGCGCGGGAGACCAGATCGGTGAACACCGCACCGAGGCTCGCGCCGGAGGCCTCGATCGCCATCGGCACCGTCGACGTCTCGGTGAGGCCGGGCGAAGAGGCGACTTCGAGGAACTGAACCGTTCCGTCGCCCGCGACGATCGCGTCCGTGCGGGAGATGTCCCGCAGACCGAGTAGCCGGTGGGCGGCGACCGCGAGCTCCCCCACCGCCGTGGCGGTGTCTTCGGGAAGCCGCGCCGGGGTGAAGAAGTCGGTCAGGCCGGCCGTATAGCGAGCGGTGTAGTCATAGACCCCGCTCTCGGGGACGATCTCGACGGCGGGGAGCGCTTGCGGGCCCCCGTCGCGCTCTACGACAGCCACCGCCACTTCGACCCCGTCGATGAACCGTTCCGCCAGCACGGTGTCCCCGTAGGCGAAGCAACCGATCATCGCGGCAGGCAACTCCGCGGCTTCCCGGACGACCTGTGTGCCCAGCGCCGAGCCACCTTCGTCCGGTTTGAGCATGAGCGGCAGGCCCAGGTGATCGACGATCGCGTCGAGCACGCCCTGGGCCCCCAGTTCACGGAAGGTGCTCGCCGGCAGCACGATCCAGTCAGGAGTGGCGAAGCCGGCCTTGGCAAGCATCGCCTTGGCGGTGGGTTTGTCCCAGGCGCGGCGGCAGCCCTGCGAACTGGTGCCGACGTAGGGTACTTTCAGCATCTCCAGAATGGTCTGGACCGAGCCGTTCTCCCCCTCACCGCCATGCAGCGCGACGACGGCCGCGTCCGGGCGCTCGTCGCGTAGCCTGCCGAGCAGTCCCGCGTCGGTGTCCCATTCCTCGACGGTCAGTCCCTGTTCGCGCAGCGCGGCGGAAAGCCGGCGACCGGAACGCAGGGAGATGTCGCGCTCGTGCGAAAGCCCGCCTGCGAGAACTGCGACGGTCGGCAAGACCACGCCAGCACTCCTCTAATGTCTACTATGGACGGTCAGGCCGTGTCGGGCGACGGTGTTTCGGGCCCGGAGATCGGCTTCATGCTGACGTTACCGAACGTCCGGACGAGATCCATCTCGGCTTCGAGCACCGAGGCGAGACGCCGCACGCCTTCCTTGATCCGTTCCGGCGTCGGATAGCAATAGGACAACCGCATCTGCCTGCTGCCGAACCCGTCGGCGTAGAACCCGGTGCCGGAGGCATAGGCGACCCTGGCCGTCACGGCCCTGGGCAACATCGCCTTGGCGTCGACGCCCGGGGGCACGGTGACCCACACGTAGAAACCGCCGTCCGGGCGAGTCCAGGAGCAGCCTGTCGGCATGTACTGCTCCAACGCCGAAATGATCGCGTCACGGCGCTCTCGGTAGTTCTCGCGGAAGACCTTGATCTGACCCTTCCAGTCGTGGGTGCTCAGGTACCGGGAGACGATCAACTGGTTCAGCGTCGGCGGGCACAGCGTCGCCGACTCGGCGGCCAGGACCAGCTTCTCGCGCACCGCATGCGGCGCGAGCACCCAGCCCACCCGCAAGCCGGAAGCGAACGTCTTGGAGAACGAACCGAGATAGACCACGTTGTCGGGATCCGTGGAGCGGAGCGCCGGGTAGGTCTGACCGTCGAAGCCGAGCAGGCCGTACGGGTTGTCCTCGACCACCAGTACGCCGCGTGACCGGCAGATCTCCAGGATCTCCGCGCGCCGGGAAACCGCGAGCGTCACCCCGGCGGGATTGTGGAAGTTCGGGATCGTGTAGAGGAACTTGACCCGCCTGCCGGATTTCGCGACCTGGTCGAGTGCCTCACGCACCGCGTTCGGCTCGAGACCGTCGTCGTCCATCGCGACGTGCACGACCTGCGCCTGGTACGCGGCGAACGAACCGAGCGCGCCGACGTAGGAAGGACCCTCCGCGAGCACCACGTCACCCGGATCGCAGAACAACCGGGTCACCATGTCCAGGCCCATCTGGGAGCCGACCGTCACGACGACGTCGTCCGGATGGGCCGAGATGCCCTCGAGCGCCATGACCTCGCAGATCTGGTCCCGCAGGACCGGGACGCCGTGCGCCGAGCCGTACTGCAGAGCCACCAGTCCGTCGTCGGCGATCAGACCCGCGACCTGCGCGGACAGGCTGTCCAGCGGGAGCGCGGCGAGGTTGGGCATGCCCCCCGCGAGGGAGACCACCTCCGGCCGACTCGCCACCGCGAACAGCGCTCGAATCTCCGACGCGGTCATGCCGGCGGTACGCGCGGCGTACCGGCTCAGATGCGGGTCGAGATTGTGGCGGCCGGTTCTTTCGGGCGGTAAGTCACTCATGGGCACTTCGCAAGCGGGTCGTCGGGCAAGTCCATCGAGTGT
The DNA here is from genome assembly GCF_042684065.1 of Amycolatopsis pigmentata. NCBI lineage: Bacteria > Bacillati > Actinomycetota > Actinomycetes > Pseudonocardiales > Pseudonocardiaceae > Amycolatopsis > Amycolatopsis pigmentata. The sequence continues at coordinate 813,243 of NZ_JBHUKR010000007.1, read as the reverse complement.
AACCACCCATCGTTGTGACCTTCGCGGCCTTTCGGCGTGGGTCACAGAGGCCTATCCTCGGCTAAGGATCATCCGGCAGTTGGGGCTTCGCGCGCCCGCGAACGGGTGAGCCGTCGGGGACCACAATCGGGAGGTCGGGTGTCGCGTCGCGTCGTGGGCGTCACGCTGGACAACCTGGAACTGCTACCCAAGCACTGCCGGCGTTGCGTCTACTGGGAGCTCGCGCCGCATCTGAAGGCGCAGGCCGAGGACTTCGGCGAGACCGAGGTCGAGAAGGAAGCGTGGGTGTCCAGCGTGCTGCTGGAGTGGGGCTCCTGCGGCCGCATCGTCTACAGCGAGAACCTCCCGGTCGGCTTCGTGCTCTATGCGCCGCCGAATGCCGTACCCCGCGCGAACGCCTTCCCCACCTCCCCGCCCAGCGCGGACGCCGTGCTGTTGACCGGCTTCCACGTGCTGCCGGAGTTCCGGGGCGGCGGACTGGGCCGGATGCTGGTCCAAGCGGTCGCCAAGGACCTGACCCGGCGCGGGGTGCGGGCCATCGAGTCGTTCGGTGACGCGAGCCCCGAAGAGAACGCCGCGGAGGGGCCAGGCCACACCTGCGTGGTGCCGGCGGACTTCCTCAGCGCGGTCGGCTTCAAAACGGTGCGTCCGCACCCGAAGTGGCCCCGGCTGCGCCTCGAACTGCGGTCGGCGATCTCCTGGAAGGAAGACGTCGAAGCGGCCCTGGAACGCCTGCTGGGACAGGTCACCATAACCACCGCGGAGCCGAGCGCCGCCCGGGCCTGACCGGTGACGGGGCCGCTATTCGGCCTTGGCGAGTTCGTGGGCGAGAACGTCGGCGAAGGTGAACGTGCCGGTCGGCTGGTCGCCCTCGCCGAGCAGGTACAAGCGTTTGACCGCGACGAGAATGCCCTCCGCCACCACGTCCCGGAAGGCCGGGTCGGACAGCCGGGCGCGATCGCCGGCGTTGGTCAGGTAACCGATCTCGATGCGCACCGCGGGACAGCGGGTGAGCCGCAGGATCTCCCAGGTTTTCCCGTGCGTCCGGCAGTCCGCCAGGCCCGTCCGCGCGGCGAGCTCTCGCTGGATGTATCCGGCGAGCAGCTCGCCGACCGTCGAGGTGGTGCCGCGGCCGTTGCCGAAATGGAAGGTCGCGACGCCCTGCGCCTGCGGTGACTGGTTGCGGTCACAGTGCAGGGACAGGAACACGTCACCGGCGGTCTCGTTGGCGAACGCCGCGCGCTCCGCCTCGTTCGGGCCGTTGTCGGGGCCCCGGGAGATCAACGCCTCCATGCCGGTGGCCTTCATCCGGCCCTCCAGTCGGCGGGCCAGGTCCCACGCCACGTCGGCCTCGCGCACCCCGGCGACCTCCACCCCCGGGTCCGCGCCGCCATGGCCTGGATCGATCACGATCCGCTTTCCGCGCAAGCGGGGGCCGGACTGCCGCACCTGTTCCTGTTCGCGGAGAAGGACGGGACGTCCGCCGCTGGCCCGGGGCGAGAGCTGGCGCAGAGCCCGTACCGTCGCCGGTCCGCAGATGCCGTCCACGGCGAGGCCGTAGTCACGCTGGAAGTTCCGGAGCGCCTTCTCGGTCCGGGCGCCGAACAGCCCGTCCGGCCGTCCGGCGTCGTAGCCGAGTTCGGTCAGCCGATCCTGCAAGGTGAACACGTCGTCACCGTGCACCGGCGATGAGAACAGGTACGCCAGTGGGCGTGAGCCGAGGCGGAACGTCGCGCCACGGAGCACCTGGTAGGTGGCCGGTCCGACGATACCGTCGGTGATCAGCCCGCGCCGCTGCTGGAAACCACGGACGGCACTTTCCACGTCGTGATCGAACAGCGTGTGACCGTCCTGCTCGCCCCCCGACCTGAGCAGGCCCAATGAATTCAACATCGACCTGATCTCGGCGACGTCCTGGCCGGCGTCACCGCGGCGGAGTACCCGCATGCACTCCTCGCTCTTCGTTGGGCACCGGGACGAATCCGGTGCGGCGCAAACCTGGTACCGGGCGCGGCCCGGACTCCTATTCTGCCTTGAGGACTCTCCGTGACCACGTGGGGCCGGTCGGTGCGTCCCGAGCACCTGGCGTGGGCAGAAAGAAACCCGGGGGGCGTCTCGGGTAAGACGCCGGCACCCGGGTCATCGTTGCATTTTTCAGGCGAGGACGTCGGACAGATCCGAAAGCAGCGCCGCCTTCGGCTTGGCGCCGACGATCTGCTTCACCGGTTTGCCACCCTGGAAGAGGATCAGCGTCGGAATCGACATGACCTGATAGTCCCGCGCCGTGCCGGGGTTCTCGTCGATGTCGAGCTTCGCGATCTTCAGCTTGTCCTTGTTCTCGGCGGCGATCTCCTCGAGGACCGGGGCCACCATCTTGCACGGCCCGCACCAGGTCGCCCAGAAGTCGACCAGAACCGGCTTGTCGCTGGTCAGCACGTCATCGGCAAAGCTGGCATCGGTCACCTTGACGGTGTCGGACATGTTTTCTCCTTAGTTGGTTTCCAGCCCTGAGGTCAGAGGGTGGCGGCGCCGTATCCACCGCCGACGAGTTCGGGCGCCACCTCGGCCGCTTCGGTGCCGACGCGTTCGGCGAGCCAGCGCTCCGCGTCGATGGCGGCGGCACAGCCCGAGCCGGCCGCCGTGATGGCCTGCCGGTAGGTGTGGTCGACCAGGTCACCGGCGGCGAAGACGCCGTCGACGCTGGTGTAGGAACTGCGGCCCTGGGTGAGCACGTAACCCTCTTCGTCCAGGTCGACCTGTCCGCGCACCAGCTCACTGCGCGGGTCGTGACCGATGGCGACGAAGAAGCCGGTCACGTCGAGCCGCGACTCCTCGCCGGTCACGGTGTCGCGCAGTTTGATGCCGCTGACCTTGCCGTCCCCGAGCACCTCGGTGACCTGCGAGTTGAGCTTCCAGCGGATCTTGTCGTTGTTGCGGGCGCGGTCCAGCATGATCCTGGAGGCGCGGAACTCCTCACGCCGGTGCACCACGGTCACCGAGCGCGCGAACTTGGTCAGGAAGGTGGCCTCCTCCATCGCCGAGTCACCGCCACCGATCACCGCGATGTCCTGGTCACGGAAGAAGAAGCCGTCACAGGTGGCGCAGGCCGACACTCCGTGCCCCAGTAGCTCCTGCTCACCGGGTACGTGCAGGTAACGCGCCGCGGCACCCATCGCGAGGACGACCGCCTTCGCCGCGTACCGGACACCGTTCGCGGTGACGTACTTGGTCTCACCGGCCAGTTCGACCTGCTCGACATCTTCGGCGCGCAGTTCGGCGCCGAAGCGGCCGGCCTGCTTGCGCATTTCCTCCATCAGGTCCGGACCTTGGATACCGTCCGTGAACCCGGGGTAGTTCTCCACCTCGGTCGTGGTCATCAGGGCGCCACCGAACTGAGAGCCCTCGAAGACCAGCGGTTCAAGCTGGGCGCGTGCGGCGTAGACGGCCGCCGTGTATCCAGCCGGTCCTGACCCGATGATGATCAGGTTCCGAACGTCTTCCGCTGCCACCCGTGACCTCCACTCTCGCGACCCGCGTACAAGCGTCAACACGATCGTAGGGTCAGGTGTTCCCGGCGGCCGACGGTCCCACATCACACGGAAGCTATTTCCCGACGACCTTGTCCAGAAGGACGCCTGAGCCACCTTGTCCACACGACGGGGTGAACGCGATGAGCCGGAACTCCGCCAGCCAGCCCGTGGTCAGCAGGACGAGCACCGCCTGCCTGCCGTCGACCGTGCCGGGGCTCACACCGATCGGGTTGGCGTTCGCGGCGAGGCCTGCCGCCTGAAGACACGAAGAAAGTCGCTCCGGACCGCCGAGCGGCCCGTAATCCTTCACGCCGGTCGACAAGTGCCCGACCGCCGCCTCCGGATGGTCGCCCCGTACCGCGAGCGGAGCCGCTTGACCGGCTTGCGGCGGCGCCTCGGCCACCGGGTTGCCACCCGTTGTCGTCCCTTTGGGCACCAGGATCACCACGGCGGCGACCGTCGCGGCCGCGACGGCGACCGCTCCACTGAGCCAGCCGAGCCGTCGGTTGCGCCTGCGCCGCGCCATCGCGATGTCCACCACCGGGGCGGTGCCGAACATTTCCTGAGCCTCATGGACCAGCGCCGCGTCGATCCGTGCGGCGACCGCATCAGGGAGGGGCGGCGCCGAAGCCGACCCCCATGCCGCGAGGTCCGCGGCGGTCGCATCGAGGGCTTCGAGAATCGCCTGAGCTTCCGGGTCCGCTTCGACCCGGACACGCAGCCGGGTCGCCTCACCGTCGTCGAGGACCCCGGAGTGGAGGTCGGCGAGCAGATCGACAGACCACGGCGGACCGGCGGCCTCGACCCCCCGGCTCTCGTCCGTCATCGTCCCTCCTCGTTTTCCGCGACTTCGCGCGTACCCGCGATCGCGTCGACAGGGCGCACCCGTGGGAAGCTCATGAGCGCGGCTTCGGCGGTGTGGATCACATGTCCCCCCGCCGCGTTCGTTTGCTTTCGGAACCTGAGACGTTCGCAATCGCATCGGGGTTCCGTAGATGGCCCAGAACTTTGGCCAGTTTCGCCCGGCCACGCGCGCATCTGCTCTTCACCGTGCCCTCGGCGATGCCCAGCATGGTGGCGGTTTCGCTCACCGAATACCCCTCGACGTCCACCAGGACGATGGGCATGCGCTGCTCTTCGGGCAGTTGAGCCAGCGCCTCGTCGATGACCAACCGGGTCTCCCGGTCCGACATGGAGTCCCGCGGGGTGGCCGGTTCGTTCAAGCCGGTCTCGGGCAGGGGAACGGTGGGGCGGGCCTGTTTACGGCGTACGCGGTCGAGACAGGCGTTGACGACGATTCGGTGAAGCCAGGTGGTCACCTGCGACTCGGCCCGGAAGTTGCCTGCGGCGCGGAAGGCGGAGATGAAGGCGTCCTGCAGGGCGTCCGCCGCCTCTTCGGGGTCGCGCAGCGTGCGCAGCGCGACCGCCCACATCCGGTCCCGATGTCGCCGCACCAGTTCGCTGAACGCCTGCGGATCTCCGGACACGTGCCGCGCGATCAGATCGGCGTCGGTCGGTACAGCTGCGGTCACCCGGCAAAGACTACTGGGCAGGCAGGAACGTCAGCTCACCGATCTGGGACTGGTACTTACCAGCGGCGTGGGCGAGCTGGGTGATCCAGACGATCACGTACTGCGTGCGCTGCGGCTGCTGCAGCGTGACGTCGGTGGTGGCGCCATTCAGCGTGGCCGTGCCGACCACCCGCGTGGACGCGAGGTCGGGGTGCGGTGAGTCGGCGACCCGGATTTCCACCGTCGTACCCGGGCTGTCCGCCGCGATGGTGACCTTCGCCAGGTTGATCTGCCCGGTGAAGTTCGCGATGAGGCCGACGCCCTTTTTGATCGTCGGGAACTGCTGGTTGTACTGGTCGGTGCGCCAGAAGCTGGTCGGGTCCCCGTCGATGGTCTTGTTCGCGCGACTGGTGTTGTCCCCGTCGCCGTCGGGGTTGAAGACGCTGATGCCCGCCGGAGCCACCGGGGCGCCGATCGCCTGCCCGGTGGGCGAGGCCGGCGGCGGCGGGGCCTGGTTCGGCGGGGGCGCGGCCGTGGCCGTCGGCGCGGCGACGTTGATCGCGGGGCCACTGGTCGGATCGTTCTGGAAGAAGCTGATCGCGAGCATGCCCAGCCAGGCCAGGATGCCCACCGCGGCCACCACCAGCACGGTCACGCCGAGCGCCAGCTTGCGCCGTCTGGCCTTGTCCTTGATCGGCCGCTTGGTGGTCCAGATCGTGCCGTCGTCCTCGGTCTTCACCCCGGCCGCGGCCTGCGCCTGGATCAACTGGGTGCGTTCCTCGGCTTCGGCGGCCATTTCCAGCGCCCGCAGGATCGCCGCCGAGGTGCGGATTCCGGCGTGACCGCCGTCCTCGATGGTCCGGACCGCCAGAGAGGACAACTCCACCGGAACCTGTGGCTGCAGCGACCGGGGCGCCACGAGACGGCCGTTGGGCGCGTGCGGCGCCGCCGGAATGGCCGCGGGACCTCCTGGCAGTGCCCAACGACCGGTCAACAGCAGGTAAAGCACTGCGCCGATCGCCTTGACGTCGTCCCGCAGTGTGGCGTCGGGTAGTGGGCCGGGGAAGGCGAGCCGGAGGGTGCCGTCGGTGGTCATCCGCAGCCGCTGAGGATGGTCGAGACCGAGCACGAGCCCGGTGTGGTGCGCGCGCTCGACGGCCTCGGCGAGTTTCTCCACCATGCGGGCGGCGGGCAGCGGTGCCACCGGATGCTCGGCGACCAGATCGATCAGGTCGGTGCCCTTGGTCCATTCGGTGACCACGATGCCGAGCAGACCCTCGCTGGAGGCGATCCCGTTGCCGAGGCTGAGGACATCGAGCACCCGGGCGACGCCGTCGTGGTCGAACTTCGCGGCGTGTGCCGCGCGTTCCAGGGTCTTGCGCGCGAGCCTGGCCGACTCAGCGTCGGCCGAGTCGCCCACCAGCAGCGTCAGTGCCACATCCCGGCGCAGCTGGCCGTCGCGCGCCCGCCACAGATGGGCTCCCGCGCGTTCGTCGATCCCGAACTGGGCGAGCAAGCGGTACCTGCCGTCGCCGACGACGCTGCCCGGCGCCAGGGAACCTCCCTTGGCGCGAACACCTACTCGAGCGTTTCCGGACTGCTCGCTCCGCTTCTCATTCACCCCAAGCCCTCTTTCGCACACCTCTGTCGAGAGTACGGGAACGCGCCGTGTCGTTCCGAGTTATCCCTGTGTCGATCGTTACCCGCGCTTGATCAAACGGGTGAATCGTTTGGTCGCGGGCGCCAGTTCCTCCACCTTGAGCGCCGCGAGCACGCCGAACGACACACCCAGTCCGATGAAACCTTGCAGGATCAACTTGATCCAGGCGGTGATCCGCACGCCGAAGTCCGGCACGATGGTCCCCGCCAGTACTGCGGCGAGTACCCCGAGACCGCTCGCCACCATCGTGAACAGGATCACACCGAGCACCCGCTTGCTGCGGAGGTTGCCCAGGCTGACCCACAACCAGACCTGCCCCATGATCGCCCCGATGACGAAGGTCAGCGAGTTCACCAACATCGTGCCGAGCACGACCTGCCTGCTGTCGAGCAGGACCGGGCACAGGTAGAGCAGCGGGATCTTGACCACGGTCATCACGACCATGATCAGGGTCGGAGTCCTGGCGTCCTTCATCGCGTAGAACACCCGGAGCTGCAACATGACCAGCGCGTAGGGCAGCAGTCCGAACGCCGAGATGGCCAGTGCCTGGCCGAGGCGCTCGGCCTCCGCGGCCGAGTTGGCCCCGCCGCTGAACAGCGCGATGCCGACCGGCTCGCCGATCAACGTCATGACGGCGGCGATGGGCACCAGCATGACGGTCGAAATCCGCGAAGCGTAGGACAGGTCGGCGACCACCTTGCGGGTGTCGCCGTCGGCGGCGTTCCGGCTCAGCCGGGGCATGATCGCGGTCAGCAACGAGACGCCGATCACACCGTAGGGGAGCTGGAACAGCAGCCACGCGTTCGAATAGATCGTGACACCGCCGGGGTCGCCGACGGTCAGTACCCGGGTGTTGATGGTGAGGCCGACCTGGCTGACCGCGACGTACCCCAGGATCCAGAGCGCGAGACCGCCGAACTCGCGCATCCGGCTGTCCAGGCCCCAGCGCCAGCGGAACCGGAAACCGGTGCGCAGCAGCGGTGGCACCAGCAGCACGCCCTGCACCACGATGCCCAGTGTCACGCCGATCCCGAGGACGAGCAGCTTCGGATCGCTCATGTGCACGGGGTTCCAGGTGATCTCACCTGGCATGATCATGAACAGCGCCAGCGTCACGATCACCACGATGTTGTTCATCACGGGCGCCCACGCCGTCGGGCCGAAGATGTTCTTGGCGTTGAGGATCGCCGACAACAGGGCGAACACGCCGTAGAAGAAGATCTCGGGCAGTAGCAGCCGCGCGAACGCGGTGGTCAACTCAGGGCTGGCCTTGTCACCCGGGTCGATGTAGAGCGAGGTGAGCAAAGGCGCGGCGAGGACCGCGATCACCGTGCCCACCAGGAGAAGCACGAGCCCGACGGTCAACATGCGCTGCGTGTAGGCCTCGCCGCCGTCCTTGTCGTCCTGCGAACGCACCAGCAGGGGCACCACGACGCTGCTCAGTACGCCACCGAGCAGCAGTTCGAAGAAGATGTTGGGCATCGTGTTGGCGATGTTGAACGAGTCGTTCACCACGCCTGTGCCGACCGCCCAGACCAGCATGATCTTCCAGAAGAATCCCGTGATCCGGCTGACCAGCGAGGCGATCGCCATCTTGCTGCTGGATTTCGCGAGCGAAGGGGCCGCAGGCCGCTCGGTGATCGCGGGGAGGAAGCCGGTCGCGTCGAGCCCCGGGCCCTCGCCGAACGAATTCGCCGAGGTGGCGGGGGACGGCTGGACGCGGGGAAGCATCCGGGTCGCCAGGCTGTCGTACGGGCGCAGCACATCCGGGTCCGCGACCGGCCATTTGGAACTGGCCGGGACCCCGCCGACGCGGGGGATGAACACGGTGGCGTCGGGATCGCCTGGCTGCAGCGGTGGCGCGCCGAAGGGCATGCTGTCCTGTTCGCGTTCCTGCTGCCAGGGCCGGACCGGGCGGTGCGGTGGTGGCGGCTGCGCCGGTGGCGGCTGCGGTGGCTGTGGCCCCTGCCGGGATTGGCGGGGCTGACGTGGCGGCGGCTGCCTTACCGGCGGCGGCTGCTGTGCCTGGCGGGCTCTGCGCGGCGGAGGCTGGCGACGACCGTTCACCGCCGGGAGACGCCGCTTGGTGGGCTGCTCCGACGGCGGTATTCGCTCGGGCGGCGGTCGCCGAGCGGTGCGTTCTGCGGGACGCTCGGGCGGCCACCCCGGGTCTCTGTCCAACGCGCGTGCCCCATCCTCGGCGGTCAAATCGGTTATACCAGGGTAGTCACCCGCGGCGCCTGGTTCTGACTCGACGATAGATCTGTCGCCCCGAAAGCAGGACGAGGGCCGCGCCACCGGCGATGGTCAGGACCAACGTCGCCACGCCGTACTCGTTCGAGCGCAGGTCGAACCGGGCCGGGCTGCCCAGCGGCGTGCCGCCCGGCGTGCTCAGGTTCACCGTCACGCTGAACTTGCCGGCGCGCAGTGCCTCCATCTGGATCGGGACGCGGAAGCCCAGCCCGGCGGGCAGCAACTGGCGTTCCGGGACGTCGCCGGGCCGCAGGCCGGTGTTGTTGTCCAGAGTGATCCGGACGACGACCTGCACCGGCAGGTTGTTGCGCAGGTAGACCGGCAGAGGTGCCGAACCCGAGGCCATCGAGATGGGGACCGCGGGAGTGTCCACACTCACCTGGTCGAGAAGGGCTTCGAGCTGCGTCCGCGAGTCGGCCACCGAAACGGCGGCCGCCCCCGAGGTGGCCCGCCAAGCCGTCGAGGTGTTGCGGACCAGCGCGTACCGCAGGGGCAGCAGAAGCTGGTCGGGGTTCACCTGAGCGGTCGGATCGACGTTCATCGCGCCGCGCAGATCCGTCATCGTGGCCTCGATCGAGGCCATCTCGTCGGTGACCGCGGTCGGCGTCGCCGACGTGGTGTAGTTCATGGTGGCGCTGCCGGTGGCACTGGCCGCGAGGAGCTGGCTCAGCGTCGCCGGGGTCAGCATCTTGCGGTTCAGCAGATCGCCGAAGGTCTGCAACAGCTGGGTGAGCTCGCCCTCCGGCGCGGCCCAACGGCGGGGCGGGGCGACGAGAATCGGCTTGCTCGACGAGGTGGTGCCCAGCCCACTCCGGAACGCCAGCGTGGCCAGGCCGTTCTGGGCCGCGATGGCCGGATCGTCCGGCGGCGTCGAAGCGGACTGCGTCTGAGCCGGTGCTCCGCCGAGGCCGGTCGCCACCAGGGAGTCGAGTGGCTCCACGCGGACGTCAGCGCCCACGGCCACCCCACCGCTCACCTGGCTCTCGCTCAGATCGGCCGGGTCGGCGACGACGGTGTTGATCCCGGCCCCGTTCAGGGCGGAGAGCGCGGCCGAATTGAGCGGTCCGTCGGTCCACAGCACACCAGGCAGTGGCCGCGTGCCGATGACCTGCTGAACGCGTGCGCTGGTGTTGAGCGCGTAGTTCATGAGATCCCCGCCGCGGACCTTCGCCAGGGCGGGAAGCTCGGCGTCGGCGAAGGGCATCTGAATCACGCACTGCCCGTTGACCAGCGAGCGCAGGGCGGCGAGCCAGTCCTTCGCCACATCGGCCCCACCCCCCGCGATGTTGCCGGAAAGGGTGCGGACCTCGTAGCCGCGACTCATCGCGTCCACCGTGTCGAGCAGGTCGGGGTCGACGGCATAGCAGAGCGAGTGGGCGACCTGCGGGGTGTTCTGGAACGCGCGTGCCGAGGAGACGAGCGCGTCCAGCCGCCCGCCCGGGCGCAGCTCGCTCGCGAGCACGTCGTCACCGAGGACGACCTTCTTGCCGTAGGGCGCGGCCACGACCCGCGGGCGTGTGTCGGCGATGGGCCAGAGCATCGTGGCCTCGGCGGGCTGGGCGGGCGCCGGCGCCATCTGCTTGCCGGGCGCGCCCAGCACCGGCAGCAGCATGGTCAGGTAGGCGAGCCGGGCCTGGCCGCCGTAGTCCGGAGTGCCGTTGACGTTGACCAGGAGGGGATAGACGCCCGCTCCGGCGAGCCTGAGCGCGCCGCCCGAGCCGTCGAGTCTCACCGTGACGGACAGATGCCCGGTCTGTCCCGGGTTCAGGACCGAGGGCTCGACCGCGACGAACTTCGACATCGAATCCGGGGCGGCGGGCGGGCCGCTCATGGCCGAGCGGACCTGTCGTTCGGAGGTTTCCCGTGTGCCCAGTTCGAGTCGTACCTGGAGGTCGCTTATCCGTCGGTCACCGGTGTTCGTGACGGTGCCGGCGACCGTCATGGTGGTGGAGGAAGGCGTGACCGTGCGCGGATCGAGCTGGGTCACGTTCAGCTTCAGCCGAGGGCCGTCCTCACTCGGCTGGGCGAGGGCGAGCGGCGCGGACAGGACGGTGAAGAACGCCGCGAGCGCCGCCGCGGCCCACCGCGTCCTGCGGGTGCGTGTCCCCCGCGTCCCGCCTGGGGGAAACCCCCCAGACCCCCTGTTCACTCCACGACCCTCTCTGTCGGCGCCTTGTCGCCGTTTCCGAACAACTGCCGGGCCTTGCGGACCAGAGCGCGTTCGTCGGTGTAGGCGAGCCTGTCTTCCAGTTCGGCGATCGGCACCCAAGCCACCTCGGTGACTTCCACGTCCTCGTCCGACAGTTCGCCGCCGACCGCTTCCAGGAGGAAATGATGCACGGTCTTGTGCACCCGCCGGCGCTCGGCCACGAACCAGTAGTCGATGGTGCCGAGGGAGTCCAGAACACGAGCGGAAATCCCGGTCTCCTCCTTCACCTCACGCACAGCCGTCTGCTCGATGGTCTCGCCGTCCTCGATGTGTCCCTTGGGCAGCGACCAGAGCAGTTTGCCGTGCCGGTCCAGCCGTCCGATCAGCACCGCGTGCAGGCGGTCCGGATCGACCACCAGCCCGCCGGCCGACGTTTCGTCGACCGTGGACATCCGCTTGCCGCGGCGGCGTCGCGACCTGCGTCGCGGCCTGCCCCCGCCACCACGAGCGGCCGATCCAGACATGCTGCGATGCTAGTGCGTGTGGCGGTCCGGCGGTTACGAGCGCGTAGCTGAACCTTCACTTTCGGTGGATCGGTAGGCTGGTTTCTCGTGTCTGTACGGGATAAGTGCACAGTGTGGGTGGTTGGGTCCTGGTGAACGAACTCGCCGCGAAGCGGAATGCGGTGACCGAGCTGATGCGGATCTCGCCGGTGGCCGACGATCTCGCCGGGCTGTTCGCGCGTGCCGGCCATCGGCTGTACCTGGTGGGCGGCAGCGTGCGCGACGCGATGCTCGGCCGGTCCTCGCCCGACCTCGACTTCACCACCGACGCGCGTCCCGGTGAGGTGCTGAAGATCGTGTCCGGCTGGGCCGACGGTGTCTGGGAGACCGGCATCGAGTTCGGCACCGTCGGCGTGACCAAGCGCGGCGCGACGCTGGAGATCACCACCTTCCGCGCGGACACCTACGACCGGGTGAGCCGCAACCCCGAGGTCACCTTCGGCGACACGATCGAAGGCGACCTGTCGCGCCGCGACTTCACGGTGAACGCGATGGCGATCGAGGTATCGACAAAACAGTTTGTCGATCCGTTCGACGGTCTTGCCGCGGTGCGGGACGGGATCCTCGACACGCCCGCCACGCCGCAGGAGTCCTTCGCCGACGACCCCCTGCGGATGCTGCGGGCCGCGCGGTTCGTCTCCCAGCTCGGCTTCACTCCGGCGCCGCGTGTGGTGGCCGCGATGACCGAGATGGCGGGCGAGCTGGCGCGGATCACCGCCGAACGCGTGCAGGCCGAGCTGTCGAAACTCATCCTGGGTTCGCGTCCCCGGCAGGGGCTGGAGCTCATGGTGGACACCGGATTGGCCGACGTGGTGCTTCCGGAGGTGCCCGGGATGCGGCTGGCCATCGACGAGCACCACCAGCACAAGGACGTCTATCAGCATTCCCTGACGGTCCTCGACCAGGCGATCGCGCTGGAGAAGGCCGATGGCTGGGAGCCCGACCTGGTGTTGCGGCTGGCGGCTCTCCTGCACGACATCGGCAAGCCGGACACGCGACGGTTCACCTCCGGTGGCGGGGTGAGCTTCCATCACCACGAGGTGGTCGGCGCGAAGATGGTGCGCAAACGGTTGCGTGCGCTGAAGTACCCGAAGCAGGTCATCGAGGACATCGGCCAGCTGGTGTTCCTCCACCTGCGGTTTCACGGATACGGCCGGGGCGAGTGGACGGATTCGGCGGTACGGCGGTACGTCACCGACGCCGGAGACCTGCTTCCGCGTCTGCACAAACTGGTCCGCGCGGACTGCACCACCCGCAACAAGCGCAAGGCCGCCGCGCTGCAGCGGACCTACGACGACCTGGAGGAGCGGATCGCCCGGCTCGAGGCTCAGGAGGATCTCGCCCGGGTCCGGCCCGACCTCGACGGCAACGAGATCATGAAGCTGCTGGGCCTGCCGCCGGGGCCGCTCGTCGGCCAGGCGTGGCGTCATCTCAAGGAGCTGAGGCTGGACCGGGGTCCGCTGACGCACGAGGAAGCGGTCGCGGAACTTGTGCGGTGGGCCCGGGAGAACGGCATCGAACCCCCGGAATGACGGTTCGGATTGTTCAACGTGAAACAACCGGAAAGCCGGGTCACAGCCGTTCGAGTGCCCCCGTCTCGCGATGCTGGGCGAGAGTGCGCGGCAGGAAGTAGGCGACCGCGCCGCCCGGCATCGGACCCCACGGCAGGGTCACCCCGGTGAGCACGCGCAGCGGCCGAAGGACCCGGTAGACCTGACGCAGTTGCTCGCGTTCCGGGGCCAGGGAAGCCTCCGGGAACCGGGCGGACTCCTCGTGCACCAGATTCCCGGCCTCGTTTCCGAAGCGCAGCACGGTGGTCCCGGCACCCAGGACGATCAACCGCTTCGCGCGGAAGAAGTTCAGGGGTGGCTCACCGCGCATCGGCACGATCGGCCAGTCGGCCGGCTCCGAGTGCCGCTCGGGCACCCGCGCCGGGTAGAGCAACAACGATCCGAGCAGGAACCGGGCCGCCCCCTCGACGTGCGCGAACACCGCGGGTTCGCCGCCGTCCGGCCCGACGACCTCCCAGCTCGCGGGCGTGCGCACCAGGCACCAGGCCTGCTCGGCGAACTCGCCGATCCGGTAGGCCTCGTCCGGAATCCCGTACTCGGTCAGCCGCCGTCGCACCAGCGTCAGTATCTCCGCGGCCCGTAGGCCCATCGGCGGATCCTCGCCGCGATCGATCATCGTCACGGCGTCCGCTTCGGCGACCGGAGCCGTTCGTGGATAGGGCTTGCCAAGGAGTTCGGCTTCCGCCGCCGCGCGCAGTTCGAAGGGCAGGTAGGGCACCCGGTAGCCGTTGGCCCGGATCCGCTCCACCAGTTCCGGGTCCGGCGGGAGACCGTACTTCCGCAGGTAGTGCGGCACGGCGGCGGGCCAGATCCAGACTCCGTCGGTGTGGAAGGCATCGGGCACGTCGGCCGGTGCCCCCGGGGAGAAGGCATCCGGGAGGCGCGCGGGCCGGGTGAGTACCACCGGTGCCCGGTAGAGGTAGTCGAGCAGAGGGCGGATCTCCTCCGCGGGCAGCGGTTGGCGGTTGTCGGCCATCCCCGCCCGCTCGAACCGGACATCGAGGGGAAGCCCGGCCTTTGCCGCGAGCCAGTCGGGAACCTGTTTGCGATCGCGGGGGAAGTACTCCAGTTCGGCGTCGTAGGACCGGGCGGTCAGCCTGTCCTCACCCGGTGCCAGCCGCCAGGTGGGTTCGTTGGTCTTGTCGTAGTCGAAGTGGAACTGGGCCGGAGCCTCCAGCGTGAGCGTCCCCTTGAACCAGGTCCCCAGACCGGCCAGATACATCGCCGAGCGCAGCCTCACGAACAGTTGGCCGAGCTGGACCGGGGCGGGCAGCGACACCGAAAGACCACTGCCCACCGATCTGACCTCGATCTCGGCGTAGTCACCGACCTGCCGGAACTGCGCGGCGACCCGCTCCCAGCCATCGGGCAGGGCCTGCCGCAGGCTTCGCGCGATCGCGCGCACCAGCGCCTCCGGGTCACCGGTGCCGAACTCGGGGCGGGGCCCACCCGGAAAGTCGTGCCGCTCCTGCCACACCGCGCTGATCTCGTCGACGCTCGCGATCGCGGTGAAATCGGTCAGCCCCAGCTGACGGGCCTGGGTCTCGTCCTGCCCGCTCCACCGCAGCGTCAGGGTCCGGAGATCGTCACCGGGGGCGACGCTGTAGATCTCGTCGTCGAACAGGCAGTAGGTCTGCAGTCTGAAGGTGCCGCCCGTCTCCGCCTCGGGAACCACCTTCGCCGGCTGGGACTCCCACTCGATGTCGAAATCGCCGGGCGGGTCCTCCCCCGGGATCGTGGTGAGCAGGACCGTCGCGTCCGCTGTCGACCGCTGGGCCTGGAAGACCTGCTCGTTCCATACCGCGTACAAACCGTCCGGCCGATCCGCCAGCTCGACTCGATACCGCACGACTCCCCCTGGGAAGGTCAAAGGCCCGGTCTAACCTAGCTCATGGGTGGCTCTGATTCGCGTCGGCGACCACCGCCGGTGGTGGCTCAAGCCTTCTCCAGCGATCCGTCCGCGACGTGGTCACGAAGCGTTTTCGGCAGCACGTAACCGATGGCACCGCCAGGCATACCCGCCCACGGCACGGCTACCCCGAGCAGGACGATCAGCGTGCGCCGGATCCGGTACCGCCGCTCCCTGCGCTCCCGCTCGATCGGCAGCGAGGTCGCCGGGAACCGGGTTTCGTCGTGGTGCACCAGGTTGCCCTGGTCGTCACCGAAGCGCAGGACGACGGTGCCCGCCGCGAGACGGACCATGCGCTTGTTGCGGAACAGGGTCAACGGTGGCTCGCCCTCGACGGGTTGGATCGGCCAGTCGGCGACTTCGGCGACGGTCTCCGGCGATGTTTCGCCGTTACCGGTCATGCGGGCCGGATGCAGGAGCAGCGCACCGAGAAGCTGTTGCGCGGCGTCTTCGGCACTGGCGAAATAGCGCGGGGAAACCGGTTTTCCGTCGGCGTACCGGGCGACTTCCCAGCCGCGCTCCCGCGTGTTGAGGCACCAGGCGCCGTCGGCCCGCGAGGCGATCCGGTAGGAATCCGGGCGGACGCCGTGCTCATCCAGTCGCTGGGCGAGCACCACGAGCACGGCGGCGTCTTCGAGCCGGGGATCGGTCGTAGTCTCCAGCTCCGCGGCGATGTCCCCGCTGGTGGGAGTCACCTCCCGGGGGTCGGCCTTGGGACGTGGCCTGCCGAGCAGGTCGGCGGCGGCGGTCAGCCGGACGAGCTTGTCGGCATACGGCGCGTGGTAGCCCCGTTCGCGGATGTGAGCGAGGAACTCCGGCTCCGGCGGAATGGCGTATTTGCGCAGGTAGTGGGCCACGGCGGTAGGCCAGATCCAGGCGCCGTCGGTGTGGTAGCCCTGAGGCACGTCGACCTCCGTGCCGCCGGTGAAGGCGTCCGGCCCGAGACCGCTGCTGATCAGCACTTCCGGTTGCCGCTCCAGGTACCGCAGCAGGAGCGGGATCTCCGCGTCCGGCACCGGGGGCGCTCCTTTGACGACACGGGCCTGCCGGAAGGTCACGGCGAGCGGGAGCCCCGCGGCACGACGCCACCAGTCGGGCAGGTGATCCGCCTCGCGGGGAAAAGCGTTTTGCTCGGCCTCGACCATCGCCGGCAGGTCGAACGGTGGCGTGTCCCACCATGGGTCCGAGCCGACGTCGAAGTCGATGTCACCCTCGCGCTGCAGGGTGTAGAGAATCCACAACCAGGTTCCCCGCCCCGGTTCGTACATCAGGGTGCGGAGTTCGCTCAGCGCGGCGGAAAGCTCGCCGGAGCCGTCGAACGGCCTCGCCGCCTTCGCCGTGAAGGCCACCGGCTCGAGTTCGGTGTGCTTGCCGAGCCTGCGGAACCGGACTTCGATCCGGGTCCAGCCTTCGGGCGCCTCCCGGGCGGCGAGCTTGCCGATCTGCAGCAGCAACCGCGCTTGCTCCTCCTGCGGGGCGCTCACGGAGAACACCTTACGAGGGGGCTCCGTTACGCCGGACGAGTACCAGGTAGCAGGCCCCGCCCAGCAGGTAGATGGCGGTGGCGGCGATCAGCAGCAGCGGTGAGCGGCCGTCCAGCGGGGTGATCACGGCGGCCACCGACACCGCGGCGACCTGCGTGATGTTGAACAACGTGTCGTAGAGCGCGAAGACCCGGCCACGGGCCTCGTCACCGACTTCGGACTGGATCGCGGAGTCGACACTGAGTTTGAGCACCTGCCCCGCCAAGCTGATGACGAACGACGCGAACAGCACGGTCGGCAGGATCATCGGCAGGCCGAGCCCGGCCTGCGCGCCGGCGGCGACCACCAGCGAGCCGATCGTCACGCGCCGACGGCCGAAGCCGGCCACCAGGCGAGGGGTGCACAGACCGGCGACCAGGATGCCGGCACCCGCCATGAACACCATCTGGCCGAGACCCGGCAATCCCGCCTTCAGCGGGCCGGTGTCGGTGAACGAGTAGCGCATCAGCAACACGGTCAGCAACAGCGAGATGCCAAAGGACGCGCGGTGCGCGAAAAGGGCGACGAACCCGGCGGTGACGGTGGGCACCCGCAGCGCCGCCCTGGCGCCGTCGGCGAACCCACGCGCGACCGCGACCACGACATCACGGGGCTCGTCGACCGCGTCGGGGCCGAGCTTTCCCGGTGAGAAGCCGGCGGCCACCACGGCGGCCACGGCGCTGCCGGCGATCGCGGTCGAGGTCGTCCAGGCGGACCCGACGTTGCCGGATCCCAGCACCGCCCGGAGCCCGATCGCGCAACCGCCCCCGATCACCGCGGTCACCGACCCGAGGGTGACGACGACAGCGTTGGCCGTGACGATCGTGCGCGCCGGGACGACATGCGGCAGGGAAGCCGACATCCCCGACCCGACAAAGCGTGCGATGCCTTCGACAAGCAGCGCGAGGATGAACAATCCCGCGCCGGCCACGCCGAATCCGACGGCGGCCGCGGTCCCGACGACCGCTACGGCGCGCAGGAAGTTGGCGAAGACCAGCACGCGTCGGCGGTCCCACCGGTCGAGCAGGGCGCCCGCGAACGGACCGATCAGCGAGTACGGCAACAGCAGCACGGCGAAGCCGCCCGCGATCGTCAGAGGATCGGCGCCGCGTTCGGGATTGAACAGCACCGCGCCCGCCAGCCCCGCTCGGAACACGCCGTCCGACCACTGCGCGGCGAACCGGGAAAAGACCAGCCTGCGGAAACCGGGCAGGGCGACGAAAGACCGCAGCCGCACCTTCGCTGCGGGAGATTCCGCGCTTGCCGTCACAACCCGACAGCTTACGGTCAGTCGCGGACGAACCTCCCTGCCGAAGGCAGGCACTCAACAAACGGGAAATTCCGGGGAAAAGGGGCCGGCGCACTTGGTCGCCTCTCGGCGGGTTGGCGCAGTGTGGCTCCAGCCGCACGGTATTCCACAAAGGCTCTTCTCAAGTGGGCCCGGGGGACACGGAGTGCGCCGGCCATCGTGTTCAACGGAGGCACCGCCTCTGTTGTTCCCGTTCGTACCACCGTCGTTCCCCTTTGTTCATGCGCGGTGCGGAACACGGGCACGAGGAGTGCGATCATTACCCGGTGCCACCGGACGCCGAGGTAGAGCCGGGAACGCTCCTGGTCGCCGCCCCCACGATGTTCGACCCCAACTTCCGCCGCACGGTGGTCTTCGTCATCGACCACCGAGAGGAGGGCACCCTCGGCGTGGTCCTGAACCGCCCGAGCGACGTGCCCGTCGACGACGTGCTCCCGACCTGGGGACATCACGTCGTGGAACCGCAGGCGGTGTTCGTCGGTGGCCCGGTGGAGAAGAAGACCGCGCTGTGCCTGGCCGCGTTACGCGTGGGGGAGAACGCCGCCGGTGTGCCGGGGCTGATCGGTGTCCGGGGCCCGGTCGCGCTGGTCGATCTCGACTCCGACCCGGACGTGCTGGTGCCGAAGGTGCGGGGACTTCGGGTCTTCGCGGGCTACGCGGGCTGGGACGCCGGTCAGCTCGCCGGGGAGATCACACGGGGGGACTGGCTGATCGTCCCGGCACTGCCCAGTGACGTTCTCGCCGGGCCGGACCACGACCTGTGGGGACAGGTACTGCGTCGCCAGGGAGTGCCGACGGCACTGCTGGCCACCCATCCCGGCGACCTTCAGCGCAACTGACCGCCCGTCGCGCGCTATCGGCGAGTGAGGACTTCGCAGCCGCCGCAGGCGCAGCCCGAGCATCCGCCCGCCGCTACCGGTTCCGGCACCGGGATGGCCGACGCCGCGCGGTGGCCGAGGAGCCCGCCTCCGGCCACGAGAACGGCCATTCCCGCCAGCCCGAGAACGCCGGCGACGATCGGGCCCGCCGTGCCGGGCATGAACAACCCGGCCACCCCGGCGAGCACTCCGACCAGCCCGGCGATGAGGGTGGGCAGGCCGGCGACCTTGTTCGCGATCCGGAAGGCCTCGTCCGAACGCAGGGTCGCCGCGGTGCGCACGCCGGCGCCACGGGCGCGAGGCAACCGCTCTCGCCAGCCGAGCAGCCCGCTCCAGCCGACCAGGACACCGAGCACGATGGGAATCAGCGCGACAACGAACACGTGCTCAGGATAGGTGTCGGTGTCTCGCGCGGTCCGCGCGGTAATCGGGTGGGCCCGGCCTTTACCATGACTGTGTGAGCGAAGCAACCGAGGACATGCCTGGTCACCGCTACAACGCGGAGCTGGCCGGCCGGATCGAGCTGCGTTGGCAGCACTACTGGACCGAGCACGGTACGTACAACGCGCCGAACCCCACCGGCCCGCTCGCCGCCGACGGCGTTCCCTCGGACAAGCTCTTCCTCCAGGACATGTTCCCGTACCCGTCCGGCGCGGGGTTGCATGTCGGGCACCCGCTGGGCTTCATCGCCACCGACGTCTACGCCCGCTATCACCGGATGATCGGGCGCAACGTGCTGCACACGATGGGGTTCGACGCCTTCGGCCTGCCGGCGGAGCAGTACGCGGTGCAGACCGGACAGCACCCCCGCAAGACCACCGAGGAGAACATCGCCACCTACCTGCGCCAGATTCGCAGGCTGGGCCTCGGTCATGACGAACGCCGCCGGATCTCCACCATCGATCCGGGCTACTACAAGTGGACGCAGTGGATCTTCCTGCGCATCTACAACTCGTGGTACGACGAGCAGCGGGGCAAGGCACGCCCGATCGTCGAGCTGGAGGCCGAGTACGCGCAGGACAAGCGCCGCACTCCGGACGGCCGTGGCTGGTGTGAGCTGACCCGCGCCGAACAGTTGTCCATTCTGGACAACCATCGGCTGGCCTATATCTCGGAGGCACCGGTGAACTGGTGCCCCGGCCTGGGCACCGTGCTGTCGAACGAGGAAGTGACCCCGGACGGGCGTAGCGAGCGTGGTGACTTCCCGGTGTTCCGCCGGAACCTGCGCCAATGGATGATGCGCATCACCGCCTACGCCGACCGGCTGGTGGACGACCTGGACCGGCTGGACTGGCCGGAAAAGGTCAAGTCCATGCAGCGCAACTGGATCGGCCGGTCCCAGGGCGCCCGGGTGGTCTTCGCCGCCGGCGACGAGCGGATCGAGGTCTTCACCACCCGCCCCGACACCCTGTTCGGCGCCACGTACCTGGTGCTGGCTCCGGAACACCCGTTGGTGGACAAGCTGGCCACCGCGAACTGGCCGTCCGCTACGGACGAGACCTGGACCGGTGGCGCGGCCTCGCCGGCCGAGGCGGTCGAGGCCTATCGGCTGGCGGCCGCCCGGAAATCCGAGCTGGACCGTCAGGAGAACAAGGACAAGACCGGCGTGTTCACCGGCTCCTACGCGGTGAACCCGGTCAACGGCAAGCGGATCCCGGTCTTCATCGCGGACTACGTGCTGATGGGCTACGGCACCGGCGCGATCATGGCGGTGCCCGGTCAGGACCAGCGTGACTGGGACTTCGCGGAGAAGTTCGGCCTGGAAATCGTCCGTACCGTGGAGCCGGGCGAAGGGTTCGAGGGCAAGGCCTTCACCGGCGACGGCCCGGCGGTCAACTCCGGCTTCCTCGACGGCATGGACGTCGAGGAAGCCAAGAAGGCCATCATCGCGTGGCTGGAAGAACACGGCCACGGCACCGGCGCGGTCCAGTACAAACTGCGGGACTGGCTGTTCTCCCGCCAGCGTTATTGGGGCGAACCGTTCCCGGTGGTCTACGACGAAGACGGGATCGCGCACGCGCTGCCGGAATCCATGCTGCCGGTCGAGTTGCCCGAGGTGGACGACTACTCGCCGAAGACCTTCGCGCCGGACGACGCCGATGCGGAGCCTTCGCCGCCGCTGTCCAGGGCCAGTGACTGGGTCGAGGTGACGCTGGACATCGGTGAGGGACCCAAACGGTACTGGCGCGACACCAACACGATGCCGAACTGGGCCGGTTCCTGCTGGTATCAGCTGCGGTACGTGGACCCGGACAATGCCGAGCGGTTCGTCGACCCGGAGAACGAGCGGTACTGGCTGGGCCCGCGCCCGGCCGAGCACGGCGCGAACGACCCCGGCGGGGTGGATCTCTACGTCGGCGGTGTCGAGCATGCGGTGCTGCACCTGCTCTATTCCCGGTTCTGGCAGAAGGTGCTCTACGACCTGGGCGAGGTGTCCTCGGAGGAGCCCTACCGCAGGCTGTTCAACCAGGGCTACATCCAGGCCTACGCCTACCGTGACGCCCGTGGCTTCCACGTCCCGGCCGAAGAGGTCGAGGAACGGGACGGGAAGTTCTTCTACCAGGGCGAAGAGGTCGCTCAGGAATACGGGAAGATGGGCAAGAGCCTGAAGAACGTGGTGACCCCCGACGAGATGTGCGCGTCGTACGGGGCCGACACGTTCCGGTTCTACGAGATGGCGATGGGGCCGCTGGATGTTTCCCGGCCGTGGGCGACCAAGGATGTCGTGGGCGCGCACAGGTTCCTGCAGCGGCTGTGGCGGCTGGTGGTGGACGAGCGCACCGGCGAACCGCGGGTGTCCGAGGCCGGCGCCACCGAGGAGGACCGCAGGCAGCTGCACAAGACCATCGCGGGTGTCCGCGAGGACTACGCGGAGCTGAGGTTCAACACCGCGGGTGCGAAGCTGATCGAGCTGAACAACCATGTGACCAAGGCGTACGGCTCGGCGGAGGCGACGCCGCGGGAACTGGTCGAACCGCTGGTGCTGATGATCGCGCCGCTGTGCCCGCACATCGCCGAGGAGCTGTGGCAGCGGCTCGGCCACACGGAATCGTTGGTGCACGGCTCTTTCCCGGTCACCGACGAGCGGTACCTGGTCGAGGAGACCGTGGTCTACCCGGTCCAGGTCAACGGCAAGGTCCGTTCCCGGGTGACGGTTCCCGCCGACGCGCCGAAGGACGCGGTGGAATCGGCGGCACTGTCCGACGAAAAGATCGCCGCTCTGCTGAACGGCGGTACTCCGCGCAAGGTCATCGTCGTGCCGGGCCGCCTGGTGAATGTCGTCCTCTGACCGTGTCTCCCGCGTGAGGCGGGGGGTGGTTGGCGGTGAAAGCGCTTTCTAGAGACCGGCGCTTTCACTGTCCAGCCCGATCTCCCGGGCAAGATCGGCCAGCAGCGCGTCGAAGACGGCGTCGGGCTTGGTCAGCGGGATCGGGTAGTTGCCGAAGACCTCGAGGGTGATATGCCCGTACAGGCGGGCCCAGAACTGGATCATCACGTAGGTGGTGCCGAGGTCGAGCTTGTCCGGTGGGAAACCGGGACCGGACTCTTCGAGTACCGACAGCAGCTCGTCCTGGAACGCGGTGAGGTCGTCGCGCAGTTCCGCCGGCACGGCTTCGGCCGGGGGAATGGTGAGTTCGTGGTTCGCCAGGATCCGTCCGGCGGCCATCAGGAAGATGCGCCCGAAAGGCTCGTCGGCGCGGTTCAGCGTGGCCACGCTTCCGGTGGTCGAACCGACGTCCCCGGTCGGTGAGGCGAACACCAGCGTGAACTCCCTGGTGTGGGTCAGCGCCCACCGCCGGAAGCCGCGGCAGACCGTGAACAACTGCACGGCGCCGTCCGTGGTCAGGCCCGAGATCTCCTCGCCGAGTTCGGCCGCCAGGTCACTGATCACGTCGAGGCGG
Organism: Amycolatopsis pigmentata; assembly: GCF_042684065.1. NCBI lineage: Bacteria > Bacillati > Actinomycetota > Actinomycetes > Pseudonocardiales > Pseudonocardiaceae > Amycolatopsis > Amycolatopsis pigmentata. The sequence goes on along the minus strand of NZ_JBHUKR010000007.1, from coordinate 790,485 downwards.
AGGTGCGCGATGAGGTCGTCACGTGAGCCGTAGTACCGGTAGAGCGCGGGTGCCGTCAGGCCCAGTTCGCGGGCGATGGCCCGCAAGGTCACCGCTTCCGGGCCACGCTCGACGAGCAGGGCTCGTGCCGTCCGCCGGATGTCCTGGTCGGTCGCCGCGCGCACGCGGCTCCGGCGCGTCGGCTTGTCCATTCGGACATTCTATGGCTGGGCTCGCCGAGCTTTGGGAGAAACGCGCAGGCGGGCGGGGATCGGCGACATCGCCGGAGGTCCGGCGGGCGCCACCGGTACCGATCGCTCGGGGGGCTACGCGATCGGTACCGGCGACCCGATGTCCTCCCGGCGGGCGCCGGGGCCGGACAGCACGGGAGAGTCCACTACACCTCTCCTGGGACGGCCCAAGAGAGGATTTACCCCTATTGGGTGAACACGTTGGTCACTGACCTCAGTGTCGTCTCCCGATGGGAAGAAGTTACAAAATTCTTCATATTCGTCAAGGAGGGGGGTGGGTCTTCCTGTTGCACCAGCATGGCACCAGGCAAACTTCCGGCATGACATCTTGTGCCGGCACGCGGCTGTCAGCGGGGCGGCGAGCATGACCCATGACCTGCTGGTGGTCGGTTCGGCGAACGTCGACCTGGTGGTTCCGGCCGATCGTCGTCCGGGCGCCGGGGAGACCGTGCTCGGTGGCGACACCGTGGTCTCCCCCGGTGGCAAGGGCGCGAACACCGCGGTCGCGGCCGCCCGGCTCGGTGCCGACGTGGCGCTCGCCGGGGCGATCGGCGATGACGCCTACGGCACGATCCTGACCGAGTCGCTGCGCGGCGCCGGGGTCCACACCGACCTGCTCCGGACCGTCCATCGGCCGACCGGAGTGGCTTACATCACGGTGACCCCCGACGGTGAAAACTCCATCCTCGTCTCGACCGGCGCGAACGCCGAACTCGCACCCGCGGACGTCGAAGGCGCGTCCAGCGGCGCGAAGGTCGTGGTCGCCTCGCTCGAGGTTCCGCTGCCCACGGTCGAGCGGGCCATCACCGTCGCGGCCGGTGCGGGGGCGCGCACCCTGCTCAATCTCTCGCCGGCCGCGGACGTCGGCGAGACCGTCCTCGCCGCGGTGGACGTCCTGGTGGTGAACGAGCACGAAGCGGCGTGGCTGCTGGGGTCGTCCGCCGAGCCGGCCAGGCTCCTCGAACTCGGTCCGCGTGCCGCTGTGGTCACCATCGGCGCGCGTGGTGCGCTGGTGGCCACGCCCTCCGGCACCGTCGAGATCGCTGCCCCGAAGGTGAAGGCGGTCGACACGACGGGTGCCGGTGACGCGTTCACCGGTGCGCTGGCCGCCGCGCTCGCCGACGCCGAAGAACTGGAAACGGCCGCCCGGCGGGCGGCCGAGGTGGCCGCGATCTCGGTGACCCGGCCCGGTGCCCAGCCGTCCTACCCGTCCGCGCAGGAACTCCGGCGACGCTGACCTCGTTGCCTGGAGAGTGAGCGAGGACTGTGCGAGCGATCCGGGTAAGGGTATGGTCTAGACCATGTCGGCAACAAAGTTGTCCGGGGTGCCGGTGAGCCCGGGGCGGGCACGCGGTCCGGTGGTCCGGGTCGCCGAACCCCTCGGCGAGCCGGCCGGTACGCCGGAGCCGGCCGATCCGCAGGCCGAGGCGGCCCGGGTCGGTCCCGCCGCACAGGCGGTGGCGGCCCGGCTCGAGTCGCTCGCCACGGCCGCCACCGGCGAGGCCGCGGACATCCTGACCACCACCGCCATGATGGCGGCGGACCCCGCGCTGGTCAGCGAGGCCGAGCGGCTGGTCGTCGCGGAAAACCTGCCCGCGACCCGCGCGGTGTACGAGGCCGCCGGCGGGTTCGCCAAGACCCTCGCCGCGGCCGGCGGTTATCTCGCCGAACGGGTACGCGACATCGAAGACGTCCGTGACCGAGTGATCGCCGAACTGCTCGGCGTGGCCCCACCCGGCGTGCCCGACCTGTCCTCGCCCAGCGTTCTCCTCGCCCGCGACCTCGCCCCTGCCGACACCGCGGGCCTCGACGCCGGCCGCGTGCTCGCCCTGGTCACCGAGGAAGGTGGGCCGACCAGTCACACCGCGATCCTGGCGCGCGCTCTCGGTATCCCGGCCGTGGTCGGCGTACGCGGTCTCCTCGCCGTCGAGGCCGAAGCGCTGGACGTCGACGGTGACACCGGTGTCGTCGAGGTCGCCGACCCGCGCGCGCCCGTGGTGGTGGCGTCGAAAACCGGTCCCGCCGAGTGGGACGGCTCCGGCCGGACCGCCGACGGGCACCCGGTCAAGGTGCTCGGCAACGTCGGCTCTCCGTCCGATGCGCGCGCGGCGCGAGACGCGGGCGCGGAGGGAGTCGGCCTGTTCCGGACCGAGTTCTGTTACCTGGACGCCCCTGCCGAACCCACGGTCGCCGAACAGCGCGCCGCCTACGCGGCGGTGCTCCGACCCTTCGCGGGCAAACCGGTCATCGTGCGCACGCTCGACGCGGGTGCCGACAAACCACTGGCCTTCCTCGCACCCGAGGCCGAGCCGAACCCGGCGCTCGGCGTTCGCGGGGTCAGAGTCGCGTTCGACCGGCCCGGTGTGCTCGACCGGCAGCTCGAAGCGATCGCCGGTGCGGCGGCCGATTCCGGGGCGGACGTGTCGGTGATGGCGCCGATGGTGGCCACCGCCGCCGAAGCCGCGTGGTTCGCCGAGCGGGTGCGCGCGGCGGGGATCGGCAGGGCGGGAGTGATGATCGAAGTCCCGGCCGCCGCGCTGGCCGCGAGGGAGATCTTCGACGCGGTCGACTTCGTGTCCATCGGCACCAACGATCTCGCCCAGTACACCTTCGCCGCCGATCGTCAGCTCGGCGCGGTCGCGGCGCTCAACGACCCTTGGCAGCCGACGCTTCTCCGGCTGATCGCCATGGTCGGCGAGGCCGCCCGCGCGACCGGAAAACCCGTCGGCGTCTGCGGGGAGGCGGCGGCGGACCCGTTGCTCGCGCGCGTGCTCACGGGTCTTGGCGTGACGAGCCTTTCGATGAACGCGGCCGCGATCCGGGCCGTCGGGGCGAGCCTCGCGGCGGTCACCCGGCCGCAGTGCGAGGCCGCGGCGCGGGACGCCCTTGCCGCGGCCGACGCGGCAGCCGCCCGGGCCGCGGCGAGCGCGGCAACCGGCTGACCCGTCACTCTTACCCGAAGAAACGGCGGGGGTGGCGGATGGTCAGCGAGCCGCCCTTCAACCGGCCGGAGAACAGCAGCCGGGGCGTGCCCGCGCGGCCGTCCGTGCCGGTCTTGTCGTTGACCGAGGTGTACTTGATGTCGGTGATGCCGTTGAGGTCGATCGACCCGCCCTCGGGGATGATCACTTCGACCGAGCCCCATTTGACGTCCAGCTCGATGTGCACGGTGGGGCTTTCGACCTGTGCTTCGGTGAAGTCCAGCTTCGTCGAACCGTACTTGTTGCGCACCAGCACCTCCGGTGGCACGAGCCACGGGCCGCCGCGCGACATCGACGAATACTGCGCGCGGACAGCTCGAGCCGCCGGCGATCCCCGGCCATGGCCGTGGGCCTGAACGGGGTGGCGCCTGGGTGCACCAGACCGGGAATATCCGCCAGTACCGCGTTCAGCTGACCCCGGGTCTGCGCGGCGAGCGCGGTGTCCGTGCGTTCGGTGAACTCGTCGAGGTCGATCATGCCGCGGCCGATGGCCTTCTGCAGCACCCCGACGACGTGTTCGCGCTCCTCGTCGGACACCCGGAAGTCGCGCGGGCTCAGTGGCTTGGTCTCGGTCTCCTCACCCATGACCGGAAGCCTAGGTTCGCGCCGGTCCGGGCGGATCCGGGAAATTCCCTGGTTAGTCCTCGGTCAGTCCGTGCTCGATCGCGTACCGGGCCAGTTCGACGCGGTTGTGCAACTGGAGCTTGCGCAGGGTCGACTGCACGTGGTTTTCGACCGTACGGGGAGAAAGCACCAGCCGCCCGGCGATCTGCCGTGAGGTCAGGCCCTTGGCCACCAGCCTGAGCACCTCGGTCTCCCGTTCGGTCAGGCGCGGTGGGGCGGCGCCGTCGGCGGGCGTCTGGGCCATCCGGCGATACTCGCCGAGCACCATTCCCGCCAGGCCGGGGGTGAAGACCGGATCTCCCGCGGCGGTCCGCTCCACCGCGTCGACGAGGTCGCGCACTGACGCGGACTTGACCAGGTAGCCGGACGCACCGGCCTTCACCGCCTCCAGGACGTCCTGGTGCTCACCGCTGGCCGAGAGCACCAGCACGCGGGTGCCGGGCAGGGAGTTCGTGATCTCCCTGGTCGCCTCGACCCCGGAGCCGCTGCCGAGATTGAGGTCCATCAGCACGACGTCGGGCCGCACGGCGGCGGCGATCCGGATCGCCGCTTGCCCGTCGGGCGCGGTTCCGCGTACTTCGAACCCGTGCTCGGTCAGATCGCGCGCGACGCCGTCCCGCCAGATCGGGTGATCGTCGACCACCAGCACGGAAATCATCGCTTCGGCACCCGGACCTCCCATTCGGTTCCCTGCCCCGGCCCGGTGGTGAGGGAAATCGTGCCACCCAGTTCGTCCACCCGGCCCCGCATCGACCGCGAGACACCGAGCCTGCCCTGTGCCTCGGCTTCGGCCAGCCTGCCCTCGTCGATGCCTGGCCCGTCGTCCCGCACGGTCATCACCACCTCGGTTCCGAGGTCTTCCAGCAGCACCCATGCCTTGGCCTGTTCCCCGGCGTGCTTGTCCACGTTGGACAACGCTTCGCCCGCGACGGCGAGCAGTTCGGCGGTGACGTGCGCGGGCAGGCGGACCTCGTCGGCAGGGGCCGCGATCTGCACCTTCGATGACGACAGCAGCTGGAGCGCGGCACGAAGGTCGGATTCGCCGTCGGTGGTCTGCGCCGGCTCGGTGCTGACCAGCGCACGCAGTGCGATTTCCTGCTCGCCGGCCAGCGTTGCCAGTTCGGCCGCCTCGCCGCCGAGTTCCGCGCCCCGCCGGCGCACCCGGGCCAGCACCTGCAGCACGCTGTCATGAATCGAGCGGGCCAGCCGTTCGCGTTCCGCGGTGGCGGCTTCGGCGCGCAGCGCCTGTGCGAGCAGCGCCGCCGACGCGCGGGCGGTGGTCGCGCTCAGCCCGATCAGCAGACCCGTCGCGACGAGCAGCACCGAGTCGCGTGCGACATCGAGGGTGAACTGCTGCCGGGCGAACGCCGTGGCCACACCGACCAGCGCGCCCGCGACCACGCCCCCACTGCCGCCGAAGCGGGTGCCCGCGGCGATCGGAACGCCCGCGACCCAGACCGTCGTGATGAGTGGATCGACCCCGGAAAGCTGGGCGTGACTGAGGATCCAGGGCGAGGTGAGCATCAACCCGCACGAAACCAGCAGGTCCACGACCACGAACCAGCGCCACCGCCAGCGCAGCGCTTCCCGTGAATAGACCAGACCGGTCAATGCGGTCCATACCACCATCCCGCCGAAGACGATCCACGCCAGGCGGGGCCGTTGGTAGTCGTCGCGGTACACCAGGATCGCGCCGAGCGCGAAGGCCAGGGTGAGCACGCGCAGGCCGATGCCGCCCCACCAGAGCGGTGTGGCGGGCTCGCGCGCGGTCGGACCGAACCGGCGGTTTATCTGGCCGTATGTCAATTCTGTGCCCCTGCCCCGAGGAAAGCGGCCACAGTCTATTCGGCTTCGACTTCCTGTGGCGCGGCGTCCGGGACGGCTTCGATGTCGTGCAGCACGTCGACGTCTTCGGGATGCGGATCCGTTTCGCGGAGCAGTGACCGGATGCCCGCGTTGAGCACGGCCAGCAGCGGTACGGCGAGCAGCGCGCCGGCGATGCTGCCCACGACGAGCCCGATCGCGATGGACAGGACCACTGCCAGCGGGTGCAGTTTCACCGCCCGGCCGAGCATCAGCGGCTGGAGGATGTGGCTTTCCAGCTGCATCACCGCGATCACGATGCCGAGCACGATCAGCGCGGTCACGAACCCGTTGGTCACCAGGGCGACCAGCACCGCGACCGCGCCCGCCACGACCGCGCCGATGATCGGCACGAAGGCGGCCAGGAAGACCAGCGTGGCGAGCGGGATCACCAGCGGCACCCGCACGATCCACAGCCCGATCCCGATGCCGACCGCGTCCACCACGGCCACCGCCGCGGTCGCGCGCACGTAGCTGACCAGCGAGGCGAACCCGCGGCGGCCCGCCACGTCGACCCGGCGGCGCACGGTGCGCGGCACGCCGTGCATGAGGAAACTCCAGATCCCCTCGCCCCCGGCCAGGAAGAAGATCGTGATGAAGAGGGTGAGCAGGAAGCCGGTCAGGAATTCGCCGACCGTGCTGGCCGTGGTCAGCGCGTTGGACGTGATGACGCCCTGGTTGTTCTGCAGGAACCCGATGGCGTTGTCGATGGCCTGCTGGATCTGTTCCTGACGCAGATGCACGCTGTTGATCAGCCAGCTCTGGATCTGGGTCAGGCTGTTGTGCAGCTGCTGGGTCAGCTGTGGCAGGCCGTCGGTGAACTGGATGATGACGAAGGCGAGCAACCCACCGAGCACGGCGAGACCGCCGACGAGCACGAGCGCGGTGGCGAGGCCCCGGGGCACCCGAAGCCGGACCAGGTGACCCACCGCCGGCGCGAGCAGAGCCGACAACAGCAGCGCGATCGACAGCGGGACGATCACCACGGACAGCCGGCCGATCAGCCAGATGATCACGTAGAGGGCGGCGATCACCACGAGGAAGCGCCACGCGAAAGCGGCGCTGATACGCAGTCCTTTCGGTACCACGGCGATGATCGAGGAGTCTTCGTCGGGTAACTGGGGCTTCCGGCCGTCCGTCACACCATTCACCCTAGCGACCCGGGCGAAACGGGCGCGCCTGACGATGAGGGGTGTTGGCACCGGGCTGTCACACGATGGGGCGACCTGGCCACTCTCGGGGTGCGGAGCCACGGTCCGTTTGGTTGTCTGGGTGCCGCACCTGAGTTTTCGTATCGATGCGAACACTTTTCGGATACGACTCGGAAACGATGACGCCCTCGATCAGAGCAGGGAAACGATGACGCGGCTGGACGTGGCCACCGGGCGGGGTACCGCCCGTACGCGCCGCTGGCTGACGCGCGCCCTGTTCGTCGCGGGCGGAGCGATCGCGGGTACGGCGGCGGCGTGGGCGATCAGTACCGCGAGCGCCTCCGCCACGACGGAACTCTCCTGTTCGCACCTGACGGGTGCGGCTTCCGATGTCGTCCGGCCTGGTTCCGACGACCGCGGCGGAGGTGAACGCCGAGCGGTCGCGGACGATGTGCGGGACACGGTGGGCGCCGTCGCCGACCGTGAATTGGCCCACCCCGCGCCGAACGCGGCGAGCCCGCTCGACCTGCTCACCGATCCGCCGCGACAGACCCCGCGAGTGATCGATAACGCGCTGCGCCCCGCGCCCGCCCTGGTGGAACTCCTGCGGCCGGCCTCCGGCCCACTGCTCCAGGTTCCGGCGTTGCCATCGCTCGAACCGCGGCCCGGGACGGACACCGGCGTCACGCCGTCCGGCGCGCGCACCCCGCTCGCCGCGCCGGAGGGCCAGGTGGGCTCGGTGAGGTCCGCGCCGACGGCCGTTGAGCCGCAGGAGAACCAGGGCGATCGCATCATTGCCCGCACCGGTCACCACACCGCCGGTCACTCGCTCAGGGGCCCGGCCCCGCTGACTCCGCCGCACGCGCCGCCGGCACCCCCCGCGCTTCCGCTTCCGGGTGGTTCGGCCACGAACGCGCACGTCGACGGTCCGGTGTTCGGGGTTCCGGCCCCGGCGTCGGTTTTCCCCGCCGCGGACGGCCCTCAGGGCGTTCGTTTCGGCCTCCGGCGCATGCCGGTCGAGCCGGGTACACAACCCGGCGTCACTCCTGACTGACCCGTCTGCGGGGTAGGCCCGCGTCTTCGGCGCGCCCATGGCCACCCCACATTTCCCACCTCGCTTTGGCGCGCTCAGCCGTGCCCGCGATCGGGGGCGCCGTTTCCGCGCCCCTCCCACTCCACCAAGCCCTCAATGGGAACCCAACGAAAAAGGAGAAACCCTCGATGCAGACCTGGGCAAGGCGCGGAATCCAGACCGCGCTCGTCACGGGTGGCCTGCTGATGCTGGGCACCGGCATCGCCTCGGCCGACGAGAACAACGGGAGCCCGGACAGTCCGGCCGGACCGGTGGACATCAATGCCAGTGTCCCGGTCCAGATCACGAAGAACGCCGTCGGCGCACTCGGCAAGCAAGCCAACGTGCCCGCGTTCCAGCAGGAGGTCAGCACCCGCCCGGCGACCGGCGTGGTGAACAAGGCCATCGCGCCGCTCGCGGCGACCGGGGCGCTGAAGCCGGCCTCCCCGGCGATCGGCGCGGCCAACGGGGTCGCCGCCACCGCGAGCCAGGCCGGTCAGCGGCTCGGCCGGACCCCGGCCCCGTCGGCAGGCCGCGGCGCGACCGAGGTGACCGGCGACCCGTGCATGGGCAACAAGATCACCGGAGACCTGGTCGTGCCGATCCAGGTGACCGGCAACGCGATCGGCCTGTTCGGCAACGCCGAGGCGCAGTCGGATTCCGTGCAGAGCTACAGCCACGGCAACGAGATCGCGACCAGCGGTGCCGGTGGCGGCCTCGCCGGCAACGTGGTCGCCCTCGACTGGGCGCTCCCGGTCCAGATCTCGGGCAACGCGGTCGGCCTCGGCGGCCGCGCCAAGACCTCGGGCAGCGCGGCCCAGTCGGGGTCCGCACCCGGTGACATCACCACCGACGGCACCAACGGCGGCCTGTCCGGCAATGTGATCAGCCCCCAGGGCGCGACGCCGGTGCAGGTTTCCGGCAACGCGCTGGGCCTGCTGCTGGGCCACGCCAACAGCTCGTTCGCCGCCGACAGCTCGGCCGCATCCGGCGGCTCGATCGCGACACACGGTTCGTACGGGGTGGCCAACGGCAACGTCGCCGGTGTTCCGGTCGCCTTGCCGGTGAAGGCGTCGAGCAACGGCATTTCGGCCCTCGGCAACTCGGATGTCTGCTGTTCGAGTGCGATCACCAGCGCCACCGCGGGCTCGACGAGGCCGGGGATGAACGACATCCCGACCTACATCCAGACCGACGGCGCGCATTCCCTGGTGGGCGGCACCGTCGTCCAGCCCCAGCCCGCGGTGCCCGGCACGGTCGCCGGCGACGCCGCCGCGGTACTCGGGCATTCGTCGGTCGGCTCGGCGAAGCCGGGCTCGACAGTGCTGGGCAGCACCGCGACTTCCGGTGGTTTTTCCAGCACCACCGGCGAGGGCGGGGCTCTGTCCGGCACCATCGCCGACGTTCCGGCCGCGGCGCCTGCCGAGGTTTTCTGCACCGCCACCGCGGTGATCGGACACGCCCACGCGAACGGGTGCGAGAACACGACCACGGCGGTCGCGGGCAGTGGAACCTACACCAACGGCAACGGCGGATTCGTCGCCGGCAACAGCGTCAGCCCGCAGCCCGCGGGTACGGCCGAACTGTTCGGCACCGCCCTTGCCGCGGTGGGTCAGGCCAGTGGCGCGGCGAACGAGACGAAGCACGTCAAGGCCGGCGGCTACAACGGCAGCCAGGGCAACGACTCCTCCGTCTCGGGCAATGTCGTGCAGGCGCCGGTGGGGCTGCCGGCGGAGGTGTTCGGCATGGCAGGCTCGCTCGCCGGCCAGAGCCAGGGCAGCGCCTCGGAGACCAAGACCGTGACCGGCGGCGGTGGCGGTAACACCCAGGACGACCACGGGACGATCAGCGCCAACCTGGTCCAGGCCCCGCTGTCCGCTCCGGTCCAGGCTTTCGGCTCGGCGGTCGCCTTGGTCGGCCGGAGCACCGGCTCGGCCACGACCTACACCACCTCCTCCGCGGGTGGCGACGGACACGCCAACGGCAAGGAAGGTGTGGCCGCCGGCAACCTCGCCGCGCTGCCGGAGTCCCTTCCCGTGCAGTTGCACGGACTCGGCGTCGGCGCGGTCGGCAAGGCCTTCGGCCAGAGCCAAAGCACGACCCAGTCGTTCGCGGGCGGCAACCTCTCCGCTACCGGTGAGGGCGGCGCGATCGCGGGCAACATCGTCGAAGGGCCGGGCGCCACGCTGGCGCACGTTTTCGGCACCGGCGCAGCCGTCGGCGGACTCACCGGCGGCACCTCGGCCAATGACGTGACCTCTCTCGCCGGGGGTACCGCGCAGACCGACGGTGACCGCGGTGCCATCGCGGGCAACGTCGTCGCGGCCCAGCTGGCGCCGATCGCGCAGGTCTTCGGACCCGCTGTCGGTGCGCTCGGGACCGCTCAGGGCACGGGCGCGAACGGCACCAACGCGGGTTCGGGCGGCGACATCACGACGTCGGGGAAAGCCGGCACCCTTTCCGGCGACATCTTCGACGTGCCGGTGGGCGCCGTCGCGCAGGTCTTCGGTGACGCGGTCGCGGCCGCCGGAATCGCCAACGGGACCGCGGCCAACACCACGACCGGGACCGTCGGCGGCACCCACACCACGACGGGCGCGAACAACGCGCTGTCCGGGATCGACAGCACCCTGCCGATCGGTGTGATGGCCCAGGTCTTCGACGTGCCCCTGGCGTTGCTGGGCGGCATCGCGACCGCGCACGCGGACAACGCGACCTCCGTGCTGGAGGCCGGCCAGGAGCCGAAGATCGACCTGCCGGTCACCATGTCGGAGCTGCCCGCCACGTCACTGCCTTCGTTGCCCCGGCCGGTCGCGACGAAGCAGACGCTGCCGGTGCGGTCCGCCACGAGCCGCGCCGACTTCGTCGAACTGCCGGGGAACGTCCTGTCGTTCGTCCCGGGTCAGTTGCCGTCGGTTCCGGCGGGCCAGTTGCCGTCGCTGCCGGGACTGCCGGCCGGCGCCCGGGCCGACCAGCCGACCGTGGTGAGCGGTGACCTGTTCTCGCGCATCACGGATCTCGTGTACCGGTAAGGGATCTCGTGTACCGGTAAGGGTGAAGCGAGGCAGCGGGTCCGGGCGTTCCGGGCCCGCTGCCTCAGCCGAGCTGCACCGACCGTTTCGCCATGCCGTACCAGAAGCCGTCGATCACCGTCTCCGGGGTGAGCTCCGCTCCCGCGCCCAGGGCGACGAAAAGCGGGGCGAAATGTTCGGTCCGGGGATGGGCGACCCGGGCCGCGGGCGCCTTGTGTTCGAAGTCGAGCAGTGCGTCGACATCCCGGGTGCGGAGCACCTCGTCGCCCCAATGATCGAACTCGGCCGACCACTGCGGTGGCTCGCCGTCGATCGCGCCCATTCGCGACAGGTTGTGCGTGAAGAATCCACTGCCGATGATCAGCACTCCCTCGTCCCGGAGCGGCTGGAGCTTACGGCCGATTTCGAAGAGTTTCTGGGGGTCCAGCGTGGGCATGGAGATCTGCAGGACCGGTATGTCCGCCTCCGGGTACATCTCCACCAGCGGCACGTAGGCACCGTGGTCGAGGCCTCGGTCGGAGTCATGAACGGCGAGCCCGGGTCCGCGGAGCAACGCGCGCACGCGCGCGGCCAGGTCGGGCGCGCCAGGCGCCGGATAGGTCACGCGGTAGTAGCGCTGGGGGAAGCCCCAGAAGTCGTAGACCAGCGGTACCGTCGTGGTGGCACCCAAAGTCAGCGGGGCCTCTTCCCAGTGCGCGGACACGACCAGGATCGCCCGCGGCTTGGGCAGGTTGGCCGACCAGCCGGCGAGTTGGCGGGTCCAGACGGCGTCGTCGGCGAGCGGGGGCGCGCCGTGACTGAGATAGAGCACCGGTGTCGTACTCATCGCGGCCTCCAAGTCTTTGAATCTTCAACTATAGAGGACGGGGCGCGCATCGGCGATATTCCGTCCAGGTCGTATGCCGGACGAAGGTCCTATGCCGTGGCTGTTTTCGGGTAGTGCCGACGGAGACCGGCCATGAGGATGCGGTCGAGCATCCGGTCGGGCAGCAGCCGCGTGAGGCGCGTGATCAGGGCCGCGCCGGCGATCCGACCGCGGTCCACGCGGCGGTGCGGGCGGGCGAACGCGCCATGGACGAGTTCCTGGCCATCGTCGGTGATCTGGTCGGCACCCAGCACGCCCGGCGATTCGCGGCGCTACTGCTGGCCAGCGCGCACGGAATCACGGATTTGCAGGTCAGCGGCCACCTTTCCGTGGACAAGTGGCACGTTTCGGTCGAGGACCTCGTCCCGACCCTGGTGTCCGTCATCGACAGCCAGGTCCGCAGCGAGTAGCGGCCCGGCGTCAGCCCTGGGCGAGGTCGGCGAAGCGGCTGTAGTGCAGCTGGTGCGCGACCACGATGGTGCTGGTCGGCCCGGCACGATGCTTGGCCAGGATCAGGTCGGCCTCGCCGGCGCGTGGATCGTCGCGTTCCCACGCGTCGGGCCGGTTGATCAACAGCACCATGTCGGCGTCCTGTTCCAGGGACCCCGACTCCCGCAGGTCGGAAAGCATGGGGCGCTTGTCCGTGCGTTGCTCGGGACCACGGTTGAGCTGACTGATCGCGACGACCGGCACCTCGAGTTCCTTGGCGAGCAGCTTGAGCTGACGGGAAAACTCCGAAACCTCCTGCTGCCGCGACTCCACCCGTTTGCCGGAGGTCATCAGCTGCATGTAGTCGACCACCACGAGCTTGAGATCGTTGCGCTGCTTGAGCCGCCGTGCCTTGGCGCGAATCTCCATCATGGTCATGTTCGGCGAGTCGTCGATGAACAGCGGGGCTTCGCTGATCTCGCTCATCCGGCGCGCCAGCCTGGTCCAGTCGTCGTCGGACATCCGGCCACCACGCATGTCCGCCAGCCGGATCCGGGCTTCCGCGGACAGCATCCGCATGACGATCTCGATCCGGCTCATTTCCAGCGAGAAGATCACGCTGGTCATGCCGTGCCTGATCGAGCACGAACGCGCGAAGTCCAGTCCGAGAGTGGAGTTGTGGGTCGGGATCATCGACCGCCCGGCCAGGTAGAGATGGTCGGACGCGGACACTTCCACGCATCGCACCGGCACGGACGGGACCGGGCGCACGGAGACGATCCGGCGTTGGGCGGACCGGGGGGCGCGGGTGGCGATCCGTTCTTTGTGCTCGAGTTGCTTACGCGGCAGGGAAAAAACCACCTCGTCGGTGGTGAAGGTGAGGCCGGCCGTGCCCTCGCCGGGAATCGACGCGCACGGATATCCCAGTCCCGCGAGCAGTTCGTGGATGTCTTCGGCGAGCTTGCCCCGCGCGGGAAGCCGGATCGCACCTGACGGCAGGACCTCGGCGGCGGCGTCCAGAAGGCCTGCCAGCAGCGCTTGCCGCTGGGCGCGTGAGGCGCGCAGATATTCGGCGGGGATACGGGGGTCGGTCGATATCCCCAGCGCCTCTACTGCTTCGCGTGCGCTTGCCTCGTCGGTCTCACCTTCGAGACGGCAGAGAATTTCCGGCTCCAGGTCGGCGACGAAGTCTCGCGGGTTCCCCAGCCGGACACCGAGTGCGTACGGGGGTAGGGGAAGCGGCCGTGGCGGCAGGGTGATCGCGGAACTCGCTCGCACTGCGGGAAGCCGCGAGGGCCCGGCGTCGATCAGAGCGGCGAGTTGCTCCGTGGTACGGACCACGGAGTCGGCCAGCCACTGATGGGAGGCGTCGGCGACGATCACCGTGCCATCGGAGAACTCCACTTCGTAGCAAGGCCGTCCGGTCATCACCTCGGTGGCGGCGACCACCGTGGTCGGCCGCCCGTCGGCCCCGAGGAGCCGATCGCCGGGCGCGACCAGCGCCATCGTGGTCCAGCCGTCCGGGGTCGGCAGCGGAGTGTCCAGCGCGAGTGCCTTGCCGACACCGGGACGTGCGGCGACAATGATCATCTGGCCGGGGTGCAGACCGTTGGTCACCTCGTCGAGATCCAGGAACCCGGTGGGCACACCCTGCGCGGAACCACCCCGGGAGGCGATCGCGTCGATCTCGTCCATGGTCGGCTGGAGCAACTCCTCCAGCGCCACGTAGTCCTCACTGGTGCGCCGCTCGGTGACCTCGTAGATCGCGGCCTGGGCGCGGTCGACCACCTCGTTGATGTCGCCGCCGTCGTTGGACGCGCCGTACCCGAACTGCACGATCCTGGTACCGGCCTCGACCAGGCGGCGCAGCACCGCCTTTTCCGAGACGATTTCCGCGTAGTACCCGGCATTGGCCGCCGTCGGCACGGTGGCGATCAGGGTGTGCAAGTACGGCGCGCCGCCCACACGGGCGAGTTCACCGCGCCGTTCCAGCTCCGCAGAGACCGTGATCGGGTCGGCGGGTTCGCCACGGCCGTAGAGGTCGAGGATGCAGTCGTAGACCGCCTGGTGCTTGGGCAGGTAGAAATCGCCCGGGCGCAGCGCCTCCACGACATCGGCGATAGCGTCCTTGGAAAGCAGCATGCCGCCGAGCACGGACTGCTCGGCCGGAATGTCCTGGGGCGGCTTCCGGTCGAATTCGCCGGACCGCGGTCCGGGATCTTCGGGACCGGGGTCCGGGGGAAACGCGGGACCTCGGTCATCCGTCAGCGCCACCGCGCGGACACCTCCCTGTCAGCGAACACCAGTTCGATTATGCCGGATCGCGTGCACTGCACGCTACCGGTCGCGGGCACGCTAAGTCCCTCGGAAGGAGCATTGCAAACCTGCCTGTTGATCGTGTGGGGACGATCTTGTGGATAACCTGTGGAAGAGCATGCTCTTTCGTTCACAAGCGGCCCCACTCCTGTGGGCAAACTGGGGACAAGTCTTGTCCTTTGTAGGAAACCTGCAGGTCAAGGCCTGTGGGCAAGGTGTGGAAAAGATTGTCGACCCGGTCACGGCGTGTCGCGCCGGATGGCTCCTCCGGCGTGTCGCGCGGTCGTTTATCCACCCCGGGTGTGGGTCGCCTGTGGATGAATGCTACGGGCAGTAGAAGGGCCACCCCTTGGGCTCAAGGGGTGGCCCTTACCACGGTCAGACCAACGTGCTCTGTGCGTTCCGTAACCGCTCGGCGAGCACCTGTGGTGTCCCCGGAGTGAACACCACCAGGGGATCACGACCAGGTCGTTCCTCCATCAGCCAGCGGCCTTCGGCCGTGTCGATGAAGTTCAACGGCCGGTCGCACCGGCGGCGGACACCGGCCCGGTTGCGCGCCGCCACGTAGAGACTCCCGGCGCCGGTGCGCTGGACCGTCATCAGACGCTGCATTTCCCGCGCCGGAGACATCGCCGCCGCACCACCACGGGCGGGGCGCATGATGGAGACCTCGGACTCGTCCCTGGCCTGACCGCCGCCGGTGATTTCGCTCTTCCCCGCGACCAGCGGCTGTCCGGTCGCGGGCCGCCCGGCCGGGATCTGGTTGACGAAGCCTTGCAGGAGCTCTTCGGGGCGCTCCGAAGCGATCACGACCGCGTCGGAGCCGAGGTCACGAACGGCGACGAACGCACCCCCGCGCCCACTTCCGGCGAACACGGCGAAATTGGACGGCGCCCCGTCGAACCTTCCTTCGAACCAGCCGTAGTACTCGAGTTGCGGCCGCGCCATCGACTCGACCACGTTGAGCAGGTCGCGGTCCATACCACGCGCGCCCATCAGCCCGTGCCGGCTCAGCAAGGCGTTGACCTGCTGGTCCTCCTGGCGCGAAGCGGCCTCGTCGAGCCAGACGGCTTCCCCGGTCAGGGTGGGGTGCGGTTCACCGCCCCGGCGCCGGATCAGATTGAGCAGGATGGGCGCATAGAGCGTCAACGGCTGGTCGAGCACGATCGTCCCCGGTCTCATTCGCCTATGACGGGCGGCGCGGTGAGCTCGTCGGTACCGAAGAGCTCATTGGGGTCCTCGCTGACCAGGTACTTGGTCTCGTGCTCTTCGTCGTCCTCGCCCTTGCCCTTACCGCCGTGACCCATGCCGCCCATACCGGACATGCCCGCACGTCCGGCCGCGCCCGCGGCACCACCCCGCAGCCCGCTCGCGCCGGCTCCACTGCCGCTGCCACCCGCGCCCGCCCCGGCACCGGTGCTCGCGCCGGCCGCGAGTCCTCCCGCTCCACCTGGTCCGAAAGCGCCGCCGCCCGCGCCGAAGGCACCGCCGGCGCCACCCCCTCCGGCGCCCCCGCCACCGGGGCCGAAGGCACCGGTCCCGAAGGCATTGGGGTCGGATGAGGTGCTGGGCGGCGTGAATCCCGCAGCCGTTGTGCCGTCGTTCCAGCTCGGCGGCTTGTAGCCGGGGAACGAAGAACTCGGCGGGTTGGGCTGATACATGTGGCCGTCGCCGGTCCCACCGGGGCCGCCGGTGCCGGGCAGGTTTGTGGAAGGCATTTTGCCGCCGAAGCCGGGAAGATGCCCGGCTCCGCTCCCCGAACCACCGCCCCCGGGGAAGCTTCCTCCGCCGCCTCCGCCACCCGACCCGGTGCCGTTGCCGCCGTCTCCCGGATTTCCGTCGGCGATGTTGTTGCCCGTCCAGGCCTTGTACTGCGGCATGCCCGCGGCGTTCTGCGCGCTCGCCTGGTAGTAGGCGTTGAACGCGTCGACGTTCGCCTGCCCCTTCTTGTTGTAGGCGTTGATCTCGTCGTCTTTGTCGCTGAACGGATTGATGTGGTCCACGAAGCCCATCGACGGCGGGTTCGAGGGAAGACTCTGCACCTTCGACGCGACGGTGTGGAAGTCGGTGATCTGGTTGTTGATGAACTTGTGGGAGTCGGCGAGGTTGTCGGAAGAATCTCTCAGCCAGATTCCCAGTGGATGTCCGCCGGCCTGGGCGGCCGATGACGAGTCACCCTGCCACGCCGCGTCCATCTGCTTGTTCAGCGCGTCGATCTGCTGGGCCCTGGACTCGTGCCTGCCCTTGAGCGTGTCGGCAGCCTGGGAGCCGGCATCCAGAGATCCCGTGCCGGGACCGCCTTTGATCTGTTCGTAGATCTGGCGCGCGTCGATGGTCTGGCCACCGATGGTCGACTGGTGCTGCTGAGCGTCGGGACCGTCGAAGAGGCTGACCAGGCCACCGGCCATGCCACCGACGACGGTGCCGACGCCGGGCATGATCACCGTGCCGATCGCGGCGCCCTTCGCGCCGTCTTTGATGAGCGGACCGTTCACCATGACAATCAACCCCTCCGGATGGTTCTCATGCCGCGCCCTTCAGGTGCTCGATCATCGCCTTCGCGGTGCGTTCGTTCACCGGGCACGGATTGGACCTGTTGAGCCCATCGCCAAGTTGCGCCTGCACCAAGACCATCCGCTGGTCGGTCAGACCGACCGCGAGCACACAGTCACCGGTGGACCGATCGTCGGGCTGGGATGCATAGACCGCTGGGTAACCGTCGATAGTGGTCGGCTCGAAGTACGCCTGTTCGGACTTCTTGTTGTAGATGTTGCCCAGCCCGAGGTCGTTGGCGGTGATCAGGCTGATGCTCATCGTGTTCGTTTTGTAGCTCGCGCTAGTCCATTGACACATCGTCCCGATGGAGTCTCGGCTCGGTCGGCCCGGGCCGACCATGCCAAGGCGGTCGATTTGGTCGGCGGAAAGCGCATCACACGGATTGGCATTGATCCGATCGACGTTCAAAGGCGCGGAAACGTGGGGTGCTCCGCTGTTGCCGCCCGGACTCCCGGCGCTGGCTGCCGTTGAAGCGGCGGAACTCGGTCCGGTGCCGGCAGGGCTGCCGCCGCTCGAACAGGCCGCGACCATACCGATCGCCGCCAGCGCTGTGGTGCCGACGAGAAGCACGCGGGACACGCTCACATGACTTCCTTTCCCTGCTGGGCCGCGGCCTGCTGGACTTCCTGTTCGGTCTGCTGAATTTGCCCGCTGGCCTTCTGCAACGCCTTGATGTAGTTCTCCACGTAGATGACCATGCGTTTGTGCTGCTCCAGGAGCGTGTTGCCGGAGGGCGTGGCGCCGTTGCTGACAAAGGCGGCGCTGGCGAACTCCTTACCCGGCGCACCCACCGTGGCCACCGTTCGGGCCCAGTCGACGTCGCTCCTGAGGTCGACTAGCAGGTCCTGCCACTTGTTGATGACGCCTTGGACCTGGTCCGGCTCAAAGTGGTATCCGCCCGACGGGCCGTTGTTCCCGACTCGGATCGGAGGCGGATCGGGGACGTTGGTCAAGGTGTCGGCCACGTACTTCCCCGACTGTCCTGGCTGGCTCATGCGCAAAGTCCCCTTCGCTCGTCCCGCTTCCCCACATCAGCGGAATCAGCCTTTGGATGCTAGCGCAGCGGACTTGGTTCCCATGGGAAAACGCACAACACCGCGGTGTACCGCCCCGCACAGAACAGCGCCCCCTCCCGCGCGGCGGAAGGGGGCGCTGTCTTCTACTTCGTCAGTCAGTGCGTGCCCTTGATCTCGAGCCGGATACCGGCCTCGACGTCGGGGTGGAGACGAGCGCTGACCTGGTGCTTGCCGGTGGTCTTGATGTGACCACCGGTCTCGATGACCCGCTTGTCCAGCACCGGGCCGCCTGCCGCCTTGATCGCGGCGACGATGTCGGCCGTGGTCACCGAGCCGAAGAGCTTCTTCGAACCCTCGGCGGACTTGGCGACGAGCTGGACCGTGCCCAGCCCCTCCAGCGCGGCCTTGATCTCCTTGGCGTGGTCCAGATCCCGGATCCGGCGCGTCTCCTGGGCACGGCGGATGGTCTGGACGTTCTTTTCCGCGCCCTTGGTGGCCACGATGGCGTAGCCCCGCGGGAGCAGGTAGTTGCGCGCGTAGCCGTCCTTGACTTCGACGAGGTCGCCGGGGCCGCCGAGATTGGCCACGTCCGTGGTGAGAATGATCTTCGCCATTGACGGGCCTCCTTAACGCGCGGTCGACGTGTAGGGCAGCAGCGCCATCTCGCGGGAGTTCTTGACCGCGATGGCGATGTCACGCTGGTGCTGGCTGCAGTTGCCGGTGACCCGGCGAGCACGGATCTTGCCGCGGTCGGAGATGTACTTCCGCAGCAGGTTGGTGTCCTTGTAGTCGATGAGTTCCGGGCGGCCCTTCTGCTCGGCCTTGCAGAACACACAGACCTTCTTCTTCGGCTTGCGAATGGGTGGCTTGGCCACGGTATAGCTCCTGGGGAATCGCTGAAGAGTGGTTGGTTAGAAGGGGGGCTCGTCCGAGAAACCGCCGCCGCCCCCGGCGGGCGGTGCCGAACCCCACGGGTCGTCGGCCGGCGCACCACTGCCGCCGCCGCCGTAACCCCCACCGCCGCCGCCCGACGGGGCCGAGCCGCGGCTGACCTTGTTCACCTTGGCGGTGGCGTAGCGCAGCGAGGGGCCGATCTCGTCGACCTCGAGCTCGACCACGGTCCGCTTCTCGCCTTCCTTGGTCTCGAACGAGCGCTGCTTGAGCCGGCCCTGCACGACGACCCGGGCGCCCCGGGTCAGGCTCTCGGCCACGTTCTCCGCGGCCTGACGCCAGATGTTGCAGCGCATGAACAGCGCCTCGCCGTCCTTCCACTCGCCGCTGGCGCGGTCGAAGGTGCGCGGGGTGGACGCGACGGTGAAGTTCGCGACCGCGGCCCCGGACGGGGTGAAGCGCAGTTCAGGGTCGGCGGTCAGGTTGCCGACCACGGTGATGACGGTGTCTCCGGCCATGGTTTTCGCCTCAGGCCTTCGCCGCGACCTTGGCGGCCTTGCGCGGGGCGACCTTGCGCACGACCTTGGTGCGGAGGATGTTCTCCTGCAGCGAGAGCTGCCGGTCGAGTTCCTTCACCGCGTCGGGCTCGGAGTGCAGGTCGAGCAGGGCGTAGATGCCCTCGGCGTGCTTCTTGATCTCGTAGGCCAGCCGGCGGCGGCCCCAGATGTCGACCTTCTCCACGCTGCCGCCGGACGTGCGGATCACGTTGAGAAACGTGTCCAGCGTCGGCGCGACGGTCCGCTCGTCAAGCGTCGGATCGAGGATGACCATTACCTCGTAATGGCGTGACACAACCACTCACCTCCTGTGGGCTTCGCGGCCACGGACGGTCCGTGGCAGGAGGGTTTGCCGAGTCAAGGGTAACCGGTGGCTAAGACACTTTTCGCAGCACCCAGGCCCGCACGAGCGCCACGCTCGCTCCGGCGAACGCGATGCCCGCCAGCACCACGGGTAACCGAAGGGGGTTCGCGGGCGGCTGCCGGTCCAGTTCGCTGGCGTTCCCGGCGTTCTGGACGTCGGCCGAGCCGGCGGGCGCGGCGCTCTCCGGGGCAGGCGGGTACTGCCCTGGCTGGGCCGCGCCGTTGTGCCCGGTGGCGGGGATGTTGCCGTAGTCGCGTGACGGCGCCGGTTCCGTGCTGGTTCCCGGGACGGCGGTCGGCTGAGCCGGGGCGGCCGGGGCTGCGGCGACCGAGCTGAAGTTGGCGGCGAAGACGGTCAGCCCGCAGTTGCCCGCGATCTCCTCGCCGATCGCTTCGAGCGTCTTCCCCCTGGTGGTCTGGTCCCAGCCGAGCCCGTTCGCGTTCCGGAGCGCCCTGGTCACCGCCAGAGCCACGGCTTCGCCGCTGATCGGTGCCGACTGCACGCTGGGCACCCTGGTCACGGTCATCGCGCCCTCGGCGGTGACCTCCTTGGCGAGTTCGTCCGGGGAAACGCCGTTGAGGCCGAGGAGGGCCTCCTCGTCGGCGGCCGCGGAACGGACCAGCTCGCTGACGTCCTTGCCCTGCACCGCCACCTGATCGCCCATGTTGCCGACGACGGAACCAGTGCAGCCCTGTGCGAGCACAGTGCTGGCGGAAGCGCTACCGGTGAACAGACCGCAGGTGAACATCGCCGCGAGTGCGGCCGTCGTCACCATCCTTCTCACCAGACGCTTTCGCACGGGACCGGCACCTCCAGGAACTAGGTCACCAACGAATAACGAAAGAGACGTCCGAACGATACTAGTCGGTTCTTGCCGATCGGATCATCCGTCGGTCGATGTCCTTGCCCGGCGGGAAAAGGCGTGGTTTCCGGGAAGGAATCACCGGGTTCCGCGCAGGACCCAGCTCCGCACCATTCCCGCGGTCACCACGGACAGCGCGAGCACCGCGACGAGCGTGGGGAGACCGAGCGGAAGACCGTCCGGCTCGGGTCCGGACGGCAGCGCTTCGGCGCGGCCCGCGTTCTGCACCGGGCCGGCATTCCGTGCGGCGGGATTCAGCGCACCGGCTTCGGGTGCGTAGCCGGGAATGTCGCCTCCGTAGCGGATGCCGGGCGACGGCGCCCACGATGCCGCCAGCGCGTAGGGAATCCCGCTGTAGTCCCGGATCGGGGCGTAACCGGGCGAGCCGAAGGGCAGCAGTTCGAGACCTGGGGCGCCGATCGTCAGGACCGGGCTGTTCGGCGCGGGAATGGCAGCGGGGGCCGGGGAACCGTGGGCCGCGGGGGCGGGTTGGCTCTTCGCACCACCGTCTTGCGAAGCGGGCGGAGGCGACGCCTGCTTACCCGGAAGGGCGTTGCTGAGGCCGTTCGTCGTGCCGGCCACGGTGCCATCGACCACGCCCGCCACTGGCGGGCCGACCACGGGCAGCGGCGCGACGGCCGTGTCCACGACGTTCACGGTGATCGTGCAGAGGCTGCCGAGCAGGCCTCCGACCAGCGACGTGACCCCGTCGGTGATCGTCTTCAGGCCGAACGGCGTGTTGATCGTGTCACCCGGTTTGACGGTCACCGTCTGGCCGCACTGCGCGTCGACGGTGTCCGCCGACGCGGTGCCCGAGGAGCCGGTCAGTACGGCCGATCCGGCCAGTACGAACGCGGCCGCACCGACTGCCGCTGTTCTGCGTGTTCGGCCTCGCATCCTGCAGCCCCTCCCGCCCGAGACGTTACCCACCGGTACAACGAATGTAACGGTCAGCAGTGACGCTCGCCGCGCCGACTGATTTTTTCACCAGCCCGAAACCTGTCGGTGGCACGGGGGATGTGGAGCGGGAAAGCCCGGCGACGGGTCGGTAGCGTGGCGGCATGCGAATCGGCGCCCATGTCCGTGATGACGACCCGCTGTCCGCCGCGCGTGAACGCGAGGCCGAGGTCGTGCAGTTCTTCCTGGCCGATCCGCAGGGCTGGAAGTCGCCGGTGCCGGAACCGGACGCCGAGACCATCCGCGCGGCCGGGGTGGACGTGTTCATCCACTCGCCGTACGTGGTCAACGTGGCCTCGCTCAACAACCGGATCCGCATTCCGTCCCGGAAGACGGTCGCCCAGCACGCGGCGGCCGCGGCGAAGATCGGCGCGGCCGGGCTCATCGTCCACGGTGGTCATGTGCGCAAGGGCGAGGATGTCGCCGAAGGGCTGGCCAACTGGCGCAAGCTCTTCGAGCGCCAGGCCGAACAGGGTGGTTTCGGGGTGCCGATCCTGATCGAGAACACCGCGGGCGGGGACGGTGCGCTGGCACGCGAACTCGACATGATCGCACGGCTGTGGGATCTGGTCGGTGAGTTCGGCGCCGGGTTCTGCCTGGACACCTGCCATGCCTTCGCGGCCGGCTGGGAGCTGGACGGCGTGGCGGATCGCGTCCGGGCGGTCACCGGGCGCATCGATCTGGTGCACCTCAACAACTCCCGCGACGAGTTCGGGTCGAACCGTGACCGGCACGCCAATGTGGTGCACGGCGACGGCACGATCGACCCGGCCGTACTGGCCGGGGTCGCCGCGACGGCCGGGGCGCCCGTGGTGGTGGAGACGCCCTCGGAGGGCCAGGCCGCCGACATCGCCTATCTGCGGAAAGCGCTTTCCTGAATGCGCGCTACGAAGCCATCGCGGGCTGTCGCCGCTTGAGTGCGGCGGCGTCGAGAGCGCCGTCCAGGACACCGCCGGCGGGGTCGTCGTCGCCGGCGAGCCGGACGAGATCATGGCCAGGCCGGTAGATCTCCCGGATCACCTGGAAACACAACGCCGCGACGGCCAGGTCACGCACCACCACGAAACCGAGGAACCAGTCCTCGGGGAGACCCTTGTGGCTCACACCGAGGTAATAGAACATCCGCGGCACCCACACCAGCGCGTCCACCAGCATCCAGGCCAGCAGCGGTCGCCAGCGCGGGATCGCCAGCACCGCGAGCGGCACCAGCCACAGCGAGTACTGCGGGCTCCACACCTTGCCGGTGAGCAGGAAGGCCGCCACCACCAGGAAACACAACTGCGGCAGTCGCGGCCTGCGCGGCGCGGTGAACCCGATGTAGGCGATTCCGGCGCAGCACAGCAGGAACAGCGCGGCCGTCACCAGGTTCAGTACGCTCGGCGTCTGTCCTTGGGGCACGGCGCCGTCGAATCCGGCCCAGCCGGTGAAGTAGGAGACCACGTTGTACAGCGAGTCGGGATCCATGCCGCGCTGGGCGTTGAGCAGGAAGTACTCACGCCAGCCCGGAGTGAAGGCGAACGCGACCGGCAGGTTGACCGCCAGCCAGGTGGCGACCGCCGCACCCGCGGTCAACGCCCACGTGCGCACCTTTCCCGCCCGGATACACAGCACCAGCAACGGCCCCAGGAAGAACAGCGGGTACGGCTTCGCCGCCGCGCCGAGCCCGATCAGCACACCGGCGAGCACCGGCCTCCGTCTCGCCCAGGCCAGGATGCCGGTGGCGGCGAACGCGGTGGCGATGGTGTCGAAGTTGGTGAAGGCGTGTACCAGCACCAGCGGTGAGATGGCCGCCAGCGCGGCGTCCCACGGTCTCCGGTTCGCCGTCCGGCCCACCGCCCACACCGTGACCAGCCAGGCCGCGGAAAGCCAGAACGCCGCGATGTCGAAGTAGACGGCCACGGGGAGCGCGCCGGGTAGCCATCCGGCGTCGGACACCGCCGTCCAGACCCGGGCGATCTTGGCCACGGTCCACTGGAAGAACCCGGAGAGCACCGGATATTCCATGTAGTGCTGCTGGGCGTTCGGTGTGTCCGCGTTCTCCACCCAGGTGGTCCGGTACGGGACCGTATCGGGCAGGTTCAGCCGTTCCGCCGTGTAGAGCGGGACGAGGTCGGTGTAACACATCGCCACGTAGGGACGTCCCGCCCGCCAGTCGAGCTGGTTGTGGCCGGTTTCGTCGGTGTACTGCTGGATGCAGCTCGCCTTGCCGAACCAGCACAGCATCAACGCCAGCGTGGCGAGCAGGAGACCGACCCGCTGGGGTGAGAAGAACCAGTGCCGTCCCACCGCCGCGTGGTCGCCGATCGGACCACCCAACGGCGCGGTCACCGCGGCGACGAGCGGCTCGGTCCGGCTCGGCAGCACGCGCCGGCCTTCCTCGAGGGAGGCCGGCGCGGAATCGGAGACTGCTCGTTCGGTCGGGCTCGACACTCGCGCGATGTTACGGCCCGTCGGGTGGTCTGCCTGTCAGCCGCCTCCGTTGGGGCCCGGTCCTCCGAACTGAATCCCCCCGATGGTGGTCGACGGCAGGCTCGGCCTGGACCTCGTCGACGAACTCGAGGACGACGAGGACGACGGCGTCGACGGTGGCGAACTCGGGGTCGTCGGTGGGGTACTCGGTGTGGTCGAGGGCTTCGAAGTGGGTTCTTCGGTGGTGGTCACCGGCGTCTTGCCGATCGGCTCCACCTGGTCGAACTTCTCCGGTGGCTTGCCCTTCAAATAGTTGGTGATGAACTGCTGCCAGGCCTGGGCGGGCAGCCCGTCACTCGAGACGCTCTTGCCGTTCTTGTCCTTCAGTTCCTTGTTGGCGCCCGTGCCGACCCAGGAAGCGACGGAGATCGATGGCGTGTAACCCACCATCCACACCTGCGAGTTGAGGTTCGAAGTGTTTCCCTTGCCGGGGTCGTACTGCTGGGTTCCCGTCTTGCCCGCGCACTCGTGGCCCTGCGGACAGGTCAGGTGCGAGAAGCCGATCACCGGCTTGAGCGCCATGGTGACGTTGCCCGCGATCTGCTTGCTCTTGTCCGAGTCGTTCGGTGTGAAGGCCGGTTTCGGGTCGGTCGGCGCCTGATACACCAGGGCTCCGCCCGGATCGGTCACCTTCGCGACGAAGTGCCGGGGCAGGGAGACGCCGTTGTCGGCGAACGTCGAGTAGCCGGTGGCCATGTCCAGTGGCGTCACTTCCGTGCTGCCACCACCGATCGAGATGTTGTAGTCCACGCCCTGGTTCTGGGTGGTCAGGTCGGTGACCCCGGCCTCCTTGGCGACGTCGGCGACGGCCTGGATACCGGTCACGTTGGCGACCATGTCGAAGAACACCGTGTTGGCCGATATCTTGGTCGCCTCGGCCACCGTGCACTGGGTCCCGCAACTGTTGGCCTGGCTCGCGTTGTTCACATACCGCGGCGAACCGTCGGGCAGCACGCCGAACTGACGGCGGATGCTGCCGTCGAAGGTTTCCCCGAGACCCTTGCCCATCTTCAGGAACGCGGCCAGGTCGAAGGCCTTGAAGGACGACCCGGGGTTTCGTTGCGTGCTGGCCCAGTCCTTCGCGTCCTGCTCGTTGTTCGGACCACCGTAGTAGGCGACGACGCCACGGGTCTTCGGGTCGACCGCGACCAGCGCGTTCTTCAGGTCGGAAGGCTGGCCCTTCATGGTGTCGGTAACCGCTTGCTCCGCGAGACGCTGCGCGTTGGGGTCGATCGTGGTGTAGATGTTGTAGCCGCCGGCCTGGAGCTTCTCCTTCGAGTAGCCCGCCGCGGTCAGCTCCTCCTCCACCTGTGCCTGGATGAACGCCATCGGCCCGCTGATGGCCTGCGGCCTGGCTTTCGCCTTGGGCACCGGCACCGGGTACTGCGCGGTCTGCCGGTCGGCGGGGGACAACCAGTGGTACTTGACCATGTTGTCCATCACGTATTTCCAGCGCCAGGTCGTGTAGTCGGAGTTGTCGCCCTTGCTCGGGCCCTGGATGATCCCGGCCAGGAACGCCGCGTCCGCGGGCGTGAGCTGTGCGGCGTCCTTGTTGAAGTAGGCGTGCGACGCCGCCTGGATGCCGTAGGCGTTCCGGCCGAAGTAGATGATGTTCAGGTAGCCGGCGATGATCTCCTGCTTGGACTGCGTCTGGTTCAGCTTGAACGACTTGACCAGCTCGGTGAACTTACGGGTGAGCGTGGGTGCCTCGTTCTCGGTGGCCTTCTTGACGTACTGCTGGGAAATCCCCGAACCACCACCCTGCCCGCCGGTCAGGTTGTTGAAGACCGCGCGGAAGATGCCCATCACGTCGAAACCGCTGTTGGTCTCGAAGGTCGCGTCCTCGGCGGCGTACGCCGCCTTCTTCATCACTTCCGGAATCTGGCCGGGCTGCAGGATCTGCCGGTCACCGCTGTCCGGGATGTCCTTGCCCATCAGCGTGTTGTCGGCGTAGTAGTAGCTCACCACCTGGC
The DNA here is from genome assembly GCF_042684065.1 of Amycolatopsis pigmentata. Classification (NCBI taxonomy): domain Bacteria; kingdom Bacillati; phylum Actinomycetota; class Actinomycetes; order Pseudonocardiales; family Pseudonocardiaceae; genus Amycolatopsis; species Amycolatopsis pigmentata. The sequence continues at coordinate 764,277 of NZ_JBHUKR010000007.1, read as the reverse complement.
CCTGCTGGGCCAGCACCTGCTCGGGCGTGGGCACGTCGACGAAGAAGTAGGCGATGGTGAAGGCGACCGCCGGGATCACCACGCCGAGTCCGACGAGCACGTACATGGTGCGCCGGGTCCGGCGCCAGAGCCTTTTCTTCCGCTGCCTCGGGGTCAGCTCCGAACCGTCGTCGTCCTCCGGTGCCGACGGTTCGTCGCCGAGATTGGCGAACTCCGTGGCCTCTTCGTCGAAGTCGTCGGTGTAGCCGGCGCTCCCCAGCTCGGAATGGGTGAGCAGCCCGGGTTCGGGGCCGGGCGGCGGTGGTGGCGGCTGACGGAAGTTGCCGCCACGCCCTGGGCGATCCGGCGGCGGGCTCTGGGGCGGCCGCTGCGGCGGCGGTCCGGGGGGCGGCGTGCGGCCGCCGGCAGGCGGCACGCGCCGTTGGGGGCCGGGCGGCGATGGCTCCTGGCCGGGCCACTGGGGGGAGGAGGGTCGCCGAGGGGGTTGCGGGCCCTCGTTCCCACGCGGCCACTGGTGCCCTTCGTCACCGGACGGCCATTGGCCACGACGCGGTTCATCTGGCTCCTGACCCGGCCAGGAGCGGTTGTACTGATCGTTCACGAATGAGCCTCCCAGACCGGCAGTGCGGGGTACGCCGTTCTGTGATCGGTGGTCCATACGGTTTCGGTCACTGGCCCGCTGTCTTCTTCTTCGTCGATCCGCGGGGAGTCCCCGTGCCCAGGACGTATGACCGCACCAGGTGGTTCCATGAGCATGACTGGCAGACCTCCACCACGTGGACGGTGAATTCGCCAAAGAGCTTCGCCATCCGGGCGAGTTCGGCGGGTGTCCTCGCCGAGCCGGAGGCGTGCTGGAGTTCGTCTCCGAAGACCCATGACACCAAAGTCAGCACGTCACGGCGGCAGACCGGGCAAGGGCCCTCGCCCGGCTCGCCATGGAACTTGGCGGCCCTGAGCAGGTAGGGGCCGGCGTCACAGACCTCGGTCGTGCCGATCCGACCGGAGCGGACATCGGCCAGCAGCGCCCTGCGCTGTAAGGCGTAGTCCACAACCTGTCTCTGGTTTCGCACGCTGACAGAGTACGTCCCCGGGCCGTGCCCGCGACGGGCCGTACTCGCCCGGATCCGCGTCGGCCACAGGACACGCCGACGACTCGATAACTCTCCGGTGAAATTCCCACGGGTGATCGTCGTCGCTTGGGGAGGCGTTCCGATGTATCGTTCCGATATAATCGAGCGTTAGGTTGAGCTTGCGGTTCGACCCTGGAGGGGAGGTGCACCGTGCTGGAGTTCGCCATTCTCGGACTGCTGCACGAGGCGCCGATGCACGGTTATGTGCTGCGCAAACGGCTACACGACACGTTCGGGATGTTCCGCACGTTCTCGTACGGATCGCTGTATCCCACTCTGCGTCGGCTCCAACGTGCCGGCTTCATCGTCGAAGAGGCCGCCGAGACTCCCGAGCCTGCCCGAAGCTGGGGCAAGCGTGCCAGGAAGGTCTACAAACTCACCGCCGAAGGCAAGGAGCACTTCGCCGAACTGCTCGCCGACGCCGGGCCGCAGACCTGGGACGACGAGGGTTTCGGCGTTCATCTGGCGTTCTTCTCGCGGACGCCGGCCGCGGTCAGGATGCGGATCCTGGAGGGCCGCCGCCGTCGGGTGGAGGAGCGGCGTGAAGGCCTGCGGGCCGCGCTGTCCAGGGCCGAGGAGAAGATCGACCGCTACACCAGGGAGCTGCACCGGCTGGGCCTGGAGAGCAGTGAGCGCGAGGTGCGGTGGCTCAACGAGTTGATCGCGAACGAGCAAGCCGAACAACGCGGGCTCCAGAGCTGAAGCCGCGCCTGAGATGGACCCAGTCAACAAAACGAACGAAGGAGAGACCGGCATGGGCGACGACAGCGGCCGCGTGAAGGTGGCCATCGTTGGCGTCGGCAACTGCGCGGCATCACTGGTGCAGGGCGTGCACTACTACCGCGATGCCGATCCCGCGACCCGCGTTCCCGGGCTGATGCACGTCCGGTTCGGCCAGTACCACGTGGGTGATGTGGAGTTCGTGGCGGCGTTCGACGTCGACGCCAAGAAGGTCGGTCGCGACCTCTCGGAAGCCATTCTCGCCAGCGAGAACAACACGATCAAGATCGCCGACGTGCCGCCGCTGGGGGTCGCGGTGCAGCGCGGGCACACCCTGGACGGGCTCGGCCGGTTCTACCAGGAGACCATCCAGGAGTCGGACGAGGCGCCGGTGGACGTGGTGGCCGCGCTGCGTGAGTCCGGTGCTCAGGTGCTGGTGTCCTACCTGCCGGTGGGGTCGGAAACGGCACAGAAGTTCTACGCGCAGGCCGCGCTCGACGCGGGAGTCGCCTTCGTCAACGCGATCCCGGTGTTCATCGCCTCCAACCCGGAGTGGGCGCGCAAGTTCACCGAGGCCGGGCTGCCGATCGTCGGTGACGACATCAAGTCCCAGGTCGGCGCCACCATCACGCACCGCGTCCTGGCGAGGCTCTTCGAAGACCGCGGGGTTCAACTCGACCGCACCATGCAGCTCAACGTGGGCGGCAACATGGACTTCAAGAACATGAAGGAACTCGAGCGGCTGGAGTCCAAGAAGGTCTCCAAGACCCAGGCGGTCACCTCCCAGATCGACCGGGACCTCGGCAAGGCGAACGTGCACGTCGGCCCGTCGGACTACGTGCAGTGGCTCGACGACCGGAAGTGGGCCTACGTGCGGCTGGAAGGCCGTGCGTTCGGTGACGTGCCGCTGAACCTCGAGTACAAGCTCGAGGTGTGGGACTCGCCGAACTCGGCAGGCATCATCATCGACGCCGTGCGGGCCGCGAAGATCGCGCTCGACCGTGGTATCGGTGGTCCGCTGCTGTCCGCGTCCTCGTACTTCATGAAGTCGCCTCCCGAGCAGTACTCGGATTCGGAGGCGCACGAAGCGGTCGAAGCCTTCATCCGGGGCGACATCGAGCGCTGACGCCGGAAACGGAAAATGGCCCGTTCTCTTCGGAGACGGGCCATTCTTCGTGGGGTTTCCCGGCCTGACCTAGAGCGAATCCGGAAGCTCGGTGATGTTACCGAGCACCACGGCGACCTTCGCGAGCACTTCCTCCTCCGGCGGGAAATGCGGGTTCGGCACCGCGAAAACCGTCATGCCGGCGGCCAAGGCAGCGCGAAGGCCGTTCGTCGTGTCCTCGACGGCGGCACATGATTCCGCTGCCACTCCAAGCCGTCCGGCGGCTTCGAGATAGACGTCGGGCGCGGGTTTGCCCGCCGCGACCTGTTCGCTCGAAACGGCTTCACGGACGACGCCGGTCAGTCCGGTCGCCTCCAGAAACGCGGTGATCAGTACCGGCGGCGACGAACTGGCGATCGCCACCGGAAACCGCGCCGCGACGGCGCGCACGGTTTCCCCGGCGCCCGGCAGGACCGGCGGGCCGCTCACGTAGCGCCGCGCCATCTCCTCGATCACGACCTCGGCGGTCCCTTCCGGCGACAACGAGACGCCGAGCCGTTCGACGAGGTAGCGGGCCCACTCGGGGGTGCTCATGCCCTGCATCGCCCGGGTCGCTTCGCCGGTCCACCGGCCACCGTGCCCGGCGACCACCGACCGGCGCACCTCGTCCCACATCCGCTCGGAATCGACGAGCACACCGTCGAGATCGAAAATCACCGCGTCCATACCGGCGACGCTATCGGTCGAGTGGTGAGTGCGCCTGGTCATCGGTGACGGTTCCGGTGGGCCGGGCACGCGGGACGGCACCGAGCGCGACGGCCACGACGGCGCCGGCGATCATGCAGCCGCCGACCACCCACAGGCCGCTGCGCTGACTGCCGGTCAGATCGCGCAGCCACCCGGTGACGTACGGGGCCACGAACCCGCTCAGGTTGCCCAGAGCGTTGATCAGGGCGATGCCTCCCGCCGCGGCCGAGCCGGCGAGAAAACCGGATGGCAAGGCCCAGAACGTCGGCAGCGCGGCACAGACGCCCACCGCGCAGATCGTCACCGCGGTCATCGCCGCGTAGGGATTGCCGAGATACAACGCGACCGGAATGGCGGCCCCGCCGACCAGCATCGGCAGCGCCACGTGCCACTTGCGCTCGCCCGTGCGGTCACCGTGCCGCGCCCACGGCACCATCACGAGTGCGCCCACCACATAGGGCACCGCGTTCACCAGTCCGGCCTGCGGCACAGAAAGCTTCGTGCCGAACTGCTTCCCGAATTCGGTGATGATGGTCGGCAGGAAGAAGCCGAGCGCGTAAAGGCCATAGACGATGGCGAAATAGACGAACGCGAGGCCGAAGACGCGCGGGCGGGTCAGCGCCTCACGCAGGGACCACGGGTGGCGGTCCAAGGTGGACTGGCGTTCGGTTTCGAGTTCACCGGTAAGCCATCGGCGTTGCTCTTGGGTGAGCCAACGGGCCTGTTCCGGTCCGTCGGTCAGGAAGAACCACGTGACGAACGCCAGCAGCAGCGCGGGCACGCCCTCGACCAGGAACATGAACCGCCATCCCGACAGTCCCATGATCCCGTGGCCGGCGCTGATCAGAAGGCTGGACAGGGTCGAGCCGATCGCGGTGGAAACCGGGATCGCGACCATGAACAGCGCGACCGCCTTCGCGCGTTGGGCGGCGGGAAACCAGTAGGTCAGGTAGAGCACGATGCCCGGGAAGAATCCCGCTTCCGCGACCCCGAGCAGGAAACGCAGGACCACCAGCACCGTGGCGTTGGGTACGAACGCCATCGCGATCGCCACGGCCCCCCAGGTGAGCAGGATGCGCGCGATCCACCGCCGTGCGCCGAACCGGTGCAGCGCCAGGTTGCTCGGCACTTCGAGGATCAGGTAGCCGAGGAAGAAGATGCCGGAGGCGAGCCCGAACGCGGTCGCCGACAGGCCCAGCTCCTTGTTCATCCCGTTCGGGCCCGCGAAACCGATGTTGACCCGGTCGAGGTAGTTGACGAAGTAGAGCAGGATCAGCAGCGGCATGATGCGGACGGAGACCTTGCGCAGCGTGGCCCCGCCGACGTCCAATGTGCTCGTCGACATGCCCGACATCACAGGGCACCCGGTCCGGGAGGTCAAGGATCTACGGTGGGATGGTGCCCGGAACATCACTCGCTCTCGTCACCGGAGCTTCGCGTGGGATCGGTGCCGCGGTCGCGCGGGCGCTTCACCCGTCCCATCGGCTGCTGCTCGGCGGCCGCGATCCCGGCTCGCTGACCGAACGGGCCGCCGAGTTGCCGGGAGCCCGGCCGTGGCCGGTCGACCTGACCGATTTCGACGCGCTGCGGGACGCGACGGCCGGGATCGACCGCCTCGACGTGCTGGTGCATTCGGCCGGGGTCGCTTCGCTCTCGCGGATCGAAGCCGCGGAGCCCCGGATGTGGCGCGAAAACTTCGAGGTGAACCTGGTCGCGGTGGCCGAGTTGACCCGGTTGCTGCTGCCGGCGTTGCGCGCCGCGAGCGGGCACGTCGTGGTGATCAACTCGGGGCAGGGACTGGCGGCCCGGGCGGGCTGGGGTCCCTATGCGGCGAGCAAGTTCGCGGTACGGGCGTTCGCCGACGCGCTCCGCGCCGAGGAAGAGGCGAACGGGGTCAGGGTCACCTCGATCTTCCCCGGCCGCACGGACACCGAGATGCAGCAGGCCATCATCGCCCGCGAGGGCAAGGACTATTCGCCCGGTGACTACCTGAAGCCCGATTCGGTCGCCAAGGCCGTGCTCGCCGCCGTCCTGGCCGACCCGGACGCCCACCTCACCGAACTCACCATCCGTCCGCGCTAGCTTTCGAAGACCGCCTCGCCCGGACGCTGACACCCGCGCTAGGCGCGAAGGCGCGCGGCGGCTTCGCGCGCCCCGGACTGGACCTTCGCGCGGTCGACGCGGACGGGCTCGGAGTCGGCGACCACCTGCTCACCCGCCACCCAGACGTCACGCACATGGCGGGAACCGGCCGCCCACACCAGGTTCGCCAGCAGTTGCCCGTCCGGGACGTCCAGTCCCGTCGCGAAGGCCGGGCCGTCGATGCCGATGTGCACCATGTCGGCCCATCGCCCCGCTTCCAGCGCACCGAGGTCGTCTCGCCCGAGCGCGGCCGCGCCGCCCCGCGTGGCGAGCAGCAACGCTTCCCCGGCCCTGATCGCCGTAGCGTCCTTTGTGGACAGACGAGCGAGCATCGCGGAGAGCTGGACCTCCTCCCAGAGATCCAGGTCGTCGTTGCTGGCCGGACCGTCCGTGCCCAGTCCGACCGCCACGGCGGCGGCGCGCAGGTCGGCCAGCCGCGCGAAGCCCGACGCGAGTTTGGCGTTCGAGCCGGGGCAATGCGCCACCCCGACCCCGCGCGCGGCGAACAGCGCGATGTCCTCGTCCGAGAGGTGGATCGCATGGGCGGCGATCACCCGGCCGTCGAGCATTCCCACCTGGTCGAGGAGCCGTGGCACGGACCCGAATTCGGCCCGCTGTCCGGTGTCCTCGTCCGCGGCTTCGGCGACGTGGATCTGGACCAGCGCTCCACGCGCCGCCGCCGACTCGGCGGTCGACCGCAAGGCCTCCGGCGGCAGCATGTACGCGGAATGCGCGGCGTAGGACAGTTCCACCCGGTCGCCGGGACCGAACCGCAGGCCGTCCGCGTCGATCCACCGGTCGGTGTCGGCGATCATCTCCCGCCAGTCCAGTCCGGGCAGGTCGATGACCGGCCCGCCGAGAACGGCCCTGGCACCGGTGGCCAGCACGGCTTCGGCCATTTCCTCGGCGTGGAAGTACATTTCGGTGCTGGTGGTGACCCCGTTGCCCAGCATTTCGACCGATCCCAGCAGCATTCCGGCGCGCACGTCCTCGGGCCGCAGGCGAGCTTCCGCCGGCCAGATCACCTCTCGCAGCCAGCGCAGCAACGGGAGATCCGCGCCCATTCCGCGCAGCAGCGTCATCGGACTGTGCGCGTGCGCGTTCACCAAACCGGGCAAGAGAATTCCCGGCAGCGCCGTCACCCGCGCCGTCGACGCAGGCGCCTCCGCGCGCGGGCCGCAGTAGGTGATCCGTCCGCCGTCGACATCGACGGCACCGTCACGGATGACCGAACAGGCCGGGTCGCACGGGAGGACGACCGGCGCGGTGAATCGATACGGCATCAGCCGATCCTAAGCCGCCCGGGATGCTCAGGTCTCCATCAGCCCGGAGCGCCAGGCCCAGGCGGCGATCTCGACCCGGTTGCGCGCCCCGATCTTGCCCTGCACCGAAGCCAGGTGCGTCTTGACCGTCGACAGCGACATGTACAGCTCCGCGCCGATCTCGGTGTTGGTCAGGCCGCGGGCGGCGGCGCGGGCCACGTCGAGTTCCCGGGCGGTCAGTGGTTCCTTCGGCGGATCCACTTCACGCTTGGCCGGGGTGCTGAAGTGCTTGAGCAGGCGCACGGTCACCTGCGGCGACACCAGGGCGTCCCCACGCTGCGCCGCCCGGACCGCTTCGATCAACAGCGAGGGGCCGGCGTCCTTGAGCAGAAAACCGCTGGCGCCGTTGCGCAACGCCGTGTGCACGTACTCGTCGAGGTCGAAGGTGGTCACGACGACCACCTTCAACGGATCCGTCACACCGGGACCGGCGAGTTGACGGGTCACCTCGAGCCCGTCCAGGCCGGGCATCCGGATGTCCAGCAGGCACACGTCGGGTCGAAGCTCACGCGCCTTGCTCACCGCGGCGACGCCATCCGCCACATCGGCGACCACCTCGATGTCCTCCTGCGCGTCGAGAATCATCCGGAATCCGAAGCGCACCATGCTCTGGTCGTCCGCGATGAGCACGCGGATCATGGGTCCCCCCAATTCGTCGCCGGTATGTCGGCGGCATTATGCCGTGGGAGCTCCCTCCAGTGGCAGCCACGCTTCCACGAGCCAGCCCTCGGACACGGGACCCGCGACAAGCCTTCCGCGGAGCAGTTCGACCCGCTCGCGCATGCCCACCAAGCCGTATCCGCCGGACAGGTTCCTGGCCCGTTCGATCGCTTCCGGCGGGGCCTGAGCGATGCGCCCGTTGTCGATCACCTTGATGTGCAGGTCGGTGGAGACGACCTCGGCCAGGACCCACGCCTGGGTGGCCCCCGGCGCGTGTTTCCCGATGTTGGTCAGCGACTCCTGCACCAGCCGCAGCGCCGATCGCCCCACCTCGTGCGGTACCCCGGGCGGCAACCGTCGCAGGTCCATCACCGTGGGCACGCCATGGTGCCCGGTCTCGGCGAGCCTACGCAGATCGGCCGCCAGATCGGTGGTGGCCAGCTGGGATTCCTCGTCGTGGGAGCGCATGCTGCGCACCAGCCGCCGCATCGCGGTCAGCGCGTCGGTGCCGGCCACTTCGATCTGGCCGAGCGTCTGGATCGCCAGTGCCGGGTTCTGCTCTCCCATCATCTTCGCGGCCTGTGCCTGCACGACGATTCCCGTCACGTGGTGCGCCACGACGTCGTGCAACTCGCGCGCCAGCGCCATCCGCTCGGAGGTCTGTGCCTCGGTCACCGCGGCCTCGACCACTTTGGCTCGCTCGGAATCCCGCGCCCGGAAGTAAAGCCCTACCGCGACCGCGATACCGAGCAGGAGCAGCGCGTAGGAGGCAAGGGACCGTAGGCCGGAGGTTGGGTCATAGCTCGGTCTGCCGATGCTGAGCGCGGTCGAGACCGCCACGGACAGCGAGAGGGCACCGATGATCGTCCAGGCCCGGCGAGGCGCCAGGTACCGGACGAGTTGCACGACCACGACCAGCCCGGCCAGCACCTCGGTGAACGGGAGGGAAGGTGCCGGGAATTCGCTTCGCGTACGGACGAACTGGACGGCGGCCGCCGAGAGGAGGATGACACCGCACAGCGCGAGCGCGGCGGGCATGGGGCGCCGGGTGGAGATCACGGCGATCGCGGCGGCCGCGACCACGAGTGCGGCCAACGGCAACGTCCGGACCCCGTGCTGGAGCATGTTGTAGAGGTCCAGGAACATCGGCAGGCACATTCCGCCGATGAGCGGCCACTGCCGGTTCAGCAGCCGGGAGAGCCGAGTGGGCTGGTCCGTCGGTTCCGTGTTGCGCAAGCGCATACCCACGACGACGACGGCTGCGAGCAGAACGCCACCTGTTATCAGATTTTCGATACCGAAGGCGGCGGTGCGATGTCCCCGCAAGACAATCGCGCACAGCGTCGCGAACACCAGCGTCGAGACGGCCGCGAACGCGTTGAGGATCCGGCCCCGCCGGACACAGAGGAAGACAAGTTCGAGACCGGCCACCGTCTCGCTCAGGGAAACGTCTCTGAACAGGGTCGAATAGGCGGCTACGTCCGCCATGTAGTCCAGCAGGCCGGAAAAGACGAGAACGGTGGCACCGGCGAAGGTGGCCTTCACGGGACGTCGCCGTCCCCACAACGCGCAGGCGCCGAACGCGAGCATGCCTGGCAGCAGCAACAGGTCCCGGCCCTTCGGGCCGATATCGTCGAAGGCGGCCGGGAAGATGATGAACAGGTCGCACAGCAGTGCTGCGAGCAGCACGGCACCCTCGAGTCCCAGCCATCGCCAGGCTGAACTCAAGCGTTGGGAAAACGGCACATCGTGACGTTAGAGGATGGAGCGACCTCTGGTGTCCTGGCCGTCCAGCCACCCGGTATCGGCCGAAAGGCCGATCTGCGGCCGGCGGGGCCCTGTGAAGGTGTTCGGCATGAATCCTCAGTGGAACACCCACGGCTTGCTCTCCGGGCGCGGACTGGTCAAGAAGTACGGTTCCCAGTACGCGCTGGCCGGTATCGACATCGACATCGCACCCGGCGCGATGGTCGCCATCGTCGGCCCCTCCGGTTCGGGCAAGACCTCGTTGATGCACGTGCTCGGTGGAATCGTGCGTGCCGACGCCGGAGAGGTCTACCTTGCCGGGCAGCGGATCGACCAGCTTTCGGAGAAGAAACGCAGCGAGATGCGGCGGCGGGAATTCGGTTTCGTCTTCCAGTCGGGAATGCTCGTCGGCGAGCTTTCCGCCGAGGAGAACGTCGCGCTGCCGATGTTGCTCGACGGCGTCTCGCGCGGCGATGCCCTCCGCGTGGCCCGGCAGTCGCTGGGGCGGCTCGGCCTGGCGACCAAGGCAGGCAGCAGGCCGGGCGAAATGTCGGGCGGCCAGGCGCAGCGCGTCGCGATCGCGAGGGCGCTCACCCGCAGGCCCAAGGTGATCTTCGCGGACGAACCGACCGGGTCGCTGGACACCCGGACCGGCAAGGAGACCATGGACGCGCTGCTGGTCGCGGCCGCCGACGCCGGGGCCGCGGTGCTGGTCGTGACCCACGACCGTGATCTCGCCGCTTCGCTGCCGCGCACGGTCGTCATCCGGGACGGACGGATCGCGAGCGGGGTGGCGGTGTCGTGAACCCGCTCCGTTTCGCCTTCCGGGTGCTGGCCGCCGACCGGCGGACCCGGGTCTCCACCATCCTCACCGGGGTCGGCGTCGCCGTGGCGACCGCGGTGGTGTTGTTGCTGATGAGCCTGCCGTCGGCGAGCGACGCCCGTACGGCCCGGTCTTACTGGCAGGCACCCCATCCCCGGAGCGCCGATGCCGAAACCATGCTCATACGCTCCTCGACGGACTACTTCGAGGGCTCCGCCATCAGGGTCGTCGCCGTAGCGCCCACCGGGGACAGTTCCCGGATCGCGCTGCCGCCCGGCGTGCCGAGGCTTCCGCGGCCGGGTGAGGTGCTTGTGTCACAGGCGCTGGCCGACCGCATGCACGCGGTGCCCGCGGCACGGCTCGCCGACAGGTACCCGGGTGTGGTGGGGACCATCACCGACGCGGGGCTCGAGTATCCGGGCCAGCTCATCGCGCTCGTCGGGCACACGCCGAAAGAGATCAGCGAGTCCGCCGCGAAGGTCGACGGATTCGGTGATCCCGCGAAGGTTCAGGCCGACCCTTTCCTGAAGTTCCTCGCCGGTGTCGGCGTGGTCGTGTTGCTGATCCCGAGCCTGGTACTGGTCGCCTCTTCCTCGAGGCTGACCGCGGCCCGCCGGGAACGCCGGCTCGCGGCGCTGCGACTCGCGGGCGCCGACCCCGGTCAGGTCACCGCCATGGTGGCCGCCGAAACCGGGGTGGCCGCGTTGGCCGGCGCGCTGCTGGGTGCGCTGTGCGAGCCGTTGCTGGGCCGTCTGGTCGAGGGGGTGCCCTGGAACGGTGGCACCTGGATGCCGGGCGACTTCGCGATACCGCTGGCCGAGAAGGCCGCGCTGGCGGGCGCGATCGTGGTGATGGTGCTCGTCGCCGCGGTGGCCGGATTGCGACGCGTGGTGAACAACCCGCTGGCCGCCGCGTCCGCCCAAACACCGAAGCCGTTGCGTGCCTGGCGGTTGCTGGCGGCGCCCATCGCCGGGGGACTGTTCCTGTTCACGGTGCTCGACCAGCATGCCGACGCGAACTTCGCGTTGCTCGGTCTGGCGTTGGTCGTCTTCGCGGCCGTGGTGATCGGGCCTTGGGTGACCTTCGCGGTCGGTGCTCTGTTCCTGCGGTGGTGGCGCCGTCCCGCCGGATTGCTCACCGGGCGGAGGCTGCGCGACGACCCGCGAGGCGCCTACCGGGCGACGGCGGGCGTGGTGCTCGCCGTGCTGGTCGGCACGATGGCGTTGACGATCATGCCCAGCCTGACGGACTCCTTGGCGGGCGAGGCGCCGAACACGATCAGGACGTACGTGTACGCGGACGAACCGGCGTCGGTCGTGGACCGCATCAACGCCGATCTCGCCCGGTATGGGCAACCCGTACGAGCGTCGGCTTATCAGGGACAGGGGAAGCTGGAGGGCTCGATCAGTGTGCCGACCGACGGCGCCGATCGCGAGGTGGTCCGTACGGCCGTGACGAAGGAGGCGGGCGGCGGAGACGTGATCAGCCCCGCCGACGATCTGGCCGGGAATCATCAGATGCTCGACGACATCCGGCGGATCACCGCGATCGGCCTGATCGCGGCGTGCGTGCTCGCGGGATGCAGTGCCGCGATCGCGACCGCGGGTTCGGTGATGGATCGCCGCCGGACGTTCGGGGCGCTGATGGCGGCGGGCACTCCCGTCCGCGTGCTGTCGCGGGCACTTCGCGCGGAGGCCGCGGTTCCGGCGCTGGTCGCGACGGTCGGTGCCGGCGCGGCGGGCATAGGGGTGGGAATCGGGTTGCTGACGGTCGCCACGCGCGGTCACACCCCCGTGGCGACGGTGCTCAGCCCGTGGCTGCTCGCTCCGGTCGTCCTGGGCATCGGCGTGGCGCTGCTCGGTGCTTCGGTATGCACCCCGGCGCTGAACCGGGTTCGCGCCGAACCGCTCTCCGACGAATAGGTGTTTCTCCGCTCAGGTCATGGATTTGGTCAGGCGCTGCGTACAGATCCGGAGGATCCGGCGCAGCGCCTCGACCTGTGCCTCATTCAAATCGGCGAGCATTTCGGTTTCGATTTCATCCACCTCGTGATCGGATTCGCTGAGTTTCGCGGAGCCGGCTTCGGTGAGGTACAACCGGAGGATTCGGCGGTTCTCCTCACACGGTGTACGTTTCACCAGCCCCTGCCGCTCGAGCTTGACGATCATCTCCTGCATGGTCTGCGCGCTGACGAACGACCGGCGGGCGAGCTGGGCCGATGACAGGCCCGGTTGCCGCTGGAGCGCGGTGAGCGCGGTGTACTGCACGGCGGTCAGGCCGTGCGATCGCATGACGGCGTCCAGGCGCCCCCGGATGGCGAGTTCGAGCCGTTTCACCAGGTAGGCGGTTCGTTCGTTGCTCATCGCGGCTACCGTATCAGGCTTGCTGTTACACCGATCACATCGGGAAACGGTATTCGATGCGACCGTGAAATCGACGGCGGCCTTCCCCGGCAATTCCCGGAACGTCAACAGGGTGATTTTCATGATCACGCGGCCGACGCCGGGAAGGCTCACCGAGGTGGGTCCGGAATGCGCTCGAAAATCAGGTCGCGGCTGATTCGCCCGTCGGAATCGGCGCGCTGCTCGAACTTGGTGACCGGTCGCCAGTCCGGCCGAGGGGCCCAGTCGTCGAAACGGTTGCGCAGCAGCGGCTCGGCCGAGCACACCTCGAGCATCTGCTCGGCGTAGTGCGCCCAGTCCGTCGCCAGGTGGAGCATCCCGCCCGGCGCGATGCGGGAGGCGAGCAACCGCACGAACGACGGCTGGATCAGGCGCCGCTTGTGGTGCCGCTTCTTCGGCCACGGGTCCGGGAAGAACACCCGCACACCCGACAGCGACGCCGGCGCGATGTGTCGTTCGAGCAGGATCACGGCGTCCCCGTGCAGGAGCCGCAGGTTCTTCAGGCCGAGCTTTTCGGCCCGCAGCATGAGTTGGCCGAGCCCGGCCTCGTAGACCTCGACGGCGACGTAGTTGACTTCGGGCTCCGCGGCGGCGAGCCGGGAGGTCGTCTCGCCCATCCCCGAGCCGATCTCCAGCAGCACCGGGGCCGGGCGCGAAAACCACGCGGCGAAGTCGATCGGGCCGTCGGGCAGATCGGCCACCTCGCGGCCCAGTTCCGGCCACAACTCGTCCCACGCACGTCGCTGACCGACGGTCATGCGACCGCCGCGCTGCACGTAGCTGACCACGCTCCGCAGCCGCGGTTGCTGCTCGCTTTCCACCGGCCCAAGGTAGCCGGGATCAGTGCTTTTTCAGAACCCGCCCACCCGATCTCGTGGCCAGGGCTCGCCTTGGTATTTACGTTCGGTTTCGCCGAGGGGGAGCCCTGCCCCCGAGATCGAGTACCTTCGGGGGCGGGTTCGATCGCTCACTTGATCAGGCGTCTCCAGTTTGAAGATGGGTCGGTCAGCGCACGGCTTCGAACTCCCCCAGGCGTGACCGCAGACCGGCCAGGCCCGCCACCGCGATCGGTTCGGGGGTGGTGCCGCTGTGCGCGGGCAGTACGTCGATCCAGCCTTGGTGACGGCTCGTGCACAGGATGGTGGTGGGGATGCGGTGGCCCGACCGTCCCCCTTCGGACGGCATGAACTCCCAGTAACCGGATTCGCCGTCGGCGGCCCAGGGCAGGAACTCCCAGCCGGGACGCCGGGAGAGCAACTGCGCGATCCGGTCTTCGATGCGGAAGCCGGTTTCCCGGGAATCCAGCCGTCCGTCGGCGAGTGCGTGCAGCCACCAGGGCGCCGGAATGGGTTCGCCACCGGCGTTCACGGCCTTGAAGAGGGTCAGCACCTCGGATTCCGGGGCGCGGTGGATCCAGGCACGACGCATTTCCGCCGGTTTCGTCGCCGACACGGTGTCACGGGGTGCTTCGATGGCCTGCGCCCACTGCAGCAGGTCGAGCGGTTCGAGTGTCGGGTTCCGCGCGTCACCGGGCGGTCCGTCAAGAGGCGTGCCGATTTCTCGTCGGATATCCACCGTCAAGGGTCACCTCCGTAAGGTCTCCCGACGTGGTAGTTCCATATTCCCTGCTCAGGCATGGTTTGTCTGCTTCGTGTGAGAGCGACCACACGGTATTAACCCGCTCTTAACCCCGGCCCCATACCAATATCCACAGATTAATCTCTTAAACCTTGTTTTCTGTTGCGTCCGACACCCGCGAGGAAAATCAGCACCGATATCGCGGCGAAGTAGGCGCCGTAGGCGGCCGGACCCATCGGCAGGTGGTCCGGCGACAGTCCGAGCGCGGTCAGGTCGCTGTCGACGAAACGCGCGGCGGCGAAGAACGGCATCCAGCGGTAGAGGCCGCCGGCGAAATGCGGCAGGAGGACGAGGAGCCCTTCGACGAGTTGTGACCACGCGAGCACGGCCACCACGGCCACGCCGGTCCGGCGTAACAGCAGGCCGGCACCGAGGCCGAAGAGCGCGGTGAGCGCGAACAGCGGAGGTTGCCCGGCCAGCGCCCGCCAGTCGGCGGCGGTGGCCGGTACCAGGTCGAGCCCGGGATTGACCAGCGTGCCGAGCAGCCACGAGGAGAGTCCGGCGACCAGGCCGAGCGCGGCCGCCCAGCCCGCGACCACGGCGCCCCTGGCCGCGAGCACGCGACCCCGGTCCGGCATGCCGGGAAGAACCGGACCCGCCTTTGTCTCGGAGGTGGCGGCCAGTACCGCGCTGACCAGGACCACGGCGCGCCCGAACGAACACGCGATCTGCGTCGTGGCGACGGTCACCTGGATTTCGTCACCGACGATGAACGTGAAAACCGCGCCGAAAGCGGCCGAGACGAGCACCGCCAGAACCGAGCACCACCAGGTCGTCCGCACGCTGAAGAGCTTTATGGTTTCGGCCGCGAGGAGATTCACCCCGGCTCCTTCGGCGTGCCCGTGCGGAATTCGACGGACTCGCCGGTCAACTGCATGAATGCCTCTTCGAGTGAACCGGTCTGCGGGCTCAGTTCGTGCAGCGTGATTCCCGCCGAGAAGGCGAGATCGCCGAGTTCCGCACTGGTCAGGTCGGACACCAGCAAGGCGCCGTCCTGCTCGGTGAAGGTGATCCGCCGCTCGGTCAGCGCGGTCCGCAGGTCTTCCGGTTGCGGACTGCGGACGCGCACGGTGCGCCCGGTCGCGCGGTGCACGAAGTCGTCGGTGGTGCCCTGGTAGATCAGGCTGCCCTTGCCGATCACCACGAGATCCCGCGCCGTCTGCGCCATCTCCGAGAGCAGGTGACTCGAGACGAAGATGGTGCGGCCCTCTTCCGCGAGGGCGTGCATGAACGTCCGGATCCATTGGATGCCCTCGGGGTCCAGCCCGTTCACCGGTTCGTCGAACAGCAGCACCCGCGGGTCGCCGAGCAGCGCGCTCGCGATGCCGAGCCGCTGGAGCATGCCGAGGGAGAAACCACCCGCCCTCTTCTTCGCGACCGAACTCAGCCCGACCAGCTCGAGCACCTCGTCGACGCGGGAGTCCGGGATCCCGTTCGAGGTCGCCATCCAGCGCAGGTGGTTGCGGGCCGAGCGGTTGGGATGCCGCCAGTTCGCGTCGAGCAGGGCGCCGACCTCGCGCAGCGGAAGCCGCAGGTCCGCATAGCGTTGCCCGTCGATGAGCACTTCGCCGCGGGTGGGCCGGTCCAGTCCGAGGATCATGCGCATGGTGGTCGACTTGCCCGCGCCGTTCGGGCCGAGGAAGCCGGTGACCCGGCCCGGCTCGACCCGGAACGAGAGGTCACGCACCGCCACGGTGGTGCCGTAGTGCTTGGTGAGCCCGGTCGCCTCGATCACAGCTCGGATTGTCCCAGCCGGGGCCGCACCGCGCCCACCTTTCGCCGGCCGAACATGGGAGAAGGTCCGGGCCGCTCCCCGGATAGCGGCCCGGACCTTCTTCTTTCCCCTTCTCAGGCTGAGCGCTGCCCCCGAATCGCAGCGCCCCGCCGGAGTCCCCCTGTCGGTGGCCTGTGTCAGGCGTCCCGCTTCTTGGCCACCGTGATCGCGATCGCCAGCAGGCCGATCGCGACGGCGGCGAAGTAGGCCAGTGACCAGCCCTGGCTGAGGATCACGCCGGACGACTGCCCGCCCCCGGGACCGCGGCCGGAGTTGGACCCCGCGTCCCCGGTCAGGAACTTTTCGGCCACGTTGAACGGCATCCACTTCTGGATGTCGTGGCCGATGCCCGGGATGAGCCCGACCAGGCTCTCCACCGCGAGCGAGTAGACGAGCAGGAGCGCGATGGCGCCGGCGCTGTGCCGGATCATGATGCCCACCGCGATCGCGATGATGGCGGCGAAGGCGTAGATCACGCCCACACCGGCCACGTTGATCCAGTCCGCGGTGCTGTTGAGCGCGAGATCGGCGGTCGGCTTGATCATCTTGCCCACGCCCCAGGCGCCGAACGCGCTGATCTCGCCGATGACCAGGCAGAGCAGTGCGACCACCGTGGTCTTGGCCAACAGCGCCGCGATCCGGTTCGGGATCGCCTGGAAGGTGGTGCGGATGGTGCCGAACCGGTATTCGGTGGTCACCGAAAGCGCGGCCAGCACCATGATCACGGCCATGCCGAGGCCGTAACCGATCTGGGTGGACGACACCGTGGGGGCGAACTCCCTGTCGTCGGCGTTGGCCGTGACGAGGGCGGCGAAGCCGATGGTGATGGTGAGCGTGATCAGCGCGCACCACCACGGCGAGCGGGTGGTGAAGAGCTTGAGGCGCTCGACGGACAGCAAAGTCATGGTCTCCCCTTAGCGTGTCGGCTCGAGCACGTGCTGTGCTTCGGCTTCGAGCCCGGTGTGATATTCGACGGAATCCCCGGTGATCTGCATGAACGCCTGCTCCAGCGAGCCGGCCTGCGGGCTGAGCTCGTGCAACGCGATGCGGTTGGCGGCGGCCAGTTCCCCGATCTTCTCACTGTCCATTCCGGACACTGTGACTCCGTCGTCGGAGTCGGTGACATCGGCGCCTGCCTGCACGAGCAGGGTGCGCAACTGCTCCAGTTGCGGGCTCCGCACCTTGACCGCGTTCTCCGTGGCCCTGGACACGAACTCCTTGGTGCTGGACTGCGAGATCAGCCTTCCCTTGCCGATGACGACGAGGTCGCTGGCGGTCAACGCCATCTCCGAGAGCAGGTGGCTGGACACGAACACGGTGCGGCCCTCGTCGGCCAGCCGGTGCATGAACTTGCGGATCCACAGGATGCCCTCGGGATCCAGTCCGTTGACCGGCTCGTCGAACAGCAGGACCTCGGGGTCGCCGAGGAGGGCGCCCGCGATGCCGAGCCGCTGGGACATGCCGAGCGAGAACGCCCCCGCGCGCTTGCCCGCGACACTGGTCAGCCCGACGGTGTCGAGGACCTCGTCCACCCGGTGGGCCGGGATCCGGTTCGCCGCCGCCATCCACCGCAGGTGCGCCCGCGCCGAACGGTTCGGATGCACCCACTTCGCGTCGAGCAGGGCACCGACGGTGCGCAGCGGGTCCTTCAACTCCCGGTAACGCTTACCCTTGATCAGCACCTGGCCCGCGGTCGGGTTGTCCAGGCCGAGGATCATGCGCATCGTGGTCGACTTCCCCGCGCCGTTCGGGCCGAGGAAGCCGGTGACCCGGCCCGCCTCGACCTGAAAGGTCAGGTTGTCCACGGCGAGCGTCTTGCCGTATCGCTTCGTGAGGCCTGTTGCCTCGATCATTGTTGCTCCCCTGGTCAGTGCCTGTGGTTGTTTCCCCGGTGCGGTGAAGTGTCGTGCACCCGATGGGCCTCGCGCATCATCCTGTGGACCGAACTTGCCCCCGACTGTGGGAGTAGCTTGCCCCGGGTCCGGGCTTCGCACGATCGGTGAAGACCCTGAAAAGCCCCCTGAGCTTCCCGCCCGGTTTTGTCAGGGTCGGTCGCTATGGTCCGAATTCATGAACGATTTCGCGAACAAGGTCGCGGTGGTCACCGGCGCGACGAGAGGGTGCGGCCGGGCCATCGCCGTCGAGTTGGGCAGGCTCGGCATGACGGTGTTCGTCACCGGCCGCTCCACGCGCTCGGCACGATCCCCGCTGAACCGTCCGGAGACCATCGAAGAGACCGCGGAACTGGTCGAAGCCGCGGGTGGCCGGGCGGTGACGGTCCGGTGCGACTTCACCTCGGTGCCCGATGTGGACAATCTGCGGGACCGGATCGGCGAGCGGCTCGACGTCCTGGTCGACGACGTGTGGGGCGGCGACATGTTCCTCGACTTCCAGCACGCCTACTGGGAGTCGAGTATCGATGACGCACTGCACATGGTGCGCAACGCCGTGGACACCCACCTCATCGCGTTGCACCGCCTGGTGCCGTTGGTGATCCGCAGGCCGGGTGGCCTGGTCATCGAGGTGACCGACGGTGAGGACGACGAATATGTCGAGGCGGGAATCCCTTACTACGTGGCGAAATGCAGCGTGCGGGCGCTCGGGAGGGCGTTGGGGGAAGAACTGGCCGGGCACGGCTGCACCGGTCTGGCGGTGACGCCGGGCTTTCTCCGGTCCGAGTCGATGCTGGATGTCTTCGGCGTCACCGAGGCGAACTGGCGCGAGGCCATCGGAAAGACCGCGCCGCCGTCGTTCGCCGTCTCCGAGACGCCCTCGTACCTCGCGCGTGGAGTCGCCGCGCTGGTCACCGACCCGGAGGTCGCCCGGTTCGCCGGGCGAACGCTCGCGTCGTGGACCCTCATGCGCACCTACGGCTTCACCGATCTCGACGGCACGAAGCCGGATTTCGGACGTTGGCTGTCCGAGGTGCGTCACGCCGGTCTCGACCAGGCGAAGGCGGATTCCGCTCCGTTCCGGTGAAAATCGTTTCAGTGGTTGTTGCCGGGACGGATGAGACCGGTTTCGTAGGCGAGCACGACGGCTTGGACCCGGTCGCGCAGTTCGAGCTTGGCGAGAATCCGGCCGACGTGCGTCTTCACGGTCGCTTCGGAAAGGAAGAGCGTTTCGGCGATCTCGAGGTTCGACAGTCCCTTGGCGATCAGCATCAGCACCTCCCGTTCCCGTTCGGTGAGGACGTCCAGCGCCGAGGTGTCCTGCGGCGGTCCGCCCCCGGCGTTGACGAACCGGTCCAGCAGCCGCCGCGTCACCGATGGCGAAACCACGGCGTCACCGCTGGCCACCGCGCGCAGCGCCGAAACCAGATGGGCGGGCGGGGTGTCCTTGAGGAGAAAGCCGCTCGCCCCGGCCTGGAGCGCCGAGTACACGTATTCGTCGAGGTCGAACGTGGTCATCACGAGCACCCTCGAACTTCCGGCTTCGACGATGCGCTTCGTCGCCTCGACACCGTCCAGGACGGGCATTCGGATGTCCATCAGCACCACGTCCGGTTGTAGCCGCTCGGCGAGGCGGACCGCGTCTGCTCCGTCACCCGCTTCGCCGATCAACTCGATGTCCTCCTGTGCGCCGAGCACCATCCGGAACCCGGCACGCATCAGTTCTTGATCGTCGACCACCACCACGCGGATCACGGCGTCAATTTAGTGGGCAGGGTCGCGTGCACACGCCACCCACCACTGGAGTGCGGCCCGGCTTCGAGCGAACCGCCGAAGATGTGGGCGCGCTCCCGCATCCCGATCACGCCGTTGCCGCCGGGCAACGGCCCGGAACGCGCGAGCGCCGGTGCCCGGCCCGCGCCGTCGTCGGTGACGTCGACCTCGATCACGTCCTCGGTCCGCCTGATCCGTACCCGTGCCCGCGCGCCTTGGCCGGCGTGCTTGAGCGTGTTGGTCAGTGATTCCTGGACGATCCGGTACAGCCCGAGCGAGACGCCGGCGGGCAGGCCGCCGAGCGATCCCGCGATGTCGAGTTCCACCGGGATACCGGCCACCCGGATCCGCTCCGCGAGTTCGGCCAGCGAGGCGGCGTCGGGATGCGGGACGTTCGGGCTGCCCGGACTGTCGTCACTGCGCAGAACCTGCAGGAGCCGGCGCAGTTCCGCAAGCGCTTCCCGTCCGGTGCGCGAAATCGTCTGCACCGCGCGCTCGGCCAGTTCCGGCTGGGATCGGACCGCGAACGAGGCGCCGTCGGCCTGGACCACGATCACGCTGACCGCGTGCGCGACCACGTCGTGGAGTTCGCGAGCGATCTGGCTGCGTTCTTCGGCGACCGCGATCTTGGTCGCCTGGTCACGCTCGGTCTCCAGGAGGTGCAGCCTCGCGTCCAGTTCGGCCCGGTAGGCCCGCCGTGCGCCGACGAACTCGGCGAGCACCCAGGTGAACGCGACCAGCACCATCTCCACGATGATGGAGAGCCATTCTTCCCCGGTACTGACCAGCGCGGAATCGACCGAGACGACGGCGACCAGCGGGATCAGGTAGTACACGGCCTGCCTGCGGTTCACATAAACGGCCACGGAGTACAGCGCGATCAGTGGTGCCGCCATGCCACCGAGCCCGAGTTTCAGCAGGGTGTGCGGAATGGAGATGACCAGCACGAGGGACGCCACCCACAGCGGATACTTCCGGCGGAACACCAAGGGAAGCGTTATCGCCAGGTCCATGGGCAGGACGACGTACCACTCGGGCCCTTGCCCGCCTTGGCTGTTGGCCCCATGCGAGAACAGCAACCCGTCGAAGAGCAGGAGCAGCAACGCGATGAGGCTGTCTCCGACCATCGGATGCGTCCGCATCCACAAACTCAGTCGCCGCACCCGTTCACCGTAGGTCAGGCCACCGCACCTCCGCGTCATCCGGCGGAACCACCTTGTCTAGGCCTCCAGGCTGAGTTCTGGCAGGATTCGGCCCGGATCGCGCGGCTCTGGCACCGTATTCGAGTGCCAGAGGCACTGAGCGCGGTTCAAGCCCGCCGGCGTGTGAGGCAGAGGAAGGGAGGGGGTGAGGTGACCGACCAGGGCCGCTTGGCGGGCCCGCTGTCGTTGTCGGTGGCGAACCTGTGCCGACGGTTGCAGCCGCAGGTCTCGCCGCGCACGGCGGCCGGGTTCGCGGAGGTGATGCGCCGGTTGAGCGCTCCCCTCCAGGTTGCGGTCGCGGGCCGGATCAAGTCCGGCAAGTCCACCCTGGTCAACGCGCTGATCGGGCGCCGGGTCGCGCCGACCGACGTCGGCGAGTGCACTCGTCTGGTCACCCGCTTCCAGTACGGCACGGTGGACCGGGTCGAGGTGGTCTTCACCGACGGGCACAAGCAGGTGCTGCCCTTCGCCGCCGATGGCATGATCCCGGCCGAACTGGGCGCGGACATCTCGAAGGTCTCGCACATCGAGGCCTACCTGACCAATGCCGTTCTCGAAGACATGACGGTCATCGACACCCCCGGACTGGGCTCGCTTGACGCCGCGTCCGTTTCGCGCACCGAGGAACTGCTGGGCGCGGCCACACGGAAGGACACCGGCGCCGGGGAAATCGGGGAGCTCGATCCCACGTCCCGCAACGCGGTCGCGGGTGCCGAGGCGGTGCTCTACGTGGTGACCCAGGGCGTACGCGCGGACGACCAGCAGGCGCTCGCGGCGTTCACAGCGGCCACGGCGAGCCGTGAAGCCGGTCCGGTCAACGCCATCGCGGTGCTGAACAAGGCCGACACCATCCCCGCGGAGTCGGTACAGGGCGCGGAATCCGGTGAAGGGGATCCGGTGTGGCGGGCCGCGGAGATCCTGGCGGAGAAGCAGGCGGCGTTGCTCAAGCCCAGGGTCGCCGACGTACTGCCGGTGATCGGCCTGATCGCCGAGTCCGCCGAGGCGGGCGGATTCACCTCGGCGGACGCCGAAACCCTTCGTCAACTGTCCAAATTGGACGATCCGACGCTGGACACGATGCTCCTCGGTGCCGACATCTTCACCACCTGGGACTGTGAGGTGCCCTCGGGCACGAGGCTGCGGCTGCTGGAGAAGCTCGATCTCTACGGCGTTCGCCGTGCGATCGAAGCGATCCGCGCCGAACCCGAGATCACCGCGGGCGCGCTGCGCCGCATGTTGCTGGAGGTCTCCGGCCTGGCCGCGGTCCGCGCCCGGCTCAACGTGGTCTTCGCCGCCCGCGCCGACGGCATCAAGGCGGCCGCCGCGCTGGCTTCGGTGACCGCGCTCGCGCACGCCTCCGGTGACCCGGCGGAACGGCAGCGCGTGCACGACGCGATCGAAGTGCTCCTGGCCAAGCCGGAGGCGCATCAACTCCGGCTGCTCGAAGCGCTGACCGTGGTCGCCGCGGGCGCGGTGGACATGCCGGAGGATCTGGCCGAGGAGGTGCTGCGGGTGGGCAGCAACGCCGATATCGACGCTCAACTGGGCATGCCCGGCGCCGCGCGGCCGGAACTCGCCGCGCACGCGCTGGAACGCGCGGGCTGGTGGCGTTCGTTCGCCTCCTTCGGCGCCACCCCGGCACAGAGCCGGGTGGCGCACGTGGTGCACCGCTCCTATTTCCTCATCTGGCAACAACTGCGCTGAGCGGACCTACCGCGGTTACCGGCAACAGGTCGCCTGCGGCTGGGCTGTCATGGCAGGTCGGCAACGATGATGGTCCGGCGGCGGGCCATCGCCCGGCGCCGTCCGTCGCGGTGTCTAGCGGAATGCGCCTGCGTGCTCCTCGCACCACCGGCGGAAGGTCCTGGGGGCGATGCCGGTGAGGTAGGTGATGTCATCGGCGACCACTCCGGCACGACCGGCCGTCCGAGCCGCCTTGATCATGTTCTCGGCCTGCGCGGGCAGCGGCTCCCTCGCCATTACCCAGTTCCACCGACCACGCCATGGATCTCGGCCCGGGGATCGCCTGATTCCGCCCGGGCGGGCGCTCCGCAGAGTGCGCCAGCGGAACGGAGGCTCGGCAGCTCGTCCGACCGGGAGAAGGCACTGACATACCGATGTCTTCCAGGGACCCGAACAGTTCAGGCCACCCCCGTGCTGACACCGCCGGTTCGGGTGTGCGCCATGCTGTGCTTCGTGGGAGACCTTTTCCTCGCGCTTGAGGGCGGATACACAGGCACCGGCTGCGGCTCTCAGTGGTTTGCCCGACGCGGCCTCATCTGGCAACGACCGCGCGAGAACCGGGGGTGAGCGCGATGGAAGAGGTGCCGACCGGCCCCATCCCCGCGACTACGCTGGCCAAGATCATCGAAGAGGCCGGAGGAACCGCCCGGCCCGAGGGCGCGTCCAAACCCGATGTGGACTCCCCGTTGGAGCGCGCGCTCTCCGACCGGCAGACGCTGATCCAGCTTTGCCTCTACGCACTCGACCGGGCCCGCAGCGGCGGTGTGGTCGAGCGGATCGAACAGGGACTGGCCGGGGTCGGCGTGGTCGCGGTGCGGCCGGACGGCCTGCGGTTCGATCCGTCGCTGCACGAGGCAGGCGCGGCCGTGGACACCGACAATCCGGCCCTGGACGGGGTGGTCGCCGAAACCGAGGTCGTCGGGTTCACCGACCACGACCGGCTCCTCCGGGCGCCCGTCGTGACGGTGTACAAGAAGCGATGACCGATCCGATCGCGGCGCTGCCCGGCAAGGTGAAGCAGGCCAGGGACGAGTTGATCGGCCGCCTGCGCGAAGCCGATCCCCGAGCGGCCGAGTGGGTCGACACCGTGCGCCGCGCGCGGCGGGCCAAGCCGTCGGTCGTGGTGGTCGGTGAGACCAACCGGGGCAAGAGTTCCCTGGTGAACGCCCTGCTCGCGACGCCGGGCGCCTCGCCGGTGGACGCGGAGGTGGCCACCGCCACGTATCTCGTTTTCGATCACGCGCCGGAATGGTCGGCGCGGGCCTGTTACCCGGGGCAGCTCCCGCCGGTCCCGATCGCACCCGGTGAGCTGGTGCGCTGGGTTTCCGCGGCGCACGAGTTGCCCGAAGGGCAGATCCCGCCGCGCTACGTCGAAGTCACCGGACCGGTGCCGATCCTGGCGCGTCTGTCCATTGTGGATACTCCTGGGGTGGGCGGGCTGGACTCGATGCACGGCGAGCTGGCCCTGGAGGCGTCGGCTTCGGCCACCGCGCTGCTCTTCGTCGTCGACGCGTCGTCGCCGTTCACCGCGGGGGAGCTGGATTTCCTCCGCCAGGCCGGTGACCGGGTCGAGACGGTGGTGTTCGCGCTGTCGAAGACAGACCAGTTCCGCGGCTGGCGGGAGGTGCTCGAAGCCGACCGGCGGTTGCTGGCCGAGCACGCGCCCCGGTTCGCCGATGCGACGTTCCACCCGGTGTCGGCGCGGATGTTCGAGATGGCGGCCAAAGCCCCGAGCCCGCAGGCGGCCGAGATGCTGCGCGAGCGGTCCGGGGTGAGCGCGGTGCAGGCGGCGCTGCAGGAGTTGCTGGTCGGACGATCGGCGATGCTCGGTGAAGCGAACACCCTGCGGGCGTTGGCGAGCGCCTTCGCCGAACGGCATGCCGTGCTCAAGGCCGAGCAGAGAGCGCTTTCCGCCGGAGAGACCGAAGCCGAGGCCCTTCGGCAGAGGCGGGACCGCCTCGCCGCCGACCGCAGGTCGTCCACTCGCGGCTGGCAACTCAGGCTGCGCGGGGAAATCCAGCGCGCGCGGGTGGATCTCGGACACGAGTCGGCCCGCCGGACGCGCGATGCCCAGTCCTACTTCCGGCAGCGGATCGACGCCGCCAAGCGGGACCAGCTCGCGGCACTGCCGCAGCAGGTGGACGCCGCGTTGCAGGCGATATCGCAAGGCGTGTCGGCCGACCTGGCGCGGCGGCTCAACCGGGTGACCGACGTGGCGCTGGCCGAGTTGTTCTCCCCCGAGGAACTCGACGTGATCCGTGCCCAGTTCCTGCGGACCGGGGGACCGCAGGTGATGCTGAGGCCCCCGGACAAGAAACCGCCGACGCCGGAGGACAAGCTCCTCGTCTTCATGGGTGTGTCCGGTGGCGTGGGGGCGGGCAAGGTCGCCGCGCTGCCGCTGGCCGGGGTCGCCCTGCTGAACCCGGTCGTGCTGCCGGCGACGATCGTGATCGGACTCGGCGCGGGCTGGTGGATGGCCCGCACCCGCCGGCACGCGGCGGACAAGCAGCATGTCAAACAGTGGCTGGTGGAGTCCATCGCGGATGCGCGGTCGACGCTGGACCAACTGGTCGCCGAGCAGCTCATCGAGGCCGAACAGCAGCTTTCCCTGGCCTTGGACGACGCGCTGGCCCGCCGCATCGACGCGATCGAGGCCGAACTCAAAGAAGTCGACAAAACGATCAAGATGGATGCGCGGGAACGCGCGAACAGCCTGGCTTCGGTCACCCGGCGAATCGCCGAGACGACCGAAGCCCGTGAGCGGGCAGAGTCCCTGCTCAGCCGCCTGCGAACGCTCCGCGACCAGGACTGACCCGGTTGTGGTCGGGAACCCAACCGGCATACGGTGAGTCCTAGAGGAAACGACAGTTTTCTCCAGGCACCCTCCTGGGCAACGAGTGGGGAGTTTCGGCGTGTGGATCGACGACACCGGGTCAGCGACGGAAGCCAGTGACACCACTGGTCACGACGGTGAAATGGAGATCACCGTCGACGGTCAGAGCTACACCGCCGAAGAGAACATGGACATCGACCACGACGGCGTCTACGAGACGGTCCGCATGGACAACGCCGACGGCACGATCACCGCGTACGGCGACGCCGACGGCGACGGCCGCGCCGACCACTACCTCCACACCGACGCGCACGGCGACGTGATCGCCGAGGCGACGTACGACTCGTCGACCGGGGCCTGGGTCGCGGCACACGACGACGGGACAGGCGGGCACGAGACGGACACCGCGCACGCCGGCGACATCACCGCCGACACCGAGGACGGCACCGTGGACGCCGGGCCGGCGACCGTGGACAGCAACCACGACGGCACCGCCGACACCGCGGTGATGACCGACGCCCAGGGAGACACCGTCCTGTTCACCGACACAGACGGTGACGGTAAGGCCGATGTCGAAACGATCGTCACCTCTTCCGGTGAATCGCACACCTACCAGCACACCGGTCCTGGCCAGTGGACCGAGATGCCGGGCGGCGACGGTGTCGCCGCGGACAGCGACAAGCTCTGGGGCGGCCCGCAGTACGACACGGTCGAAGGGGTCGCGAAGATCGATTCCGCGACCGGGCAGTGGATCTCCCAGAACTGAAGAACCTCTTCGGGTAGTCGTCACAACCGAGCTTTCCCGGCGAACCGGGCAATCCACCTCGAGGTCATCCGCCACTCGCGCGGGTGGCCTCGACGCGTTTCGCGCGCATTACGGTCTCGGTGAGATCACGACAGGCGGGAAACCTTTTCGCGCTCAGCCGGTTCAGCGATATCTGAATCGATTCCCTGATCGTTTTTGTGAGAGAACCGACAGGTCAAGGGGCGGTTAGGGCCTCTTCTCGCGGTTACTCTCAAAAAATCCCCGAAACCGCACACCGGGTACCACCCCCGGTGCGCGAAGCTATTTCGCCGTCGAGGTCAGGAGAAGGAATGACTGCAGTAGCCATCCCGGGTCTGGACAAGGCGCCGACCTCGCACAGCGGTGTGCTTGCGTGGGTGCGGGAGGTCGCCGAACTCACCACTCCGGACCGGGTGGTGTGGTGTGACGGCTCCGAATCCGAGGCCGCGCGCATCAACTCCGAACTCGTCGAAGCCGGTACTTTTGTTGCGCTGCAAGCTAAACCCAACTCGTACTGGGCCGCGTCGGACCCCAGCGACGTGGCGAGGGTGGAAGAGCGGACCTTCATCTGTTCGGAGCGCGAGGAGGACTCGGGCCCGACCAACAACTGGGTCCACCCCGACGAGATGAAGGCCACGATGACCGAGCTCTACCGGGGCTGCATGCGGGGTCGCACGATGTACGTGGTGCCCTTCTGCATGGGTCCGCTCGGGTCGGACGACCCGAAGCTCGGCATCGAAATCACCGACTTCGCCTACGTCGTCGCGTCGATGCGCGTGATGACCAGGATGGGGGCCGACGCGCTGGCGAAGTTCGTGGCGGAGGACGGCACCGAGCGTTCGTTCGTGCCGGCGCTGCACTCGGTCGGCAAGCCGCTGGAGTCCGGTGAGCAGGATGTTCCGTGGCCCTGCAACGACACGAAGTACATCTCGCACTTCCCGGAGACCCGCGAGATCTGGAGCTACGGGTCCGGCTACGGCGGCAACTCGCTGCTGGGCAAGAAGTGCTACTCGCTGCGGATCGGCTCGGTGATCGCCCGTGACGAGGGCTGGCTCGCCGAACACATGCTGATCCTCAAGCTGATCTCCCCGGAGAACAAGGCGTACTACATCGCCGCGGCCTTCCCCAGCGCCTGCGGCAAGACGAACCTCGCCATGT
Organism: Amycolatopsis pigmentata; assembly: GCF_042684065.1. Taxonomy (NCBI): domain Bacteria; kingdom Bacillati; phylum Actinomycetota; class Actinomycetes; order Pseudonocardiales; family Pseudonocardiaceae; genus Amycolatopsis; species Amycolatopsis pigmentata. The sequence goes on along the minus strand of NZ_JBHUKR010000007.1, from coordinate 736,683 downwards.
TGCAGCCGACGATCCCGGGCTGGCGCGCGGAAACCCTCGGTGACGACATCGCCTGGATGCGCTTCGGAGACGACGGCAGGCTGTACGCCGTCAACCCCGAGTTCGGCTTCTTCGGCGTGGCGCCCGGCACCGACTGGCACACCAATCCGAACGCCATGCGGACCCTCGAGAAGGGCAACTCGGTGTTCACCAACGTGGCGCTCACCGACGACGGTGACGTCTGGTGGGAGGGCATGGAGGACAAGCCCGCGCACCTCACGTCGTGGAAGGGCAAGGACTGGACGCCGGAGTCCGACGAGCCCGCCGCGCACCCGAACTCGCGGTACTGCACGCCGATGTCGCAGTGCCCGATCCTCGCTCCGGAGTGGGACGACCCCAAGGGCGTGCCCATCTCGGCGATCCTGTTCGGTGGCCGCCGCGCCACCACGGTCCCGCTGGTGACGCAGTCGCGTGACTGGCAGCACGGCGTGTTCATGGGCGCCACGATGTCCTCGGAGAAGACCGCCGCCGCGGCGGGCAAGGTCGGCGAGGTGCGCCGTGACCCGATGGCCATGCTGCCGTTCATCGGTTACCACGCGGGTGACTACTTCCAGCACTGGATCGACACGGGCAAGAACGCCGACGCGACCAAGCTGCCGAAGATCTTCTACGTGAACTGGTTCCGGCGCGGCGAGGACAAGCGCTTCCTGTGGCCGGGCTTCGGTGAGAACTCGCGCGTGCTGAAGTGGATCGTCGAGCGACTCGAAGGCCGCGCGGCCGCGCAGGAGACGCCGATCGGCTTCGTGCCCCGTGCCGAGGACCTCGACGTCGACGGCCTTCGCGAGCCCCTGGAAGACATCCAGGCCGCGCTGGACGTCAAGGCCGAGGAATGGCGCCAGGAAATCCCGCTGATCGAGGAGTGGTTCGCCAAGATCGGGGACAAGGTGCCCTCCAACCTCCATGACGAGCTGGACGCGCTGAGGTCCCGCCTCGGCTGACCCTTTCCGTTGTGCCTGAAGGCCACTCTCACCGCGCGTTTCGCCGGTAGGGTGGCCTTCAGGCTGTCTACGGTGGGGGAACCATGGACGGATTCCGGTTCGGCGTGAACATGATGACGCCGGGGACGCGCGCCGAGTGGGTGGGCAAGTGCCGTCGGGCCGAAGCCCTCGGCTACGACGTGATTTCGGTGGCCGACCACCTCGGGATGCCGGCGCCCTTTCCGGCACTCGTGCTCGCGGGCGAGGTCACCGAGCGGGTACGCCTGACGACCTACGTGCTCAACGTGCCGTTCTACAACCCGGCCCTGCTGGCCAGGGATGTCGCGGCCACGGACCAGTTCGTCGACGGCAGGCTGGAACTGGGTCTGGGCGCGGGCTATGTGAAGGGCGAGTTCGACGCGGCCGGGCTGCCTTTCCCCGGCGCGGGCGAACGAATCGACTTCCTCGAGCGCATGATCACCGAGCTCCGGGGACTCTACGAGGACTCGGACTACCAGCCGCGTCCCGCCCAGCACGGCGGGCCCCCGCTGCTGCTCGGCGGGTGGGGACGCCGGATGCTGAGTTTGGCCGCCCGGCACGCCGACATCATCGCGTTCGCCGGTTTTTCGCCCGGTGTCGACGGCGGCCTCGCGGATTTCGAGGCATTCGAGGAGCGGGTCGAGTTCGTCCGGCGCGAACTCGGTGATCGGGCGGCCAGGATCGAGTTCAACGTCCTGGTGCAGTCCGTGGTCGTGACGGATGACCGGGATGCGGCACTCGTGGAACGTCTGACGTACGCGCCCGCGCTTTCTCCCGCGCGACTGGGCGAGTTGCCGACTCTGCTCGTCGGTACTCCGGCGGAGATCGTCGCGCGGATCAGGTCGAACCGCGAGCGGCTGGGAATCGGCTATGTGACCGTGCTGGAACGCGACATGGAGGCCTTCGCCCCGGTCATCGAACTGCTGCGCCGGTCGTAGCTTCGCGCAGTGCTTCGAGGGGGAGTCCGACGGTGTCCGCGACGGCGACCACGGTGAAGAACGCCGGAGTCGGGATGCGCCCGGTCTCGATCTTGCGCAGGGTCTCCACCGAGATCCCGGCCTCGGTGGCGACCTCGGCCATGCTCCGTGGGCCTCGCGCCGCCCGCAGGAGCGCGCCCAGCCGCTCGCCGCGCTCGCGTTCGGCTTCGGTCAGCGGCACTCGCACCATGGGACCGAGTCTATCCGTGCTCATCCATCCACACCCTGTGGATGGATCTGTGCACAGGATGTGGACTAGCACGATCGCGACCGAAAAGAAACCGCCGATGCGGCAACGAGGGCCATAACTGGATCGTCTCAGGGAATACAAGCCGTGAAAGGAGGTTCGACGATGCTGCTGGCCGGTCTCGCGATGCTCGTTCTCTCCTTGGGTTACCTACTGCTGGTGATCGTCACCGGCAAGTTCCGCGACCAGGACGAGCCGGACCTCGCCGGACCGGAGCCGGCCGAAGCGGCCCTCACCGAAGAGGGCTGACCGTCGCGCGGAGGTGGCGGTGGGAGACGGCCGGGCTGGGACCCGGCGGAGTCGTCCACAGGTTGTCCACCGGCCGTCGCGGTGAGCGCGGGAGATCAAATCGATATTCGGACACCGGATGACGAAATCGCCGGGACGTCCTAGGGTGAGCCCGCGCGGAGAACGTAAGTGAGGTCTCATGTCAGGCAAAGTCGCCGGTCGGACGGGTGGAACGCGGCTCAGCGCGTGGAACCTGGTCCTGCTCCTCCCTCTGTTGATGCTGGTCACCCCGTGGTTCAACTTCGACAAGCCGAGAGTGCTGGGGATGCCGTTCTTCTACTGGTACCAGTTCCTTTTCGTGCTGGTCGGCGTCGCTTCGGTGGCTCTGGTGTACGTGACGACGAAACAGCGGCCTGCCGAAACCGGCAAACAGGACCACCTCCCCGTCGACGACCTGGATGAGGGGGATCAGCAGTGAGCGCCGAAGTCGTTCTCGCGCAGGCGCCCGGCCGGGGCCTGCAGTGGACCGAACTGGTCATCTTCATCGTGCTGTTCGTCGTGGTCAGCGTGCTGGGATTCGCCGCGTCGCGCTGGCGGGCCGCCGCTTCCCTGGACCACCTCGACGAGTGGGGTCTTGGCGGGCGCAAGTTCGGCTCGTGGATCACCTGGTTCCTGGTCGGCGGTGACCTCTACACGGCGTACACCTTCGTCGCCGTGCCCGCCCTGGTCTTCGGTGCCGGCGCGCTCGGGTTCTATGCCCTGCCCTACACCGTGATCCTCTATCCGATCGTGTTCCTGCCCGCGCTGCGCATGTGGTCGGTGTCCCGTTCACGCGGTTATGTCACACCGGCCGACTTCGTGCGCGGCCGGTTCGGTTCACCCACGCTGGCGTTGTTGATCGCGCTCACCGGAATCGTCGCCACGATGCCCTACATCGCGCTGCAACTGGTCGGTATCGAGGCGGTCCTGCGCACGATGGGTGTCAACGGCGGCGGTCTGATCGGGCACCTTCCGTTGCTGGTCGCGTTCGTCATCCTGGCGCTCTACACCTACCAGTCCGGGCTGCGCGCGCCCGCGCTGATCGCCTTCGTCAAGGACGGCCTGATCTACGTGGTCATCCTGGTCGCGGTGTTCTACCTGCCCGCCAAACTCGGTGGCTGGTCGCACATCTTCGACGTGAGCCAGCAGAAGCTGACCACGCCCGATCCCAAGACGGGCAAGCCGTCGGGTTCGATCGTGCTCGGCTCGACCAACCAGTTGCAGTACGCGACGCTTGCCCTCGGTTCGGCGCTGGCCCTGTTCCTGTACCCGCACTCCTTGACCGGTGTGCTCGCTTCCCGCGGCCGCAACGTCATCAAGCGGAACATGATGGCGCTGCCGGCGTATTCGCTGTTGCTGGGTCTGCTCGCGCTGCTCGGTTACGTGGCGCTGGCCGCCGGGGTCAAGCCGATCACCAACGCCGCCACCGGAAACGCCGACTCGAACACCGTGGTGCCCGCGCTGTTCGACACGCAGTTCCCGTCGTGGTTCGCCGGAATCGCGTTCGCCGCGATCGGGATCGGGGCCCTGGTGCCCGCCGCCATCATGTCGATCGCCGCGGCGAACCTGTGGACGCGCAACATCTACAAGGAATATCTGCACCGGGACGCCACTCCCGCGCAGGAAGCCAAGCAGGCCAAGCTCGCCTCGCTCGTGGTGAAGTTCGGTGCGGTGGCGTTCATCCTGTTCATCGACCCGCAGTTCTCGATCGACCTTCAGCTGATCGGCGGCGCGCTGATCCTCCAGACGCTCCCCGCCGTGGCGATCTCGCTCTACACCCGCTGGTTGCACCGGTGGGGCCTGATCGCGGGCTGGGCGGTCGGCATGGCGTGGGCCGTGATCATGCTCTACGGCATCCCCAACCCCAAGACGGGCAAGGCGCACTTCGGTGGCTCCGCCCTCGCGCTCGACAAGTTGTCGGTCTTCGGCTGGCACCCGTTCGCCGGTTCACAGGTGCAGATCTACCCCGGGTTCGTGGCGCTGATCGCGAACCTGGTGGTGGCGGTGGTGGTGACCCTGATCGCCCGTGGCGCCAAGGTCTTCAACGGCACCGACGACACCGAGTCCGCCGATTACCACGCCGACGAGCACGACCGGAACCTGCGCCCGGTGCCGGTGCTCGACAAGCAGTAGCGTGATGGGAAGGAGCACGTGAACCGGCGGGGAGAACGAGCATGAGCGAGGACATCAGCCGTTTCCCGGTGGTCGAACTCGGTGATCTGCCGGATGATCTTCGTGAACGCGTGGGAGTGATCGCGGAGAAGTCCGGTTTCGTGCCCAACATCTTCCGGGCTCTCGGCCACCGCCCCGCCGAACTGCGTGCCTTCCTCGACTACCACGACGCGCTGATGGACCGTGCCGAAGGCTTGAGCAAGGCCGAGCGAGAACTCGTCGTGGTGGCGACCTCCGGAGCCAACCACTGCACCTACTGCGTGGTGGCGCACGGCGCGATCCTGCGGATCAGAGCCAAGGATCCGGAGCTCGCGGATCGCGTGTCGAGCAACCCGTGGCAGGTCGAACTCGACGAGCGCGGCCGCGCGATCGTGGACCTGGCGCTGGCTCTGGCGCGAGAGTCCGCGAAGTTCGGCGAGGCCGACCTGGCGGCTGCCCGGAAGGCCGGGCTGACCGAAGACGAGATCTGGGACGTCGGCGCCATCACCGCGCTGTTCGCGATGTCGAACCGCCTGGCGCACCTGACCGCCCTGCGGCCCAACCCGGAGTTCTACCGGATGGGCCGCGAGCGGCGGTAACCGCGGTCACAGCTCCCGGTGCCAGATCTCACCGACCTCCTCTTCGCCGAAATCGTGGTGCGGCTTGCTTTCCACGAGTTCGAAGCCTGCCCGCCGGTAGATGTTCCGGGCCGCGGTGAGCACATCGTGGGTCCACAACTCCATCGCGGTGTACCCGTGGGTCCGCGCGAATTCGAGGCATTCGGCGACCAGCCGCCGGCCGATCCCGTGCCCTCGTGCGGTGGGTTCGACGAGCAGCAGTCGCAGCTTCGCGGTCGTGTCGTCCGAACCACGTACGCAGAGCACGCAGCCGACTCGTTCCCCGTCCAGTTCGGCGATCCACGCCGCCTCACGCGCCGGGTCGTGCTCTTCGGCGTAGTCGGCGACGATGCGGGCGACCAGTGCCTCGAACGACGTGCCCCAGCCGTATTCGCGGGCATAGATGTCGGCGTGGCGTTGTACCACCCAGCCGAGGTCGCCGGGCCGGGGCGGACGTAGCACCAGCGTGCCGTCCGGCCCGCGCCCGTCGACAAGCCGGCTGATCGTCCGCATCGAGTTGAGCAGCCGTCGCTGTTCGTCTTCGTCCAGTGGCTCCAGCAGGGTGGCGATCTGGGTGACCGTCCGCTCCTCGAGCACCCGCTGCTCGGCCCTTCCGGCCTCGGTCAGCCGGATCACCTGCCGTCTCGCGTCTTCGGCGGAACGTTGCCTGGTCACCAGCCCGCGCTCGGCCAGTTTGGCCAGGAGCCTGCTGGCGTATCCGGCGTCGAGATCGAGCCGCTTCCGCAGTTCGGTGACCTCGACCGTCTCGTCACGCGTTTCATGGGCGAGTTCGTAGAGCACGCGAGCCTCGCTGAGCGAGTACGGGGAGCCCAGGTGACCCTCGCCCAAGACGCCGATCACGCGCGTATAGAGCCGGTTGAACGCCCTGACCTCGGCGACCCGCTCCAGCAATCCCTGATTCATTGACCACCTCAACAACATCGTTGACTAAGTCAAAGACTAGCGCGGTGCGCAAGCGCTTTCAGGATGGGGAAGGGGTTGGAGCCCGGATGGACGCGGGCATTGGAAAACCCCGTGATGCTGCCAGGTCGGGGGTCCGCCAGCATCACGGGGTCATCAGGTCTATCGCCGACTTCTCTGGCGGCGTTACACCCTGCGCTCCATGTGGCGCACGTCACTCTAATGGGCGAATTCGGAGGGTCTGCACCACCGCGGCACACCTGTTTCGCGAACGGAACCTCTCAGTGATTATCCAGCTTTCTAGTCTGAGTTCTAGATAGCTGTAGAAGCCTCAATCGTCGCCGCGGCCGAGCAGGTAGTGCCCGAAGTGCGGCACGGTGAAGGCGATGTGCCCGCGTTCGGCCGAGTACACCAGGCCCTTCTTCATCAGGCTGTCCCGGGCGGGCGACAGGGAGGAGGGCTTACGGCCGAGATACACGGCGATGTCCGAGGTTCCAGCCCCTTCGTCGCGGCCCTGGGTGAGCTCGGCCATGGCCAGCAGGTACTCCCGCTCGGCCGGGGTGGCACGTTCGTAGCGCGACCCGAAGAAGCCGACGGCGAGTTCCTGCTCGGCTTCGGGCGCGGCCACCCGGACGTCCTGCATCGTGACGGGATCGGCAGGTGCCGCGTCCCAGGCGGCCTTCGCGTAGGCCTGGATGAAGTACGGATATCCGCCCGAGGCGTCGAAGAGGGCGTCCAGCGCCTCGGGTTCGATCCCGGCCTCCTCCCGCTCGATCGGCACGGTCACCGCACGGTCGGCCTGGTCGCGATCCAGCCGGTCGATCCTGGCGTAGGAGAACAGCCGTTCCGAGTAGGACTTCGACGCGGACAGCACCGCGGGCACGTGGGGCAGGCCGGCGCCGACGACCACCAACGGCGCGCCGGACTGGGAGAGTTCGTGGCAGGCCGCGCACAGGGCCGACACGTCGGGTGGCTTGAGGTCCTGGATCTCGTCGATGAGCAGGGCGGCGCCGGTGCCCACGTCGGCCGCCAGCTCGGCGACCTCGGTGAACAGTTCGACCAGGTCGATCTCGATGTCGCCGGAGTCGGCCCTGCCCTGGGCGGCGGGCACGTCGATGCCGGGCTGCCACCGGTCGCGCAGCTTGGCGTCCGGCTTGTTCGCCTTGAGCGCGAACGCCTTGAGCACGCCGAGCACCTCCTCCACCCGGTCGGGCGCGCGATGCCGGACGGCGAGATCCCGGATCGCCCGGTGTAGTGCCGCCGACAGCGGGCGCCTGAGGTCGGCGTCGGGTCGGGCCTCGATCTTGCCCGCACCCCAGCCGTGCCGGACCGCCATCGACCGCAGTTCGCCGAGCAGCACGGTCTTGCCCACGCCGCGCAGGCCGGTGAGCACGAGACTGCGTTCGGGTCTGCCCCGCGCGACCCGCTGGAGCACCACCTCGAAGGCGTTGAGCTCGCGTTCCCGTCCCGCCAGCTCGGGCGGCCGTTGGCCGGCGCCAGGGGCGAAGGGGTTGCGGATCGGGTCCATCGCTCGAACAGTATCCGGCTTTCTAGCGAAGACCCGAGATTTGCCGAGAAAACCCGATGGTGTGTCGGCGGCGGGCCGCTACCGACGTATACGCCAATCTAGAAAACATCCAAGAGAAGGTTAGAGTGTTGTAGTCACGTCGAGTGGGTACTTTCCAGACATGATTGTGCGTCGACTGGCTCGCCCCATGCTCGCGGGAATCTTCATCGTCGGCGGAGTCAACATGCTCCGCGAGACCGAGATGCACGCGGAGGTCGCGAAACCCTTGCTGGACAAGACGGTCGGTCGGCAGCGAGAGCGGCTGCCCGACTCCGTCCCGACGGACGCGGCCACCCTGGTGCGGATCGACGCGGCCGTGAAGATCATCGCGGGTACCGCGTTCGCCTTCGGCAAGCTGCCCCGGCTTTCCGCGCTGGCCCTGCTCGGAAGCCTGGTGCCGACCACCGCGGCGGCCCACCCCTTCTGGGACGCCAAGGAGCCGCGTGACCGGCAGGACCAGATGATCCACTTCCTGAAGAACGCCGGGCTCGCGGGTGGCCTGATGATCGCGGCGGCCGACACCGAGGGCAAGCCCTCGCTGGGCTGGCGTGCCCGTCGCGCCGCGAAGAAGGCCTCGAAGAAGGTCTCCAGCAACTGAGCGTCGGTGCCGGGGAGCAGGAGAGAACCCCTCCTGCTCCCCGGCATGCTCGCTACTTCTCCAGAATCGCGGTGACGCCTTGGCCGCCGGCGGCGCAGATGGAGATCAGGCCGCGTCCGGAGCCCTTCTGGTGCAGAAGTTTCGCGAGCGTGGCCGCGATGCGCCCGCCGGTCGCGGCGAACGGGTGGCCCGCGGCCAGTGACGAACCGTGCACATTCAGCTTCGCCCGGTCTATCGACCCCAGCGGGTTGTCGAGGCCGAGCCGTTCCTTGGCGAAGCCCGGGTCTTCCCACGCCTTCAGGGTGGCCAGCACCTGTGACGCGAACGCTTCGTGGATTTCGTAGAAGTCGAAGTCCTGCAAGGAGAGCCCGGCCTGGTCGAGCATCCTCGGGACCGCGTAGGCCGGCGCCATCAGCAAGCCTTCGCGTCCGTGCACGTAGTCCACGGCCGCCGTTCGCGAGAAGGTGAGATACGCCAGCACGGGAAGCTTCCGCTCCGCCGCCCATTGCTCGTTCGCGAGCAGGACCGCGGACGCGCCGTCGGAAAGCGGGGTGGAGTTCCCCGCCGTCATCGTGCCGTTCGGCCCGCCGAAGACGGGCTTGAGCTTGCCGAGCTTTTCCGCGGTCGAGTCGGGGCGCAGGGTCTGGTCGCGGGTCAGGCCCAGGTACGGCGTGAGCAGGTCATCGAAGAAGCCGTCGCGGTAGGCCGCGGCCAGACGCTGGTGACTGGTCGCCGCGAGCTCGTCTTGTTCCGCCCGCGTGATTTCCCATTCCTTCGCGGTGATCGCGGCGTGCTCGCCCATCGACAATCCGGTGCGGGGCTCCGCGTTACGCGGGATCTCCGGCACGATGTGGCCAGGCCGCAACTTGGCGAGCGGCTTCAGACGGCCACCGAGCGACTTCGCCGCGTTCATCGAGACGAGAATGCGCCGCAGATCGTCGTTGACCGCCAGTGGCGCGTCGGACGTGGTGTCCACGCCTCCCGCGATCGCCGAGTCGATCTGGCCGAGCGCGATCTTGTTCGCCACGTTGACGATCGCCTGCAGGCCGGTGCCGCACGCCATCTGCACGTCCGACGCGGGCGTTTCCGGCGCCAGCTTGCTGCCCAGCACGGCCTCGCGCGCCAGGTTGAAGTCACGTGCGTGCTTGAGCACCGCGCCCGCCGCGACCTCGCCGAGCCGTTCGCCCCGCAAGGCGAACCGGCTGACCAGTCCGTCCAGGGTCGCCGTCAGCATGTCCAGGTTGGAGGCGTTGGCGTATGGCCCGTTCGAGCGGGCGAAGGGGATGCGGTTGCCGCCGATGATCGCGACCCTGGCCACGTCCATGTTTTCCTCCCACTGCGCTTGTGGAACCCTGGCTCCAGAGTAACCTACTTGTCAGTAGGTATGCGCGAGGAGGGACCCGATGGCCGATCGGTACCAGCAGTTCACCAGGACCCCGTTCGGGAAGTTCGTGGTCCCCAAGCTGGGCCTGCCCAATCCGCCTGCCCTGCGCCGGTACCGTCCGGGCCAGCCACCCTTGGAGGGCCCCGCGTTACTCGGCGCGGCTCCCGGCGGACGCCTGGACAAGGTGGTGCGCGCCCAGCTGGCCGATGCCGGAATCGAGGTCATCGACGAGGCCGGTAAGGACACGCGTCATGGCGCGCTGGTGTTCGACGCGACCGGCATCACCGATCCCCGGCAACTTCGTGAGCTTCACGCCTTCTTCCACCCGGTGATCCGCAAGGTCGCCCCGTCCGGCCGGGTGGTCGTGCTCGGCACACCACCCGAATCGGCCGTCGGCCGTGAGCGGATCGCGCAACGCGCCCTGGAGGGCTTCGTTCGTTCCGTCGGCAAGGAACTCAAGCGCGGCGCCACCGCGCAGCTGGTCTATGTGGCGGCCGGGGCGGAGGAGGCGGCCGAATCCACGCTGAGGTTCCTGTTGTCGGCGAAGTCGGCGTTCGTCGACGGCCAGGTGATCCGCGTCGGCGCGCACGGCAGCCCCGAGATCCGGAAGCCGGAGAACTGGGACAAGCCGCTGGACGGGATGGTCACGCTCGTCACCGGCGCCTCGCGGGGCATCGGCTCGGCGATCGCCGAGGTCTTCGCGCGCGACGGCGCGCACGTGGTCGCGCTCGACATCCCCGCGCAGGGTGCCGGCCTCTCCGAGGTGGCGAACCGGATCGGTGGCTCCGCGTTCCAGCTGGACATCACCGCGGACGACGCGCCGGACCGGCTCGCCGACTACCTTCGCGAGCGGCACGGCGGCGTCGATGTGGTCGTGCACAACGCGGGAATCACGCGGGACAGGACGCTCGGCAATCTCACCGCGCAGGGCTGGGACGCGGTGCTGGGGGTCAACCTCGCCGCGCCACTGGCGATCAACGAGAAGCTGCTGGCGGACGGCGTTCTCCGGGAGAACGGACGGATCGTCGGGGTGTCCTCGATCGCCGGTATCGCCGGCAACGTGGGCCAGACCAACTACGCCGCCAGCAAGGCCGGCGTGATCGGCATGGTTCAGGACGCGGCGGCGGCGCTCGCCGAGCGCGGCGGCACCATCAACGCGGTCGCCCCCGGTTTCATCGAGACGAAGATGACCGCGCAGGTGCCGCTGGTCATCCGTGAGGCGGGCCGGCGCCTGTCGAGTCTTGCCCAAGGCGGGCTTCCGGTCGACGTGGCGGAAACGATCGCCTGGTACGCGAATCCCGGTTCCGGGGCGGTCAATGGCAACGTGGTCCGCGTATGCGGCCAAGCGCTCCTGGGGGCGTGACGCCTCTTCCTCTGACGTGACTGACATGTGGAAAGAGTGCCCTGCCGACACGATCGCGGGGTGCGCAAGCTCGCGGAGGAAATATTGAAAGTGAAGGAACTGGCCGGCGCGCCGTCACTGGCCAAGCTCTACGCCAAGGCACTCCAGCCACGTGGCGAGGGTGAAATCCTGCCCGACACCGAATACGTCCGGCCGGAGATCCGGATCGATCCCGCTCATCTGGCCGCCTACAACAGGATCTGCGGGTTCCGGCTCGGTGACGAACTACCGCCGACCTACCCGCACATGTCGGCTTTTCCCTTGCAGATGGCGCTGATGACGGAGCCGGAGTTCCCGTTTCCGTTGCTGGGCATGGTGCACGTGGCCAACCGGATCACCCAGCACCGGCCGATCGGGCTCGGCGAGACCTGTGCCCTGCGTGTGCGTGCGGAGAACCTGCGGCCCCACGAGAAGGGCACCCAGTTCGACATGCTCAGCGAATTGTCCACAAAAGACGGTCCTGTGTGGACAGAAGTGAGCACCTACCTGAGGCGCGGCGAGGGCGCCGGTCCGGCGGCGCGCGGCGGCCAGCCGACCGCTCCCGCGCCCACCGCGATCTGGCGGCTGCCCGCGGACATCGGTCGCCGCTACGCCGAGGTCTCGGGAGACCGCAATCCGATCCACCTGCACCCGCTCACCGCGCGGTTGTTCGGCTTCTCGTCCGCGATCGCGCACGGCATGTGGACCAAGGCGAGGGCGCTGGCCGCGTTCGAAGGCAGGCTCGGCGACTCCTTCACCGTCGATGTCCGCTTCAAGCGTCCCGTGCCGCTGCCTTCGACGGTGGCGTTCACCTCGTGGCGAACCGGCGACGGATGGGCCTTCGAACTCTGGCGCGCGCGAAAGCCGGTGCCTCACCTCGAAGGCGTCATTGCGGCCGCCAAACCTCCCCTTCGACCAGGTCGTTGAAGCCGAGCCAGACGAGGTTCATCAGCCAGGACGCGAGCACGCTGTCGGAGACGTCAGGGTGATCCAGCCACCAGTCGGCGAGTGACTCGGCGGCGCCCACCAGTGACACCGCGAGGGCGGGTCCGGAGAACTCCGCCACATCGCCCAGACCCTTCTTGGTGCCCGTGGTGACCACCAGGGTGGAGACCATCTCGATCGCCCTGGCGCGCAGGTCGTTGACCTCACCGGCGAACTGGCCGCCGACGGTCAGCGCCTGACGGTGCAGCACCGTCCAGCCATCGCGGTGCGCGGCGACGAACTGGTAGAACCCGCGCAGTCCGTGCCACAGCTGCATGTCCGGGGGCAGGTCCGCGTGAAGGCCCATGCGTACCGCCTCCAGCAGGCGCGCCGCCTCGCGGCTGACGCACTTGGCGAAGAGGTCTTCCTTGGCGCCGAGGTAGGCGTAGATCATGGGCTTGGAGACGCCCGCCACATCGGAGATCTCGTCCATCGACGCGGCGTGGTAGCCGTGTCGCGAGAACACCTGCACGGCGGCGTCCAGGATCTGCCGTTCCCGCACATCTCTCGGTAGCCGCCGCGGCCGAGCCGGTGCGGGCTTCACGTCATCGGTCACACCGACCTCCTTCCCGGGGAGAAACGCTACCTGGTCGATGCCGGGTAGAATGTCTTGCCGTGGCCGCGGACCTGATCGACGTCCTCGCGCGGCGTGTCGACTTCCGGAAACTCAGCGCATCGCAGTTCGTCCGGCTGCTGGAAACCCTGCACATGCTCGAACGCGCCGAGGCCGGGGTGCGATTGCGCGGACTGTCCACGGAAACGTTCGTCGATGTGGTCGCCCGGGCGTCGAAAGAGCAGCTCAGGGCTGTCGCGGAGCATCCGGAACTGCGGCCGTTGTTCCTCGAGGAGACCTTCCGGCGGATGTCGGAGCAGTTCCTCGCGGAAAAGGCGCGTTCGCTCAGTTTCGTGGTCACCTGGCGCTTTCACGGAGGCCAGGGCGAGGGTGGATTCGATCGGTTTCAGACCGTGATCGAGGATGGCTGCTGCGTATCCGGTACGGAACTCGGACGCGAGCCGCAGACCACGGTCACGATCGCCGCTGAGGACTTCTTCCGGGTGGCGACGGGAAATGCCGCGGTCGCCGCCCTGTTCGTGACCGGAAAGGTCAAGGTGAAGGGCGAGTACGCGCCCGTGGTCCGGCTGACCAGTTACTTCGACATCCCGAAACCCGAGTCGAAGCCGAGCGCGCTCACTGACTCTCGATGACCGGATGACGGGGGTCGTCCGGCACGACCTCGCTGTCCACGACGATCACGCGCTTCGCGCCGCCTGCGGCCATCCGCCGTTCGGCGCGGCGCAACCAGGCACGGCGAACCAGCTTTCGAGTGGGCGCCACCAGTAAGACCAGGCCTGCCACGTCGCTGACGAACCCGGGCACCATGATCAGCACGCCGCCGAACGCGATCAGCATGCCGTCGGTGACCTCGTTCTGCACGCCTCGGCCCGCCTGCGCGGCGGTCATCAACGACCGCAGCGCGCGCACACCCTCACGCCGGGCGAGCCAGGAACCCAGCAACGCGCCGACGACCAGGAGTCCGAGCGTGCCGAAGAGCCCCACGACCGAACTCACCGCCCAGACGGCGGCGATCTCGGCGACCAAATACAGCAGCAGCACGACAGCCATATCTTCTCAACGCGCCTGTCGCCCGATTTACTCCCCGCGCGGCCGGTCACCGGAGCGCAGGCGGCCCAGGAAATCCCGGACTTCGCGAGGAGTGGACAGGGTGATCCGCCGCGCTCGGGCTCCGTGTTCGTCCAGCCGCGCGAGGACACGAGGCCTCGCGTCGCGCGGCCAGTCCCACAACCAGCGCAGGAACTCCCAGTCCAGACGCTCGGGACAGCCCGGCGCCTGACCATCCCGGCCCCAGCCCCGGACGGTCCGGCGCGCGACCCGGAACAGACAACGCCATCGAGGGAAGTCGAGGAAGACGATCAGATCGGCGACGGGGAGCCGGACGTCCATCGTGCCGGCGTAGTTGCCGTCGATCACCCAACGCTCCGCGCGAACCAGCGCTCGTTGCGTGGCGCGAAAGTCCTCGTCCGGTGTCTCGACCCACCCCGGACGCCAGTAGTGCCGGTCGAGATGGACCACCGGAAGGTCGAGCAGTTCGCCGAGCCGGCGCGAGAAGGTGGACTTGCCGGCACCGCCGCATCCCACCACTGCGACTCGCCTGATGCCCTTCAGGCCGGGTCCGGCGCCGCGTTCGCTCGCCACTTTCGCCCCCCCTTCGCCGTTCCACAGCGTAGGCGCGCCGAAGGTGTTGTCGTGGGGAACAACCAGGCCGTCTCGGCGCGTTGGATCCGCACGTGACCGCGCAGCGAAGGCAAGCCCGTGTCCGCGCTCCCGAACTCTCGGGCGATGTGTGGTTGAACACCGGCGGCGAGCGGATCGAAGTGGCCGGGCTGCGCGGCAAGATCGTGCTGCTGGACTTCTGGACCTCGGGCTGCATCAACTGCCTGCATGTGCTCGACGAACTGCGGCCGATCGAGGCCGAGTTCGCCGATGTGCTGGTGACCATCGGCGTGCACTCGCCGAAGTTCACACACGAGGGCGAAGCGGCCGCGATCGAGGCGGCGGTGCGCCGGCACGGCGTGCACCACCCGGTGCTCAACGACCCGGAGATGATCACCTGGCAGCAGTACGCGGTCAAGGCATGGCCGACGCTGGTGCTCGTGGACCCGGAGGGTTACGTGGTGCACGTCGCGGCGGGCGAGGGGCACGCCGGGGCGCTGCGTCGCGTGATCGCCGAGCAGGTCGTGTCACACGAGGCGAAGGGCACGCTTCGTCGTGGCGGAACTCCCTACGTTCCCGCCAGGGACAGCGGCCCCGCTCCCCTTCGGTTTCCGGCCAAGGCGGTGGCCACTGACGACGGCCGCATTCTGGTCGCGGACACCGCCCACCACTCGATCGTCGAACTCGGCTCCGACGGCGAAACGGTCCTCCGACGTTTCGGCAGCGGTGAACGGGGTTCGTTGGACGGGCCCAGCGAAGTGGCGAGCTTCGCCGAACCGTCCGGTCTGACCGTGCTGCCGGACGATGTCGCCCAGCGCGTCGGCTGGCACGTGCTGGTCGCGGACACCGCTGGGCACCTGCTGCGCGGTATCGACCTGGCCAGCGGTGAAGTGTCCACAGTGGCCGGTACCGGGCGTCAGTGGCGGGACGGGGAAACCGACGGGCCCGCACGGGTGGTCGATCTCACCAGCCCGTGGGACGTGGCGTGGTGGGACCACGCCGGCGGAGTCGTCGTGGCGATGGCCGGGAACCACACGCTGGGGCTTTTCGATCCGGAACGCGGAACCATCACGCGCTTCGCGGGGACGACCGTCGAAGGCCTGCGCGACGGTGACCGTCGAGAAGCGTTTTTCGCGCAGACGTCCGGATTGGCCGTGCAGGGCGATCGGCTCTGGCTTGTCGACGCCGAAACGTCGGCCTTGCGGTGGCTCGACGGTGACTTCTCCGTGCATACCGCGGTCGGCACGGACCTTTTCTCCTTCGGACACCATGACGGTGACGCGGAAGAAGCTTTGCTCCAGCATCCCCTTGGGCTCGCGGTACTGCCCGACGGGACGATCGCCATCGCGGACACCTACAACGGTGCCGTCCGCCGCTACGACCCGGAAAGCGAGAAGGTCACCACGATGGCGGACCGGTTGGCTGAGCCGTCGGGGCTCCTCGTGACCGAGGAAACTCTTCATGTAGTCGAGTCGGCCGCGCATCGCCTGCGCCCCTTACGGCTTTCCGCCGGCGAATCCGCGCAGGTCGCGGGCGCCGCTCAGGTTGTCCGCAGGCCGCCGAGCGTGCTCGCGCCCGGCGCTGTCGACCTGACGGTGGTGTTCACGCCACCCCCTGGCGAAAAGCTCGACGACCGGTACGGGCCACCGACCCGGCTCGAGGTCAGCGCGTCGCCACCGGAACTCCTGGTGGACGGCGGTGGCACCGGCACGGAGTTGCGGCGCACCCTCAGGCTGGCCGAAGGCCATCCCGGCGGTGTGCTGCAGATCGTGGCTCAGGCGGCGAGTTGTGATTCGGACGCCGAGCATCCGGTGTGCCGGGTCGTGCGCCAGGACTGGGGCGTGCCGGTCCAGCTGAGGGCCGGGAGCCCGGCCGAACTGAGGCTCGTCTTCGCCGGCACCTGAGACCGCGGGAACATGGAGGCTCTCCCACGCTCACCAGGGCAACTAGCATTGGTCGCGTGTCGGACGCCAAGAGTGTGCCGGTCCCCGGCCCCAAACTGGAAATTCAGATGATGCACGACCGTGTGCTGGTCCGGCTCGCGCCGGAGGAAGGCGAGCGGCGAAGCGGCGGCGGCATCGTGATTCCCGCGACGGCGCAGGTGGCGCGCCGACTCGCCTGGGGTGATGTACTGGGTGTAGGCAGTAGTGTACGTAATGTGAAGGTAGCCGATCGCGTGCTTTTCAACCCCGAGGACCAGCTCGAGGTCGAGGTACAGGGAGAGGCCTACCTGGTGATGCGGGAGCGCGACATCCACGCGGTCGCCTCCGAGCGGACGGAGCACGGGACGGGGTTGTACTTGTAGCGCGATGGGAGGGTAGGTGGCCGACGAGGACTCCTCGCCGCACGGGGCCCCGGATCGGGGACCGTGGGACACCTGGGCCACCGCGCCTGTTTCCCGGGCCGGCCCGACCTCGGACTACTTCGTCCCTCCCGACAACGCCCTCGCCGACGAGATCCTCGATGTCGGCAGGCCCCCGCGTTTCGATCGCTCACGCGCGAAGCTGCTCCTCGGCCGGGTGATGATGGTCGCGGGTGGCCTGATCGCGGTCGCCGCCGTGCTCTACACGATCGACCTGATGGCCAACGCGGGCAAGGTGCCCCGCGGCGTGGTCGTGGACGGTGTCGATGTCGGCGGGCTGAGTCGCGCCGACGCGGAAGCCAAACTGCAGCGTGACCTGGAGCCGCGCCTCTACCGGCCGATTCCGGTTTCCGCCGGTGATGTCCGGACCACCCTCGACCCGGCCGCTTCCGGCCTCAGCCTCGACTGGCGCACGACTCTGGCCAGGGCGGGGCATCAGTCGCTCGATCCGGTGGTCCGAATCGAATCCTTCTTCACCAAGCACGAGGTGCCCGTCGCCACGGACGTGGACGATGACGCGCTCGATCGAGCGGTCTCGCGACTCGTGGCCGACCAACTCGATCACCTGCCGGTCGAAGGCGACATCACCTTCGAACCGATTCCCGGCACCGACGGGGAGGTCACCCCGCACGCCGTCGAACCGCGAGCCGGGCAGGCGGTTTCCGACGCCAAGGGCGCCGTGCGGCTCGTCAAGCAGCACTGGCTGGACGACGGCGGGATACACCTCGACGTTGGCGTCACCCCCGTGCTCGCGACTTCGGAGGGGGTGCACGAGACACTCGACCAGGTCGTCGCCCCGGCGGTCGCGAGGCCGGTCGTGGCGCACGGCGAGGGCACGGACGCACTGCTCAAACCGGCCGCGATCGCCGCGGCGATGCGGTTCGCGCCCCGTCCGGGAGGCGCGCTGCAGATGAGTCTCGACGCGGCGAAGCTCCAGGACGTGTTACGGCCACAACTCGCGACCACCGAAAAACCCGGGAAGGACGCCGAAATCGACTTCACCGGCGTCGTTCCGGCCATCCGGCCGTCGGTCGACGCGCGCAAGATCGACTGGACGAGCACGTTCAACCCGCTGATGGCGGTGCTCGCCCGGCCGGACGGACGGGATCTGACCGTCCGCTACCAGACCGCCCGGCCCGGTCTGACCACCGAGGACGCCGCGGGCATCGGCATCAGGGAGGTGGTCTCCGAGTTCACCACCGGGTCGCTGTCGGGCGTGATGGCGGCCAACGTGGCCGCCGCCGCGGACAAGGTGAGCGGCGTGATCATCCGGCCGGGCCAGACCTTCAGCCTTACCGGGCGCATCGGCCCCCTGACCCAGGCGACGGGCTTCGCCCCGGCGGCGATGAACGAGGACGGTTCGGGACCGCTGGTGATCGGCGGTGGTCTCTCCCAGTTCGCGAGCACGCTCTACAACGCGGCCTACCTGGCGGGCCTGACCGACGCCGGGCACACCGAACACGGCTACTACGTCGACCGTTATCCCCCGGGCCGGGATGCTGAAGCCTTCCGTGACGACGGCTCGGTGGCGGACCTGCGCTTCACCGACAGTTTGGTGAGCGGCATGGCGATTCAGGCCTACGTCTCGGGAGACACCGTGACCGTGCGAATCTGGGGAACCAAGCGGTATCACGTGGAAAGCATGACCAGCGGGTGGCAGGATGTCGTCCTTCCTCCGGTCCAACAGGATTCCGGGCCGTCCTGCCGTCCGTCCGGTGGCGAGCCCGGGTTCACCGTCACGGACGTCAGAATTCGCTACGACGTGGTCACCGGCGCCGAGGTCGGCCGTGACACGCGTTCGGTGCGTTATGCGCCGAAGCCGTCCGTGAGCTGCGGCTGAAAGATCGTCCCATGCTTGGGAGACAAGGAAGTCCGGCGGAGCGGGTCGCTCGGCCGGACCTGAACCCGGGAGTGGAAAGCGTCTCGTGAAAGCGCTTTCCACTCCCGGATCGAAGGTGATCGGTCAGTGCGTGACCCGGTTCCGGCCGTACAAGCCGGCGACCAGCCACACGCCCAACGCGGCGAGGCCGACCTGGGTGAAGAACTCCAGCCAGTCGAAACCGGACGTGTTGGCGTAACCGGCAGCGCGCGCGATGGCCGTGCCGATGAACG
This sequence comes from Amycolatopsis pigmentata, assembly GCF_042684065.1. Lineage (NCBI taxonomy): Bacteria > Bacillati > Actinomycetota > Actinomycetes > Pseudonocardiales > Pseudonocardiaceae > Amycolatopsis > Amycolatopsis pigmentata. The sequence goes on along the minus strand of NZ_JBHUKR010000007.1, from coordinate 717,887 downwards.
CGGCCACGATGCCGACCACGATGGTCAGCCAGATCGGGATGCGCTGTTTTCCGGGCACGACCAACCGGCCCAATGCTCCGATGATCAGACCGACAATGATCGCCGTAATGATCGCGATGAGGGTCATCGAATCTCCTTAATCCGCCGTTGGCCCCGGTATACCCGCGTAACGAACACGTCAAAACCTGGTCAACGGGAACAAAAGGACGACGCCCCGGGCGCGGTGCCCGGGGCGTCGGTGAAAAGGAGCCCGCTACAGGGCCGCTTCGGGAATCTCCATCAGGTCGTTGTCGGCGGCCGCCACGATCGCGCGCCGCGCGCTCAACTCGGGCAGCACCGTCTTCGCGAAGAACGAGGCCACCGCGACCTTGCCCTGATAAAAGGCCTGGTCCTTGCCGGTCGCCGGCTCGTCGAGGCGGGCGAGCGCGACCTCCGCCTGCCGGAGTAGCTGCCAGCCGACCAGGAGATCACCGGCCGACATCAGCAGCCGGACGGTGTGCTGGCCGACTCGGTAGACGCTCTTGGCGTCTTCCTGCGATTCGGTGAGGTAGCCGATCATCGCGCCGAGCATGCCCTGCACGTCTTCCAGCGCCTGCTTGAGCAACTCGCGCTCGTTCTTCAGGCGTCCGTTGCCCGCCTCGGACTCGATGAACTTGCCGATTTCGCCGGCCAGGAAGCCCAGCGCCTGTCCCTTGTCGCGGACGATCTTGCGGAAGAAGAAGTCCATCGACTGGATCGCCGTGGTGCCTTCGTACAGCGAGTCGATCTTGGCGTCGCGGATGTACTGCTCGATCGGGTAGTCCTGGAGGAAGCCCGAGCCTCCGAGGGTCTGCAGGGACTGCACCAGCTGCTCGGTCGCGCGCTCCGAGCCCACACCCTTCACGATGGGCAGGAGCAGGTCGTTGACCCGTTCCGCCAGCCGCAGCGATTCCTCGTCGCCCTCACCGGTCCAGATCTGGTCCTGGAACGAGGCGGTGTAGAGGTAGACCGCGCGCAGGCCCTCGGCGTACGCCTTCTGGAGCATCAGCGAGCGTCGCACGTCCGGGTGGTGCGTGATGGTGACGCGCGGCGCGGCCTTGTCCATCATCTGCGTCAGGTCGGGCCCCTGGACCCGTTCCTTGGCGTATTCGAGTGCGTTGAGGTACCCGCTGGACAGCGTGGCGATCGCCTTGGTGCCGACCATCATCCGGGCGTACTCGATCACCTGGAACATCTGGGCGATGCCGTCGTGCACGTCGCCCAGCAGCCAGCCCTTGGCCGGAACGTCGTGCTGGCCGAAGGTCAGCTCACAGGTGGTCGAGACCTTGAGCCCCATCTTGTGCTCGACGTTGGTCACGAAGGCGCCGTTGCGCTCGCCGAGTTCACCGGTCTCGGTGTCGAAGTGGAACTTCGGTACCAGAAACAGCGACAGGCCCTTCGTGCCCGGCTTGGCTTCGATGCCCGGTCCTTCGGGGCGGGCCAGAACCAGGTGCATGATGTTCTCGGTGAGGTCCTGGTCGCCCGAGGTGATGAACCGCTTCACACCGTCCAGGTGCCAGGAACCGTCCTCCTGGAGTACCGCCTTGGTGCGGCCGGCGCCCACGTCGGAGCCGGCGTCCGGCTCGGTCAGCACCATGGTGGCGCCCCAGCCCCGGTCGATCATGATGCGCGCCCAGCGCTTCTGCTCCTCGGTGCCGTTGCGGTCGAGGATTCCGGCGAAGTTCGGGCCCGCCAGGTACATGAACAGGGCCGGGTTCGCGCCGAGGATGAGTTCCGCCGCGGCCCAGCAGACCGTCGGAGGAAGGCCGAAGCCGCCCAGTTCGTTGGACAGTCCCAGGCGCCACCATTCGCCGTCCCACAGCGCCCGGTAGCTCTTCTTGAACGACTCGGGCAGGGTGGCCGAGAACGTCTTCGGGTCGTAGACGGGCGGGTTGCGGTCGGCATCGGCGAAGGACTCGGCGAGCGGCCCGACGGCGAGCGTGTTCAGCTCGGAGAGCACGCCACGGGCGGTCTCCTCGTCGGACTCCGCCAGGACGCCCTTGCCGAGGCGGTTCTGGACGCCGAGCACCTCGAACAGGTTGAACTCGAGGTCTCGGACGTTGCTCTTGTAGTGGCCCATGTGCTCGCTCCGTTTGTTCGGGTATCCGGCTGGGCGCGTGTCGGTCCCCTACTGGCCGGTAACTTCAGGATATTACCTGTCGGTAACCGGCGGCAAGTGAAATCCATTCGGATGCTCCGGACGAACCCCCTGAAACCGGCGCCGAGAGTGGCGTCACCGCATCCTGTGGTCGGCCAAACCCAGTGGCGGAGCGGAAGTCGGGGGGCGTTCGAGGCTGTCATCCGGTTGTGTGACGAGAATCCCGCCACGGAAAGCGATGGTCACGGCATGTGTCCGGTCGCGCGCCGAGAGCTTGCGCAGGATGCTCTTCACGTGCGTGCGGACGGTTTCCACGGAGAGAAACAGGATCTTCGCGATGGCCGCGTTCTCCAGTCCCTCGGCGACCAGTTGGAGGACCTGGTACTCGCGGCGTGACAGCGGGAGTCGTGGCCGCTTCGGCTTGGCGCCACCATCCAGTGACCGCGTGCCGGACCGGCTGGCGGTGACGAGGGGCACCAGGGTGGGGTCGACGTAGCGCCGGTCGAACTGGACCCGGCGGATCGCCTCGACCAGCCGGCGGGTCTCGACCGAGCGCGGCACCACGCCGTGCACCCCGGCGGACCGGGCACCGCTCAGGAAACCCGGAGTGCGGTGCGCATCCCGCAACAACAGGATGACCAGTAGTGACGGATCGGAACCCAGCAGGAGTTTGATCAGGTGACCGTGCGGGTCCAGGCCGCTGTCGACCAGTACCACGTCCAGGCGTACCTGTTCGGCCATCTGCAGGGCGGAGTGCGGGCTCGGCGCCTGCCCGGCCCAGTGCATCCCCGGAGCGCGCTGAATGATGGCGCTCAGGCCTTCCCGGTAGATCGGAACGGAGTCGACGACGGCGATTCCGAGGTTGCGCGAGGTTACCGCGGGCGGTGGAGCCTGTCCCGTTTCGTTACTGTGCGTCATCTCGGCTCCGTCCAGGGTGTGGTCACACCTGTGCGGGACGACCGGAGGCGGGCGGGTCGTCCCCCTCGACGGCCCGCCCGGGTCTCCCCGGCACCGCGATCCGATCCTCCCTGCTAGGACCGGGTCAGCTGTGACACGACTCCATTGTCGGACTACCCCGCGCGGAGGGTATGACGCGGGTTCTTCAAAGCCGAAAAATATGATTACCCTGCGTACGCGACCCGGTGCAGCCGGCCGAACTCCTCGGCCAGTGTCGCCGCCGTCCAGTGGGCGTTGAGGCCACTGGGGTTGGGCAGCACCCACACCTTCGTCTCGCCGAGCTGCTCCGGCTGCCTGCCCACGGTGGCTTTGGGACGCCCGAAAGCGGTCCGGTAAGCGGTGATGCCGACGACGGCCAACCAGCGCGGGCGATACCGCGCGATCTTGTCCTCCAGTACGGCCGCGCCCTCGCGCAGTTCGGCGCCGGTCAGTTCGTCTGCCCGGGCGGTCGCCCTCGCGACCAGGTTCGTGATGCCGAGGCCGAAGGTCAGGAGTTCGGCCTGCTCGGCCGGTCGCAACCGTCGGGGAGTGAACCCGGAAGCGTGGAGAGCCGGCCAGAACCGGTTGCCGGGCCGGGCGAAGTGGTGTCCGGTGGCGCCCGAATACAGGCCGGGATTGATGCCGCAGAACAACACGTGGAGTCCCGGCGCCACGATGTCGGGGATGGTGGCGTTCTGCGCGGCCGCGAGCGTGGAGGCGTCCATCGGTAGCCGGATCCTAGTGTTTTCCGCGGTCCCCGGCACGGACGCCCGCGGGCCGTTCTCCCGCGAGCCGACCGGAAGGTGGCAAATTCACCAAAGGACGCGTACGCTCTGTGATCTGCCACACAAGGGACGACGCCAAAGGAGGCGGCGTGGAAATCGCGATCGTCCTCGGGCTCGTGTTGCTGCTCTTCACCGCGGCCGCCGCGACGGTCGCCTGGGAAGATCGACGAGCCGCACGACGGGAGGCCGCTCGGCGAGCCGCCCGGCTGGCGTGCCTGGGTGAACACGACGCGGCCACTCGCCTCCCGCCGCCCTCGTCGGAACCGTTCCGTCACTGAGCACCAACGGCACCCCGCGTGCCGGCGGCAGGTTCGTCATCCGAACCCGCGAGGTCCACAGCGCCAGGACCACGGCGCCCACGACCCAGCCGAGCAGCGCGCCCGTGGTGTTGTCGATCAGGTCGTCCACATCGAAGGTGCGGTACTGGAACGGTGCGGTACCCCAGTTGGCGCTGAGTTGGGTCGTCTCGATGAGCAGCGAACAGGCGAAGCCGAGCAGGCCGGTACCCACGGCACCGCGTTTCCACAGCAGCCGCGCGAAGATCCCGAGCGGGACGAACAGCGCCACGTTGAGCGTCGCGCCTTCGAACGCTGGCATGGTGATCGCGTGGGCGATCGACAGCCCTCGTTCCCGCAGTTCTCTGCCCACGTCGGAGGTCCACTGGAACGGCACGAGCTGAATGGTCTGGGCCGGTGGGTGGGCACCGGGTCCGGGCAGCGGAAAGAACACGGCGGCCGCCACGAGGCAGGCGTAGACCGCCACCGCGGCGGCGGAAGCCCTCCTGATCAGCGCTTTCGTCATGCCTGAACGCTACGGCCGGCCGCGGGGGCGCGGGATCGGTCGAAAAGCCGTCCGGCTCCGCCACTTGGCCAGTACCGTGAGCACGCCGGCGTTCAACGGCTGGTGGTACATACCAGTCATCCGGCGGCGGTCGGCTTCGCTCCGTGGCGGGACATGCCCGGGAGAATCGACCGGCCGATCCCGGACCGCGACACGGTAAGACGCATTGAATACAGTCCGTAGTTTTCCCCGGCTATTCGCCTATTAGCGGAGCGGGTGGTTCACCCTGTTCGTCGCTTCTCTCGCCCGTTTGTCGCACGGAATGTAAGAAAAATCCCCGTGGGTGTCGTCAGGAACGGGATGTATCCGTACGATAACGATGCTCGCCACCCCGGCGATCAATCCCGTGGCGGTTGATCCCGCCCGAACGACAGAGAGGAGACCGGGTGCCAGACGACCGTTCGGCGGGCCCCGGTCCCCGGGGCGATGCCGCGTCCGGCCGAGGCCGGCGTCGTCGATCGATCGAGACGGAGGGCGGCATCAGCGTTGCCGACCTCGTGGCGCAGCGCACGGGCATCCGCCCGAAGTTCGACGCGGGCGACTCGCCCGGCCGAGCACGCGAGGCCGAGCCACCGCACCCGCCGGAGCGCCGCGCGCGGGATCCGCACCCGTCCTTGCCGCCCACGGCCCGCCGCCAGGCGCCCCCGCCCGCCGCGGAACCCCGCGGCCGGGAGCCGCGGACGTCCGAACCGCCGCGCAGAGCCGCGCCACCGCCGCCGCCGAATCGTGCGCCGCGCCGCCCGGTCCAGCCTCCTCGCCAGCGTCTCCCGGTGGCCGAGCCGCCCGCTCCCGAAGGCCCGCCGCCTCGTCGGCGACGTGATGCCGAGCCACCCGCCGTCGATGGTCCGCCGCCGCGCAGACCGGTCCAGACCGAGCCGTCCGGCGCCGATGGTCCGCCGCGCAGGCCGATCAACGGCAAACCGCGCGCCGCCGAAGGTCCGCGCAGGCCGGTTAACGGTGAGCCGCGTCCTGCCGAAGGTTCGCGCAGGCCGGTCAACGGTGAGCCGCGCGCTACCGAAGGTCCGCGGAGGCCGGTTAACGGTGAGCCGCGTGCTACCGAAGGTCCGCGGAGGCCGGTTAACGGTGAGCCGCGTCCTGCCGAAGGTTCGCGCAGGCCGGTCAACGGTGAGCCGCGCGCCGCCGACGACCTCCCGCCGCGCAGGCCGGTCAAAGCCGAGTCGGCCGCCGACGGTCCGCCCACCCGGAAACGGCCCCCGGCCGAACCGGAATCGGAGCAGGGCAAACCGGCCGCGCGTTCCGGCCAGCCGAATCCGCCCGCGCGCCGGCCGGGTCCTCCGCCGAACGGTGCCAGGCCCGGATCCGGGCGTCCGTCGATCGCCCGCCGGTCGGCCTCGCTCGAAGACCGGCTCACCATGACCGACGAGATGGAGCCGATCGACGACGGCACGAAGGTTCGCCGCAAGATCGACCACTCGCTCGCCCGGTTCTCCGCCGCGCACGACGAACTCGCCGCCGAGGAGGCTCGCCGCAAACAGCGTCTGGAAAGGTTCACCTCCCGGCCGGTGCAACTGCTCGAGCAGACCAGGACCCGGCTGCAGCGCGTGGTGGCGCCGGGCCGTGCCACCGGGGAATCCGATGCGGTGGCCACCGAAGCGAAGGCCGACGCGCCACAGGATTCGTTGCCGGACAAGAACCAGCGCCGGATCGAGCTTTCGATCAAGATCGGCCGGATCACCGCGGCCGTGCTCGCCGCGCTGATCTTCCTCGGCCTCGGCACCGCCTGGGGCGCGAAGACCTGGTTCAACAGCAAGTTCACCGAGGTCTCCGCACTCGACGAGAATTCGGCCGACATCCAGAACGCCGGTGCGCAGAACGGTGACGAGAACTTCCTGATCGCGGGTTCGGACACCCGGATCGGCGCGACGCCCGGAGAGAACGTCGGCAACGCCGACGAAGTCCAGGGCGCGCGCTCGGACACGGTGATGCTCGCCCACATCCCGGCGGACCGGAGCCGCGCGGTGGTCGTCTCGTTCCCCCGGGACCTGGAGATCTCCCGGCCCGCCTGCAATCAGTTCGACGTGGCGAAGAACGACTACAGCGACCAGGTCGTGCCGGCGGAGACGAAGGTCAAGCTGAACACCGCGTACGCGATCGGCGGGCCCCGTTGCCTGACCAAGTGGATGCAGCAGATCACCGGCATGAGGATCAACCACTTCGTCGGTATCGACTTCGGTGGCTTCAAGGGCATGGTGGACGCGGTCCAGGGGGTCACCGTCCACCTGGACAAGCCGATCAAGGACAGCGTGCTGGGCATGGTGGTTTCGCAGACCGGGGACGTGACCATCTCCGGCGACCAGGCGCTCAGCTTCGTCAGGGCCCGGCACGTCATCGGCGACCCGACCTCCGACTACGGCCGGATCAAGCGGCAGCAGCAGTTCATCAAGGCGCTGATGGAAAAGGCGATGTCGCATGGGGTGATGACCAGCCCCAGCCAGCTTTCCGGCTTCGTGACCTCGTTCGCGAAGGCGACCTTCGGCGACAACATCGGGGTCGACCAGATGCTCACCCTCGCGCAGTCGATGAAGGGGCTCGACGCGAGCAAGGTCAACTTCATGACCGTGCCCACCGTCGGCACGGCGAACAGCCGCGGCAACGAGGTCCTCGTCGAAAGCAAGGCGAAGGCGATCTTCCAGGCCCTCATCGACGGCACCCCGCTGCCGGACCCGTCCGCGCCCGCTGCCTCTTCGACTCCGTCGACGTCGGCCGTCCAGACGAGTTCGACCGTGAAGTCACGCAGCTGACACGCTCCGTAGCCTGACCGCCGGAGTCGTTAGCGCGGGTTCATTCCGGGTTCACTCGGCGATGCGGCAGCAGGTCTGTCCTGCCCGTAAGGTGGTGGCCATGCGCGAGGCTTATCACGTCGAGTTGGATGAACTGGCCGGCAATCTGGCGAAGATGTCGGCGCAGGTGGCGACCGCCATGGAGACGGCCACCAAGGCGTTGCTCGACGCCGACCTGGCGCTGGCCCAGCGGGTGATCGGAGACGACGCCAAGGTCGACGACGCTCGCGCCGAGTGCGAAGAGCAGGCCTACGCCCTGCTGGCGTTGCAGGCTCCGGTGGCCACCGACCTGCGCACGGTCCTGGCGGTGATCCACGCCGCCGAAAGCCTCGAGCGGATGGGCGATCTCGCCTTGCACGTGGCGAAGGCGGCCCGGCGGCGCTACCCCAACAACGCGCTGCCGGATGTGGTCCGCCCGTATTTCTCCGAAATGGGCGAGGCCGTGGTCTCTCTGGCGCGCCGGACCGAAGAGGTCATCAAGTCCAGGGACGTCGACGCCGCCCGCTCGCTGGAGGCCGACGACGACCGGGTCGACGAGATCCACCGGCACCTCTTCAGCGTCATCATGGCGAAGGACTGGGAATTCGGGGTCGCCGCCGCGGTCGACATCACGCTGCTCGGCCGTTTCTACGAGCGGTATGCCGATCACGCGGTGTCCGTCGCCAAGCGAATGGTCTTCGTGGCCACCGGCAAGATGCCCGGCTACGGCCCGGGCGACGACTTCTGACCGACCGGCTAGCCGGTCTTCGCGGTGCGGGTCGCGCCGATCGAAGCGGCGACCACACAGCACAGCGCCAGCCACTGTGCGGGCCGCAATGATTCGTGGAGCACCAGCAACCCGGCCAGCGCTCCCACCGCGGGCTCGATGCTCATCAGCACGCCGAACACCCGCGGCGGGATCCGGCGCAGCGCCTCGAGTTCCAGCGAATACGGGACGACCGACGAGAGCAGTGCCACGGCCAGCCCGGCGACCAGCACCCACGGGGTGAGCAGACCGGTACCGGTCTGGATGATGCCGACGGGCATCGCCGCCAGCGCGGCGACGGCCATCGCGAGCGCGAGCCCGCCGCCGTCGGAGGTACGGCTGCCCAGTGCCGCGCCGAGCAGGATGTAGCCACCCCAGCAGACCGCCGCGCCCAGCGCGAACACAATGCCCAGCAACGAAAGATCGCCGCGCGTCTCGGCGAGCAGTACCACTCCGCCCGCCGCCAGCAGCGCCCACACCGCGTCGAGCAGACGGCGTGATCCCGCCAGCGCGACCGTGAGCGGGCCCAGGAACTCGATCGTCACCGTGATGCCCTGCGGAATCCGGGCGAGTGCCTGGTAGAAGCAGAGGTTCATCATCCCGAGGATCAGGCCGTAGCCGAGCACCACCGGCCAGCCACGGCGCCCGGCACGCAGCGTGGGCCGCCACACCAGCAGCAGCACCACGGCGGCGAAGAACAGGCGCAACGTCACCGTGCCCGCCGGGCCCGCGATCGCGAACAGTTGTTTGGCCAGCGCCGCGCCGACCTGCACGCTGACGATCCCGATCAGGATCTGCGCGGTGGGCGGGATTCCGCCGAGAGCCCGTCCCGCCAGCGTCACGACACGAGCGCGGGGAAACCGTCCGCCGACACTCTCCACATGAACCGAAACCACGTCTCCAGACGCTACCGCGACCCCCCGACAGTAACCGATCGGTTTCGGTGGGGCCTTTAGCCGAAGCGGCCGGAGATGTAGTCCTCGGTGGCCTTCTCGTTGGGGTTGGAGAAGATCTTCTCGGTGTCGTTGAGCTCGACCAGACGGCCCGGCTGGCCGACGCCGGCGAGGTTGAAGAACGCCGTCTGGTCGGAGACACGCGCGGCCTGCTGCATGTTGTGCGTCACGATGACGATCGTGTAGTCCTTCTTGAGCTCACCGATCAGGTCCTCGATGGCGAGCGTGGAAATCGGGTCGAGGGCCGAGCACGGCTCGTCCATCAACAGGACGTCCGGCCGGACCGCGATGGCGCGCGCGATGCACAACCGTTGCTGCTGACCGCCGGAAAGCCCGCCGCCCGGTTTGTTCAGGCGGTCCTTGACCTCTTTCCACAGGTTGGCGCCGCGCAGCGCGCGCTCGGCCACCTCGTCGAGATGCTTCTTGTTCTTGGTGCCCGCCAGCCTGAGACCGGCCACCACGTTGTCGCGGATCGACATCGTGGGAAACGGGTTGGGGCGCTGGAAAACCATTCCGATGGTCCGGCGCACCTGCACCGGATCAATAGTGGAGGCGTAGATGTTTTCGCCGTCGAGAAGTACTTCGCCATCCACCCTGGCACCGGGAATGACCTCGTGCATGCGGTTCAGCGTGCGCAGCACGGTCGACTTACCGCAGCCCGACGGCCCGATGAACGCGGTGACGTTCCGGGGCGGCACCGACAGCGTCACGCTGTCGACCGCGTGGAACTTCCCGTAGTAGATGTCGAGGTCTTTGACGTCGATTCGTTTAGCCATCGCGGGAAACGCTCACTCCGTGTTCGGGACTGCCGGTCCTTGGATCAAGGGTAACCAGCTTTCGTCGACCCCAGGGGCCGGTGGTGTTGACCGGTGTCCGAACACTAGGGCGCGAGGGTGGCCGGACAGGTCTGAAAAGATGAACGGAAGGTGAACAGAATCGTGGACTGTGACGGGTGTGACCCATGCTGCGTGTAACGTTCACCCGGGCCGCCCCCACCATGCGAATTCCATCACAGGGCCAGGCGGGACGTGCGCTTATCACGGAGCGTTTACCGATTTGGAATCGAAAAAGTACATCGGCCTGTTTCACCTTCCGTTCATCTTGGGTCTTCTTTCAGGCCACCGGGCTTGCTTACCGTCCGGGTCGCGACTGTTCGTCGCGATGAGGGAAGTCGTCCGTTGGAGGATTCTCAGGTGATTACCAAGCGGCACGGTGCCGCCTTCAGCATCGTTGCGGCCGGCGCTCTGCTGCTGGCCGCCTGCGGTAGTGACAACAACGCAGGTGGCCCGGCCAGCTCCAACCAGCCGACGAGCAACATCGAGTGTGCCTCCGGCACGCTGACCGCTGCTGGCTCCACCGCGCAGTCGAACGCCATGTCGGAGTGGGTCAAGGCCTACCAGAACAAGTGCAGTGGCGCGACCGTCAACTACCAGGGCGGTGGTTCGGGCAAGGGCGTTCAGCAGTTCCAGCAGGGCACGGTCGACTTCGCCGGTTCGGACTTCGCCCTGTCGTCCTCGGACCAGCCCGCCGCCGACGCCCGGTGCAAGTCGGGCCCGGCGATCAACCTGCCGATGGTTCCCGGGCCGATCGCCGTCGGGTACAACGTTCCCGGCGTGACGGCGCCGTTGAACCTCTCGGCGAGCACGCTGGCCAAGATCTTCACCGGCAAGATCACCAACTGGAACGACCCCGCCATCGCCGCGGACAACGCCGGGGTCAACCTGCCGTCGCTGGGCATCCAGACCTTCCACCGGTCGGACGGGTCGGGCACCAGCTTCAACTTCAGCAACTACCTCGCCAAGGAGGCCAAGGCGGACTTCCCGTTCGAGGCCAACAAGAACTGGCCGGCTCCGGGCGGCCAGGGCTCGAACGGGACCCAGGGCATCGCGCAGGGTGTGAAGACCACCTCGGGCGGAATCGGTTACATGGAACTGTCCTTCGCCACGCAGAGCCAGATTCCCTATGCCAAGGTCGGTAACGCGGGCGGCAAGTTCGTCGAGCTCACCACGGACAACGTGAAGAACTTCCTGTCCAAGGCGAAGGTCGTGGGCTCGGGCAACGACCTCAAGCTCGAGTTCGACTACACCAACGCCGACGCGAACGCCTACCCGGCCCTGCTGGTCACCTACGAGATCGTCTGCTCGAAGGGCAACGACTCGGCGAAGCTGCCGCTGGTCAAGAGCTTCCTGAGCTACCTGGCCAGCAACGACGGGCAGAACCCGCTGTCCGGTCAGGGTTATGTCCCGCTCCCGGCCGAACTGCAGACCAAGGTCGCGGCGGCGGTGAACACGCTCGGCTGATCCGGACCTGCCCGATCCGCCTCGCCGGTCACGTGACCGGCGAGGCGGAGAGGTTCGGGTATACAACGGAAAACACGGTACTTCAGGAGTGCGCCATCACCAGTAACAGCCAGGAGCCCGCCGGCACCGAGACGGTGCCCGCGTCTGACACGTCACAACTTTCCCGGCATCCGTCACGGCGTGGCGACATCGTGTTCCGCTGGATCGCCAAGGCCTCGGGGACCTTCATCCTCATTCTCCTGGTGGCCATCGCCGCCTTCCTGATCATGGAAGCGGTGCCCGCTCTTCGCGGGGACAAGGCGAGCTTCCTGGTCACGCTGTCGTGGGATCCCGATCAGACCCAGGTCTTCGGCATCGCGGCGCTGGTCTTCGGCACCGTGATCAGCTCGCTGATCGCGCTGGTCATCGGGGTTCCCATCGCGGTGGGTGTCGCTCTCTACATCAGTCACTACGCGCCCAAGGCGATCGCCCGGCCCCTGGGCTACGTGACCGACCTCCTGGCCGCCGTACCCAGTGTGGTGTTCGGGTTGTGGGGCCTGGTCTGGCTGGTGCCGAACCTGATTCCGCTGAGCCAGTTCCTCAACCGGTACTTCGGCTGGATTCCGCTGTTCGCTTCGACGAACCAGACCTACGGCAAGTCGATGTTCGCCGCCGGGGTCGTGCTCGCGGTGATGATCCTCCCGATCGTCGCCGCGTTGTGCCGTGAGGTGTTCATCCAGACTCCCAGCGAGCACGTGGAAGCCGCCTACGCGCTGGGCGCGACCCGCTGGGAGATGCTGCGCATGGCCGTGCTGCCCTACGGGCGTTCCGGCATGATCAGCGCGATCGTGCTGGGTTTCGGCCGTGCGGTGGGCGAAACGATCGCGGTCGCCCTGGTGCTCTCGGCCAGCAACGTGATCACCATCCGGATCCTGGACCCGGCGGGCGCGACGATCGCCGCGAACATCGCCAACAAGTTCGGTGACGCGGGCGCGATGGGACGGAGCGCGCTGATCGCCTCGGGTCTCGTGCTGTTCGCGATCACGCTGGTGGTGAACTTCGGCGCCCGGGCCATCGTCCGGCGCGGTCCGCGCCCGGGGGCGGTATGACACGCGGAGATACGGGCATGACCTGCCGGGTGTCCCGCACGACACAGGAGGAACGACGATGACCGCGATGCTCGACGAGCCGCTGATCACGAGCAGGCTGACCCGTCCGCGGCTGTCGTGGGCCGCGCTGGCCGGTGTCGCGGCGGGCTCGGTGGCCGTCACCGCTCTGCTGTTCCTCCTCACGTCGCTCAGCGGCTATGTGGGCTTCATCCTGATCGCCGTCGTCCTGTATGTGGTCGCGCTGACCGTGGTCTCGACCATGGTCGAGGGCTGGCGGCACGCCAAGGACCGGCTGATGACGAACGTGCTGCTCGGCACCGTGCTCTTCGCACTCCTGGCACTGATCGGCGTGCTCGGCTACACGATCTACCGTGGTCTGTCGCGCTTCGACGGTGTCTTCTTCGGGCACTCGATGCGATCGGTGGCCGAGGCGGACGCCGGCGGCGGCGCGTACCACGCGATCATCGGCACGCTGGAGCAGGTCGGCATCGCCACCGCGATCGCCGCGCCGCTGGGCATCCTCGTCGCGATCTACCTCGTCGAGTACAGCACCGGCAGGCTCGGGCGGATGGTCAGTTTCCTCGTCGACGTGATGACCGGCCTGCCGTCGATCGTGGCGGGACTGTTCGTCCTCGCGCTGTGGATCGTGTTGCTGGGCCAGGGTTACTCGGGCTTCGCCGGTTCGCTGGCGCTGGTGGTGCTCATGCTGCCGACGGTGATCCGGTCCACCGAGGAGATGCTCAAGCTGGTCCCGAGCAGTCTGCGGGAGGCCTCCTACGCGCTCGGCGTGGCGAAATGGGTGACCGTGGTGCGCGTGGTGCTCCCGACCGCGACGGCCGGGATCGTCACCGGCGTGATGCTCGCGGTGGCCAGGGTGATGGGCGAGACGGCGCCGGTGCTGCTCACCGTCTTCGGCGCGCAGGCGATCAACTTCGACCCGTTCAGCGGGCCGCAGGCATCGCTGCCGTTGTTCGTGTTCAGCGAGGCCGGTCAGCCCAACTCGACCGCCATCGACCGGGCTTGGGCCGGCGCGCTGGCCCTCATCCTGGTGGTGGTCGCGCTCAACCTGATCGCCCGCACCGTCGCCCGGTACGCCAGGGTGCGCGCCTGACACTACGAGTCTCAAATGAAGCAAGGTGTGTTTACTACGGATGAACCGTAGTGATCGGCGGCCGGACGAAAAGCGTGTCCGGCCGCGTGCAGCAGCCTCCGGCGGGTACCACGTGCTGTGGCTGGCTGCCGTCGCCGCCTCCGGCCGAGCAAACACACCTTGCTCGCTTTCAGCGTGCGTACTGGATGTCTGACTGGTACCGGTCGAAGCCGAGCCTGGAGTAGACCGCGATCGCGGGCGCGTTGTCGGCTTCGACGTAGAGGATGATGTGCCGGAGGCCCTTGTCGCGCAGGTAGCGCAGCCCGGCCACGGTCAGCGCCTTGCCGAGGCCGCCGCCCTGCGCGTCCGGGTCGACACCGACCACGTACACCTCTCCGATTTCCTCGCCGCCGAAGCGGCGCGGGTGCGCGGGGTGCACCTTGGTCCAGTGGAACCCGATCACCCGCCCATCCCGCTCGGCGAGGAAGAACCCGGCGGGGTCGAACCAGCTCTCGGCTTCGGACTCCTCGAATTCCTCGACCGTCAGGCTGCCCTGTTCGGGGTGCCAGTCGAAGGCCCGGGCGTTGACGTCGACGACCGCCCGCTCGTCCCGGCCGGGCACGAACGTGCGCAACGAAACCCCTTGCGGGGGCGCGGGTTCCGGCCAGTCGTCGTTGACGGCCGCCCGCATGATCAGCAGTTCCCTGGCGCGAGTGAAGCCTTCGCGTTCGGCGATCCGCGCGGCCGCCGGATGGTCGCCGTGCGCCCAGACCCTCAGTTTCCCGGGGACCCGGTCGGCCAGCGCCCGGGCGAGCGCGGTGCCGACCCCCCGGGACCGGTGATCCGGCCGCACGATCAGCTCGGCGACCTGGTGCCCGAAGGCGTCGCCGGAGGTGTCCAGATGCGCGTAACCGGCGAGTTCGCCACGCTCGTCATGGGCCAGCAGGTGCAGACCACCGGCAGGTGCCGTGACCTCTTCCGGTTGCCCGTCGGCGTCGCGCGCGGCCACCAACAGTTCGTGGACCTCGCGCTCGGCGGCCGGATCCAGTTCGTCGAACCAGCGCATGGCTACCGGTCAGGGCGTCGAGAACTCGCTCGGCAGGTCGGCGTCGAAGGACAACGCGGGCAACCCGGGTTTGGGGGCGCCCTTGGAGGGACGCTCGAACTTGTAGCCCACGTTGCGCACGGTGCCGATCATCTGCTCGTGCTCGGGACCGAGCTTCGCCCGCAACCGCCGGACGTGCACGTCGACGGTGCGGGTGCCACCGAAGAAGTCGTAACCCCACACCTCCTGCAGCAGCTGGGCGCGGGTGAACACCCGTCCTGCGTGCTGGGCGAGGTACTTGAGGAGCTCGAACTCCTTGTAGGTCAGTTCGAGGGTGCGCCGGCGCAGCCGGGCGGTGTAGGTGGCCTCGTCGATGACCAGCTCGCCCACCCGGAGCTCGGCGTCGACCTGGGCCGTGCCGCCGTCCCTGGTGGTGGCCAGGCGCAGCCGTGCGTCCACCTCGGCGGGGCCCGCGGTGGGGAGGAGGATGTCGTCGGTGCGCCATTCGGCGCTCACCGCGACCAGGCCGCCCTCGCCGACCACGGCGATGATCGGTGTGCCCGCTTCGTCCTCGCCGGTGCCCTTGAGCAGCCGGCAGAGACTCTTCGCCGAGGCGAGATCGGTGCGCGCGTCGAGAAGAATGACGTCGCGATGGCCGGCGTCCAGCAAGGCCGTGACCTCTGGTGGCCGGACGCGTACGGTGTGAGGCAGCAGGTCCAGCGCTGGCAACACCGAAGTGGCTTCGGGTTCGGGAGTCAGTACGAGTAGGTCGAGGCTCATCGCCACACCGCCTTCATTTCTCGTGATCCTGCGATCCCTGGTCGGCGTTTAGGTAAGAGTAGCGGCGGAAAGCGGGAAAAACCTCCCCCTGCCATGCTTGTCACACCGACGTCACGCCAAGGACCCAGAGATCGGATACCGAGAGTGAGCGAACCAGCGACCCGCGCACATGCTGTCCCCCGCGACGCCGCGAAGCGTCGCGGCCGTCGTACCCGCCGCATCCTGATCAGCCTCGTCGTGCTGATCGCCCTGCTGGTCGGTGCGGACTTCGGCGCGGCGGCCTACGCCGAGCACACGGTTTCGCAGAAGGCAAGGCAGCAGCTCAATCTCGCCGACGACCCGTCGGTGACCATCCACGGGTTCCCCTTCATCACGCAGGCGCTCGGCGGTCACTACGGTCGCATCTCCCTGGCGGCCTCCGGAGTCCCGATCCAGAACCTCAAGGACGTCGGTGTCAACGCCGAACTGCACGACGTCACGGCGCCGCTGTCGGATCTGGTCAACGGCAACACCAGTGCCATCGCCATCGGGAGGCTGGAGGCGCAGGTCACCATCAAGGCCAGCGACATCGCCAAGATCGACCCGCTGACCAAGATCGAGGACCTGCGCATCGAGCCGTCGAGCGTCGAATACGTCCAGACCGGGCAGGACTCCTCCGACTCGTCCTCCGGGGACAAGGACAAGAAGCAGCAGGACCAGGACAAGTCGAAGGCGGGCGTCCGCGTCTCCGGGTATGTCCAGATCGCCGGACAGAAGATCGAGATCTTCTGCTTCGCCATGATCGAACTGCACGGCACCGCGATCGACATCGTCCCGAAGCGCCTGCAGTACGGGAATGACAAGGAGACCACCGTTGTTCCCCAGGCAGTGCAACAGGCGTTGCTGCCCAACTTCAAGGCCGGGATCGACACCGGCACCCTGCCGTTCGAGGTGACTCCGACGGCGGTGCAGGTCAACAGCGGTTCGGTCACGGTCAAGGGAGAGGCGCAGAACGTCACGTTCAGCCGGAGGTGAGCCTTGACGGGCTTGACGGGTTTGTGGATCGTCGCCGGGGTGCTGGTGGTCGGGGTGATCGCGGGCATGGTGTTGCGGGCGGGCAACGGTCGGATCCGTGCCACCGGGCGGGAGCGCGGCCTCCCCGAGTCGGTCGTCAGCGCGCTCGATCCGCAAAGCGCGGTCACGCTGGTCCAGATTTCGACGACCTTCTGCGCGCCCTGCCGCCAAACCCGGGCTCTGTTGTCGTCGCTGGCCGAGAAGACCGAGGGCCTGCGGCACGTCGACCTTGACGTCACGGACCGCCCCGAGGTCGCGCAGGCGCTCGGCGTGCTGCGCACCCCCACCACGCTGGCGTTCACCCCGTCCGGCGAGGAACTCCTGCGGATCAGCGGGGTGCCCTCCGGCCCCGCGGTGCTGGACGCGCTCGCCGGACCCCTGAGCAGGGTTTCCTAGGGGTGTTCCACCAGGTGAGCAAGGTTCCCGGGTGGACACAACGTGGGTAGGCTGGACGCCGTGCACAGGCTGCCTCTGACTTTGCTGACGCAACGCCGCGCAGTGGATCTCTGCCGCGTGCGCAGCAGTCTGTGTTGTGGTGCATCCGCACCCAGCCGTCCCTGGTAAGCGGCGCTTCGCTGCCAGCCGACCTGTGCGCTCGGGCCGGGCCGCTTCAGGCTTGGTCTTCAACCCCTTTTCGCCCACTCGGTTCAGGGAGTTGTCATGCCAGCAGAACCCACGGTGGATCCGCGAGGACCACGTTTCGCCGCGGCGCTGACCACGGTCGTGCTCGCGCTCGTCCTGGTCACCTCGTGGTGGCCGGTACTGGCGGCGCAGACCGTCGTGTTCGCCATCGGGGCCTTCGCCGGCATCAGACGCGCGCCCTACTCGGTGCTTTACCGCCGCCTCGTGGCGCCTCGCCTCGGGCCGGCTCAGGAGCGCGAGGCCGAGCAACCGCTCAGGTTCGCGCAGGGCGTCGGGTTCGGCTTCGCGTTGGTGGGCACCCTCGGTTATGCCACCGGAATCACCGCGCTCGGCATCGTGGCCACGGCGTTCGCGCTGTTCGCCGCGTTCCTCAACGCCGCCTTCAACTTCTGTCTCGGGTGCGAGACCTATCTGATCATCCGGCGGTTCGCGCCCAACCAAGCGTCCTGAACTGTCCACCCACGAGAAGAGAGAAAGAGAGTGCAGCTCAAATGAGCCGTGAAGACGTCCTGGTCACAACGCAGTGGGCCGAGGAGAACCTGGACACGCCCGGCGTCATCTTCGCCGAGGTGGACGAGGACACCACCGCCTACGACGGAGGGCACATCCGAGGTGCCGTCAAGATCGACTGGAAGAACGAGTTGCAGGACCCGGTCCGCCGCGACTTCGTCGACAAAGCGGGCTTCGAGGCGCTGCTCTCGGAGAAGGGCATCTCCAACGACGACCTGGTGATCCTCTACGGCGGCAACAACAACTGGTTCGCCGCCTACGCCTACTGGTACTTCAAGCTGTACGGGCACGACAAGGTCAAGTTGCTCGACGGTGGCCGCAAGAAGTGGGAGCTCGACGGTCGCGAGCTCAGCCGCGACGAGGTCAAGCGCGAGCGCACCAGCTACACCGCGAAGGAGCCGGACACCACGATCCGTGCCTTCCGCGACGAGGTCGTCGCCTCGATCGGCACCAAGAACCTCGTCGACGTCCGCTCGCCCGACGAGTTCTCCGGCAAGCTGGTGGCGCCCGCGCACCTGCCGCAGGAGTCCGCGCAGCGCGCCGGGCACATTCCCACGGCGCTCAACGTGCCCTGGGCCAAGACCGCGAACGAGGACGGAACCTTCAAGTCCGACGAGGAACTCAAGGACCTCTACGCGCAGGAAGGCCTGGACACCGCCAAGCCGACCATCGCCTACTGCCGCATCGGTGAGCGCTCCAGCCACACCTGGTTCGCGCTGCACGAGCTGCTCGGACTGGGTGACGTGAAGAACTACGACGGTTCGTGGACGGAATACGGCTCGCTGGTGGGCGTGCCGATCGAGACGGGAGCCAAATGATGAGCGACGACGGCTGCGGCGCGCCGGTGCAGACCGCCACCCCGGCGGACCTGGACACTCGCGGACAGGTGGTGGTGGCCGGCCGGGTGACCGGTGACGGCGGCCCGCTCGGCGGCGCCTACGTGCGTCTGCTCAACAGCGACGGTGAGTTCGCCGGTGAGGTACAGGCCTCCGGCGACGGCGACTTCCGCTTCTACGCGGCGCCCGGCTCGTGGGTGGTGCGCGCGCTCCATCGCACCGGAACCGGTGAGGCGTCGGTCACCGCCGCCGACCCCGGCCTGCACCAGGTCACGATCGCCGTGGCTTAGCTTTTTTCGGAGCAAGGGCTGTTTACTACGGATGATCCGTAGTAAACAGCCCTTGCTTCTTTTCCAGGGGCGCCCGGGGGCCGGCCGTGGTGAGCGGCATCGCCATGATCGCCTCCCCGGCCTGAGGTACCCTGCTGGACGTGGAGACCCTGTTTACGACACTGCTGGTGATCGTCGCGGTCGCCGTGCTGTGGTTCGCGTTCTACGTCGTCTACCGCCTTTACAGCGACCAGCGCTGAGACCATGAGCAGTGGCGACGACGCCATCCAGGCCGCCGAGCAGCGCGCCGCGCACACCCGCGATCGCAACCTGCCCCAGTTCGACGATCTGCCGATTCCGGTGGACACCGCGAACCTGCGCGAGGGCGCGGATCTCAATCCCGCCTGCCTCGCGCTGCTTCCGCTGGTCGGCGTGTGGCGAGGTGAGGGCGAGGTCGACTATCCGACGATCCACGGCCCACGGAAGTTCGCGCAGCAGTTGACCATCGCGCACGACGGGCGCCCGTTCCTCTACCACGAGGCGCGCGCGTGGCTGCTCGACGACGAGGGCAACGTGATCCGCCCGGCGGCCCGTGAGGTCGGCTGGTGGCGGCCGCAGCCCGACGACACGATCGAACTCCTGCTCGCGCATTCCTCCGGCATCATCGAGATGTTCTACGGCAAACCGCGCAACCAGACATCGTGGGAGCTCGGCACCGACGCGGTGGTCCGCACGGCGACGGCCAAGGAGGTCACCGGCGCGCAGCGGCTCTACGGCATCGTCAACGGCGGTGATCTGGCTTACGTCGAAGAGCGCGCGATGGTGGGTGAGCCGATGCAGCCGCACATCTCCGCCTATCTGCGCCGCATCGTCGGCTGACGGTTTTGCGCTGGCTGACCTACGGCACGGACGCGGTCCTGGTCGAGTGCGCTTCGCGCGCTGAGGCGGCCGCCGTTCGCGCCACGGTCGTTTCGGCCGCCCACCCCGAGGTCGTCGAGGTCGTACCCGGAGCCTCGACGGTTCTGGTGTCGGTCCGGCCGGGATCGAAGGCGCTGGGTGAGATCCGCGCGTCGGTCGAGGGAGCAGACCTGACTCACCCGCCCGCCGGAGACCCTCGTGAGCACGTGCCGGACGTGCGCTACGACGGTGATGATCTCGAACTGGTGGCGCGCACGGCGGGAATCACCGTGGAGAAGGTCGTCCAACTGCATACGGAGGCGGAGTACACGGTCGCGTTCACGGGTTTCGCCCCCGGCTTCGGTTACCTCACGGGTCTGCCGGAGCCCCTTCGTCAGGCCAGGCTGGACAGTGCGAGAACCCGGGTGCCCGCCGGCTCGGTCGCCGTGGCCGGAGAGTTCGCCGGGGTCTACCCGCGTGCGTCGCCGGGCGGCTGGCGGTTGCTGGGGCGGACCGACGCCGTGCTCTTCGATCCACGAGCCGAACGTCCGGCTCTGCTCGCCCCGGGCGACCGGGTGCGATTCCGGAGCGTTTCGTGACGAGATCCCTCACCGTGATGGCGACCGGCCCGCTCACCCTGGTGCAGGACCTGGGCCGCCCCGGCCACGCCCACCTCGGGGTGCCGCCTTCCGGCGCGCTCGACGCGCCGGCGCTGCGCCTGGCCAACCGGCTGGTCGGGAACGCCGAAACCGCGGCCGGGATCGAGTCGCTGCTCGGCGGGTTCGCCATCATGGCGCGGTGTTCGTGCACGGTCGCCGTGACCGGCCCGTCGGTGGCGGTCACGGTCGACGGCCGGGCCGCCGGCTCCCAGGTGCCCATCCACCTGGCCCCGGGCCGGACCCTGACCGTCGGCACACCGGCCACCGGTCTGCGGTGCTATCTGGCCGTTTCCGGCGGCATCGACGCCGAGGCGCAGCTGGGCAGCCGGTCGCGGGACACGCTTTCGGAGATCGGACCGGCACCGCTGGCGCCGGGAGACGTGCTCCCGCTCGGTGCTCCGCTCGGCCTCCCTACCGGCGAGGACGTGCTCGTTCCGCCGCGTTTCTCCGGTGAACTGGTGGTCCCGGTCGTGCTCGGGCCGCGAGACGACTGGTTCGACGAACCGTCCGAGCGGCTGGCGAGAACCTGGACCGTGACGCCGGAGTCGAACCGGGTGGGCCTGCGCCTCGACGGGGAACGGCTGGCGCGCACCACGGAGCGCGAAGGGACGGAACTGGCCAGCGAGGGGTTGCTCACGGGCGCGATCCAGGTACCGCCCAGTGGTCTGCCGGTGGTCTTTCTCGCCGATCACCCGACCACGGGCGGCTATCCGGTGGTGGCCGTGGTGACCGCGTCGGCACTTCCCGCACTCGCCCAAGCACGTCCCGGCACGAGGGTCCGCTTTCGTGCTCAGCGGTAGAGGGAGTCGTAAGCGTCGGCGAGTTCCCGGTGGATCGCGGTGGAGTCGGCCAGCGGTTCGCCGTCGAGCGTGTGGACGCGCGTCAGCTTCCGGACCGAAGAAGCGAGGAAGACGCCGTCGGCCGTGCGCAGATCTTCCAGCCGAAGCGGTTCGATCTTGGTCGACCAGCCGGTCCGCTCAGCCGCGCGGAACACCGCGGCCTGGGTGGTGCCGGGCAGGATTCCGATGTTCGCCGGGGGCGTGAACAGCGTCCTGCCACGGGCCACGATCACGTTGGAGGTCGGGCCTTCCAGCACCGTCCCGTCGGTCGCGGTGAACACGACGTCGTCGGCGTCTCGCCGGGCGGCTTCCCGGCCGGCCGCCATGTTGACCGCGTACGACAAGGACTTCGCGCCGAGCAGCAGCCACGGTGCCCGCTCGGCGAGCTCCGGTTCGATGCCGCGCTCGAGCGTGATCACGGAGAGCCCCTCCTCCCGCGCACGGACGATCTTCTCCGCGATGTCCAGGCCCAGCGCGAAAGTGGTGACGGCGGCCGACGGATCGCTTTCCGGGCCGCGGGTGTAGACGAGCTTGATGGCGAACTCGGCGTCGCCCTGCCAGTTGTCGATCACCGTCGCGACCGCGCGCTGCCAGGCTTCGTCGTCGGGTTCGGGAAGGTCGAGCATGCCGGCCGAACGCGCCAGGCGGTCCAGGTGAGGACGCAGCTCCCGGGGTGTGCCGTCGGTGACCAGGATCGTCTCGAACACTCCGTCGCCGCGCATCAGCCCGAGATCGTCGATACGGATCCGGGGAACGTCGGGGTCGGCGAGTGTTCCGTCGAGGAAGGCGAGTACGCGCATGGATTCACCGTACTCACCTCGGTCGTTTCGCCGATGTGCGCACGGTGCGGGGTCACCCTTGTGCGGAGGCACGGAATCTCCTCGCGCGGCTTACGATCGAAGCATGTCCTACCAGTCACCTCTCCTCGACGCGCCTGGCTCGATCGCCCCACCGGACGGGAACCCCGAGCCAGGTGTCCCTTGGCACTGGGGGGATCCCTTCGCCGAACAGCGCACCGCGACCAGGAGTGTCGCGGTGGTGGACCGTTCGCACCGTGAGGTATTGCGCGTGAGCGGACCGGAGCGGCTTTCGTGGCTGCATCTGGTCATTTCGCAGCACGTGACGGAACTGGCCGGGGGCACGGAAGCCCTGGTACTGGACAGCCACGGACACGTCGACGCGCACATGGTGCTGGCCCACACCGGTGACGCCGTCCATCTCGACACCGACCCCGGCGCGCGGGCGACGAGCGCGTTGCCGAAGGGTGGCAAGCAGACCCTCCTCGAATACCTGGAGGCGATGAAGTTCTGGTCGAAGGTGGAGATCTCCGACGTCACCGGGGAACTGGCCGTGCTCACGCTGCTGGGCCCGGAGGCCGATCGGGTTCTGTCCACAGTGGACGTTTCGGTGGCGGCGGCGCCGTACTCCGTGACCACTTTCGAGGGCGGATTCGCGCGGCGCATGCCGTGGCCCGGTCCCGCCAGCGTGGACCTCGTGGTACCGCGAAGTGATCTCACCGGCTGGTGGCGGCGCCTCACCGACGCCGGTGCCCGGCCGGCGGGCACCTGGGCGTTCGACGCGCTCAGGGTGGAGTCGTTGCGGCCCCGCCTCGGCGTGGACACCGACGAGCGCACCATTCCCCACGAGGTGAACTGGATCGGCAGCGCGGCCCACGTCGCCAAGGGCTGCTACCGGGGCCAGGAGACCGTGGCGAAGGTGTTCAACGTGGGCCGTCCGCCCCGGCGGATGGTGCTCCTGCACCTCGACGGCTCCCCGGAGATCTACCCCGAAACGGGTGACCCGGTGCGCCTCGGGGAGAGGGTCGTCGGCCGGGTCGGCAGCGTGGCGCAGCATCACGAGCTCGGCCCGGTGGCCCTCGCGTTGATCAAGAGGTCGACCCCGCTGGACGCGGAACTGCTGGCCGGTGCGGAGGACCGCGCGGTACCGGCCGCCATCGACCCGGATTCAGTCCCCGCGGAAGGTGCCGCTCCCGGCCGTGAGGCGGCGGCTAGACTCCGGGGTTGACAGGTAAACATATGAAACCCCAAGCCCGATGCCGGTGACCGGCATAGAGCAGGATGTCGCCGTGATCGAAGTCCGGCCAGGCGGGCGACGTCGCATCGACCGCGTCCTCGACCCTGGTTTTGTCCGTGGCCTCGAAGAGCTGTCACTCGACCGGCTCCGCGAGCGCCGTGACGAAGCCGCGCAGGAAGAGACCGACCTGTCGTACCTGCGCCGGTTGCTGCACGCCCGGATCGACATCGTGCGCGCGGAACAGGAACGGCGCCGGACCGGTGGCCAGGGCAGTGTGGTGGACCAGTTGGCCGCCATCCTCTCCGACAACGCCTTGCGTCCCGCCCGTGGCTCGGGGCGGCACCAGAGCCTGGAGCCCTCGCGCGCCGGGCAGCACCGGCGGCAGGCCGAACTGCTGCTCGGTGATTCCGACCTGTCCGACGTGGAATCCCTGACCGACAACAAGCTCGCGGCCACCCTCCGGGACTACGCCGAAGAAGAGACCTCGGTGTCGGCACGCCGACGAGAGGTGCAGGCGGTCGTGGACCTGTTCAACGACGAGATCGCCGGTCGCTACGCCAGTGGCACCGCATCGGTGGACGACCTGCTCAACGCCGAGCGTGGCCGCGAACGCGGCACGAGCTAGCGAACGATCGCCATCGCGCGGTCGGTGAGGGCGCGGGCCGAAGCGATCACTTCCGGGGTGAGCGCGGTGGCCAGATAGTCCGTCGCGGCGCAGTCGGGGCCGATGACCAGCCCGGTCTGATCGTCCAGCGACGGGTCGGTGGCCGCGAACACGATCGAACGTGCGGCTTCGGCCGCGGGGCGCTGGACCCCGCGGTGGATCGATTCCCACAGCGGGCGTAGTGCCGGCGGCAGGATCTCGGGCGTCATTTCCGCGGCGTTCGGCGTCGCGGCCGTACCCGGGTCGGCCGCGAACACCGAGACACCGCTGCCCCGTAGGCGTTCCGCGAGTTCCTGGTTGTAGGCCAGGTGCGCGAGCTTGGCCCGGCCGGAGACCGCCATGCCGTAGTACTCGTCGGGCTCGATGTCGTCGTAGGCCGGAAGCCCGTCCAGCAAGGCCGTGGTGATGGACGAGGAAGTGACGTCGACGATCCGGCTTGGTCTGCCCGCCCGCAACGCGTCGAGCAGTGCCTCGGTCAGCGTGGTCGGTGAGAGGTGGTTCACCGCGAAACTGGCCTCGATGCCATCGGCGGTCTGCCACCGCTTCGACCACATACCGCCGACGTTGTTGACCAACACCTGCAGCGGGCCCTCCGCGGCCAGCTTCGCGCCGAGCGCGCGGACCTCGGCCAAGCTGGAAAGGTCGGCTTGGCGGAAGCGGGCGTTTCCGATTCGCCGCACGGCCTCGTCACCGTGCTCCTGGTTCCGCCCGACTACGGTCACCGCGTATCCGCGTCGCGAGAGTTCCGCCGCCACTTCCACCCCTATCCCGCGCGTACCGGCGGTGACGACTGCCTTGGGTGCCATGCGTTTCCCCTGTCCAGGTTCGCGGGCCCGCCAGTTCGGGCCCGCGTTCAGGAAATCGGGGCGGCGCCGAAAGATCCAAGGCACGCAAGGCATGGGGCGATGCCCTGACGGCATGACCCGGACTGGCGGCGAGGCCGGCTAGTTGCAGTGTTCGCGAGCGGCGAGCTCACTCCAGTAGTCGCGCAGGTCGTTGAACAACTCGGCAAGCTGCTCGACGTCGCCGGACCGCAGCGCCTCCAGGATGTTGTGCACCTCTTCGGCCGAGGTGTCCGACTCCAGCAGCGGGTCGGCGATCAGCTGGACGAGGCCGCCGTAGTCGAGTTCGACCGCCGACCCGGGATGGAAGTTCGCCAGCCACCGTTCGGTTTCGACGAGGATCCGGGTCGGTCCGGAATCACCCAGCGTGTTCTCCACGAGTTCCCGGGCCTCGCCGGCCCGGTGCACCGCGTCCGGCATCGCCACGCGCCAGGACATCTCGCGCCGGGGGTCGTCACGGCCGTCGCCCAGTTCGAGCCGCCGCTGGTCCGGGTCGACCAGGGCGAACCACGGCAGCGGCACGGTCCAGGTCGTCGAAAGCACGTGGACGGCCGCCTTGGTCAGCCGCCCGAGCGCGGCACCGGCCCGTGACCGTGCCGTCTCCGCGGTGACCCCACTGGACTCCAGCACGCTCGCCCGCAACGCGGGTTCGGCGTCACCGAGAAAGCTGACCAGCGCGGCCGCCGACCGGGCGCGAAGTTCGAGGGGACAGACCAGCGGCGCGGGGCCGGTCGTACCGGCCACTTCGGACGGGTCCAGCACCAGGACGTCGGTGAGAGTGCTCGGGGCCGGCCGGCCGTTCGCCAGCTCGGCCGGCAGGAGCCGCACCGGCGCCGCGGTCTGTGATCTCAGCCACATGAACTGCTCGCGCTCACCGGCGTCCGCCCTGGTCAGCTGGGTGGTCGCGACCGCCTTGACGAGCTGCTCGGGGGGTGGGTCGCCGAACGCGGACAGCGGCTCGTACACCCGCAGGTAGGCCACGAATGGTCGGAGCACCACTGCATCGTGGCACGTTGCCGGTCGTCCGGGTGCACCGAGGGGAGACTCTCACCACGAGAGGAGAAGCCGCATCGCATTCTCCCCCTGAGACAAGGTACGGTATGTACAGGAAATAGTTGTCGAGACGATGCGGGGCCGCCGTTTCCCCCGGCCGCCCCGTCCCTGTGCGAGGGGGTCGAGCCATGGGGCGCGGCCGGGCTAAGGCCAAGCAGACGAAGGTGGCGCGGGAGCTCAAGTACAGCACTCACGACACGGACTTCGCGGCTTTGCAGCGCGAGCTGTCAGGTAAATCCTCTCAGAACTCCCACGACGAGGACGACAAGTACGAGGACCCGTATGCCGACGAGGACGATGAGTACCGTCGTTGACGGCTGAGGAGAACGAGGGTGGACCGGAGGGTCCGCCCTCGTTCCTCGTAGGGTTCTCGGGCGTCGGCCAGCGTGGAGGTTCGGGTGGGTGGCATGGAGAAGGTCGGCGTCGTCGGAGCCGGCCTGATGGGTTCCGGAATCGCCGAGGTACACGCACACGCGGGTGCCGACGTGATGATCACCGAGGTGAGCAGGCCCGCGCTCGACGCGGGCCGTGCCCGCCTCGAAAAATCGCTTCAGCGCGGTGTGCGCAGCGGAAAGCTGACCGCGGAGGACGCCGAGGCGGCACTGAAACGGGTCACGTTCACCACCGACCTGGCCGATTTCGCCGATCGTGACCTCGTCATCGAGGCGATCATCGAACAGGAACAGGCCAAGGTCGAGGTGTTCCGTTCGCTGGACAAGATCATCGAGCGTGCCGATGCCGTCTTCGCCTCGAACACCTCTTCCATTCCGATCATGAAGCTGGGGATGGCCACCAGCAGGCCGGAACAGGTGATCGGGATCCACTTCTTCAACCCGGTACCGGTGTTGCCGCTGGTCGAGCTGGTGCCGTCGCTGCTCACCGGAGACGAAACGGTGCGGCGGGCGGACGAGCACGCGACGAGCACCCTCGGCAAGACGGTGATCCGGTCGCAGGACCGGGCCGGCTTCATCGTGAACGCGCTGCTGGTGCCGTACCTGCTCTCCGCGGTCAGGATGATCGAGTCCGGATTCGCCTCGGCCGAGGACATCGACCGCGGCATGGAACTCGGCACCGCGCACCCGATGGGTCCGCTGCGGTTGTCCGACCTGATCGGCCTGGACACCATCAAGGCCATCGCGGAGTCCATGTACGAGGAGTTCAAGGAACCGCTCTACTCGCCACCCCCGCTGTTGCTGCGCATGGTCGACGCAGGGCTGCTCGGCAAGAAGAGCGGCCGTGGCTTCTACTCCTACGACTGATGCGTGGCTCAGTTGTCCGAGTCGGACTTGTGGGAGCAGGGCCGTGGGCGAGGTCGGTGCACGCACCCGGGCTGGCCGGTCATCCTGGCATCGCGCTGACCACGGTGTGGGCGCGCCGTCGTGAGGCGGCGGAGGAGCTGGCGCGTGGTCACGGCGCCGAAGTGAGCACGAGTTTCGAAGAACTGCTCGACGAAGTCGACGCGGTGGCGTTCGCCGTGCCGCCCGCGATACAGGCCGGATTGGCCTTCGAGGCCGCGAAGGCGGGCAAGCATCTCATCTTGGAGAAGCCGATCGCCCCGGACGTGCCCACCGCGGAACGGCTGGCGGGCGCGGTTTCCGCGGCGGGTGTGACGAGCCTGGTGATGCTCACGTTGCGATTCGCGACCCAGACGCGCGAATGGCTCGCGGACCTGGCCGCGACCGGCGGCTGGACCGGTGGAAACGCTCGTTGGCTGTCCGGGGCCCTCCTCGGCGGGCAGTACAGCGGCTCCCCGTGGCGCCACGAAACGGGCGCGCTGGCCGATGTCGGTCCGCACGTGGTGGACCTGTTGGACGCCGCGCTCGGTCCCATCGCCGACGTCGCCGGCGCGCATCGGACGTCGGAGGACCTGTGGCACCTGATCTTCCGGCACGAGAACGGGGCCACCAGTTCGGCCACGCTGTCCATCGCGTTGCCGGTCGAGCCGACCGTCGCGGACTTCTCCGTCTACGGCACGCACGGCTATCGCGCGCTGAACCGCGATCCTGGCGGCGCGGCCGGTAGTTACACAGCCCTCCTCGACGAGTTCGTGGCCCTGATCGCCACCGGCACGACGACCCATCCCTGTGACGTCCACCGCGGCCTGCACCTTCAGCGCCTGCTCGACAAGGCCCTGTCGCTGGGCGGTGCATTCAAGGCGCGCGATCGGATTCGCGTAGACGGGCCGTGACCCTCGCTGTGCCCTTACCTTTGCGAGCAGGCGGCCCGCCTCCGCGAATCCGAAGCCTTCGGCCCTCGCGCGCCCGCCTCACCTCGTGCGGTAACACGGACTTCGGCAAACGGCTGAGTCAGCTCTCGTCGTAGCGGGTGCGTCGGCCGCGTTTGGTGTCACCGCGCCGCTTCTTCTCGGCCAAGCGACGTTCTTTGGCGCCACGGCTCGGCTTGGTGGGGCGCCGTTTCGCCGGCGGTGGGGCCGCGGCCTCGCGCAACACGGCCAGCAGTCGCGCCCGCGCCGCTTCCCGGTTCGCCAGTTGCGCACGGTGTTCGCTCGCCCGGATGGTCAACACACCGTCGCTCAACCGTGACGCCAGGCGAGCCAGCAGCCGCGGCCGCAGGTCGTCGGGCACCGATGGCGAGCGCGCCACGTCGAAGGACAACTCGACCCGGGAATCAGTGGTGTTCACTCCCTGCCCGCCGGGCCCCGAGGCACGGGAGAACCGCTCGGCCAGTTCCCCCGCCGGAATCACCAACCGTTGCGTGACCCCGAGGTCAGCGTCCATTTTCAACGCTCCCACCCGTCTCCCGCCACCGCCCTCAACGGAAGCGTTTCGCGCTGCTGTTTACGCCGATCTTGTGGCCAGGGCTCCGGCATCCGCACGCAACGTCTTGTTGGCTGGTGAGAGCCCTGCCCCCAAGGTCGGGTACCTGCGGAAGGCGCGTCGAGTGCTCATTTGCGCAGGCATCTCACCGTTTGCAGACAGTTCGTCAGAATCGAGGGTGGTCACCGGAAAGCACCGCGCGCGGGCCGTCGGGGTCGGACGACGGACGGATCTCGCCGAGGGTCCAGGCCGGCACGTGGCGCGCGGTGAGCACGGCCAGCGCACGGTCGACGTCCTCGGGGCCGACCACGGCGACCATGCCGACGCCCAGGTTGAACGTCTTCTCCATTTCGGTCCGCTCGACCTTGCCCCGGTGCGCGATCAACGCGAAGACCGGCGCCGGCGTCCAGGTGCCGCGTTCCAGTTCCGCGCAGAGGCCGCGCGGCACCACCCGGGCCAGGTTGGCGGCGAGGCCGCCGCCGGTGATGTGGGCGAACGTGCGAACTTCCGCCTCCGCGGCCAGCGCCAGGCAGTCCTTGGCGTAGATCCTTGTCGGTTCGAGCATTTCCTCACCGAGGGTACGGCCGAACTCCTCGACATGGCCGCCGAGCGGCATCCGTGCGATGTCGAGCAACACATGGCGAGCCAGGGAGTAGCCGTTGGAGTGCAGGCCGGACGACCCCATCGCGATCACCACGTCACCGGGACGGACGCGTTCCGGCCCGAGCACGTCCGCCGCCTCGACCACACCGACTCCGGTGGCCGAAAGGTCGTAGTCGTCGTCACCCATCAGACCGGGGTGCTCGGCGGTTTCGCCGCCGAGTAGCGCGCATCCCGCCCGCACACAACCCTCCGCGACCCCGCCGACCAGGGCTTCGATCTTCTCCGGGTAGACCTTGCCGACGGCGATGTAGTCCTGGAGGAACAGCGGTTCCGCGCCGGTCACCACCAGGTCGTCGACCACCATCGCGACCAGGTCGATGCCCACCGTGTCGTGCTTGTCCATCGCCTGCGCGACCGCGATCTTGGTGCCCACACCGTCCGTCGACGAGGCGAGCACCGGCTCCTTCCACCGGTCCTGCTTGAGCGCGAACAATCCCGCGAACCCGCCGACCCCACCGAGCACCTCTGGCCGTTTCGTCCGCTTGGCATGGGGCTTCAGCAGTTCGACGGCTCGTTCACCGGCGTCGATGTCGACGCCGGCGGCGGCATAGGTGGCGCGCGTGGGTTCGCTCACGGCGGGCGGACTCCAGACTCGAGGTTCTCAAGGACGCCGGACGGCATCCTCAGCACCGTACCCGGCCTGGGTGACGGGAAGGACGGTCCCTGGCCGGTCCGTGGTGGCCGACGGTTCCGTCATGCTCTCCAGCAGATGCTTGCCGATCAGTGCGTCTTCCGGCAACGGGATCGGATAGTGACCACTGAAACACGCTGTGCACAGGCGGGATTTGGGTTGATCGGACGCGGCGACCAGACCGTCCAGGGAGACATAGCCCAGTGTGTCCGCGCCGATGGACCGGCGGATGCCGTCGACGTCCGCGCCGTTGGCCACCAGTTCGGCCCGTGAGGCGAAGTCGATGCCGTAGAAGCAAGGCCAGCGCACCGGCGGAGAGGCGATGCGGACATGCACTTCGAGCGCGCCCGCTTCACGCAACATGCGGACCAGGGCACGCTGGGTGTTGCCGCGCACGATCGAATCGTCCACCACGACCAGCCGCTTGCCGCGGATGACGTCCCGCAGCGGATTGAGCTTGAGCCGGATGCCGAGTTGACGGATGGTCTGCGACGGCTGGATGAAGGTGCGGCCCACATAACCGTTCTTCACCAAGCCCTGACCGTAGGGAATCCCGGACGCCTGCGCGTATCCGATGGCGGCGGGTGTCCCCGACTCCGGCACCGGGATGACCAGGTCGGCTTCGACCGGATTCTCCTGCGCGAGGCGCTTTCCGATGTCCACCCGGGTCGCGTGCACGCTGCGCCCGGCGATCGAGGTGTCCGGGCGGGCGAGGTAGACGTACTCGAAGACGCAGCCCTTCGGCTCCGGGTTGGCGAACCGCGAAGACCGCAGGCCGTCGGCGTCGATCGCGATCAGTTCGCCCGGCTCGACTTCACGTACGAACGAGGCGCCGATGATGTCCAGCGCCGCCGTCTCGCTCGCGACCACCCAGCCTCGTTCGAGCCTGCCCAGGACCAGTGGGTGCACACCGTGCGGGTCGCGGGCGGCGTAAAGCGTGTCCTCGTCGGCGAAAACGAGACAGAACGCGCCGCGCAGCGTGGGGAGCAGTTCGAGCGCGGCTGCCTCGAAACCCCTGTCCGCCGCCTGGGCCGCGAGCAGCCCGCAGACCAGGTCCGAGTCGCTGGAAGAACCGGTCAGGCCGGCGTGCGGCTTGAGGCCTGCGGCCTGTGTCCGGTCGCGCAGTTCCGCCGTGTTGACCAGATTTCCGTTGTGCGCCAGGGAAAGGCCGCTACCGGTGCCGGTGGTGCGGAAGGTCGGCTGGGCATTCTCCCAGGTGGACGAGCCGGTGGTGGAGTAGCGGCAGTGCCCGACCGCGATATGGCCCTGCAAGGAGGACAGCACCTGCTCGTCGAAAACCTGGCTCACCAGGCCGAGATCCTTGAACACGACGATCTGCTTGCCGTCGGAAACCGAGATCCCGGCGGCTTCCTGGCCACGGTGCTGTAGCGCGTACAGGCCGTAGTAACTCATCTTCGCGACTTCTTCGCCCGGTGCCCAGACACCGAATACGCCGCATTCTTCCCTTGGTTCCGGTTCGGGCTCGTGCGAGTTGTGGTGTGAAACCACCGCGAATGCTCCTGATGACGGGGGCGGGCCTGCTTCCAGTGTAGGTGGCGCTTCGGGGGCATACGGCCCAACGTGACGTGGACGGCGGAACTTTTCCTTCGTCGCGGCCACGTTGGGCCGCCCCCGACTCCCCGGAGATGGTCTTCAGTTTTGCGCGGCGACCCAGGTGGCGCGGCCACTTTCGGTACGGATCCAGCAACCTGCCACCGGCCTGCCTTCGGGAGCCTCGGCCGAGTCCGGCAGTGCGAGCAGGTCCTCGAGCACAGTGCGTGCGTCCCCGTCGCGGCGCCAGAGCACCTTGGCCGGCTCGAGGACGTCGACCTCGCCACCGGGTACCCGGGTGGCCACCACGTCGTCTTCGGCGTTGAGGCAGACCACGTCGACGACCGTGTGGTGCGGACGGATGCCGAGGACCGACAGCACGCGGCCCTCGGCATCCGTCCGGTGGACGAACCGGTAGCCGCGGGCGACGAGGTCCTGGAGCCGTTTGGTGACCACGGCAGGAGAAGCGACTCTAGGCGACGACATCGTCGAATTCGCCATCCTTGGCGCCGGCAAGGAACGCGGCGATCTCCGCCCGGGTGTAGACGAGTGCGGGACCATCGGGGAAGCGCGAGTTGCGGACCGCGACCTCGCCGGAGGGCAGGGCGGCCACCTCCACACAGTTGCCGAGGGCCCCGCTGCGCGAACTCTTGCGCCACGAGACACCGGTCAGCAGGTCGGCCGACATGCCGTTCACGATGCGGTCTGTCATGGGTCCACCTCTCGGTCGGCTCACCTCGATGGTGCGGCCTGTGCACCTGCACGTGCATTTGGGCCGTGTCCGAAAGGCTACCAGCAGTGATGGAACGTGTAAATGCACGTGCAGAAGCAAGCTCACTTCATGCTGAGGATGTGCTTGATCGCCGGTCGGAGCCGCTGCCCGGGCCGCGCCGGGTCAGGCCTCGGCGCGGAACTTCCGGAGCAACTGCCGGCTCCGTTCGGGCGTCTCACCGTCGACCGTCAGCCGGTCGAAGGTGCGGCCGTAGATTTCCAGTTCGTCGGGCTTCTCGAGGTAGATCGCGCCGTAACCGTGTTCGATGTAGGCGATGTTGGGCAACTCGGGCTCGGCGAACTGAAGCAGCGAGAAAGCACCTTCGGCGGCGTAGCCGCTCAGATCGAACGGCACGATCTGGAGCGAGACATGAGGTAGTTCGGTGATCTCGAGGAGGTGGTCGATCTGCTGCCTGAGGACCGCGGCGCCGCCGACCGGCCGGTGCAGCACGGATTCGTCGATCACCGCCCACAGCCTCGGCGGTTTCGGCCCGGTGAGCACCTTCTGCCTGCGCATCCGCACGGCGACCCGGCGCTCGACGTTTTCGTCCGCGGAGTCGGGATCACCGTGGCTGGCCACCGCTCGCGCGTACGGCTCGGTCTGCAGGAGACCGGGCACGAACATCAGCTCGTAGGTGCGGATGCGGTTCGCCGCTTCCTCCAGGCCGATGTAGTTGTCGAACCAGGTGGGGACCAGGTCGTTGAACCGGTGCCACCAGCCGGGCTGGTTGGCCTGCTTGACCATTTCGACGGCCCATGCCCGCTCCGCCTCGTCGTAGACGCCGTACATGGTGAGCAGGTCGACGACATCGCGCTCCTTGCAGCCGACCCGGCCCAGTTCCATCCGGCTGATCTTCGATTCCGAGGCGCGGATCTCCCACGCCGCCTGTGCACGGGTCAGTCCGGCACGCTCGCGGAGCCTGCGAAGCTGGGCGCCCAGGATCATCCGTCGTGCGGTGGGACCGGTGCCCTGATCGGCGGTCCGGGGGTCGATCGGAGCCATGGCGGGAGGACCTTCCTGGGACAAGGGATGGAATCGCCCGATTACTCAAGGTACACCGCGGCGGAACGCGGTTTGAAGACATGCACGTGCGTTTACTCTCGAGTGATCATCCGATACTCTCGGTCGCGGCCTGCGACACACCTCACAGTTTCGCCCGGAGACGATCGAATTGCCCGAGACCACTTATCGCACCGCCGTGCCCGTCGGCGTCGACCCGGCCAGACCGAGCATCGCCCGTGTGTACGACGCCTTCCTGCATGGCAAGGACAACTACGAGATCGACCGCGAAGTCTTTCGTAAGGTGCAGAAGGCCGCGCCGGAAGCCCAGGACCTCGCGACCGAGAACAGGGGTTTCCTGATCCGGGCCTGCCGTTTCCTGGCCCTGCAGACCGGTATCACCCAGTTCCTCGAC
The DNA here is from genome assembly GCF_042684065.1 of Amycolatopsis pigmentata. NCBI lineage: Bacteria > Bacillati > Actinomycetota > Actinomycetes > Pseudonocardiales > Pseudonocardiaceae > Amycolatopsis > Amycolatopsis pigmentata. The sequence goes on along the minus strand of NZ_JBHUKR010000007.1, from coordinate 684,302 downwards.
TGTGGCTCGGGTCTGCCCACCGCGGAGAACACCCACCAGGTGGTGCAGCGGATCGACCCTGAGATCACGGTCGTCTATGTCGACAACGACCCGGTGGTACTGGCTCACGGACGTGCCCTGCTGGAGGAGAACGAGCGGACGCACTTCGTGTCGGCCGACATCTTCCAGCCCCGCCGGCTCATGGAGAATCCCGCGATCAGTGAACTGATCGATCTGACCCGGCCGGTCGCCTTCCTGCAACTCGGCACCCTGCACCACTACGACGGCGACCCGGACAGGCCCGCGGAGATGATGCGGGAGTTCGTGGATCTCCTGCCCTCCGGCTCGTTCGTCGCGGTCAGCCACTTCCTCGATCCGGAGGACGAGCACAGCGCGGTGGCCCGCAAAATGGAGGAAGCGTTCCGCCACAGCATGATGGGCACGGGAACGTTTCGCACCAAGGCCGAGATCGAGGAGTTCTTCCCTGGCCTGGAGATGGTGCCGCCGGGTGTGGTCCGGTGCGTGGACTGGTGGCCGGACGGCCCCCGGATCAAGCCGCTGACCCCGGTGCAGCACTGCATCGCCGGCGGCGTCGGCCGTAAGCCCTGACCGCTTTCCTCAGTGTTTGTTGGTGAACGCGCCCAGCCGATCTCATGGCCAGGGCTCTACTCCTCAGTGCTTACTCTCGTTTTGGCCGATCGGAGCCCTGCCCCTGAGATCGGCTACCTTCGGACGGCGCGTTCCGGGTTACTTCGCCCAGTTGACTCACGACTCGCAGGCGGTCTCTCAGGCGCGGACGATCGGGAGCCAGTGCGCGAGGTCGGCGCGGCTGCCCGAGGCGGTGACCCGTCCCGCCTCCACCGCGTCGGTCCACTGGAGCCGGCCGGTGGCGAGTTCCAGCCAGGTGCGGGGGTCGGTCTCGACGACGTTCGGTGGGGTGCCCCGGGTGTGCCGCGGGCCTTCGAGGCACTGCACGGCGGCGAACGGCGGAACCCGGACTTCGACGCTACGGCCCGGCGCGTCGGCGGCCAGTGCCCGTAGGCTGAGCCTTACCGCCTTGGCCACGTCTGCCCGGGGCGGCGCCTCTTCCACGTCGTCGAGCCAGGCGGTTACGACCTGCACTGCCGCATGTAACTCACCGGGGTCGACCGTACGCGAAGGAGACACAGGGCCACAGTAGAGTGAACATCGGCAGGACGGCACGCGAGACGTGGGGTTGAACATGGCGCAGCGGGATGAAGCGGACCGGCTCGTACCAAATCCCCAGGACACTGGAAGGCTGAGCAAACCGAAGATCACCGCCGAGATGCGCGGCAACGCGAGGGCCAACCCCAACAGCTGGCTCTACGTCATCGACGAGGCGTTCGACCCGAACGGCCCGGTGCCGTCCTGGGCCGTCGTCGGCGCGTACCCGGTGAATTCGGCCGGTCAGATCGTCGAGGACTTTCACCCCAACGACCGATACCGGCCCTCGCCCAAGGCGCTCGGCTTCCCCGAGCCGCGCAACGACCTGGAACGCCTGCTGCAGTTGGTGCGAACCAACCACCGGCCGCCCGAGGACCTGCCGCCGGTCATCCTCAACGCCACCTTGTTCGTCTACGCGCTTTCACCGCTGCAGCGCACCGTGATCGGTTTCCACAACACCGACGGCCGGGTGCTGGTGCCCGCGTACACGTCGAAGTCGCTGGTACCCCAGGAGTGGCCGCACGCTCGCGCGGTGCTCGGCCGGGACATCGTGCCGCTGCTCGCCGGGCATCCGGTCGCGATCAACCCGCATGACGTGGTGACCGCCGTCGTGCCCGCCGAGCATCTGGAGCGCGCGCTGGCGGACGAAAATCGCCGATAAGGTCGATCCAGGCCTCCGCCGCCACGCTTTGGGGTGATCATCGGCTCGCGAGGCGTGGCAGTGCGCGTCATCGTGACCCCATCTGGCGGAGGATGGGAGTCGACGTGCGTCGTTGGAGTGTCGGGTTGGCCGCTGCCCTGGTGGCCTCCGGTTTGCTGGTTTCCCCCGCGGTCGCGGCCGCGGATTACAGTCAGGCGGCGGACACCTACGCCGGATCGCAGATAGCCAAACACGAAGGCCACGGAGGCACCGCCTCCGCGCGCACGGCCCGTCCGAGGCCTCGCGCAGGCGGAGCCGCGGGCCATGACGTGAGCAGTTATCAGGGGAACGTCGACTGGCCGCGCGCGTGGTCGGCAGGCGGCCGCTTCGTCTACGTCAAGGCCACCGAGGGCACCGGGTATGTCAATCCCCGGTTCGCTCAGCAGTACAACGGGTCCTACGACGCGGGCATGATCCGTGGTGCCTACCACTTCGCCCGGCCCGACGTCTCCAGCGGAGCGGCGCAGGCGAACTACTTCGTCGATCACGGCGGTGGCTGGTCGTCGGACGGCCGGACCCTGCCCGGTGCGCTGGACATCGAGTACAACCCGTACGGCGAGACCTGTTACGGCCTCGGTCCGGTCGCGATGAGCTGGTGGCTGCGGGACTTCTCCGACACCTATCGAGCGCGCATCGGTCGCTTCCCGGCGATCTACACCTCGACGTCCTGGTGGAACCGCTGCACCGGTGGCAACGAGGGGTTCGGGCCGAACAACCCGCTCTGGGTGGCTCGCTACAGCGATGACGTCGGTCCACTGCCGGCCGGCTGGACGCACTGGATGGTCTGGCAGTTCGCCGACCGGGGCGCGTTGCCGGGCGACCAGGACACCTTCGAAGGCCCGGCCACCCGGCTGCACGACTTCAGCATGCGCTCGATGGTCTAGCCCGCCCGTCGCCCACCACCACCCTCAACGGACGCGCTTCGCGCGGCTCCTGTGGTCCAAGAGGCCCACGACGAAAGTGTGGTCTGGTCGAAAATTGCTTACCTGACACAGGAATTTCAGGAAATTCGGTGACAAGAGTGCGGGCGTCAATGAGAATCACGCGCGGATCGGTCGCTGCAACGACCGTCCTCAGCGAGGGCAACAGGAAAGGGATACTTCGATGTCCGTTTCGATCGCACGAAGAAGCCGGCGCCGCCTCGTCGCGGTCGCCGCCGTGGTGGCCGGCGTGGTCGTTCTCGGCGGGCTCACCCCGGCGAACGCGAGCGCCGCCGGCACCGTCGGTGGCACGACGGCCGACCGGCAAGAGCCGGAACACGATCACGCGATGGGCTCGCAGATCCGGCGGGTCGAAGGGACGGGTGCCCCGGACAGCATCCCGCCGCGAGGGGTTTTCGCCGAGGCCACCGTGCCCGGTCTGGACGTCAGCGGCTATCAGGGCAACGTGAACTGGGCGGACTACTACAACCAGGGCTACCGGTTCGTCTACACGAAGGCGTCCGAGGGCACCTACTACACCAATCCTTACTTCACCCAGCAGTACAACGGTTCCTACGACATCGGAATGATCCGCGGCGCGTACCACTTCGCGATTCCCAGCGACAGCAGTGGAGCGACGCAGGCCGGCTACTTCCTGGCGAACGGCGGCGGCTGGTCGGCCGACGGCAGGACGCTGCCCGGTGCGCTCGACCTGGAGTACAACCCTTACAGCGGCGGGGATTGCTACGGGTTGTCGCCGAGCGCCATGACGGCCTGGATCAAGGACTTCAGCGACACCTACCACGCGCGGACCAACAAGTGGCCGGCGATCTACACGAGCACGTCCTGGTGGAACGAGTGTGTGAACGGTGACTTCAGCTCGACCAACCCGTTGTGGGTGGCCCGCTACGCTTCCAGCGTGGGAGTTCTGCCATACAACTGGGGTTTCTACACGATCTGGCAGTACAGTTCGGATCCGATCGACCAGGACAGCTTCAACGGTGGCTACGACCGGCTGACGGCCTTCGCCACCAATCACGACTGATTCGGCTTCGTACTGGGAGAAGCTCCGGCGCCAGTCGCCGGAGCTTCTCCTATCGGAGCCGGTGGCGGGGAACCGTGTCCAGGGACAGCGCGTCCCAGCAGGCAGGTTCACCGAAAGGGGGCGCCAATGACCTATCCACCACAGCCGGGGCAGCCGGACTACGGCCAGCAGCCCGGCCCGTACGGTCAACAACCCGGCGGGTACGGCCAGCAGCCCGGCGGTTATCCGCAGTCGGGCGGGTTTCCGCAGCCGGGGCAGCAGCCCTACGGCCAGCCCGGATACGGCCAGCCCTATCCCGGGTACGACCAAAGTGGCGGTGGCGGGTACCCGCCGACCAGCCAGTTCGGTCAGTACGGCGGTTACGGCGCTCCTCCACCGGGCGGCGGCAGCAGCAAGAAGGGTCTGTGGATCGCGCTCAGCGTCGGAGCGGTGGTGATCGTCGCGCTGGCGATCACCGGGTTCTGGCTTCCGGGCTTCTTCCTCGGCAAGTCGGAGCCCGCGGCGGCCTCGGCGCCGGACTCGACGGCCCAGTCCCTCGTCACGGCGATCAACAACCACGACAAGACCTCGCTCACCGCGCTGAAGTGCCCTGACGCCGACAAATCGGTCACCAGCGCCATCGACGACATCGGCTCGGTCAAGACAGCCACGCTCGCCGGCCCGCTGACCAAGGTGTCGGACACCTCCTACACCGGCACGCTCAAGGTGACCGTCGACGACGGCAATTCGGGCCAGTTCATCGGGACGCTCGCGAACGAGAACGGCAAGTGGTGCTGGCAAAAGCTCGCCAGGGGCAGCTCGGGTACCCGGTCCTCTTCGGCCTCGCCGAGCTCTCGGTCGCGGACTTCCAGCAGCAGTTCGGGCTCCGGCTCCGGGGGTGAACTTTACCGGACGACGGCGCAGAACTTCCTGGACAAGATCAACGCCTCGGACAGCGCCGGCGCGATGTCACTGGTGTGCCAGAAGAAGGTTTCCGAGCTTCAGCCGGATGTCAGCAAGGCCGCGGCTCCCGGCACCCAGTTGTCGATCCAGTCCCTTTCCGGAAGTGGCGGGTGGAGCATCGGCCAGCTCACCGGTTCGGTCGGCGGGCAGAAGATCACGATCGGCACCATCGGCACGGACGACGACTCCGGTAGTGCCTCTTGTGTCGACATGTTCAACGTTTATTGATGCCGCGTCATGCGCCTGAAGAGTCCACTCGCGGTCACTTTCGTGCTGGCGGTGGGGTTGTTGGTCGCGGTCAGCGGGTGGCTGCTGGCCGACCCCATGACCAGTCGCGCCGACGCGCTCCGGACGGGCGGTCTCGCCGCGGGCGGGGTGGTGGCGCTGTACGCGTTGTGGCTGAACGACCGCCGCCGCCAGGTGGAGGAACGCCGCCAGAAGGTGGAGTCCGACCGGCTCGAACTCGAGCTGGTGCGGGCCGCGCGCGACCGCGCCCGGATCACCGAAGAACGGTTCGCCAAGTCCGTGGAACTGTTGGGGCACGACGCCGACCAGGTACGGGTCGGCGCCCTGCATGCTCTCGCGGGCTTGGCGCACAACCACTCCGAGTACACCCAGACCGTCCTTGACGTGCTGTGTTCCTATCTGCGCAGGCCTTTCGACAACCCGCACCTTTCGGAGAGCGAGAAGACCGACCCGGTCGCCGAACGTGAACTCCAGGTCCGGCTGACCGCGCAGCGGCTCGTGGTGCAGTTGCTGCCGCCGGCGGGCAGCGGCGGGAAGACCTTCGATCTCGATCTGACCGGGGCTTCGCTGGAGTACTTCGACCTGTCGGGCCGCGCGATCGGCACGCTGATCATGCGCTATGCCGTGTTGCTCAGCAGCACCAATTTCAGTGACTGCGAGTTCCGGGGTCCCGCGTGGTTCACCGCCACCACGTTCGGCAAGGGCAGACTGCGGGGCCGTTTCCGGTGCCAGGACTCGACTTTCGACGAGCGTGCGTGGTTCAGCGGGACCGAATTCGGTGGGATCGCCGAGTTCGATCGCAGCACGTTCCGGGGCGAGGCGAGTTTCAAGAAGGCCCACTTCGCCGCCGACGCGATCCTGCGCGACGCGGTCTTCCTCTCCACGCTCGAACTGCACAGCACACGCTTCGACGCCTTGGCGGAGCTGCGGATCTCCGGAGCCCCCAAGGCCGTCGCGCTCTACAACACGCTGGTCCGCACGGACCGGGCGAGGGTCCCCGGTTTCTGGACCCTCCTCCCGCACGCCGAAGGCGTCTCCCGGGTCGCCCACGCCGCCGACTGAACGTCGAGTCCAGCCTCCTCAGGTGGCGGACAGCACCTCGATCACGTCTCGTTCTTGCGCCGGGAAAGCCTTCGCGATGCCGCGGTCGAAGGTGACGAGCCTGCCTTTGTTCTTGGCGGCCAGCAGGGTCAAGTGCACGTCCGTGACTTGGAGATGGCTGCCGAGGGCATCGAACTCGAGGGGCGGTTCGAGGAGCCTGGCATCGTCGGGCCAGAACTCGTGTCCCGCCAAAGCGCACAGTCCGGCCAGGACATCGATCGCGGTACCAGGCGTCGCCGCGTACGGCATGATCTTCTTGTTCGACGAGATGCGTACGAAACCCAGTTCAGTGATGGGCGTCGTCGCCCAGCCTTGGGCGCTGTGGGTGGCGAACCAGCGGCGCGCTGCCGCGTGGTGCGCGTGGTTCGGCCACGCCAACGCCACGAGCACGTTCACATCGAGGAGAGCGGTAGACATCTTCTTACTCGTCCAGTGCGCGCTGGACCATTTCCGGTGTGATCGGCGGTGCGTCGTCCGGAACGTCGAACGTGGGGAATCCGGATGCCGTTTCCTGATGCGGGACCAGCCCGCGTCGAGCGAGTTCGGAGATCACCGAGCCCACCGAACGCTTCTCGGAGTCGGCGATGGCGCGTGCCGCGGCGAGCACACCGTCGTCGATATCCAGGGTCGTGCGCATGCCGCAAGTCTACACCGGCGCATCAGCGCATCACAACATCACCGCAGGTCAGTCGAACAGGGCGGGGAGCGTGGACTCCCAGGCCTCCCTCAGTTCGCTCAGCCCGAACGTGGCGACTCCCTGGATTTCCAGCGACTGCGACTCCGGGTCGACCACACCGGTCCGGCGCCACGGCAGCCCTCGCGCCGTGCACATCTCGGTGAACCGCAACTCTTCGGTGCGGGGCACCGCGACCAGCACCCGGCCCGCGGACTCGGAAAACAGCTGGACGAACGGGTCACCGTCTTCGTCGAGCACGAGGCGCGCACCGGACTGCCCGACCAGCGCCATTTCGACGATCGCCTGGGCCAGGCCGCCGTCGGACAGGTCGTGTGCGGCCGAGATCATCCCGTCCCGCGAACCGGCGAGAAGGATCTCGGCCAGCAACCGTTCACGCTCCAGGTCGACCCGCGGCGGCACGCCACCCAGATGGCCGTGGGCGACCTGCGCCCACACGGAACCGCCGAACTCGTCGTGGGTCTCGCCGAGCAGCAGCAGGGTCTCGCCGGCCTCGGCGCCGATGCCCGGCGGGATCCGCCGCCGGACGTCGTCGATCACGCCGAGCACGCCCACCACCGGGGTGGGCAGGATCGCGGTCTGTCCGGTCTGGTTGTAGAAGCTGACGTTTCCGCCGGTCACCGGGATGCCGAGACTCGCGCAGCCGTCGGCCAGACCGTGCACGGCCTGTTCGAACTGCCACATCACTCCCGGATCGGTGGGAGCGCCGAAGTTCAGGCAGTTGGTGACCGCGACCGGGGTGGCGCCGCTGGTGGCCACGTTCCGGTAGGACTCGGCCAGCGCCAGTTGGGTGCCGGCGTACGGGTCGAGATAGACGAACCGGGCGTTGCAGTCGGTCGAAACGGCGACCCCGCGGCCGGTCTCCTCGTCGATCCGGATCAGGCCGGAGTCGGCGGGCTGGGCGAGCACGGTGTTGCCCCGCACGTAGCGGTCGTACTGCTCGGTGACCCAGTCCTTCGACGCCTGGTTCGGCGACGAGATCACCGCGAGGAGGGTGTCCCGCAGCTCTTCCGGGGTGGACGGGCGGGGCAACGCGTCCGGGGTGTCGTTCCGTACATCGTCCTGAGTGGACGGTCGCGCGACCGGGCGGTCGTACACCGGACCCTGGTGCGCCACGGTGCGCGGCGGCACGTCGACCACGGTTTCGCCGTGCCAGGTGATCACGAGGTGGTCGCCGTCGGTCACCTCACCGATGACCGTGGCGAGCACGTCCCACTTCCGGCACACCGCCAGGAAAGCGTCCACATTGGACGGATCGACCACCGCGCACATCCGCTCCTGCGACTCGCTGGAGAGGATCTCGGGTGGCGCCATTCCCTTGGCCCGCAACGGGACCTGGTCCAGCTCGACGTGCATTCCGCCGTCACCGGCCGCGGCCAGCTCCGACGTGGCGCAGGCCAGGCCTGCGCCGCCCAGGTCCTGGATGCCGACCACGAGCCTCTTCGCGAACAGTTCCAGGCAGCACTCGATGAGGACCTTTTCGGTGAACGGGTCACCGACCTGAACGCTCGGCAGCTTCTTGCGCCCCCCGGCCGACTCGTCGCCGGAAAAGCTGTCGCTGGCCAGCACCGAGACACCGCCGATGCCGTCGAGCCCGGTGCGCGCGCCGAACAGAATGATCTTGTTGCCGGTGCCGGAGGCGAACGCCAGGTGCAGGTCCTCGACCCGCATCGCGCCCACGCACATCGCGTTGACCAGCGGGTTCCCCGAGTAGCTCGGGTCGAAGACGACCTCGCCGCCGACGTTGGGAAGGCCGAGGCAGTTGCCGTAACCTGCCACCCCGGCGACCACGCCGGGCAGCACCCGCCGGGTGTCCGGGGCGTCGGCCGGGCCGAAGCGCAGCGCGTCGGCGACCGCGAGGGGACGCGCGCCCATCGCCAGGATGTCGCGCACGATGCCGCCCACTCCGGTCGCGGCACCCTGGTACGGCTCGACATAGGACGGGTGGTTGTGGCTTTCCACCTTGAATGTGACCGCCCAGCCGTCACCGATGTCGACCACGCCGGCGTTCTCCCCGATCCCGGCGAGCATCTTGGCCTTCATCTCCGGCGTGGTGGTCTCGCCGAAGTAGCGAAGGTGCTTCTTCGACGACTTGTACGAGCAGTGCTCGCTCCACATCACCGAATACATGGCCAGTTCGGCGTCGGTCGGCCTGCGGCCCAGGATCTCCCGGATGCGCGCGTACTCGTCGTCGGCGAGCCCGAGCTCACGGTAGGGCTGGGGCCGCTCCGGGGTGTCCGCGGCGTGCGCCGTGGTGTCGATGACCAGGGTTTCCGTCACGCCTAGAGGGTAGGCGAGGGGCCGAGGCGGGCGAAAATCGGTCGCCAGCGCGGTGCCGGATTCCCTACCGTGCGAAGAATGCGCCTGCCGGCTCGGCTGCTTCCCCTCCACTTTTTCGGGGCCCTGATTCGTGAGCGCCCGTGGTTGGCCGCGGGCGCCTGTGTGCTGGGCGCGCTGGCGTGGGCGCCGGGCGCGCTCCTGCCGCTGGCCATCGGCGGCGCGGTCGAAGCGGCCGGCCGCGGCACCGGGCTGGGCCGCTCGATCGGCGTGCTGCTGGTGGTCGGCGTGACGCAGGCCGGCTTCACCGCGGCGATGACCTTCGCCGTGCACGGCATGTGGATCCACGGCGCGACCACCACCCAGCGCACGGTTTCCGAGCACGTCGCCCGGCTCGGCGCGTCGCTGCGGGCGCAGGCCGCGACCGGTGACGTGATGGCGATCTCCTCGTCCGACATCGCCCGCATCGGCCACACGCTGGAGACGCTCGGCCGTGTGGTCGGCGCGACACTCGCGTTCGTCGTGGTCGGTGTCGCCCTGGTGACGATCGCGCCCCTGCTCGGTGCGATCGCGCTGGTCGGCATTCCGCTGGCGGTGCTGAGCATGGGGCGGCTCGTCTCCGTGTTGCAGCGCCGCAAACGTGCCCAGCGGGAGAAGCTTTCCGAGGTCAACGCGCTCGCCGCGGACATCGTGTCCGGGTTGCGGATCCTGCGTGGCATCGGTGGCGAACGCCGGTTCCTGCACCGCTTCCGCGCGGCCAGCCAGCGGGTGCGGCGGACCGGGATCGAGGTGGCGCGCAGCGAGTCCTGGCTTTCCGGCGCCGAAGTGCTGTTGCCGGGCCTGGTCACCGTGGCGATCACCTGGCTCGGTGCGCGGATGGTGACCACCGGTGGGCTCAGCGTCGGTGAACTGGTCTCGTTCTATGCCGCGGCGGCGTTCCTGGCGTGGCCGGTGACCACGGCCACCGAAGGCGCTTACGCCTTCACGTCGGGATTCGTCGGGGCCCGGAAGGTCTGCGGGGTGCTGCGGCTTCGTCCGTCACTGGCGGACCCGGCGGACCCGACGCCGTTGCCCGAGGGACCGCTCGAACTGCACGACTCGGCGGCCGGGCTGACCGTGGTCGCCGGCAAGCTCACCGTGATCAACGCCGGAAGGCGAGCGGAGGCGCTGGCGGAACGTCTGGCCAGGTTCACCGAGCCGCCGCAGGGTGAGCGGGTGCTCGTGTCCGGCGTGCGCGCGGACCGGGTGGCGCTGGCCGAACTGCGGGCCAGGGTGGTCTACGCGCACAACCAGGACATCTGGTTTTCGGGGGTGCTTCGCGACCAGTTCAGTCCACCCGAACGGGCCGGGATCGCGCTGTGGGCGGCCGACGCCGAGGACATCGTCGAGAGCCTGCCGGACGGGATGGACGAGTTGATCGGCGAGCGCGGCCGCGAGGTCTCCGGTGGTCAACGGCAACGGCTGAGCCTGGCCCGTGCGCTGGCCCTGGACGCCGACACGTTGCTCCTCGACGAACCGACCTCGGCGGTCGACACGCACACCGAAGCCCGCATCACCGAGCGGATCGCCGAACTGCGCCGTGGGCGGACAACGGTGGTGTTCACCGAAAGTCCATTGTGGACAGTGGTGGCGGACGAGGTGATCACGTGCTGAGATTGCCTTTGGCGAATGGGACGCAGACGCGGGCCTGGGTGTCGCGCACGTTCCGGGCACACCGGGCGGAGATGGTGACCGTGCTGGTGCTCTACTGCGCCGCCACGGTCTTCGGCTTGGTCGGGCCTCAGATCCTGGGCAGGCTGGTCGACTCGGTGACCGGTGGTGGCGGTGCGATCGACACGCTGGCGCTGGTCTTCCTCACGGTCCTGGTCGCGCAGGCCGTGCTCCGGAGGTACGCCAGGCTGCGCGGTGGGATGCTCGGTGAGCGGGTGCTCGCCGAGACCAGGGAAGGCTTCGTGGAGCAGGCGCTGCTTCTCCCGCTGGGGACGGTCGAGGCCGTCGGCACCGGCGACCTGCTCAGCCGGGCCACCACCGACGCGGACCGGATCGACTTCGCGGTGCGGAACGGGGTTCCCGAGGTCGTGGCCGCGTTGATCACCGTGCTGCTCACCACGGTCGCGATGGTGCTGACCTCGCCGCTGCTGGCGCTCGGCCTCCTGGTCGCGGCGGTGCTCATCGGGGTGTCCATGCGCTGGTACTGGCGCCGTGTGCCGTCCGTCGTGGCGCCGATGCTGGACTGCTGGGCCGACGTCCAGACCAGCATGCACGAGACCGCGGACGGGGCGCGGACCGCCGAGGCGCTGGGCATGACCGAGCAGCGGATCGCGCGGGGCAATCGCGACCTCGGCGCCGCCAGGGACGGCGAGTTCGCCCTTCGACGGCTCGTCGTGGCCTGGCTCCCGTCGGCCCGGTTCGCCCAGGTGCTTCCGCTGGTGGTGATCCTGGTGATCGGCGCCTGGGCGTACGAGCGGCACCTGGTGGCGCTCGGCACCATCGCCACGATGCTGGCGTACATGCAGGCCATCGGCGGTCCGCTGGAGGAGCTCCTGTGGTGGACCGAGGACGTGCAGGTTTCGGCGACCTCCCTGCGCCGCGTGCTCGGGGTCCGTGGCGACCGGCGGGATCGGGTGCCCTCGGCCGGCCCGCGCGGCCGGGAGATCGTGGTGCGGGACGTGCGCTACGGCTACACCGCGGACCGTGAGGTCCTGCATGGAATCGATCTGCGGGTGCCGCCCGGGCAGCGGCTGGCGATCGTGGGGCCGTCGGGGGCCGGGAAGTCGACCTTGGGCAGGCTGCTCGCCGGTGTCGCGGCGCCACACTCAGGATCGGTCACCATCGGCGGGGCGGAGGTGTCCGCGCTGGCCGACGACGTGTTGCGCGGTGAGGTGCTGCTGCTGACCCAGGAGCACCACGTGTTCGCCGGCACGCTGCGCGAGAATCTGACGCTGCCCGCGGGCGAGTGGACCGACGAAACCCTGGTGCGGGCGCTGGACGCGGTGGGGCTGTCCGAGTGGTCCGGCTCACTGCCGGACGGCCTCGACACGCGCCTCGGTGCGGGCGCGGTGGCCGTGCCCGCGGCCACCGCGCAACAACTCGCGCTGGCCAGAGTGGTACTCGCGGATCCCCACACCGTGGTGCTCGACGAGGCGACGTCGTTGCTGGACACGTCCTCGGCCCGCCACCTGGAGCGCTCGCTGAACCGCGTTCTGGCGGGCCGGACCGTGATCGCCATCGCGCACCGGCTGCACACCGCGGCGGCCGCCGACCGGGTGGCGGTCGTGGAGGACGGCCGGATCACCGAACTCGGGTCCCACACCGAGCTCTTGGCCGCGGACGGTCCTTACGCCCGGCTCGTCGCCGCCGCCGAGGTGAGCGCGTCCACCGCGGAGTAGAACATGCCGAGACCGTCGTCGGAGGGCCCGGTCAGCGCGTCGATCGCGTGCTCGGGATGCGGCATCAGGCCGACCACACGGCCGGTGGCGTCGCGAATGCCCGCGATGTCGTGGTAGGAGCCATTGGGGTTCGAGCCGGCGTAGCGGAACACCACCCTGCCCTCACCCTCCAGTTCGTCCAATGTGGACTTGTCGGCCACGTAGCCACCCTCGCCGGACTTGAGCGGGACGAGGATTTCGGCGCCGGCGTCATACCGCGTGGTCCACGCCGTGGTCGTGTTCTCCACCCGGAGCCACTGGTCCCGGCAGACGAAGTGAAGCTTCTTGTTCCGTACCAGAGCACCCGGCAGCAGCCCGGCCTCACAGAGGATCTGGAACCCGTTGCAGATGCCGAGCACCGGCATGCCACGGCGGGCCGCCTCCACCACCGGGCCCATCACCGGCGCGAACCGGGCGATGGCGCCGCAGCGCAGGTAGTCGCCGTAGGAGAACCCGCCAGGCACGATGACCGCGTCCACTCCCCGCAGGTCCTCGTCGGCGTGCCAGAGTGAAACCGCTTCCGCTCCGGCGTAGCGGGCGGCACGCGCCGCGTCCACGTCGTCCAGAGTGCCGGGGAAGGTGATGACACCGATCTTCACGAGAGCCTCCGGACCGTCCACTCTTCGATCACCGGGTTGGCCAGGAAGCCTTCGGCGATCTTGGCCAGCGTCTCGTCGTCGACCGAGTCGTCGACCTCCAGCTCGAAATGCTTGCCCTGGCGCACCTCGCTCACCCCGTGGAAACCGAGGCGGGGCAGGGCACCGGCGACGGCCTGGCCTTGTGGGTCCAGGATTTCCGGCTTGGGCATTACGTCAACCACGACTCGGGCCACGGCGGGTCGCTCCAGTATTCGCAGGTCGGGGGTACTCCACGAGCCTATCCGATCCCTCTGGAGCCGACCCGCCGCGCCCGGTTTCCGGCGAGGCGGTCAGCTCTTGACCTCGACCACGTCACCGGGGTGGAGATACTGGAAGAAGGCGACCGCGTCCGCGTGGGACAGGTGCACGCAGCCGTGTGACTGGACACGCAGGCTGCCTTCGTGGAAGGCCACGCCGGTATTGGTGAAGAACACCGAGTACGGCATCGGACCGTTGTATTCCGTGCTGTAGAAATTCTTGTCCTTGTACTGCACCCGGAACGTACCGGTGGGCGTTTCGTCACCCGGCCTTCCAACGGTGACCGGTACGGCGCCGCGCGTGACCGAGCCGTTGTTCATCAGCCAGGCCCGGTTGGTGTGCAACTGAAGGCAGGCTCGTGCCTTGGCGTCACACGGTGTTTGTGCTGCTTGCGCGGTCGGAGCCAGACCGATTCCCAGGCTCGAGAGCGTCGCCATCAGGATTGTTCCGATGAGTGTTCTCTTGGTAGCCATAGGTTATGGCTACCCGCTTGCGCCCCGTCCATGCAGGATGCCGGTCAACTTCGCGACAAGCTTGTCGGTCTTGTCCGTGCGCGTGAACGTGGTCAGCCGGACCGGCACCGCGAATCGCTGCCGGGCGATCGCCTTGGCCCACGTGAATTCCCGTAGTCCGTCGGCTCCGTGGATCCGTCCGAAACCCGAGTCGCCCACCCCGCCGAAGGGCAGCGACGGGATGCCCGCGAAGGAAAACGGCGCGTTCACCGAGGTCATCCCAGCCCTCAGTCGTCGCGCCAGCCGGATGCCGTTTCGCCGGGAGAAAACCGTCGAGCCGAGCCCGTACCGGCTGGCGTTCGTCTTGGCCACCGCTTCGTCCATGTCGCGGACCTTCACGACGGTCATCGTCGGGCCGAAGGTTTCTTCCTGCACCGCTTCGGAATCCTCGGGCACGTCGACGAGAACGGTCGGCTGGACATAGCGATCCCCGACGCCGTTCATGCCCCCGGTGAGCGCGCGGCCGCCGCGCTCCAGCGCGTCCGTGATGTGCCGGCGGACGACCTCCAGTTGTGCCGGCATGGTCATCGGGCCGTAGTTCTCGCCCGGGGTGACCTTGCGGGTCAGTTCGACCACCTTGGCCACGAAGGCCTCGTGCACCCGCTCGTGCACGTACACCCGTTCCACGCCGATGCAGGTCTGGCCGGCGTTGGAGAAGGCGCCCCAGACCGCGGCGTCGGCGGCCGCGTCCAGATCGGCGTCGGCGTCCACCAGCAGCGCGTCCTTGCCGCCGCCCTCGATCACCACCGGGGTCAGGTTTTCCGCCGCCGCGGCCATGATCTTCTTGCCGGTCGCCGTCGATCCGGTGAACGCGATCTTTCCGACCCCGGCGCGAACGAGCGCGGACCCGGTTTCGCCGAAGCCGGTGACCACCTGCAGCACCGGGTGTTCTCCGACGACCTCGGCGAAGGTGTCGGCGAGCCATCGCCCGACGCCGGGAGTGTGTTCGCTGGGCTTGAACACCACGGCGTTGCCCGCCGCCAGCGCGTAGGTAATGGAGCCGAGTGGCGTGTAGACCGGGTAGTTCCACGGCCCGATCACGCCGACCACACCGAGCGGCCGGTATTCGACGGAAGCGGTGTGGTTGGCGAGCATGACCCCGGCGGGACGGCGTTTGCGGCCGAGCACCTTGCGCGCGTTCTTGGCCGCCCAGGCGATGTGCTCCACCGCGAGGACGATTTCCAGTTGCGCGTCGCCACGCGGCTTGCCGGTCTCCTTCCCGACGATCGCGCACAGCTCGTCGAGACGCCTGGTCATCACCGCGGCCCAGCGCCGCAGCCGTACGGCGCGGCCGTCGAAGCCGAGGGAGTCCCACCAGTGCGCGGCATCTTCGGCACGCGCGACGGCCTCCCGCACCTCCTCTTCGGTGTGCACGGGATGCGTGCCGACGACCTCGCCGGTGGCGGGGTCGAGTGACTCGAAGGTTCGCGTGGTGGTTTCCGGCTTCACCGCGGTCATCGACTCGGCTCCTTGTCTCTGCCTGTTAATGAACGCGCCCAGCCGATCTCGTGACCAGGGCTCTTCTTAGCGTCTGACTCTCTTATTGCTGGTCGGAGCCCTGCCCCCGAGATCGGCTACCTTCGGACGGCGCGTTCGGCTGGTTGCTTTCCCAGCCAACTCGCGATTGGCAGGCGGTCTCGTGTGATCTGGGCCAGGATGGCACACCATCGCGAGCGGGCATAGGCTGGAAAAGTCCTTTGTAGTGGGTCGAAGTCCGAGTTCCTGCCCGAGTGAGGGAGCGACACCGATCATGCGAATCGTCCATTATGGACACGCCTGCGTCCTGCTGGAGACCGGTTCTACGCGGATTCTGCTGGACCCCGGCGTGTTTTCCGAGGGCTTCGACGCCGAGCGCGAACTGGACGCGGTGCTGATCACCCACCAGCACTTCGACCACATCGACGAGAAACGGCTCCCGGCCTTGCTCGAAGCGAATTCCGGCGCGAAGCTGTTCGTCGATCCCGGTTCCGAGGACACCGTGCGCAAACTCGGCCTGGAGTACCAGGTCGTGCGTCCCGGCGATTCGTTCGAACTGGGCGGCACCGCCGTGAACGTGGTCGGCGGCGAGCACGCGGTGATCCATGCCGACATCCCGGTCATCCCGAACATCGGTTACCTGATCGACCACGGTGCGTTCTACCACCCCGGCGACGCGTTCTTCGTGCCCGAGCAGAAGGTCGACGTGCTCGGCCTGCCGACCGGCGCGCCCTGGCTCAAGGCGGGCGAAGCGGTGGACTTCATGCGTGCCGTGGGCCCCCGGGTTGCGGTGCCGATTCACGAGGCGGTGCTCGCGAACCCGGCGATGCACTACGGGTTGTTCACCAACCTCGCGCCTGAGGGCACCGAGGTGCTGGTCGCGCCGCGCGGGGAGGCCACGAAGGTGGCGTAGGTCGCCGCGGCGGCCCCGTTTTCGAGGGCGACGTCGATCGCGTCGAGGAACGCCTGCCGGGGGCCCGGCTTGGCCAGGTCGCTTGCGGCCACGCCGAGCCGGACCAGTCCGCCACGCCGGGCAGCCCGCGCGGCGGCCAGTACCAGGGCGAAGCAGCGCACCGTCTCGGTGTGTCGTCCCCCTGCCGCGAATTGCTGCACCCTGGCCCGGTACACCTTCGAAGTCCGCAGGTCATGGACGGCCACGAGGTCGGCGCACAGCCGGAAGCCCAGCTCGCGGAGCGCCTGCTGAGTGCCCCGCGACCCGAGCCAGCGCGGCGGGGCGAACCCGTTCGCGGTCAGGCCCGCGTGGTCGAGCGCGGCGGTCGCGGCGATGAGGCGCAGTCGCGCTTCGTGGGCCGGGAGCGCGGCGAACTCGGCCCGTCGGCCGAGGTTGATCCGGTGTCCCGGGGTGACACGATGGTCGTAGCCGTGCAGCAGCAGGCTGTCACCCAGCCGGGTCCGCTCGCGGACCCAGTCGAGTACCGCGTGTTCACCGGTAGGCGCGAACAGCAGGGACAGCGGCACCTTGCGGCGGTCCAGTTCCGTGGCGAGGCCGGCGCAGTCCCGCAGGGTGCCGGGCCGGATGCCGGACAGCGAGACCAGCAGTCGTGCGTCCATGCTCTCCATTGGGCCATGCCGGCGCCACAGCGGAGTGACCGCTCGTTGAACGCGGAGCACCTGGGAGAGGAACCGCTGGAACCGAGGTGGACCACGTCAGGCGACCTTCCCGCCGGCGACGAGTCCGTCGAGGCCACCGGGCTCCCGCCGGGTCGCCGCACGCCCCGCGCGCAGCCGTTTGTCGATGTGGTTGACCAGGTGGGTCAGCGGCACGGTGATGACCAGGTAGCACAGCCCGGCGGCGACAAGCGGCGACAGGTTTCCCGTGTTGGCGGCCAGATCCTGGGCGATGCGGAACAGTTCGCGCTCGGAGGTGAGAAAGCCCAGGAAGTAGACCAGGCTGGAGTCCTTGACCAGCGAGATGAACTGGTTCACCAGCGCGGGTAGCACGCGGCGGACGCCCTGTGGGATGACCACCAGCCACATCGCCTTGGCGTAACTCATCCCGAGCGCACGAGCGGCCTCCATCTGGCCCTTGTCCACGCTCTGGATACCGGACCGGAAGATCTCGCCGATGTAGGCGGAGGCGACGAGGCTGAGCGCGAGGATCCCGAGCGGGTAGGGGTTGCGGCCCACGATGCCACGCGCGACCACGGCGAGCCCTTGCCCGATGAGAAGGATGGTCAGGATGGTGGGCAGGCCGCGGAAGATGTCGGTGTAGACGCGGGCGGGCCAGCGAAACCACCGCTTCGTCGACAGTCCGAGTATGGCCAGGCCCATGCCGAGCACGGTGCCGACGGCCGCCGAGCAGACGGCCAGCACCAGGGTGTTGAGCAGGCCTGTGCGCAGCAGGTCCGGCAACACCTGAAGGATGTAGTCCCAGTCGAAGAAGGTGCCGAGAAAGGCGTTCATCCGCTACTGGCCGGCCCTGAACTCGGCGGGTACCGCCTCACCGGGCTCGAACTGCTGGTGCAGCCGGGTCCAGGTGCCGTCGGCGATCACCTGTTTGAGTCCACCGTTGATCTTGTCGAGCAGTTCGCCGTCGCCCTTGCGCACCGCGTAACCGTGCGGAACCGTCGTGGTGATCGACTTCGTGACCTTCAACGCCGGGTTCTCCGTCGCGTACTGCTCGGCACTGGCCTTGTCGAAAACGGCCGCGTCCACTGATCGTGTGGTGAGTGCGCTCACCACGGCGGCGTCGCTGGGGAATCGCACCACCTGGGCGGCAGGCACCGTGCCGCTCAGCCAGGTGTCCGAAATCGTGCCCTGGACGACGCCGACCCGCTTGCCCGCCAACGAGTTTTCGTCGGTGACCGGCGCCTGCGGTGCGGCTTCGATGCCGAGTGACTCGTAGTTGTAGGCGGCGGAGAAGTCGACGGTCTTCTTGCGCGCGTCCGTCTGCGCGATGCCTGCGCTGCCGATGTCGAACTGACCGTTCGCGACCTGGCCGAGCACCGCGGAGAAGTCGGTGGCGACGAATTCCAGTTTCATGCCCTGCTTGTCCGCGATCGCCCGGAGGAGTTCGTTGTCGAACCCGGTGAACCGGCCGTTCGCGGAATAGGCGTTGGGCTTCGAATCGGAAAGTGTGCCGACGCGGAGGGCCGGTGAGCCGGATCCGCCGCAGGCGGAAGTGATCGTGATCAGGACCGGGACGATGGCTGCCAGGACGAATCTCTTCACGGCCTTCACCTTGCCAAGCCGGCTCACCCGACGGGGGTAACGATCCCACATTGTGAACTTTGGGTTGGTCAGGAAGACACGAACTCACGGACCGCACCCGTCTTGATCCCGCTCCCGGCCTTGACTTACCATCGTTACATGAACCTTAACGATGGTAAGTCAACCGGACCGGTCACCTTCATCAACGTCTTCGAGATTCCGCGCGAGGATGTGGAGGTCTTCAAGGCGGGCTGGCGCCGGCTCGCCGGGATCATGGCCTCCGCGCCGGGTTTTCGTGATGCGCGGCTTCACGAGGCCATCTCCGGCGAGACTCGGTTCCAGCTCGTGAACGTCGCGCAGTGGGACAGCGAGGAGGCATGGCGCGCGGCCGCCGCGAACCCCGAAATGCGGACGGCCTCCCAGGAGGCGGGCGCCGACCCGGTGTTTCAGCGCGCCATCCAGAACACGGGCCTGTACCGGCCGATTTTCGCCTTTGGCACCGAAGGCTGAGCGCGGCGGCACGACTGTCGAGATTCGCGCCAGAGGCCAAGAAGGGTCCCGGCAGGCCGCCGCGCGTGAGAGGTCAACGCATCAATGTGTCGAGGATTTGGTCGAGGCCGAGGTGGAAGAGTTCGTCCTGGCTCCACCGTCCGTCGACGAAGCCGTACGTGCTGAGCGTGGGATAGAGCTCCTTGAGGCCGGTGATGTGAGCCCGTGCCTTGGCCAGGACCGCGGGATTGTCCAACAACCGCCAGGTGGCGCCGTTCATCGCCGCGCCGATGACGAAGTCGACCAGCAGGCTGGTGGCGGTCGCGAGCTCTTTCCCGGACAACCCGGCGCGGACCAGCATCGCCTGCAGGAACTCGGTCCGCGCCAGCACGTTCGGGCCCAGCAGGGGTCGCCCGAGCAGGCTGGGCGACCACGGGTGCGCGAGCATCGCCGCTCGCCAGCCGAGTAAGAGCTCGCGAAGCGCGGCGCGGGGTTCAGGACCAGGCTCGGGGATCCGCACTTCGCCGATGACGTGGTCGAGTGCGATGTCGAGCAGGTCGTCCTTGTTCGAAACGTGCCAGTAGAGCGCGGTCGACGTCACCTCGAGTCGCTGGGCGAGCCGCCGCATGGTCAGCCGCTCCGACCCGTGCGCGTCAAGTTCCGCGACGGCCGCGTCGATGATCCGCTCCAGGGTGAGCGGCGCGGCCCGTCGCTGCTTGCGTTCCCCGCCTTCGCGAAGCCACAGGACATCGCTGCCACCAGCGTCGGCCGACGTCGGCGGGCTCCCGCTCTCGCGGGTCTCTTCCGTGGTCACGATCACTCACCCTACCCGTCGTATCGGTGACTTACCGATGATAAGTTAATTTAACGACGGAAAAGAAGGTCGCTATGAGCATCGATACACCTGAAGGATCCGGCCGGCGGGCCGGCACGCTGCGCGGCCGAGACCCGGTGCGCGAGGGACCCCGCCTGGCCAACCGATGGGTCGCCCTCGTCGTCCTGAGCCTCGCTCAGCTGATGGTCGTTCTGGACTCCACGATCGTGAACATCGCGCTGCCGCCGCTCAGCACGACCTCGGTTTCTCGATCGGTGACCGGCAATGGGTGGTGACCGGGTACGCGCTCGCGTTCGGCAGCCTGCTGCTGCTCGGTGGACGACTGTCGGATTTCTTCGGACGGAGGCGGCTGTTCCTCGTCGGAATGACCGGTTTTGCGGTCGCGTCGGTCGTCGGTGGTGCCGCGAGCGGGTTCGAAGTGCTGCTGCTCGCCCGCATCGTCCAAGGTGCGTTCGGTGCGATGCTCGCGCCCGCCGCGCTGTCGATGTTGTCGGTGACGTTCGCGGACGACGCGGACGAGCGTGGTCGCGCGTTCGGATCTTCGGCGCGGTCTCGGGCGCCGGAGGTGCGCTGGGACTGCTGCTGGGCGGCCTGCTCACCCAGGAGCTGTCCTGGCGGTGGTGTCTGTACGTGAACGTGATCATCGCCGTGATCGCGTTCGCCGGCGCGCTGGTCGTCCTCGGCGACCGAGGCCGGCCGGAGCGCACCCGGCTCGATATCCCGGGCACGGTCACCGCGCTCCTCGGCCTGTTCGGTGTCGTCTACGGCCTCGGTAACGCGGCGGCGAAGGGCTGGAAAGACTTCTGGACGCTGGGGCCGGTGATCGCCGGCGTAGTGCTCGTCGTCGTGTTCGTGCTGATCGAGCGCCGCACCGGTCACCCGCTGCTCCCGCTGTCGGTGATCCTGGACCGCGCCCGGGGCGGGGCCTATCTGTCGATCGGGATTTCGGGTACCGGTGGTTTCGCGGTCTTCCTGTTCCTCACCTACTACCTCTACTACCTCTCGGAAGCGCTGAAGTTCACCCCACTTCAGACCGGCGTGGCCTTCCTTCCCCTGAGCGCACTGGTGATCGCGGGCGCGGTGTTCTCCGGGGCGGTGCTCCTCCCGCCGCGATCACGGATTACCTCGACGCGCATGCCGCGACGGCAACCCCGGACACGATCGTCGAGGCCACCCTCTCCGGCTACCATTTCGTGTTCTGGATCGCGGCGGCATTGTTCCTCGGGAGTGCCATAGTGGCCGCCACTCTTTTTCGTCGCGGCCCGCTGCCGGCCGACCCGGACGTGGCGCCCGTCATCGCGCATTGACGAATCTTCGACATCGGTGAAAATCCGGGAAAAATCTCTCCGCGAAAACACGAAAATAGATCGCGCAGGTCGCGCGGAAGGTGAGGAAAACAATGAAAGCAGCACAGTTCAGCCGGTTCGGCGGCCCCGAGGTGCTCGAGATCGTGGAGCTGCCCGACCCGCATCCGGGTCCCGGTCAGGTCCGGATCGTCGTGCACGCGGCCGGAATCAACGCCTCGGAGTGGAAGATCCGCAAGGGCATGCTGAGCTTCGGCGCGGGGCTCCCCCAGACCACCGGGCGCGACGTAGCGGGCGTCGTCGACGAGGTCGGCGAGGGCGTGACCGACGTGACCGTCGGCGATCGCGTCTTCGGTATTTCCGACGACGGCGCCGGCGCGGCCGAGTTCGCACTGCTGACCTTCCGCGCGATCATCCCTCCGGCACTGGGTTTCGTCGACGCGGCCGGACTCCCCTGCGCGCTCGAAACGGCGACACGCAGCCTTGACCAGCTCAAGGTCGGGGCGGGCGGCACACTCTTCATCAACGGCGCCACCGGGGGAATCGGCGGCACGGCCGTCCAGCTCGCGGTCGCACGTGGCGCACGGGTCATCGGCGCCGCCGGCCCCGCCAACCAGAACTACCTGAGCCTGCTGGGCGCGGAGCCCGTGACGTATGGCGAAGGCATGGTCGAGCGGGTTCGCGCGCTCGCCCCCGACGGCGTCGACGCCGCGGTCGATGTCGCCGGGAATGGCATCCTGCCCCAGCTCATCGAACTCGCCGGCGGTGCGGAAAACGTGGTGACACTCGCCGACTTCGAGGGCTCCGAGAAGCACGGAGTGCATTTCAGCAATGGGTTCGCCGACGGCCACGCGTTCCACTCACTCGGCCAGGTGGGCGAGCTGATCGAGGCGGGCCGATTCTGGCTTCCGGTCGACCGGACCTTCCCGCTCGAAGAGATCGCCGAAGCACATCGCCTCAGCGAGCGTGGCCGCGTCCGAGGCAGGCTGGTGCTTGTCATCAACTGAATTCGACGTCCGTTTCCGTGGACGACGAATCCATCGAGTACCCGACGAATCCCCGAGGAAAAATCTTGTCCGAAATTCTCGCCATTCCACCGGACGCCGGGTCGATCCCCGGCCGGGCCCGCGCGCTGCACCTGATCGCCCGCCCCGAGGGTCCGCTGACGACGGAGATCTTCCGCTCGGCCGAGGTCTCGGTGAGACCACCGGGGCCCGGCCGTGTCCTCGTACGTACCGAACATCTGGGTGTCACGGCCGTGCTGCGCGAGCGCATGGATGCCAGCAGCAACCTGCCCGTAGCGCCGTATTCGCTCGGCGAGCCGCCGGTCGGACCTGCCATCGGCACCGTCGTGGCGAGTCCGGACGAGGCGGTACCGGCCGGGACGCTGGTCGCGTATTGGGGACCGTGGGCGGAGTATGCCGATGTCGAGGCAGGCGCACTGCGGATTCTCGATCCGCGTTTGCTACCCGCGCCCGAGTACCACCTCGCCGCCGCGAACGGGGCGACCGCGCTGCTCGGGATACGCGACATCGCTCAGGTCGGCAAGGATGACGTGGTCCTCGTGTCCGGGGCCGCCGGCGGTGTCGGCTCGCTGGCGGGCCAGATCGCCCGGCGTTTGGGGGCGGCCTGGGTGATCGGGACCGCGGGGTCGGCCGAGAAGTGCCGGTGGTTGGTCGACGAACTCGGTTTCGACGCGGCGGTCGACTACCACCAGGACGACCTCGCCGGGGCCCTGCGCGAGGTGGCGCCCGACGGGATCTCGGTCTATCTCGACCTGGTCGGTGGCGCGCAGTTCGAGGTGGCCGTCGCCGTCGCGGCGGCCGGCGCCCGCATCGCCGTGGGCGGCGCGCTGTCGACCCAGCAGGCGGGCGCACCCTGGCCGCGCCTCGACACCCAGACCGCGATCATGAAGCGCCTGACCGTCCGGGCCTACGCCCTGGCCTACGCGCCGCACGTGCTGGGCGAGTGGCCCGCGCTGTTCGCCGGGTGGCTCGCCGAGGGCATGGTCTACCCGCACACCGCCGTGGAGGGCGGACTCGACGCCGTGCCGCAAGCTCTGGTCGACCTCGTCAGCGGGCGCTACCGAGGGCACGTCTCGGTGCGCGTGTCCTAGAGGATCGGCGCCGGGGTGTAGTCGGTGGCTTCGGGGAAGCGGGCGAGCACGCCTTCGATCCGTTGGACCACGGAGACGATCTGGGCCGCCGCGACGCCGGTGAAGGAGAGCCGGTCGGCGAGGAGGCGGTCGAGATCCTCACGCGTGAGGGGCAGGCGGTCGTCGGCGGCGAGGCGGTCGAGCAGGTCGTTGTGGGCCCCCTCCTCGCGCATGGCCAGCGCGACCGCGACCGCGTTCTCCTTGATCGCCTCGTGCGCGGTCTCGCGGCCGACGCCCGCGCGCACCGCCGCCATGAGCACCTTCGTGGTGGCCAAGAACGGCAGGTATCGGGCCAGTTCGCGCGCCACCACGGCCGGGAACGCGCCGAACTCGCCGAGTACGGTGAGGAAGGTCTCCAGCAATCCGTCCAACGCGAAGAACGCGTCGGGAAGCGCCACGCGGCGGACCACGGAGTCGGACACGTCGCCCTCGTTCCACTGGTCGCCGGCCAGCTCGCCGGTCATCGACAGGTAACCGCGGAGCACCACGGCAAGCCCGTTGACCCGCTCGCACGAACGGGTGTTCATCTTGTGCGGCATGGCCGAGGAACCGACCTGGCCCGGTTTGAACCCCTCGGTGACGAGTTCGTGCCCGGCCATCAACCGGATGGTCTTCGCCAGGCTCGACGGCGCCGCGGCGAGTTGGACGAGCGCCGACACGACGTCGAAGTCCAGAGACCGGGGATAGACCTGGCCGACGCTGGTGAACGTCCGGCCGAACCCGAGATGGTCCGCGATCCGGCGTTCCAGCTCGTCGAGCGCGGATTCGCCGCCGAGCAGGTCGAGCATGTCCTGGGCGGTGCCGACCGGCCCCTTGATGCCACGCATCGGGTAGCGCGCGATGAGGTCATCAAGACGTTCGAACGCGACCAGCAGCTCATCGGCCGCCGTGGCGAACCGTTTGCCGAGGGTGGTCGCCTGCGCCGCGACGTTGTGGGAACGACCCGCCATGACCAGATCCGCATGCTCCACCGCCAGGGACGCGAGCTGCGCCAGTACGGCCGCCACCCGGCCGCGGACCAGGTCCAGTGAACGCCGGATCTGCAACTGCTCGACGTTTTCGGTGAGATCGCGCGAGGTCATGCCCTTGTGCACGTGCTCGTGCCCGGCCAGCGCGTTGAACTCCTCGATCCGGGCCTTGACGTCGTGCCTGGTCACTCGCTCGCGGGCGGCGATCGAGGCGAGGTCCACCTGATCGGCGACCCGCTCGTAGTCCTTGATCACGTCCTCATCGACCCCGACACCGAGTTCGGCCTGCGCCTGCAGCACCGCGATCCACAACTCGCGTTCGAGGACCACCTTCCGCTCCGGCGACCAGATCGACACCAGCTCGTCGGAGGCATAACGCGAGGCGAGGACATTGGGAATGGAGGTCACGGCCCCAGCCTAGATGTCTTGAAGTCCGTGTTTTCGCTCGAGGTGAGAAGGGGCGCGCGCACGGAGAAACACAGCCTAAACGGCTCGGTACGGGGTGCCGGGGGTGCTACCGCAGTGCGTCGCGCAGCATGGCCCGGGCCGCGGCGCGGGGGTCCGGATCCACTTCGATCAGCGCGTTCACCACCGCGCCATCGACCAGCGCGATGAGCTGCTGCAACCGTTTCTGGTCGATCGGAAAACCCGAACGGGTGAAAATTTCGGTCAGCAGTTCCTGGAATTCGGCCTGCATCGTGCGCATGAGCGGCCGGAGGTAGGGCCTCCGCCCGGTGGTGACGAAACGTTCGTAGCGCAGCAGGAGCACTTCGAGACCGGCCTCTTCGCCGAGAAGCTGGTCGAGCACGAGCTCGATGAGCGCGTCGGCATCGCGGTGCTCGGTACCGAGTCCGGCCAGCGCGGCCCGGCCACGATCGAGTTCGACCCGGCCACTGTGCTCCATCGCGGCACTGATCAGGTCTTCGAGCGAATCGAAGTAGTAGGTCGTGGACGCCAGCGGCAGCCCCGCCCGCTCGGCCACGGCGCGGTGCCGCACGGCATCGAAACCGCCTTCGAGCAGCAGCTCCGAAGCCGCTTCGATCAGGGCCGCGCGTCTGCGCTCACCCTTGGGCGTGCTCGCCGCTGTCATGATCCGAATCTAGAGGCTGGGTACCCGGGGCGCGCGATCGGATTCGGGCTCGGCGTTCAAAAGCGCGGGGCCAGATCGCGCACGATCGACTCCAGGTGGTTCTCCCATGGTGGCGCGCTGCCCGGGTCCGGCGCGCTGGAAACCACCAGGGTCGCCCCGCTCGGCGTCTCTTTCCTTATCGACGCCACCCCGGCGGCCGGCGGAGGAACGGCGCCCGACGGCACCAGCGTCACCGAGAGAAACCCTCTTCGGTCTCCGTCGCTGATCCGGAATCCCGCGGAGCGCGCCCCGGCCGGACAGGCGGGATCGGGAGAGGCGTCCACCGCACCGGTGACCGGAAGCTCGCCGGCGAGGGCGGTGGCGAGCTCCCGGTCCACCTTTTCGCACCCTGAGGTGCCTTCGGCCCGAGGGCCGGCCTCCCCGGTACCGCCGCTTCCCTGCAAGGGCGACGGGGTGGAGGCGTCGGAGGGAGGTGCGGGCCGCCCCGCCGGTGGTCCGCCGGTCGTCACCTGCGGTGCGCCCGAGGTGGTGGTGCCGGTGAAACCGAAACGGGTCAGCCCGAGACCCACAAGTACCAGGACGACACAGCCGGCCGCCAGGATCAGCGCCGAACGGCGGCGAGCGGTGGCCCGGGCGGACGCCGTGGTGACGTCCGTGAGGTCGAACGTGGGTGGGGGCGGCTCGCCCGGCGCCTCCCGGAACAACGTGCCCAGCTCTCGCTCATCCATGGGTCTCCACCTCCGCCCCCAGCGCGTTCCGCAGTGTGGCCAGGCCACGGGAGGTCTGGCTCTTCACGTTTCCTTCGCTGCAACCGAGGGCGTTGGCCACGGCCGCGACGTCGAGTCCCGCGAAATAACGCAGGACCAGTACCGCGCGCTGTTTCGGCGGTACCTGGCGCAACCCGTTGATCAGATCGGTGCGGGTGGCGACCCGATCGTCGACCGGGTCGTCGCGGGTTTCGGGTTCCGGAAGCCGCTCCACCTGCCGCTCTCTCCGCCAAGGGCGCCTAGACTCGTCAATTGACGCCCTGACGAGGGTCTTCCGGAGGTAGGCGTCGGTGGCCGCACGGTCACGGATCCGGTGCCACCGCCGGTGCAGTGTGACGAACGCCACCTGGGCGAGGTCGTCGGCGCGGTGCCAGTCCCCGCAGAGCAGGAACGCGGTCCGGCGCACGAAGTCTCGCTTGGCAGCGAAGTACTCCGCGAACTCCTGTTCGTCGCGCTCGTTCACCGGCCTCCCGGGCGTCTCGTGATGAAGACGGAAACCGACCCACTTACGGTTGCATACCTTCTTGTAGATCAACTAACGGGTGTGATGTGATCTAACCGTGACCTTCACCGGCGTTTCACCACTCGACTTTCGCTCCGACACCGTCACGCGACCGGATGAAGCGATGCGCAGAGCGATGGCGTCGGCGGAGGTCGGGGACAACGTGCTCGACGGTGATCCCACCATCCGTGCCCTCGAGGAGCGCGCGGCGACCGTGCTCGGCATGCCCGCCGCGCTGTGGACGCCCAGCGGGACCATGGCCAACGTCATCGCGTTGAGCCTGCACCTCGAGCGCGGTGACCGGTTCCTGGCGCCGAAGGACGCGCACGTGCTCAACAGCGAACTGGGCTCGGCGGCCTGGCTCGCCGGCGGGATGCCTTACGCCTTGGAGCACGACGCCGGGCCCGGCCGTCCCAAGGTGGAAACCCTCGCCAAGGCCATCGGCCCCCGCAACGTCCCGTACTACTTGTTGCGGACCGCGCTGTTGTGCCTGGAGAACACGCACAACGCGGCGGGCGGAGCGATCATCCCGCCCCATGAGCACGCTCAACTGCTGGCCACCGCCCGGCGGGCGGGCCTGCGCGTGCACCTTGACGGGGCCCGGCTGTGGCACGCCGCCGTCGCTCTCGGCCTGCCGCCGGCCGCGTTGACCGTGGGGGTCGACAGCGTGTCGGCGTGCTTCAGCAAGGGGCTGGGCGCGCCGGTCGGCTCCGTCGTCGCGGGAAACGTCACGTTCGTCGAGCGAGCGCGGCGGATGCGCCAGATGCTCGGAGGCGGCGTGCGCCAGGGCGGGGTTCTCGCCGCCGCGGCGCTGGTGGCGCTCGACCGCATCGGCGACCTGGAAGGGGACCACGAGAAGGCGCGGAGGCTGGCCGCCGGGCTGGCCGATCTCGGCTGGGAGGTCGACACCCCGGAGACCAACATCGTGGTGGCCAGGGTCGCCGACATTTCGGTGACCCTCGAGTCCCTCACCGCGATCGGCGTGCTGGCGATGTCGACGGGCACCCGGGTCCGGTTCGTCGCGCACCGGGACCTTTCCGTCGACGACATCGACGAGGCGCTGATGCGGATCAAGGCCGGGGGACATCCGTGACGAACTGGGTGGTCTTCGACTACGGCGAGGTCATCTGCGGGCGGACGAACGCCCTGCCGGAGCTGGCCGCCACGCTGGGAGTGGCCGCCGCCGACTTCGAACCGCACTACTGGGCCCAGCGGGACTCCTACGATCGCGGCGCGTCCGATCTCGACTACTGGCGGGCCATCGGCAAGGGGCTCGGAGTCGATGTCGACAAGTCCACTTCGGACACGTTGACCGAGATCGACATCGCGGGCTGGTCGAGGATCGAGCCGACATCGCTGGAACTGCTCGCCGCCCTGGACGAGGCCGGTACCGCGCTGGCGCTGTTGTCCAACGCGCCGGCCTCGTTCGCGCGCTTCGCCGAAAAGCAGGACTGGGCGGGTTACTTCCGGGTGCGGCTGTTCTCCGGCGACATCGGCGTCGCCAAGCCGGATCCGGAGATCTTCCGCCGGCTGCTCTCCCGCCTGGACGCCGCGGCCGAGGACTGCCTGTTCTTCGACGACCGGCAGTCCAATGTGGACGGCGCGCGGGCGGTCGGCCTGCGCGCCCACGTGTGGCGCGGTGCCGAGGCGGCGCGTTCGGCAGGTTAGGGAATCTGCTTGCGGCTCTTGCCGCCCTTGATCGCCCCGTAGGCCGCCGCCCCGAGGAAGCCCACGGCGCCGATCACCGCGATCACCAGCACGGCCTTGAACAGGAACCCGATCACCGACCCGATCACCATGAACGCCACCCAAGCGATGATCAGCGCCCCCACGATCTTCCAGAACATGGCATCCCTCCGCCTTTCCCTGTGGGTCATCCGGACCCGCTCACAGCCAGGCTCCCACGGAAGGAGCCGGGAACGCTCGCACTCCGACCAACGTTCAGGGACAACTCAGGGTTCCTCCGGATGGGTGGGCACCGCGCTTCATCAGGCCATACCGGGTGCTCGCTCTGGATCTTGTAGTCCGTCAGGGCGGTGGATGCCCGATTACTCGTCGTCGAACAAGGTGGGGCCACCCGGTAGGTAAGGCCGATCGACCCACACGTCCGCGACCCGCGATCCGATCGGGAAGTCATCCTTGTCGAGGGTGAAAAGAACATCCGCTCCGGCTTCGACAGCGCTGGCGATGTGGATGGCGTCGCCAGGGTCATACCGCTATGTCGTAACTGTCAGGCCGTGCCACGCACGTCCCCCAGGTATGCCTTCACCGTGGACGCCAGTGCGTCGGGGGCGACACCGGCGCCCGTGCCCAGGCGGGGCGATTCATCTCGCGTCTTGAGCCGGGTCAGTACTCGGAGTTCCACGGAAACGGGTCGTCCTCGGTAGTCACGGACAAGTTTGCCGCGAGCTTCGACTCGACGGCCCACCTCTTGGCGCACCTCGTCGACCTGCGCTTGCGAGAAGCGGATCGTGACTGAGGACCCACCCCCGTCCGGCCAGAGGCGTGCCTCTCGACGGTCATGCAAACTCAGGGAGTCGAGGCGCCCGATGACGGACCCGATAGCGATCCGCCTGGACTCCGTCGCCTGTTTGAGGTGGTCGCGCGCTGCGTTCGTAACACGAACCCGGTCGACGACAAGGGCGCCGTCACGCAGGATCAGTTCGACGCCGGCATCGGTGAAAGTGCCCAGGTTGTCCGATACGCCGCGGCCGTCTTGTACCGCGGAGTCACCCCATCCATTCGGAACGGACGGCACACGCTCGGCTTCCCGAAGGCCGGTGAGAACGCGTCGGAACGCGGCGTCCGTGTCGTCAGACGAACGAAGAGGCCGAAGACCTGTGTCGACACTGCCCTCCCGGAGGTGGGTGAACTGAACTGGCCCGCCACCAAGAGCCTTTACGAGATCGACGAGATGATGCAGCCCCGCCAATACGCGGCTGGCATCCATTGTGTCGATTTCGCCGTGAACGTAGACATCGAGTTCCATGTCGGCCCACCTCCTCGGCTCTCATCATGGACCCTCTTCAGCATCACATCACCTCCAGACGTGACGATCGTTGCCAACCGGTCGGGGACCACACAAAAGAAGTACGTCTTCCGCTGGAGTGGGCCTTTACCTCCTGAGGACCTACTCCAGCGGAGCTAAGCGCGTCGTAGGGCCGCCAAGCGCCTCAGGAGTAGCGCGGTTCCGCCACGGTCGGTCACAGCCAGTTCGCGAGTCGTTTGACGCCCTCGGTCAGTTCCTCGGCCGAGCCCGCGAACGAAAACCGTACGTGCTTGCCGCCGTCGACGCGGTCGAAGTCGATGCCGGGGGTGATGGCGAGCCCGGTGTCGGCGAGCAGCCGCTGGCACCAGCTCAGACTCTCCGTGGTGTGGGCCGACACGTCGGTGTAGGCGTAGAAGGCGCCGTCGACCGGCGCCACCCGGTCGAGGCCGATGCCGCGGAGGCCGTCGAGCAGGAGGTCGCGGTTGTCGCGGTAGCGCGCCACGTGGCCGTCGAGTTCGGCGTAGGAGGACGGTTCGAACGCGGCGACCGCGGCGTACTGGGCGATCGCGGGAGCGCAGATGTTGAGGTTGCCGGTCAGCACGTCCACCGCCCGGTGCAGTCGCCGTGGCACCAGCATCCAGCCGAGCCGCCACCCGGTCATCGCGAAGTACTTCGAAAACGAGCCGAGGACGATGGAATCGCGTGAACTGGTCCAGGCGCAGGCGGTCTCCGCGCCGTAGGAGATGCCGTGATAGATCTCGTCACTGATCAACCGAACACCTCGCGCCGCGCACCAGCCCGCGATCGCGGCGAGTTCGGCGGCGGGAAGCACGGTGCCGGTCGGGTTCGCGGGGCTGGCGACGACCAGACCGGAGATCGGCCCGAGTTCCTCGAGAAGATCCACGGTCGGCTGGTACCTCGCGGGGAACTCGACGACCTCGCAACCGAGCGTGGACAACAGGTTCCGGTAGGCCGGGTAGCCGGGGCGGGCCATCGCGACCCGGTCGCCGGCATCGAACGCGGCGAGGAAGGACAGCAGGAATCCACCCGAGGACCCGGTGGTCACGATGACGTCGTCGGGGCTTACGTCGAGCGCGTAGCGGCGGCGATAGTGGCCGGCGATGGCCTCGCGTAACTCGGGAATGCCGAGCTGGACGGTGTAGCCGAGGTTCCGGTCACGAAGCGCGCGTTCGGCGGCCTCGCGGACCGGCTCGGGCGCCCCATCGGTCGGCTGACCGGCGGCCAGCGAGATCACGTCACCGTGGGTGCGTTGCCGCGCCTGCGCCGCCGAAAGTACGTCCATGACGTGGAACGGCGGAACGTCGGCGCGCCGGGCAGGGGGAGGGAATGCCGCCATGTCGACCATTCCCTCAGGTTAGGGCGAGCCCTCGCACCCAGGGTTGTGAGACGCCTTTCCCTAGTAACCGACGTAGCCGCCGCCGTGGGCCATCGCCTGGATGCCCGGCGTGTTCGCGATGCTGCCGTACCGGCTCATCGTGTAGCGGACACCCGCGATGATGTTGTCCACCGGGTTGTAGATGTCGTTGTGGCCGGGCAGCTTGTAGGAGTTGAACGTCGAGTCGATGCACTGCATCAGGCCCTTCGACGGGTGCCCCGCCTTGGCATTGGAATCCCACAGGTTGATCGAGTTGGGGTTGCCGCCGGACTCGTGCTGGATGATCGCCCAGATGTTCTTGACGTCGGCGTCGGTCACCGGCACGCCCGCGGCCTGCAACTCCTTGATGGCCTCTTCGATCCACTGCTGGACGTTTCCCGGTGGCTGTGTCGCCGGGGGACCACCGCTTCCGCCCACGTCGAGGCTGCCGTCACCGCCGCCTCCGCCCCCGCCGCCGCTGTAGTAGGAGTGGTGACCGCCGGAGGTGGCACCACCGGTGCTCGACGCGACCGCGGGCGCCGTGCCGAGTGGCTTCACCGTCGAGTAACCGCCCTCGACGTCCTGCTTGACCAGGCCCATGACGCGGTTGATGTGGTCGTTCGCGGAGTTCAGCAGCCCCTGGATCTGGTCACGCGCCCCGGAGGCGATGGCACTCGTGTTCTTCGCGTTCGTCGCCATGATCTCCGACGATGTCGGGCTCGGCATGACCGCGCCCTCCATGCCGGCGTGCACGGCGCGTTCCTGGCCCTCCGCCGCGTTCGCCCGCGTGACGGCCTGGCTGTTCGCGCTGTCGATCTGCTTCTTGGCGTCGTCCTGGATGGTCTGGATCTTGCCCTTGATGTCGGACAGCCCGGCCTGGAGATCGGTCAGCTCACGGGACACCTGGTCGAGGTGTTCGTTGACCTTCTGCCCCGCGTCGCCGATCGTCTTGACGTAGTTGAAGAAGGCGTCGGCCGCGGGGCCCGACCAGGTACCGCCACCCAGTATCGCGGTCGCGCTGCGCAGTGCCGCCGCATGATCCGCGGAATCCTTCGAAGCGCGGTCGAACTGATCCGCGACATCCTGGATCGCCCCCGGGTTCAGCTTTTCCACCTGCTGAGCCTTGGAGGTGACCTCCGCCCACTCGGGCGGCATCCCCGGCGCGGCTACCATCGCTGTTTCCCCCCGTCCCTACTGCTGCAGGCTTCTGCCTTTGTCGGCGATGTTGTCGCCGGCCGCGTTGTCCGTCTCACGCATCACTCGCGCGATCTCACGCAGTGCCCCGCCCGTGGACAACATCAGGTTCGCGGCGGCGTCGAACTGTCCGTGCATGCCATCGCGGTAGGACCCGAGCGCGTCGGCCATCCCCTCCGACGGATGCTCGCC
This sequence comes from Amycolatopsis pigmentata, assembly GCF_042684065.1. Lineage (NCBI taxonomy): Bacteria > Bacillati > Actinomycetota > Actinomycetes > Pseudonocardiales > Pseudonocardiaceae > Amycolatopsis > Amycolatopsis pigmentata. The sequence goes on along the minus strand of NZ_JBHUKR010000007.1, from coordinate 651,870 downwards.
CGGCCGCTCGTCCGGGTGCCTGATGGCGCCGAACGGGTTTTCGCCGACCACACCGGTCATCTTGGCCTTCGATTCGAGAAAGTGCCGGTGAATGGCTTCGATCCGACCGGCGACATGCTCCAGCGAGTCCGGATCATGCTCGACCACGCGCTTCACCATCCCCTTGTCGGTTCGCTTCCCTCATGGTGCTTCTCACCGCGGGTGAGACGCTATCCGGTCTGGCCCGGTTCCAGGGTTATTACTCACACCTCGTCCAGCAATTCCCAGATCCGGGTGGCGAGAAGCTGGTTGTCGGCGGGCGCGACGGTGGCCCAGTCCCGCCCGTCGCCGCCATCCACCTGAACCAGGTACCGGCCGGCGTCGGTGTCGTAGAACGCGATCACCCGGCCCGCCCGGTGCATGGTGCCGTCGCGGCCCAGCCGTTCCACGCCGAACTGGCCCCGTGCCCTCATGCCGACGAGCATGCCGGCCAGTTCCTGTGCCTGCCACAACTCGACACCGCGATCGCTCAGCGCGGTGACCAGTGCTTGTGGCTCCCCCTTCGCGTCGGCGTCGGCCGCACGCAGCACGTCGTGCGGGACGCTCACCGAATGCCCGACCCCCGCATGCAGTTCACCGGCCACCGACACCGCCGACGACGGGAGGGAGGTGTCGCGGGCCGGGATCAGCCACACCTCTCCGTTGTCCACCACCGCGAGCAGCGCCTGCCTGCCGATGCTCACCGCGAGCGCCTTGATCTCCCGGTCGGTCCACACCCAGGTGTCGATGGAAACCTTCGGGCGGGCCAGCAGATTGAGCTGGTCGACGAGGTCACCGGCAGGGCGTGTACCGCGGGCGAGACCGCGCTCGCCGAGCGATTCCCACGCCCGCGCGACCAGCGTCCGGCGCTCGGTGTGGGTCCGGCCCGGGCTCGGCACCCGCAGCGCCGGATGCGGCGGGGGGAGTTTTTCGTTCTCCCACAACACATCGAACTCGAGAGCGGACAGCACCGTACCGGTCACTGTTCCTCCGCAACTTCGCTGTGGCCACCCTGACAGCCGCGGGTTGACGCGAGGGGTCTCATCGGTCGTCCGGCATGGGCCGGTCGCCGATCAGGTCGGGCGCCACGTCGCGCGGGTCGGTGAACAGGTCCTTGTCGTCGACCCCGTACCGGCGCACGTGCTCGGCGTCCTCTTCGCCGTCCTGCGTCGCCGCGGGTTCGAGGATGGCGCGCGTCCGCTCACGGCTCGGTGTCGGGGGCACGGCCCGCCGGGGGCGATGAGTCTCTTCCTCGGACAGGCCGCGCTCGGCGGCGGTACCGCGCCCGAAACCACGAGGCCGGCGCTCGGATTCGCCACTGGTCGCGGCACCGGCGGCACCGGCGCCGATCGCCGTCGCGCTGTCCGCGAAGCCGCCGACCCCGCCTGGAGCATTCGTCAGTCCGGGCCCTGGCCCGAGGTTCGGAGCAGTGGACGGCCTCGACGGGGCGGCGCCGAACATCTTTCCCTTACCCATCGGGCCTTCTCCGGCCCGTCCACCGGCGAATCCGGCGCCTGACCTCGCGCCGGATTCCCCCGAATTCCCTCCTGGCCCGCCCACCACACTTCCCGAACTGCCCGGACCACCGGACGTACCCGGGAAAGCGGTTTCCAGACCGGGCCCGACCGGTCCGGTGGTGCCGCCACCGGGGACGGCCCGGCCGGGGACGCCGCCTTCCCGATGACCGTCGCCGACGGGGAAACGACCGGACCCGCCACCCGGCACCACATCGGTGACCGGCGAGGACGGCGAGCCGGGTTCGGGGGGCTCGAAGGAACTCGGGGTGGTCACGCCCTGGTCGCCCGGCCCGCCGCCACCCACCACGGGGCCGGGCCCCACCGCCGCGGGCGGTGGCTGGACCACCGTCCGGTGTGGCTGGCTCGCCGGGACCGCGGGGGGAGCGTGACACACGTCCTTCGCGCCCGCCGCGATCGTCGGTCCACTGTCCGGAATGGACGGTCCGGATCCGCCCGCGCCGGTGTCCGGCAAGGGAACGGACTCGGGCGGCGGAACGGTGTCCAGGCTCTGCGGGGCCGGTACCGACTGTGAAGCGGCGAGGTAGTCACCGGTGTCGTGGGCATAGGAATTGAGCGCGTCGACCGCCTGCGCCCGCGCTTCGGCACCCGCTCGCACCTCACCGGCATGGTCGGTCTCGAAGCCGAACATGCTGAACACGGTGTCGGCGAAGGTATAGCCACCCTCGCCTTTACGAAGAGTCCCCGGCTCGGGCAGCTTGTTCTTGGTCCGGTTGAACGCTTCCCCCTGATCGAAGATCAGCTGGGCGGACTTGGTCACGTTGTCGTAGGCCTGCCCCGCGAAACCGGCCTGCTCGGCCAGCACGGCACCGGCTTGGCCGCCCGCCCGGCTCTGCCAGGTGACACCGAGATCGGAAAGCTGACGCCGCAACGTGGCATCCGTCGTGGCCAGTGAGGTGACCACCGACTTCAGCGCGTCCACCGCGGTACCCATGCTGGCGGTGCCCGGCCCGGCACGGAACTTTTCCACCTCGGTGGCGAGCAGGCCGGCGTCGTAGCCGTCGAAGCGCTGGTCGTGCAGCTTCCCGACCAGCGTGGGAAGGTCGTAGCGACTGCTGTCGAACATCGTCATGGTGTCGCTCCCAGCGTCCGCAGGGCCATTTTCGCCAGATTCGTGGACATTTCGCAGAGTCGCTCCTGGCCCGTCGACCGGTCGTCCGGGGCCACCTCGGCGCGCAGCGTCTGCCCGTCCGCCACGCCCACCAGCGTTTCGCAGTCGAGCACGCCACCCGCGTCCGGTGCGTGGCGCACCAGCGCGGGATAACCGGGCACCTCCACCGGCTGCTGGATCATGCCGGTCTTCCGGTGGCCGCCGGAGAGCCAGTCCTCCAGGTCGGCGTCGGTGATCGTTTCGAGGTAGTAGGTGTAGGTCGGTGGCGTGGCGTCGACATCGAACGCGCAGGTCGGTCCGTCGCGCCGGTTGTCCTGGGCGACTTCGCGTGGTGCGCCGTTCTCCTTGAGTTCGTCGAGTTGGCCAGGGGTGAGCAGGCGACACGGGTCGGTGTCCCGCAGGGAAAGGTCCTTCGTCCGCGTCGGCAGGCTCGTCCGCGGCGCGGCGGGTTGCAGCGGCTTCGCCGCGCCCGGGACGTCCGTGGAGCAGCCGGTGAGCAGCACGAGGACCGCCACGATCCCGGCCGCGTTAGATCCGGCCGGCACCGCGGTCCCCGAACGCCGCGGCGTTGTCTTCGTCACCGGTGTGATAGTGCTTCGCGGCCTCCCTGAGCTGGGCCGCGAGGTCCCGCAGGTTCTTCACGTAGGCCTGCACCCGGACGGCGTAGGAGCCTTCGCCACGTGCGACCAGACGATTCCACGCTTCGGTGGCGGTCGTGCTGACGACGTCGTCGGCGGGCGGTTCGATGCTCAGATCGGCGAGCTTGCCCCGGAGCCTGTCGTCCAGTTCGTCCGCCTGATCATTGATGATCTTGGCTACTTGGAGCAGGTTGCCCGGCTCGACCTTGATGTCCGCGATGCCCGGCACTCCCGGTACGGCGGTACTCAAGGCCCTCACGGTCGTGACGTTGTCTGGCATCTTGCGAACCCCCGGGTACGGACGGTAGCCGGCTGATGAGCAAAGGCTACCAACGCGTGGCGGGTTTTGGCGGGGAAACCGAGCAGTCCGGGAGCCTGGCTCAGGTGCCGGGAACGGTCGTTTCGCCGGCCACCGCGCGGACGGCGATGTCCGTCCGGTGGTGTGAACCGGCGAGATGGATCTTCGCCACCCGCTGGTAGGCCTCCTCGCGTGCGCCCGCGAGATCGGGACCGGTGCCGACCACCGACAACACCCGGCCGCCGTGGGAGACGACCGCACCGTCCTCGCGGCGGCGGGTTCCGGCGTGCAGCACCCCGGTGGCCTCGGCCCCGGTGATCACGTCGCCGGTCCTCGGCACGCCCGGGTAGCCGTCGGCGGCGATCACCACGGTCACCGCGGCCCCGGGATGCCATTCCAACGGCGGGTGGTCGGCGAGCGTCCCGGTCGCGGTGGCGTGCAGCAGCCCGGCCAGCGGAGTGGCCAGCAGCGCGAGCACCACCTGGGTCTCCGGGTCGCCGAAGCGGCAGTTGAACTCGATGACCTGCGGCCCGTCCTCGGTCAGCACGAGCCCGGCGTAGAGCAGGCCGGAGAAGGGCGTGTCCCGGGCGGCGAGTTCGTCCACGACCGGCTGCACGATGTTGGCCACGATGTCGGCGGCGAGGTCCGGCGGGGCCCAGGGCAGCGGCGCGTAGGCGCCCATCCCGCCCGTGTTCGGCCCGGTGTCCCCGTCGCCGACGCGCTTGAAGTCCTGCGCCGGTATCAGCGGTACCACCGTTTGGCCGTCCACCAGACAGAACAACGATACTTCCGGCCCGGCGAGGTAGGACTCGAGCAGGACGGGATGCCCGCTCTCGAGCAGGGTCATCGCGTGGGCGCGAGCCGTCGTGAGATCGCCCGTAACCACCACGCCCTTGCCGGCGGCCAGGCCGTCGTCCTTGACCACCCAGGTGGGCCCGAAGCGGGCCAGCGCCGCGTCGAGCCGGGCGGGGCTGTCGACGACTTCGCTGTGCGCGGTGGCGACCTTCGCGGCGGCCATCACGTCCTTGGCGAAGGCCTTCGACCCCTCGATCCGCGCGGCCGCCGCCGACGGCCCGAAGCACGCGATGCCCGCCCCGCGCACGGCGTCCGCCGCGCCCGCGACGAGCGGCACCTCGGGGCCGATCACGACCAGATCGGCCTTCCAGCTCACCGCCAGCGCCGCGATGGCGGCAGGGTCGGTCACGTCGACCCCGGCCTGCTCGGCCAGCGACGCGATGCCCGCGTTACCGGGGGCACAGGCCAGCGCCGTCACCGCCGGGTCGTGCGACGCCGCGAGGACCAAGGCATGCTCACGGGCACCAGACCCGACAACCAGGACACGCACGCCTTGAGAGTAACTGTCACGCGAAGCGTGTCCGTTGAGGGTGGTGGTGGGCGACGGGCGGGGGTAACTGTCGCGCGAAGCGTGTCGGTTGAGGGTGGTGGTGGGCGACGGGCGGGGGTAACTGTCACGCGAAGCGTGTCCGTTGAGGGTGGTGGTGGGCGACGGGCGGGGGTAACTGTCACGCGAAGCGTGTCGGTTGAGGGTGGTGGGGTGTTCAGACAGTGGTCGCCAGGGGTTGGTGGCGCGGACCGCGCTTTGCCGGAAGAGTCTTGATCATCCCTTGTCTGGAGGTTGCCACAGATGCGAAAGAAACTGGGGGTCCTTGTGCTGACCGGGCTGACCCTGCTGGGCGCCGCCGCGCCCGGTGCCGCCACGGAGGAGACGCACACCGGTGGTGACGGGCCCGTGGTCGTCGGCCACCGGGGCGCTCCGGGCTACCGGCCCGAGCACACGCTCGCCTCCTACGAACTCGCCTTCCGGCAGGGCGCGGACTGGGTCGACGTCGATCTCGTACCGACCAAGGACGGCCAGCTGGTCGCCCGGCACGAAAACGACATCACCGGAACCACCGACGTGGCCAAGCACCCCGAGTTCGCGAATCGCAAGACCACGAAGGTGGTCGACGGGAAAAGCGAGACCGGCTGGTTCACCGAGGACTTCACCCTCGCCGAACTGAAGACGTTGCGCGCGGTCGAACGCATTCCCGACATCCGGCCGGACAACACCATCTACAACGGGCGCTGGCCCATCGCCACCTACCAGGAGGTGCTGGACCTGACCCGTCGGCTGGGCCGGGAACTGCACCGCACGCTCGGCACCTATCCCGAGGTCAAGCACTCCACCTACTTCGCGTCGATCGGCATGCCCACCGAGCCGAAACTGGCGGCCGTCCTCGAGCGCAACGGACTGAACCGCCCCGGCGCGCCGGTGATCATCCAGTCCTTCGAGGTGGGCAACCTCAAAGAGCTGAAGCGGATGGTGCGAGTACCGCTGCTGCAACTCACTTCCGCGACCGGGGCGCCCGCCGACTTCGTCGCCAAGGGCGATCCGCGGACCTATGCCGACCTGGTCACTCCGGCCGGCCTGAAGGAAATCTCCACCTACGCCGACTATCTCGGCCCCGAGAAGGGGCAGATCATCCCACTGGACAAGGCCGGCAACCTGACCGCGCCGACCTCGCTGGTCCGGAACGCGCACGACGCCGGCCTCAAGGTCGTGCCGTACACCTTCCGTAACGAAAACGCCTTCCTGCCCACGAACCTGCGCTCGTCGGACGACCCGAGGGCGTGGGGGAACATCTTCGCCGAGGAAGCGGCGTTCCTGGCCACCGGGATCGACGGCTTTTTCGCCGACCAGGCGGACACCGCGCTCATCGCCGTGCGCTCTTAGGGAAAAACGGTGGGCCGCGGATGTCCGTTTGATTATTCTTCGGTGTGAAAGTCATGGGGGTTCGTCAGCGCCGGAGCTCTTTGGCTTCGGCGTACCCATGTGACCAAGGACGGACCTTATGGCTGACATCGACGCCCGCGCCGCGGGTTCCGACAGACTCGACGCCGCGGTGCTGAAGGTCGCCGCGGTCGTCGTGCTCGGCGCGGTCATGGCGATTCTGGACTCGACGGTGGTCAACGTCGCGCTGCAGGCGCTCACCCTGCGGTTCCAGACGTCGTTCGACACCATCCAGTGGGTGGTGACCGGCTACCTGCTGGCGCTCGCGACCGTCATCCCGGTCACCGGCTGGGCGTGCGACCGGTTCGGTACGAAACGGCTCTATCTGCTTTCCATCGGGTTGTTCCTCCTCGGCTCGATGCTCGCCGGAATGGCCTGGAGTCTCCCGTCGCTGATCGCGTTCCGGGTCGTGCAGGGCCTCGGCGGCGGCATGCTCATGCCTGCGGGCATGACGATCATGACCAAGGCGGCCGGGCCGCGGCGGATCGGCCGGGTGATGGCGGTGCTGGGGGTCCCGATGCTGCTCGGTCCGATCTGCGGACCGATCCTCGGTGGGTACCTCGTCGACGCGGTGAGCTGGCGCTGGATCTTCTACATCAACGTGCCGATCGGCGCGGTGGCGTTCCTGCTCGGCCTGCGGCTGCTGCCCAGGGACGAGCCGCGTCCCGCCGACCGGTTCGACTTCGCCGGCATGCTGATGCTGTCGCCGGGACTCGCCTTGTTGATCTTCGGTCTGTCCAAGCTTCCGCAGGCGGGTGGGGTCGGTTCGGTCGGCGTATGGCTGCCCACCGTGGGCGGCCTCGCGCTGATCATCGGCTTCGTCGTGCGCGCCGGCCGGACCGCCAACCCGCTCGTGGACCTGAAACTGTTCCGGGACAAGACTTTCCGCGTCGCGATGATCACGCTGTCGCTGTTCGTGGTCGCCTTCATGGGCGCGATGCTGGTGCTGCCGACCTACTTCCTGCTGGTGCGTGGGGAAACCGCGCTGAAAGCCGGGCTCCTGCTCGCACCGCAGGGCATCGGCGCGATGCTGACCATGCCGATCGGCGGCAGGCTGGCCGACCGGATCGGGCCGGGCAAGGTCGTGCTGCCCGGTCTGGTGCTGATCCTCGCCGGCGCGTCGGTGTTCACCCGACTCGGCGCCCATACGGCGTATCCGCTGCTGCTCGCCGGTTTGTTCGTGATGGGTCTCGGCATGGGGGCCACGATGATGCCGATCAGCGCCGCCGCGCTCCAGACGCTCACCGAGCGCTCCCTGGCGCGCGCCTCCACCACGGTGAACATCGTGCAGCAGACGGCGGGCGCGGTGGGCTCGGCGTTCGCTTCGATCGTGCTGGCCGGCCTGCTCGCCGGGAAGTTCGGCGTGCCCACCAGCCAAGGCCAGCTCGCCGCCAGCGCGCTGCTGATGAATCCGGCCACGCACGAATCGGCGGCCGAAGCGGCCGGTGACGCCTTCGCCTGGACGTTCGTGTGGACGCTCGCACTCGCCGCGCTTTGCCTCGTCCCGGCGTTCCTGCTGCCCCGCAAGCCCGCTGCCCCGGCGGCGGAACCCCTTCCCGAACCGGTCGCTTCCTGATCCCCAGCCGCCCGACGACCGCGCTTACCCGAAGTCGTGCCGGACGATGGTCTGCTCGCGACCGGGCCCGACGCCGACAGCCGAGATCCGCGCGCCGGACAGTTCCTCCAGGCGCTCGACGTAGGCCTTGGCGTTGGCGGGCAGCTCGTCGAAGGACCGGCATTCGGACAGGTCTTCCCACCAGCCCGGCAGCTCTTCGTAGATGGGCAGGGCATGGTGCACGTCGGTCTGCGTCATGGGCATGTCCTCGGTGCGGAACCCGTCGACCTCGTAGGCCACGCAGACCGGCACCTTCTCCAGTCCGGACAGCACGTCGAGCTTGGTCAGGAAGTAGTCGGTGATGCCGTTGACGCGCGCCGCGTAGCGCGCGATCACCGCGTCGAACCAGCCGGTGCGCCGGGAACGCCCGGTGGTGACACCGAACTCCCCGCCCGCCTTGCGCAGGTGTTCGCCCATCTCGTCGTGCAGTTCGGTCGGGAACGGCCCGGACCCCACGCGGGTGGTGTACGCCTTGAGGATGCCCAGGACGCTGGTGATCCGGCCCGGCCCGATGCCCGAGCCCGCGCATGCCCCACCGGAGGTCGGGTTCGACGACGTCACGAAGGGGTAGGTGCCGTGGTCCACGTCGAGGAGCGTCCCCTGTGAACCCTCCAGGAGCACGGTTTCGCCGCGTTCGAGCGCCTTGTTGAGCTGAAGGCGCGTGTCGGCGATGCGGTGGGCGAACTTCTCACCCGCGGCCAGCACCTCGTCGGCCACCTGACCGGCGTCGAGGGCCTTGCGGTTGTAGACCTTGACCAGGATCTGGTTCTTGACCTCCAGCGCGGACTCGACCTTCTGCCGGAGGATCTTCTCGTCGAGCAGGTCCTGCACGCGCACGCCGACCCGCGCCACCTTGTCCTGGTAGCACGGGCCGATGCCACGGCCCGTGGTGCCGATCTTGCGGCTGCCCAGGTAGCGCTCGGTGACTTTGTCGATGGCCACGTGGTACGGCATGATCAAGTGCGCGTCGGCCGAGATCAGCAGGCCGCCGGTGTCCACATCGCGCTTCTCCAGCCCGTCGAGCTCGTCGAGCAGCACGCCGGGATCCACCACGACCCCGTTGCCGATCACGTTGGTGACCCCCGGTGTGAGGATCCCGGACGGGATCAGGTGCAGGGCGAAGTTCTCCCCGGTGGGCAGCACGACGGTGTGGCCGGCGTTGTTGCCACCCTGATAGCGGACGACCCACTGGACGCGGTCGCCGAGCAGGTCGGTGGCCTTGCCCTTGCCTTCGTCACCCCACTGGGCCCCGATGAGCACGATGGCCGGCATGTGAAACTCCAGGTATTCGGCGTTTTAAGGTGAAGCCGATGCATGAGCGTAACGGAGGAGCATGTGGCCCGGCGATTGGTGCTCGTGTGCGGGGCGACGGACGTGCTGCCGCGCCTTCCGGATCTCGTCGAGCGAGTGCCGTCACGGCCGGGCAAGGCCGAGATCGACCCGCTGTTGTCGGCCCATCCCGATGTCCCGCTGGTCGTCGCCGGTAGCGACGCCGATCTCGCCGCGGTCGTGGTCCGCTTGCTGCGCAAGGAAAAACTGGCCGGCACGCCGGTCGGCTTCGTGCCCACGGTGGCGGGCTCCGAGGTGGCGCGCCGTTGGGGCCTGCCGCTGGATCCTGCTCGCGCGCTCGAAGTCGCGCTCACCGCCGAACCGGACCCGGTGCCCCTCGTGCGTGACGACGCGGGCGGAGTACTTGTGGCCAAGGGCACTATCGGACCGGTTCGCGGGGTGGCTTACTGCGACGACTTCGTGGCCCTTCGTGGCGCCGCCCGCGCCATCGAGGTGTGGCCGGACGCGGTGGCCGGGCTCGCGGTGCGAGTACGGAAGGGCCTGTTCAAGAGCGGGGAAACGGTCACTTCTCGGGCTTTCCAGCTCGGCTGTGCCCCCGCTCGACCTCGTTACGACGGGGTCGAGCATCCACGGCCCGTCGAGCGCTGGACCTGGTACCGGCACACCGAGGACCTGCGCCTGATCCGTTCGGCCGAGTAAATCCGCCTTGCTCATTCGACAGGGCCCCGCACGCGGGCGATCACGTCCGGCGACTGGCGATGGAGCCGCAGCACACCGCCGACGGTGAACTCGGTCAGCAGGTCGATGAGGGCTTCGCGGTCCGGCGCCGGCCCGTCCCAGGACAGGCCCACCAGAGCTTCGGTCATCGCGAAGTACATCGTGACCAGTGCGGTGTCGGCCCGTCCCGGTTCCATTCCGTGCGCCACCCATCGTTGCCGGCTGGCCTTCGTGTAGACCTCCGCGAGCCGGGCGCGGAGCCGGGTCAAGGCCGGGTTGCCGGTGCGTTCGGCCTCGTCCAGGATCGGCTTCGCTTCGGGGTGCTCGGCCACGAACGCGAACAGGGTGGCGAAGTTCCGCCGGGCCCAGGGCTTCAGGCCGAGGTCGGCGTCGCCCGCGCCCTGCGCGGCGATGGTGGTGTAGGCGAGGTCCTCGACGTGGGCGACGACCTCGTCGAACAGCGCGTTCTTGTCACCGAACTGCTCGTACACCGCCTGTCGCGTCAGGCCGGCCAGCCGGGCGATCTCCTCGATGGTGGTGCCCTGACGGCCGTGCGCCGCGAAGGCCTGGCATGCCGCGCTCAGCACGCGCTCGCGCTGTTCCGCGGCGGGGAGTTTGCGCGGCCGCCCAGGTCCGCGGCCACCGGCCGTTGACATCTTCGACCACCTCACTGATCCTGTTTTCCGACAACGGTGTCGAAAATTACGGGGGCGCTATGCGGACATCGCACCGTCGGCCGGTGGCCATCGCCATGATGATCACGATCACGCTGCTGGCCGGTACGGCACCGGCTGCCGCGTTCGGTTTCTACGATCCCCCTTCGTCGCTGGCGGGCGCCCGCCCGGGCGACGTCCTCCGTCACGAACCCAGCCGGTTCTTCCTCGACCCGGCGCGGCTCGTGGCCGCGCCCGCGAGCGCGCAGCGCATCATGTACCGCAGCACGGACACCCACGGGGACCCGGTCGCGGTGACCGGCACGGTGCTCACCCCTTCGGCGCCGTGGTCCGGCGCCGGCCCGCGGCCGGTCGTCGGCTACGCCCCGGGCACACAGGGCATGGGGGACCAGTGCGCGCCTTCGAAGGCGCTCGCCGCGGGCAACGAGTACGAGGGTCCGTTCATCGCCGGCCTGCTGGCCCGTGGCTACGGCGTCGTGGTGACCGACTACGAGGGCCTGGGCATGCCCGGCCTGCACACCTACGTCAACCGGAAGGCCGAGGGGTACGCGCTGCTCGACGCCGTCCGTGCGGCCCAGCGCCTGCCCGCGGACGGGCTGCCCGGTGACGGCCCGGTCGCCATCGCCGGTTACTCCCAGGGTGGCGGCGCGTCCGCGGCCGCGGCGGAACTCCAGCCTGCCTACGCTCCCGAACTCGATTTGAAAGGTGCGTACGCCGGAGCGCCACCGGCCGATCTCGCCGCCGTGGCGAAGAATCTCGACGGTCACTACGCGGCGGCGTTCCTGTTGTTCGCGGTCGCGAGCATGAACTACGCCTACCCGGACCTGGACGTACCCGCCCTGCTCAACGATCGCGGTAAGCAGGCCGCCAAACAGGTCGAAACCGAGTGCACCGGCGACGGCCTCATCGCCCACGCCTTCACCCGAACCGCGGACCTGACCAAGGACGGCCGTCCGATCACCGCCTACCTCGGGCAGGAGCCGTTCGCCTCGGTCGTCGCCGAACAGCTGATCGGCTCGATCAAACCGACCGTGCCCGTCCTGGTCGCACACAGCGCCGCAGACGACATCGTGCCCTACGGCCAGGGGCGTGAGATGGCGCGGTCGTGGTGCTCGCTCGGCGCGACCGTGCAGTTCGACACCTTGCCGGTGCCCACGCACGTCGGCGGCGCGGTCAACGCCTATCCGCTCGCCTTCTCCTGGCTGGAGGGGCGTTTCCACGGCGCGAAGGCACCGGACAACTGCGCCCAACTGGCGGAGTGACCCGCCTGGACTTCAGGTCAGGCCGGTCGCCTCGGCCGCTTCCGGGTCGGAGTCGGCGAGGAAGGTACGGCAGCGCTCGTACTCCTCGGTCTCGCCGATCCGGCCGGCGGCCTTGCCCAGCACCGCGAGGGCGCGGAGGAAGCCCTGGTTCGGCCGGTGGCTCCAGGGCACCGGGCCGAAGCCCTTCCAGCCGTTGCGGCGGAGCTGGTCGAGACCGCGGTGGTAGCCGGTGCGGGCATAGGCGTAGGCGGCGACGATCTCGCCCGCGTCCAGCGCACGCTCGGCCAGCGCGGCCCACGCCTCACTGAAATCCGGGTGCTCGGCGGCGACTTCGGTGGGGTCGGTGCCGGCGTCGAGCGCGGCCTCGGGGCCGGCGCGCTCGGGCAACCGGGTCGGCTCGGGTTCGAGCAGGTTGGTCATACCTCGAATCTAGCCATGGCCGCGGCATCCGCGAACCGGGGCCTTGCCGCCCACTCGCGGTGACGCCGGGCCGATACCTCGCGTGCCAATCCGACGTGGTCCGCCGCGATGAGTTCCGGCTGCGACGCAGGTCTGTTCTGGTGGCCACGGAGGACGCTGCCCGCCCCGAGACACCACGGAGGACACCATGACGACCACGCCGCCCGGCCGCCCGCCCGTCGTCGACCTTGCCACCTGGCAGGCCGCGCGTGACGAACTCCTGGTCCGGGAGAAGGCTCACACCCACGAGGGTGACGCGATCGCCGCGGCCCGCCGCCGACTGCCCATGGTGGAGTTCGACGGGACTGTCGAGGTCGTCGGACCGGCGGGCCCGGTCCCGTTCCTGAACCTGTTCCAGGGCCGTGACGAGCTCCTGGTCTACAAGCACATGTGGTACGACGGCGCACCCCACCAGGGGCAGTGCGAGGGCTGTACCAACCTGGCCTGGCACCTGAAGGACGCCGTCTACCTCAACGCGCGCGGTGTCTCGTTCGCCATCCTGACCACGGGCCGGTGGGACGAGGTGGCCGCGTACGTCGAGTTCATGGGCTACACCCAGCCCTGGTATTCGGTGCGTGACGTGGAGGAGCCGGTCGGCGGAGCCATGGCTCACCTCACCAGCTTCCTGCGCGACGGCGACCGCGTGTTCCTCACCTATTCCACGACGGGCCGTGGCAACGAGCGGTTCGCCGGGTCGTTCGGTCTTCTCGACATGACGCCTTACGGTCGCGGCGAGGCATGGGAGGACAAGCCCGAAGGCTGGCCCGAGGGGCGCCCTCCGTGTTGGTACTGGCGTACGGACGCGGACGGGAACGTCACCTGGGGCCCGACCAGCCGCCCCGTTCCGCAGTGGACCCGCCCCGGCGCGACCCCCGTGGAAACCCTCGGCCGGCAGGGTCCTCACCGCTGACCGGAAACGAAGGAAGGGGCGTTTACTACGGATAGTCCGTAGTAAACGCCCCTTCCTTCCAAAACCACGCTCCCGCGAGGGTCAGCTGATCTTCGTCCCGGCGGACTTGAGCGCCTGCGCCGCCTCGACGACCCGGTTGGCCATCGAGACCTCGGCCTTCTTGAGGTAGCTGCGCGGGTCGTAGGTCTTCTTGTTGCCGACCTCGCCGTCGATCTTCAGCACGCCGTCGTAGTTGGTGAAGAAGTGGTCCGCGATCGGACGCGAGAAGGCGTACTGGGTGTCGGTGTCGACGTTCATCTTCACCACGCCGTAGCCCACCGCCTCGTGGATCTCTTCCAGCAGGGAACCGGAACCGCCGTGGAAGACCAGGTCGAACGGCTTGGCGTCCTGGCCGAGGCCGAGCTTCTCGGCGACGACGGCCTGGCCGCGCTTGAGCACGTCCGGACGCAGCTTCACCGCGCCGGGCTTGTACGCGCCGTGCACGTTGCCGAAGGTCGCCGCCAGCAGGTAGCGGCCCTTGCCGCCGGTGCCGAGCGCCTCCACCGTCTTCAGGAAGTCACCCTCGGCGGTGTAGAGCTTCTCGTTGATCTCGTTCGAGACACCGTCCTCTTCGCCGCCGACGACGCCGATCTCGACCTCGAGGATGATCTTGGCCTGAGCCGCCCGCTCCAGCAGGTCCGTGGCGATCTTGAGGTTCTCGTCCAGGTCGATGGCCGAGCCGTCCCACATGTGCGACTGGAAAAGCGGGTTCTGGCCGCGCTTCACCCGTTCCTGGGAAATGTCCAGCAACGGGCTGACGAACCCGTCGAGCTTGTTCTTCGGGCAGTGGTCGGTGTGCAGCGCGATGTTGACCGGGTACTTCTCGGCCACCACGTGCGCGAACTCGGCCAGCGCGGTCGCCCCGGTGACCATGTCCTTCACCCGCGTGCCGGAGAGGAACTCCGCGCCGCCGGTGGACACCTGGACGATGCCGTCGCTCTCGGCTTCGGCGAAGCCGGCCAGTGCCGCGTTCAGGGTTTCGGAGGAGGTCACGTTGATGGCCGGGTAAGCGAACTCGCCTCCCTTGGCCCGGTCGATCATCTCGGCGTAGACCTCGGGGGTGGCGATGGGCATTTCTGGTCCTCCTACAAGTGGGCGCCTTCCTGGTCTGAATCGTACGAGCTTGCCGGCCGCGGCGTCAGAGTGCCGCGGCCCAGGGCCGAACTTCGCCGTTTCCGGTGAAAGATCAAGAAAGCAGGGTTTCGGCCACCGCGCGATAGGCCGCCAGCGGATCGTCGCCGAGTCCCTGGACGCAGACGTGGTCGGCGCCGGCGTCGAGGTGCTCGGCGATGCGGGCGCCGATCGCCTCGGGCGTGCCCCAGGCCACCACGGCGTCGAGCAGCCGCGGGCTGCCGCCGTCGGCGAAATCCTCGTCGGTGAAGCCGAGCCGGCGGAAGTTGTTCAGGTAGTTGATCGCCTGCAGGTACGGGGACCTGACCTTGGCGCGGGCGATCTCCCTGGCGCGGTCGGGGTCGGTTTCCAGGAGGACCTTGTGCTCGGGCGCGAGCAGTGGGCCGTCGCCGAGCACCTTCCGGGCCTCGCGGGTGTGCTCAGGTGTGGTGAGGTACGGGTGCGCGCCCGCGGTCCGTTCCGCGGCGAGTTTCAGCACCTTGGGCCCGAGCGCGGCGAGGGCCCGGTCTTCGGTGGGCACGCCGGCTTCGTCGAGTTGGTCGAGGTAGTCGACGATCTTGTCGTAGGGCTTCTTGTACTCCTTGGTGGCCTCGGGGTGCCCGATGCCGACACCGAGCAGGAAACGGCCCGGATGCCTGGCCACGATCCGGTGATAGGAGGCGCCCACCGTGGCGGCGTCGTCCTTCCACATGTTGACGATGCCGGTGGCCACGACGATGTGGTCGGTGGCGTCGAGCAGTTCGTCCACGATGCCGAGGCCGCCTTCGGGGGAACCGCCGATCCAGATCGCGCCGTAGCCGAGTTTCTCCACCTCCGCGGCGAGTTCCGGGGTGAGACCGGAAGTGTGCTGCCAGATTCCGAGTTTGCCGAGTGAAATGGTCATGTCAGTCTCAACCCGGCCGGTGATCCGGTTCATTCCGGTTACCGTGGGACATGGCCCAAATCGGTGACAGCGATCTCGACGTCTACCCGCTCAACCTCGGAGGCAATGTCTTCGGCTGGACCGCGGACCGGGAGGATTCGTTCGCCGTGCTGGACGCCTATTCGGCGGCAGGCGGCAACTTCGTCGACACCGCGGATGTCTACATGGCAGGCCGGGACGGACTTTCCGGCGGCGACTCGGAGACGATCATCGGTGACTGGCTGGCCGCTCGCGGCCGCCGTGACGACATGGTGATCGCCACGAAGGTCGGTTCGTGGCAACGGCATCCCGGTTTGTCCGCGAAGAACATCAGGGAGGCCGCCGAGGACTCCCTGCGCCGGTTGCGGACCGACCACATCGACCTGTACTACGCGCACCGGGACTTCGACGACGTACCGCTCGAGGAGACCCTCGGCGCCTTCGACGAACTGGTGCGCGCCGGGAAAGTCCGTTATCTCGGCGCCTCGAACTACACGGCGGCACGGCTGGCGAAAGCGCTTTCCGTGGCCGACCGCGAGGGTTTCGCCCGGTATGTCGCGTTGCAGCCGCACTACAACCTGATGGAGCGCGACTATGAGACCGAATTGGCGCCCCTGGTCCGTGCGCAAGGATTGTCCGTGATGCCCTATTTCGGCCTGGCCAGGGGATTTCTGACCGGCAAGTACCGCGCTGCCGAGGCGGACGAGAAGGGTCCGCGGGCCGCGGGCGCCCTCGCCTATCTCGACGCGCGGGGCGAACGGGTGCTGGCGGCGCTGGACGAAATCGCCGCGGCGCACGGGAGTTCGCCCGCCGCCGTGGCGCTCGCCTGGCTGGCCGCGCGGCCGACCGTGACCGCGCCGATCGCCAGCGCGCGCACTGTCGGGCAACTCGCCGATCTTCTCGCCTCCGTCGAACTCCGGCTCGCCGACGGTGAACTCGCCGCACTGGACGACGCGTCGGCCCCGGAGTCCACCCGATGACCCGTTCGGCGGGAAGCAATTACCTCTACTGGGCAGTAGCCTACTGTCGGTAAGTTGTTGTAGGTTGCCGGTATGGCCACCAAGGACCTCAACGGCAAAGTCGTCCTCATCACCGGAGCCGCCCGCGGGATCGGGGCAGGGCTGGCCGAACGACTGGCCGCTCGCGGGGCGCGGCTGGCGTTGGTCGGTCTGGAGGCCGAGCAGCAGAAGGAAGTCGCGGAGAAGGTCGGTGGCCGGTCGTGGACCGCCGACGTGACCGACTGGGCCGCCCTGGAGAAGGCGATCGCCGAGATCGTCGAGCATTTCGGCGGTATCGACGTCGTGGTGGCCAACGCCGGAATCGCGACCACCGGTTTCGTCCGGTCCATCGACCCGGCAGCCTTCGAGAAGGTCATCGAAGTGGACCTGCTCGGCGTGTGGCGGACCTTCCGCGTCGCGCTGCCGCACGTGGTCGCGAGCAGGGGCTACCTGCTCGCGATCTCGTCGCTGGCCGCGATCGCCCATGCGCCGGGTATGGCGAACTATGCCGCCGCGAAGGCCGGTGTGGAGGCGTTCTGCGACAGCCTCCGTGCGGAGGTCGCGCACCTGGGCGTCAAGGTCGGGGTCGCGCATCCGACCTGGATTCGCACGGATCTGGTGGAAAGCGCCGACGCGCACCCGGTCTTCGGCCGGATGCGGTCGAAGACGCCCGGCCCGCTCGGCCGGACCTACCCGTTGAACGTCGCGCTCGACGACCTCGAAGCCGGCATCCTGCGCCGGGCCAGGGCCATCCACGTGCCGCGCTGGGTGGGGGTTCTCAAACTGTTCCGCGCGTTCCTGCCCCGGCTGGTCGAATTGGGCTCACGGACGCAGATGCCGCGGATGGACCAGGCCGCGCTCGACGACATCGCGGCCAGGGGCGCCCACGAGTCCGCGGTCGTCGGACCAGCCGGGCGGGCCGCTACGGCACCCAGGAACCAATCACAGGCTTGAACTCGCGCACCGTCCGCTCGGCGAGCGCGCCTTCGAGGTGGTACGGGTCGACGTCGAGGATCTTCTGAAGTTCCTCGGCGTTTTCGGCCTGACAGACGATGAGCCCGCCGATGTCCTCGCCGACCGGACCGGCCACCGCCACCGTGCCCTCATCCGCGAGTGCCTGCAGATACTCGCGGTGCGCCGGCCGCACTGCCTTGTACTTTTCCGGGACATACTTGGTCTCGACGACGAACCAGGGCACGTCTTACCTCCGTGTGGAACTACGACAACCTCGCTACCGATACGCTAGCCGCGTCGGAGAGACACAGGACGGGACGGAGTACATGCCTGACGGCAGCGCGGAGCGCAGCGTCGAGCGCACACTCGGGCACCTGCGCACGATCGACGGATCCCAGCAGGTGGCGCCGGCCGCGCCGCTCACTCTGGAGGATCTCTACCGGACGCACCGGATGCGCCTGGTCCGGCTGGCGATCCTGCTGGTGGACGAGCTGGCCACGGCGGAGGACGTGGTGCAGGAGGCGTTCACCGGCCTGCATCGCAACTGGGGCAAGCTACGCGATGCGCAGGCGGCCGTGGGCTACCTGCGTACGGCGGTGGTCAACGGTTCTCGCAGCGTCTTGCGGCGGCGCAAGACCGCTCGTGAGTACGTGCCGCCGCACGCGGTCAACGCACGGTCCGCGGAGAGCCTCGCCATGCTCTCCAGCGAGCATCAGGCGGTGGTCAGTGCGCTGTCCAAGCTGCCGCCGCGCCAGCGTGAGGTCCTGGTGCTGAGGTACTACGGTGGATTGTCGGAGGCCGAAATCTCCGAAGTGGCCGGGATCTCCAAGGGCACGGTGAAGTCCACCGCCAGCCGCGCCCTGGAGTCGTTGCAGAAGGCCATGACAACCTAGAAACTCACCCTAACGGGTGGGTTATGCCCAGGTACCGGGAAAGATGGGCCAGCTTGGTTTAGACCAATATATGCTTGAGCGCGTGACGGATCTCGTGCTCACCGATGGCAGGCTGGCGCTTCCCGAAGGACTGGTCGACGGTGGCTGGCTCGCCGTGGCGCAGGGACGGATAGCCGGGGTCGGCACGGGCACACCTCCCCCCGGCGAGCGGCTGGACCTCGCCGGTGCGCTCGTCGTCCCCGGCTTCATCGACACGCACTGCCATGGCGGAGGCGGCGGATCGTTCTCCAGCGCCGAGACCAAGGAGATCATCCGCGCGATCACGGCGCACCGCCGTCACGGCACCACCACCATGCTGGCGAGCCTGGTCTCCGAGCCGATCCGCTCGCTGGTCAACCAGCAGGCGGTGCTGCGTGAACTGGTCGAAGACGGCGAACTGGCCGGAATCCACCTGGAGGGCCCGTTTCTCGCGGCGGCCCGCTGCGGCGCCCACGATCCCGCTCTCCTGCGGGAACCGGACGCCGCCACCGTGGACGCCCTGCTCCACGCCGGTCACGGCGCGGTCCGCATGGTCACCCTCGCCCCGGAACTGACCGGCGGGGTGCGGGCGGTCCGGCAACTGGTCGAGGCCGGGGTGATCGCCGCGATCGGGCACACCGACGGCACCGAGGAGCAGATCCGCCCGGCGATCGACGCGGGTGCCACGGTGGGCACCCACCTGTTCAACGGAATGCGCCCGCTGCATCATCGCGAGCCGGGACCCATCGGCGCGCTGCTGGACGACGAGCGGGTCACCATCGAACTCATCTGCGACCTCGTCCACGTCCATCCGACCGCGTTGCGCCTGGCGGCCAAGTACGTCGGGCGGGGGCGCACGGTACTGATCAGCGACGCGATGTCCGCGACCGACGCCGCCGACGGCCGCTACCGCCTGGGCAGGCTGGAGGTCGACGTACGCGACGGCGTGGCGACCGTGGCCGAGACCGGATCGCTGGCCGGCAGCACGCTGACCATGGACGTGGCGTTCCGGAACCTGGTCCGCGCCGCCGGGCTCGGCATCCCCGACGCGGTGCGCGCGACCTCCGGACGTCCGGCGGAACTGCTCGGCATCGCCGATCGCACCGGCTCGCTGCGCACCGGGCTCGCCGCCGACCTCGTCGTCCTGGACGAGGACCTGCGGCCCGTCCGGGTTCTCCGGCGCGGCGAATGGGTGGCGTGACACCCTTGTGTCAACTCACGGCTGCAAAGGTGGCCACCGAGCGCGCCCGCAAGATCGCGGAAAAATCAGCATGACACCGACAGCGTTTTCGTCCTCGTTTCGGTGACGCCGGTGTGCCAAGGGACCGCGTGCGTCGAGAAGCGCGTGCCGGCCTGGCTATTCTGGTCGACGTGACCGAGGCCCAGGACCCCGAGCGGTTGCTGGCTGACGCCCTGCGTGCGCAGGCGAGGAGTTCGCCGGCGCCCGAGCCCGCGCCGGAGAAACCGGGGTACGGGCCGCTTTCCGGCTCTCCCCAACGGGAACGCGCCGCGATCGCGGAACCACGTACGGTGCGCACGCCCCGCCCGGATTCCAGGAACCCCGTCGCGAACCGGATTCCCGCGTACTGGGTCCTGTTGCTCGCCGTCCTGCTCGGGCTGGCCACCGGATCGGTCATCGGACTGATCACCCTGCTCTGAGCCCGGGCACCGGGGCACCGGGGTGCCGGAGCCACACAGGGTGAGCCTGTACCGTCTATTGACGTGATCCTCGCTGAGACCACGACCACACTGGCTCTGATGCCGAAATGGTTCAATCCCGAATACCTGCTGACCCAGTTCGGCGCCTACGTGATCGTCGGCCTGTGCCTGGTCATCTTCATCGAAAGCAGCGTCTTCCCGGTGCTGCCCGGTGATTCGTTGCTGTTCACCGCCGGGCTCTTCGTCGCGCAGGGCTCGATCCACGCACCGTTGTGGCTGGTCTGCCTCGTGGTTTCGGTCGCCGCCCTGGTGGGCAACGCGCTGGGCTACCTCATCGGTTACAAGGCGGGCCCGGCGCTGTTCCGCCGCCCGGATTCCCGCTTCTTCAAACGGGAGTACGTCGACAAGACGCACGCCTTCCTGGAAAAGCACGGCCCGAAGGCGGTCGTGCTGGCCCGTTTCGTCCCCTTCGTCCGCACCTTCATCACCTGGATCGCGGGCGTCGGGCGGATGGATCCCAAGAAGTACTTCACCTACACCGTCATCGGCGGCATCCTCTGGGCCGCGGGCATCACCGCGCTCGGGCACGTGCTGGGCAACATCCCGTTCATCAAGAACAACATCGAGGCGATCTTCATCTTGATCGTCCTGGTCTCGGTGCTCCCGATCGTCGTCGAGTGGTACCGCAACCGGCGCGCCCGCACCGCGGCCGGGCCGGATTCGGAATCGGACGCCGAGACCACGCAGCGGATCGACACCGACGCCACCCAGCAGATTCCCCGCATCGACCGCTGACGAGGAATCACCGCGAGAACATCGAGCCCGGGTTGAACAGGTTGTCCGGGTCGAGCGCCCGCTTGATCCGGCGGTGCACCCGCAGACCGACGGGCCCGATCTCCCGTTCCAGCCACTCACGTTTGACCTTGCCGATTCCGTGCTCGCCGGTGACCGTGCCGCCGAGTGCCATGGTGACCGCGAGGATGTCGTCGAACGCCTGGCGTGCCCGGGCGAACTCGTCTTCCGAGTCGGGGGCGTAGACGATCGTCGGATGCATGTTGCCGTCGCCGGCATGCCCCACCACGGCTATCCGCAGGCGTGTCTCCTCACTGATCCGCCGGCACTCCGCGATCAGTTCGGCGATCCGGGTGCGCGGCACGCACACGTCGTCGGTCAGCCAGATCCCGTACTGTTCGAGCGCGGTGAGCACCACCCGGCGGGTCTCCAGGAGCATCTTTCCCTCGGCGAGGTCGTCGGTGGCGTAGGCCATGGTCGACCCGCACTCGAGGCAGATCTTCTCCAGCGCCGCCAGTTCCCGCTGCGCGGCCTCGCCGCCCGAGTCCGACTGGCACAACAGCAGGGCCTGGCAGTCCGAGCCGGCACCGAGGTCGGTGTTGAGGTAGGACTCGGCCGCCTTGATCGACGTGGCGTCCATGATCTCCATGAGCGAGGGAACCAGGCCCTCCCGCACCACGCGCGTGACCGCCTCTCCGGCCGCCTCGGTGGTGGCGAACCCGGCGACCAGCGTCCCGGGTGCCTGCGGGAGAGGTCGCAGCGCCACGGTGGCCTTCGTGATCACGCCTAGGGTGCCTTCGCTGCCGACGAACAGCTTCGCCAGGTCGTAGCCCGCCACTCCCTTGACCGTGCGGCGGCCGGTCTTCAGCAGCGAGCCGTCAGCGAGCACTGCTTCCAACCCCAGCACGGAATCGGTGGTCACGCCGTACTTCACGCAGCACAGCCCGCCCGCGTTGGTGGACAGGTTGCCGCCGATGGTGCACCAGTCGTAGCTGGACGGGTCGGGTGGATAGAACAGGCCTTCCCTCTCCACGGCTTGCCTGAGGGCGAGGTTGACCACGCCCGGTTCCACCACGGCCAGCCGGTTGGCCGGGTCGATCTCCAGGATCCGGTCGAGTTTGGTCGTCACCAGCATCACGCAGCCGTCGATCGCGTTCGCCGCGCCCGACAGTCCGCTGCCGGCACCGCGCGGCACGATCGGCACCTTCGCTTGGGCGCAGGCGCGCACGGTCGCTTGAACGCCTTCGACATCGGCGGGCAGCACCACCGCCAGAGGCCGTCCCGCCGGTGCCAGCGGCATCATGTCCCGCGAGTAACCGTGGGTGATGTCGGGATCGGTGAGGACGGCGTCCTTGCCCAGCGCTTCGCGCAGTTCGGCCAGCAGTGCTTCGGTGCCCATGGAGGCATGGTAGACGCCGAAATTCGTATCGCGGAAAATTATTTCCGTTATGTGGTGTCGACTACTGGATGACCCCGATGATCCGTTCGACGTGGAGCCGGAGCACCAGCCGCCGGTCGGCAACCATCGCGGCGCGGTAGTCCGCCCAGTCGGGGTGCTCTCCGCGGATCTTCCGGTACAGTTCGACGAGTTCTTCCACGGCGTCGTCGTGCGGATCCCCGGCGACCGCCGACAGTTCGGCGGTCCCTTCGGCCACCGCGTACGACCAGCCGTCCTCGCTGCTCACGTGGAAGCTCGCGCGCGGGTCGCGCCGCAGGTTGCGGGTCTTGGCCCTGCCGTCGGTGACGGAAACCAGGATCCGGCCGGATCCGGTGTCGTAGAAGTGGTTGACGTTGGACAGCTGTGGCCTGCCGTCGCGTTTGATGGTCGCGAGCACGCCGAAGGGGCGGGTGCGGAGGAGTTCGCGCAGGGCGTCATCGGTCATGTCCGGGAATTGTCGTACCCCGGGCCTACGGTGACCAGCGGTGACCACAGGCGTGAGAAACCAGTTGCCTTTGGCAACTAAAGTGTCTTGTGACACAGAGCGAGGTAATTGACTGGCGCAACCAATCAATCGGGTGGCATCCTTGCGTCAGTCAACTAGTTGCAGTCGCCAAGTAAGAGTTCTGGGAAGGGGGTGCAGCATGGCGTCTCCACTCCGTCAGGAGGGTATCGACAAGGCCGAACTCGACCTTGCCGACGAGCTCGGCGTGCAACTCGTGCGCTTCATGCGGTTGGTCGGCAAGACGGCGAAGTCGATGATGGCCAAGCAGGGCGCGAACGGAGTCGAACGCGCCGCTTACGCCATCCTCTTCCACCTGATCCACGACGGTCCACAGCGCACGAGCAAGCTCGCCGAGTCGCTGCACTCGGAGATCTCCACGATCAGCAGGCAGAGCAGCGCGCTGGTGCAGCACGGGCTCGTCGAACGCCAGGCCGACCCCGAGGACGGGCGGGCCTGCCTGCTCGCGCCCACCGCCGAGGGCCTTCGCGTGTTCGAGGAGAGCCGACGGCATCGGAACGAATGGCTGGCCGGTGTGCTGGCCGACTGGCCGGAGGACGACCGGCGCACCCTCAGTGATCTTCTCGACCGGCTCAACAGCGGGCTCGAGGCACACACTCCACAAATTTGCGAACAGAACAAGGGGGCTTGAGACATGACGAGTGCAAGCCGACAACCGTCGGTGTCCCAAGGGGGCGCGGTGGCCGCGCCGGGCGGCGACACCGGGGAGAGTCCGTTTTCGTTGTCACACCGGCAGATTCTGACCATCATGAGCGGGCTGCTGCTGGGCATGTTCCTGGCCGCGCTCGACCAGAACATCGTCAGCGTCGCCATCGTCCGGATCGCCAACAGCCTGCACGGGTTCGACCAGCAGGCCTGGGCCACCACGGCCTACCTGATCACGGCCACCATCTCGACTCCGCTGTACGGCAAGCTGTCGGACATCTACGGCCGCAAGCCGTTCTATCTGACCGCCATCACGCTGTTCGTGATCGGGTCGGCCGCGTGCACCTTCGCGAACTCGATGTACGAACTGGCCGCGTTCCGTGCCTTCCAAGGGCTCGGCGCCGGCGGTCTGATGTCGCTGGCGCTGACCATCGTCGGTGACATCGTGCCGCCGCGGCAGCGGGTGCGCTACCAGGGCTACTTCATGATCGTCTTCGGCTCCGCGACGGTGCTGGGACCGGTGCTGGGCGGGTTCTTCTCCGGTGTCGACAGCCTGGGTGGCATCGCGGGCTGGCGCTGGGTCTTCCTGATCAACGTCCCGGTCGGCATCATCGCGCTGTTCGTCGTCGGCCGGGTCCTCAACCTGCCGCACCGTAGCCGGTCCGACCACCGCGTCGACTGGTTCGGCGCGATTTCGCTGGCGGTCAGCGTGGTACCGCTGCTCCTCGTCGCGGAGCAGGGCCGCACCTGGGGCTGGGGTTCGACCAAGGCGGTGATCTGCTACGCGATCGCGGCCTTCGGCCTGGTGCTGTTCATCTTCGTCGAATACGTGATGAAGGACGAAGCACTGTTGCCGTTGCGGCTGTTCCGGAATTCGACCTTCAGCGTCACCATCGTGGGCACCGCGATCGTCGGTGTGGCGATGTTCGGTGGCATCACCATGGTGCCGCAGTACTTCCAGGTGGTTCGCGGGTATTCGCCGACCGAAGCCGGTCTGCTGATGCTTCCGCTGGTGCTCGGCATCATGATCAGCTCGCAGATTTCCGGGCAGCTGTCCGCGAGGACGGGCCGCTACAAGGTCCTGCCGGTGGTCGGCACGCTGATCATCGCGGTCGGCGCCGCGCTGTACGCGCAGGTCCACTACGACAGCCCGCTGTGGCAGCCGCTGACCTACTCGCTGGTGATCGGTTTCGGTCTCGGTGGGTGTATGCAGAGCCTGACCATCGCGGCCCAGAACGCGGGCCCGCGCAGCGACATGGGCGTGTCCACCGCCGCGTCGACGTTCTTCCGGCAGATGGGCGGGACGCTCGGGGTCGCGGTGTTCCTGACCATCCTGTTCAACCTGTTGCCGAACAAGATCTCCGACGCTTTCGGCGGGAAGCTGCCCCCCGGCTTCAGCGGCGGTCAGCTCAACGCGTTGCAGTCCAACACCTCGCTGATCGAACAGTTGCCGGACCGGGTCCGGGTCCCCATCCTGACCGGGTTCACCAACTCCATGCACGGCGTGTTCTACGTCGCGGCCGGAGTCGCCGTGCTGGCCTCTCTGGTGCTGCTGTTCGTGAAGGAGATCCCGCTGCAGGGCGGTCCCGTCTCGGCGCCCGCGCCGGTCGAGGGCAGCACGTCCCCGCTCACCGGCGAGGTCGCGCAGAACGAGCGCTGGGCGGACGCGGAAGAAGCGCTGACCCAGCCGGAACCGGCTCTGGTGGGCGCGGGTGCCGGACGGCACGCGAAGGCGTCCGACAACGGGCACGGCGCGTTGCAGGCGGCCGTGTCGTCCTTGCCGGCGGCCAACGGCTCCGCCGAGCTTCCGGTCATGAGCGCGGGCGACCTGCCGGTCACCGGGCACATCCGGCGGCAGGACGGCCGGGGTGTGCCCGCCGCCGCGCTGACCTTGATCGACCAGCACGGCAGGCAGGTGGCGCGGGCGATCGGAGGCGATGACGGCGGCTACCGTATCGGCGCGCCGGGCGCGGGCACCTATGTGCTGATCGTGTCGGCGAACGGACATCAGCCGCAGGCGGCCAGTGTGGTCGTCGGGCACGACGCGGCGAAGCTCGACCTCACGCTCATCGGTTCGGGTGGTCTGACCGGGGTGGTCCGGGTCACCGGGCACGGCACGCCGTTCCCCGGCGCGACCGTCACCCTCACCGACGCGCACGGCGAGGTGACCGGAGCCGCCATCACCGACAGTGACGGCGCATACTCGTTCAGCGGGATGGGCGCGGGTACCTACACGCTCGTCGCCAGCGCCGAGAACATGCGGCCGGTGGCGACCATGCTCACCCTGCCGGACAGCGGCTTGCTGAGCCAGGATCTCGAGCTCATCCCGGCGATCACCCTGCGCGGGACGGCTCGCACCGAAGGAGACAGAGTGGTGCCGGACGCGCGGATCACGGTGCTCGACTCCCAGGGCCATGTGGCCGCGGTGGCCCGCACGGACGCGGCGGGCCGTTACGTGGTGAGCGATCTGCCCGAGGGCGACTACACGGTCGTGGCGAGCGGTTACCCGCCCGCCACCAGCCGGGTCTCGCTGACCGGCGGTGAGGCGTCGCACGATGTGCGCCTTGGCTACGAGCAGGTGCTCGACGAGCTGGCGGACCACACATGAGTGGGCTGATCGCGCAGGTTCGGACCGCCGAAGGCTGGTCGGTGGACAACGCCGTGCTGACCATGACCGACATGCAGGGCCAGCAGGTCGCGCGTGCGGTGGCCGACAACAAGGGGGCGGTGGCCACCGAGCCACTGCCCCCCGGCCTCTACACCGCGGTGTTCACCAGCGCCGGATATTCGCCGGTCGCCAGGACGGCCCAGATCGGTTCGGACGGCGGTGGCTCGCTCGGCGTGGTGGTGCTGACTCCGGTCGCCGGCGCGATCGAGCTGCCGCCGGAGGGGCCGTGGACGATCGACCCAATGCATTCGACGGTCGTGGCCACCGCGCGCCACCTGGGCATCGCCAGCGTCAAGGCGCGGTTCAGCGATGTCGAAGGCCGGATCACCATCGGCAGGCCGGTGGAGCGTTCGTCGGTGCGGGCGCTGATCAAGGCCGCGGGCATCGACACCGGGATCAAGATGCGCGACGACCACCTGCGCTCGGCCGACTTCCTGGACGTCGAGGAGTATCCGGTGATCACCTTCGAGAGCACCGCGATGCACCAGCGCGGCTCGGACACCTGGACGCTGGCCGGAGACCTGACCCTCCACGGTGAGCGGCGGCCGGTCGAACTGGCGCTCACCTACGGTGGCTACTCGCCCGATCCTTGGGGCGGGGTAAGGGCGGCGTTCCACGCGGAGACCCAATTGCATCGCAACGATTTCGCGATCAATTACAACGCGATGGTCCGCGCAGGCATCGCCGCGGTCGGTTCCACAGTCAAGATCGAACTGGATATCGAGGCGGTACAAGGCGAGTCCCTACCTCAGTTCTAGGGTGCTGACCGCGTGAAGTGGCCCTCTACCGTGGGTAACGGATCCGGCAATTCGGCCGATCGGATGACAATGTCCGGCTGGCGCAACGTAGGCTTCGGCCCGTGAGTGTCGTTTCCGCCGCGTCCGAAGGCGTCGATGTCGGCTGGCTGAACTGGCTGCACACCGCTACCCCGGTAGTGGTGTGGGTGATCGTGCTCAGCTTCGTGTTCGTCGAATGTGCGCTGATCATCGGCCTGTTTCTGCCCGGTGATTCGCTGTTGTTCGCGGCCGGGGTGATCCTCGCGGCACACCAGACGGAACTGAACGCGTGGC
The DNA here is from genome assembly GCF_042684065.1 of Amycolatopsis pigmentata. NCBI lineage: Bacteria > Bacillati > Actinomycetota > Actinomycetes > Pseudonocardiales > Pseudonocardiaceae > Amycolatopsis > Amycolatopsis pigmentata. The sequence continues at coordinate 624,823 of NZ_JBHUKR010000007.1, read as the reverse complement.
TGCTCTCACTGGCCGCGCTGGTGGTCGCGATCGCGGGTAATCAACTCGGCTACTACATCGGGCGGCAGACCGGAATCCATGTCATCGCACGGCGTGGTGGGAGAGTGCTCAATCGCGAGCAACTCGATCGGGCACGGAACTTCCTGGACCGCAGGGGTTTCTTCGCCATCGTGACCGCGCGGTGGATTCCGTGGGTACGCACGCTCGCCCCGCTGATCGCGGGTGCCGCGCGGATGGACCCCCGGCGTTTCCTGCTGGCCACCTCGCTCGGAGCCGTGCTGTGGGTGCCGACGCTGGTTCTGGTCGGTTACTACGGTGCCGGGCTGCTGAACGCGTTGCCCTGGGTCAATACCGTGATTCTGTGGGTTTCGGTGGTGTTCTTCGTGTTCGGCACGGCCTACGGGATCGTCCGCTACCGCCGGGAAATCCGCCGTCCGATCGACACCGACACCGAGGCGAGTGTCAACGCCGCCTGACGCCGGTCCCCGGTGTCCGTGTGGCGCCGGGGCTCAGGAGTGGGTATCGGCCCAGATTTCCAGCTGGATGCCGTCGGGGTCGCGGAACACCACCACGGCGGCGTCCGGCAGGGTGCGCGATGGGGTCGCCGCGGTGTAGGTCACGCCGTACTCGGCCAGTCGTCGTTCCCACTCCGCGAGTTCCGCGTGGGTGTCGACCTTGAACGCCACGTGGTCCAGCCCTGTTCTCCGCTCGTCGAAGCCGCCGCGTTCGGTGTCGGGATGCTGGACCAAGGCCACCGTGAAGGCGTCTCCCGGAGCCCGCAGGTGCACCTTGCGAATCCCGTTCTCGGGGTCTTCGCGCCGGGCGATTTCCCTGAGTTCCAGTACCCGCTCGTACCAGGGCACGCTCCGGTCCACATCCGTCACGGTGAGTGCAAGATGATGCACACTCGTCAGCTTCGACATATTCGGCCGGCCGATCCTTTCTTTGCCTCACACGCCGGCGGGCTTGAACCGCGCTCAGTGCCTCTGATCACTCTGAGTGCGGTGCCTGTCGCGCGTGCCGTGGTAGCCCCTGGGCGCCAGGCTACCCAGCGAAAGTCTCGGCACCTGTGGACAACTCTTCAATTCATCCACATTTTGGGGACAACTTCGCATCCCCGGCTGACCTGCTGCGCTTTTCGGCCTCGACGGATCGGAGGACCGCTCACCGGCTGGAGATATCCACAGGCGTCAGACGGCGAAATTCGTCAGTGGGAGGTCGTCCAGCACCAGGTCCGCGCGATCGATGGTGCGCGCGATCAGGTCGGCGTTGCGCTGGTCGGTGCCCAGGGCTCGGGTCCGAGCCTCGACGAGCGATCGCCCGTATCGCCGGTGCCGCGTGACCAGCCGTTCGATGCGGTCGTGCTCGTCGGGTGCGAGAAACCACGCCTCGTCGAGCAGGCCGCGCACCGCGTGCCACGGATCCGAGTCCAGTAACAGGTAGTTGCCTTCGGTGATGACCAGGGGGATCTCCGGCGGAACGGGGACCGCTCCCGCGATGGGCTCTTCGATCTCGCGGCGGAATTCCGGGGCGTAGACCGTCTCCTTGGCTTCTTTCAGCCTGCGCAGGAGATGGACGTAACCGTGCGCGTCGAACGTGTCGGGCGCGCCCTTGCGCTCAGCCCGGTCCAGCCGCCGGAGCTCCACCTGTGCGAGGTGGAATCCGTCCATGCCGACCACGACGGCTCGCTCCCCCAGCGCGTCGGCGAGGCCGCGGGCGAGCGTGGTCTTGCCCGACGCGGGGGAACCCACGATGCCGAGCAGGACCCTCTTGCCGTTCGTGGCCAGCGCCTCGGCCCTGTCCCGCAATTCGTCGAAACTCATGACATCCCTTCTGCCATCTGGCGCCTCGCACCGCTGTTCTTCACCGCCGTGAGCCACGACCTCGGGCCCACATGCTCGACACGGGTCGCGGCCACCTCGTTGGCCAGCCGGATGAGTTCCGGTAGTTCGAAGCGCCCGACGCCGTAGGCGAGCGCGCCGTGCCAGACATCGCCGGCGCCGAGGGTGTCCCGCGCCGCGACCTCCGGCACCGGGACTTCGCCCGAGCTCTCCGGAGTGCACCACCGCACCGGGTCGGCACCGGCCGTGGTGATCACGATCGGCACGCCGCGTTCCCTCAGGCTCTCGCTCGGAGCCCGGAAGTGCGCGGAGCACGCGGCGATGTCCACCAAGGGCAGCAGCTCCGTCAGAACCGGCTTCCAGCTTCCGGCGTCGAGCAGAACGGGGATTCCGCGTTCTCGCGCCCTGCGCGCGGCTCCCAGAGCCAGGTCCGGATGGTGACCGTCGATCAGCACCGCGCTCGCGCTGGTCACCAGGTCGTGATGTCGCGGGAACGACAGGCGGCTCGACGGCGGCAAAGCGCCGGCGTTGCGGGACACGACGGTGCGTTCCCCGTCGCGTTCTCGCACGGCGACCGCGGAAAGTGCCGGAGGTGCGGGGGATTCCGGTGTCACGTCGTAGACCTCGACACCGCAGGCCGCGAGGTCGGCGCGGGCGAAATCAGCGAGTGGGTGAGAGCCGAGGGCGGTCACCAGGACGGCGGAGCCGCCGAGTGCCGCGACGGTCACCGCCGCGTTCGTCGCGGGACCGCCCGCCGCTACCTCCATCGAAAGCGACGCCACCTTCTCGCCGGGCGCGGGCAACTCGGCGACTCGCTGCACGATGTCGACCGTGCACAAACCCGCGAGAACGCACTTCACCACCGGCAGCATCCCCTTTGCATAATATTCCGCGATGGCGCACAACTCGTGCTGCCCCGGACGCTAAAGCCGCTTATGATTTTCGGCAAGCGTTTGCGCAAACGCTTGCGAGGAGGACGTGGACGGTGCAGTCGCCGAGACCGACCCAGCGGGACATCGCCGAGCTCGCCGGGGTCTCCATCACCACCGTTTCGCACGTGGTCAACGGCACCAGAGCCGTGGCGCCGGCGACGCGGGACGCGGTGTTGCGCGCGATCGAGACCACCGGCTACACCGGCGACGCGATCGCGCGTTCGCTGGTGACCGGCGGCACCCGCTCCATCGGACTGGCGATCTCCCTGGTGGCCAACCCCTATTTCGCCACGTTGATGCAGGCGGTCGAACGTGAGGCGGCGTCGGCCGGATATACCGTGCTGCTCGCCGACACGCACGACACCGTGGCGACCGAGCAGGACACGGTCCGTGCGCTGCGCTCGCGCCGCGTCGACGGTGTGCTTCTCACGCCGTCACCCGGCGACGGCGCGGTCGTCACCGAACTCGTCTCGCTGGGCGTGCCGACCGTGTTGCTCGACCGGCTGACCACCCGGACCGACGTGGACCAGGTCGGTGTGGAGAACATCCAGTCGACCTCGGCGCTGACCGAACACCTGGCCTCGCTCGGACACCGCCGCATCGGCTTTGTCAGCGGTGCGGCGGGCCTTACCACCAGTGAGGAACGCATTCTCGGCTACCGGCTCGGCCTCGGTCGCGGCGGACTGCCGTGGAACCAGGAACTGGTCGCGTGCGGGTATTCGACCCGTGACGGGGGCGCCGAGGCACTGCGTGCGTTGCTGAACCTGCCCGACCGGCCGACCGGTTTGGTGGTGGCGAACGACGCGATGATGGTGGGTGTGCTGCACGAGGCGCGTTCGCGCGGCCTCCGCATCGGCACCGACCTCGCCGTCGCCGGCTACGACGATGCCGAGTGGTCCGACCTCGTCGAGCCGCCGTTGACCACGATGGCCCAGCCCATCGAGGAGATCGGACGCCGTGCCGTTCAGCTTCTGCTGGCCCGTATCGCCGATCCGGATCGGGCCACGACGACCCTGCGCCTTCCACCGCACCTGATGCACCGCGCTTCTTGCGGGTGCTGAGAACCGATCACGCGAGAGTGGCGGCCGCTTCGAACAGAAGCCAGGCGCCCACCTGAACGGAGAGATCCCGTGCCGGGTGATCCGCCGGGTTCGCCGGGGCACGCTCTGTCCACTCCGGACTGAACAGTGGACCGCCCGGTGCGTCCGCGGCGCCGTTCCAGCACGCTTCGGCCGAGGCCAGTACGAGCGCCCGCGCCGTGTCGGCCTCCTGCCCGCTTGGCAGTTTCCGGGCGGCCAGGGCGAGGTACCTGGCCAGAATGCCGGCGAACAGACCGCCGTCCCCGCCGCCTTGGCCGTGCAGCACGCCGTCGCGGGCACAGTGGCCTGCCACCGCCCGCACGGTCCTCGCCGCACTGTCTATTTCGGACAGTTCGAGGCAGGCGCCGAGGAAAACTCCTTGGCAGTAGGTATAAATCATCTTGACGAGCTCGTTGTCGTCCACGCGCAGACCATCCCAGACCAGGCCGGTGCCAGGGTCGACGAGCGTGGTTTCCATCCAGGCGAACAACTCTCGCGCCCGGTCGTGCTCGCCGACCCGCGCGTGCAGGATGGCCGCCGGGCCGTTCGACGGCGCGTTCTTGAACCGGTCACCCTTGCGCCACCAGATCCCGCCGCTGCCCTCGGGGGTCCACGCCGACCGCAGTTCGCTCAAAACGACGGTCAGCGGCGCGTTCGCGCCGACCCGTTGCGCGGCGAGGCCGAGCCAGGCCATGTCGTCGTAGTACGCGTTGGACCACCGGCCGAAGTTCCGGAGCCGGATGGAACGGAGGAACACCTCGATCGCCCCGGCGCGGGCGGGTTCGGGCGCGCGGAGCTGGGCGTCGATCAGGCAGTCCAGCAGGTGCGCCTGCCACCAGTAGTTCCAGTGCCAGTGCAGTCGCTGATCGGGGGTCGGCGGCCAGCCGCTACGGCCCAGCAGGGTGCCGGGAATCCCCCAGACGCGCCGCAGATGCCGGGTCACGATCGCTTGTTCGGCGGCCGCCGCCCAGTCCGCGTACATGGCCGAGGTCACCAGGCCGACGAGAGGTCGGCGTGGTGCCGGATCCACGTGTGCATCACGATGCCGGCGGCCACTCCGGCGTTGATCGACCGCGTGGTGCCGAACTGTGCGATCGACACCACGAAGGACGCCGAGGCCTGCGCCTCCTCGGACAGACCAGGGCCTTCCTGTCCGAACAGCAACACGCACTCCCGGGGCAGCACCGCCGTTTCGACCGGCTGCGCGCCGGGCGTGTTGTCCACCGCGACGATCGAGAGGCCTCGCTCGGTGGCGAATTTCGCGAGGGAAGCGACATCGGGATGGTGCTCGAGATGCTGGTAGCGGTCCGTGACCATCGCGCCACGCCGGTTCCAGCGCCGCCGTCCCACGATGTGCACGGCCGCCGCCGCGAACGCGTTCGCCGTACGGACCACGGTTCCGATGTTGTGATCGTGCTGGAAGTTCTCGATCGCGACGTGGAACGGGTGCCTTCGCCGGTCGACGTCGGCGACGATGGCCTCGCGGCGCCAGTACCGGTAGGCATCCATGACGTTGCGACGGTCACCACCCGCCAACAGGTCCGGGTCGTAGCGGTCGTCGGCGGGCCACTCGCCACTCCACGGCCCGACCCCGACCTCTTCCCGCGCGGTCCATTCAGTCGGTCCCACGGGGCCGGTTTCCTCCGATAGCACTCTTGGATTGTCGCTCAGTGCCCGTCGCGGAACGCGCCCACCGGTGCGAATCAGACGTGGGGCACCGGGTGGACCGGTGTGTGGTCACGGTGGCGCCAGCGGGTGTAGGCGCCGAGGTAGGAGAAGACCAGGATGGTCAGCGCGCTGGCCGCGATCAGCGGAAGTGACGAGCGCGGGAACACGGTGCCGTAGATGTAGTAGGCGTTGAAGCCACCGGGAAGCGGCCCAAGGCCTTGCAGCCTGCGGAAATAGTCCTCGAGAGCGGTCAACGGGCAGTCGATGGGGAAGACGTTGACCGCGACGCCCCAGGCGGCGAAAAAGATGTGGACAAAGATGCTCTTGGGCCAGCGCCACGCCAGGAAACCCCCGAGCCCGATGTAGAGCAGCGCAAGAATGTGTAGGCCCACGGTCAGATCTGCCAGAACTCTCGCCGTCGACAATGCCAAACGCCCCCTTTCACAGCCCCTTCACATTCGAAGGTACCCCCCTTTCCCAGCGAATAACGGGGAAAAGGCAGGTAGATACCGTTTCGGGGATGGTGTTGGCCACTTGGTTGCCAGACTGTGAGGAGTGCGTGACCTGGCGCGGGCCAGGTCACGCTGCTCACTCCGCGACCTTGCGCGGGGCGCGCTCTGTGGTCATCTTGGCAGCCGCGGGTTGGCACAAGGGCTTTTCCGCCGCGGATCAGGGTGCGGTGAGTCCGAGATCGTCCAGATCGAGCAGATACCGGTACGGAAGTCCTTCCGCTTCGATCGCCTCTCGCGCGCCCGTGTCCCGATCGACGACCGTCGCCACGCCGGCCACGGTGGCTCCCGCTTCGCGCAGCGCTTCCACGGCGGTGAGCACGCTGCCTCCCGTGGTCGAGGTGTCCTCCACCGCCAGTACCCGCTGGCCCGCGACCTCCATGCCTTCGATCCGGCGCTGCAATCCGTGCTGTTTGGCGGTTTTGCGCACCACGAAGGCGTCGAGCACCACCCCGTCGGCCGCCGCGGAATGCAGCATCGCGGTGGCGACCGGGTCCGCGCCGAGGGTCAGCCCGCCGACGGCGACGTAGTCCCAGTCGGCGGTCAGGCGGCGCAGCAGTTTGCCGATCAACGGGGCCGCCGCATGGTGGAGGGTGGCCCGGCGCAGGTCGATGTAGTAGTCGGCTTCATGACCGGAGGCGAGGGTCACCTTGCCGTGCACGACCGAGAGCTCCGAGACGAGCCTGGCCAGTTCGAGTTTCGCCGCTTGATCCAACACCGGTTTCGACACGGCCAAAGTCTTACATTCCGCGGGAAAGGCCTGGAAGGCTGGTCAGGTGCGGCCGCGGCCGCCGGTGCGGCGGGACAGTGCCCGCACCACGGAACGCGGCAGCAGGGTCCCCAGCGTGACGAGTGCCTGGTAGCCCAGGCTGGGAATGGAGATGACCTTGCCACGGCGCAGATCGGTCAACGCGTCGGCGACCACGCGGTCGGCCGTGAGCCACATCGGCTTCGGTACCGGAATGTCCAGCCCGGCACGATCGTGGAACTCGGTCCTGATGAAACCGGGGCAGAGCGCCATCATGCGCACCCCTGGCGGCAGTGCGGTCGCGATGCCCTCGGTGAACGACGTGACCCAGCTCTTGCTCGCCGTGTAGGTCGAGCCTCGGCCGGAGAAGAACCCGACCACGCTCGACACGTTGATCACGTCGCCGTACCCTCGCTCGATCATGCCGGGCAACGCCGCCCTGGTGAGCAGGAGTACCGCCGTCACGTTGACGTCGAGTTGGTGCTCCAGGTCTTCGGGCGGGATCTCCCAGAACTCCCCGGACAGCCCGAGCCCGGCGTTGTTCACCAGAAGATCGACCGGGGCGTCGGCCAGGCGCGCTGCCACGATCGCGCGCCCGTCCGCGGTGGCGAGATCGGCGGGCAGCACCGTCGCGGTGATGCCGTGCCGGTCGGCCAGTTCGGCCGCGAGTGTCTCCAGGCGCTGCTTGCCGCGAGCGACCAGAACGAGGTTGTAGCCCTCCGCGGCGAGCCGCCGGGCGAAGGCCGCGCCCAGGCCCGCGCTGGATCCGGTGATCAGTGCCGTCCTCATTGCGCGGGCTTCTCCGACTTGTCGTCCTGCCAGTCCTGGCCGGCGTTCCGGTCGTCCTGGTCGAAGGGATCCACGATGTCGGCGATCTCGCCGAGATCACGCAGCAGCCGTTCCAGCCGGGACGGGCCGGCCTGGGGCGCCGCGCTGGCGAGCACCCACTCGCCTTCGAGCCACGCCACGCCCACATCCCCGCCGAGCGCGTCCGCGGCGTCCACCAGGTCCTGGGTGATCACCTTGCGGGCGCCCTCGGGGTCGTCGGCGAAGGCGTAACGCTGCCCGACCGGGCCGAGCAGCTCCGGCATGCCCGTCCGCTGGAACGGCACGCTCGCCAGCCACAACTCGACCAGTACCGGATGGACCCGGTTGCAGCGCACCGCGACGACCACCGCGGGAATCTGCCCGTCGGCCTCGATGTCGAACACGAACACCGGACGACGGCCGTCGGAGGTGAACGTTGAGCCCGCGACGACGTTGACCGCCGTCTGGGCGCCGAAGTAGCCGAGGGCGCCCGCGGACCACTGCTTGGCCAGCCGCTCGTCCTCCTCGGTGAACTGCCATCCGCGCAGGTCGGCCCAGCGCATTCGCTCGCGGTTACGCGAGCTTTCTCTGGCGCGGTCGGCGCCAAGAAGGACCAGACCGGCCACCAAGGCGACGGCGGCGACGACGAACCAGATCCACGCCGGAATACCCACGGCCACCAGGGTATCGCTCCTGCCCGCTGGACCAAGATCAGCGGGCCGTGTCGCGGTCCCCACTCGGGTGAGGCGCGGCGCCTCACCCGAGCACGCGGGTCACTTTCCGGCGTTCGCTCCGGCCGCGGTCACCGTCAGCATGTTGCCGGCGTCGAGGCTGCCGACGTCGACCCGCACGGTGTCACCGTCACGGATCTCCCCGGCGAGCAGCTTGCGCGCGAGCTGGTCGCCGATCGCGGACTGGACCAGCCGCCGCAGCGGCCGGGCGCCGTAGATCGGGTCGAAGCCGTTGAGCGCCAGCCATTCGCGGGCCCCGTCGGTGACATCAAGGGTCAGCCTCCGCTGAGCCAGCCGGGCGGCCAGCCGTGCCACCTGGATGTCCACGATCGACGTGAGCTGCTCCGTGTCGAGCGCGTGGAAGACCACGATGTCGTCGAGCCGGTTCAGGAACTCGGGCTTGAAGCTCCGTTGCACGACCGCGAGCACCGCGTCCCGGCGCTGCCGCTCGTCGAGCGACGCGTCCGCGATGGCCTGCGAGCCGAGGTTGGACGTCAGCACGAGGATCGTGTTGCGGAAGTCGACCGTGCGGCCCTGGCCGTCGGTGAGGCGGCCGTCGTCGAGCACCTGCAACAGCACGTCGAACACGTCCGGATGTGCCTTCTCCACCTCGTCCAGCAGCACCACCGAGTAGGGGCGCCGCCGCACCGCCTCGGTCAGCTGGCCGCCCTGGTCGTAGCCGACGTATCCGGGCGGCGCGCCGACGAGCCGGGCCACCGAATGCTTCTCGGAGTACTCGCTCATGTCGATGCGGGTCATCGCGCGTTCGTCGTCGAACAGGAACTCCGCCAGTGCCTTGGCCAGCTCGGTCTTGCCCACCCCGGTCGGGCCGAGGAACAGGAACGACCCGGTCGGGCGGTCGGGATCGGCCACCCCGGCACGGGCGCGCCGCACCGCGTCGGCCACGGCCGTCACGGCTTCGCGCTGGCCGACCACGCGCCTGCCGAGTTCCTCCTCCATCCGCAGCAGCTTCCCGGTCTCGCCTTCGAGGAGCCGTCCGGCGGGGATCCCGGTCCACGCGCTGACCACGTCGGCGACGTCGTCCGCGCCGACCTCCTCCTTGAGCATCACCTCGGCGCGCTTTTCGGTGTTCTGCTGCGCGGCTTCGAGCTCCTTCTCGAGCGCGGGGATCTTGCCGTACCGCAGCTCCGCGGCCCGTCCGAGGTCGGCGTCGCGTTCGGCCCGGTCCGCCTCGCCTCGCAACTGCTCGAGCTGCTCCTTGAAGTCGCGAACCTTCTCGATCGAGCCCTTCTCGTTCTGCCAGCGAGCGGTCAGCGCGGCGAGTTCCTCACGCTTCTCGGCCAGTTCGGCGCGCAGCGCGGCCAGCCGCTCCCGTGAGGCGATGTCCTCTTCCTTGGCCAGCGCCATCTCCTCGATCTCCAGCCGGCGCACGGCACGCTCGACCTCGTCGATCTCGACCGGCCGGGAGTCGATCTCCATGCGGAGCCGGGACGCCGCCTCGTCGACCAGGTCGATCGCCTTGTCCGGCAGGAACCGGGCGGTGATGTAGCGATCGGACAAGGTCGCGGCGGACACCAGCGCGGCGTCGGTGATGCGGACACCGTGGTGCACCTCGTAGCGCTCCTTGAGCCCGCGCAGGATGCCGATGGTGTCGTCCACCGACGGCTCGCCGACCAGCACCTGCTGGAAGCGTCGCTCCAGCGCCGCGTCCTTCTCGATGTGCTTGCGGTACTCGTCGAGCGTGGTGGCGCCGACCATGCGCAGCTCACCACGGGCGAGCATCGGCTTGATCATGTTGCCGGCGTCCATCGAGGAATCGCCGCCCGTACTGCCCGCGCCGACGATCGTGTGCAACTCGTCGATGAACGTGATGACCTGGCCCGCCGACTCGGTGATCTCCTTGAGGACGGCCTTGAGCCGCTCCTCGAACTCGCCGCGGTACTTCGCGCCGGCCACCATCGAACCGAGGTCGAGCGCCACGACGCGCTTGCCGCGCAACGATTCCGGCACGTCGCCCGCGATGATCCGCTGGGCCAGCCCTTCGACGATGGCCGTCTTGCCGACACCGGGCTCACCGATGAGAACGGGATTGTTCTTCGTACGGCGGGAGAGCACCTGCACGACACGACGGATCTCGGCGTCCCGGCCGATCACCGGGTCGAGTTCGCCCTTGCGGGCCCGTTCGGTGAGGTCGACGCCGTACTTTTCCAGCGCCTTGAAGGTGCCTTCGGGATCGGGGCTGGTGATGCGGGCCGAGCCACGCACCTTGACGAACGCCTCACGCAGCGCGTCAGCCGTGGCTCCGTGGCGCTTGAGCAGGTCGGCGACGTTGCCGCCCTCGGCGGCGAGCCCGACCATCAGGTGTTCGGTGGAGACGAACTCGTCCCCCATCTCGGTGGCGAGCTTCTGGGCATGGGTCAGCGACTTGAGCGCGTGGGTGTCGAACTGCGGAGTGGAGACGGTGGCCCCCGTGGCCGACGGGAGCGCGTTGATCAGCGGCTCCAGCTCCTTGTGCACCTGACCCGGATCGGCCCCGACCGCGGTCAGCAGCGGCCCGGCGATGCCGTCACTCTGAGCCAGCAGCGCGCCCAGCAGGTGTGCCGGAGCGATGCTCGGGTTGCCCGCCACGGTCGCCGCCTGTGCCGCCGACGAGATCGCCTGCTGGGTCTTCGTCGTCGGGTTGAAAGCGTCCATCCCTCACTCCTGTGTCGAAATCCCTCTGGTGACAGCCTCTACCATCGGCCGTCGGGATGTACAACGTCAGGAAAGTTGAGTGTGTTCCGCTCAAGTCCGTGAATCGACGAACCGTGGTTCTGACCAGCGTGAACATCACGACACCCGGAGGCTCCACCGCGGGCGCGGCCTGCCGGCAACACGTAGACGAAGCTGTGGCGACGGTCCTGCCTGGCGGCTACTGGCCGCCGGACTCGTCCCGCTCGCCGAGGGCCCGGTTGAGCAGAGCGACGATTTGCTGCTGCCCGGCCGCGGTCGCGTCGAGCCTGCCGCGTATCTCGAGGAACCCGTTCGCGGTCTCCTGCCGAAGGTCGTTGAGGTCTTCCCGCATCGCATTGAAGCTGGCGGTCGTGGCCTGCCGGAAGTCGCGAATCTCCGCGCGGATCTCAGTCACGTCGCGGTCGGCTCCGCCCGCCAGGACTCGCGCGGCGGCGGCGTCATGCGCGCTGTAGCGCACTTTCTCAGTCAGGTCGGCGACCTGGGTTTCCAGCGCGGCGACGCGCGCCTCCAGTCCATCCGGTGTAGCCATGGGGCAAGGGTACCGGGGGTGTGACCAGCCACGAAGGATCGATCCCGGTCGTGAACTCGTAACGGTGAGTAGTCGCGTAGGCTCGGGTGACCCTAAGTCAGGAGGGCGCTGGCGAAGTGGTCCTGGGGATCACGGACGCCGGGGAGGGCGAAGAAGTAGCCGCCGCCGTAGGGCTGGATGTAGTCGGTCAGCGGTTCGCCGGCCAGCCTGTGCTGCACGGCCTCGAACTGACGCTCGAGGTCCTGCTGGTAGCAGCAGAAGACGAGGCCGACATCGAGGTTGCCGTTGAGGTCGGTGCCGAGGTCGTAGTTGTAGCCCCGGCGCAACAAGCGGCTGGAGTCCGTGTCCTGGCTGCGGGGGTTGGCCAGCCGGATGTGCGAGTCGAGGGGAATCGTCTTGCCCTCGGGGTCGGACGCGAAATCGGGCGCGTCGAACTCGCCCGCGCCGTCCAGTGGCGCGCCGCTGTCCCGCTTGCGGCCGAACATCTTCTCCTGTTCCCGGATCGACACCCGGTCCCAGAACTCGACCAGCATCCGGATCAAACGGACCACCTGGTACGAACCACCTGCCGCCCAGGCCGGTTCGGCGGTGCCCCCTGGCACCCAGACGAGGTTGTCGGCCGGGACCGGGTTCGAGATGCCGTCCTTGAAGCCCATCAGGTTTCGTGGTGTGCCCGACGGCCTCGGCGGTGACTGGAAGCCGTTCATCCGGTACCGCACCTGCATCGCGCCCCGGGTGTGTTTGGCGATGTCCCGCAGGGCGTGCTGCACGGTGTCGGGGTTGTTCGCGCACAGCTGCAGCATCAGGTCGCCGTGACACCACTTCGGGTCCAGCGCGTCGTCCGGGAAGGTCTTCATCTGCGTGAGCTTGACCGGCCTGCGTGAGGCGAGCCCGTACCGGTCGTCGAACAGTGACGAGCCGACGGACAGGGTCAGGGTCAGCCCGTCCGCGGGCACGGACGGGCCGAGCACGGCGCTGTCCGACGGCGGCGAGCCCACTCCGAGATCCTCGGGGGTCCCGCCCGCGGTGAGAAACCGCGCGCGCTCGGTGAGAGTGCGGAACAGGTCGGTGAGCCCGGCCCGGTCGGTGGCGATCACATCGAAGGCGACGAAGGCCGCGGCGCGCTGTTGCGGGGTGTAGATGCCGGACTGGTTGGCGCCGTGGAACGGGTAGGACTCGGCCTCGGTCCTGGTGTCGCCGGTGGCCGACCGGGCGTCTGCGTGGGCGCCGGCGGCGACGAGCCCGCCGGCCAGCGCGCTGCCCGCGACACCCGCGCCGGTGCCCTGCAGGAACCTGCGCCTGCTCAGTGTCATGAGTCTTCCTTACCCTTGCCTGACTTCGAGAAGGTCGGGGACGAGCGACAGGGTTTCCAGGACTTGCCCGGTGGCCGCGTTGACCCGCTGGCGCTCGGCGAGCGGGGCGGTCGCCGGTCCGGAGGTGGTCGCCTTCAGCGCCTGTTCGAGCGTGTCGAGCTGCCGCTTCGCGGTGGGGACGAGGTCAGGTCGTCGCGAGGCGAGCAGCGGAGTGAGTTCGTCGAGCACCACTCGCGTGCCCTCGATGTCGGCCAGCGTCTCCTGGTATCCGGTGTTCGCACCTTGATCGGACGCGCCGGAAAGCTTGTCGCGCAAGGAGTCTTCGAGGATCTCGTGGGCGCGAAGAGGCAGGTCGCCCGGATCGGCGGTGACCGTGGGCAGTTTGGTCCGCAAGGTGGCCACGTCCGCGGCGAGCTGGTCCGCGACCGGACTCAGGTCGGCGGCGCTTTGACCGTGGTAGAGGCCGTACTCGATCCGGCGAAGCCCGGTGAAGTCCTTGTCGGCGACGCCGTCCGGAAGCCCGTTCGGCGAACGCCCGATGGCTTCGGCGATGTCACCGAAGCTGCCGTAAGCGGCCCCGACCCGTTCCCAGGTGAGCTGGGCCTGGAGCAGATTTCCCTTGGCGCCCTGCAGGTCGCTCCGGGACAGGGAAGCGCGCAGGGCGTCGACCTGAGTGGCCAGCGTGGACAACTGCGGCGCCACATAGTCCTGGTACTGCTTGAGCGGTGCCTCGAGGTCGTATTCGGACACCGGCACCACCGCGGGTGGCGCGGTGCCACCGGCGCCGGTCGCCACCACGGCCGCCGATCGCCGCTCGGGTGCGCCGGACATGACGCAACGCCAGGCGTATTCACCGGCGGACAGGTTCACCGGCATGGTGCGGCGGGTGCCCGGCCCGATGCCCTCGACCTCGCCGATGACGCCGCCGTCGCTCTGCCGGATCAGGTAGATCTCGCCGGAGCGGCCGGACTTGTTGGCCACGGTGAACTCCTGCGTCCCCGCGGCGACCGGACCGGCATCGGGCGCGCACGCGGAGGCGGTGATGGTGACCTGCCGGGCCTCGGCCCCGGAGGACGGGACGAGCGCGGCGAACAGGCCCGCGCCGAGCAGGGGCACGACCACGGCCGCGGTCACCGCCCAGCGCTTGGGCAGGCGCGGGACGCGTTCGGACCAGCTCCGCTCGGCCGCGGGTTCTGGTGCGGTGGCCGGTTTCCGGAAGAACGCGACGAGCACCACGGCCACGAACACCACGTAGGCGGTGACCTGGAGCCAGGTCATGCTCGGCGTCAGGTTCGTGACGCCCCGGACCAGGGTCACCCACCAGGCGTCCGGGGAGATCGTGGCGGTCAGATCGAAGGCCAGCCAGGTGCGGCCCGGCAGAACGCCCGCGTCCTGGAGGTCGCCGAGACCGTAGGCCAGCACTCCGGCGGCGATGATCACCAGGAGCACCGCCGTCCGCGAGAAGAACACGCCCAGGTTGATCCTGATGGCGCTGCGGTAGAGCAGCCAGCACAGCAAGGCCGCGACACCGATCCCGGCCGCCGCGCCGATCAGGGGTGCGGTGGACTCGCCCGCCGCCTGCACGGTGGTCCACAGGAACAGCGCGGTTTCCAGGCCTTCCCGGCCGACCGCGAGGAACGCGGTCAGCGCGAGCGCGCCCGCTCCGATGCGGAGCGCGTCACCGACCTTGGCCGACAGTTCGCGGGACAGGCCGCGGGCGGTGCGCCGCATCCAGAACACCATCGCGGTGACCAGGCAGACCGCGATCAGGCTGAGCGTTCCGCCGAACGTCTCCTGTGCGGTGGCAGAGAGCGCCGACCGGGAGAACGTGAGGACGGCGCCGAAACCGATCGCGAGCAGGGCGGCCGCGAGGACGCCGAGCCAGATCGGCGCGGACCCCGTTTTCGCGCCCTCGGGCCTCGTGCGTTTGAGCGCGGCCAGCAGGATACTGACGACGAGCCCGGCTTCGAGTCCTTCACGAAGGCCGATCAGCAGGTTGGGGACACCGTCGGCCCACACGTGCGCCTCCTCCGGCCGCTCCTCACGCGTACCTTGGTTAGCCTTACTTTACCAATCCGGCCAGGCTGTGGTCGGATTGGTAACGACCGGCACTTTAAGCACGGAGGAGAGCCGGGGACAGGGTAGGCATGCCTCATCAGATCGATGTCACACGGCGGGCCCAGCGGTTCAGCCGGCCTGCTGGCCATCCAGACGCCCACGAAGCGCCTCGTTCATGGCGGTGATGGCGCTGGTCAGCGTCGAGACCTCCGTCTCGCTCCACTGGCCGAGTGCGGTGCGGAAGAACTCGAGATGGGCTTCCCGGAGGCGCTTCAGTTCGGCGTGACCGCTCTCCGACACGCGGACGAGCGCCGCGCGGCCGTCCTCGGGCGCGGGTCTGCGGTCGACCAGTCCGGCCGCGGTCAGCTGGGCGATCTGGCGGCTCACCACCGAGACGTCGACCATCTTGCGCTTGGCGAGTTCGGACGGACGGCATTCGCCGTGGAGCGCCAGATCGGACAGCAGCATCGCGGCCGCCGGATGAAACTTGCGTTCGTTCTGCCACGTCTGGGCGACCCAGGCGTGATGCAACTGGGCGGCGGTGCGCAACTGACGGATCAGTTCCAGCCCGGCTTCATCGCTCGGACCCATCCCACCTCCAGAGTTCGGCTGGATCAAGCAACGGTAGCGCCGGTAGTTGCATTCGGCATCTATCGTGCGGGTGAGGTCGACCACTTCGGTGCGGCCACCCGGACGGAGCAACTTGACGAGCAAACACCCCGCCGGCGGATAGTCTCGACGCAGCGGCTCCCGGTTGGGGTAATCACGGAGACCGAACGGGGTGATTATTCATGATCATTTCACCCAGCGCCGGTGCGCCTGGCCTGGGCTCGCGCAGGGGATCCGCACCTCTTGCGCCTGCATGAATAATCGAGAACAGGCATGAGCAAGCACCGGCACAGAGTTCGGACAAAATGAGCGCGGATCCCGTCAGCCCGGTTCCCCGGTCGGTCCACCGGGAGGCGCCGCCTGCCGTCACGGCGATGGTGCGGCTGATCCAGGATTCGTGGACGAAAGCCGAGCCCTACCTCCCGGAGCTCACTCAGTTCTTCTACGGAATGGTCTTCACCCTGGCCCCGGCGACGCGCGACTTCTTTCCCATCAACATGGACGTCCAGCGCAACCGGATGGTCCGTGCGCTGATCCACGTCGTGCAGATGGTGGACCAGCCCGACGACCTCGTGCCCTTCCTGCGTCACCTCGGCCGCGACCATCGCAAGTTCGGTGTGGAGCCCCAGCACTACGAGGCGATCGGCACGGCGTTGCTCGCCACGATGAAACGGCAGCTGGGGCCGGACTGGACCCCTGAGGTCGAACAGGCCTGGGCGGAGGCCTACACCATCATCGCCCGTCAGATGCAGGAAGCCGCCGCGGCCGACGACAACCCGCCGAACTGGCTGGCCACCGTGGCCGAGCACCGGCGGATCAGCTGGGACCTGGCGATGGTCCGGCTGGAGCCCCAGCAGGTGATCCCCTTCCGTGCCGGGCAGTACCTCAGCGTCGAGGTCCCGCAGCGGCCGCGACTGTGGCGTTACCTCTCCCCGGCCAACGCGCCCCGGCCGGACGGCTCTCTCGAGTTCCATGTCCGCGCGGTGGACGGGGGATGGGTGTCGAGGGCGATCGTCAGTCACACCCAGGCCGGTGACGTATGGCGGTTCGGACCGCCGCTGGGGCGGTTGAGGGTCGACCGCGAACAGGACCGCAAAGTGCTGATGATCGCCGGCGGCACCGGGATCGCACCGATGCAGTCCCTTCTCGACGGGCTCGCCCAGTACGGCGAAAACCCGAAGGTCCAGATCTTCTACGGCGGCCGCACGCGGGAAGATCTCTACGTCCTGGAGGGGCTGAAGATGATGGCCTCGTGCAACCCGTGGCTGACGGTGCGGCCGGTGGTCGAAGCCGACGCCCCGTCCGGATTCGAACAGGGCACGCTGGCCGACGTGGTCACCCGGTACGGCTCTTGGCCGGACCACGACGTCCTGGTCTCCGGATCCCCGGCGATGATCAGGGCGACCGTTTCCCGGATGCTGGTCGCGGGGACGGCCTTGGACCAGATCTCCTACGACCCGTTCAGCTTCGACTGACGGGTTCGGGCACTAGGCTTCCGCCATGGAGATCTCCGTCGCCGAGGGCCTTCGCGGCTATCTGGCGGAACCGCACGCCAAGGTCTCGGGTGAACCTCCGTGGCCGGGTGTGGTCGTCATCCACGACGCTCTCGGTCTGAACGAGGACGCGCGGAACATCACCGACCGCATCGCGACCGCCGGTTACCTGGCGCTGGCGCCGGATCTGTACTCACAGGGCGGGTTCGTCCGGTGTGTCAGGTCGGTGTTCCGTTCGCTGATGGCCGCCACCGGCAAGCCGTTCGAGGACATCGAGGCCGCCCGGCACCTGCTGGCCGACCGCGCGGACTGCACGGGCAAGGTCGGCGTCGTCGGTTTCTGTATGGGCGGCGGGTTCGCGCTGGTCGCGGCCTCACGCGGATTCGACGCGTCGGCACCCTTCTACGGCCCACCGCCCGCTGATATGTCCATTTTGGACGGTTCCTGCCCGGTGGTGGGGAGTTATGGCAAGCGGGATCGCGGGCTGGCGGACGCACCCGCCAAGTTGGAGGCCAAGTTCAGTGAGCGGGGGATTCCCCACGACATCAAGGAGTACCCGAACGCCGGGCACGGTTTCGCCAACCAGTTCCACCTCGGGCCGCTGAACCTGCTCGGCAAGGTCGCCGGAATGGGCTATGAGCGTGACTCGGCCGAGGACGCCTGGCGCCGGGTGTTCGCCTTCTTCGCCGAACACCTCCGCAGTACCTCTTAGCGCTTTCGCGGTTTCCAGACCACGAGTGCGGTTTCCCGGTTGAGGGGAACGAGGTCCTTGCGGTACGAGGCGTGGACCGCCGCCGCGGCCTGGTGGGCCGCGGCGTAGGCGGCGGCCAGTTCCTCGGTGAGTTCCGCGACCCGTGACCGCAGGGCGTCGACCTGGTTCTCCAACTCGATGATCCGTTTGATGCCGGCCAGGTTGACGCCGTGCTCCTGGGACATCTTCTGCACCTCGCGCAGAAGGGCGATGTCCCGCATCGAGTACCGCCGCCCGCCGCCCGGGGCTCGGCCTGGGGAGACCAGGCCGAGCCGGTCGTAGGAACGCAACGTCTGGGCGTGCAGTCCCGACAGCTGTGCGGCCACCGAGATCACGAAGACCGGCGTGTCCTCATCGGCCCCGTTGGGCATGCCACCGAACACCATCACCGCTCCGATCCGCCGAGCATTCTGGTGATCTCCGGCCTCGGGTCGTAGTGGGTGGACGCCTGGGCGAGCGCCTCCAGGGCCTTGCGCTGGTCACCGTCCAATGTGGACGGAACCGCGACCTGCAGAGTGACCAGCAGATCGCCCTGAGAGCCGTCGCGCCTGGCGATACCCTTGCCACGAGCCCGGAGCACGCGGCCGCTGCTGGTACCCGGCGGTACCCGCAGCGACACCTTCCCGTCCAGGGTTGGCACGGTGATCGTGGCACCGAGCGCCACCTCGGTGAAGCTGACCGGCACGGTGATCGTCAGATCGTTACCCTTGCGGCCGAACACCGGATGCGGCGACACGTGCACGCGGACATACAGATCGCCCGCCGTCGCGCCACCGCGGCCCGGCTCACCCTGACCGGCGAGCCGGATGCGCTGGTTGTCGTCCACTCCCGGCGGGACCCGGACGGTCAGCGTCCTGGTGCGGGTGCTGATGCCCTCGCCACCGCACTCCGGGCACGGGTCGTCGATGATCTTGCCGCGCCCCCGGCAGTCACGGCACGGTTCGGAGAACGCGAACGCGCCCTGGCTGCGGTTGACCAGGCCGGAGCCGCCGCAGACCGGGCAGGTGCGCGGTTGCGTGCCCGGCTTCGCCCCGTTGCCGTGACAGGTTCCGCAGGTCGCCGGGCTCGACAGCCGTAGCGGCAGGGTCGCGCCCTTGACCGCCTCGGCGAAGTCGATCCGGACGTCGGTCTCGACGTCCGCCCCGCGCTGCGGCCTGCTCGCGCCCGCCCCGGCCGAGCCTCGGCGGCCGAACAGGCCGCCGAGGATGTCACCGAGGCCACCGAAACCGCCGCTCGCGCCCGCGGTCTGCCCGAACAGGTCGCTCATGTCGAAGTTGCCCGAACCGCCGGCGCCCGGGAAGCCGAAGCCGCCCGCGCCCCCGGAGCCGAACAACCGCCGTGCCTCGTCGTACTCCTTGCGCTTGGTCGGATCGGAGAGGACCCCGTAGGCCTCCGACACCGCTTTGAACTTCTGCTCGGCCTTGGTGTCACCCGGGTTGGCGTCCGGATGGTTCTCCCTGGCCAGCTTGCGGTAGGCCTTCTTGATCTCGTCCGCCGACGCGTCGGAGGAGACGCCCAGCTCACGATAGAAGTCCTTGCCGATCCACTCACGTGCGCTCATGCGGACGTCTCCTCCTCCCCTGTCATCTCGTCATCCTTCTTCTTTCAGCTGGAGCTTTCATCGCCGTTCAACGGCAACTCGCCTTCGTCCGGTGAGTCGACGGCCCGCGGTTCCGGTGCGGGCTCGTGATCGGTGACGCCGACCAGCGCCGCGCGCAGGGTGCGATCGCCGAACCGGTAACCGCGGCGGAGCACCGTGGTCACCGTCGGGCCTGCCACGTCCGGCGAGGTGCTGTGTTGCACCGCCTCGTGCACGCTCGGGTCGAACGGCTCGCCTTCCTTGCCGAACGGCTCGAGACCGGACCGCTGCAGGCTCCCGACGAGCTTGTCGGCGACCGCCTTGAACGCACCGGTGAGGTCGCCGTGCTGCTCGGCCCGCTCCAGGTCGTCGAGCAACGGCAGCAGGTCGGAGACCACGGAGGCCTTGGCCGACGCGATCACCGCCTCCCTGTCCCGCTCGACGCGCTTGCGGTAGTTGGCGTACTCGGCGTGGAGCCGCTGGAGATCCGCGGTGCGTTCGGCGAGCTCCTTCTCGATGTCGGAGGTCACCTCCACGGCTTCGTCCACAATGGACTCCCCGAGGGAGGGACCGGACGGGCCGGCCTCCTCGGACTCGGGCTCCGGCTCCGGCTCCGGACGCACTTCGCCGGTGTCCGGGTCGATCTTGCGGCGGTCCCGCACGATCAACGGTTCGGCCGGCTCTTCCGTCTCTTCGGTCTGGCGGTGTTTTCCGGTCACTTCTTGTCGTCCTCGTCGACGATTTCGGCGTCCACGACGTCATCGGCCTTGGCCTGCGAACCCGAGGCACCCGCCGAAGCCCCGGCGGACTCGCCGCCCGCGGCGCCCTCGGCCCCGCCCGCCTGCTGAGCGTTCGCGTAGAGCGCGGTACCCAGTTCCTGGGAGGCGGTGTTCAGCTTCTCGATCGATTCCTTGATCTTGGCCGTGTCGGTGCCCTTGAGGGCCTCGTTGGCCTCGTCGATCGCGGTCTTGACCTTGCCCTTGATGTCTTCCGGGAGCTTCTCGTCGTTGTCCTTGACGAACTTCTCCGTCTGGTAGACCAACGTCTCGGCCTGGTTGCGGGTCTCCGCCTCCTCGCGCCGGGTGCGGTCCTCCTCGGCGTGCGCCTCGGCGTCCTTGACCATCCGGTCGATGTCCTCCTTCGGCAGCGCGGAGCCACCGGTGATGGTCATCGACTGTTCCTTGTTGGTGCCCAGGTCCTTCGCGGTCACGTGCACGATGCCGTTGGCGTCGATGTCGAAGGTGACCTCGATCTGCGGGACGCCGCGGGGGGCCGGCGGAAGGCCGGTCAGCTCGAACATGCCGAGCTTCTTGTTGTGCGCCGCGATCTCGCGCTCGCCCTGGAACACCTGGATCTGCACGGAGGGCTGGTTGTCGTCCGCGGTGGAGAAGATCTCGCTGCGCTTGGTCGGGATCGTGGTGTTGCGCTCGATGAGCTTGGTGAACACGCCGCCCTTGGTCTCGATGCCCAGCGACAGCGGGGTCACGTCGAGCAGCAGGACGTCCTTGACCTCACCCTTGAGCACACCGGCCTGCAGGGCCGCGCCGACCGCGACGACCTCGTCCGGGTTCACGCCCTTGTTCGGCTCGCGGCCGCCGGTCAGCTCCTTGACCAGGTCGGACACGGCGGGCATCCGGGTGGAACCGCCGACGAGTACCACGTGGTCGATCGCGCCGACCGAGATGCCGGCGTCCCGGATCACGTTGTTGAACGGCTGGCGGGTGCGCTCCAGCAGGTCGTTGGTGATCCGCTGGAACTCGGCGCGCGACAGCGTCTCGTCCAGGAACAGCGGGTTCTTGTCCGAGTCGACCGTGATGTAGGGCAGGTTGATGCTCGCGCTGGAGGAGCTGGAAAGCTCGATCTTGGCCTTCTCCGCGGCCTCCTTGATGCGCTGCAGCGCCATCCGGTCCTTGGTCAGGTCGATGCCGTGGGACGCCTTGAACTTGTCCACCAGCCAGTCCACGATCCGCTGGTCCCAGTCGTCACCACCGAGGTGGTTGTCACCACTGGTGGCCCGGACCTCGACCACACCGTCGCCGATCTCCAGCAGCGACACGTCGAAGGTGCCGCCACCGAGGTCGAAGACCAGGATGGTCTGTTCCTTCTCGCCCTTGTCCAGGCCGTAGGCCAGCGCCGCCGCCGTCGGCTCGTTGACGATCCGCAGCACGTTCAGCCCGGCGATCTGGCCGGCCTCCTTCGTCGCCTGCCGCTGGGCGTCCTCGAAGTAGGCGGGGACCGTGATGACCGCGTCGGTGATCTCCTCACCGAGGTAGGACTCGGCGTCCCGCTTGAGCTTCATCAGCACACGCGCGCTGATCTCCTGCGGGGTGTAGGCCTTGCCATCGATCTCGGTCTTCCAGTCGGTGCCCATGTGCCGCTTCACGGACCGGATGGTGCGGTCGACGTTGGTCACGGCCTGGTTCTTCGCCGGCTGGCCGGTCAGCACTTCGCCGTTCTTGGCGAACGCGACGATGGACGGGGTGGTACGGGAGCCTTCGG
The DNA here is from genome assembly GCF_042684065.1 of Amycolatopsis pigmentata. Classification (NCBI taxonomy): domain Bacteria; kingdom Bacillati; phylum Actinomycetota; class Actinomycetes; order Pseudonocardiales; family Pseudonocardiaceae; genus Amycolatopsis; species Amycolatopsis pigmentata. The sequence goes on along the minus strand of NZ_JBHUKR010000007.1, from coordinate 602,983 downwards.
AGTTGGCGATGACCGTCGGCTCGCCGCCCTCAAGGACGGCTACGACCGAGTTGGTCGTGCCGAGGTCGATGCCGACCGCTCGCGCCATGGTGTGTTCCCTCCTGAACTTGCTGTATCGTGCCCGACTTGAGCGGGACCCGCTCAAGTTTTATCCCGGGCGTCCCGGTCGAGTCAAACCAGACTTGAGTCAGTCTCGCTCAACCTTCTGTGCAGGGTAACGGCCGAGGGCGGCGGCTTGTTCCCGGCACCGGATTTCACCTTTCGCGCACCGTCACGTCACCACTCGTGGTGGTCAGTTCGAGCAGGTGCGGTGACGACGGGTCGGTGGCCGCATCGATCCGGCGTTCGCCGCTGGTGCTGTCGCCGGTGACCTGGTAGCGGTCGTGCGGCACGAACAGGCGGATGGCACCGCTGGTGGTGCGGACGCGGACGTTCTGCGGATCGGTGAGCGTCACGTCGACATCGCCGGAGGTCGCCGACACGTCGACCGGTCCGGTGCCCTGCAGCCGGATCACGCCCGAGGTGGTCGAACCGGTCACCGCGGTCCCGCGCGGCACGGTCACGTCGTAGTCCGTGGAACACGAGTTGCCGCACGGCGGAAGCACGAGCTGATCGCCTTCGACCCGGAAGGTGTCGCCGGGGCGCGAACGGCCGTGGTAGCCGAAATGTTCATGGACCGTGGTGGCGGAGCCGTCCGCGGTCCGGATCCGCACGGTCGAGGACACCGCGTCGATGCGCACTGTCCGGATCGGTTGGGTCAGGCGTGCTTCCGCGTCGGCACGCGAGGGCCACCACCAGCCGACCCCGATGGCTACGCCGATACCGATGAGGGCCATTCCGGCGATGGCGAGCGCGGCTCTGCCCATTTGCTGCCTCCCCAGTCAGTTTTCCTGTGCCCGGAACGCTAAGTGGGCGGGCCGCGACCGGGCATCAGGGACCATCCCTGGTTCTTCCCGGAGGGCGACCCCTGGTCCTCGCCCGGTGGGTCGCCGTCGGCGCCCCTAGTCTCTTGGTTGCCGGATCTTCGTGACCCTTTCCCGACGAGGAGGATTGATGCCCCAGTCACCCAATCCCTATGACTTTCTGCCTTCGCTGCCGGGCTTCACCTTGCGCAGCAACGACATAGCGGAGGGCGAGACGCTCGCGACCCCGCACCTGAGCGGGATCTTCGGAGCCGGCGGCGAGGACCGTTCACCCCACCTGGCGTGGGAGGGTTTTCCGAGCGAGACGCGGAGCTTCGCGGTCACCTGTTACGACCCGGACGCGCCGACGGCGAGCGGGTTCTGGCACTGGGCGGTCTTCAACATCCCGGCGTCGGTGACCGAGCTGGCCTCCGGTGCGGGTGACGAGAACGGGTCCGGGCTTCCCGAGGGCGCTGTCACGCTGGCCAACGACGGGGGACTGCGGCGCTTCCTCGGCGCCGCCCCGCCGCCCGGGCACGGCCCGCACCGGTACTTCTTCGGTGTGCACGCGGTGGACGTCCCCAAGCTCGACATCCCGGAGGGCGCGACCCCCGCGTTCCTCGGCTTCAACCTGTTCAGCCACGCCATCGGCCGGGCGCTCTTGATCGCGGTCTACGAGAACAAGGGCTGACTAGGGGGAGCTGAGTAGGCGGTCGACGACGGGGCGGAGTTCCTCCGCGGTCGGGGGCTCGTCGTCGATCAAGCCCTGGATGAGCAACCCGTCGATCCCGGCGAGGAAGGCTCTCAACGCGACCAGGTCGTCCGGCCGGACCATCGAGGTCAGCACGTCCAGCCATCGCCGCGCGGCGGGGCGGAGCTCCGGTCGGCGCGCGGCCAGGAGGTACAGCTCGTACTCGGCCATCGTGCGTCCTCGGCGCGGGCCGAGCGCCTCGGCGAGCAGGCTCGCGACCTCGTCGGCGCCCCGGCTGCCGCGCGAGCGGGCGCGGTCGATCATCCAGTACACCTCGGTCGCCATGTCGTGCGCGCAGGTGATCAACGTCGCGATCAGCAGGTCGTCGAGGCTGGTGAAGTGGTAGGTCGTCGAGGTGGTGGGCACTCCCGCCTCGGCGGCGACCGACCGGTGCGTGACCCCGGCCACGCCGTCCCGTTCGATCACCCGCAGTGTCGCGTCGATGAGCGCCCGGCGCCGCTTCTCCCCACGTTCCTTGCGCCCGTCACGCAGGCTTTTCACCGTGTGGCCCCCACTTCGATCAGCACGACCCCGCCGACCACCAGGACCAGGCCGCTGATCATGACCAGGTTCACCGGCTCGTGCAGGAACAGCACACCGATCAGGGCGACCGCGGCGACGCCGATCGCGGACCACACGGCGTAGACGACGCCGATCGGCAGGCCCATCTTGAGCACTTTCGCCAGCGCGACGAAGGAAACCGCGTATCCGGCGACCACCACGATCGACGGGGCGAGTTTCGAGAAGCCGTTCGACAACTTCAGTGAGACGGTCGCGGCGACCTCGGCGGCGATGGCCAGCGCGAGCAGCAGGTAAGGCATCTCACCAAACTACCTGAACGATCGTCCCAGAAAGAGAGAGTCGCGCGCCACATCCGCGAGACTTCCCGGAACTTTTGGATTACTCATGAGTAACTCGGTCCGGTAACGACCATCGAAGGGGCTTGCCAATCATGGGTGTTCTGCAGATCACACTTGGAGTGGTCGGGGTCGCCGCCAGCCTTGCCGCGTGGGCCCTGTTCTTCTCGGGCGTGTGGCGCATGGTCCGGATCATCCGGCTGGGGCAGCCGGACGCCACCCGGAACGGACCGTTCGGAGCCCGTCTGCGCACGCTGATCCGCGAGTTCGCGGCGCACACGCGGATGAACAAGTTCCGGCACGTCGGCCCGTGGCACTGGCTGGTGATGTGGGGCTTCCTGCTCGGGTCGCTCGCCTGGTTCGAGGCCTACGGCGAGACCTTCGACCCCAGCTTTCACTGGCCGGTCTTCGGCGCGTGGGAGCCGTGGCTGCTGCTCACCGAACTGCTCGGCCTCGGCACCGTCGCCGGCGGGGTGGCGCTGGCCGTCATCCGCCAGCTCAACCACCCGCGCCGTTCGGGCAGGAAGTCCCGGTTCGCCGGCTCGAACCAGCGCCGGGCCTATTTCGTCGAGGCCGTGGTCATCATCGAGGGGCTCGGCATCCTCGGCGTGAAGGCGTTCAAGATCGCCGCCGGTGTCGAGGATCCGGCGCTGTGGAGCAGCTTCGTCACCAAGCCACTCGCCACCCTGCTGCCCGCCAGTACCGCGGCCGTGACCATCACCGCGCTGGTCAAGCTCCTTTCCGGCATGGTCTGGCTGGCCGTGGTCGGGCGCACCCTGACGATGGGCGTCGCCTGGCACCGGTTCAGCGCCTTCTTCAACATCTACTTCAAGCGCGAGGACGACGGTGGTGTCGCGCTCGGCGCGCTCAAGCCGATGATGAGCGCGGGCAAGCCGATCGACTTCGAAGAGGCGGACCCGGAGAAGGACGTCTTCGGTGCCGGGCGGGTCGAGGACTTCAGCTGGAAGGGCTGGCTCGACTTCACCACCTGCACCGAATGCGGCCGTTGCCAGTCGCAGTGCCCCGCATGGAACACCGGCAAGCCGCTCTCGCCGAAGCTGGTCATCACGCAACTTCGCGACCACGCCTACGCCAAGGCGCCGTACCTGCTCGCGGGCGGCAGGAAGGACATGGCGGGCGAGGAGATCGGGCTCCAGGGCGCGACCGAGGAGGAGCGGCACGCGGGCATCGACGTGCTCGCCCTCGCCGAGGCCGGGCGTCCCCTCGTCGGCGGCGCCGACGAGTCCGGGGTCATCGACCCCGACGTGCTGTGGTCGTGCACCACCTGTGGCGCGTGCGTCGAGCAGTGCCCGGTGGACATCGAGCATGTCGACCACATCGTCGACATGCGCCGCTACCAGGTGATGATCGAGTCGAACTTCCCCAGCGAACTCAACGGGATGTTCAAGAACCTGGAGAACAAGGGCAATCCCTGGGGCCAGAACGCCAAGGACCGGCTCGCCTGGACCGAGGGGCTCGACTTCGAGGTGCCCGTGTTCGACGGCGAACTGGGTGACGCCGAATACCTGTTCTGGGTCGGCTGTGCGGGCGCCTTCGAGGACCGCGCCAAGAAGACCACGCGCGCGGTGGCCGAACTGCTGCACATCGCCGGCGTGCGGTACACCGTGCTCGGACCCGAGGAGACCTGCACCGGCGACCCGGCCCGGCGCGCGGGCAACGAGTTCCTGTTCCAGATGCTCGCGCAGCAGAACGTCGAGGTGCTCAACTCGGTGTTCGAGGGGCGTGACCAGCGCAAGATCGTGGTCACCTGTGCGCACTGCTTCAACACTTTCGCCAACGAGTATCCCCAGCTCGGGGGGGACTACGAGGTCGTGCACCACACCCAGTTGCTGAACCGGCTCGTGCGGGACAAGCGGCTGGTCCCGGTGGCGCCCATCGCCGACGACGTGACCTACCACGACCCGTGTTATCTGGGCCGCCACAACAAGATCTACGAGGCGCCGCGGGAACTGGTCGGCGCCACCGGGGCGAACCTGCGCGAGATGCCGCGGCACGGCGACCGCTCGATGTGCTGTGGCGCGGGCGGCGCGCGGATGTGGATGGAAGAGAAGATCGGCAAGCGGATCAACCTGGAACGGGTCGACGAGGCGCTGGGCACGGCGCCCACGAAGATCGCCACCGGCTGTCCGTTCTGCCGGGTGATGCTCACCGACGGGGTCACCGCGCGGCAGAACGAAGGGATGGCGACCGAGCGGACCGAAGTCGTGGATGTCTCGCAACTGTTGCTCGCCTCGGTCAAGCGCGCCCCGGCGGAAGGGCCGAAGGCGTTGCCGAATCCGGAAGCGGATCCTTCGCGAGCCAACTGACGACTCGACAAGCGGGTTATTCTGTTCTCTCGCAGCCGACGCAGCCCGCGAAGTACTGCAGCCTGCGCGCGAAACGGGGAAAGAGGACGATGAGCGATCCCACCGGCCACGGCCCGGCCGACGAGCCGGTGCGTGGCGTACGGGTGGGCAGCCGGATCGAGGGGCTCGACGACGTTGCCGGACCCCGGGTCCGTCCGTACGTGCTGACCCGGGGCCGCACTCATTCCGTCTACGAACTCCGGCTGGAAACGATGGTGTCGCTCCGCGGCGACGCGAAGTGGGAAGGCGCGGCGCTGAGCGCGGAGTACCAGCCGGTACGTGCGCTCTGCCGGTCCCCGCTTTCGGTCGCCGAGGTGGCCGCGAAACTGGCCGTCCCGATCGGCGTGGCGCGGGTGCTGCTGTCGGACATGGCCGAGTTGGGCCTGATGCACATCCACGGCACCGAGCGCACCGCCGAAGGCAGGCCGCCGATGGGTCTGATGCGCCGCGTGCTCGACGGTCTGAACAAGCTCTAGTTTCTTGCGCTGTAGGTGTCCCTTTCCTCCCCTACGATCATCTGGTGAGCAAGGAAAAGGGGGAGAGCACCCTCACCGTTGTGCTCGCCGGCGCGGTCAATCTGGCCATCGCGATCATGAAGGCGATCGCCGGAATCATCACCGGGTCCGGAGCACTGCTTTCCGAAGCCGCGCACTCCGTCGCCGACACGATCACCGAATTGCTCCTGCTCACCGCGTTGCGCCGGTCCAGCAAACCGCCGGATCGCGTGCATCCCTTCGGCTACGGCAAGGAGCGGTACTTCTGGTCGCTGCTCGCCGCGGTGTCGATCTTCGCTTCGGGCGCGCTGTTCGCGTTCTACCAAGGCTTTTCGACGATCTTCGGTGAGGAGCACGAGCAGACCAGTTCGATCATCGGCTACGCCGTCCTGGGGCTGGCGTTCGTCCTGGAAGCGATTTCGTGGACGCAGGCCCACCGGCAGGTGCGGCGAGAGGCGGCCGAGCAGAAGAGATCCGTGCTGGAGTACCTGAAACTCGTCGACGATCCCGCGCCGAAGACGGTCTTCCTGGAGGACTCGGCGGCGCTCGTCGGCCTCGTGTTGGCGTTCGCCGGGATCGCGTTGGACCACCTCACCGGGTCGGCGGTGTGGGACGGGCTCGCTTCGATCGCCATCGGCGTGCTGCTCGCGGTCGTGGCCTACATCCTCGGGCGCACCAACCTTCGCCTGCTGGTCGGCAGGCAGGCCGACCCGGTCCTGGTACGGGGCGTGCGTGATCTGCTCGCCGCCGCGCCGGAGATCGAGGTCGTGGTCGATCTCCAGACCATGCTGCTGGGCACCGACCAGGTTCTCGTGTGCGCGCGGGTGGACTTCGACGACGCGCTCGGCGCCGCCGATGTGGAACGGGCCTGCGTCCGGCTGGCGGACGAGCTTTCGCGGACGTGCGGGGACGTCACCGAGGTGTTCATCGAACCGGTGCCGAGGACGGATCCGGCCTTGCGTGCCGCTGTTCTCGCTCGCTACGGCAACCCGGTCACCTGACCTTGCGTGAAGCACTGAATCAGTGCTTCAGTGTAAGGGTGCCGTACCGCCGCACCCCGCGCGTCCAGGCGCGACTGGATGCCCAGCGCGCCGCCGTCCTCGAAGCCGCCACCGAACTGCTGGCGGACCGGGGCTACGCCGGTTGTTCGGTCGCCGCGGTCGCCGAACGGGCCGGTATCGCCACCGGCAGCGTCTACCGGCACTTTGCCGGCAAGGCGGAGTTGGTCGTCGAGCTGTTCCGCGGCGTGGTCGGCCGAGAGGTCGAAGCCGTGCGCGAGGCGGCGATGCTGCCCGGCGAACCGGCCGAACGGGTCGCCACCATCTTCGAAACCTTCGCCCGGCGCGCGCTGAAAGCACCGCGTCGCGCCTACGCGCTGCTCGCCGAACCCGTCGACGCCCCGGTGGAAGCCGAGCGCGTGGTGTTCCGGCGGGTTTTCCGCGAGGTCGTCACCGAGCACATCGCCGAAGGCGTCCGTAGCGGCCAGCTGCCGCCGCAGGATGCCGCGTTCACCGCGGCCGCGCTGGTCGGCGCCGCGACGGAGATGCTCGTCGGACCGCTCACCACCAACGACACGGCCGGAGAACTGCGACCGTTCATCCTGCGGGCGCTGGGCGGAATCAATGCTGGTGTCGAGCCGCGGCAGCCGAAGTGACACCAAAGCGCGCCGTCTAGATCCGCTATCGGGGCGGCAGGGCGCCTATCCGCACCGGCGACGGTGCTGTCAAGGAGCGCCCTGTCGACACGATCGCGGGGGCGCGCAAACTCGCGAAATAAGAGGAGTTCCCATGCCATCCACCCATGAAGTCACCAACCAGGTACCGCCGCTGGTCTATGACGTGGCGGACGATCCCGCGCTGCTCGATGGCGTGCGCCGGGAAGGCGCGGGCTGGGCCGAGGAGGAGCTGCACGAGCTGGGCCGGCTGGCCGGTAGCGAACAAGGCCAGGAGTGGGGCCGTGTGGCCAACGAGAACCCGCCCGTGCTGCGGACACACGACCGGTACGGGCATCGGATCGACGAGGTCGAGTTCCATCCGTACTGGCACGAACTCATGCGAGTGGCGGTCGGGCACGGTCTGCACGCGGCGCCCTGGCGGGACGACCGGGCCGGGGCACATGCCGCGCGTGCAGCGAAACTGCTCGTCTGGAACCACACCGAAGCCGGCCACATCTGCCCGATTTCGATGACCTACGCGGCGGTTCCGGCGTTGCGGCACACCGCCGCGCTCGCCGACGTCTACGAAGGACTCCTCGCCTCGCCCGAATACGACTTCGGCCTGCGTGTGCCCACCACGAAACGCGGCCTGATCGCCGGCATGTCGATGACCGAAAAGCAAGGCGGGTCGGACGTGCGCGCCAACACCACCACCGCGACGCCTTCCGGCGACGGCTACGTCCTGACCGGGCACAAGTGGTTCACCTCCGCGCCGATGTCCGACCTGTTCCTGACGCTGGCGCAGGCGCCCGGTGGCTTGTCGTGTTTCCTGTTGCCGCGCGTGCTGCCCGACGGCACCCGGAACAAGATCTTCTTGCAGCGCTTGAAGGACAAACTCGGCAACCGTTCCAACGCCTCGTCGGAGATCGAATACGACGGCGCGTTCGGCTGGCTCGTCGGCGAGGAGGGCCGGGGCGTGCCGACCATCATCGAGATGGTCAACAACACCAGGCTGGACTGCGTACTCGGCTCGACTTCGCTGATGCGGCAAGCGGTTGTGCAGGCCGTGCACCACGCCTCGTATCGCCGCGCGTTCGGTGAGTACCTCGTCGGACAGCCCGCGATGGCCAACGTTCTCGCGGATCTGGTGGTGGAATCCGAGGCCGCCACCACGGTCGCGATGCGGCTGGCCGGCGCCACGGGTGATCCGGAGCAGCAAGCGTTCCGCCGCCTCGCGCTCGCGGTGTCGAAGTACTGGGTGTGCAAACGCGGTCCGGTGCACGCCGCCGAGGCACTGGAATGCCTGGGCGGCAACGGTTATGTCGAGGAGTCGGGCATGCCGCGTCTCTACCGTGAGGCACCCTTGTTGTCCATTTGGGAGGGTTCCGGCAACGTCGCGGCCCTGGATGCCTTGCGCGCCATGGGAAAGCAGCCCGAATCGGTCGAGGCGTTCTTCGCCGAGGTGGAACTCGCCACCGGTGCCGACGCGCGGCTCGACGACACGGTGTCCCGGCTCCGGAAAGAACTGTCCTCTTTGGATGATATCGAATTCCGTGCCCGGCGCCTGGTCGAAACGATGGCCTTGGTGCTGCAGGGTTCCCTGCTGGTGCGCCATGCCCCGCCCGCCATCGCCGACGCCTTCTGCGCGTCCCGGCTCGGTGGCGACTGGGGCATCGCGTTCGGCACCCTGCCCCCGAGGGTGGACACCAAGGCGATCATCGACCGCGCGGTCGCCTGACGAGCCGCCCGTTGGCCTAGCGCCAGGTGTCGACCCGGTGGAAGTTCTTGTACGCGCGGCTCGGCGTCGGGCCGCGTTGTCCCTGATAACGCGAACCGGCCTGGGTCGAGCCGTACGGGTGCTCGGCCGCGCTGGTCAGCCGGAAGAGGCAGAGCTGCCCGATCTTCATGCCCGGCCAGAGCGTGATCGGCAGGTTGGCCACGTTCGACAGTTCGAGCGTGATGTGACCGGTGAAGCCGGGGTCGATGAAACCGGCCGTCGAGTGCGTCAGCAGCCCCAGCCGCCCGAGCGACGACTTGCCCTCCAGCCGTCCCGCGAGGTCGTCGGGCACGCTGACCTGCTCGAAGGTCGACCCCAGGACGAACTCGCCGGGATGGAGCACGAACGGGTCCTCGCCCTCCTTCTCCACCAGCGAGGTCAGCTCGTCCTGCTGGAGCGAGGGGTCGATGTGGGTGTACTTGCTGTTGTCGAACACCCGGAAGTACCGGTCGAGGCGCACGTCGATGCTGGACGGTTGCAGCATGGCGGGGTCGAACGGGTCGATCCCGAGACGTCCGGCTTCGACCTCTTTGCGCAGGTCGCGGTCACTGAGCAGCACGGCCCCACCCTAACCTGGAGGACCGGAGGTCACGCGGCCCGCATGTGCCGCGCGTAGGTCTGGTCGAGCTTGACGATCTTGGCCAACTGGGTCAGGTACCGCTTGCGCTCGAGGTCACCGAGGAACTCCCGCACCACGGTCGCGCCCGGGATGTGCCGGCGCGCGGTCTCGGCGGCGAAGTTCGTCGCGGCCGCGACGAGCACCGCCACCTGCGCGATCGGCTCCTTCGGGATCTCCAGGAAATCCGCGTTCTTCTTGCCCAGGACCAGCCTGCTGATCGCCGAATGGACTCGCGCCAGCGTCCCGCCGAGTGGCCCGCCCGCCTCCTGGTGCGTACGGACGAGCGCCCTCGCGAGTCGCTTCGAATCCTCGTCGGGGATGAACTCGGTCTCGACCAGAAGCCAGAAGAGCCGCCACGCATCGTCCTCGTCCGCTGGGAGGAGTTCCTCGTCGACACCCAGCAACCACCCGGCGTAACGCCAGAGGTGCAGGATGTCGGAGCGTTCCCGGTCTGTGTAGCGGACGCCGAGAACCTGGGTGCCGAAGACGAAGACGAGCGAGAACAGCAGGAGCGTGCCGGCCGTCTGCACCTGGTTGACCGGCTGGTCCCAGGCCTCGTAGTCCCAGTCGGGACGGCGGTTCATCGCGGCCCGGACGTGGGCGTGGACCACCCTGACCCGCACAGCGGAGGCGTACCCGACCTCCCCGCGACGGAGGTTCCCCGGCGTGGTGACGTCGATCCACCACGCCGCGGTCTCGATCAGCCTGCGGCTCGCCCTGCTGTCGATCTCCCCGGTGCCGACGAGCGACTTGGTCGCCCTCGAGGCGAGATAGCCGCCCATCAGCGACATGTCACCGAGGGGAAACAGCCCGAGGAGGCCGGTCCGGGTGATCGCCTTGGCGCCCCGCTCCACCCGGTCGTGGTCGACCCAGTACGGCGCCGACTCCACTTCACGGAAGAAGGCTTCAAGCTCCTCAGGCGGGTTCTCGAGCGCTCCGATCCCGCTCCGCAGCGCCCTTTCGAACAACTCGCGCCCGTCCGCCCGGCGCCCGAACATCGCCACCACCGCGTCGGCGAGCGGGTCGGTCGCCTGCGCGAACCGGCGGAACCAGCGCACCTGCTGCTCGGTGCCGCGGATGTCGTTGCGGATGAACACCCGCGAGGCTAGCCGGAAGCTCCCCTGGCGGAAGAGCTCGGGATCAGGAAGCCGCTCGTTCATGACAACGATCGTTGTCACTTGCCGGGAACGTGTCAAGAACAGGGGTGCACCGGAGGGGAAGCGCGCGCCGTGTATGCTCTATGGCGCTGCGGATGTAGTTCAATGGTAGAACATCAGCTTCCCAAGCTGAGAACGCGGGTTCGATTCCCGTCATCCGCTCTCTATGCGAAGGCCCAGGTCAGAAGATGTCTACTTCGGACTTGGGCCTTTGTTGTTTCTAGATCAACTCGCGAGCAGGTCACGGCGTTGGAAGTCGAGGGACACCACATTCGGCGCGACCTCCCGCACCTGGCAACGTGCGACCTTCCGGGCCGACGCCAGCGGCCGGGCGGCCTCGTCGAAGTCCTCCGGTTTCTGGCCGGGCACGAGTTCCACCCGCACCTCATCCCAGGACGGCCCCGACTTCACGCCACGGACGCGAGGTATCCGCACGCGGGCGTTGTCGCGGTCTCGGCTGATCTTGCGACGGCCGACAAGCGTCACGGTCACGTCGACTGGCACGGTGTCGTCCTTGACCGACAACCCGCAGGCGTGCAACCAGCCAGGCAGTTTCGGTGCGTAGACCGTCCAGCGTTGCCACCACGACCGCAAGGCACGTCCGGCCCACTGGTCGAACGAGACCAGGTCGACCCACCGCCACACACCCAGCACTGCCACCAGCGCAACGAAAGTGGTCGCGAGCGAGACCCAGCCCAGCCAGCGACACCAGGCCACGAGGGTGAGCACGGCGAGGCTGGTCCGAGGATGCGTCACGATCTGCTTCGCTGCCCAAACCAGCCCTTTGACCAGCCACCACAAGGCGAGGAAGACGACCGCGGCGGCCGCGAGGGTCTCGGCGATCGCGGCGAGGGCCTTGCCGAGTTTGTGCAGCACCCACACCACCACCGCCAGGCCGAGCCCACCCACGAACAGGACCGCGAAGGCGTGCGCGTTCATCGCCGACCACCCGCCTTCGCCACGATCGGGAGAGGCAGGCGTCCGGCACAGGGGGCACACTCGGTGTCGCCGGGCGCGAGCCGGGCGAATTTCTTACCTGCGGCGCACCGCTGCGTGCCGCGACTCGTTGACAGGCGCGGGTACGCGTTGTCTATGGTTCCCACTTGTCTGCTCCATCTGGTGTGGACAGCGCAGAAGCGGAGAGAAGGTATGGGCACCGTTTCCGCTTCTGCGCCTAAACTTTGAATGGAATCCGCACGAGGGCGCGTTTCATCGCCGCACGAACCGCGTGCGTTGAGACTGTCGACTGTGGACGCTTATTAGCTGTGGTTCAGAGACCTTCGGCCGGTGAGGCGCAGCTCTTGCACACGCGGGCTTTGTCGCGGACCACGTGTCTGGACTGCCCGCACAGCCAGCAGCGTCGGCGCACCAGCCATTTCCGCCGGTGGCCCCGTAACCTGGAAGGCACCACTATCACCTCCCTCCCCGAGGGATGTGGGTGGAAGGCACGGGGACGGACGGGCCGTCGAATTCCTGCATCCGTCCCCGTGCCGGACTCAACCGCCGTGCCCGGGTTGCCGTGCGGTCACGTACGTTCCCTTTGACCGCAACGTGATCACCAGCCCGCGCTCCCGCAGAATTTGTGTCGCGCGCCGGGCCGTGCCCAGGGACACCTCGTACTCGCGCGCCAGCTCCGCCTCTGCCGGTAACCGCCGGTGGTAGCGCAGATCACCCGACTCGATCCGAGCCGCGAGCTGTGCCGCCATCCATTGGTAGACGTAACCCGGCCCGTCGCCCGGTCGTTCGGCCTGGTCAGCGTTGTCCTGCTGTGACGAGGGCAGATCTTGCAAGGTCATCCGTGATCGCCCTCTCACGCGGCCTTGGCCGACTGCTCACCCGCACCAGCCTTGGACGACCGACCGCCACCGCTGGCCACAGCCTTGAACCCGGTCGCGCGGAACAGGAACGACTGGTACTTGAACTCGCCGTTGCCCGCCACGCGCGGTTCAGCCGTCAGGCCGTCGAGTTCCACCGGCCGCATGCCCGGCAGCACCTCGGAGGTCGTCGGCACGGGCTGCACGTCCGCCAACAGCGTGACCTCGAAAGAAGCCCGCTTGGCGTTCGGCTCGGACGGGTCGGTCACGGCCACCTTCCACTGCCGCTTGCCTGTGATCTCGTCAACTCGCTGCCGGGTCGCACGACCCGCCGCCCGGTCCTCGCGGGACTGGTATTCGGTGTCCGGCGAGACCTCGCCGACCATCACCAGCCCCTGCGGGAACGCCTCATCGAACTGGATTGAGAATCGATGTCCCCTGGAAATCGCCATGTTCTGCACCTCTGCGTCTTGGTCTCTTCGGGAGCCCTGGTCGGGCTTGTATAGACCAAGTTGCCCGCACTTCTGGTGCGGGTCAACACGAGAAGTGCGGGTATCGTATAAAAAGTGCGGGTTAGCTGGTAGCTCCGATCTGCTGGGCAAGTTCTCGCAGCTCAGGAGCGTTGCCGTAGTCGGTGCGCAGCGCGTCTCCGAGCAGTTCGTGCACCAAGTGATGTGTCCGGACCTGCTCGGGCGCGATCTCAAAGGCCTGCCGCAGCGCCCCAGTGAGTTCGATTGCCTGCCGTCGTTGCGCATGTGCCCGAGCCACGTCGATGAGCAACCGGCCCTGACGTTCCGGCGACATGTGCGAGGTGTCGGCCTTGGCTGCGACCCGGAGAGCCCGGCCCGCGTCGCCCAGCTCGACGGCCACGTTGACTTCGTGCAGAAGGACGTTGGTCGGCCCGAACTCGGTGTTGTAGTCGTTGCGGTCCACGCCGAGGAACGATGCCGCCTTCCGCGCCTGGTCGAGGAAGCCGTAAGCGTCCTCTGCGTGGTTCAGTCGAGCCGACGCCACCGCGAGTTGGAGATACAGCGCCCCGCGCATCGCGACTGCCTCCGGCTCACCCGCCTCGACCATGCGGCCCAAGGCATTCACCGCAGTCTGCGCCGTTCGCATGGCGAGGTCCTGGCGGCGAGCGTTCTGGAACACGATCGCCAGCCGGAAGGCGCCGGCCGCCATCAACAGCGGGTCGTCCGCCTCTTCTGCCGCCGAGATGGACCGGTCCACCGCGACCCAGGCCGCCGCCAGCTCGTCCATCTTCGAGAGCACACCCGCCGCAGCGTGGTATGCCTTCGCCTTCGCGATGCACGCCCGGCGTCGGTCTTCGCCCGTGGCCTTGCGCGAGGCGTACTCCAGCTCCGGGATCAGCGTCCCGAGCAACTCGCTCAGGTTCTCGTACTCCGACCCGTGCGCGAAGTCCCACGCCTGTTCAGCGCGGGCGCCGAGCGCATCAACGTCCACCGGGGCCTTGTCGGACAGCACTGCTTGCAGCGCATCGCTCGACGACAGAGCCAGGCTCAGGCTGGACGCGGCCCGCGGCTTCTGCGTCGTAGCCGCGACGACGTTCTCTTCGGGAGCCAGTTCACCGATCGGCACTTCCAGCGCTTCGGCTAGCGTCTCCAGGACCGACATGCGGTCAATCCGGCGAGCACCTCGCTCGACCTGACTGACCCAACTCTCGGACCGGTCGATCTTCGCCCCGAGTTCCTTCTGCGACAGCCCGCGCCTGGTCCGATGCGCGGCGACCCGCCGACCGAGCGCCTTCGCATCACTGGGCAGCGGCATCAGAAGCCCTTGCCAGTCGGTGCATCCAGGAACTCGACCCGGACGCCGGTCAGGTACTGCTCACGCTCGGCCAGGAACCGCTTCGTGTGCTCGTTCTGTTCGTGCTGGTCAAAGGCCTCGCGCGACTCGTACAGCTCGTAGAAGACCCGCGACAGCGGAGCGTCCTTGACCTTGTGCACCGCGTAGATCAACGTTCCCGGCTCGATGTCCCTGATCTTCGGCGCTGTCTCGGCAACCAGGGCGTCGAAGCCCGCCGCCGCAGGGGCATCTCGCAGGTAGAACCGCGCTACCAGTGCAAACATGTCAGCTCCAATCGTTGATCCGCACTAATAATACCACCTAGTATATAAGGTACCAACATGCACACTTTGATGTACTGTCAGTCTGGCTATGTACGACATAAAACGCTTCATAGTCGCTTGTTGTAAATGTGGCGACGCCGGAATCTGGGGACGGGGTTGAGGCCTACGGCGTAGCGCTCCGCTTCAACCTTCCACTGATCCCAGAATAGACCTAGCAGCTTAACTGATTGCTCAAGGCTGTCAAATATTTCGCTGGCTGATGATATTTCTTCATTTGATGCATCAACTTCATCTAAAATAGTTAAACTCGTCTCAAGAATAGAGGCCAATCTCAATATGATGTTTGCCTGAGTGTGAAAGTTGGTCTCGCTTCGGTGCACGATGAGGCCTGCTACCTTACTTTCGAGACCATTGAGCGAGGATCTATATGTCTGGATCGATTCCTGGATCATTGATTCCAGCTTGATGGCAGCCTCGCGTTTGCTCGTTTCTGGAATCCGACCCAGGATTTCATTTCGGGATCTCGCTGTGGTGACAGCACTTCGAGCACTGTTTACGACTTCGATTAGCTGCGCAGACAGCTCGCGATAGCCATTGACTACCTCGCGATAGTTTTCCGCGTGAATATTCTGTAGAGCCTCTCGGCTTTTCTGCGAGCGAGTCGCAACGATGCCGACGAGGACGCCAACTAGGGAGCCGATCCCTATCGTCTTTACGTATTCCAAGGCTATTTGCCAGGCAGGCACCCGTTCTCCTTGCGGTGGCTTTCGTTGGGTGAGAAATTCTCTGTTGACTTTTTGTGATTACTTCTTCGGTCGAGTGCACAAAGAACCCGCTGTTCCGTGCTTATACTTCCTTCACCTTCCGCTGTTAGGAGTTAGGGCTAGGCCGAGTCCTCGATCGACTCCTTATATCGTTTTATGGAATCATTGGTCCAGGGAATTGAATAGAGAAACCGGTGCTCGGAAATCCCTTTACGTGATTTGATCCAACGTGTCCCAGTGCGTACCCATCCAACAAGATCGGCACGAGTCTTTTTCTCTCTTTTGAGGAGCTCGTCCGGGTGATCTGAAGGCCACCGAATATAGACCTCTCCGCCTGGTTCAACCCGTATGGGATCGTTCTTGTGAGGATAATCAAAGATCATTCGTGCGCGTCTCGGTACCATGTGTCGGTAAATTTGGGAGCGCAAGAATGGTGTTCTCGAATCTAATCGACGGGACTGAATTCCCAAGTGGAAATCTAATACGGTAACAGTTTGCCTTCCGGTATTGGCTACAATTACCAGATAGGAGCAATGTTCGCCGGACTCGACACCGAGCGGGCGCTCCCATCCAACCCTAACCACCAATCTCGGCCCTGAGTGAACCCAAGAAACTATTTGCCAAGTAAGAGTGATGCAGGACAAGCCGAAGGCAAGCCAGGAAACTGCTGACGAAGCACTCATATAGGCACCTTATCGACGCCGCTTGTGCCCCCGCTTGTGCCATGCTGCCGAACTTGGCTCTATGGGATCAAGGCGCGCCGCCAGCGGCGGCGCGCAGTCGGCCCGTCACCTTCACGGCCGTACCCGACTTACCCGGCGCGACACGTCCGGGCCTGCCGCTCCGCTCCGGCCCGGCGCGCCGCGCGGCACCAACGCCGAAGGTGGCCGGCAGCGCGCCACCGCCAACAGCGCACCGAGTCCGGAAAGGGCAACGTGACAGCCTCCACGAGGCCGCGATGATCGCGCGGGTATTCGGCCTGCTCAAGCAAGCCCGGCAATCGACGCCTGGTGCCGCTCCGCGCCACCGTTCCGTCAAGCTCCGTTGTCTTCAGCAACCTCTCTCGGTGCTTTACTGCGTTCAGATCCGGATGGAGGCCGTCTTACCTTGCCAGGAGCCTGGTTGGCCGGAGCCAAGGCACTCTGAAAGCTAATGAGATCAGCCCGCATGGCGTGCGAGCACTTCACCCAATACGTCAGGGGATCCTTTGCATTGCGTTTCCGCTGCTCGTATCCGAAGTACCACGGGTCCGCGAGTGTGAGGTAGCAAGCACAGTAACTTCCCCATAGAACGTCGGCGGCTTGGCAAACAGGCGCCGGAGCGACGAGGCTCAGCTCTGTTCTGAGGAGAGTTGCCTTGTTCCTGAGGTCGTCGTCGAATACAGGGAGTGACTCCACGTATGTGCGGTAGTTGGCCTCAATCTCCGGCACGTCAGAGCCAGACAGTCGCTCCACTAGGGGGCGTAAGAGGTTGAGATACGCTACGTAAGCATCTCGGCGCAGAGCCCAGGTCCGGTGCGCTTCGTCTCTCTCCCACTCTCGGAAGCGCGACTCCTTCTCCCAAGTTAGCTTCGAATGTTCTCGGCGTGCTGTGAAGATTGCAGCAGCAATTTGAGCCAGTACTGCGCCGCCTGCACCGATTGCCGCCCCGACAAGTCCTGCCCAAGCATCACTCACCATGGTGCCCATCCCCACTCGTCCCGGCTCCCGTTGGACACATCCGCACCAGGGTAGGAGGCGTTACTGTCCAATAAGGGGCTCCGCCCCGGACCCCGGCACCGCTTCGGAGATCGGGGGAGGCCAGTCCGGTGATCTCCTCGCGGCGCGCCCGAGGGCAGCCAGACCGGGCGGCACCGGTCAAGGGCGCTTCGCGGCCTCCGGCAAACCCTTGACCGGCACCACCCGGCCCGGCAGGGATGAACCCGCGCCGCGAGGAGATCACCTCAGCCCGAACCGTGCAGGTGGGAGCCTGCCCCGCCGGGCCATTCACGGGCCATTAGAGGGGGTCAACCATGGTCAACGGTGGCACCCCGAGGACACCTTGCGCCGCTGGTCAGGGCTACTTTCTAGCATGATCCACTTGATTCCCAAGCTGAGAACGCGGGTTCGATTCCCGTCATCCGCTCTCTGCGTAAAGGCCCAGGTCAGAAGGTGTCTACTTCGGACCTGGGCCTTTGTCGTTTCTTGATCGACTCGGGTTCTGGGCCATTAGGGGGCCATGCGGTATCGGTCAGGGCAGCAGGGTGAATGAAGCGGCGTGGCGTGGCAGTACAACGGAGAAATGCCTGATGTCCAGCGTTGCGATGCGTGTCACGCCGAGACGTTCCGCCAGTGCTACGACGCAGGCGTCGGCCGTGCCAAGCGGGAGGTCAGCATACTTGTCGACCAGGTCTGCAGCACGCGCGATGTCGGTCAGGATCATGGATTCCACGACGTAGAGGCCGTCGACGATGTCGCGCAGAAAATCCGCTTCCGCCGCTGCGCCGCCACGAGACCCCAGCATGTACCCGATCTCAACCATCAAGGGCTCCGGCAGAACCAACGGTTCGAGAGTCGTTGTCAATAACTCTGTGCATCGTTTGTGGTCTTCGTCGCGACGATTGCCCATGGCAACGACGACACCGGTGTCGACCGGATCACGCCGTCTTGCTCGATCCGCCGGCAAGCTCTTCACATACGATCGTCTTCGAGCGCTTACCCAGGTC
The DNA here is from genome assembly GCF_042684065.1 of Amycolatopsis pigmentata. Taxonomy (NCBI): domain Bacteria; kingdom Bacillati; phylum Actinomycetota; class Actinomycetes; order Pseudonocardiales; family Pseudonocardiaceae; genus Amycolatopsis; species Amycolatopsis pigmentata. The sequence goes on along the minus strand of NZ_JBHUKR010000007.1, from coordinate 585,037 downwards.
GGGTTCGGCGTCGAACACGCCGACTGTCCGGAACCGCCGACGGGGTCGCTCGGCCTCGGGCTCATCGGCAAGCTGCCGGAGCATGCTCAACGCGGCCGAAACGCGCTCATCCGGAACTGCTTCCAGCATCCGACGGGCAGCCTCGCGCGACTTCGCAGGTTCTTGGCTTCCCTCGCTGCTCACAAGCCCCAGTCTAGCCGAACGTGATCCTCACGGGTGGGCTCACCGCAGCGGGCGCGCCGTGCCATTAGCGTGCCATTCGAGGGGGTCGACCACGGTCAAGGGAGGTGCCCCGAGGACACCTCGCGCCACAGGTGGGGCTCACTTTCCCGCGCGTTCCACCTGGTTCCGAAGCTGAGAACGCGGGTTCGATTCCCGTCATCCGCCCTTCGTGTAAAGGCCCAGGTCAGAAGGTGTCTACTTCGGACCTGGGCCTTTGTCGTTTCTTGATCGACTCGTCTGGCGTCCCGACAGTCAACCGGAACGAGAGGTCCGCCCAATCGTTGGGAGTTCGTGTCGCCGAGACACGGTTATGCTGCGTCGATAGCAGTGCTAGCAATCGTTGTCGGTGCGGGGATGGGCAGACCGTCCGCGCGTAGGCCGTCCAGGTGTAAACGGACAGCTTCCACCATCTCGGCGATCACCTCGTCATACGTGGACCCAAGCGCGACACACCCCGGCAGATCTGGAATCCAGGCGCCGTACCCGCCGTCTTCTGTGCGTTCGACCAGCACCACGTATTGGGTCACTTCACCTCCGGGTCAGCCCCGCTTGCTTAAGGATGCTTCGCTCCGTCCCGGAGACAAGTCCGCGAGTGGGTGCGGTTGGATTCGTGCTGCGGCCGCCGTCACCAGTCACTTTCGTGGATGGCGGTGGCGCGCGATGTGCCGCTGCTGGGCGCGACTTGCTGAGGGGTGTGGGTGGGCCGTTGTTTATGGTTTCCGTTGTCTGCTCCGCTGGGTGTGGACAGCGCAGGAGCGGAGGGAGGTTATGGGCACCGTTTCCGCTTCTGCGCCTGATAAGTCTGGTGAGGGTCCGGACGGCGTGTTTTGTCGTCGCCCTACAGGCGCGTGTCGTTTCTGTCTACTGTGGACGCTTCTTGGCTGTGGTCAGAGGCCTCCGGTCGGCGATGCGAAGCTCTTGCACACCGGGACGGCGGCCCCACCACACTGCCTCTCGTCCTGGGCCTTCTCGAACCGGCAGGGCGTCTCTCCGCCGTCGTTGGTCCGCCTATGGTTCGTTCGTGGACAACAAAACCGAGGAGCTGAGGGTGGCACATGACGCCCTCGCCGAGCTCTACGCCGAACGCCTGGCTGACGCTCTGGACCGCATGCCCATCGACCGGGCCGTTCTCAACCTGTTCTGCGAACTGATACACAGCACAGAACTCGGAACGAGTGTCGGGGACGTTGGCTGCGGATCCGGCCGCCTCGAGCCGTATCTGGCAGCGAAGGGTCTGTCTCCCTGTGGGATCGATCTTTCACCCGAGATGGTCCGCGTGGCTCGCCGTGACCATCCTGACTTCGATTTCACTGTCGCCGACCTGCGCAAACTTCCCTTCGACGACGGGTCGCTGGCGGGCGTGGTCTGCTGGTACTCCCTCATGTACCTCGCACCGTCCGACAGACCGGCGGCGTTCGGCGAACTCGCTCGTGTCGTCAAACCCGGAGGCTATCTGGCGACCGCGTTCAAGGCCGGAGACAACACAGTCCGACGTGGGGGCCACAGTACCGGCCTCGATATCAGATTTGACATCTACTGGCTGTCACCGAACGAGATGGAACGCCGGTTGAACGACGCCGGCTTCACGACCGTGTTCTGGGGCGGGCGTCCCGCCGAGGAGCAGGAGACACAGCCACAGGGGTATCTGCTCGCTCGGAGATCCTGAAGCCCGCAGCCTCCGGGGCTCTGCCCCGGACCCCGGCACCGCTTCGGAGATCAGGAGAGGACCAGTCGGGTGACCGAACTCGACACGCTGAAGACGTGGTTATCGCACTCCTAGCCGACGACGTATCGACTCCGCTTCGTCTCCGTTGACCCAGTCCAACCCGGCAGGACGACCGTCGAAGTCGAACACTCCCGAAGACAACTCTTCCGCGGCGTCCGCAGCATCCAGCCAACCACCGTCAGACCATGCCCACCCGCGTCCGTCCCAGATCTCGCCCCACCACAGCAGATACTCCGTTCCAGGATCCCGCCGTCGACGCCACCACGGCCCTTTCCGCTCGTATCGGATCCCAGTGCTGAGAGCCAGAAAGCCCACAACCGCATCTTTCTCCACCAGCCGTGCGGTGCCGTCCCGATACGGATCCAGGCGAGGGTCCCGGATCGGCGACAATTCCGCATGACTACGCGGCCGCACTGGTCCAGCATGCCCGGGCATCTCCCGGCCTGTCATCGCGTTTTGCTATGCCCGCCTGCCTCGCTGCTCGCTGCCGATCTCTTTGCGAAGCGAAGCGGTGAATGCGCGGAGCGCTTCGATGGTCCCGTCGAGGTGCTCATCGCCAGGGGCCTTGGACCGCCAGCACCACCCGGCGAAGGAGTCGGCGTAGTCACGGGTTTCCTGAGTGCACAACAGGTGGATGACCGCGCGACCTTTCTGAAGCTGAGATTGCCACTCGCGCAACTCGCTCGGTTCGAACGATTCGAGCCAGTCCTTGCTGCCGCTGCGCAGCTCGTAGATGTTGCTGCCCGCGCTGACCATCTCGGCGGCGCCGGCCAGCTTCTGATCGCGCAGCCACCGCCGCTGTTCACCCCTGCTCTTGATCCAAGCCCCGAGCAGCGCGCCCGAGAAACCCAGCAGCGCGCCGATGATCCCAGCCAAGACGTTGACCATTCCCGGAGCGTAACCGCCGACGGCTGATCGCCGTACCGCGCGGACTCAAGAAAGCAGCTCACAGCGTGCAGTCGGGGCCGCCCCGCCGGGCGAGGACGTGTTTACTGTTGACCGCCCGCCTTGCCTGGTTCGGTGGATGGCGGTGGCGCGCGATGTGCCGCTGCTGGGCGCGACTTGGTGAGGGGTGTGGGTGGGCGTTGTTCATGGTTGCCGTTGTCTGCTCCGTTGGGTTTCCGCTTCTGCGCCCAACAAATCCGATAAGAATCCGGACGGCGTGTTGCCTAATTGCCTGCCGACACGAGTCTCTTCCGTCCACTGTGGACGCGCCTTCTGAATTGCTTCCAGATTGTCAGGCGACCTTGGAAAGGACGACCATCGGGATCGGTCGGCCTGCCTTGGCCTGATGTTCCTCGGTGCCCGGGTTGCGTGCGACGAACAACTCGTACAGCCGCTCGCGCTCCGTTCCCGCGGCGGGCGTGGCGTGGGCGGCGAATCGCTCGGTACCCACCTCGACCGTCACGTCGGGGCGGGCCACCAAGTTGCGGAACCAGTCGGGGTCGCGTGGCGCGCCCAGGTTGGAGGCGAAGACCACCAGGTTCTCGCCGTCGGCCACAGGACAGAATCATCGTCCGTCCGACGAAGGTGGTATCGGCGAGTCCTGGTTGTCCTGGCGCGCGAGGACCATCCTGAAAGCATGGAACGGAACGAGCTCGCGGACTTTCTCCGACGCCGACGTGCGTCGCTCCAGCCGGAGAACGTGGGTGTTCCGGCCGGGGGACGGCGTCGGACTCCGGGGCTTCGGCGCTTCGAGGTCGCGCAACTCGCCGGCATGTCACCGGACTACTACGCCAGGCTCGAGCAGGGACGCGGACCGCAACCGTCGGTCTCGATGCTCAGCGCGCTGGCTCGCGCGCTGCGCCTGACGATCGACGAACGCGACCACCTCTTCCGCATCGCCGGTCATCACGCTCCGCCTCGCGTCGGTGGCGACGAGCACGTCAGCCGTGGCCTCCTCCGGATGTTGGACGGGCTGCGGGGCCTACCGGCTCTGATCGCCTCCGACCTGAACATCGTGCTCACGCAGAATCCGATGGCGGATGCGCTGTTGGGGGTGCAGACCCGTTTCCGTGGCCTCGCTCGCAGCTGCACCTACCGGTGGTTCACCGATTCGGAGATGCGCGGGCGTTATCTTCCCGAGGACCACGAGCACGAGAGCCGCGCGCAGGTGGACGATCTCCGGGCGACCCTCGCGGTCCGCCCGGCCGATCCCTTGGTGGGCAAGCTGATCGGGGCGTTGCGCGAGGAGAGTCCGGAGTTCGCCGAACTCTGGGCCCGGCACGACGTCGCGGTCCGTCGGAGCGACCGCAAGCGCATCCTGCACCCGGTGGTCGGGCTCATCGAGTTGGACTTCGACATCCTGGCGACGGCCCGGCAGGACCAGCGTCTGATCGTGTACTCACCCGCGCCGGGCAGCGGCGCGGTCTCGCAGTTGGAACTTCTGGCCGTGCTCGGCCAGGAACGTTTCGCCCCGTCCGGAACCGACCCGCGCGGCGAAGCGCGGACGGACCGGCACCTCCCGAGTTAGCCCGGTATCAGCGGCACGCACCCGAGACCCGCGTGGGCCGTCGGGCGTCCCGTCCTGCCCGGAACCCGCTCCATCGACCCAAAGGAAGATCATGTCTCCCCACCGGCCCACCAATCTGTGGCGGCGCACCGCCACGCTCGGCATCGCCGTCCTGCTCGCCACGGGCACAGCGACCGCCGTGCCCCCGGCCCTGGCCACCACGCACCCCGACCACACCATCGGCACCCACCTTGGTGACGTGCGCGTCCTCGCCCACTTCGATCGCGCAGCGGGCCAGGTCGCCGAGAGCATCGCCCTCGAACCCGACGGAGGCGTGATCATCGGCATGATCCCCGCGCGCCAGGTGGTGCGCGTCGCGCCGGACGGGACTCTCCGGGTACTCCTCACCATGCCGCTGCCTCCAGGCGGCGGTGGCACTACCCCGGTCGTCGGGACTCCCGTGGTCACTGGGGTCGCCCGGTCGGACAGCGGCGCCGTGTACTTCCTCTACTCGTCCGGGCAGGGCGGGCTGACCGGGATCTGGCAGGTCAGTCCCTCCGGCGAACCCCGGCTCGTCGTGCCGTTGCCTGCCGACACGTTCCCGAACGCGCTGGTCATCGACGGCAAGCGGGACCGTTTCCTGGTCACGGACTCCACCGGAGGGCGCATCTGGCAGGCCCCGTTGCGCGGTGGCGCGGCCTCGGTGTGGTCGGCGGATCCGGCTCTGGCACCCGATGGCTTCTTCGGCGCCAACGGCATGAAGATCCACGACGGCGCCGTGTGGGCGAGCAACTCCGACCACGGCACCATCGTCCGCATCCCGGTGACCAACGACGGCGGCTCCGGCCGCGCCCAGGTCCGGGCGACGGGGCTGGCGGGCATCGACGACTTCGATTTCACCGGCCGGGGCAGTGAGATCCTCGCCGCGATCAACGAGACCAGCAAACTCGTGCGGGTCGGCGCCGACGGCACCCAAGAGACCTTGTTGGACGCCGAGAACGGCATGGAAGGGACCACGGCCGTCGCTGTTCGAGGAGATCGGGTCTATGTAACCAATGGCGCCAACCTGGCCGGTGACGACCCGACCCTGATGCTCGCGGAACTGCGGCGGCACTGAGGTGTCGCCGGACGGTCGAACGGCCGCAACGTGAGCGACCCGGCACGAATCATCTCTCACTCCATGATCGGAGTATGGCCCCACGGCTCAGGCGGTCGACAGACCATGACCGGGCCGTGCCCAGCCCCGTCGTTCGCCTTCGTCGATCAGCTCACGGCCGGCCGCCCACAACGAGGCCGAGGCGTCCCCGATCACCGCCTTGCGCGCCCGGACATCGTCCGCGGTCACGCCGGGTGTCCGCCATGTCCCACCACGGGCCATCCAGTTCAACAGCATCGGCTCGAGGCGGTCCATGGCCTTGGCGAAGCGGGCTTCCGGGGTCTGCCGCGCCTCGAACTCGTCCCACAGCGCGCGCAGGCGCGTCGCTTGGTCGTCAGGCAACAGGCCGAACAGCTTCTCGGCGGCGGCTGTCTCACGTTCGGCTTGGTCGGCGCCCATTTCCGTGTCATAGAGCGGTGTGTCCCCGGTATGAATCTCGACCAGGTCGTGCACCAGGACCAGCTCGATCGTGTGACCCACGTCGATCTTCTCGTCCGCGTGTTCGGCCAGCACCACCACCATCAAGGCCAGATGCCAGGAGTGCTCGGCGTCGTTTTCCCGCCGGTCCACCGCGGCCAGCGGCGACTGTCGCAAGACCGTTTTGAGCCGATCGACTTCGATCAGGAAGGACAGTTGTTGCCGTAGCCTGGCGTCGATCGTCTCCGGAAACGGGTTCGCGTCGGCCAGCAAGCGCGCGTTCTCACGGTCCATGGACTCACTGTCGCACCCATGGCTGGCAACCACGTACAGGTTTACGACGCTTCGTGGCAGTCCCGATACCTTCAAGATCGCCGACTGACCGGAGAAACGCCGATGTCCGAGCCTTCGACCCGACTCCCGGACGAGTTGCGCGGAGACGTCGAAACGCTCTGGCGCTACCACGACATGCACCATCGGCTTCGGCCCTCCGATGTCGGCATCGGACTGGGCAGTCACGACCTGGGCGTGGCCACCCGCACCGCCGAGCTGTACCACCAGGGCATGTTTCCGCTCATCGTGTTCACCGGCGCCAACGCACCCACCACGCTCGAACGTTTCCCTCGTGGTGAAGCCGTCCACTACCGCGAACACGCGCTCCGGCTCGGCGTCCCCGACGACGTGATCCTGATGGAAACCGAGGCGCGCAACACCGGCGACAACATCACCTTCACCCGGCGGCTCCTGGACGAGCGCGACCTCAAAGTCGAGTCCGTCATCCTGATCAGCCGCCCGTACCAGCAGCGCCGCGCCTACGCCACGTGCAAGAAGCTCTGGCCCGGCGTCGACGTCACTTGTGCATCCCGTCCGCTCGCGCTGGACGAATACATCGAAAGCATCGGCGACGTCGACCGCGTTATCACCATGCTCGTCGGCGACACCCAGCGTATTACCGTTTACGCCGACAAGGGTTACGCAATTCCGCAAGAAATACCGGAAATCGTCGAAGAGGCCTACACGAGACTGACGAAAAAGGGCTTCACCGCTCGCCTCGTCTGATCAGGTCCATGCCGCGGCGGTCAGCGCGAGGCGGTGAGCCGCGTGGCGTAACGGATTTCGGTCAACGGCGCGCTACCACCGATCGGTTCGGCCTTGGTGGCACCATCAGGCGACCAACCTCTGTTCTCGTAGAAACGCCGTGCACGAGCATTGCTGTCCAGGACCCACAGAGTCGCGCGCCGGTAGCTGTCGCGCTCGAGCGCGGCCAGTGTCTCATCGTGTAACCGGCGGCCATGGCCGTGACCCCAGTGTGCCGGGATGAGATAGATGCTCCACAGTTCTCCCGTACGCGGCGGCGCGTCATCGTCACGGCAGACGCCGGCACACGCGAACCCCACCACGTCGCTGTCAGCGGTCACGACCAGAACATGCCTCCGCGGGTCGTCCTGTGCCAGTCGTTCCCGCCAAGCGCGCTGCCGGTCGGCCACGGACAGGTTCCGCAGGAATTCGGCGGGCAAGACGCCTGCGTAGGTCGCTTGCCACGCCACCACATGGATACGGCCGATCGCTTCCGCATCAGTGACACGTGCGGTGCGGACACTGGGAGACGCGATCGTCATCAACAAAAGATGCCATTCCGAAGCGCGCCCGGGCAACGGGTTTCCGGTATCTTGCCCCGATCAGTCAGTGCAGGCAGAATTCGTTGCCTTCGGGGTCGCGCATGACATGGGTGACGGGCCCGCGATCGCGGTGTGTCTCGACGAATTCGGCGCCGAGTTTCTTCAGGCGCTCGACTTCGGTGTCTTTGTCGTCCTCGTCCACGTGAATGTCGAGGTGTACCCGGTTCTTGGCGACCTTGTCTTCGGGCACGCGCTGGAAAAACATCCGTGGTTCGACACCCGAAAGGTCACGGCATGCGGCGACGTCGCGAAATGCGGAGCGGCCGTCGACCACGATCCGTTCGTCCGCGGGCAGCCGGCCGTCGGCGACCAGTTGGTCGACCAGGGTCGAGTGGTCTTCCACCTCGGAGCCGAAGACCTGCGCCCAAAACGCGGCTTGGGCATGGGGGTCCGCGCAGTCGAACGCCACCTGTGTTCTCATGAGCCGCATCCTGCCAGACTCGCCGGCCGCCCACGGGAAAGATCACCCGAGAAAGAGCGGGATTCTTTCGGCAGGCTCACCCAGTTCGGCGTTCTCCACTTCGGTCGCGGGGCGCCGCCCGGTGCCGATCAGGAGCGCGTCCGTGTCGGACCACGATGCGGGGAAGGCGTCTCCGGCGATCTTTTCCAGCAACTCGCGAGACCGCGCGAGGCCTTCGGGCGGGGGCTCGGCCGCGTCGGGAAGGTGCGCGATCAGATCGAGGTGGTGCAGCGTCGACTCCAGGACGTAAACGGAGAGGTAGTCACTGACGGTGAGAACCTCGTCGCGCGTGCTGACCCGGGCCGTGGGGTCGGCGAGTCCGGCGGCGCGGCCCGCGGCCGAGCCGACATCGTCGAAGTGGAATTTGAGCATCCAAGGCTCCTGGTACGCGGCGGCGAGTCGGACGACCAGGGCGTCGAGCGGGTCATCCCCGGACGGCGGCGTTTCGGCGATCTCCCAGTAGGTCGCCGCATCGCGGGTCGGCTCCGTGTCGGCGGGGGTGACGAGAGTGATCAGGATGTCCTGTGCGTCGATGATCAGGTGGCACACCAGGTCCCGCACGAGCCAGCCGGCACAGCCGGACGGCCGGGCGAGGTCGTCATCTCCGAGTTCCTCGACGGCCGTGCGCAACGCTGTCCAAGAGCGCGAAAAGAGGTCCACGGCCGAAAAATAGCAAATTCAGCTCACGACGGACCGGGTTGTCGCCGGCGGCCCGGGATCGATTTTCGTCGCGGTCAGCCGAATGGACTAATGTTTTCCGACTGAAGGAGCGAATGTGGTCCGCGCGATACACCGCGGTGGGGTGCGACTCATTGACATGAGTGGGATCGGGTTGTCTATGGTTCCCCCGTGTCCGCGCCGCGAGGCGTGGACAGCGCAGAAGCGGAGGACAGGTATGGGCACCCTTCCGCTTCTGCGCCCATAAGAGCGGTGTGAGAAATACTTCCGTCGCACGGTTTCGGTGGATCGCCCCTTTACCGCCCGGATTTCATGAGGGCGCGCAGTTGACTCCCGACTTGAGAAGCGATTTCCGGCGCTTGGTCGCTCTCGTCCAGGAGCAAGCTGATCGCGGCCTCGAGTGCTCGCTCGAGTTCGGCCGGGTCAAGTGAGCGGACCAGGGCGTCGGCATAACGTTCACGGGTGTTCGCGGGCAGCAAATGGGCACCGCGGGCGTACCATTCCTGAACTCCTTCCCGCCTGCTCGTCAGCGTAAGTGCCTCGTTTCGGAGACCGCTTATCCAGTATTCCGCTTGGAGGGCGCGTCCGCGTTCGATGCAGACACGGGCGCGAACCGCGTGGTGAACGGCGTGGCCGAAGATGTCCGTACCAGCACGACGACGTTGCCGCACCGGTTCCGTGGCGACATTTCCGAAAAGGAGCCGAAACGTTTCACCTCGGGCCGCGAACCGGCTCGCCGGAGTCACCGAGAGGTCGACCTGCAGGGCTCCGCGAAGCAGGAACACGCGGTAGATGATCGGGCCGGGGGCGAGATCGAAGAGGGCCGTCGCCCCGAAATCCTCGGCCAGTTTCGCTTGCCATTCATCGAGAATGTCCACGGGTGCGGTTTCGTCCTCGACCGCGAGAGTGAGGTCGATGTCCGACCACCGGTCGCCGGCGGTGTGCGCCCTCGATCCGACCACCGCGGCGGCGGTGATCCGGGAGTCTTCCTCGGCGAGCCTGACCAGGAAACGCTCGACCTCGTCCCGGGACGCGACATCGAACACGGCCACCTCCGTACTTCCAGCGCACGCAACCGTACGATCATGCCCCGGTTACCGGGTGGTGGTCTCCCTCGGGTGGTTCTCGATCAGGTCGAGGGTGGTCTCGGCTTGTTCGACGGGTGGGCCGTCGTCCACGGGGCGCGGCATTTCGTAGACCGGGTCGCCAGGGTGGGCCCCATCGTGACCGGACCCTGCAATTCGGTTGATAATTTTCCCGGAATGCACACCCGAAAAAATGTTCTGCCGCGTTCGCTCGCATCCTTATTCGATTCGGTTGTGCGACATTGATGGGCGGTAATCGCCCCGCTTCGGCCGAAATCGGCGCCGTCGGCCGCGGTATGAGCGAGTCGGCGCCGCACGTGTACCGGCACGGGCGGATGTCCGATGTGCGGGCGGATAACCGGTGGCCTCACCGCGGACGGCAGTGAAGCCGCCCCCGGCGGAGGCGGCTTACTTTTCTTCGGGGGCTTCGATGGCACGCCTCAGGTGGTCGGCCACATCCGTGGCACCGTCCCGTAACTCGTGCATGAGCCGGATGAAGGCCGGCCATTCGTCCTGGTCACGGGGCGGCATGATGGCGAGACTGTCCGGGTCGAGGTAGATCACCAGAGCGGGCTGGCTGCTGGAGCCGTTCATGTGCATACCGGCGGCGGCTTCCGGTCCGGGCTTCCACATCGCGTTGAAGGCCATGGACCCCCATCCTTCGTCCTTTACTTGGCCTGCTTCGGCGGAGCGTCAGCTTAGCGACATTTGGCCACTCTTTGTCCAGCTTTCAACGCGTAGATTTGCCAAGTTCGGCCGAAAGAGGATTATTCGCGATTAATCGTACTTACTCTACCGTGACGCTCTTGGCGAGATTGCGCGGTTTGTCGATGTCGCGACCGAGATGGCGGGCAAGATGGTATGCGAAGATCTGTAGCGGGATGGTGAACAGGATCGGATCGAGTTCGGGTTCGCTGTGCGGCAGCCGGATGACCGAGTCGGCCAGTCCCTGCGGCAGCCGCGCGTTGGTCACCGCGATCACCGGGCCGCCCCGCGCCTTGATCTGCTCGATCGTCGCGATGTTCTTGCTCAGCACCTCGTCGTCCGGGACCAGCACCACCGACGGCATGTCCGGGTCGATCAGCGCGAGTGGACCGTGCTTCAACTCCGCCGCCTGGTAGGCCTCGGCGTGGACGTAGGAGATTTCCTTGAGCTTCTGGGCGCCTTCACGCGCCGTCGGCCAGGTCCGCACGCGACCGATGAAGAACATCCGTTCCGCCGTGCTGTACTTGCGCGCGATTTCGGCGATGTCGTTCTCGGCCGCGAGCACCTCGGAGATCCGGTCGGGCAGCGCCGCGAGCGCGCCGACGATCCGGCTGCCGTCGGAAACCGACAGATCGCGCACCCGGCCGAGCAACAGCGCCAACATCGCGAAACAGGCGCCCATGTTCGTGTACGCCTTGGTCGACGCGACCGAGACTTCCGGCCCGGCGTGCAGGAACACGCCGCTGCCGCATTCCCGGCCGATCGCGCTGCCGACCACGTTGACCGCGCCCAGCACCTGGCCACCCTTCCGGCGGAGTTCCTGAACAGCCGCAAGGGTGTCGGCGGTTTCCCCCGACTGGCTCACCGCGACGTAAAGGGTCTCCCCCTCGACGACCGGATTGCGGTAGCGGAACTCGGAGGCCGGCTCCGCGTCGGCGGGCAGTCTGGCCAGTTCCTCGACCAGGTTCGCACCGAGTTGGCCGGCGTAGTAGGCCGAGCCGCAGCCGAGGAACTTCACGCGACGGATCGAACGCAGGGCCCGGGCGTCGAGGTTGATGCCGCCGAGCCGCGCGGTGGCGAACCGTTCGTCCAGCCTGCCGAGCAGTGCGCGCCGGAGGGCCTCGGGCTGCTCGAAGATCTCCTTGTGCATGAAGTTCGGGGAGCCCGACAGCTGGTAGTCGGCGTCGTCGACGTCCACGGTGGTCGGGGTCTTCGCCGTCCGGTGGGCCTGCAACGTGCTGGTGCTGAAGTGGTCGGCCCACATGGTCGCCAGTTCGCCGTCGTCGAGATACACGACACGCTGCGTGTGACGCACCAGCGCGGCGACATCGGAGGCGACGAACATCTCGCCGTCACCGACCCCGAGCACGATGGGACTGCCGTTGCGGGCGACCACGAGTTGGCCGGGATTCTGGACATCCAGGACGACCAGGCCGTACGCGCCGTTGACCCCACGGAGTGTGGCTCGGACCGCCTCTTCGAGTGACTCCGCGCCCTGGTCGAGTTCGCGTGCCACGAGATGCGCGAGCGTCTCGGTATCGGTGTCGGAAACCAGCTTCACGCCCTCGTCGGCGAGCCTGGTCCGCAGCGCCTCCGCGTTTTCGATGATGCCGTTGTGCACGACGGCGATGCGCCGGGCCGTGTCCAGATGCGGGTGGGCGTTGACGTCGGTCGGTTCGCCGTGCGTCGCCCAGCGGGTGTGGGCGATGCCGACCTGTCCCGGCTGGTCCTCGTCGAGGAGTTCACGCAGCTCGTCGACCCGGACCGCGGCCTTGGTGACCTTGAGCCTGCCCCGGTGGACGACCGCGACCCCGGCCGAGTCGTAACCGCGGTACTCGAGTCGGCGAAGGCCCTCGACCAGGATGGGGGTGGCGCGCCGCTGCCCGATGTAGCCCACGATTCCGCACATCTTGTCTCCTCAGTGCTTGTTCTTAAACACGCCCACCCGATCTTGGGGCCCGGGCTCTCGTTCGGTGTCTACGTCGCGTTGTGCTGGTGGGGAGCCCTGCCCCCAAGATCGGGTACCTTCGGATGGCGCGTTCGGTACTCACCTGACCAGGCACCCTGCGGTTTGAAGACCTCCTGTCCTAGTCGCGAGTCCGCGCGCCCCTGACGGAACCCTCACCCGTACACCATGCGCCGCAACTGTCGCTCCGACACCTCACCCGCGCCGACCGGCCGCCCGGACAACTCCCCGATCAGGATCGTCCAGATTTCGGCGTTCTTCCGCCCGCGCCGCCGCAACTCGGCGTGACGCCGCCGGACGAACTCCTCGGTGGTTTCGCGGAAGTAGGCGACGACATCGGCGATCACCCGTTCCGCCACCGGCGCCGGAAGTCCGGTGGACAGCGCGACGTGACGAACCAGGTCGGCGGGGGGCATGACGTCGACGGTGACATCCGGCGAGGCGTTGCCGCAACATTCCTGCCCGAACGCGGGCAGGAATGCGGCTGGTATCACGCAGGCCGGATGAGCTCAGCCGCCCGAGTGCATGTCCTCGGCCTCGGGGACGAGGTTGTCGTCGGGGTCGTCGAGCCAGCCGTGCGGCAGGGTGACCTTGCCGGGCGAGCCCTGGCGGCCGCGCGGGCCTTCGGCGGCCTCGGGGAACGGCGCGTCGTGGTCGAGCTGAGTGATGAGTTCGTCGAGTTCGTCCAGCGAGGAGACCATGGCGAACCGGCGGCGCAGCTCGGAGCCGACCGGGAAGCCCATGAAGTACCACGCCATGTGTTTGCGCAGGTCACGCATGGCCTTGCCGGGGCCGTCGTGCTCGACGAGCAGTTCGGCGTGACGCCGCAGGATCCGGGCGACCTCGCCGAGCGGCGGGCCGGCGGGGATTTCGCGGCCGGCGAACGCGGCCTCGAGCTCGCCGAACAACCACGGCCGTCCGAGACAGCCGCGACCCACCACCACGCCGTCACAACCCGTTTCGGCGACCATGCGCAGCGCGTCCGCCGCCGAGAAGATGTCACCGTTGCCCAGCACCGGGATGCTGTGCACGGCCTCCTTCAGGCGGGCGATCGCGGTCCAGTCGGCCTGGCCGGAGTAACGCTGTGCCGCGGTGCGCGCGTGCAGGGAGACCGCGGCGGCGCCCTCGGCCTCGGCGATCCGCCCCGCGTCGAGGTAGGTGTGATGGTCTTCGTCGATGCCGATGCGGAACTTGACCGTGAACGGCACCCCTGCGGACTCGGCGGCGGCGGCCGATTCCCGGACGATGTCGGCGAAAAGCCGCCGCTTGAACGGTAGGGCCGCGCCGCCGCCCTTGCGGGTCACCTTCGCCACCGGGCATCCGAAGTTGGAGTCGATGTGGTCGGCCAGCCCCTCGCCGGTGATGATCTTGACGGCTTCCCGCATGGTCTTCGGATCGACGCCGTAGAGCTGCATGGACCGGGGGTACTCGCCCTGGTCGAAGGTCATCATGTGCATCGTGCCGGGATGCCGCTCGACCACGGCCCTGGCCGTGATCATCTCGCACACGAACATCCCCGCGCCGTATTCACGGCAGAGCCTGCGGAAGGCCACGTTCGTGATGCCCGCCATCGGGGCGAGCACCACCGGCGCGTCGACCTCATACGGGCCGATCTTCAGGGCGGGTCTGGTCATGGTCGGGGCTGCCACACTTCCATTGTCGCTTGTGGCCGCGATCGCGCGTAGCCGGACCGTGAACCGGCCGCTCCGACGCTCCGGCATGCGGCGTCTGGTCGACAGAGACGTCGGCAGATCCACGGAGCAACTGCCGGCAGATCCACGACGGTCGCGTCGGCAGATCAACGGAGCGATCTTCGGCAAATCCGCGAGAGCAGGCCATCTGAACGACAGCACAAACGCGAGGTTGGACGCGAGCGCCGACGGATCAGCCGTCGGCGGCCCTGAGTACGGAACGCTGGCGGCCGAGGCCGTCGATTTCGAGTTCCATCACGTCGCCTGCCTTCAGGAACGGGAAGCGGCCGGAGAGGGCGACTCCCTCGGGTGTGCCGGTGTTCACCACGTCACCGGGTTCGAGCACCAGGTGCTGGGAGAGTTCGTGGATCAGCCGGGCCACGGGGAAGATCATGTCCGCGGTCGACGAGTTCTGCCGGGGTTCGCCGTTGACCCACGACCGGATGCCGAGTTTCTGCGGGTCGCGAAGGTCGGCGGCAGGGACGAGGACCGGTCCCAGCGGGTTGAACGTCTCCGCGCTCTTGCCCTTGGACCACTGGCCGCCGGAGATTTCCGACTGCCACGCTCGTTCCGACACGTCGTTGCCGATGGTGTACCCGGCGACGTGGTCCAGTGCCTGCTCGGGTGAGGACAGATACCGGGCGGTTTTACCGATCACCACGGTGAGTTCGACCTCCCAGTCGACCTTGGTCGCGCCTGGTGGGATCAGCACGTCGTCGTTCGGGCCGACGATCGTGTTGGGGTGCTTGAAGAAGATGATCGGGTACTCGGGCGGTGTCCCGCCGGACTCGGCCGCGTGTGCCGCGTAGTTCTGCCCGATGCAGATCACCGCGCCGGGCCTGGTCACCGGTGCGCCGATCCGCTGCCCCGATTCGTCTATTGTGGACAGAGTTCCGGCGGAGAGTGCGGCGCGGACGCGATCGAGGCCGCCGTCGGCGATGAAGTCGCCGGTCAGGTCGGTGGTCAGGCCGCTGAGGTCGAACGTGGTCCCCTCGTGGCGGACCGCGGGGCGTTCGTGTCCCGGTTCTCCGAGTCGGATGAGTTCCATGGGTTCCAGCCTAGATCAACCCATGCCCGAACAGTCCATTGTGGATCGACGTGCCGAGTGTGGACCGGTTTCCTAGGCTGGAGGTCATGCCCGCCGATGACGAAGAGACACCGAAACAGCGCTTGGCGCGCAACGTCGGGGAGCTGATGAGCGAGCTGCGCGTGGCGCAGGCCGGTGTGCAGATCCTCTTCGGGTTCCTGCTCGCGGTGGTGTTCACCGCCCAGTTCCGGCAGGCCAGCGGCTTCGAGAAGGCGCTGCACCTGACCGCCGTGCTGCTCACCGTGGCGGCCACCGCGCTGCTGATGTCGCCCGCGGTCTGGCATCGCATCCTGTTCCGGACCGGGAGCCGGTGGAAGATCGTGGACACCGGCAACCGCGCCGCGCTCGCCGGCGTGGTGTGTCTCGCGGCGGCGGTCACGGTGACGGTGACGCTGATCGCCAAGGTGGTCTACGGGGGCGTGGCGATGGCCGTGGTGGGCGGTCTGACGGGTTTGTTGTTCGTGGTCATGTGGTTCGTCGTCCCGCGTGTCCTCACCCACCGGAAATAATCACCCGAGACGGTGGAGCCACGTTCGCCAGAGAATCGCTGTCGGCACCACCGCGGCGAGCACCGTGCCCAGCGCGATCAGGAGGGGTGAGTGTGTCTGCGCGGCCGCGACCAGCACGAAGAGACCGGCCACCGGCGAGAGGAACACGCCGAGTATGGCCAGCACCACACCTGTGATCCGCATCGGCCGCAGCTCGGCGAGCCGCTGGGCCAAGCGCGGATTCTCCTCGGCCAACTGCCGCTCGATCTCGGACAGTCGCCGCTGCTCTTCACCGTGAAGTGCCATCGCGCACCGCCTCTACCCCCTCATTATGAGCCTGGACGGGTCCTGTTGTCATGACGGCGATCTGTGTGAAGTTTTGGCTGTTGCCGTCCGATTGCTCACGGTGAGTAGGTATGATTACCGCGTGTCAACACTCTTGCGGCAGAAAAGCGAGGGGGCAGTACCGCCATGAGCGTGACCGAGCAGGACCCGGAGACCACACCGATCTTCGCCGCGCTGGCCGAGGAGTTCGGCCTCGAGAAGCTCTTCGACGAAAGCCCGGACGAAGAGCCCGCGGCGACGGTCGTCGACGCCCACGCCGAGGGGCCAGGCGCCTGAACACCAGGTGACCGTCCTTCCCCGTCGTGAAAGGCTGCGGGCATGAAGGACGCGATCCAGGCCGGCACGATCACCATCACCGGCCACGCTGACGACGAGATAGAGGCCTACCTGGCCAAACCGCTCGACCCGGGGTCACGAGGTGGCGTCGTGGTGATCCACCACATGCCCGGGTACGACGCGGCCACGAAGGAAATCGTGCGCCGGTTCGCCGTGCACGGCTACCACGCCGTGTGCCCCAACCTGTACTCGCGGGAGGCACCGGGCGCGGACCCCGACGACGCGGCGGCGGCCGCCCGCGCCGCGGGCGGGGTCCCCGACGACCGGCTCGTCGGCGATGTCGGCGGCGCGGCGCGGTACCTGCGCGCGATGGACACCTCGAACGGCAAGGTCGGGGTGATCGGGTACTGCTCGGGCGGCAGGCAGGCGTTCCTCTCCGGATGCAGCCTCCCGCTGGAGGCCGCGGTCGACTGCTACGGCGCCTTCGTGGTCAAGGAGCCGCCGAAGGAACTGTCCTCGATGAAGCCCCTGCTCGGGCTCGCATCGGAACTGTCCTGCCCCTTGCTCGGACTGTTCGGCGCCGACGACAAGTTCCCGGCACCGGACGAGACCGCGGCGCTGTCCGCCGAGCTCGATCGGCTCGGCAAACCGCACGAGTTCCACACCTACGACAACGCCGGCCACGCCTTCTTCGCCGTCGACCGGCCCTCCTACCGGCCCACCGCCGCCGTCGAGGGCTGGCAGCGCGTGTTCGAGTTCTTCGGCAAGCACCTTCACTGATCCGACCGAAAGCAGGCGGAGACGGTCCGCAGCTGAACTGCTTGGGAAACCCGTTTCCGCCGTGGCTGCCGTCGGATTGGTGAAGAACGACACTGTAAGGGGAACGCCCATGTGCACATACCAGACCGAGAAGTTCGAGGTCGACGGCAGTGGAAAGGCCGCGAAGGGCTGGTTTTCGCTGTCCCACGCGACGGTCTACGTCGATCACCCTGTCCACGCGCCCTACGGGCACACCGTCAACATCGACTTCCTGAACCCGGACCAGGGTCCGTCGGCGCGCGTTCCCGTGGAACTGACCGAGGAAGCCGCGCTGGCCCTCGCGGACGCCATCCACCGCGCCATCGCCGCGGCGCCACCCGGTCTCGCTTCCGCCCACGCGGACGCCTGACGGCCGATGGGGAACTCGCCGTTCGGCGAGTTCCCCATCGTTCAGCCGTAGAACGCCGGCCGCTTGTCGAGGAGCACGGGCAAGACCTCGCCCGAACCCAGCGACTCGGCCGCCGCGTCGGTGACGGCCGCGACGGCGTAGCCGTCCCAGGAATCCGGTCCCGAGGCCCGGCCTTCTCGAACCGACGCGACCCACTCGATCAACTCGTCGTCGAAGGCGGCGGCGAAACGCTCGCTCCAGTCCTGGAGAACCGGGGTCCGGAGCCGCGCGCCGCTCCGCACCCAGACATCGGCCGGATGCGGAAGCTCCACCGTCCCCATCTCGCCGACCACCTCGCAACGGATGTCGTAGCCGTACTGGCAGTTGACGAACACTTCGAGGTCGACGCGGACTCCGGAAGCGGTCTCGAACAGCATGAACTGCGGATCCTGGAGGTGTTCGAACCTCCTCGACGTCCGCCTTGGACTGATCACCTGTGCCGAGACGACCTCGTCGTCGAGCAGCCAGCGGATGAGGTCGATCTCGTGCACGGCCGTGTCCCTGATGGCCATCTCCGAGTGATAGGTCTCCGGCGCGGTCGCGTTGCGGTGCACGCAGTGCATGAGCAGCGGTGTGCCGATTTCGCCGGACGCGAGGACCTCCTTCATGGCCCGATAACCCGCGTCGTGGCGACGCATGAAGCCGACCCGCACCAGCCTGCGGCCGGACGACTGCTCGGCCTCGACGATCCGCAGCCCGTCCGCGGCCGTGGTGACCATCGGTTTCTCGGTGAACACCGGTTTTCCGGCGTCGATCGCGGCCAGAAGGTAGTCCGCGTGCGTCGGGCCCCACGACGTGACCAGGACCGCGTCGACGTGTGGGTCGGTGACGACGTCAAGGCCGCTGGGCAGGACCCGCGCCCCGGCGCCGGACGCGACCTCGCCGGCCCGGGCCGGGTCGATGTCGGCCACCGCGACCACTGCCGCTCCCGGCACGCGCGCACCGATGCGGCGGACGTGGTCCGCACCGATCGCGCCGGCGCCGATGACTCCTATGTGGACAGTCATGCCGGCTATTCGGACGCCGGGAAACTGAATCGCGCCCGTGCGTGCGGCCAGCGGCTCGTCACGACCTTGGCCCGCGTGTAGAACCGGACGCCTTCGGGGCCATGGATGGGACTGTCGCCGATCAGCGAGTCCTTCCAGCCGCCGAAGGAGTAGTACGACATCGGGACCGGGATCGGCACGTTGACACCGACCATGCCGACCTTCACCGCGCGCTGGAACCGGCGGGCCGCGTCACCGCTGGAGGTGAAGATGGCGGTGCCGTTCCCGTAGGGGTTCGCGTTGATCAGCGCGATGGCCTCGTCCACGGTGTCGCACCGCACGACGCTGAGCACCGGACCGAAGATCTCTTCACGGTAGGCGTCCATGTCCGTGGTGACGTGGTCGAGGATGGACGGGCCGACGAAAAAGCCGTCCTCGTGGCCGTCGACGGACAGCCCGCGCCCGTCCACGACCACCGTCGCGCCCTGCTCGGCGCCGGTCGCCACGGCGTTGACCACCCGTTCCTTGGCCGCCCGCGTCACCAGCGGTCCCATGTCGCTGGACGGTTCGCTCCCCGGCCCGACCTTGACCTCGCCCGCCTTGCGCTCCAGCACCTTGACCAGGGCGTCCGCCGCGTCACCAACGGCCACTCCCACGGAGACCGCCATGCAGCGCTGGCCCGCCGAGCCGAAGGCGGCCGCGGTGAGCTGGTCCGCGGCGAACTCCAGATCCGCGTCCGGCAGGACGACAGCGTGGTTTTTCGCACCGCCCAGCGCCTGGACTCGCTTGCCGGTGGCGCTCGCGCGCTCGTGTACGTACTTCGCGACGGGGGTGGATCCGACGAACGAAACCGCGGCGATGCCGGGGTGATCGAGAATGGCGTCCACGGCGACCTTGTCCCCCTGGACCACGTTGAAGACGCCGTCGGGCAGTCCCGCTTCGGCATACAGTTCGGCGACCATCCGGGACACCGACGGGTCGCGTTCGCTGGGCTTGAGGACGAACGTGTTGCCGGTGGCGATCGCCATCGGGTGCATCCACAGCGGCACCATGATCGGGAAGTTGAACGGGGTGATGCCCGCGCACACGCCGAGGGGCTGGCGGAAGCCGTAGACGTCCACGTCGCTGGAGACCTGGTCGGAGAAACTTCCCTTGAGAGCTTCCGCGATGCCGCAGGCGTATTCCACCACTTCCCGGCCGCGGACGATCTCACCGCGAGCGTCGTCGATCACCTTGCCGTGCTCGCTGGAGATGATCCGGGCCAGTTCGTCCTCGTGGCGGACCAGCAATTCCCGGAAGGCGAACATCACCCTGGCCCGCCGGGTGAGCGAGGAGTCGGACCACAACGCGAAGGCCTTTGCCGCCGCGGCGACCGCGGTGTCCACATCGGAGGGTTCCGCGAGCAGGACGTCGGCCTGCCGCCGGCCGGTCGCGGGATCGTAGACCTCTCCGGTGCGCGTCGACCCGCCCCGGGTCGTCGTCCCGTCGATCCAGTGTTCGATGGTCCTCATCCGATCGCTCCCGAAGTGTCGAAGGGTGCCGCCACCGCATCCACACTGGAGGGCGCGGACGCGGTTTTCAAGCCGGTTGAAGAGCCGACTCGGTGGGCGAAGGCGGAACGGGATCCGCGGGGGCGTCCGGGCCGAGCTGGGTCCACAGGACGACTTCGCTGCCCTCTTCGGCGCCCGCGGTCGCGACCGGAACCTGCGCCACGACCACGCCGGGGCCCGGTTCTTCGTCGCCGTCGGGCCCCCGGGGAACCAGACCACGGCGGCGGACGATCTCGCACGCGTCCTCGGAACCCAACCCCACCACATCGGGCACTTCGGTCACCGGACGGCGTCGGCGCATGGCTCAAGTCTAGGCGGTTCACCGGCGAGGAACGCGCGCTTGACGCCACGGGTGCGAAAGTGGGCGCGTGCTGGCGTATGCGCTCGGGGTGGGCTTGTTCGTACTGGGCATCTGTGTATCCGTGGCGCTCCACGAGGCGGGCCACATGCTGACCGCGAAGGCGTTCGGCATGAAGGTCCGCCGGTTCTTCGTGGGCTACGGGCCGACGGTGTTTTCGTTCCACCGTGGTGAGACCGAGTACGGCCTCAAATGGCTTCCCTTCGGCGGTTTCTGCGACATCGCCGGAATGACCGCGCTCGACGAGGTGACACCGGCGGAATCGCCGCGTGCGATGTGGCGGTTCAAGGCGTGGAAGCGCACGGTCGTGATGGCGTCGGGTTCGGCCGCGCATCTCCTCCTCGGCTTCGTGCTGCTCTACACGATGGCCGTCACGATGGGGCTGCCGAACGTCACGGGGAGCCCCGACGTGGCGGCGGTGACCGGCGGTGCGCCCGCGCAGGCGGCCGGTATCCGGCCGGGGGACCGGATCATGGCGGTGGCCGGACAGTCGACTCCGACCTACGGCGACGCGATCACCCGGATCCACCAGTCGGCCGGTCCGATCACCGTCGAAGTCCGGCGGGACGGCCGGTCCGTTCCGGTGACGGTCGATGTCCGCGATGGTGCGATCGGCGTGACCTTCGCGCGGATGTACGCCTATGGGCCGGTCACCGGAATCAGGGGAGCCGCGGAGTTCACCGGCCGCATGTTCGGCGAGACCTGGCAGCGGATGCTGGAACTGCCCGGACGGATTCCCGCGGTGGTGCACTCGATCTTCGGCGGCGAGCGCGACCCGAACAGCCCGATGAGCGTGGTGGGGATGAGCCGCGTCGGCGGTGAGGCCGTGCAGCAGGGGCTTTGGCCGCTGTTCCTCCTGCTCCTGGCGAGTTTCAACTTCTTCATCGGGGTGTTCAACCTGCTGCCGCTGCTCCCGATGGACGGTGGGCACGTCGCCGTGATCTGGTACGAACGGATCCGCGACGCGGTACGCGGGCTGTTCGGCAAGGCCGCCGCAGGCCCGGTGGACTACTCACGGTTGGCGGGCGTGACCATGGTGCTGGTGTTCGCCGGCGCGGCGGTGACGCTGCTGACCGTCGCGGCCGACGTGGTCAACCCCGTCCGTCTCAGCTAGTAGCCCCACCCGTCTCCCACCACCACCCTCAACGGACGCGCTTCGCGCGGCCGTACATATTTGAACACGCAACTAACCGGGTAGGCTGGGTTGATGCAGTTCGGAATCTTCAGCGTGGGTGATGTCACGCCCGACCCCACGACCGGTACCACGCCGACCGAGCACGAGCGGATCAAAGCGATGGTCACGATCGCGCTGAAGGCCGAAGAAGTGGGGCTCGACGTGTTCGCCACCGGCGAGCACCACAACCCGCCGTTCGTGCCGTCGTCACCGACGACCATGCTCGGTTACATCGCGGCGAGGACCCAGCGGCTCATCCTGTCCACCGCCACCACGCTGATCACCACGAGCGACCCGGTGAAGATCGCCGAGGACTTCTCGATGCTGCAGCACCTGGCCGACGGCCGGGTCGACCTGATGCTGGGGCGCGGCAACACGGCGCCGGTCTATCCGTGGTTCGGGCAGGACATCCGGCAGGGCATCCCGCTGACCGTGGAGCACTACGGGCTGCTGCATGCGTTGTGGCGCAACGAAGTGGTGGACTGGGAAGGCAAGTTCCGCACGCCGCTACGGCAGTTCACCGCCACGCCCCGGCCGCTGGACGGCGTGCCGCCCTTCGTGTGGCACGGTTCCATCCGCAGCCCGGAGATCGCGGAACTGGCCGCGTACTACGGCGACGGCTTCTTCGCCAACCACATCTTCTGGCCCAAGGAACACTTCATGCGGCTCATCGGGCTCTACCGCGAGCGCTTCGCGCACTACGGGCACGGCACTGGAGAACAGGCCATCGTCGGCCTGGGCGGTCAGGTCTTCATGCGCCGGAACTCGCAGGACGCGGTGCGCGAGTTCCGGCCGTACTTCGACCACGCGCCGGTCTACGGCGGTGGACCGTCGCTGGAGGATTTCACCGAGCAGACCCCGCTGACCGTGGGTAGCCCGCAGCAGGTCATCGACAAGACGCTGACCTTCCGCGAACACTTCGGTGACTACCAGCGCCAGTTGTTCCTGATGGACCACGCGGGGTTGCCGCTGAAGACCGTCCTGGAGCAACTGGACATGCTGGGCGAAGAAGTCATTCCGGTGCTGCGCAAGGAGTTCGGCGCCCGTCGTGCGCCGGGCGTCGCCGACCCACCGGTCCACCCGGCCGCCGCCGGGACCGCGCGGTAAGGCGTCGGCCCCGGCGGTTTCCGCCCCCCCTCAGCGGTGTCCGGCGAACTGCACCACCTGCTGGTAGGTGGGCCGGTTCTGCCAGGTGATCGAGGGATCGGTGACCCCGCCCAGCGGTCGCTGGATGATGGAGTCCGCACACCACTGGTCGCCCGCCGAGCAGGACGAGTCGCCGGGGTAGACCGTCGACGCCGGTTCGGCGCCGGCCTGGGTGAGACTGGTCAGCAGCGCCGTGCGGCAGGCGGAAAGGTCGCCCGCGCCGCAGTACGGCTGAGCCAACCCGTCCGCCACCGGCTGTCCGAGGACCGCGCGGAGGTCCTTGTCCACATAGGACCACCAGCCGATCTGGAACGAGGAACCCTTGTGGGAGATGGACTGGTTGATGCCGCTCGACCCCGAGGGGCCGTTCTGGCCGCCCGAGGGCGACTCGTTGATCTGGATCGCGCCGGTCATCGCGGTGAACAGGGCATCACCCATGCCGGGCTGGAACTCCGCCTGAGCCAGGAGCGGCCACCAGGCGTCCATCACTCCGATCGCGGCCGCGTCGGCGTAGGTCTTGCTGCCCTGCGAGGTTTCCACCCGCTTCGCCCCGTGGGAGAGCCAGGTCCGCAGTTGGGTCACCAGCGCGGCCTGCTTCGGGTCGGTCACCGGCTGGCTGGTGATCACCTTCAGTAGCGTGGGCAGCACGTCCTCACCGCGCAGGTCGGTCACCGCCGCGTCTTCCATCGCCTTGACCATGTCCGCCCGGCTGATCTTCTGGCCACTGGTCACCAGGGAGTGCACCCGCGAGTCGAGCAGGTTCGACCGGTGCACGCTGCCCTCACCGAAGCCGCCCGCGGTGTAGTCCAGCGCCTGCTTGTTGTTCCAGGAGATGTAGTAGTCCTGGCCGACCGAGTTCGGGTGCTCGGCGGGGGTGGTGTAGTCGGAGGTGAAGGTGCCGGGGTTCCAGTTCACCCACTCGTACTGACTCGAGACCGGCAGGTTGGGATCCACAGTGGACGGTCGAACCGGGTTCCAGCCGGAGTTGTAGTAGGCGGTTTCGGTCGAGTTCACGTAGAACCAGTTGAACGTGTAGTTGATGTGCGAGGCCGAGTCCTGGAACTGCGCGGCGCTCGCCATGTGGTCCGGATCGTTGAACATCTGGAAGCCGATGATCGACGAGGCCTCATGCTGGTAGCTGGACCGCTGGCTGGTGTAGGCCACCGGCGCGCCGTTCATGGTCGCGCGGTACTGCACCAGTCCGAACTTCGTCCGGTAGACGATCAGCTTGTACGAACCGGCCGCGGTGCTGTCGGCCAGTGTCGGGCTCCACGAGTCGTCGACCTCCAACGGTTCCATCGCGACGCACTGTCCGTTGTAGAGGTAGTGGTCGGAGTTCTTGTCCGCCGCCGAGCCGTCGGGACGGCACAGCGGCACCGCGAAGGTGTCGGTGACGTCCTGTCCCGCCGAGGTCGCGCTCCACGAGTAGTCCTGGCCGCGGCCGAGTTCGACGTAGAAGTTGGTGCCGGCGAAGGAGACACCGCGGGCGCTGATCCCGGGTCCCTGCAGCTCCTCCAGCATCAGAAGCTGCGGCGCGAAATATCCGGTCTGGGGGCCGAAGACGGCGATCGGATGGCCGTCGTCGGTGTACTTCCCGGAGACCACGAGGGCGTTCGACATACCGTGCTTGGCGGACAACAGGTTCCCCGGAAGCACACCGGCCGCCGTCGACGTGGAACTCTTCGCCGAGCCGGTGGGGTCGTAGATCTCCTGCTGGGGAGACACCGATCCGGGGTCGGGCATGGCCACGGCCTGTGGTGAAGCCGGGCTCGCCGCGTACGGGAAACGCTGTCCATTGTGGATTGTCAGGTCCGCCTCGGCGTCGTTCTCCTCGCGGAACGAGCGCCACACCTGGTCACCGACGGTGGTGCCGTACCGCGCGTCGGCCGCCTGTTTGACCAGAGCCGACTGCACCTCCCCGCCGCCACCGGTGCCGAACAACGCGCCCACCACGCTGGCGATCGCGATCAGGTCCGTGGGCTTGAACGGCTCGATGCCGCCCGCGTTGGTGATCGGGTCGACGTGGCCGGTCAGGTCGTATTCACCGGGGAAGTAGCGACCCTGGTACGCCTGCTTGATGTAGGTGTTGAGGCCGTCGATGTAGGAATTGATGTCGGCGAAGGCCTGTGCGCCCGCGGCGCCGCTGTTGGCGATGGTGGTGACCTGGTTCTGCAGGTCCTGCTCGGTGTACGGGGCCGCGGCCCAGAACTCCTGCTCGAGCTGGCGGTTGGCCTCCGCGCCGCCGGCGAAGCCGCTCAGCTGCCCGCGCCCGACATGACGGAAGACGTCCATCAGCCACAACCGGTCCTGCCCCGCCGCGTACCCGGCGCCGAACTCGGTACCGGAGCGGGTCTGGCCGTAGACGTGCGGGACGCCGAGCGCTTTGTCGCGCACGATCGTCACATCGGAACGAGGCTGGACGCTGCTCGCGACCTGGTCGGAGGGAACGCCGAAGGACGCGTCACCGAAGAACTGGTTGATGGTCGCGTTGGTGACGGAGCCGTACTTGTTGGCGAGGGTGCCGTAGGTGGAGAGCTGATCGTCCGTGTGCGGAGGCCTCGTTCCGAGCGCCCTGTTGGCGAGAATGTCGGCCAAGGTCGCGTTGCCGTTCTCGCCGGGCGGAAGAATGTCGGCGCAGTGCCCGCCGCAGTAGTCGTTCGACTGGGCCGCCTGGGCCGGAATGCCGGACCCTCCGATCGCGACGGTCAGTCCGGTGACCGCGGCGACGGAGACCACCGCCATCCCGCGAGCTCTTCCGGGCATTGCCCCCTCCTCCGTACGCCGGGCACGACACTGTGCGATGGGTCACGCTACCCCGGAGTAGGGAAATCCCGAAAGTCCCTCATGTTTAGTTGCTACGAACGGCTGACGCCTATGGTTCGACGGGTGTGGGCCGACTCGCCGACAGCGCCAGGGCGATCCCGGCCACCACCACGACAGCGCCGACGATCACGTTGTTCAGCCACGCCCCGGTGGTCAGCGAGGGCGCGCCCGGGAGATCCATCGGGACGACCCCCGACCCCTGGTAGATCGCCCACGGCGACCCGATCACCCAGCCACCGATGACCGGGATCACCCAGGCGATACCGGTCAGCAGGTGCGTCGGCCGGGCGAAGCCGACCGCCAGCAGGGCCAGCGCCAGCCCCGTGATGGTGTTGCTCGCGGCGATGCTGAACTGCCCCGCGGTTTCCACCACCCACGGCGAAAGCACAAGGTAGAGACCGGCCAGGAAGACAAGGCCGGCCGGCATGCCCACCCGTGCGCTCTGTGACGTCATGGTCACTCACCTCCTGGGTACCGAGTTCCCGGCGACCCGGTTTCCATGCGACCCGATCGGGTACGGCGGACAAATGGACACTTGGGACGCGATCCGGGCACGGCGAAATGTCCGGGAATACACCGACCAGCCGATAGCGAAGCAGGACCTCGAACGCATCCTCGAGGCCGGACGTCGTGCACCGTCGGCGTCGAACTGGCAGCCGTGGGACTTCGTGGTCGTCACCGACCGGGACCAGCTGCGGGAACTGTCCGGCGTGTGGCAAGGAGCGAGCCACATCGCCGGCTCGGCCGCCACCATCGCCCTCGTCGCACCCGTTCCCCAAGACGAGGGGCAACGCGACCGAACCCAGTACGACCTCGGCCAGGCGACGATCATCCTCATGCTGGCCGCGGCCGACCTGGGCATCGGCAGCGGCCATTCCGCCGTCGCCGACCAGCCGCTCGCCCGCCGGATCCTCGGCCTGCCCGAGGACAGGATGTGCGCCTACCTGATCGCACTCGGCCACCCGTCCGGACGCCCCCTCCGGCCGATCAAGCACCCCAACCGCCGCGATTTCGACTCGGTCGTCCACTGGGACCGGTGGTGACCTGCCCCGCTGCCTCCCGGGAAGGCCGTTCGCCGGCGACGGTTGGTGGTCTGAGCCTTCTTGGTAGAGCCGGGATTTGTTGAATTTGTCGAGCCGCATTCTCGGGTGAAATCGCCGTTCGGGAAATTCCGCGGCGATCGTGTTCGTTGATGGCTCGTAAAAGCCCGGCGGTGGATACTTCCCGTGTGGGAGAGCGAGTTCGGTCGATCGGACGGTGGATGACCACTCGGCATCCGACGGCCTGGGATGCGGTCATCGGGGCTGCCTGCTTTCTGGTGACAGTCGCCGGGCCCGGGGTGATCAGCGATGCTCGCCCGGTCGTGCTGATCTTCGCCGCGGTGTCCGCTCTTCCGCTGACGTGGCGACGGCGGGCTCCCCTGCCGGTGGCGCTGGTGTGCGGGGTCGGCTCGATCGGGCTGATGGTGGCGCACGGGAACGTGGACTGGCCCTACGGTCAGCTTGTCGCGACCTACACGGTCGCCGCGCACGGCTCGGTCGCGGCCCGCGTCGTCCTGGCGGCCGGCACCGTCGCGGGTGTGGTTTTCACGCAGCAGACCTTGGAGAAGGCACCCGGGTCGATCCTCACGTCGGGCGGCGTGTTCGCGACCGCGTTCGCCATCGGCGTCGCCGCTCGGGCGCGCCACGACCGAATCGCGCTGCTGGAGGAGCGCGCGCTGCGACACGCGGAGGAACGCGAAAAAGCTGCCGCCCACGAACGAGAGGCCATCGCCCGGGACATGCACGACATCCTGGCCCACTCGATGACTCTCATCGCGGTGCAGGCTGAGGCGGGTCCGCTGCTCGTGCATCGCGACCCCGATCGGGCCGCCCGCGTCTTCGACACGATCTCCGACACGGCGCACGACACGCTCGTCCAACTGCGCGGCACGCTTGGCGTCCTCCGTGCGGGGCGCGGCGAACGTGCCCCGCACCCGGATTTGACGGGAATCGCGGCGTTGGCCGAACGTGCCCGCAGCGCGGGTCTGGCCGTCACCGTCGCCGAGGACGGTGAACCGGAGACGGTCGTGCCGGAGGTCGCCGTCGCGACTTACCGGTTGGTGCAGGAGTCCCTGACCAACGTGGTGCGGCACGCCGGGGCCACCACCGTCAGGATCGGGCTCGACTGGTCACCGACGCGGTTGCGGGTCGAGATCGCCGACGACGGACATGGCGCCTCCGTGAGCACAGGTGGCCATGGACTGATCGGCATGCGTGAGCGGGTCACCGCATGCGGTGGCGCCTTCCACGCCGGTACTTCCCCGTCAGGCGACGGATTCGTCGTCACCGCCACGTTCGCTTTGCCGGCGCGCGCCACCGCGTTGCGGTCCGGGGCCGTCGATGAGTGAGGGGCTTCGAGTGCTGGTCGCGGACGACCAGGTGCTGGTGCGTGACGGGTTCTGCGTGATCCTCGACGCGCAACCGGACATGACGGTTGTCGGGGAGGCCGGGGACGGAGAGGAAGCGATCCGGGCCGCCCTCGCACTGCGCCCGGATGTGGTGCTGATGGATGTGCGCATGCCGAACAAGAGCGGGATCGAGGCCACCGCGGAAATCTGCGCCGCCACCGACGCCAAGGTTCTGATGCTGACCACCTACGACCTCGACGAATACGTCTACGACGCGCTTCACGCCGGGGCCAGCGGCTTCGTGCTCAAGAACATGCGGCGGACCGAACTGGTCAGTGCGGTACGGACGATCGCCGCAGGTGACTCGCTGCTGGCGCCCAGCGTCACCCGCCGCTTGATAGCGAACATGACCGAACGCACCGCTCCGGCCCAAAGACCCGCTGCGGCATTGGTGACCGTGTTGGCATCACTGACCGCGCGCGAGACGGATACGTTGCGCCTGGTCGCGCAGGGCCTGTCCAATGCCGAGATCGCGACACGGCTGCATGTCACCGAGAACACCGTCAAGACCCACATCAGCAGGACGTTGACCAAACTCGGGCTGCGTGACCGAGTGCAGGCGGTCGTCTTCGCGTACGAGTCGGGTCTGGTCGTGCCGGGGATTCATCCTCAGGAATGACTCCAAAGATCACTCATGCCGGCGATCCGCGATGAGCGGACGGACAGGGAAGCTTCCGGCATGCTTCGCCGACTCTCCGGTGCCGGCCCGACCCGGCCCATCACCTTCTTGGCGCTCACCTTCGGATTCAGCTGGGGCGGGTGGGCGATCGCCCTCGCTCTCGGCGGCGACATCGCTGAACCGCTCGTGTACCTCCTCTACACCGTCGCTGCCTGCGGCCCTACCTTGGTCGCCTGGCTGCTCGCGCTCGCCGGCCGCCCCGGTACCCGGCAGGCCGGCCTGGCGGCGGTCGTGCGCTGGCTGCCTGCCGCACTGCTGGTCGGGCTCGCTCCCTCCGTCGGCGCGGCGGCGCTCGCACCGTTGTTCGGCGGCCCCGTGCTGGACCTGGGCCAGTTCGCCGGCCACGCGGCGGATGCCGGGGGATGGCTGCCGTATGTCGGACTCGCGCTGGTCACGGGGCCGCTGTCCGAGGAGTTCGGTTGGCGCGGTTACCTGCAGCCACTACTGCGCCGGACGATGTCGCCCCGGCGCGCCCCGTTGGTCATCGGCCCGATCTGGGGCCTCTGGCACCTGCCGCTGTTCTTCCTGGTCGGCACCAGCCAGCACGCGATGGGCCTGCTGACCGCACAAGGGCTCGGCTTTTTCGTGGTGATGGTGCTGCAGTCGGTGGGCCTGCTCTCCGTCAGTGAGAGGCTGCGCGGCGGGGTACCCGCAGCCGTGCTCCTGCACCTGGTCTTGAACATGTCGATCGTGCTGGTGCCCCTGGGGTCGCTCGCTGTGGCGCTCGTGTACCTCGGCATTCACGCGCTGGTCGCGCTGCTGCTACTGCGTTTCGCCCTGCCAGGCGCCGAGCGGCGCAAGAGCAGCCAGGCCGCGGGGCACCGGTGGCGGAAACCGCGTCGAACTCGCGCCACTGCCCGACGGCAGGATCACACTGCGGAACAGCAACCAGCCTGAAGCAGGGTCGTCCGCCCACGCCCGCCGAGAGCGCCGCGTGGACCAAGGGGCTGCAGCGCGGGCGATCTCGACTCAGTGTGACGGGACGCTGATGGAGGTCATCCGGCAACCCGCTATGCTCATGACGACGGGCCGTTAGCTCAATTGGTAGAGCTGTGGACTTTTAATCCATAGGTTCCGGGTTCGAGCCCCGGGCGGCCCACGTCTCGATTTGCCAGGGCGGTCAGTCTCTCCTGGCGGGACACGTCAGGGCAGTAGGGTGAATGCCTTGACGTGTCGTGGGCGGACCACCGTGAAGTGTCGGAGATCGAGGGTTGCGATCTCGTCCACCTCCAGCCGTTCGGCGAGGGCGATCACTGATGCGTCGCTGGTCCCGAGTGGTAGGTCGTGGTATTGCTCGACCAGTTCGGCCATGCGGGAGTAGTCGGCGGTCGTCAGTTCGACGGGGATGAAGTCGCGGTCGGCCAGTGCGCGGAGGAAGAAGGCTTCGGTCTTCGCTCCTCCCTTGATTCCCAGCAGGTAGCCGACCTCGGCGACGATCGGGGAGGGCAGCAGGAGTTGCCGGTTGGCCAAGCGCAGGCCGGTGAACAGCTCCACGCACCGGTGGTAGTTCGGGTCCTTGTACAGCGCGGCCGCAACGATGGGAGCCGTGTCGCAGATGATCACTATCGGCCGAAGCCCTCTCGCAGCAGGTCGTCGGCCTGCTCGGCGATGCTCACACCGTCACCCGGGGCACTCCCGAAGAAGGCCGGAGGCCACGGCCGCTCGCGGACTGGCTGGAGGTGGCGCCGCAACTCGCGCAGGGCATCCGGCACCTGGTCGTCAGGGATTTCCTGGGCCAGGCGCATCAGCTCGTCACGCTCGGGGCTGCTCATGCTCATAAGTCTACGATGACCGCACCGCCGGATGCTGTAACCGAGGCCGGTCCGCGAACGTTGTTTCCGGTCAAGATCATCCCCCACAAAACGACGGCAAGCACCGAGACCTATCCGTCGGCAGTCAGTGTTTGCGTTTGCTATCCGGCGAGGTGAGGAGCACTGTCGGCAAGCAACGACAGACGACCACCGGGACGGCCATCTACTCCATGGGTTCCGGGTTCGAGCCCCGGGCGGCCCACCGATTTAGTCATTGTGCGAACCGCTGTGTCTGGGGTCGTTGCCGCTGGTTGAGCGGTGATGGCCCCTTCGTCGTCGGCGCGGGGTTGGGGGATCCGGAAGACGGGGATGAGCCGGTCGGGTCCGGTGATGGTGACTTTGGCGACCAGTGCTTCGACGAGGGCTTTGATCTGGTTGTGGGTGCCGGTGGCGATGATCTCCCCGATGTGATCGGCCACCGCTGTGAGGGCCGCAGGCTCGGGTGCGGCGGGTTCGGTATCAAGGGCAGCGGCGAGTTCGTCGCGGCGGGTCTGGAGTTGCTGGGTTTTCGCGCGGAGGTCGCTCAGGCGTTCGGCGAGGAGGTGGTCGTCGAGGGTGCCGTGTTCGAACGCGGTGAGGTACCGGTCGATCGCGTGCCCGGTCTTGCTGATCTCGACATCGATGGCCTCGATTTCGGTGTGCCGGTCGGCGTTGGCCGCGTGGTGTTGTTTCTGTTCGTGGGCGATGACCTCGTGGATGAGGGCATGTTGGGTGCGGTAGAAGGTGGCCAGGGCGTTGAGGATGGCGGTGTCGACGGCGTCGGCGTTGAGGCGTTTAGCGTTGCAGGTGGTGGCGTCGTAGCGGGCGCGGTTCCAGCAGGTGTAGTAGCGGTAGGTCTTGTTCCGTCCGGTAGCGCGGGTGCCGATCATGGGTTTGCCGCATTTGGGGCAGCGCAGGCGTCCGGTGAGGATGTAGTCCGACCCGGACGTGGCCCGGTGGGCTTGGGATTCGCCGCGGGTGTCGAGGATGGCTTGCGCCTGCTCCCACGTGGTGAGGTCGATGATCGGTGGGTGGGTGTCGGTGATGGTGTTGTCGCGGAAGGTCAGTTCGCCGAGGTAGGTGCGGTTGTTGAGGGCGCGGATGACTTGGTGGCCTGACCATCGGCCGCCGGTGGTGGTGCGGTGGCCACGCTCGTTGAGGATTGTGGCGATGGCGCGGGTGCCCAGCCGTTGGCGGGTGTAGAGGCTGAAGATCAGCCGAACGATCACCGCTTCGTGCTCATCGACGGTCAACGTGTGGGTGGTGGGGTGGACTTGGTAGCCGTAGGGGCGTTTGCCGCCTTTCCATTTGCCTTTGGCGTGTTTGCGTTCCATGCCGGCGATGACGCGGTCGATGATGGTGTCGCGTTCGAACTGGGCGAACATGCCCAGCATCTGCACCAGCATGCGGCCCATCGGGGTGGAGGTGTCGAACGGTTCGGTGGCCGAGCGGAACACCACGCCGGTGGCGTCGAGGTCGTCGAGCAGCATGACCATGTCCCGCAGGTTGCGGGAGAACCGGTCGACCCGATACACCAGCAGCACATCGATCAACCCAGCTTTTGCCGCGGCGAGGGCGCGTTGGAGACCGGGGCGGTGGGTGGTGGCGCCGGAAGCGTCGTCGGGGAACCGGGCGACCAGGCGCCAGCCGGGTTGGGAGTCGATGTAGGCGTGCAGGCGGGTGTCCTGCGCTTCGATGGAGTAGGGCTGGTGATCATCGTCGGTGGAGCGCCGCACATAGATCCCCACCCGCACATCCTCACCGAGCAGTGTCATGGCGGCTTTCTTGCTGCGCCGCGCGGTCGTCGAACGCGCCATACGAACCCCCTCAATGCGGTATTTCCGCGTGTCCTGTGGCCGCCGGTACGGGCGGCCACAGGACGATCGCGGGTTATCGGACAATGACTGGTCTGGCGAGAAAGCACGGTTCACGGACCGGTTTCCCGCACCAATTATCGCTCTTGTTATCAGAAGGGGAAACGGAGCGCCGTGCCATTACGCGGCTTTCTCGGGTTTTTCTGTGGTGGTGTCGTGGTGGTTTCTCCATTGGGTGAGCAGCGTGGCGAGGGTGGTGATGGCGAGGTTGTGGTGTTGGGTGGTCATGGGTTCGGTGTCGATCCGTTCCACACGCCAGGTGTCCTGTGTGGACCGTCGGGTGGTGCGGAGTGGGAGCACGGTGGCGTTCTTGCCGCCGTGGCCGGTGTCGTGCTCGGAATGTTGGGGCATGTTGACACCTCGGTGCCCGCGAGCCGGTGTGGCGAAAGATCGCGGGCGCTGGTCGGGTGGTCACGGGTAAACCGTCGCTCGGCAGGACTCGCCAGCCCATCGTCACCAACACCCCTGGAACCCCCACGCGGGAGGGTTCGTGGCTGGGGTGGTGGCCGCGCCGTGACGCGCGATTCAAGAGCTGGCCGGGTCTACGCTGCTGCAACCGTGTGCCGCTTGGACTCCCTGACTGCCGTGGCGCCCGTCAGGGCCAGCGATCACCGGTTGACTGAACCCGTTCACTGCCGCCGCGACACCAGCGGCGAGATTCTCGCCGAGGTTGAGGCAGTTCGACGCATTGCGGGGTCAGATTTCGTTGGTACGCAATGAAGACGGCCCGTCGAAGGTTAGGCGCATCGGCGGCCGTCGGTGTCGTGGTCGAGGATCACCTGGTCATTGCTCGTCACCTCCCTCCAATACCCAGCCGGGTCGGTCGCGACCGGCGCAGGCCCGGTGGATGCGGTCACGGCGTCGGCGATCTCGGCGAGGGTGTGGCGGCCGGAGGGGCGGTGGAGGCGGCCCAAGGGCACCCACACGCGGTCATGCAGTCCGGCGGGGACGCGCTCGGCGTATTCGGCGCAGGCGAGGGCAACGGGCATGCCGGTGGAGGCGCCGAGGTGTCGGGTGATCGCGCGGCGGAGGGTCTGTTCGCGGTGCAGCGTGGAGCACCAGACCAGGGTCACGGTGTCGGGCCGGAACCCCGCGCGGTGGGTGAAGGGGAGGGCGGGGTCGGGGATGCTGGTGAGCCGGGCGCGGAGTTCGGGCACGCCGAGCCGGGGCGGGTCATCGAGCAGGAGCACGAACGGCAGTTCGCGGCCGTCGGGGTAGCGCCAGATGCCGTGGCCGTCGGTGGTGGCCTTCCACGTGCGGCTGACCCGCCACGCCGAGCGCCACACGGCCAACTCGCCGCCGGGGCCGTGGTGGGTGTGTGCGGTGGTGATCAGGGTGCAGAACCAGGCGTGCTGGGCGTGCAGTTCCTCCCACCGCCAGCCGTGGAACAGTTTGCGCCACCGCGCGGCCACCTTCGCTGGCTTGATCGGCGCCACCCTGCGCTGCGCGGCCACGATCCGGGCGCCGATGGGGCCGAGCATCCAGTGCCACTCGAACGACCCGCCACCGGGCCGGAACGGGCGAGCGCGGTGCAGCACACCCCGCGCGTGCAACACCGCCAGCCGGTGCCGCGCGGTGGTCAGCGACCCGAACCCGGCCAGCACCGCCAACTCCGAGGTGGTGAAGGTGAAATGCTCTTCCAGCAACACCAACACCCGCCGATCCCGCACCGTCAACCACCCCGCGCCCACGGCGGCAGATGGGAAATTGTGTTGGATGTCCACTGAGTCTGGCACCCTTACCGCACCCGCCACAGCCCACCGACCAGCACAAACACGCCCGCAACCCGGCAGGCCGACCCGGCAACTCTGGCCTGCACCCCAAGGGGAACCCCCACCTGCACCCCAAAATGCACCGCCAACGGCACCCCGCCAACCGTCGCCTCACCAGCGCCTGGACCGCTGCCCGTCATGATCACCGCCGCCTTCCGGTCGAGAACCGAGAAATCCTGGCGATTCTGGACTCCGGATTTCGGCCCCAAAAACGACACCGTTAATCAAACCGTGACAAAATCGTGAGATCCGTGTGGCCGGGCCGGTGATCGGCTGGTTGCCTATCGTGCCAGCTCACCGGGTGTTTCGCAGGTCGGCTCGTCGCGAGAAGACTGCAGCCAGCGCTGCGGGGGGATTGGTTATGGCACCCACAGTCGGGGGGCGTGTGCCGTGACCAGTCGGGGGGCGTTCGGTTCGTGCGGGGCCGGAAGCTCGAGCAAGCCGTCGAGCACGTCGGCCACACCGCCCTCACGGTTCCAGACCACCCCGCCCACCGGGTCGCAGCGGAGGCCTTTCGCGTCGGTCTCGGTGCGGATCGCGATCGCGTCCGACCAGCCGCCCGGCCACAGCCGCGCCCCGGCCACGACGAGCAACCGGCTGTCGGAGAACAGGGGTTGGAAGAACCACCCGCCGCTCTCCCGCAGGCCCAGCAGACGCCGCAGCACCGGGAACACCCGCACCGCCACCACATCCGCATCCGTCACCGCCATACGACGCTCCCCAACGATGAAGACCGACACCAACATCCGGGGGGACCAGGGAGCGTCCGGCAAGCCCACATCGGTCGAAAAACCGTGCGACTGCCGATTCGAGTGAATACGCGGGTCTCAGCGGTCCAGGTCGGGAAAAGCCACCAGGTCGGCGGTCGGTTCCGCGACCGGCAGACTCCGTAATACCGGGCTTGGCTGCCCGTGCTGGCCAGACCCGGTGCGGGGGTGGATGACATAGGAACCTTTGCTGCGCAAGGTGCAGACCAAACCGCGCCGACGTAGTTCCTCGGTCGCGCGGCGGGCGGTACCCAGCGACACCCCGTACTGATCCGCCAGATGGCGCTCGGCGGGCAGCGCCCGGTGGTGCTCCAGTTCGCCGGATTCGATACGTGCCTTCAGGTGCTCGGCCATCTGCAGATACGCGTAGCTGGTCGGATCGACCCGGAAATCAATCGTGGCAACCATTCGCTATCCCTGCTCCTTTCCTCAATTCCTTCATCTCGGCCACCGGACGTCACGCGCATCGGCGTGATCAGGTATCCCGGTGTTACGACAGAACGTAAAGGGATGTCCTCCGTGCGACGGACAAGGAAGGAACAAAACGCAATACACCGCTACGGTCAAGGAGTACAACAGAGGAAACCACACCCGGAAACGCCGGAGACGAAAAGCCATGACCGGAGACGACCAGTACCGCGACGCGATCGGCCGACAGGTCAAGACCGCCCGCAAACTCGCCGGCCTGACCCAACAGCAACTGGCCGAACGCGCCCACCTCAGCCTCAGCCTGGTCAAACAAGTCGAACAAACCCGCGTCCCCGCCTCACCCGCCTTCATCGCCGCCGTCGCCCGCGCCCTCCACATCCCCGCCACCCAACTCATGGGCCAGCCCTACCCCATCGACACCCGCGAAGACCACCGCATCCACGCCGTCATCCCCGACCTCCGCCGCGAACTCACCGCCTACCGCCTCCCACCCGAACCCGGCATCACCCCACGACCCCTACCCGAACTCGCGACAGCGGTCGACCACGCCTCACGACTGCGGCACGCGGCCACCTTCGACACCCTCGGCGCCGAACTCCCCGCGCTCCTCGCCGAACTCCGCACCGCCACCCACCACCACACCGGCCACGACCGCGAACGCGCCTACGGCCTGCTCGCCGAGACCTACTACGCCGCCGACCAACTCACCTCCCAACTCGGGTACACCGACCTCGCCTCCATCGCCGTCGACCGCTACGAATGGGCCGCCACCCACTCCAGCGACCCCCTCGCCATCCTCATCGGCGACTACCGCCGAGCCGGCGAACTCATCAACGCCGCCGACTGGAACAGCGCCCTACGCCTGCTCGCCAACGCCCGCGCCCAACTCGAACCCGAACTCGGCACCGCGTCGCCAGCCACCTGGTCGACCTGGGGAAACCTGCACCTAAAGTCCGGACTTGCCGCCGCCCGCGCGGGCGATGCCGACACCGCCGACGCTCACCTCGCCGAAGCCCAACAGGCCGCCACCCACACCGGCGAACGCGACGACTACCGCCTCGCCTTCGGCCCCACCAACGTCGCCATCTGGTCCGTCGCCCTCGCCGTCGAACAACGCGACGGCACCAAAGCCATCACCCGCGCCCACGACGTCCACTTCCACCCCACCACACCCCCCGAACGCATCGGCCACCACTGGATCGACCTCGCCCGCGGCCACCAACTCCACGGCAACCGCCACAAAGCCCTCCAAGCCCTCCAACACGCCCGCCACACCTCACCCCAACAAACCCGCTACCACCCCCAAGTCCGCGAAACCATCACCACCCTCGCCACCCAAGACCGCTACCGCACCAACACCCTCGCCAACCTCGCCCGCTGGGCCGGAATACACATCTAACCGCGTCGTAGAGCCGTGCTCCGAGGGCGCCTCCACTCGCGCTTAAGAATCCCTGGCCCTGCCTTCCGCTGCCAGATCAAGTAGGTAATCCGTGAATCTCTGCGATTTTGTGGCGCGTTCTAGAATTACACTTTCGCGGTTCGTATAATTATCAGACCATTGCTTCAATTTATCAAATAATTCACCCATCTCGCTATCGGTCGGGAGCGATGAGTTATTAGCAATTCGCCCGAGCTGTTGAGGACTTCTTACTCGTCCGCCGTGCAGTTGTTCCACAAGTAACATCGACAGATGGTACTTGAGATTACTTTTCTGGGGAGTAGTTGCCGCCGCCAGTTCTGACACTATGAATGCGTCCACTCGCCGCTGAAGCTGAGCTACCCAAAAGTAGATTTCTAGGGCTATTGACTGGTCGAATACCGACTTGTAATCTTCATTATTCTTTAAAAGCGAAGACGGTTTTCCTCGAGCTTTATCAGGGCGGAATAGGCCAGTCGCCGTTACAGCTGCGCCGAGCAATGGGATACCGACAATCTTCGATGGGTCTTTCCCTTCATTCTTGTAGAAGTTCTTTCGCCGATCGTAGTACCAACCCTTCGTTAGGAAGTAATCTTCAATGTTTCTCTGAACTTCGTCTGTCGCGCGAAGTGATGCATCCGTTACAGCAGTTTGTCTATTAGTTGCACGAATAACCTGATCTCTTGTTTTCGGGTCCGCCGTCACAATAACTCGTACCAGTAGCATGCGATCGACGGCCTGATCGGTCGAATTTCTTAAAGCCTCGTATATCTCGTGACTTGTTTGGAGGCCATTGACGATCTGGATATCAGTCAATGAGTACGTTTTACCCGCGCTCGTGGCCTCCTTGCAAAGGATGGTAACGCCGTTGTTTAGCCACCAAAACTCTGGACTTGCGGCGTCGATCAAAGACTTCCTAATGTCTTGATTTACCGCAACGTTCCCCTGATAATCACGAACATTCCACTCAAACAAATGACGACGCAACCGACCTTTCTCGTCCACGATGAGCGAATAGTATTCACTCAGTTTCACGAGGGCGACATGTGATTCTCCACTGGTGGCGCTTTCTTGGTAGCGCATCGTAAGTGTATACGAAGGTCGATCGTTGTAGCGGGCCAGAAGTTCCTTTCCTCCCAGCAGATCAACCGAAATCCTTTTGGCATCAGGGACACATTCAGAAATAGCCGACTTAAGGGCAAATATCTTTGCCTCAACCTGTGGGTTGACGCTACCTCGATCCCCTGGAGTCGTGTATGCAACATTTATGTGTATAAGCGGTCGACGAGTTAGAAGTTTTTCCCATGCAGATCGAAACAATGATATTCGTGCCAAAACCGAGCTGTTGTATAAATTTGTTAGTTCGTCTAATTTTAGCGAAAGGTCAAGGATGCGACGAAGAGTATTCTCCAATTTTTCGACTGCCTCTTCGGTAAACGATGGTGTCCGTTTGGCCTGTATGACCCAAAGTTCAAGGTTGCGATCTTGGCCAAATTCTGTTGGTCGAGCATCGTTTGACAAGACCTCGGAATCGTCGTCAAGAAGAGCGTCGTCAAAGAAGACGTAGATCGAGTCTATTGCGCCATCTTGTCCTCCGCCTACAATTCCTGTTTGAATATCCTCCATCGGCAACCCGTAGGGCCTCAGAACTAACTCCGATGCAAAGATCTCGAACGCAGTGCCGTCGTCCGAATCGGGAAGGTTGTCAGACTTCCACGATTCAAAGATTCGTGTTATGAGAGTCTGGGCATTGCTTGGCGCCTTTGGCATCGAATCCTATCCTCTGCATGATTAGTTAATGACTCGCCGCGTCAGTGGCCGCTTCACATGCCGCGCCGACCCCAGCCACGATCGCTAAGTCGTCGATCTAAGGCCAGGCGTTACTGCTCCATTTGCAGTGCCGGACAGCCAGGGACAGTGCTGGCTCCCCAACAGAGCCAACGAGGATCACAACCTGACCTGACGCCGAGGACCGGCGAGGTTACTTCCGGACTGCTCGACGAACTCACCTCGCGCGGCGACGGCAGCCGTTGCAGAGGTGGCTACGGATCCCGATCACCTGCGGTCGACGCTTTGCTCGGGTACTTCGACCCACGTACCCGGCCAATGACGAGATCCCTTATCCAGTCTCTCGCTCGACACCGCACCAGTGCGGATGCACGATACTGTGCCGCTCGGCCGCGCGACGATGGCGCGCGAGGGCGGCCTGAACCACCCAACCCACGAGCCAACCAAACTCGGTGCGGTCCTCTTGCCAAAGCTTGAGTGCGCCTTGGCATGGAGTGGTGCTGGTCGGGTGGTACCGGTCGACCGCCTCCTGCGGTTCAGAAAACCCGTGGCGGCGGCGCGTGAAAACTGACCACTTCCGTGGTTCATGGATCGTGGTTATTCGCTGGGTTCTGCTGCGGATCAGGCACGCTCGCCAAGAAGGGCGAATGGTGACAGCAAGAAGTGGGCTCGTTCAGCGCTAACCGCGAACACGACGTATTCGACCGGCCGTCTGCACGACGAACGGGAAGACCGCCGCGGCGATGCCGATGAGCACTCCCGACAGGAACTGGTAGTTCTGCCTGAGTGCTTCCTCGGAGAGCAGGGCGTAGCTGACGTCGACAGCTTCACCGCCACCCTGTTCGGAATCCCACACCAGTTTGCCCGCGTCCGTGGGTGGCGGCGAGGCGAAGTCGATGCGAACCGGTTCACGCTTGGCATCTACTTGGACGCGAACGCCTGGCAGGTCAGGGACAGGATCGGCGGTTGCGCAGGAGTT
This sequence comes from Amycolatopsis pigmentata, assembly GCF_042684065.1. Taxonomy (NCBI): domain Bacteria; kingdom Bacillati; phylum Actinomycetota; class Actinomycetes; order Pseudonocardiales; family Pseudonocardiaceae; genus Amycolatopsis; species Amycolatopsis pigmentata. The sequence goes on along the minus strand of NZ_JBHUKR010000007.1, from coordinate 545,416 downwards.
ATTCACGGTGGCGAGAGCGGGATTGAACCCCAGGACTTCCGTGTGATCTTCAACGCCTTTTGCCGCCGCTGGTCGTGGGCAGGTCAGCGGCCAGAACAGCGTGGGCAGTGATCCGGCGATTCTGGCCCTGTCTTTGGCTAGTAGTTGTTCGCGGAAGTGAAGACACACCGAACGAGCCATTCGGATTCCCCAGAACTCGCTGGCTCCACAGCTAGAGGTGGTACTGCTTGCGGTCGACCGGACCAGGTTGACCACGCCGACCTGTCGATTATACGACGACGAGGGATCGTGTTCGGTCTCAAAAAAGTCGAAGCCGGTCGATTTAGTGTCGTTTTGAGTGATCAACGCACGGTTGTAGAGGTTGACTTGAACCGCGATCGGGTCGTCGTCGCGCGGGTTGTCGGTCCAGAGCGTCAACGTAGCCTCGTTGAGCGCGTCACCAGAGAAGGTGAGCGTGGCCGAGATCTTGGCCCCGGTGGGTCCGGATACGAAAATCAGACCCCGTGAGGCTTCGTCGTCGAACGAGCCTGGTACGGGCATGCCCGGTCGCCCTTCCTGGTACAGCCACCATGATGTTCCACCGATTGCGGCGACCATTACGAACAGGACCGTAGTCAACGTTGCCCATACCGCTGAGACGTTCCAGCGCTTGGCCGGTCGAGAATCGGGTGTGATACCGCGGCGGCGCGCTATCGGTTTGCGGCGCATTCGCAGGTTGTCAGGCTGTATACGCAAGGAGGCCCGCCTGGGCGGTTGACGTTGATCACGGTGGCGCATGGCCTGACACCCTAGTCCGAGGCTTTCGTAGCGATGAGGTGTGGATGACGGGCCTGACGTATTTTTGGGGCCGGAATTGGCTGCCACGATTGGAATGCACGATAGTGTCGTGGGTTTCCGGGTGGTGCTTGTGCTCCGTAGCACGTCCACGATGACGGTAGTGGTGTGGTCCGCGACGAACCGCAGCGCGAACAGTCCCGCCCGTGCCGATACGAGGGGTACGCCGCGCCCAGCGCGACCAGGACTGTGCAGGCGGTGCACCCACCGTGCCCGTTCCTGGCGGACCGGGGATGCCATGGCGCTCACCACAGCACACCTCAGCCGCGCGCCTCGAGTTGTCCGGGCAGCAGTCGACGCCGGCGAACACCTGGGAACCGGTCACTGATCGGCCAATCAGCACGTGCGGAACACGGGCCGGAGATGGGTGGGCTGGGCGCAGTCCAGGCGAACCCATCAGCTTGCAACGGCGTCATTCGGTAACGACCGTGTCGTCGCTCGTCGGGCATCACCTGCCGCCAGACGGCGGGCACCCACTGGCCGAACCCTGATCTCAGGCCCTTCGACCAGCACGTCGTGGTTCGTATGCCGGCACGTTAGGCCCACAGGATCGACATGGTATCCGGGCTGCGGACCGGTCACGGATTGCGAATCACCCTTGATCGTGTGGGCTCCCGATGGGCTCTCCGGTTCCCGCCCGCGACGACGGTCCCGGCTGCACGATGGCGAGCTGGGCTGCGTTTACTGGTGACAGCGGTGGCTGCCCGGTGAGTACCCGCGCCACCTCGTGGGCGGCGAAGTCGCGGACGGTGCGGATCGCTTCGTCGGAATAGTAGGCCGCGTGCGGGGTGATGATCACATTGTCGAGGCCGAACAGTGGGTTCACTGGTTCCCAGTTCCGCTGTTTGGCGGGTTCTTCCTCGATGTCATCAACGCCGGCGCCGGCGATCCAGCCTTCCTTCAGCGCCGTGTAGAGGGCGTGGTCGTGGACAATGGGTCCGCGGGCTGTGTTGATGAGGATCGATGTGGGTTTCATGCGACGGAATTCCGGCTCGCCGATGAGGTGGTGGGTCTGTTTGGTGAGTGGTGCTTGGATCACCAGGTAGTCCGCATGCTCGATCAACTCGTTGAAGGAGGTCGGCTGGGCGCCGTGAGCGACAACGTCCTCCGGTTCCAGGTAGGGATCATGGGCGATGACGAGCATGCCGAACGCGTGTGCCCTGGCTGCGATCGCTTGCGCGATCGCGCCGAAAGACAGCAGCCCGAGGGTGCGTCCCTGAAGTCGATGGATCGGCTCGCCGGACTGCCATCGCCAGGTTCCGGTGCGGGTGGCACGGTCGTAGGCGCAGATTTTCCTGGTGGCGGCGAGAAGCAGGGCCATGGCGTGGTCGGCGACCTCGTTCTGGCACCAGTCGTTGGGGACGTTGGTGACCAGGATGCCGCGTCGTGTGGCCGCGTCCACGTCGACGACGTCGACGCCGGTGCCGTAGCGTGCGATGGCCTTGCACCGGGTGAAGGCGTTGATGGCCCTGGCCCCGACGGTGGCGTATTGGGCGATGATCGCGTCCGCGTCTCGGGCGGCGTCGATGACATCGTCCTCGGTCTTACAGTCGGCGGCGACCAGTCGGAGACCGGCGTCTTCTATGATCGCCCGCTCGATCTCCACGTCACCGTAATCATAGTCGGCGATGACGACGGTCGGCTGTGTCTGCTTCGTCATTTCTCGTCGCCTTCATGAGAAAATTTGGTGTTTCTTTCTTAGGTGATGGAGGCGCCTTCCGAAGTGTCGCGGGCGACACGTGAGTACAAGGAGAGGATCCCGCTGCTGTGGCGTGGCCGCGGCGGCTTCCAGATTCCGCGTCGCTCCGCGAGTATCGCGTCGACTTCCTCTGCCGGGCGATGTTCGCCTTTGATTCCGACGACCGCCAGGCGCCGTTCGGGGGCGTTGATTTCGATAAGGTCGTTGTCCTCGATGAGCGCGATGGGTCCGCCATCGAGTGCTTCGGGGGCGACGTGGCCGATACAGGGTCCTCGCATGGCACCCGAGTAGCGGCCGTCGGTGACAATCGCGGTGGTGGTGTTCAGGACGCGGTCGGCGGAGAGGATAGCGGCCGCGTAGTACATCTCGGGCATGCCGTTCGCGCGTGGTCCTTCGTAGCGGATGACGAGGACGTCTCCGGCTGATATCTGGCGCTTGACCAGTGCGTGGATCGCTTCCTCTTCAAAGTCGAAGACCCGGGCGGGCCCCGTGTGGACGTGCATTTCCTCGGGTACCGAGAAGGTCTTGATCATCGCGCCGCCGGGCGCGAGGTTGCCGTAGAGCACGGCCACTCCGCCGTCGGTGGCGAAGGGGTCGGACCGGGGGCGGATGATTTCGTCCCGGTCGACCTTGACGTTGTTGAGGTAGCCGCGCCGTTCGGCGAAGAAGAACGGGTTGTGCTCGATTTCCTCCAGGTTCTCTCCCACCGTCTTGCCGGTGACGGTGAGGCAGCCGAGGTGCAGCATTTCCCGCAGTTCGAGCATGACGGCGGGAACGCCGCCCGCGTACCAGAAGTACTCGACCGGGTACCGGCCGGTCGTCTTGACGTTGGCCAGCACCGGGACCCGCCGGTGGATTCGGTCGAAGTCGTCGATGGTGATCTCGACGCCTGCCTCCCGGGCGATGGGTGGGAGGTGCAGGAGCGCGTTGGTCGACCCGCCCACGGCGGCGTGCAGGATGATGGCGTTTTCGAACGCCTCACGGGTCAGGATGCGCCGTGGCGTGAGATTCCGCTGGATCATGGTGACGAGTTGTTTGCCTGTCGCGCGGGCGTAGCGCAGCAGTTTGGTCAGCGGCGCCGGGACGAGCGCGGACCCGGGCAGGGCGAGCCCGAGCGCCTCGGCCAGCACTTGCCCGGTGCTGGCGCTACCCATGAACTGGCATGCTCCGCACGTCGGGCAGGCGCCACGCTGCGCGTGCTCGAGGTCTTGCCGGGCAATCTCGCCTCGTTCGACGGCGGCGCCCATTTCCCACATCTTGTTCGAGGTGACGTAGTCGGGCGCGTTGAGCTGTGTGCCGCCGGGCAGGTGGATGGCGGGGAGGTCACAGCGTGCGATCGCGAGCAGGTGCGCGGGCACCGATTTGTCGTTGCCGGAGATCAGAACCATGCCGTCGTGGGGATGGCCCAGCGCGTGGATCTCGATCATGGCCGCCATGATGTCGCGGGAGATGAGCGAGTAGCTCATGCCGTCGGTGGCCTGGACGACGCCATCGCAGATGTCGCTGACGGTGAACACTCCAGGTTTCCCGCCGGCCTCGTAGACGCCGTTGCTGACTTCCTCGATCAGCTCGCGGAAGTGGAACGTGCCCGGGTGGCCCATGCCGTAGGCGCTGTCCACCAGAACCTGTGGCTTGCCGAGGTCTTCCTCGGTCCAGTTCATGCCGAGGCGGAGTGCGTCTCCCTGGTGGTTGACCATGCGCAGTCGCTGACTGCGCAGCTGCGGTCCGGTGTGTCCCATCGCTGTTTCTCTCCTTCCGCGCAGGCAACTCGTGGAGCGGCCGAGCCGGTCGGTTAGCCGGGGCCCTCCCGCTGCCTGGGGCCAGGCCCGACCGAGCCGGCGGGGTATTCCTCGAGCGGGACGACGTCTTTGGACCAGGCCGACAGCACGGGGCTCAGGACGCGCCAGGCTTCTTCGGCTTCGTCGCCGCGGATGGACAGGGCCGCGTTCCCGTCCAGCACGTCGCGCAGCAGGCGGCCATAGGCGGGTAACCCGGGCGGGTCGATCCGGGCGGTCAACGTCAGCGGGACAAAGGTGTGGGCGTGGGCCCCGATGCCGGTCAGGTCCAGGGTCAGGTTTTCCGGGTCGAGGCCGAATCTCAGCACGTTGGGCACTGTTTCCCCGCTGTGGCCGAGGGGCAGGTGCGGTACGTGCCGGAAGTGCACGGCCACCTCCTTGCGGTCCCGCCGGAGCGCTTTCCCGGTGCGGAGCCGGAAGACGGTGCCCGGCCAGCGCCAGTTGTCCAGCTCGAGTTCGACCTCGGCGAAGGTCTCGGTGCGGCGGGCGGTGTCTACGCCGGTCTCACCGGTGTAGGCGGGGACGTCGCGGTCGCCGATCCGCCCCGACGTGTAGCGGGCGCGACGGGTGCGGCGGACGATGTCGGCGTCGGTGAGGGGCCGCACCGAGCGCAGGACGTCGAGCTTGCGGTCGCGCAGATCACGTTCGCCCAGGCTGATCGGTGGTTCCATGGCGACGAGGCAGAGCAGCTGCAGGAGATGGTTCTGCAGCATGTCTTTGAGTGCCCCGGTCCCGTCGTAATAGCTCGCCCGGCCCTCCAGGGCCAGCGATTCCTCCCAGACGATGTCGATTTCGGCGATGTGCGTGGCGTTCCAGACCGGCTCCAGCATGCGGTTGGCGAGCCGGGTGCCGAGCACGTTCTGGACCGTGGTCATGGCCAGGAAGTGATCGACGCGGAACACCGCCTGCTCGGGCACGAGGTCGGCGAGCAAACGGTTCAGTTCGATGGCGCTGTCCAGGTCCTCGCCGAACGGCTTCTCCAGGACGATCCTGCTGCCCGGCGGCAGGTGCGCCTCGTGTAGCGCGGTCACCGCCGCGGGGAACACCGCCGGGGGCAGCGCCAGGTATGCGGCAACGGGCTCGTCACCGGCAACGACAGCCGCGACGGCGGCGGGGTCGGTGACATCGGCCTGAAGGTAGTCCGAAGACGACACGACGGCCTGCCTGGCGGAAACCGGAAACTCCTCGGCGTGCCGGTCGAGCTGGGCGGTGGCCCACCGCCGGAACTCGTCGCCGTCCCAGTCCTCCCGGCCGGCACCGGTCAGCCGGAAGCCGTCGCCGAGCTGCCCGGCCGCGCGTAGCGCGGCGAGTCCGGGCAGCAGGTAGCGACCGGTGAGGTCACCGGTCGCCCCGAAGATTGCCAGTCGCTCGATCATGTCGTAGCACCTTTTCTGGCCCGGGCGAGCGTCACGCCACTGGCGACCACGCCGATATGGCTGAATGCCTGCGGGTAGTTCCCGCTGAACTCGCCCGTCGACGGGTCGATCTGTTCCGGCAGCAGGCCCAGCGGGCTGGCCCGGGCACAGAGGGAGGCATACAGTGCTTCCGCCTCGTCGAGCCGGCCCTGCATGGCCAGGTTGTCGACCAGCCAGAAACTGCACAGCACAAAGGCCCCCTCATCACCAGGGATGCCGTCGGGTGAGTCGTGGTGCAAGTAGCGGTAGAGCAGGCCGTTGCCGGCAGACAGGCGTTCGGCCACGGCGGTGGCGGTAGCCACCATGCGCGGGTGCGTCGCCGGCACCACTCGCCGCAGCGGCAGTGCCAGCAGGCTGGCGTCCAGGCTGCCGCCGCCATCGAGATGCTCGCTGAGTGTCCGGGTTTCCTCATTCCACGCCTCGTCCAGAATGATCTGGCGCAGTTTGACCGCAGCGGCTCGCCAGGCCGGGACCGGCCCGGGAAGACCCAGCCGCTCGCCGATGGTTGCGGCCCGGTCCAGCGCCACCTGGCACATCGCCGCCGAGTAGGTGAAGACCCGGCCATTGCTGCGGACCTCCCAAATGCCCTGGTCAGGCTGGCGCCAGGCATCTTCGGCCGTCGAAGCCAGACGGACCAGCGCCGCCCACAGCGGCTGCTCGAGGTGGCCGCCGGCGCGGACCCACTGGTCCGCGCAGTCCAAGACCTCGCCGTAGACGTCGTGCTGGCGCTGGTCCGCCGCGCCATTGCCCCACCGCACCGGCGCGGAGCCACGGTAACCTTCGAGCCCGGTGTCCTCCCATTCCTCGGGCACCGGCCTCCCGTCGAGGTCATACATGATCCGCGGCTGCCGGCCTTGCTCGAAGGCGTCCAGGACCCAGCCCAGGAACGCGTCGGCCTCATCGGTGAACCCGATCCGGCGCATGGCGAACACGGTGAAGGCCGCGTCCCGGATCCAGGTGTAGCGGTAATCCCAGTTCCGTACCCCACCGATCGGCGCAGGCAACGACGACGTCGGCGCCGCGACGAGTGATCCGTTGACCCAGTGGTCGCACAACTTCAACGTGATGGCGGCCCTCCGCACCAACGGCTCGGCCGGGCCCTCATAGCTGAAGCGCGTCATCCAACGCCGCCACGCCCCCACGGTCGCCTGCAGCATCGCGCCGGCGTCGAACCGGTGGTGACGACGAGTGCGTCCCCACGACAGCACCAAATCCAGCGATTCTCCTTGCCGGAGCTCATAGCTGCCGTGCAGGCCGCTCAGAGGGCGGCTGGACCGCAGATGTAGCCGCAGGTCCGGCCGCCGCGCGGGCATGACGACCAGGCCGCTGGCGGCAGCTCGTGCCTGCGCGCCGCCTCGCGGTTCCAGTTCGACCCGCAGCCGGACGCTCCCGTGCAGGACCAGCACTGACCGGACCAGTTCCCCCCGGCCCGCGGGAACGTCATCGGTGAGGTCAGCGCCGGGGCGCAACGCCAGCGCATCGGTGAGACGAACAGTGCCAGTGGCACTGCGCATCTCGGTGACCAGCACCCCGGTGTCGGGCTCATAGCGCTGCCGTGCCTCGATGAGGCCGTCGGGTGTGATGCTGAAGTGACCGCCGTGATCCCGGTCCAGCAAGCCGCACACCAGCGGCTCGGAATCAAAGCGCGGAAGGCACAGCCAGCAGATGCTGCCGTCCAGGCCGACCAGCGCCACGGTCGACCCATCACCGATCAGCCCAAGATCCTCCAACGGCGGATAGCCGTCCCGGGTGCGAACTGGTCTGAAGGCAGGATCAGGCTCTAACATTCTCGCGAACCTCGCTGACCGGCACGGCGCGGCCCGTCGAACTCCGAGGCGACGAACGTGAGCATGGCACCCCTCGCTTATCGGACAGCGCACGGACATAGCCACCCCTGCCTAACAGCGGCATGGCGGTGCCACATCACCTGCCTGGGGTTAGGTGGGCAAACGCTCGAGATGGCGAGCATCAGCGAGCCCTTTGTCATTTATCGGATACGGCCCAAGAAAATCGCGTGATGCTACAAGACAGTGTCACCCGCACAAGGTGAAGCATCGCAAGGGCAGTCGCTGGTGCACTCGTGCCCGGGGACACATGAGAGGCGCCATGAAAGCATTTGTGATGAAGGAAATCGGCCGTGTCGGCTTCATGGACAAGCCGGTACCACGCCCGGGGCCCAACGATGCCGTTGTCCGGACAACCAGAGCCCTTATCTGTACGTCGGACTCGCACACGGTCGCCGGCGGTATCGGGCCACGGGAGAACCTGACGCTGGGCCATGAAGCGGTCGGCGTGGTACACGATGTGGGCAGCGAGGTGAAGATCTTCCAGCCCGGTGACCGTGTCCTGGTCGGCGCTATCACTCCCGACTGGGGAGACCCCGCATCGCAGGGCGGTCACTCGTCACAGTCCGGTGTGCCGCTGGGCGGTTGGAAATTCTCGAACTCCAAGGACGGCGTATTCGCCGAGTACTTCCACGTGAACGAAGCCGACGCCAATATGGCGAAGATACCCGACGATGTCCCCGACGACATGGCGGTGTACTGCGCCGACATGCTCTCCACCGGGTTCATGGGAGCAGAAAAGGGGAACATCCCTATCGGCGGGACCGTCGCGGTGCTCGCTCAAGGACCGGTCGGGCTGATGGCGACCGCGGGAGCCAAACTCCGTGGAGCGGGATTCATCATCGGAGTCGAGTCGGTTCCCAAAAGGCAGGTACTTGCCCGAACCTATGGCGCGGACCTGATCGTGGACTTCACGAAAGAGGACGTCGTGGACCGTATCCTCGACCTGACCCGAGGTGAGGGCGTCGACACCGCGATTGAAGCCCTCGGCGCGGACATCACGTTCCAGACCGCCGTCAAGATAACGAAACCCGGCGGCACCGTGTCCAACACCGGATACTTCGGAGAAGGGGAATTCGTCCACATTCCGCGCCTCGCATGGGGTGTCGGAATGGCCGACAAGACGATCGCGACAGGACTTTGCCCCGGAGGCAGGCTGCGCATGCAACGCCTGCTGCGGGTCCTGGAGAACAAGCGCGTCGATCCAACACTCATGACGACCCATACATTTCACTTCGACGACATGGAACCAGCGTTCGAGGTCTCCGACAAGAAGCTTGACGACGTCATAAAGCCGCTCATCATCTTCTGAGGTTTAACCGATACGGCGCGTCCGAGGGCAGCCAGGCCGGGCGGCACCGGTCAAGAGCGCTTCGCGGCCTCCGAGAAACCCTTGACCGGCACCACCCGGCCCGTCAGGGGTGAACCCGCGCGCGAGGAGATCACCTCAGCCCGGATCACGCTGGGAAGTCAGCGGAGTAGCACAGCCCGGTCACGGATGCGGTCGCCGTGCCGCGACAGGTAGGTCGGCGATGACGAGCAGTTCGTCCACGTCGGCGAACGGTTCGCCCCGTTGGGTGCGGGCATTGACGATGGTGGCGGCCAGCTCTGGATCGGTGGTGCCCGTCGGTCTTCGGCGTCAACAGGCGCGCCCTCGTACACCCTGCGACGCAGGGGTCTTACTTCACGCACGGGATGCCGCCGCCGCCGATGCCGCTGGGCGTGCTCGGGGTGTTGCCGTTGTCCTGGCTGCTGCGCGGGGTGGGCTTGGGGCTGGGTGCGGACGTTCCGGTGTGGGCGGTGTGGGTGGGTGTGGCGGTCACGGTGGGTGGGGCGGCTGTGCCGGCGCTGGTGCCGATGAGGTGGCGGATGGTGGCGCGGATCTGGTCGAGATCGACGTAGTTGACGTCCTCGCCGGAGGAGTCCTGGCCGAAGCGCTGCACGGGCAGTGTGGTGAAGGTGATGTTGCCGCTGGTGAGGTTGGCGGCCTGGCCGGCGAAGGACAGCAGATCGAGGCCGGAGTCGATGGCGATGTTGCGCTTGGCGACGTCGAGCAGGCCCTGCAGTTTGGCCGGGTTGGTGAATGCGCCGCCCTGTTTGAGTTGGTAGGCGAGTGAGGCGATGAAGGCTTGCTGGCGGACCTCGCGGTCGAGGTCGGTGAAATCAAGGCCGGAGCCTGAGGTGTCGCGGCGCTGCCGGACGAACCGGATGGCCTGTTCGGCGTCGATCTGCTGCTGCCCGGCCCGGAAGTTCGCGCCGGACCAGCTGTCCTGGGTGTTTTCCTTGAGACACACGGTGATCGGCTGGACCACCTGGGCGACCTGGAAGAAGGCCACCATGGTGACCTCGACGAAATGGTCGACGGTCACGCCGCCGAGGAATTGGCGGACGGTGTCGATTTCGGCCTTGCGGGCGGTTTCGCGGGCCTGCTGGTAGCGCCTGGCCCCGTCGGTGACACCTTGCGCCAGCAGCTTCTCCAGTTGGGCTTCGAAGGCCAGCCCGTAGGCCTGTTTGATCTTGCCGTGACATTGCCGCAGCGGGCAACCGGGGATGTCGACGTAGTCGTCGCGGGGGATGGAGATCGAGGTGGCCTTGCTGCCGTCGCCCGGCACGTGCAGCAGCATCAGCACGTTGGAGTTGTAGCCGCCGTCGCTTTGCGTGCCGGCGTGCAGGGCGTCGTAGATGTCTTTCGGCAGCGGGTTTCCGTTCTCGTCCAGCCGCGAGTCCAGCCCCATGATCAGGATGTTGGTGTCCCCGTTGGCCGAGCGGGCTTCGCCGGCCAGCGCGCCCGATGTGTTCAGGCCGGTGGCCAGGCCGTGGCTCAGTGACCACCCGTAGCCGGTCAGCGCGAGCACCAGCGTCGCCACCACACCCAGCACAACCCGGCCGGCGAGCACACCGGTCCGGACCCGCCGGACGGGTTTCAGCCTGCGGGTCGGCTCGTCCCACGTCATGTCGTCGCCCCCGTTATCCCACCAGTCACCGCACCGGGCTCCGTGTGAAGCCGGTGTGACCTTCTGGGCGGCCGCCCATGAGGTGTTACGTACCAAACGTTTCGCGGCCCCGGGAATGTTGCTTCTTCGCCGTGGGTCTCGGCATTCCCAGAGCAAAAGATCGTGAACGCGGTCAAGCGTCCGCTGATGCGCGTGTTCGGAGCCTGCGGCGGCGTGGTGTGATCACCTTCGGCCAACAGGTGATCACGGACAGGTCGGCCCCTGGTCTGACCGCCGCTATCGCCACCACATTCGCGACTATCTGTTCCCCGGCCTCGGCGCGACGCTGCTGCGAGAGCCGCGACTGACGACCCGGCTTCCGGGACCGAGCAGGTCGGCGCCGTGGGCTGACTGGCCGCGCGTGAGATAGACGGTGAGCTGTTCCTGCCCGGCCAGGGGTGACAGGTCGATGTCGGAACTGTCGTAGAGCCAGAGGTCGCGAAGCGCAGAAAGTTCGCGTAGCGGCGCGAGATCGGGCAGCGGGTGGTGGTCGGTGAGGCGGAGCGTTCGCAACGACTTCAGTTTCGCGACCACGCTGAGATCTTCTACGGCTGAACCGGAAAGGTCGAGCAGTTCCAGGTCGGTCAGCGCGGCTAAGGGGGCCGGGTCCAGCAGTGGGCTGTCGCGCAACCAGACCCGCCGGAGGGTGCCGGCCCAGCGAGTCAAAACTGTCGCGTCGACCAGTTCGGTGCAATGGTGCAGACCGAACCACCGCGGGTGGTCGAGAAACGTCAATGGGGTCAGGTCGCGCAGCCCCTTGACTCTGCGCAGGCCTACGAGCTCGAGTTCGGTCAGACCGCGCAGTTCGGCGAGCGCGGTCACGTCGCCGAATCGGTCAAGCTGGAGACCGACGAGATTGGGCAGTGCCGCGAGCCGCGCGTAGTTGTACGTCGGGACCAGCAGATCGATGCGAGCGAGCGTGCGCGCGTTCGCGAGTGGCGCGAGGTCGAGGGGTTCGGACCGGGTACGGTCGCCGAGAATCGCGAGGAAGTTCAAGTTCGCCGCGGCGAACGGCGTGAGATCATGGAGGTTCGGGTCGGCGGCCGCGACACCCCGCACCTGTGGCAGGAAACGCATGAACTCCCAGTCACCGTGCCCGCTCCTGAATCGGCACTCCAGTTGACGCAGGCCGGTCAACCCGCACCCGCTCGAAGACACGGTCGGTCTCGGCGTCGGACCAGCCGTTGCGCACGAGCCAGTAGGCGATGTCCTGCAGCAACAACGTCTGCTCGATGCGCGACAAACCTTGCGGATGCGGGAGTCCACGTTCTTTGTCCCGGCGCTCCAGCAACAGGTGCAATGAGATTTCGTAGAGCTCCATGCGGTTTTCGGGCAGTTGCGCGTTGCGGTCCCGGTGCAACGCGCACAACAGCGCACAGAGCAGCGGGTTCCTGGCGATGCGGCGTAACCCTCGCCGGTCCAGGAGTGTGGCGGCGAGCCGTGCTTCAACCTCGTCGAGCTTGCGTCGCTCGTCGTCGTCGAGGGATTGTGCCCGCATGGCTTCGTGCCACCGGTGCACGAACGCGGTGACGTCCCGCGGCTGCATTGGCTGCAGTTCCGCCACGACGAACTGTTCTTCCCTCGGCCACGCCGCTTCCACGGCGCCGGGCCGCGAGGTCACCACATACCGGGCCGCCGGAAACGCGGCGATCAGTTCACGCAGCCATTGCGCCACTTCACGCCAACGAGACTCGACCAACTCGTCCACCCCGTCGACGAGGACGACCGCGCGCCCTGACCGGAGCTGGTCGTGCACCCAGCCGTCAGGCATCTCATCCGCGATGTGGCGTCCCACCTCGGTCAGAAACGCTTCCGGCGCGGGAAAGGGAGCGGAGGCGTAGCGCCTCAGCCGGATGAAGAACGGAACGACGTCGGCCCAGCCGGGCAGGTCGGCGAGGTCGCCTTGCACGCACCGGACACTGATCCACTGCAACAGCGTGGTCTTGCCCGACCCCGCCTCGCCACGGACGAGCAACCTCGTGGTCCGTGGCAAGATTTCCTCGATCCGTGCCAGTCCCACAGGCACGGCGTCGTCGTCCTCGAAAATATCGCCGAACCCCTGCCGGTTGTCGGCGTCCTCGGTCACCACGCCCAGGCTGAGATAGGCGACCGACAGCGGGTACTGTCGGCTCGACGCGCCGATCGTGGCACCGAAAAGCGACATCCGATCCAGTACCGTCACGACCTGCCGCCGGTAATCGGCCTCGAAGTCCCCGGCGGAACGAGACTGCGGCAGCCGGGCCAGCACCTCCCGCAGCAGTTCCAGGACCTGGGTTTCGCGCCGGAGCAGTTCGGTCAGCGCGCTGGTCTGGAACCGCGGCAGGGTGGTCACGATCTGCACGAGGTAGGCACACGATTCCCGCAGTACGCGATGGTAGAACTCGGTTGCGTCCGCCGAGAGCAGGAACCGCTCGGGCACGCCGGGCACGGCGCGCCGCAGGTAACGACAGACGAAGCCGGCGTCGAGGTCGGCGGTGAACAGGTCGGCATCGCTCAACGCGGCGGCGGCGAAGGTCTCGGAGACGGCTTCGAGCGCGGCGAGTCGCTCGTGCTCCGGCATGCCGCGGAACTCGTGTTCCGCCAGCGGGGCGAGCCGTTCGGCGACGATCTCTTCCATCTGCTCGAACATCCGCCGCAACCGGCGCTGCTCGACGGCGCTCGCCGTGCGCGCGGCCAGCAGGTCGACAGCCTGTGCGGCGGCGTCCGCGGCCACCGTCCGGTCGCCGAGCCACAATTTCGCCGCGCTCTTCACGACCGCCGAGCCGAGCATGAGCACGGCGCCTTCGAAACCGCTCATTCGCGAGCCCCCATTCCCATCGCCGCGTCAAGGTTACCGAGGTTGGTCGGTGTTACGGTCGGTTCCATCAGCCGGCCGCCTTTCCTCAGCGTGCGCTGCGCGGCCTGCTCTCCCTGTGGGAGGACCCGGAACAGGGCGCGCCGCTGCGGGCCCTCATCGCAGGGGTCGCGCACGACGACGCGTTCGCCGTACTGGTGAAGGAAATGATCGAGCGGGAAATGGTCGGCAAGCTCGCCGACCGGATCGGCGGTGCCGACGCCCGTCAACGTGCCGGAGCGTTCTGCGCGCAACTCGCCGGGCTCATCGTGACCCGCTACCTTCTCCGCCTGGAACCGATAGCGTCGATGGCGCCTGATGAATTGGTGCGGCTCTGCACTCCGCCGCCGCGGTTGACGTTGAGATGACCGCCAAGCCGGTCGAAGGGCTCGCTATACGGTCTTGACGGGCTGCCGCAGGATCGTTTTGAGCTTGGCGGGTGCTGTGCGACGTGGGTCGCTGAGGTAGATCTCGTGATGGTCGCCGTTGAAGGTGAGGCCGTTGCCGGGAAGGTAGTGGTTGTGGAGGCGGTCCAGAGTGGGCGTCTCGTCGTCGTAGGAGCCGATGTGCAGGATCTGGACGCAGGTCCCCTCGGTGAGGGGCAGCAGCCGGACACCTGCCAGTGCGGGGTTGTGCTTCTTTCTCGTGACGGTGTCGATGGCGGTCTGGACCATTTCCCCGGTGATCCAGTCCGGCTGGCTGATCATCATGGTCCACTCCCATGATTCCTTGCTCCGCGTGAGGAAAACGGTGGGGTCGTCGGCTCGCCACAGTCCCTCCAACGGGCCGACGACGAAGTCTCGGCCGAGGGTGTTCTTGCTGGCGAACTTCAGCGTGTATCCCACCCTGTAGAGAGCTTCGACCGCGTTCGCGTACGCGGTGGAGGTATTCGGATCACCTCGGCCATCCACTGCGATGTACCGGAGTTCAGGCACGTCGATGACGGTGAACTCGTTTGACGGCGCCGAGTAGAGCACGTGATGGGCCTTCTTGATGTCGTACTTGTTCACCGCGGTCTCCTTGGCCACCCAGTCGCGATCCTCGCCAGTATCGAATCACTCTCGTTTGCCGACAACCCGGGCCAACGTTCGTCCCAGCCCAGCGTCCCGGAGAACTCGGCAGCCGGTAGTTTTCACTGACGACCGAGGGGAGGCCGGTGGCATGGCACGTCTTCATGTTGGTTGCGCGATGTGGACCCACAAGGCGTGGCCAGGGCGGTTCCTGCCGCAGTCGTTGCCGGCCAAGGAGCGCCTGCGGGCCTATGCCGGCTGGTGCAACGCGGTCGAGGGCAACACCACCTTCTACGCGACCCCCGCCCGACACACCGTCGAGGCTTGGGCGCAGCAGATCGACGCCGATTTCCGGTTCATGGTCAAGCTGCCCAAGGTCGTCACGCACGAGCGCCGGTTCGTCGGTGTCGAGGCCGAGATGCGGGCGTTCCTGGACGCGATGGAACCCCTCGGCGAACGGGCGGTCCTGTGGACCCAACTGCCCGGCTCCTTCGGCCCTTCGGACATCGACGCCCTCGGCCGCTTCCTGCGTCGGCTCCCCACCGACCGCCGACGTGCCGTGGAGGTGCGCCACCCCGCGTTCTTCACCGACGCCGGCTCGACGTCACTGCTGGAGCGGGCGCTCGCCGAGGCAGACGCCGAGTGGGTGCCGTTCGACACCACGGTCTTCTTCCGGAACCCGCCGACCAGTGAGGCCGAGCGGGATGCCTGGGTCAAGAAACCGCGACTGCCGCGGCGGACGCGGGCGTTGACCGACCGCCCGATCCTCCGTTACCTGGGCCGGGACTCGATCGAGGAGACCGTCGAGGGGTGGCGGCCGTGGACGAGGGTGGTCGCCGGCTGGCTGCGCGAGGGCCGGTCGCCAACGGTCTTCGTGCACACCCCCGACAACGACGACGCGCCGGCGCTCGCACGCCGGTTCCACGACGACGTGCGGGCATTGGTGCCCGTCCTCGACGCGCTGCCGGAGCCGGAACCGGTCAGGCCCGCGACCCTGTTCTGAGCGACGTCACGGTCGGGGAAGCAACACCGCGTAGTCCAGGCCGCTCAACGACGCGGCGGCGTCCATGGCCGCATCGAATTCGTCCAGGCCGAAGGTGTGGGCACGCACGGGGCTGAGATCCAAGGCGCCGGCGCGCACGAGCTGCCACACCTGTAGTGCGGTGGTGGAGTCGAACATGAACGAGCCCGTGATGGTGAGCTGTTGGCGCTGGATACGTTGGTAGGGCAGGGCGATTTCGTGGCGAACACCACCGACCAGGACCGCGGTTCCCCGCAGCCGCAGCGCATCGATGCACGCCAGAGTGGGATCGGTCGTGGGGGTGTGGGCGATGACGTCGAGCACCAGGTCGGCCCCGGCGTCGGTTTCGGCATGGATGGCGTCGCGATCCAGGAGGCGATCACCGGAAAGCGGCACGACCCGTACCCGCGGGTCGAGCTGTCGCAGCGCGGCCAACGCCTCCTGCCGGCGTCCGGTGGCGACTACGCGTGCCGCGCCGCGGGCCAAAGCCGCGAGCACACCCGCACCGCCGAGGTTGCCGGTCGCGCCGTTGACAACGACGCATTGCCCACCGCGCAATCCACCGCGACGCAAACCTCCGTCAGCGATGGCCAGCGAGGCCAGGAAGGGCAACAGTTCCGGCCGCGCCCACTCCTCAGCGCCGGGCAAAGGCGTCACGCAGGCGGCCGGGTAACAGGCGCGCTCGGCGAAGCTGCCATGACGCCAGCGTTGTTGCATGCGCGCCGAACGGTCGCTGCCGGTGCCGGTCCAGCCGATGAGAATCTCGTCCGGCGAGCCCAGCACCTCACCCGATGAATACAGCGAGTTGCACAACACCACCTCACCGACCGCGACACCGAATACGTCGTCGGCGACATCGCGGACACGGCCGATACAGGTCGGCCCGGGGACAAGCGGAGTCGGCAGGTCGTAGCCCAGTTCGCCGGTCAAGACGTCGCGGGTGTAGGACGGTACGCGCACGGCGAGGACATCAACCAGGACGCCGCCCGGCAACACTTTCCGATCGGCGACCTCTCGCAGCGTCCACGGTCCGCCGGGTTCCTCAAGCCACACCCCGAGCATGGCAGCCAGCCTATCGGCCCCTGGTCACCGCATCGCACAGCGCCTGAAGCCGGGCGGCCGGCATCGAGGGAGACCGGTCCAGCCCGGGACGTCGCGCGCCTTCTTCAGCGGGCGCGACCTCGGCGAGACCCTCAACGACGGCATCAAGGTCTATGTCAAGCTCAGCATCATCGCCTTTGTCGTCGGACTGGTGTTGTTCGTGGTGTTCGCGCTGATCTTCGTCCTCCCCGTCTTCAACAAGACCGAGAAACTAGGGGACCAGATCACCCATTTCCCCAGTAGCCGGTTTCCTTTCTGTCAGCCTGGCTTGCCGCGTTGTTGACGGCCTGCGTACGTGTGGCGTATTGCTGTCCAGGATGACCTGGTATAGACCATACGTCAGGCATTTTCGAGATGGACGACCGTTGTGTTTGCACCGGATACCGGCAGTTGATGTTTGATGATGACGGCCGCGGTTGAGCCGGACGTGCGGTGGCTGTGCCATCGTCGTTGAACGGAGTCTCGCCGTGTGAGGCTCCGCTTCCCTTCCGTCAAGTCATTTAGTCGACATTCTTCGGGTGGTGATCTGTTTCACCTTCCGCCCCCGAAAGCGTTATCGAAAAGTGCGACTTTAGGGTCCCGAACCTGTTACTGTCCGTGTGCTCGTTCCGCTTCTGGGGGTCTTGTTCGGTGCTGACCGAGTGAGTCAAAGCCGTGCAATGACGCGTTGTCATGCGCCTTGCTCCGGTCCCCGCGTGGAGTCGTGCGATCCAGCTTGCCTTCAAGGAGGACTGAATGGCGAAGTCTTTCGCCGATGAGTCGATGCTGCCGCGAACCGGCAGACCCACCAACCGCCGTCGAGAGCGCGGAGTCGCCGTAGCCGCCGCCATCGCGCTGGGCATTTCGATCGGCCAGGCCCCGATCGCGACCGCGGCGGACGTTTACGCCGGCCAGCAGCCGCAGCCGGTCGGCACCGCACCCGCCGTGCCCAGCGGCGCGGTGCCGATCGCGGCGCCCGACGCGGCCAAGCCCCTGCATCTCGACGTTGAACTCGCCCCGCGTGACCCGGCGGCACTGCAGGCCTTCGTGACGTCCGTATCGACGCCCGGCTCGCCCCGGTATCACCAGTACCTGGGCAAGGGACAGTTCGCTTCGGTGTTCGGCGCGACCAAGGCCACGATCGACGTGGTCACCGCCGCGCTGAAGGAACAGGGCCTCACACCGGGGCAGCCGTCGGCGGACGGCATGTCCATCCCCGTGGACACCACCGTCGCGAAGGCGGGGGAAGCCCTGCACACCGGCTTCGCGGGTTACCGGCTCGCCGATGGTCGCACCACCTACGCCAACACCGCCGCGCCGCAGGTGGCGTCCTCGGTCAAGGGGGCGGTCACCGGCATCGTCGGCCTCAACGACTTCGTCAAGCCCGTGGCGCATCACGTCGCGCCCCGGCACCAGGTGACGGCGCCCAAGGACGCGGTCACGCCCCACGCTGCCCAACCCAACTCGGCGGCACCGTCGTACTGCTCCAGTATCGCCAACCTCCTGGCCAGTAACGGGTTGACCGACACCCAGCAATACTGGGAGCCGCAGACTCTTTCCGCGAGCTACGCCTACGCCACGAACCAGCTGTACAGCTCCTACGGCAACACCGGTAGCGGCGTCACCGTCGGTGTGTTCGAGCTGGAAAACTATTCGCCTGCCGATATCGCGGCCTACCAGCAGTGCTTCGGCACCAGCGCGCAGGTTTCCGCGGTCAGGGTGGACGGTGGCCCGACGGCACCCCCCAGCGTGACCACTGATGTCGGGCTCGAGTCCGCGCTGGACATCGAAACCGTGATCGGCATGGCGCCGGGCGCGAGTGTCAAGGTCTACCAGGGCCCCGACAACCCGACTCCGGCGCAGTACCTCGATGTCCTGCGCCGGATGGTCACCGACGACGCCGTGCAGGTGATCTCCACGTCCTGGGGAATGTGCGACTCCGACCTGCAGATCTACGACCCGACCCTCAGGAACTCCGAGGCGACGGTGTTCGCCGCGGCGGCCGCGCAGGGCCAGACGGTGGTCGCGGCGTCGGGCGATTCCGGGTCCACCGGGTGTTTCCACGGCACCACCACCCCGACGAGCGCGGATCTGACCACCGACGACCCCGCGAGCCAGCCCGGCGTCCTGGCGGTCGGCGGTACTCGTATGACACTGCCGCCCGGCGGTTCCACCGTCACCCAGACCACCTGGAACACCACGAGCAACCCGCCCGGGGCGACCGGCGGCGGTGTGTCGCGGTACCAGTCGTTGTCGGGCGCGGCGAACTACCAGAGTGGTGTCCAAGGCGCCGGTTACAGCAACGTCTGCGGTGCCGCGAGCGGCGCCACCTGCCGGCAGGTACCGGATGTGTCCGCGTTGGCGGACCCGGACACCGGCTACCTGTTCGCCTTCGGACAGGACGGTTCCGGGAACCAGTACTGGGGAATCATCGGCGGGACGAGCGGGGCGGCTCCCTTGTGGGCGGCGATCGTGGCGCTGGCCGACGCCAGCCACTCCTGCGCGGCGAACGGGCCGCTTGGCCTGGTCAACCCGGCCCTGTACCAGAACGCGGGCCTGCTCTCGGACGTGACGACCGGCAACAACGACGTCACGGCGTCGGGCTACACCGGTGGGCTTTACGCGGCCGGCAGCGGTTACGACCTCGCGACCGGTCTCGGCACGCCCAAGGCTCCCACGCTGGTGGAAACCCTCTGCTCCGCGAAACCGGCCTCGGTGGGCAGTTCCTTCACACCCGTGGCTCCGGCGCGGGTGCTGGACACGCGGTCGGCGATCGGGGTTCCGGGCACCAGTCCGATCGGTCCCGGTGGAACGTTGAGCCTGCCGTTGGCCGGGTCCAATGGTGTGCCTGCCAGTGGTGTGACCGCGGTGGTTCTCAACGTGACCGCGACTGAACCCACTGCTGATGGTTATCTGACGCTTTACCCGGATGGGCAGGCGCAGCCGGCGTCGTCGAACCTGAACTTTGTTGCGGGGCAGACGATTCCGAACCTGGTGACCGTTCCGGTCGGGGCGGATGGCGCGGTGGACATCTTCAACCGGTTCGGCAACGTCCACGTCGTGGCCGACCTCTTCGGCTACTACTCGACGGGCGGCGGCAGTCTCTTCCAGCCGATGACTCCCGCGCGGGTGCTGGACACGCGGTCGGCGATCGGGGTTCCCGGCACCAGCCCGATCGGACCTGGTGGGACGTTGAAGTTGCCGTTGGCCGGGTCCAATGGTGTGCCTGCCAGTGGTGTGACCGCGGTGGTTCTCAACGTGACCGCGACTGAATCTACTGTCGGCGGTTACCTGACGCTTTACCCTGATGGGCAGGCTCAGCCGGCGTCGTCGAACCTGAATTTCGATGCGGGGCAGACGATTCCGAATCTGGTGACCGTTCCGGTCGGGTCGGATGGCGCGGTGGACATCTTCAACCGGTTCGGCAACGTCCACGTCGTGGCCGACATTTTCGGCTACTTCACCAACGGTGGCACGGGGTACAAGTTCCACGCTTCCGCGCCGCAGCGCTTGCTGGACACTCGCAGTGGCCAGGGAGTCGCCGTGGGTCAGGTCACGCCGATCGGGGGCGGCGGAGTGCTCGCGCTGCCACTGACCGACACGGCCGGGCAGGGCAACACCGGGCCCCTGTCCAGTGCGGCGGCACTGGTGCTGAACGTCACGGTGACCGAGCCGACCGACGGGAGCTTCGTCACCGTCTATCCCTCGGGTGTCGCGCGTCCGGCCTCATCGAACCTGAACTTCGTTGCGGGACAGACGATCCCCAACGCGGTCGTGGCTCCGGTGAACGGTCCGGCGATCGACTTCTACAACCACTCGGGAAACGTCCAGCTCGTGGCCGACCTGTTCGGCTATTACGCGTCGAACTGATCGCCTAATGTGCTCGGGGTCCCGGCGACGCCTGGGACCCCGAGCCGTTCGGAGGAAAGAAAGAAACGATGAGTTGGTCCGCGTCGCTGCCGATCGGTCTGGTGAGCATCGCGTGGCTGCTCGTGCCCGGACTTCTGGTCACCTATGGCATCGGCTTGCGCGGCATCGCCGCCTGGGCCATCGCGCCGGTCGTGACCATCGCGGAGACCGCGGGACTTGCCGTCGTGGCAAGGAAACTGTCGGTGCCGTGGTCGGCACCCTTGGTCGCCGGCGTCTGTGGCGTGATCGCGCTGGTGACCGCCACGGTCGCGTTCGTCGTCCGCCGCCGGGCTCCGGCCCGCCCATCGGATCCACGCGCGGTCACCCTCGCCGCGGTGCTCGGCCTGGTACCCGCCGGCCTTCTCGGCGTATGGACGGTCGTGCGCGGCTTCGGCGAGCCCGACATGCTGTCACAGACGTTCGACGCGGTGTTCCACTACAACGCGGTCGCGTGGATCCTGGACACGCGAAACGCGTCGTCGCTGAGCATGGGCGCCCTCGGCGTGCCCGGTGTTCCCGAGACGTTCTATCCCGGGGCATGGCACGATCTCGTTTCGCTGGTGGTGCTGACGACCGGCACGAGCATTCCCGTCGCGACGAATCTCGTGGCCGCCTCGGTCGCTTTGGTGCTCTGGCCGCTGTCGTGCCTGTTCCTGGTGCGTCAGGTGATCGGCCGGTCCCCCGCGGCGATGGCGATCACCGGTGTGCTCAGCCTCGGGTTCACCGCGTTCCCCTGGAGCTTGCTCGGCTGGGGCGTGCTGTGGCCGAACCTCCTGGGCATGTCGATCGCGCCGTCGGCACTCGCCGTGGTGGTGTCGGTGTGCGGCCTGGCCACGGACGACGCCATCGGCCGCGCGCGGGCGTGGGCGTTGTCGCCGGTGGTCGCGGTCGCACTGGCGCTCGCGCACCCCAACGTTCTCTTCAGCGTCGTCGTCCTGGCGGTGTTCCCCGTCTTCACCGCGCTGATCCGCCGTGCGCTGCGCCTGCGCTGGCGGGGCGTCGCGGAGATCGCGGTCGCCGTCGCGATCTTCCTGCTCGGTTGGTGGTGGGCCGCCACCACGCCGGTCTTCGCGGCCGTGCGGAGCTTCCACTGGAACCCGGTCGCCACGCCGTCACAGGCCGTGGGCCAGGTTCTCCGCAATGCCACCGACGGATACGACTCGCTGTGGCTGCTGTCCGCGCTGGTTCTGCTGGGGGCGCTGGCCGCCCTCCGGTCTTCGAACCGGTTCTGGCTGGTAGCCGGTCAAATCGTTTCCGCGGTGCTGTACGTGCTGTCGGCGTCGGTGAACACGCCGTCGACCCAGAAGTTCACCGGCTACTGGTACAACGACTCCTACCGGCTTGCCGCGATGGTGCCCATCACCGCGGTGCCGCTGGCCGTCGTGGCGATCCTGTTGCTCGCGAAGTGGATCGGCCGCGTGTCGCCCGCAGGTTGGCGGACACCGGTCGCGGTCGGACTTGCCGCCGTCACCGTCGCGGCCACGTTCGGCCTGTACCTGTCCAGCCACATCACCGCGCTGGCCACCTGGTACATCCATCCGTTCAGCGACCGCTCCGTGCTCCTGGTCGACGGGCGAGAGCACGCCTTCTTCGACCGGATCAAGGCCCAGATCCCGCCCGGCGCCCTGGTGGCCGGGGATCCGTGGAACGGCAGCGCCCTGCTGTGGGCACTGGAGGACCGCAAGACGCTGATGGTGCACCTGGACATCGCCACCACGGCGGATCAGGACTATCTGGGCGCGCACCTCATCGACGCGGCGACCGATCCGAAGGTGTGCCCGGCCGCCGAACGCCTCGGCGTGCGGTATTTCGTCACCGGTGACAACGTGTTCTGGCCGGACTCGCCGGCCCGCAAGAAGTACCCCGGACTCGCCGACCCCGGCGGCCGGCCGGGCTTCCGGCCGATCACCGAGGACGGTCCGCTCAAACTCTACGAGATCACGGCTTGCTCGCGATGAGCACGAACTCGTTGTAGGGGAACAGTTTCCCGGCGCTCCTCGGGAACGGGAACGACAACCTGCGCACCACGGTGAGGCCCAGTTGCCGCGCGACGTCGGCCAGCGCGTCGAAGTCGGCGAACTCGACGTGCGTGCTGTCGGTGGTGTACCCGCGCTCCTGCGGGCAGATGAACACCACCCGTGCCCCGGGCGCCAGGAAGTCGAGGTACCCGGAGAGGACCTTCACGGCTTCGGCTCGCGGCATGTGCTCGATCAGATGCGCGGCGAGCATCCCGCTGAACCGGCCGGGGCGCGCGTATTCCGTGTCGCCGAACTCCTCGGTCGTGAACGCCGTGAGGCCACGACCACGGCACACGTCCACGGAATGCTCGTTGTGATCGACGCCGACACCACGTGGCGCCAGGTGCGCGAGGTTACGGCCCAGACCACAGCCCACGTCCAGCACCTCACGGTCACCGAAGATCCGCCGCACATTCCATCGGTAGGGCGCTTGTACGTCGAACAAGCGCTTCCACAACGGCTGTTCGAGCCGCATCAAGCGCTGGGTGTACTCCGAGCCGTCGGTGGATCCGGGAACCGTCACCCGCCGGACTCTACCGAAGGCGTGGCGCGCCAACCCTTTCCTGTCCGCGGCGCCCGGGATCAGGGTCAGCGCGAACAGTCGTGACGACAGGTGCAGGCGCGCCGCTCGCGCCGCGCGCCGCCAACCGTGAGCCTGCAACCAGTCGGCGGTTTCGAGGAAGAACCCCTCCGCCTCGGCGAACCGGGAACCCTCCTGAGCCGTGGCCGAAGACTCGCTCGCCGCGTGACGCCGGTACTCGAAGCAGACCGTGTCGTCCACGGCAAGCCGCTCGCCACGCCGTACGAGTTCCAGCAGCAGTGCGAGATCCTGGATCACGCGCAGATCGTCGCGGAACCGGACCGTTTTCAACCGGTCGGTCCGCCAGCACAGCGACGGGAAGTACAACCAGTCCCCGCGCGTCAGGCTCAACGCCAGCCGTTCACCGTCCATGACCATGCGACCGCGGAACTTCGGCGCGTACACCCGCCGCTTCACCTCGTCGACCAGCGTCCGCGTCGGCCGCCCTTCGTCGTCGATCAGGCGGACCCCGGGCTGGATGATCGCCGCCTCCGGGACGGATTCGTGCACCGCGATCACGGTCGCGACGTAGTTCGGCAGCATCCGGTCGTCGCAGCCCATCAACGCGGTCAACTCGTGCTCGGCCAGGTCGAGGCATTTGTTGAAGTTCCCGGTGACCCCGAGATTGCGCTCGTTGCGCAGGTAACGGACCCGCGTATCGCCCAGCGTCGCGAACCATTCCGCGACGCCGGGCACGCTGCCGTCGTCGACGACGGTGAGCCGCCAGCGCGGATCGTCCTGGCGCAGGACGCTCCGCACCGCCTCTCGCATAAGGGAATCGTCGCCGTAGTACGGCATCAGGATGTCAACTGTCGTCATGGTGGTTCTGCCGTCGTTTGTACTCGTCCAACTCGAGCCGGAGGATGGCCAGATCCTCGGCGAGTTTGCGGGTCTCGTGCTCCACTCTGGACAGTTCCCAGGACAGGTGCAGCGCGACCAGCACGAGGAAGGTGATGGCGACGAAGAAGAGCAGGTTCGTCGGCAGGGCGATGCCGGTCGCCGCGGTGAGCGCGGTGAGCAGGCGGGGGAAGATGGTCAGGACCAGCACGACCAGCCCGACGGCCAGCCACAGCACCGCGTACTTCTCGCTGAGCTGTCGTCGCCGCAGGAGCTCGAAGATTCCGGCCAGGACAAGGAGACTGCCGACGAGCCCGACCAGATAGGAGCTCACGCTCCCTCCGCGGCCGGAACGGCGACCTTGCTCACCGGCAGGTCCCAACGCCGGACCAGCGCGAGCAGCAGGGCGAAACCGGCCCGGAACAGGTAGACACTCGCCTTCCACGGCCGGTGGCTGGGATGCCCGTCGCTACGCTGCCGCATCCGCGCGCTCACCTGCGTGATCCGGCATCCGGCGCGCAGGGCGATCACGAGGGATTCGATCGTGTCACCGAGATATTCGACCGGGTAGTGCTCGGCGAACAGACGCAGCGCACGCGGGCCGGTGGCCCGGAACCCGGAGGTGGTGTCGGTCAGCCGGGTCCGGGAAAGGCGGGAGATGACCTTGGCCAGCACCGCCATCGCCCACCTGCGGGGACCACGGACCGGATACCCGTCGTCACCGGAAAACCGGGCGCCGATCACGATGTCGGCGTCGTCCAGCTTTTCCAGCAATGCCGGAACTTCACGAGGATCGTGCTGCCCGTCGGCGTCGACCTGTACCGCCGTGTCGTAACCATTCCGCAGCGCGTACCGGAATCCGGCGCGCATCGCGCCGCCGACGCCGAGGTTGTAGGAGAGCTGCAGGACGACGGCGCCCGCTTCCTTCGCCTTGGCGGCGGTGGAATCCGTCGAACCGTCGTCGACCACGAGTACGTCCAAGTCCGGCAGGGCACTGCGGATTTCCCCCACGGTGCGGCCGACAGAACTTTCCTCGTTCCAAGCGGGAACAATGATCAGAACACGTCCGCCTGGAGATTGTCTTCGCACAGCGGGACCTTATGCCACCGCCCCCTCAGTGCGGAAGACAGTGCGGTTCCCATTCCCGCGACGACGATCACGGCCCCACTCAACTGGGCCAGCACCGCCGCGCGCAACGGATCCCCTGGCAGGAAGAGCAATCCGGTCAGGGTCATCGAGCCCAGCAACCAGGAGAGCGTGGCCGCGCGGTGCAGGTCCAGCGCCACCAGCGCGGGCTGCAGGACCTGAGCCACCATCAATCCGCCCGTGCCCAGCGCGAGTGTGCCGAGCATCGGTGCCGGCAACCGCACGTGCGCACCGAAGAACACCTGCACCGCCCAGGGGCCGAGGACCAGCGAGGCCAGCACACCGGCGATCGCGACGACACCCACCGCGACCAGCATCAGCCGGAGGCTCCGTCGCATCGTCGCCCGTTCGCCCCGGGTGGCCGCCGCGGTCAGGGTGGGCAGAAGCATGGCCTGCACCGGCGCGAACACCAACAACGGCACCCTGACCAGGACGAAGGCCGAGGCGAAGGCGGCGGCGGTCGCGGTGTCGGTGGTCAGCCGGCCGGTCACCACGACCGGGGCGAGGTTGGCCACCAGTTGGGCCAGCAAGGTCGATCCCACCAGAACCGACGTGGCCCGCGCCATCGTCGCGACAGAACCGGACCTGTCCGTTCCCGTCCCGTTTCCGCGCAGGCCCGGCAGTCCGGCGGCGGCACCGAAAAGGGAGCCTGCCGCGAAAAGCAGTGCATAGACCGCCGCGTGCGGCACGCCCGCCGCGGCGACGACGAGGCAGGGAAGCAACCTCGCGGCACCTTCGATGGCGAGCGTGGCCGCGTAACCGCCGAAGCGTCGGCTGCCGCCCAGCAGGCCGCGAACGAGATACACGGCCGCCGAGGTCACCGACCCGAAGACGAGCGCGCCGAACAGCGCCCACTGGCCCCCGAGTGCTTTCGGGACCAGCAGCGGCGACGCGGCGAGCAGCGCGATCACGACGATCAGGACCAGCCCGCCTCCGACGGCCAGGGCCCGCCGCCGAACCATCGCGGTGTCGGCGCCGCGAGCGAGTTGCGCGCTGACGTTCCGGCTCGTCTCCTGCTCCAGCGCCGAGAACACACCCGGCCCGATGATGTTGATCAGCAGGTAGAGCGAGGCGACGGCGGACGCGTCCGCCGTGGACAGCGTGTGCCCGGCGAGCGCGAGGAAGCCGTAGCCGGAGACGCCCACCACCAGCAATCCGCTCCCCATGAGGGCAGCGGGGCCGAGTCGCTGGACGATTGCCGGTGCCCTCACGGGCCAACCGTAGCCCGCGCGGATCCCGGAAGCGGGTCCGGCCGGGCGAGAATCCCGGCCGGACCTCCTCGTCGCTACGGGACGACCGAATACCCGAAGTCCCCTATCGCGGAGACTCCGGACAGACCGGCGATCCTCACCGGCACCGAGGAGGACGTGAACAGCTGCCCGTCACCGAGTGCACCGTCCTGTCCGCCGCCCCAGGCCCATACCGTGCCATCGGACCGCAAGGCGTATCCGGTGACCACGCCCGCCGAGACGGCCGTGACCCCGGTCAGTCCCGTGACCTGCACCGGGTCGGTCGTGTAGCAGGAATTCGTCGAGCACGTAGTGCCGTTTCCGAGGGCTCCCGTCCAGGTGTTGTCGCCCCACGCCCACACCGTGCCGTCCGAGCGGAGGGCGTAGTACGTGCTCGGGCCTATCCCCGCAAACGCCGTGACGTTGGTCAAACCTGGCACCTGGACCGGGACATTGTCCTGCTGCTGGGTGCTGCCGCGCGGTCCCCATCGCCAAACGGTGCCGTCGGATTTTGCCGCCAAACCCAGCCCGATCTTGGTCACCCCGGTCAGCCCCGACACCTGGACCGGGACGGCGGAGGCACAGTTCGGTCCGTTCGGCGAGATACCCTGGCCTTCCACGCAGGTGTTCGACGTCCCACTGGTGCCGTTGCCCAGTTCGCCCTGGACGTTCTCGCCCCACGACCAGACGGTGCCGTCGGATTTGAGCGCGTATCCGTTACTCGGATTTCCGGCGATGGCGACCACGCCGGTCAGGCCGGTGACCTGAACGGGAGTCGGCGCACTCCCGTTCTCGTCGGTGTTGCCATCGCCGAGACGCCACATGTAGTTGGGGCCCCAGGACCAGACGGTTCCGTCGGACCGCAGGGCGAAACCGAGCGCAATGGCCGTGATATCGGAGAGTCCGTTGACTTGGACGGGTACCGGCGAGTCGAATGGCTGTCCGCCACCCGGCCCCGGGACAACGGCAGTCCCCGACGTGCCGTTGCCGAGTTCGCCACCGCTGTTCACGCCCCAGGCCCACACCGTGCCGTCCGACCGCAGTGCATACCCCTTGGCCTGGTCTCCAGTCGTCGCCGTGACTCCGGACAATCCGAACACCGGAGCGGGCGACCGGGGAAGAGCGGACGTGGTGCCGTTGCCGAGCCGTCCGTACAGGTTCGTACCCAAAGCGAAGGCGCAGTTCGACGCACACGGCGTGAGTTGCGGTGCGAAGTACCCGAACAGGTCGACGATCGCGTCCACATTCCCGTTGAGGTTGTAGAGGTTGATCCCCTCGTCGGAGCCGGTCGCGACGACCGCGAAGTTCGCCGCCGTCTGCCCGGCGACGAGGTTGAGGTTCGACGCCGTGGGCATGGTCTGCCCCGAGGGCCATGCCGTGACGAAAGTGCCCGCGGCGGTCACGTTCGTTCCGGTGAGGTTCACCACCGCCGACGACGCGTTCGGGGGCAGCCAGCCCCCGAGGCCCAGCGGGCGGGTTCCCTTGTCCGGAATCGGAGTGAGCGGATTCCCGTTCGCGTCCCGGGTATCGAGGGCCCTCATCGGATCGAGCGGATAGAACACCTGCGTGGACTGCGGCGAGTAGTAGCCCGCCAGGTCGGCGACCAGGTCCACCGCGCCACTGTTGTTGTAGAGGTTGACCTTGCGATCCGCGCTCACCCCGACCGTGACCACGTTCGGCGTGATCTGGCCGGGCGCGATGTTGAGGTTCGACGCCAGCGGTCGTGCCGCGTCACCGGGCCACGCGGTGACATAACTGCCCTGGGTCGGATCGACGGCGGTCAGGGTGAACGCCACCGCGGTCGTGCCGAGAGGCACCTGTGCCGACAGATCAAGGCTGACCGTCTGTCCGGATTGGACCTTTCCCGACACGCCACCGGTGCCGTCGCGCGTGTCGAGCACCCGCCGCGGTGCCGACGAAGTGAACCCCGCGCCGGTGCCCGGCGAGTAGTAACCCTCCAGATCGACGACAGCGTCCAGCCCCCCGGGCCCAGCCGCGATTATCTCGGCCCGCTCGGCGGCCAGCGGCACTGTCACCAGGTTGGCCCGGATGTCCCCCGGAACGATGTTCAGGTTGGAGGCGCTGGTGGGTGGGCCGTCCGCCGGATACACGTCGATGTAAGTAGCCGCGTCGGCGTCGAGGCCGGTCACGTTGAGTACGACCGCTGTCGCGCCCATCGGTACCTGATCGGTCCCGACGGTCACACCGATCCCGCTACGGGCCGCGATTTTACCGGAATTCCGGGTGTCCATCAGACGTGTCGGGACCACCGGGGTGTAGCTGGAACCGGCTGGAGTGGCACTGACAGCGGCGGTACTCGGTGCCGCGGCGGCGGCCGTCGCCGGAACCACCGTCGAGACCAGGACCACGGTAAGCGCGCCGACCGCGGGCAGACCCCATCTTCGATACCTCACGACGAAAAATCTCCCGCCAGTCAGAGAACCCCGAACCAGGAAGAAGTCTCGCAGAAGTACCCCGGAAAACCTAGCGCACGACCGAAGTCCCGGATGATCCACTCGGTGCCGGGAATGTCAAGCACCGCAAGGTAAATCGTTCGACACGGCAAGGCGCTGTGTCCGGTTTGGACTCGACCGCCGCCTTCCGAGATACCGCGTGAGTCCGGGCGGAGATCGGGAAGATTTTGCTGGCAGATCGGGAAGATCGCGGTGGCACAGGTGGTTTTGGCCGGGCTTCGCCCGGATTCTGGTGCCAGCGAGTCGATTTGCTCGTTGTAGGTCTTCTCTGTGTACGGGAAGGGTTGTGATGAAAAAGTTCGTAGTTGGTGCCCTCGTCGGGCTTGGTGTGATCGTGGGAGCCGCGACGCCGGCTTCGGCTTCTGGTTGGTACTACACCGGGTATTGGTACAACACCGCGGGCGAGTGTGAAGCGGGCTACCAGAGGATGGTCGCCGGTCAGAACGTCGATCTCCCCCACCAGTGCAGACTCGACGCCGTCGGCGTCTACGAGTTGTGGCGGGTCGGTCTGTGACGGCGATTCGGCGGTAATCCGGCCGAGTCGGTTTCACCGGCCAGGGCGCGTCGCCCGCGGCGCCCTGGCCGGGGCCTTCGGAGCGGACGTCGGGGAGCGGCACCTATCTTGACTGATCGTTCATAAATCGAGTACGGTCGCGTCGTGGCACGGTCGCGGGACTTCGACGAGGGTGAAACGCTGGTCCGGGTCGGGGAGGTCTTCGCCCGGTTCGGCTATGCGGGTACCTCGATCGACCAACTCGTGCAGGCCACGGGACTCAAGCGGGGCAGCCTTTATCAGGCCTTCGCGAGCAAGGCGGGCTTGTTCCGCAACGCTTTCCGCCACCTCGTCGAGGCCGGGGAAGACCCGGGTGTCATCGCCGATCTTGTGGTGGTGGCCTATTGGGAGCGCGCGTCGGCCGACCAGACCGTGCGGAGCGTACTGGACTCCGCGGTCAGCAGGCTGGAACGCCTGCACGACCGGCCCGTGGCGGAGATCGTCTTCGACCGGCTGAGCCGGCGAGCTCGTAATGGCCAGGAGCAGTGACTTCCCAGCAGCGGCAACGAAGGGACATCGCATGGCAACCGTCTCCGTCGACAACGGTGAGCTCGTCGTGACAATCCGCGGTATGCGGAAGGTGTGGTCGCTCAAGAGCGAGATCACCATCCCGATCGCCCACGTCAAGGGCGCGACGGTCGATCCCGGTATTCGCGACGAGTTTCCCCGTACCATCGAGAAGCGAGTCGGCACCAATCTCTACCAGACCTATTACGGTGGCACGTTCGTCCAGGACGGCGACAAGGTGTTCTGGGACGTGCGCAAACCCGAGAACGCCATTGTGATCACCCTCGACAACGAGGATTTCGACCGGCTCGTCGTCGAGGTCGAAAACCCCCGCGAGACGGTGGAACTCGTCGAGGGCGCGGTCGGCAAACGTCCGTAGCGGGGAGCCGTCCACATGAACGGCCTCGGCCTGACGCGGCGCCAGCCGGTGGCCGAGGCCGGACACGGGAAGTGCCGGTCAATCGTGGTGGCGCCGCCCGATGAGCAGCCGGTAGATGACGAGGATGATCAGCGCGCCCACGACGGACAGGACCCAGGTCCGCAGATCGAAGAACTTCCCGAGCTGGACGTGAAAGACCGTCTTGCCGACCCAGCCACCCACGAAGGCGCCGGCGATGCCGAGCAGGATGGTGATGATGCAGCCGCCCGGGTCCTTGCCCGGCATGAGGAGCTTGGCGATCACACCGGCGATCAGGCCGAGCACGATCCAACTGACGATGCCCACTTGCTGTCCTCTCGTTCACACGAATGGTGGCCCGTAGTGTTGGGGTGAACCGCCTCCGACGCAACCAGGGGCGGTCCCCTCGAGAGGAGAAGACGGCGGTCGGTGCTTGTCGTTGCGCGCCGTGTGGCCCGTTCGTGATCTTGGTCTCACCGGCCCCCAGGTGGCTCACGGGGAGTCCGCCGATTGCCACACCGTCCGGGTCGGACCCGTGACAGGAGCCCGGCCCACCGAAAACCGGTGGACCGGGCTCCTGTCGCGTACCGGCTCAGCCGGCGGCGCGTTCCGCGAGGAACAGCGTCTTCATCGGCTTGACAGCCAGGGCGAAGCTGAGGCGGAACGCCAGGGCCAGCGCGGTGACCAGGATGACGGTGCCGAGCCAGACCATCGTGTGGACGGGCAGGGTGTAGACACCGACGATGCGTACGGCGCATTCGAGAAGCAGGACAACACCCCAGATGGTCGTGTAGGTGTGCTCCGCGCGCCGGAAGGCCGGAGAGGTCGCCGAAAGCCGGTCCCAAACGGCCAGCCGGGCCGGGTCGCCCCCGCCGAAGAGCGGCCGCAGCACCGAGCTCATGATCGGGCGGCCCATCGCCACCGAGGCCAGCATCACCACGCCGATCACGCTGCTCACCCCGCTCTCCTTGGCGAGCATCAGCCGTGGGTCACCGCTGAGCAGACTGAGCAGCAGCCCGGCGACGTTGACCACGAGCATCAGCGCGGCCAGCGGGTTCAACCGGCGCTGCGCCACGACACCCCAGATCGTGCGAACGGCGGGGATCGCGCTGCCGAATCCGAGCGAGACCAGATCGTTCAGCCCGAACCCCAGGCTCAGCAGGTAGTAGGTGCCGACGGGCAAGGCCACATCGAGCACCAGCGGCGTCAGGCCCTGGACCAACGGGTTCTTGGTAGAGGTGGTGTTCTTCGGCGCGGTGACGTCGACGGTCATATCGGCTTCCCTCCAGGCTTTCGGGTTTTTTCCCGCTTGTCTTGCCTGGAATCAGCTTCGCTTCGGCCGGTCTCCGGGAGGGATGCCGAACATCCCGGATGCGCCGTGACATTTGTCAGGATGCGAGTCGCGGGGCGAAGGTGAGCACCCTCGCCCCGCGAACCGATGGTGTTTCTACAGGCCGCAGGAGCCGCGGTCGAGGTGGAAGTACTTCCCGTTGGCCCAGCGGCAGAGCCGGACCCCGACGACGACGCCGACGATGGTGATCAGGGCAGGCAGGTAGCCGCCGGCCAGCTGGATGATCGGGATCGCCGGGCAGCCACCCGAGATCGCCCAGCCGATGCCGAACAGGATCGCGCCCGGGACCACGCCGGCGTGGATGCGTCCCGGCGTCTTGCGGACCCGGAGCAGCGCGAACATCACGACGATGATGCCGACGGCACCGGCGAAGGAGAACAGCATCCGCAGGTCCTGGAAGGTGAACATGCGGTTCAGCTCGGAGTAGTCGCCGAATCCGATGTTGAAGACGACGAAGCCCAGGGTCAGCCCGCCGACGATGTTCGCGCCGAGCACCGCGCCACGAGTAGCCATCAGATCACCTTCCACAGCAGGAACGACACGACAACGGCGGTGCCGAAGAACACGGCGGTGGCGAGCAGGCTGACCGGGCGCAGCCGTCCGCACCCACTCAGCCCGTGGCCGGAACTGCACCCTCCGGCGAGGCGGGTCCCGAAGCCGACGAGCACGCCGCCCGCGAACAGCACGGCGACCATGGTCAGGGGGTTGGGGGTGACGATGTCGCGGAAACCTTGGCCCATGTCCAAGCGGAGCTTGAACCGGCCGGAGGTGAACGCCGCGATCAAGCCGCCGAGGAAGACGGACACGAGCAGAGCGGCCTGCGCGATCACGGGCGTCGGGCGGGGGACGGCGGCGGTGGCCTCCGGCTGCGCGGGTGCGGGCGCCTCACCGTGCGGTGGCGCCGTCAGCGTGGCGGTGCTGGTGCCGAACTGCTCGGCGGTCGCGGCCGCGAGCGCCTCGGCGAGCACACGCTGGTCGAGGAATTCCTCGTTCAGCTTTTCCAGGCTGCGTTCCTCACGCCAGTGCAGGACGCGATCCCAGGCCGACGAGATGCCGAAGGAGGTGTCCGTGGTCAGGGTGTAGTTGATGGTCACGAGGGCGAGTCCGGCGGCGCCGGCCCACCACGGCCAATAGCTACTCATGCTGGTTCTCTCATCCAATCGGCGAGGCGGTTCCACCAGCGGCGCTTGGGACCGGCAGGCGGATTCTTCTTCTGGGGTCGAGGAGCGGGCGACGGTGGCGGCGGCTCGAGCCTGCCGATCTGGTTCCCGAACCAGGGCGTGACTTCTTCGGCGAAGGAATCATCGCGGGGCGGAGGCACTCGCCGGGGAGCGGGTGCCTGTTGACGTTGAGGCGCGGGTGCCTGTTGGCGTTGGGGAGCGGGTGCCTGTTGACGTTGGGGTGGGCGCTCCGGTTCGCGCGGGGGTTTCCGCGTTTCCTCAATGGTCTCCACCCCCGCCGCCGCGGCGGCGCGCGCGAGGTGCTGAGCGTCACGCCCGTTGGGCAGCAGCGTGATGGGTATCGGGCGCCCGGTGAGGGACAACTTGTATCTGGCGCAGTCGTGCCAGCGGTCTTCGGTGTCGCAATAGTAGTCGCGCCAACCGCGCAGACTTGCGCTGAGCAGCGGGAAAAGCGGACAAGCAACGGCGTGTGAACAGCCCACGTCATTCCGATCTGACCGTCCCGCCACCCGGCCGACACAGGCGGTGGACGCGGTCTCATTTTTCCAATGGCCGGCCGCGATCTTGAGAGCGACGGAGAGTGTAACCAAAGTCCGCCGGATGGCACACCCTCGATGGGGCCGACCGGTGTACCGGCGGAGCCGCCGGACGCGCCGCGCGAGGCCTGTGAGCTGCCGATTTCCGGAATGTCCGAACACTTTACCCGGTCAGGCGTGATCGATTCACCGGCGTGACGCGGTCAGGTCCGGACCGGGGTGATTGGTCCGGCCCAGGGCCACCGGTTGTGAAAACTACAGGTGCTTCACCAAGATCAGTTCGCGCCCTTCGCCGCCGGCTTCCCGGAAGCCGTGACGCCGGTAGATGGCGAGGGCGGGAACGTTGTCCTCCATCACCGACAGCCGGAGCGTCGATGATCCGGTGCCCGCCGCCCAGCCTGGCCGGCGCCGCCGGCCGGAGCTCACGCCACAGCCGCCAGTCGTCCCGCTCGAGGGCGCGAATTTCGATCACCATCCCATGATGATCGCGGTGCGCGTTCCCGGCCACGGCGTGCCGGATATGACCGCATGGTGCCGTCCACTCGAGACGGAGATCCATTCATCTGATTGCTTTTCCGCGTGCTCTGCCGATTGGATTAATCGGCTCTGGTCCGCGCGGTTCATCCAGGGCCCCCGCTTCGCGTATCCGAATGGCGCGCGGGAAATCGGAACATCCTTTAGGATTCAACCGTGACGACGGGAAGAGGGGTGCCCGCCGGTCGACTGGGTGATCTTGAGCGCGCCGTTATGGACGTACTGTGGGCGCGCGGTGAACCGGCGACCGTGCGGGCCGTGCACGACGACTTGGCCGATCGTAATCTCGCCTATACCACGGTAATGACGGTACTCGCCCGGTTGGCCGAAAAGGATGTCGTGCGGCGTACACGGTCCGGGCGAGCATGGTGGTACCTGCCCAAAGTGGGCAAGGCGGAGTATGTGGCCGAATTGATGCTGAACGCCCTCGAGTTGACCGGCGACAGGGCTCCGGCGCTCGCCCGTTTCGCGAAGTCGGTGAGCCTGGCCGAGGCCGAGGCCCTGCGGCAGGCGCTCGCTGACCAGGCCAAGGCGCGGCACTCCCGGTAACCACCGAGCGCGCCGTTTTGTCCGCTAGCGTGGCGGCAGGGCGTCTGCATGTCCGATGTGAGGTACAGGGCTGAGGTACGCCCTGTCGACACGCTCGCGGGGCGCGCAGGGCCGTGGGGAAAGAGGTCACCCGGCCTGACCTTCGCCGCGGTTACGACGGGGTGGTCCGCCTCAGCCAGAACAGTCCGATCACGGGCAGCACGAGCGGGATGAACAGATAGCCCTCTCCGTAGACCGACCACACCGTCGCCTGTGGGAAGGCCGCCCGGTCGAACACGCTCAGCGTGCCGATGGTCAGCACGCCGAGGAGCTCGACGGTGCACGCCCCCACCGCCACGCGCCACCAGGCCCGTCCAGCCCGGGCCAGCGCCACGGTCGCGACGACGTAGACGACCGCGGAAAACGCCGAAAGCGCATACGCCAGCGGTGCTTCGTGGAACTTCGTCGCGATCTGCACACCTGCCCGCGAGGTGGCGGCGAGTGCGAAGATCCCGTACACGGCGACCAGCACACGTCCAGGCCCCGAGGCCGTCTTCCGTTCACGCATGAGCCCCGCTCCAGATCTGGTACAGCCGCAGCACCATCACCGGGATCGCCAGGCAGGTGATGCCGAGCACGACGGTGCTCGACCGGCTTCGTTCGGCCAGCGCCCACACGGTGCCCACCGGGAGAACCACGAGCGAGCCGATCAGGTACGCCAGGTAGGTCGCGAGGCTGCCCGGATGGTGCCCGGCGACGAGCAGTGCCACGCCGACGCCGAGCTGGACGACGAGGAGCACCTCCACCACCGCGAGGCCGGCCAGCAGGGGGCGCGTCGGTTCACGGCCCCGTGCCGCGAGCACGAAACTCCACACGGCGACCAGTAGTGAGCCCAGTGCCACCACCGCCGAAAAACCAGGAATCACCGTTCCTCCGATGGCAGCGCAATTTACGTACTACTTATTGTAGTATAGGTGATGTCCGCGCCGGCCCTTACGGCGAGGGGGCCGTTCGGGCGCTTGACTTGACCCGTTCAGCCGTTTCTGTCAAGATCGACAGGAACGAAACTTACCGACTCGATAGTGGTTGGTTGGTGGCGGCAACCGCGCGTAGACCTATTCTTACAACTCGCTGACGTGCGAGTTTCGTTCTCTTTGATTTTAAACTCGGTCGATCGAGTGGTCATCTTCGTGCCCCGGGCAGACTCAGAGTTTGGGTACCCGGCGGTAGCGGGTGTTTTTACCGACCCTGATCAGCCCAGCGGAATCCCTGAATTGGCGGATGGAACCGGCGCCGGGAAATGTGAACAAATATCGGCGGGCCACACGCCGAGAGCATCCGATTAGCCGGGGGGAGGGAACCGCGATGGATCTTCGCTACGAGGAGTTCTGCTTCGCCGACCCGCTGTTCTTCGACCTGCAGCGCAAGCCCGAGCACGCCGGCGACGAGTTCGCCACGAGGTTGCCCACGCCCCCGGAGGGCTGGGTCGCCCTCGACAAGGGAGTCTGGCGGCATCTGCAGCCGCCGGCGGCCGCATTGCCCGGTCAGGGTTGGAAGATCCACGTTTCCGCGACCATGGACAGCGCCGAGCGTGTGCTGGCCGCGGTCTGGACCTATTGCGTGGAGCACGGCGTGCCGTTCAAGCACCTGCGGACCAAGGGAATCCTGCTCTCCCGCAACGCGAAGTACGCGGCACGGGATGCCAGCGGCAAGCTCGTCACCATTTATCCGAGTGACAACAAGGCGCTGGAGCGGATCCTGGCCGACCTTTCGGCGGTGCTTCGAGGCGAGCCCGGGCCGTATATTCTGAGCGATCTTCGCTACGGCGACGGGCCGCTTTATGTGCGGTACGGCGGGTTCGCCGAGCAATGGGTCGAATCCGACGGCGCCCGCGTACTGGCGATCCGTGACGGCGAGGGCAACCTGGTCCCCGACCGGCGCGGCCCGAAGTTCGAGGTGCCGGACTGGGAGGTTCTTCCCGAATGCCTGCTTCCGCACCTCGAGGCGCGGAAGAACGGTGACCCCGGCCAGTTTCCCTACCGGGTCGATTCCGCCGTGCACTTCTCCAACGGCGGTGGCGTGTACCTCGCCACCCGGCTGGCCGACGGCAAGGAACTGGTGCTGAAGGAGGCCCGGCCGCACGCCGGCCTCGACCGCGACCACGTCGACGCGGTGGCCCGGCTGCGGCGGGAGTACGAGACCCTCCGCCGGCTGGACGGCATCCCCGGCATACCGGCGGTGTACGACCTGTTCACGGTGTGGGAGCACACCTTCGTCGCGATGGAACGGGTCTCGGGGATCCAGCTCGGTTCCTGGCTCGCGCAGAACTATCCCCTCGTCCGCCGTGAACCGGACGCCGACGCCGTCGCTCGCTACACGCGGCGCGCGCTCGCGCTCGTCGGCGAGATCGAGCGGATGGTCAAGGCCATCCACGACCGGGGCATCGTGTTCGGCGACCTGCACCAGCTCAACATCCTCGTCGACGAGGACGACCGCGTGTCCTTGATCGACTTCGAGCTTGCCTTCGAAGCGGGCGGACCCGGCAGGCCCGCGCTCGGCGCGCCCGGTTTCCGTGCTCCCGCCGACCGGGACGACTTCGAGATCGACGACTACGCGCTCGCCGCGCTCCGGTTGTGGATCTTCCTGCCGCTCACCACGCTGCTCGAGTTCGCCCCCGGGAAACTGCCCGGACTGGTCGAATCGGTTCGCCGGCGTTTCGGCCTCGGCCACGACTACGCCGACAGCGTGCTCGACGTGCTCACCCCGCGGCGCGGCGCTCCGCCGGTCTTCTCCAGCGAGCTGGACAAGCCGGAACCGGACTGGGCGCAGGTGCGGAAGTCGATCGCGACCGCGATCCTCGCCAGCGCCACCCCCGAGCGCGATGACCGGCTCTTCCCCGGTGATCCCGAGCAGTTCACCGTGGGCGGCGCCTGTTTCGGCGTCGGCGCCGCGGGGGTGCTGTACGCGCTGGACGTCACGGGCGAAGGCCGGTTCCCCGAACACGAGCGCTGGCTGCTCGCCCATCTCCGCCGGGAACCGTTGCACCGCCCCGGTTTCTACGACGGCGCGCACGGCATCGCCTACGTGCTGGAGAGCTTCGGGTACCACGAGGAAGCCGGCGAGCTGATCAAGGGATCCACCCGGCTCGTGGACCAGACCAACGATCACAGCCTGGACACCGGTCTCTCCGGCGTCGGCCTCAACCTGTTGCACTTCGCGACCACCCGCCACGACCACACGTTCGCCGAAGGCGCGATGAAGATCGCCACCCGGCTCGCGGGAACCCTTCCGAACGCCGCGCCGCCCGGCGATTACGGGCGGGCGGGCCTGCTCAGCGGCTGGTCCGGACCGGCCTTGCTGTTCATCCGGTTGTTCGAGCACACCAAGGACGAGGACTGGCTGGATCTCGCGGACCGTGCCCTCGCCAGGGACCTCGAAGAATGCGTCGAGACCGACGACGGCTCGCTCCAGGTTCGCGACGGCGACGCCCGCACGCTGCCCTACGTCCGCGTCGGCAGCGCCGGAGTCGCGATGGTCGCCGAACAACTCGCGGCGCACCGGCCGGACGCGGAAAGTGTGGCCGGACTCCCCGGGCTCCGCTCCGCCTGCGTGGGTGAGTTCGTCGCCCATCCCGGTCTGACGCTCGGCCGCGCCGGGTTGATGGTCGCGCTCGCGATGGGCAGGCACCGCGGTCGCGACGAGGAGGCCGAGCGCCTGATCGCGCTGCACCTGTCCCGCCTGGCCTGGCACGCGATGCCCTACGGCGGTGGCACGGCCTTCCCCGGCAACCAGCTCGCCCGGTTGTCCATGGACTACGCCACCGGTGGCGCCGGCGTCCTCGCCGCGCTCGCCATGACGCTCGACGGCACCGCCGCCCTGCCGTTCTTCGGCGGCCCCCAGACCCCGGTCACCCCGGACCGGTGGATGTAACACCACCTAGGAAGGAACACGAAATGGAACTGGTTCTCGACCTGCAGGCCATGGACGCCCCGTCGGGTCACGGCGGCGGCGGTGGCGGCAGCACGACCGCGAGCAACGCGAGCCTGCTGCTCCCCTGCAGCCACAGCACCGTCTCCTTGCTGGCGTGCCAGCAGCGCGCCGAGGACTGACAAGTCTGAGGTGCTGAGGTAGTGCGGCGGGAGCGGCGCAGGCCAAGTGCGCCGCTCCCGCTCTCATCGTGACAGGAACCTCACGAACCCGACAGAGCCTGGGAAGTGAACCCGGGTCGGAACCGAGGGAAGGCCGATGTCCAACCCGGGGGAGGCCCTGCTGGTCGACGCGCTCAAGCGGGATCGCGCGCGCGTCGGGCTGCTCCTGCTGTGCACGGCGGTGTCCACCGCCGCCGGCCTGGTGCTCCCGGGTGCGCTGGCGGCCGCCGTCGACTCGGCCATCGCCGGAGCGCTGAGCTGGCCCAAGGTGGCCTGGTTCTTCGCCGTCGGGGCGGGTGAAATCGCCACGAGCGTGCTCACCGTGCTCCTCACCGCGACCACGACGGCCGCGGCCAGCGCCTGGTTGCGCCGCAGACTCGCCGACCGGCTGCTCGCCCTGGGGTCCCGATCCGACTTCGCCGCGGGCGACGCGCTGAGCAGGCTCACCGGTGACTGCGCGAACGCCGGAGCGATCGCCCCGACCCTCATGCAACTCGGTTCGGCAGTGGTCTTCTCGGTCGGCGCGGTCGCGCTGCTGACCGCGCTGGACTGGCGGCTGGCCGTGGTCTTCGTCGCCAGCGTGCCCGTGGCGTTGGTCATCGCGCGGTCCCACATGCGGTTCACCGCGGACGATGTCCTTGCGTATCAACGGGTTTCGGGAGAGCTGTCCGCGCGGCTCCTCGACGCCCTCCGCGGCCTGCGCACGATCGCGGCGTCCGGTACCGCCGACCGTGAGACCCGTCGGGTGCTGGAGCCGCTGCCGCGCCTGGGCGCGGCGGGCACCGGGATATGGCGTACGCAGGCCAAGATGGTGTGGCGGGCCGCCTTGCTGCTTCCCGCGGTCGAGGTCACCGTGCTCTTGGCGGCCGGCTTCGGCGTGCAGGCGGGGCGCCTCAGCGCCGGGCAGGTGCTCGCCGCGCTCGGTTACGTCGCGCTCGGCATGACGCTGGTGAGCCGTATTCCCCTGCTCACCACGCTGGCGCGGATCTCTTCCTGCGCGCGACGGATCGCGGAGGTCCTCGACGCGTGGGCGCCCGGCCCCGGCACACGAGGGGTGCCGCCGGGGCCGGGCACCGTGGAACTCTGGGGCGTCACCGTTCCCGGCGCGCTCGACGGGGTCGACCTCATCGTCCCCGGTGGGAGTTCCGTCGCCGTGGTAGGCCGGTCGGGTTCCGGCAAGTCGGTATTGCTGGCCGTGCTGGGTGGGCTTCAGGCGCCGGAACGAGGGCAGGTTCTGCTCGACGGCGTCCCGATCGGTGAGCTTTACGCGGATGAGTTGCACGCCGCGATCGCCTATGCCTTCGAGCGCCCGGCCTTGCTGGGGACCACCGTCGCCGACGCGGTTTCGTACGGCACGGTGGCCGACGACGACGAGGTGGCCGCCGCGTGCCGGGCCGCGCAGGTTCACGACCTGGTCGTCCGCCTTCCCGACGGCTACCACAACGCTCTGCGGGAGACACCGCTTTCCGGCGGCGAGGCACAGCGGCTCGGCCTCGCGCGCGCGATCGTCCGAAGGCCGAGGGTGCTGATCACCGACGACGCGACCGCGAGCCTGGACACGGTCACGGAGTCCATAGTGGACAGTGCCGTCCGGGGGGCCGCCGCCACCCGGGTGTCGGTGACGCACCGGGCCGTCACGGCCGGCCGGGCGGATCTGGTGGCCTGGCTGGACAACGGGCGCATACGGGCACTCGCCCCCCACGCGGTGCTGTGGGCCGACCCGGATTACCGGGCGGTGTTCGAGGGTGCCGACGACGGCGAGATCCCGGCGATGCGGACCGACCACGAGTGGGTGTCCCGCGGAACACAGGAGAAGGTGTGAGCGTGTACTGGGCGACGCTCGCGACGCGGTGGCGCGGCTGTCTGGCCATGCTCGGCTGCTCGGTGCTCGAAGGAGCACCGGCCTTCTTCTCCGGCAGACTCGTGGAACTGGCTGTGGACAAGGGTTTCGCGGCGGGCCGGGCCGTCGTCGGCGCCGGTTACCTCGGTGCGTTCGCCCTGGTGGCACTGGCCGGTGCGGTCGGGTCGCGGCTGGTGTGGCGGCTGCTCGCGGACATCGTGGAACCGATGCGGGACGCGCTGGTCACCGCGGTCGTGCGGGGCGTGCTGAACGATCCGTCGCCGCCACGCAACGCGCCGGACGCCAGCGGTGTCGCGCGGATCACCCAGCACGTCGAAATCGTCCGCGATGCCACCGGGGGCCTGCTCGTGCAGGCGCGCGGGATGGTCGTGACGACGGCGGGTGCGCTGGCCGGCCTGTTCACCGTGGCCGGTTCGCTGGCGTGGTTGGTCGCTGTTCCGGTGGTGATCTCGATCGCGCTGTTCGCCTGCCTTCTTCCCTCACTCGCGCGCCGGCAGCGGACGGTCACGCTGGCCGACGAGGCGACCGCGGAGGTGGCGGGCTCGGTACTCACCGGCATCCGCGATGTGGCCGCCTGCGGCGCCGAAGCCGTGGCCGCACGGACTTTGCACGGGTCCGTGACCAGACAGGAACAGGCCGCGGCGAGCATGGCCAACGCGAGCGCGCTGCGCACTCTGATCGTCGCGGTGGGCGGCTTCGCGCCGTTGCTGCTGGTGCTGATCGTCGCGCCGGGCATGGTGGTCGCGGGCCGGATGACCGCGGGCGCCGCGCTCGGTTCGCTCATCTACCTCGCCGGCTCGCTCCAACCCGCGTTGCAGGGACTGGCCGCGACGGCGAGCACCGTCGTGCTGCGGCTGATGGTCGCGCTCCGCAGGCTCGCCGAGGTGACGCCGGTGCCGCCCGAGCGTTCCGGCGACCGCGATCCGTCCGGCGAGACGATCACGGTGCGGGGCCTGACGTTCGGCTGGAGCGAGCACGCCGAACCGATCGTGCGTGGCCTGGACCTGACGCTGAACCCGGGTGATCACCTCGCGGTGGTGGGCCCGAGCGGGATCGGAAAGTCCACCCTGACCGCGCTGCTGACCGGTCTCGTGCCGCCACGAGAAGGGAAAGTGCTGATCGGCGGCGTTCCGGTGGATCAGGTACGGCCTTCGGCGTTGCACCGGTTGGTCGCGCTCGTCCCCCAGGAGACCTACGTGTTCGCGGGCACGGTCAGGGAGAATCTCGCCCTGTTCACGCCCGGGGCCACCGACGCGCAGTTGACCGCCGCCGTGCGAGCGGTGCACGCCGAGGACCTGGTGGCCCGGCTCGGCGGCCTCGATGGTGACCTCGGTCACGACGTGCTTTCGGCGGGCGAAGCGCAACTGCTCGGGCTCGCGCGCGTGTATGCCGGCCCGGCGCGCGTGATCATCCTCGACGAGGCCACGTCGAACCTCGACCCCGTCGCGGAGGTCCTTGCCGAACGCGCTTTCACCGCGAGAGGCGGTGTCCTGGTGGTCATCGCGCATCGCCTGTCGGCGGCCTTGCGAGCGAACCGCGTGCTCGTCATGGACGGGCGGGCGACCCTGCTCGGCGACCACTCGACGCTGCTGCGCGAATCGCCACGGTACGCGGCGCTGGTGAACGCGTGGACCGATCCCGTCGCGGCTTAGCTGCCAACGGAAGCGCGCCCGTTCACCCCGCCCGTCACCCCCGACGCCCACCACCACCCTCAACGGACGCGCTCGGCGCGACGGGCCGTTCCTCCATGACGGATATCGCGAAGCCGCTTGACCGGCACGACGAGCGTTTGATTATCTTGTGTCATCGGGCATGAGGAGAATCGGACCGTCGCGGAGGTCGCGGTCCGGGTATTGGTAGAAGCAGGGGTGCGGCGTGCTTACACCGTGCCCGGAGACTCGTTTCTCGAATTTCTCGACGCCTGCCAGTTCGCCCCCAAGATGACCCTGGTCATGGCCCGGCACGAGGCCGCGGCCGCGTTCATGGCCGAGGCCGACGGGAAACTGCGTGACATCCCCGCGCTGGTGCTGGCCACCCGGGGGCCGGGCGCGATGAACCTGATGGCCGGTGTGCACACCGCGTACGAGGACGAGACCCCGTTGCTCGTCATGCTCGCCGCCCGGCCCTCGCTGAACCTGCGCGGCGGCCTGACCGGCGAACCCGACGCGATCGAAATGTTTCGGCCCTACGCCAAGTGGGCCGCCCGAGCCGAGTCGGCCACCGACGTCCCGGACCTGATCGCCGAGGCGCTGGAAGAGGCGCAGACGGGCCGGCGCGGACCGGCCGTGCTTTCGATCCCCGCGGACTACTGGGTCGCCCCGTTCGACGGACCGCTTCCCGTGCCCGATCTTTCCCCGGACCGCTCCGGCGCCTTGCTGCGCTCCGCGGACGAGGTCGCCGCCCTGCTGTCGGACGCTCGCTTCCCCGTCGCGATCGCCGGCAGCCGCGCGCGCCCCGCGCGCGAGGAACTGATCGCCGTCGCGGACAAGCTCGGGCTCGCCGTCTACAACGCTTTCCGCAGGCAGGATGCCTTCCCGGAGAACCACGCCCGGTACGCGGGCCATCTGGGTATCGGAATCCCGCAGCGGCAACTCGACGCGCTCGACCGCGCGGATCTGGTGCTGTCCATCGGCGCTCGGCTCGACGAGGTCACCACCCAGAACTACCGCTACCCGCTGCCGACGCAGACCCTGGTGATGATCGGTACCGGCTTCGATCAGACCTGGCGAAGCGGGTTGACCTTCCGCGTCGAGTGCGAGATCGAGCCGTTCCTGCGTGAGCTGTGCGCGGTCGCCGAGCCGCGCGCGCGGCGCAGTTCGGCGGCGAACGCGGTCACGCACACCTTCATGACGCCGCCGGACACTCGCGGCAGCGCGCTCATCCACCCGGCGGACGTGGTCCGCGCGGTGCGCAAGGTCGTGCCGGAGAACACCGTGGTCACCAGTGACTCGTGCAACTTCGCCGGTTTCGTGCAGCGCTACTGGTGCTTCACCGAGCCCAAGACGCAGCTCGGCCCGGCCAACCGCGCGCTCGGCTACGCGGTACCCGCCGCGGTCGCCGCGAAGCTCGCCGCGCCGAAGACCACGGTGGTCGCGATGGTCGCGGACAGCAGCATGATGATGACGGGCCAGGAGATCGAGACCGCGGTCCGGTACCGGACCCCGGTCATCGTGGTCGTGGTGCAGAACGGCCTCTACGGCGATATGGCGATGCATCAGGCGCGCGCGCACGGCCGGTTGTCCGGTGTTTCGTTCCCGGTGGTGGATTTCGCTTCCTGGGCGCGTTCGGTGGGCGCGGCGGGCTACACCGTCGAATCGCCCGAACAGCTCGAACCCACGATCGCCCGTGCCCTGCACCATCAGCGGCCGAGCGTGATCGACGTGCGGACCGACACCGACGTGATCAGCCCCGACGTCCGTCTTTCGTCCCTTTTCCAGGCGAATCGTTCGAGCTGAGGCCCGGTGGTGTGGCGCCCGGCGGAGATCTGTGATGTACTGAGGTCGGTCTGAAGCTTTTGTGTTCGTGCTAGTTCACGCTCGCAAGACTACGCGGGCGTAGTGGTTTCCCATCGGGAGAGCAAACCGTCTCGCATCCGACCCGGAGCGCCGGAGTGGCGTTTCCGTTGTGTTTGCAGTATTTGGAGAATATTTTTGATGACCCAGGGCACCGTGAAGTGGTTCAACTCCGAGAAGGGGTTCGGATTCATCACTCCCGACAACGGCGGCGGCGACGTCTTCGTGCACTACTCGGAAATCCAGGGCAACGGCTTCCGTAGCCTGGAAGAGAACGCTCGCGTGGAGTTCGAGATCGGCCAGGGCCAGAAGGGCCCGCAGGCCACCTCGGTCAGCGTGATCTGAGAGCTTGCACTCCGGTGCCCCCGGCCTCGAGGCCGGGGGCACCGTCATGTCCGGGTCCGATCGTGCCGGGCGAAGCGGAATGACACATATCAATAACGCCTTCGCCGCACCGGCCGTCACCCGGACAGCCGCATCGCGCCTACCAGCGACGTTTCCGTCCGGGAGCCGTTGGCTCGCTCAGGTGACTCGGATACCTTCATGCGAGTGGTGACCGGGCGAGGGGTGGAAGCTATGACGAGTACCGTGATGCGTCCGACGACGCCGCCGAGCGGCCCCGTCCCGGAATCTCCGGTTCCCGCCCCGCCGCCGGAAACCACGCGATCCGGGCTCGCCGGTCTGCTCGAACTCCCGGCGACCGTGGTGCGCGGCGTGATCCGGTCCGCGCGGACCACGCCGGGCCTGCTCACCGTCCTCGCCGTCGGACTCGTGGTCGCGACCCTGCTCACCGGTCTGGTCGGCACCGTCATGGTCCAGCAGCGGAGCAGCACGACCGAAGACCTGATCAGCCACCGCGAGCCGTTGACCGCCGCCGCGCAGGAGGTCTACCGCTCGCTGTCGGACGCGGACGCGACGGCGGCCATCGCGTTCCTGATCACCGGCAACCCGCCGCCCGAGTTGCGCATCCGCTACGACCAGGACATCGCCCGCGCCGGCTCGGCGCTGGCGAAGGCGGCTTCCGACGCGACCGGCGACGCGGAGACCAAGGTGACCGCCATCAGCCAGCAGTTGCCCGTCTAC
The DNA here is from genome assembly GCF_042684065.1 of Amycolatopsis pigmentata. Lineage (NCBI taxonomy): Bacteria > Bacillati > Actinomycetota > Actinomycetes > Pseudonocardiales > Pseudonocardiaceae > Amycolatopsis > Amycolatopsis pigmentata. The sequence goes on along the minus strand of NZ_JBHUKR010000007.1, from coordinate 500,507 downwards.
ACCGGACTGGTCGAGACGGCCAGGGCCAACAACCGCCTGGGCTACCCGGTCGGCGCTTCCTACCTGCAGGAGGCGTCGAACCTGATGCGCGCCACGATCCTTCCCGTCGCCGCGGACCTCTACAAAATCGATACCGCGCAGCTGGAAGCGCAGCAGGCCGACGCCGGTGGCGTTCCGTGGCTGACCGTGGTGCTGCTGTGCCTTTCGCTGGCCGCGCTGGTCGCCACGCAGGTGTATCTGACCCGCCGCACGAACCGGTTGCTCAACATCGGCCTGGTCGTGGCGACCGGCGCGATGGCACTGGTGCTGTTGTGGGGGTCGATCGCGCTGGTGGTGCAGGGCACCCTGGTCGGCAGTGGGCAGGACGACGGAAGTCATCCGGTCGACGTGCTCGTCCGTGCTCGCGCCGCCGCCGTGCAGGCCCGTGCCGACGAGACCATGACCCTGGTCGCCCGCGGTGCCGGCGCGGAATACGAGACGAACTTCCAGCAGGTGGCACCGGTGTTCACCGGCCTGCTGGGCGAGGCGAAGGGCCTGGTCGGTGGTGACGCGGGCGCGCAGGTGGACACCGCGATCACCAACGCGGACAAGTGGTTGGCCACCCACAAGGATCTGCGCGAGAAGGACGACGGGGGTGCCTACGTCGACGCCGTCAAGGAGGCCGTCGACCAGACGCTGCCGAGCAATGCCGCGACCTTCTTCGCCAACCTCGACACCGCGCTGGGCAAGGCGATCGACGACGGGCGGCAGGCGTTCGTCGACAAGACCAATGCCGCCGGGCAAATGTTGATCTTCCTGGCTCCCGGGGTGGCGGTGCTCGCCGTGGTCGCCGCGGGCGGAGTGACCATCGGAATCCGGGACCGCCTGAGGGAGTACCGCTGATGAGACGATCCTCGCGAAGACTCGGCGCGCTGCTCGCGGTGGTGCTGATGGTCATCGCCGGATGCGCCGGGCAGCGCGCCCCCGTCGATCCGGCACCCGTAAGCGACGTGCGGGAGCCGATGCCCGCGAACGTCGGGGGCGCGGACCCCAGCGGTGGCGGCCCGGGTTCGTCCGGATGCGATCTTCGCAGCCTGGCGCCGAACCCGTCGATCCCCTCCGGTTCGACGATGGCCGCCATCAAGCAGCGCGGCCGGCTCATCGCGGGAGTGGACCAGACGACCTACCTGTTCGGGTTTCTCAATCCGGGCACCGGCCAGTTCGAGGGCTTCGACATCGACATCGTGAAGCAGATCGCGAACGCGCTCTTCGGCGACTGGCACGACCACGTGCAGTGGAAGGCGATCCCGTCGTCGGCGCGCGAAGACGTGCTGGTCAACAACCAGGTGGACGTCGTGGTCCGGACCTACAGCATCACCTGCGACAGGTTGAAGAAGATCGACTTCTCGTCGCCGTACTACGTGGCGGGCCAGCGTGTGCTGGTCGAGCGCGACACCGGCGTCAACGGGCTCGGGGATCTCCGGGGCAAGCGCGTGTGCGCCGCCGCGGACTCGACATCGTTGAAAACGCTTTCCCAGTCGTCGGCGCGACCCGTGCCGGTCTCGGTGAAGAACTGGTCGGACTGCCTGGTGATGCTCCAGCAGGGGCAGGTCGACGCGGTGTCGACCGATGACGTGATCCTGGCGGGCATGGCCAGACAGGACCCGAATCTCGAGGTGGTCGGTGACCGGTTCACCCAGGAGAACTACGGTGTGGGCATACCCCGAGGTCACGAGGACATGGTGCGTTACGTCAACTCCGTGCTCGACACCGTCCGCGGCGGCGCCGCGTGGCGGGACAGTTACAACACCTGGCTACTGCCGCTGCTCGGGCCGGCCGCCCCGCCACAGGTGGCGTACCAGTAGTGAGCGTGACTCGATGACCAAGACCCGGACGCCGGAACGGCGTCACGTTCGCCTGCGGTCGATGTAGGAGACAAGGCCATGCCGGAACAGCCACAGCAACCACGGCACGAACCGATTTCCGGTCGGCTGGATGAAGAAGCGCGCGCCGGCAACGGCGCCGAACCGCAACTGACCAGCGTGTTGTCCGCGCCGACACCGCAGACGCGCAGCATCATGCCGCCGAAGCAACCGCCGCGGCAGCAGAGCGTGGAACTGCCCGATCCGGGCACCGAAAGCGTCCTGCCGGAGAGCAGCAGCGGCACGGGACCGGGCACCGGCCCGGGCACGGGGCCAGGCACCGGTCCCGGGACCGGAACCGGCTTCGGGACCGGAACCGGCTTCGGGACCGGAACCGGCTTCGGGACCGGCGCGGGCACCGGGACGGGCGCTTTCCCCGGTACCTCCAGGCGAAGCGGACGGCGCTCCTCCCGCCGCGGCAGGCTGGGCGTCGGCCTGGTCGACGTGCCGCCGGTGCCCTACCGTGACCCGGCGTCCGCGGTGCTCACGAATCCGGTGGTGTCGGAGGAGAAACGCTTCTGCGGCAACTGTTCGTCCAAGGTCGGCCGCGGAGGCTCGGGCCCGGAAGGCACCTGCGAACAGTGCGGAACGCCCTACTCGTTCACGCCGAAGCTGCACCGGGGCGATCTCGTCGGCGGGCAGTACGAGGTGCTGGGCGCGCTCGCCTACGGCGGCATGGGGTGGATCTACCTCGCGCAGGACCACAACGTCAACGACCGCTGGGTCGTCCTCAAAGGACTGATCGACACCGGGGACGCCACCGCGATGGCGGCGGCGGTGAACGAGACGCGCTTCCTCGCCGAGGTCGAGCACCCGAACATCGTCAAGATCTACAACTTCGTGCAGCACCCCGATCCCCGGACCGGCCATTCGGTCGGCTACATCGTGATGGAGTACATCGGCGGCCAGTCGCTGCGGCAGATCGCGCTGGAGCACCACCGCAGGACCGGCCGTCCGGAGCCGTTGCCGATCGGCCAGGTCATCGCCTACGGGCTGGAGATCCTGCCCGCGCTCGGTTACCTGCACAGCCAGAACCTGCTCTACTGCGATCTCAAGCCGGACAACGTCATCCAGACGCACGAACAACTGAAGCTCATCGACATGGGCGCGGTGCGCCGCATGGACGACTACTCCAGCCCGTTGTTCTTCACCACCGGTTACGCCGCACCGGAACTCGCGCGCCAGGGCGCCTCGGTCGCCTCCGACCTCTACACGGTCGGGCGCACGCTGGCCGTGCTGAGCTTCGAGTTCAACGGTTACACCACCAAGTACAAGGAACAGCTGCCGAGCCCGGACGACGTGCCGCTGTTCAAGCTTTTCGGTTCCTACCACCGGTTCCTCAAGCGGGCGACCCATCGCGACCCCGACCGCCGGTTCATCACCGCCGAGGACATGGCCGACCAGCTCGCCGGTGTGCTGCGCGAAATCCTGGCTCTGGGCACCAGGAAACCGCGGCCCGGAGTGTCCACTGTGTTCGGTCCGGAGGCCAACGCCTTCGGGGTGGACATCGTGGTGCCGGAGCCCGGCAAGCCGGTGCCGCTGCCGGACGCGGTCGAGGTGGTGGCGGGCCTGCCGATTCCCCAGGTCGACACCAGCGATCCCGGCGCCGGCGTGCTCGCGACCACCACGGTGCTCGATCCGCGCGGTGCCGTCGACGCGCTGGCGAACGCGCCCCGGCAGTCGATCGAAGTGCGCCTGCGCATCGTGCGGGCGCGCGTCGAACTCGGCGAGCTCGCGGAGGCGAACCGTCAGTTGCAGGCCGCGCAGTACCTCGCCATCCGCGCCGGTTACCCGCACGACTGGCGGATCGACTGGCACCGCGGCCTGATCGAGCTCGCGGGCGGGCGCCAGCGCGTCGCGCAGGTGGCCTTCGAGGCGGTGTACGACGATCTGCCCGGCGAGATCGCGCCCAAACTCGCCCTCGCGGTGAGCGCGGAAGGCGTCGGCGACTACTTCACCGCTTCACGGCTCTACGAACTGGTGTGGCGCACCGACCGGTCCTACGTCAGCGCGGCTTTCGGGCTGGCGCGGGTATATCTGGCGCAAGGCGCGCGGACGAGCGCGGTCGAAGTGCTGGAGTCGGTGCCCTCGTCCTCGACCCACTACGTGGCGGCGCAGGTCGCGGCGATCAAGATCAGGACCAGCGCGACCGCGAACGCCACGCTCTCCGAAGGGGATCTGGCGGACGCGAGCGTCCGGCTGGAACGGCTGGCCCTCGACGCGGAGCGTCGCACCCGGTTGTCCGCCGAGGTCCTCGAAGCCGCGTTCGAGTGGGTGCGCGCCGCACCGGAGGGACACCGCTCGGAAACGAGGGTGCTCGGCTGCAGTCTGTCCGAACGGGACATCCGCTTCGGACTGGAACGCTGTTACCGGGCGTTGGCCCGCCTGGCGGGAACCGAAGGCGATCGCATCGCCTTGGTCGACCGCGCGAACGCGATCCGTCCGCGCACGCTCACCTGAGGCTCAAGGGTTTATGTCCCATTTGGACTCACGGGTGGTGCTACGGAATCGTTGCAGCGCGTCGGCGTAACCGTGCGTGGTGAAGTGCTCGAAGCCGACCTGGACGAACAGCGCGCGTGCGCGGACGGCGACCTGGCCGTCCGCTGAGCCCAGCCTGCCTTCGGCACTCACGTAGATCTTGCGGCCGGCCACGCCGTCCAGCCTCGCCGCGATGTACAACGTGGTACCGACGGGAACCGGGCGCACGAAGTCCGTCTCCAGCTTGCCGGTGACGGCGGGCTTGCGGAGCAGGTTTCCCACCGTGGAGCCGAGCGCCTCGTCGAAGGCGCAGGCCAGAAGTCCGCCGTGGGCAAGGCCGGGCGCGCCCTGATGTGCTTCGGTGACGGTGAACCGAGAGTGCACGACCATGTGCTCGCCCACCGTGGTCCGCATGTGCAGCCCGCTTTCCACGTCACCGCAACCGAAGCACTGGTCGTAGTGCATATCCAGTTCGGTGCCGGGGCCGGGGGCGTCCGGATGCGGCGTCACCGTCTCGGTCTCGACCGGTGGCCATGGGGGCCGGTCCCGCTGCCGTTCTTCACTCACCGCCACACGCTACATCGGACAGACATGCTGTTCGAAGAGACAAGAACCACGATAACCGCGAGAATTACTTGCCAACACCACTATGGTCCGAACCTTGAGTGCTGACACGTAACTGAAGAGGAGGTCGGGGCAGATGACGGAACCAGCAGCTCAGACAAGGGAAGTCGACCCCAGAACGGTCAAACGTGCGGTCCTCGCCTCCGCAATGGGTAACGCTACAGAATGGTTCGACTACGGGGTGTTCACCTCGGGTGCGATCGCCACGAGTATCGGCACCGTCTTCTTTCCCGGCGGCGGCAGCACGGCGGTGCTCAAATCCCTCGCGCTGGTCGCGATCGGTTTCGTGGTGCGGCCTTTCGGTGGCGCGTTCTTCGGGCCGCTCGGTGACAAGATCGGCCGTCAGCGGGTGCTGGCGCTGACCATCCTGCTGATGTCCGGCTGTACCTTCCTGGTCGGCTGCGTGCCGACGTACTCGTCGATCGGGTTCGCGGCTCCGGTCCTGGTGGTGCTGCTGCGGCTGATCCAGGGTTTCTCCACCGGTGGCGAGTACGGCGGCGCGGCGACGTTCATCGCCGAGTACGCGCCGACGAAGCGTCGCGGATTCTGGGGAAGCTTCCTGGAGTTCGGCACGCTCGCCGGTTACGTCCTCGGCAACATCGTCGTGCTGGCGGTGACCCTGTCGTTCTCCGCGGACCAGGTGGAGAGCTGGGCTTGGCGGATCCCGTTCTTCATCGCGTTGCCGCTGGGCCTGATCGGTCTCTACCTCCGGACGAAACTGGAGGACACGCCTGAGTTCAAGCGGCTCGAGGCGGCGGGCGAGAAGGCCGAGAAGGCACCGCTCGGCGAGACGCTGGCCCGCAACTGGCGCATGATCCTCAACCTGGTCGGCATCGTGTTGTTGCTGAACATCGCCGACTACATGTTGCTGACCACCATGCCGACGTACTTCACGGACACGTTGAAGATCAACGACAACACCTCCACGATGATCATCATCGGCGTGGAACTGGTGCAGATGGCGCTGATCGCGCCACTGGGCGCGCTGTCCGACCGGATCGGCCGGAAACCGATGCTGCTCACCGCGGCCATCGGCTTCCTGGTGGTGAGCTACCCGGCGATCAAGCTGATGCAGAGCGGGAGCCTCGCCTTGCTGATCCTCGGGTTCGGCGCGGTGGCGTTGTTGCTGTTGCTGATGCTCGCGGTCATCGGGTCGACGTTCCCGGCGATGTTCCCCACCCGCGTCCGCTACGGATCGTTCGCCATCGGTTACAACGTGTCGACGTCGTTGTTCGGTGGCACCTGCGGCGTGATCGTCACCGCGTTGATCCACTCCACCGGCAACGAGGACTGGCCCGCGTTCTACCTGATGATCGCCGCGGTGATCGCGATCGTGCCGATCATGCTCATTCCGGAGACCGCACGGGTGCCCATCGCCCAAGTCGAACAGGAGAAGGTCGTGACGAGCCCGGTCGTCGCGGAGGGCTGATTTCGGCGAGTGTGCCCCGGCTCACGTGAGCCGGGGCACTATCCGCATTGAACTCGCCTCCACGGCCACGGCAAGATGATGCCCCGGCAAGTCAATGACGACCAGAGGAAGGAGGACGGGAGAAAATGACGGAACCGATCGACACCGAGGCCATGGCCGAGGCGGCGCGACTGCTGGATGACCAGACCCAGCAGATGATGCCCATTCCGGTATGGCTGAGCGACACGGAGAGCCGGGAGAACACGACCGAGCCCACGCGGTAGTGCCTTCTCGCCGCGGGCAAGGCGGCGAGAAGGCACTCTGGATCGGCCTGGCGGTTCAGCCGGCCAGGGCCGAAAGCTTGGTCCAGTTCTCCCAGCTGTAGGTCCAGTCGGCATAGTCGCCGTCGGCAGCCGAAAGCTGCACGCTGCTGCCCACGATTTCGACGGGGTCGCCCAAGAGTGCGCCGTCGTAGTACTCCTTCGCGCGCGCCGGTGAGAGATTCACGCAGCCGTGCGAAACGTTCTGGCTGCCCTGTGCCCAGACCGACGCGGCCAGGCCGTGGATGAACACGCCGTCGTTGGAGAGCCGCGTGGCCCACGGCACGTTCACGTCGTGGTAGTTGTAGCGCGGGTTGCTCATGGAGAACGTCGGGTGCTTCTCCATGACCACGTACGTGCCGCTGGGCGTGACGCGGCCCGGGTCCGAGTCGAGCCCGAAGCTGGCCGGGTAGTCGGCGATCTGCTGGCCGTCGCGGATCACCTGGATGTGGTGCGTGCGGGTGTCGCCCTTGACGATCTCCGAACGGCCGATCGTGAACGCGGAGGTCATGTCTTCCTGGCCATAGGCGCCGTTGCCGAAGCGCGCGCCGTAGATGTTCGCGTTGACCTTCACCGTGGTGTTGGGCTGGAAGTAGTCCTTCGGCCGCCAGTGCACCCGCGTGTCGGACAGCCACGCCCAGGAGCCGTCGGTCTTCGGCGTGGTCTCCACCGACAGGTGCCGCTCGACTTCCGCCTTGTCGGCGACCGGACTGCTGAAGGTGAGCGCGATCGGCATCGCGATGCCGTAGGTCTGGTCGTCACCGACGTTGAGACTGGCGGAGATCTGCTTCCTCGGCGTCACCGTGGTGAAGGCCCCGGCGATTTCGACAGGCTTGTTGTCCGTACCGGTCGCCGTGCCGTGCCAGGTGTAGGTCTTGCCGTAGCCGAGCGGCTCGGTGGTGGACCAGCTCAGCTTGTCGGCGGCGAGTTGGCCGTTGACGGTGCCGCCGTCGGGTTTGGTGAGCGTGACGTTGTCGATCTTGCCGTCGCTCACGGTGACCTTGACGGGGTCCGCGGGCCCGATCGCGGTCGCGCCGTTCGCCGGCTGGGTGACGAACTTGGCCGGCTGCGCCGAAGTCGCGGCCTGGCCGCCGCCGTTCGGCGGCATCGGCGTCGGTGTCGTGGTGGTGGTTGACCCACTGCTGCAGGCGCTTGTCCCCAAAACCGCGGCCAGTGCGATGCCGACCACAGTGGCTCGCGTTCGCCGCGCGATCCCGTGCTTGATCACGTCGTCCCTACCCCTTCGTCCCCACATGCCCCACATGACGCCTGCCACGCCCCCGTCGTTGAGCCCCAATAGAGTGACAGAGGTCACGTTCTATATAGCAAGATGAACGTTACAGAGGCACAACATCATCCTATCGGGTTGCGGGAGCGATCTTCGGAGAAGCGCTGTACGACGTTTCGGTGACATCGGGGAACGGTCGTCGCGGGGGGTTCAGATTTCGCGAGATCCCGGTAGGCTGCGTCGTAGGCCGTCGTTTTGCGTGTTCGTGGCTTCACACTCGCGGAACTTCTGACGCGAGCCATGAGCTACGCCGCTCTTTGCTCGTCTCGTTGGAACCGCCCGGGACGGCCCGGGAGCCGGTTCACCGGCTGTCGATGCGGATGTAACGAGGAGTAAAGCGGTGGCGCAAGGCACTGTGAAATGGTTCAACGCCGAGAAGGGCTTCGGCTTCATCGCCCAGGACGGTGGCGAGGGCGACGTCTTCGTGCACTACTCGGAGATCGATGGGCGCGGCTTCCGCACCCTCGAGGAGAACCAGCGTGTGGAGTTCGAGGTTGGGCAGGGTCAGAAGGGCCCGCAGGCCCAGAAGGTGCGCGTCATCTGACGCTCCCTGCCATGAACGTCACGAGCCCCCGGCGAATCTCATTCGCCGGGGGCTCGCTTGTCGTGACGGCGGAACCGGCCTCGAACGGCGGAGCCGGCCTTAGGAGCGGCCGTCCCAGTTCTGGCGGCTGAACCTGTGCTGGTCGGTGTCGAGGGTTCCCTGGTGGTCGGCGAACTGGCGGCGCTGCGCGGAGGCGGCCTGCGCCTCCCAGGACAGCCGTTCGAGGACCCATTCCCGGGCCAGCGCCTGGGGCGAGGTGCCACGGCTTTCCGCGAGTTCACGCAGCTGCGAGCCGGCCACGAGGTTCATCCGCAGCTGGTAGACCTGAGCCTCGCCGAACCGTTTGCCGGTGCCCGTGCTTTCCGGGTCGGACTGAGGGGCGAGGGCCGCGAGGTAGCTGGTGAGCTCGTGGTCTTCGACGGCCGCCTCGGCCTCCCTGGCCGGGGTGTTCCGGTGGCGTCCCGGCGAAACCGGTCGGATGTCGGTCCGGGTGTTGCTGCGACGTCCTAGTGATGGAAGCACCTGCACACGATAACGTTTGGATCTCGACACTCGCTCGAATGTGAGCCAAGACACACATGCTGTGGCTCACTGGTTAGGCCATTCGGGCGACACATTTCCCACTTGGAGCAACCTGCTGTTAGCTCAGCGGAATCACCGCAGCTCACGCCGCTCTCGCGATCGCGGTAACCCGACCCGCGCTCGCTGATCTCGTCGCGGCGCAGCCGACCCGGATCTCGAGGATCGCTCTTTCCCGAAGGGGAATACTCCCCGCCACCCAAGCGGGTGTCACCCGAATGAGGAAGGAGCCTGCCGGCAAGACGGCGAAAATGGAGGACCCCCGCGCCAGGGGGAGGAACGCGGGGGTCGGAGGGGATCTCCACAGGCGCTGACCGGGGGTGTGTCAGCAAGTCGATTGTTACACGACTCGGGCCTGCTTCGCGAGTGGTGAACTCGAAAAAGTCCTCTGAGCCGTCGCTGTGACGCCACCTGCCGTACACCTGATCGTGGCTGTGCGTGCGGGGTAGGGACCAGCAGGTTCACTCTGCGGGGGGCTGTGTCCGGCTGTTTCCGATCGCTAGCCTCGCGCCAGGTCGTTGCAGGAGTTAAGTATTGAGGAGGAGCAATGAGCGGGTCGGTGGAAGTTCGACAGTTCCTCCTTCGGTATGAAGGGGCGGACGCGGGCGGCGGGATGGCGGGTGTCCCGTCCCAGCGGTCCAGTCAGGCGGACGCTCCACGCGTCTCCGACGATCAAGTACGGCGGGCTCGCCTGGCGGTAGCGGCCGGCGCGACGGACGCCGAGGACTGTGCGCAGCTGCTGGACATGTTGGGGCTGGTTCCGGACGAAACGGGGCAGGTCCCCGTCCAGCGGTGACACTCACGGGGAAACCCTGACCCTCTGGCATGGATTTCCAGGGGTGCGCTCCCTGGCCGCACCCCTGGAAGTCGGCAATATTACCGTCATGGATCCGGCTCGCAACTCCCTTTCCGCCGGATTGGCGAAGATTCCAGGCCGATGTGTTCGATAGCGGCCCGATACGGGCGGGAAGTCACCCGGCGAAGAACCGGATGAGTTCGGCGGCCAGCGCCTCGGGCGCTTCCTCGGCCATGTGGTGCCCGGAATCGATGCGGCCGCCACGGACGTCGTGTGCCCACTCCCGCCAGACGCCGAGCACGTCGCCGTAAAGGTCGTCGAGATCGTCGCGGGAGGCCCAGAGTGCCAACGTCGGGCAACGAATCTTGTTGCCCGCGGCGAACTCCGCGTCGTCGTGCTCGCGGTCGAGGCCTAGGCCGGCCCGGTAGTCCTCGAGCATCGCGTGCACCGTCGCCGGGTCGTTGATCGCGCCGCGGAAGTCGGCGAAGTTGGCCTCGCCCAACCGCTCGGGCGTATTGCGAGTGCCGATGTCGTACCAGGCGTCCGGATCGGCGTTGATCGCCCGTTCCGGCTTGTCCGGTGTGGCGAAGAAGAACCAGTGCCACCACTCCCGTGCGAACTTGGCCCCGCACCTCGCCAGCGCCGCGCCGATCGGCACGGCGTCGAGCACCGCCAGCGCCCGCACGATGTCCGGATGATCGAACGCGAGCCGGGTCGCCACATACGCTCCGCGATCATGCCCCACCACCGCGAACCGTTCGTGACCCAGCGTTCGCATGAGCTCCACGCAATCCTGAGCCATCACACGTTTGGAGTAAGGCTCATGATCGTCGGTGGTCGGTGGCTTCGAGGACTCGCCGTAGCCCCGCGTGTCCGGGCACACCACAGTGAAGTGCTCGGCGAGCAGCGGCGCCACCCGGTACCAGGTGGTGTGCGTACGCGGATGGCCGTGCAGGAGAAGGACCGCAGGGCCGGATCCCCCGTGCCGCACCCGAAGTTCGACCGATCCGAGCTCGACACGGTCCAGTGTGAAGTTGTCGGGCATTGAGCCGATGCTAGCGGTGTCAGTGCAGGTCCGCCGCCTGATCGGGGGTTAAGGGACACCCGTTTGGAGCGCGTTGTGGGCGTACCCTATGCTTGTAATCGCTCCCGGGGGGACCTGAGAGCGCGGTCGGTCGGTTCGCCGAAACCGGCCGAGCTCCCATCGTCCAGCGGCCTAGGACTCCGCCCTTTCAAGGCGGCAACGCGGGTTCGAATCCCGTTGGGAGTACGCAGTACAGCAAGGCCCTGTGGCGCAGTTGGTTAGCGCGTCGCCCTGTCACGGCGAAGGTCGCGGGTTCGAGTCCCGTCAGGGTCGCCAGCGTCTGGCACGAAAGCCGGCGTTTCCGGCCAGGTAGCTCAGTTGGTACGAGCGTCCGCCTGAAAAGCGGAAGGTCGCCGGTTCGACCCCGGCCCTGGCCACCCCTCAGACCAGCACAAACGGCCCCCGCCGATCACGGCGGGGGCCGTTTGTCATGTCAGGGTCTCATTTTCTGTCTCAGTTGTGCGTCGGCCAGTGGTCCGGCCCACGCTGTCGCGGGTGGGGCAGCCCCGGGCGTCTGCTGCTGGTGGGGCAGGCGTGGTCTAGACGTAGGGCAATCACGCCGTAGATGGGCCTGGCGTTCAGGCGGAGGCGAGTTCGTCTCGATTGACCTCGGGCACCGAAACGATCTCCTCGTGGTCACCGAAGCCGGCAACCACGCGCATGCGTCCGCCCAGCGCCGCGATATAGCGGCTCAGGGTCTCTACTTCCATCTGTGAAGGGCCGCCCTTCTCGATGGCGCTGACGCGAGGCTGCTTGACGCCCATGCGGCGGGCGACCTCTGTTTGACTCAGCCCGGCTCGTTCCCTCAACTCGCTGAGACGGTATCCGAGCACGTATGCGTGTGTGCGGCTCTGAGCTTCCGCCTTCGCCGCCTCGACATCGCGGCCAGCGGCAATGTCAAGCTCGCGCTTGCGCGCTTTGACGTCCTTCCAGTTAGCCATCGTTGTCGACCTCCAGTGCGGCCAGATGTTCTTTGTAGCGTTGCTCGGCCAGCGGAATGGCGTCCTCGTACCATCGCTGCCACTGTCCTGCCTTGTCTCCGGCCACCAACACTATTGCGGAGCGTCGCGGATCGAACACGAAGAGCATTCCAATTTCGGAACGCCCTGTGGATTCAGGGCGAAGCTCTTTCAGGTTGTGTATTCCGGAACCCTTGATCCGATCCGCGAGTGGCCTGCTCAACGTTGGTCCGAGACGCTCCAGCGTGTCGATGGCCTCCTCGACAAGGTCGGCAGTCTCCGGGTCGCTGACGCACAGGTCTAGATACCGGCTCTCGACAGCGTCGTGGAGTTCTGCCTCCCATCTCACCGCTCACTATAACCCCTGCGTTATGGCACTGCAATCAGTGTGGGCCTGTGACGCCTTCGGGACACCTCTGCGTGCGTTCTTGATCGTGGAGGAACCGACGGCGTTGTCAAGGGGTTCAGTTTGGGTCTCATTCACCCCCGTTCAGCGTGTGTCGCGACGGTACGTCGAAGCGTCCGACCTGCGGTCTTGCCCCTCCAGAAGTAGCCCCCGCACACGGTGTCAGCAGGGACGATCAACGGAATCAACTTCCTCGGTTCGGACCACCCGCGCGTCGGTACGACGTGCCACCGGCCGCGATGTGTATGTCCCCGAATGGATCACCCCGCGAACGCGGGGTGAAACCCTGGTCTGGCACGACGACGGCGCACACGGCACAGCGCATCACCACGTGCCGATCCCAGAAGACGAGGGCGGGCAAGGGGTATCCCGCGTCCCATGCGGTGGTGGATGCGCGCTGGACACGGCCCTGCATTGCAGGTTGGGTGAGCCACAGCGAGGAGTTTCCAGCCGTCGGCACGCTCGGCTCATGCCGACGAGGGGCTATTCGCGCCTCGACCATCGAGACGCCTACTTGCGGACCGGACCGTGACCGCACAGCACGTCGAGGCCGGTGGCCGTTCCGGCTGAAGCCGGTCTGCCAGTCATGCGGGGATGGCGGCGGTGCCGAGCACTCGCGGCAATGCCTCGGCGAGTGGTATCCCGGATGCCGAGTGCCAGGCGACGATGACGTCGGGGCGTAGCAGCAGAGCGCCGTCGGCGGGCAGGCAGACCTCGGCGAGCCAGTCCTGGTGCGGCACCGAGACCAGACGCAGCCCGAGACGATCTGCTTCGGCGATCCAGCGTCCGTTGTCCGGACCGGTGAGCATGGTCAGGCCCGGGCCGGCGAAGTCCACAGTGGACTTTTCTGCGTCGAGCCAGGCGTGGGGCACGCGCGTGCCGGGACGGCCCGCCGGGGCGTAGTGATCGACGGGGGCGGGACCGCGGCCGTCGGGTACGAACGCCCCCTCGGAGTACTGGGTGCCGAACATTGTGGCCAGCAGGTCGTCGTGCCGGGCGTCCGGCTTGGTGTAGGCGGCGAGCATGTCGCCGACGTGCCCGCGGACGGTGCTGGAGGCCTCGGCGATCGCGTAGCCGGCCGGATGGCGTTCGGTGTGGTAGGTGTCGAGGAGGGCGGGCGCCGCCTGTCCGGCCAGCACGGCCGCGAGTTTCCAGGCAAGGTTGGCCGCGTCGGCGACGGCGGTGTTGGCTCCGGCCGCGGCCATCGGCGGCATCATGTGCGCGGCGTCGCCCACCAGGAACACGCGGCCGTCCCGGAAGCGGTCGGCCACGCGCATCGCCGACTCCCAGGGGGACCGGCTGAGCAGCTCCACGTCGAGATCCGGGATGCCGATCACGATGCGCAGGAGATCGTGCCAGTCGCCGTCGCCGAGCGTGTGCGCCTCGGGGAAGTCGGCCGTCGAGAACAGCCACCGGTCGGTGCCGTTGACCGAGAGGAAGGCGCCCGAGGCGACCGGGTTGTCGATCTCGCACAGGTTGAACGGCTTTTCCCGTGCCAGGTCCGTAAGGTCGGCGCGGAAGTAGAGATCGAGGTTGTCGGCCAGATGGCCATGGCCGCTGCGCGTGATGCCCAGTGCGGTGCGGACGGAACTGCGCGCGCCGTCGGCGGCGATCAGGTAGTCCGCGGTCAGCTCGTACGGCTCGCCGTCCGCGGGCTTCAGCAGCGCGGTCACCCCGTCGTCGTCTTGGGCGAAGGACACCAGTTCGGTACCCGGCCGCAAGGACACGCCCCGTTCCCCGGCGGCGCGGCGCAGGATCGGCTCCAGCACGACCTGCGGGCACAGGACGTTCGGTCCGGGGCTCAACTCGGGAATCCTCGCCTGCTGCAGCCGCCGTTGCCGCATGGTGCCGCTCATGTCCCGGACCTGGGCCGTGGCCAGCGTCGGACCGGTCAGGACCTCGGTGAACGACGCCAGCGGCGCACTCGCCTCGGCGACCTCGGCTGCGAGTCCGAGCAGCCGGAACACCTCGGTGCTGCGCGGGTTGAACCGGCGCGCCTTCGGCTGCGGCGACACACCGGCGTGCTTCTCGACCAGCACCGGATACACCCCTTCGCGTCGCAGCAGCAGGGCGGCAGTCAGTCCGGCGATCCCGCCACCGCTGATCAGGACTGGAACACGAGTAATCACAGAGAACTCCTCGACTCGAAGGTGATACCGTACAACTGAGTACACGGTACAACTAGTGATATTGTCAAGGTATGACGACCGGGATGGGCAGACGGGAGCGCAAGAAGGCGGCCACCCACCAGGCGCTCGCCGATGCGGCCCTGCGGCTGTTCCTCGAACGCGGCTACGAGAACGTGGGGGTCCGCGAGATCGCCGACGCCGCCGACGTGTCCACCACGACGCTGCAAAAACACTTCCCCAGCAAGGAATCCCTCGTCTTCGACCGTGACACCGGTATCGAGGAGGCCCTGGTTGCCGCCGTGCGCGACCGCCCGCCGGGCACTTCGGTGCTGGACGCGTTGCGCGGCTACACGCTGGCCCGCGTCGAGTACGGCGCCGCCGCCGACGGGGCGCGAGAGTTCATGACCCTCGTACGCGGCACTCCGGCGCTGAGCGAGTACTGGCACCGGATGTGGATGCGGCACGAGGACGCGCTCAGCCGCGCCCTTGCCGCCGAAACCGGCGCCCCCGAAGCCGATCCCGAATGTGCCGCACTGGCCCACTTCGCCCTGGAAACCTCGGCGCTCGCCATCCGCTCCGAAAATCCGGCCCGCATCGTCGAAGCCGCCTTTGCCCTCCTCGAACGCGGCTGGCGCGCGTCACCTCGCTGAGCTGCTCATCGAAAGATCCTGCCCGTGCAGTGAGGCGACGAGGTCATACGCTTGCCCGCGCTCCGGTCCCGCGCAGGGCCATCCGGGCCGGGAGCACGCTGGAGGCCAGAGCCAGGGCCAGGCACAGCCCGTCCGGAAGCTGCCACGCTCTGATCCGAGCGCAGGGAGCCGGCCGAGTCGCTGCGGCGGGTTGGGGGGTTTCAAGCACCTGAGGGCTTGTCCCCCGTGGGAGCTACACGCAAGTGTCCTCCCCAAGGGGATTTCCGGCAGCTTGCGGGAGCCTAGTTTTCCAGACATGACAACGAAAACGGACTCCTTCCGTAAGTTCCGGTTCCCCATCTTGCTGGTCGCCATGATCGTCGTGATGGTGGTGGCGGGCCTCGTCAACGCCGCGGTCGTCGGCCTCGGCCCGCTCTCGCTCGTCGTCGGCCTCGGGACCGCGGCGGCCGGATTGTTCGCCTACACCCGGCTTTCACGATGGCTCGAGCAGCGCGACAGCGTCCCTGAACTGGCCCGCGAGAAGGCCAGGCCAGGCCTCCTGCGCGGAGCTGCCATCGGTGTCGGCGCCTTCCTCGCGACGATGCTGCTGATCGGGATGTTCGGCGGCTGGGACCACTTCTCCGCCGGCTCCTTCTGGGGCTTCGTGGCGAGCATCGGGATGATGGCGAGCGCTTCGGTCAACGAGGAACTGCTCTTTCGCGGTGTCATCTTCCGGTTTGCGCAGGACCGGTTCGGCACATGGATCGCGCTGGCGCTGTCGGCTGTGTTGTTCGGTGGATCGCACCTGCTCAACTCCGGTGCGACGTTGTGGGGTGCGATCTCCATCGCCATCGAGGCGGGGATCACGCTGGGTGTCTGCTACGTCTTTACCCGCTCGGTGTGGCTGCCGATCGGTTTCCACTTCGCCTGGAACCTGTTCGAGTCCGGCGTGTTCGGCACGACCGTTTCCGGGGCCTCGAACGCCGCGGACGGCCTGCTCAACACCGCGCTGTCCGGTCCGGCCGTGCTGACCGGTGGGTCGTTCGGCCCGGAGGCCAGCCTGCTCGCCGTGCTCACCTGCCTGGTGCCCGCCGTGTTCCTGATCCGCAAGGCCTCGCGCCGGGGAATGGTGGTCCCGTTCCGTTCGCGGAAGACCGAGACCACCACGCGGCTCCAGACTCAGTCGTGATCCTCGAGGGCCTGCCGACGGGGGTGTTTCAGAACTCGACCCACAACTGGGTCGTGTCGCCCGCCGGCCTGCAGTCATAGTTGTGGCCCGGGTACTGGGTAAGAGCATCCTGGACACACTGATACCCCGGATAGGGAATGTTGCCTCCCTGGTACCACCTGATGAAAACCCAGGTTCCCTGCGCGACGGGGTCGTGTGGGTCGACATCGGCCCCGGCCGGCCCTGGATTGAAAACCATGCCACCGAGTACGACCAGTGCGACACCAAAACCGGTTACAAGCCTGCGTAGCACGTGAATTCTTCCTTTCCTGGCGAACACCTGGGACTTGTTTACCCGAAGGCGACCACGGGGTGCTCCGGTGGACCGCCGTGAATGCGCCTCCGCTTCCGAAATCTGCCCGAATGCGTCTTGTGCCACGCTCCTCGGGGCGCGCGGTCGAGCCTGTCGAGCGGAGCACTCGGGAACGCCGCTGGGAGTTGATCGCCGAGCGGACGTCGCGCTACGTTGGTCTGCTGCCCACCGAAAGGCTGCGAACATGCCCGAAGCACTCGATGACGCCAAACTGTCCGCGGTCCTGCTCCGGCCGCTGCGTCCCACGAAGGTCACCATCGTCGACTACGACCCAGAGTGGCCGAGGCGCTTTGAACGCCGTGCCGCCGACCTACGAAGGATCCTGGGCAGCCGTGCTCGGCTGATCGAACATATCGGTTCCACGTCGGTTCCAGGCCTGGCGGCCAAACCGATCATCGACATCGTCGTCGGCATCGACGATCCGGAAGACGAACAGGCCTACCTGTCTGACCTTGAAGCGGCGGGATACGACCTGCGCGTCCGTGAGCCGGAGCACCGTTGCTTCCGGACCGGTGAGCCTGACGAGCCCGTGAACCTGCACTGCTATCCGCCGGGTCATGTCGAGACAAGGCGGTACCTTGCCTTCCGAGACCGGCTGCGGACCAGCGAGGCCGACCGCGATCTCTACGTCGCGACCAAGCGGGAACTGGCGAAACGCGAGTGGCGTGACATCAACTACTACGCCGAAGCGAAACGACCGGTGATCGACGAGATCCTCGGGCACGCGGGCTGGCAGGAGTAGCACCCGCGCGGCGGAGGGAAGGGGCACGGCGCGTCTCCCGAGCTTGGAGACTGTGCGGTGACGCGACTCGATAAGGAATTCCCTGAAAAGGGGATGATGGCCGCGTCCGCATTTTCCACTCTTCGGGGGTCCTCGGACGGTTTACCTCATCGCCGGAGGTGGCGAAGGATTCTTGTGCCGTATTCCGTGGCCGGTTAACGTTTCCGGGTCGACAGGTTCCCCACGAGGGATTCTTCAGGAGAAGTACAGCTCGTGCCGGAAAACGCATAAGCGGTTCAGATCGGAGACGGGAATCTCAATGCACAGACGCACGGTAACTGTTCTGGCCGCGGGGGCGGCCGTCTGCGCCGCCTTGGTGGCGGCGGCCATCCCGGCCGCCGCGGCGGGGAGTGTCACCATCCGGAACGGCAACGCGGACCGTCATTTCGCCGCGTACGCCGACTCCGTGACCATCACCGACCGGACAGTCGGGGTCCACCTCACCTGCCCGTCGTCGGCGGGAACGCATGCTTCGACCATGACCGGATCGATCGCCGGCGGAACCTACGCCGTCCCGGGCAGGATCGGTACTTTGTCGGTGAGCTTCCGCCAGAGCTGCACGACGCCGCTGGGAGCAGGCACGGCGACACCGCTCGGCCAGCCTTACAACCTCACCATCACCGGTTATGACGCGGCGGCCAACACCAGCGTCGGCTATGTGGGGCCGGTGAACGTGCACGCCTCGGCCACCGGCTGTGCCTTCGACATGGTGGGAAACGTCCCAGCCGAATACAGCAACGCGACCGGGGTGTTGTCATTCACGGCGAACGCGGGACTGCCGGCCGGTGTCGCACGATTGGCGCCGCAGAACATCATGGGTTGTTTCGGCAGAGTCCATGTCACCGACATGCTCACGCTCGAGGCGGACTACCACGTCAGTGATCCTTCGCCCCCGCTGGCGATCACCGGCTGACCGATCCGTCGGTGTCGTCCCGGCCCGCGTGGCGGGGACGACACCGACGACGACATCAGCGGACGAAGAGGTGATACCCGTTGTCCTCGGTGATGTTGCATTCGTTCCAACCGCCGAAGGCCTTGCCGGCGTCGCATTCCGCCTCCAGCTTGTGTTTGTCCATGGACGACTCGACGTACCGCCAGTCGTCCGCCATCGCGGCCGGGGCGAAGGACAGGACGCAGGCAGTCGCGATGGCACCGACGGCCAGAACCTTGCGGAACATTCAAACTCCAATGGAAAGGGGAATCCTGACGTTCCCGAAACGTTAGGGAGTCCACTGTATGCGCACAACATCGTGCTTGCCGCCCGGGTAGATGCGGCGAAAGATTCTGCCCCGATGGGCAGTACGCCGGCGCGCGGCCCTTGCGTTTCCTGTGAAGAACCGAAGTTTCCGGTAGATATTTCGTCGAAGGGGCCGAGGTGGGCCGCCCGCCTCGTGCCCTGACGACTGCCATGGGGCCGCGTCGGGAGCTTCGATCAGATCCCGCAAGTCGGCGATGGCCCGGCGACCCGTCTCGGCGATCGCCCGCAGTCCGGCCTGTGCGCGGTCCGCGGTCTCGTCGACCAGGAACTGCGTCGCGTCGGCCTGGACGACCATCGCGGTCACGTCGTGTGTCACCCGGCTGTGTACTTCGCGGACCCTCCTGGCGTGCTCTCGTACCGCCGCCAGCCGCGCCGCCCGACCCGGCGGGAGCATTCTCCGCGCCGCGCGGGCAAGGCGCCGTGCCCTCTGTTTCCACGAGCGATCGGGCACGACCTGACGGCAGGTCGTGCCCGAGAACCCCGTGCCGCCGATCATGCGGCGGCCTTGGCGGGGACAGCGGCCTTCTTGGTCCGGCGGAGCACCCCGATCGCCAGCGCGCTGAGCGCGGCCGCGCCGGACAAAGCGATCGCCCGCTCCAGCAAGCCGCCCACTCCCGCGCCACCCAGCACTCCGTCCAGCAGGAAGATCACCAGGAACGCGATGGTCACGTACAGGGCCGGCCGCGCCCACGACTTCCACTCTGGCAGCCGGTTCATCGCCATGTACAGGAAGAACCCGCCGATCATCAGCGCGAACACGCCCAGCGTGCTCAGGGTCGCGTCGGTGGCACCGCCGAAGTTCGCGGTCTGCAGTTCGGTGGTGCATCCGGCGTCGGCGAGCCGGCAACCCTCCTGCTCGAAGAGGCTCAGCAGGTCGCCCAGCCCGAAGATGGAAACCGCCACCAGGATGACACCCACCTTGGCAGGCCAGCCCGCTTCCCGGAGCGACGGCCACAGCGACCGGTAGGCGAACCACATCACCACCGCGCCACACAAGGTGAAGAACACGATCAGGAAGGCCGCTCCCGGGGCGCCGACGGCGTACATGTCACTGATGGTGTGAGCGACGGAGCTGTAGGCCGGGCCCTGCCAGACAGCGGCGAGCAACCAGCAGAGCGAGAAGATGACGTTGGCGACGACGGCGAAGCGCGCCCACCGTCGCATCACCTTGTTCCTCCTGGCCGCCTTGTCGGTCTGGTCGCTCTCGTCCGTCTTCGCGATGTCGTTGTCCATGAGGGAAAACTACGAAAATCCCCACGTAGACGGGTCCCCGTGCGGGGGACACTTCCTGGTAGCTCGCACGGGGGACAGCCTTCGGCGGGCGGTACGCCGAAGTTCTCAGTGCCGGTGTCGCGTTACCAGGTTTGGACGGATTCGGCGCGGTCAGGCCGGCTCCCCATCTTGCGGCGGAGTGATCGCATATCCGAGTTTGGCCAGCACATTGGTTTCTTGGTAGGTAAGCGCTGTGACGATCCGTTCCGCGGCGGGGCGGTGGAGTCACTCGTGTGGGCTCGTCGGGTTCAGCGCGGTGATGCCAGGGGCGCGTCATCGGAGCTGCGGTCCACGAGCACCGGCTCCGCCGCAAGCCTCACAGCGCGCATGACGTGTTTCATCACCGTAAGTAAGTTTCATGGTCTCGTTGTGATCGTTCCCACGCCGGTCGGCCCGAGCCCGGAGGGCCGTCACAGGCCGGCCGGATTGTCTACATAGGACGGATTGCTCGTGGTTCTCTCACGGTGGGGACCGGGTCTTCCTGCTGCTCACCGAGGCACACGTCGGCTTGCCGGTGGCTGACGGGGAAATCGGGTGTCCCTTCCGGCGGGATCGACGGCACTCGCCCGTGAAATCCTTGTGGGAAACGAACTTCACAACTCGTTACCCGCGCCGTGAGTAAGGTGGCCGGATGGCTGGGGTAAGACGACGCACCCAAGCGGAGCGGCGGGCGGCCACCAGGACGGCATTGCTGAACTCGACGGTCGACTGCCTGGCCGAATACGGCTACCCGAACGTCACCGGGGCACAGATAGCCGCGCGGGCGGGGGTGACCAGGGGCGCTCAGGCGCATTACTTCGCGACGAAGACGGAACTCGTGGTGGCCGCGCTCGAGCACGCGACCGAGCGGATCACCGAAGAGTTCCGGGAGCGTTCTCCACACCGGGAAACCGAGGCGGAAATGGTGCTGGCGCTCGTGGACCGATTGTGGGAACTGCATCAGAGCCCGGCCTTCACCGCTGTGGTCGAGCTATGGCTGGCCGGCCGCACCGATCCTGCGCTGCGGGCGCCGGTCGCCATGCTGAACAAACAGCTGAACAGCGTCGTCGCCGAAATCCTCGCCGAGCGGGTGCCGGACTTCGTCGCCAGGTGCGACGGCGCGGCGGTGGTGACGACCGCGCTGGCCGCCATCCGGGGCGTCGTCCTGGCCGGGTTCGTGGCCGATGGCGACTCGGTGGAAGCGGTCTGGCGAACCACCCGCGAGCAGGTCGGGAAGCTGATCGCCACCGTCACGGCGGGTTGAGGCCCTTGCTACTCCTCGATTCCCCACAGCTCCTCGGCGGGAAGCGGTTTTCCGAGGTAGAAGCCCTGGGCCTGGTCGCAGCCGAGGTCACGCAGCAGTTCGAGCTGGGTCGCGTTCTCGACGCCTTCGGCGACCACGGTCAGCTCGACCGCGTGCGCCATCGCGATGATGCTCGTGACGATCGCCGCCGCGTCGGACGAGGTGCCCAGCCCGGTCACGAACGACCGGTCGATCTTGAGGGTGTCCAGGGTGAGGCGCTGCAACTGGGCCAGCGACGAGTAGCCGGTGCCGAAGTCGTCGATCGCCAGCCGGACCCCGATTCCGCGCAGCGCCGACAGAGCGTCGTCGGCGGCGTGTGAATCCCGCATCAGCGCGCTTTCGGTGATCTCCAGGCACAGCGCCTTCGGGGGTAGCCCCGTCTGCTCCAGCGCCTCCGCCACGGCGGACACGAAACCCGGGTCGTCCAGCTGCCGGGTGGACAGGTTGATCTTGAGATCGACCTCGATCCCCTCGGCGCGCCGCTTCGCGAGTTCGCGGGTGGTCTCCTTCAGCACGTAGGTGCCGAGGAGATTGATCAGATCGCTTTCCTCGGCCAGCGGGATGAATTCGGTCGGCGACACCGCCCCGTGCGCCGGATGAGTCCACCGCAGCAGGCCTTCCACGGCGACCGTCCGGTTCGACCGGAGGTCGACGACCGGCTGGTAGGCCGCCCACAACTTGTCGAGGCGCACCGCGTCCCGCAGATCCTGCTCCAGCCGCAACCGCCGCTGCACCCGCTCCCGGAGTTGCACGTCGAAGAATTCGAAGCGGCCCCGGCCGAGCGTCTTCGCCTGGTACATCGCCACGTCGGCGTCACGCACCAGATCGTCGGCGCCGCGCTCGTCGCCGGGTTCGGCGACCACGATGCCGATGCTGGCGTCGACGTGCAGGCGACGGCCGTCCACCGTGATCGGCCGGGTGAGCGACTCGCGAAGATGCTCGGTGAGCGCCTTCACCGACGACGGCCCGGGGGTGTCGAAGGCGAGCACCACGAACTCGTCACCACCGAGCCTGCCGACCAGGTCGGAACCCCGCACGGCGCGCCGCAGCCGTTCCCCGGCGATCCGCAGCACCCGGTCGCCGACGGTGTGTCCCAGCGAGTCGTTGATGACCTTGAACTTGTCCAGGTCGATGAACAACACCGCGATCCTGGTCTCGCCCAGTACCCCGGTGAGCCGGTCGAGGACCAGGGTGCGGTTGGCCAGCCCGGTCAACGGGTCGTGGGTGGCGTCGTGCTCGAGCCGTTCGCCGATCGCACGGCGCTCGGTGATGTCGCTGAACGACAGCACGAACGAACTCGCCGAGATGTTCTCCGGGTGCATCGCCCGGCAGGACATGGAAACCCACACCGTCCGCCCGTCACGCCGCTGCGCGCGCATCACGCGGCCCACCTGGGGCACACCGGTGCGCCGAACCTGGGCGGATGGGTACTGCGACGGGGAAAGCCGGTTGCCGGCTTCGTCGTAGAGCGGCCATTCGCGCGGCGCCGAACCCTTCATCGCGGCCTCGGGCACGCCGAGGATGCGTTCCGCCGCGGGGTTGGCGGAGATGACCATCCCGTCCGGGCCGATGACCAGCACGCCCTCGTCCAGCGACGCGACGACCGTGCTGTACTGCCGCTCGGCTTGCCGTCGCGCGGTTTCGTCGGCGCAGACGAGAACGTAGCCACCGTTCATCTCCGCCGCGGACACCCGGACCTCGAGCGCCGAGCCGTCGGAGGCCCGGTGGCTGGCCTGGATCACGCCGCCGGCCCGGAGTATTTCCGCGGGTTCGAGCGGGGCGCCGACGAGTTCGCCCACCCGCCGCCCGCGCGCGACCGCCCTTGGCAGCCCATAGATGCTTTCGGCGGCCGGGTTCCAGCTGGTCACGCGACCGTCGGCGTCGGTGCCGATGATCGCGTCACTGACGTGTTCGACCAAGGCCGCCTGGTAGCGCAGGGAAGACTGCGCCGCTTTTTGCGCGCTGAGATCACGCAAAATCACCTGATAGGCGGTTGTGCCCTCCCAAGTGGTACGGACCGAGACGACTTCCATCGGAACCTTGGTGCCGTCGGTGAAGGTCAGTATCGCTTCGGAGGGCTCGGTGCTGGCACCGGGATCGGTCAGCGAGGCGATGCGGTCGAGCATCTCCGGGATCGACTCGTCGGCCACGAAATCGGTGATCGGCTTGCCGAGCAGATCGGCGCTGGTGGTGGCACCGGCGAAGCGCGCCAGCATCGGGTTGGCGTAGACCAGAACGCCGTCCTGGTGCACCCCGATGAGGTCGGGACTGAGCTCGACGAGCAGCCGATAGCGGTCGGCGAGGTCGGCGAGTTCGCGGCGCTCGTCGTGTCGGTCGGTCACGTCGGTGGCGATACCCAGCAAACCGTTCTTCGTCGTCCTTGCCCGGAACCGGATCCACCTGTAGTGGCCAGGCGCGCTCCGGTAGGGCCGTTCAAGGTCGAGATCCTGCCAGAGATCGGCAGTCCGCGCGGCCGTTTTCAGCGGTTCGATCAACTCGGTCACGATGGCCTCGACCCGCTCGGCCGGTGCCCCCAGAAGATCTTGGAACCCGTCGTGCCAGGTCAGCTTGTCGTCCTCGAAATCGAGTGCCCAGACGACGGCACGGTCGGCCGACAGCGCGAGGTCGATCACCTGCTCGTGATCGACCGGCGCGGGCCGGTCGGCGTTTGCCTCCATACTTTCGTCCGATCCGCCGAGAGCCTCGTCACTGGTGTCTACACCATTGGTTGCCATTCCTGTAGAGCGAAGGCACCCAACATGGTCATTTCCGACCGGATTGATATGGACCACCCGCGCCCGGTCGTTGAACTGACCTGTTGGGGGCCTTCGCCCCCGCCAGGATCCTAGGGCGAACAGTTCAGGAGGAGCGAGTCCATGAGCTCGCCGGAAATGGCAATTTGCGGAATCGGTGCGGTAACCGGTTACGGCTGGGGCCGCGAACGGTTGTGGGAGGGCCTGTCGTCCGGAAAACACGCGGCCACGCTGGAAGGCGGGTACGGACGCGACGGCGACGAAAAGGCCTGGGTGGTGCGGGTTCCCGACGGCGGTGCCGAGACAGACGGAGCGAGCAGGTTCGCCAGGGCCATGCGGGCATCGGCGAGGGAAGCCGTCGCCGATGCCCGGGAGCGCGGCTGGACACCCGGACGGCGGGTCGGGGTGGTGCACGCCGAAGTGCTCCGGGACACCGCGATGTGGCAGGACTTCTACGCGCGGAACCGGTTCGGGCGAGGCCGCGACTACCTGTCGATGATGCCGTCGACCCCGCCCGCGATGTTCATGCGGGAGTTCGGTTTTCACGGCCCGGCGATCAGCGTGGGGGCGATGTGCGCGTCGGGTAACGCGGGTCTGCTGACCGCGAAGGCGTGGCTCGACGCGGGGATCGTCGACGACGTGGTGTTCGTGGCCACCGACCTGTCGGTGAATCCGCAGAACATCTGGCATTTCACCAGGTTGCGGGTGGTGGTCGCGGACGCCGAGCCGCTGGAGGCCTGCCGTCCGTTCCAGGAGGGCAGCCGCGGGTTCGCGATGGCCGAGGCGTCGGTGGCCTTCGTGTTGTCGAAGCGGCCCGCGCGGTCCTATGCCCGGGTGCTGGGCGGTGCCATGACCCACGACGCCTACCACGTCATCTCCATCGAACCGAGTCTGGAGCACCTGCGCGCGTGCTACGCCGACGCGCTCGAGAACGCGGGCGTGGCGGGTTCGGAGATCGCCTATGTGAACGCGCACGGGCCCGGGACCCGACAGTGCGACACCGCCGAGGCGACGCTGCTGGAGGAGTTCTTCGGTCCGGAAACCGGGATCTACTCGATCAAACCGCTGGCCGGCCACTGCCAGAGTGCCGCGGCGGCGGTCGAACTCGCGGTCGGGGCGATGGGCTACGAGCGGGGTTACCTCCCCGCTCCGCCGAAGGTGGCGCCGGGGCATCCGCAGTTGCTCAGCGGGAAGACACCGGTCGACGGCGGGCTGACGCTGAAGTCCTCGCTCGGGATGGGCGGCCACAACACGGCCGTCGTGCTCGGTCCCGGCCGGTGATCAACATTGCCGTTGGGTGGAACGGGTCTTGCTTACCCTGGCCGCCGCGTCCAGCATCGAGGCATGACTCCGCGTACGACACCGCCGTTCCGCGCTGATCATGTGGGCAGCCTGCTGCGGCCCGCTGAACTCCACCACGCTCGCGAGGCCTTCGGCAGTGGTGAGATCTCCGCCGACGATCTTCGTGCCGTGGAGGACGAAGCGATCCGCGGCGCGGTCGAACTGCAACGCTCGGCCGGCCTGGCTTCGGCGACCGACGGTGAGTTCCGGCGCGGTTCCTGGCACATGGATTTCATCTACCAGCTGAAAGGCGTCGCGAAGAGCGAGGAGCGGCTGCACGTCCGATTCCACAATCCCGCGGGGGACATCGAGTTCAACCCGGCCGGGCTGAAGGTCGGCGCCAAGGTGGACCTCGACGGTGTCATCTTCGGTGACGCCTTCACCTTCCTGAAGTCCATTGTGGACCCTTCCGTGACGCCGAAGCTGACCATCCCCTCGCCCAGCATGATCTACTACCGGGGCGGCCGGGCCGCGGTGGACGAGAAGGTGTACCCGGACATCGAAGAGTTCTACGACGATCTCGCGGCGGCCTATGCCAAGGAGATCGCCGGCTTGGCCGGACTCGGATGCACGTACCTGCAACTCGACGACACGAGCCTCGCCTACCTCAACGACCCGGAGCAGCGCGCCATGGTGGCCCGCATGGGCGGGGACCCCGAGAAGCAGCACATCCGCAACATCAAGACGCTGAACGCCGCACTCGCCGGCAGGCCCGCCGGACTGACCGTCACCACGCACCTGTGCCGGGGCAACTTCCGCTCGTCCTGGGTCGCCGAAGGCGGATACGACTTCGTGGCGGACGCCCTGTTCAACGAGCTCGAGGTGGACGGGTACTTCCTGGAATTCGACGACGAGCGCTCCGGTGGCTTCGAACCGTTGCGCTTCGTGCCGAAGGGCAAGTACGTGGTGCTGGGCCTGGTCACCACGAAGCGTGGTGAGCTGGAAAGCGTGGATTCCTTGCGGCGCCGGATCGAAACGGCCTCGTCCTACGTCGACATCGACCAGCTCTGTCTCTCCCCGCAGTGCGGGTTCTCCTCCACCGAAGAGGGCAACGACCTCACCGAGGACCAGCAGAAAGCCAAGCTGGAACGCATCGTCGAGACGGCCGAGCTCGTCTGGGGCTGAGCCGGTACCGGGCGTGGTGGCGTGGTGACCCCGTAACCTGGAGTTGTGCGGCATACCTCGGCGCAGGCGCCATCCGTGGTCGATCGCGTACTGAACGTCTTCGGTGCGTTCACACCGGACCGTCCCGCGCTGACTCTCTCCGATCTGAGCCGCCGGGCCCGGCTTCCGCTGTCCACCACGCATCGCATCGTCGGCGAGTTGGCTCGCCGGGGTGCGCTGGAGCGGCAGGACGACGGGCGTTACCGCGTCGGTCTCTGGTTGTGGGAGGTCGCGTCGCTCTCACCACGCGGCACCGGCCTGCGCGAGAACGCGATGCCGTTCCTCGAAGACCTGTACGAGGCGACGCACGAAAACGTCCAGCTCGCGGTGCTCGATGCGCCCGATGTCGTCTACATCGAACGGATTTCCGGCCGTAACGCGGTGAACGTGGTGTCCCGGGTCGGTGGCCGGTTTCCGGCCCACGCCACCGGTGTCGGTTTGGTTCTGCTCGCCTACGCCTCGCCCGAGGTGCAGGAACAAGTGCTTTCGGGGCCGTTGAAGACCTACACCCCGAAGACGATCGCCGCTCCGGAGCAGCTTCGGCGCGTGCTGGCCGGCATCCGCCGTGACGGGTTCGTCATCAGCGACCGGCAGGTGGAACTGATCTCGGTCTCGGTGGCGGCGCCGGTGTTCGGCCCCGACGGCACCGCGGTCGCCGCGATCTCCATCGTGGTTCCGGTGGAGGGCACCGACCCCCGCGTCCTGGTGCCCGCGGTGCGCGCCGCGGCCCGGGGGATTTCGCGCTCGCTCGGCGCTCCGAAGGCGCTGGGACAACCCGTTGGTCCTTCGGGCGACTGGCAGGCTCCAGTCTGACGATCGTCAACCTATGGTTGACGATCCGCTATCGTCAACCTATGGTTGACGCATGGCATCGATGCCCCGTCGACCAGGTTGCGGGCGCGAATCGCGAAGGAATCTGAACGATCGCGGGGGCGCGCAGCTCGCGAACAAAGATAAGGAATCACCATGAGCATTCCAGTTCGTCTTGACGACTTGATCGAGTCGGTGAAGAGCCAGACGCCCGGCTCGGACCCGCTTCAGCAGCTCTCCGACGCCGTGCTGGTGGCCGAGCAGGTCGGCGAGGTGGCCGACCATCTGATCGGTCATTTCGTCGACCAGGCCCGCCGGTCCGGCGCGTCCTGGACCGAAATCGGCACGAGCATGGGCGTCTCCAAACAGGCAGCGCAGAAACGCTTCGTCCCCAAGGAGTTCTTCGCCTCCTCCGGGCACGCGGACTTCAGCCGTTTCACCCCGCGCGCCCGCAACGTGGTGGAACACGCGGCGCGGGCCGCTCGTGGCGTCAACAACGATCAGATCGACACCATCCACCTCCTGCTCGGCCTCCTCGGCGAGCCGGACGGGATCGCGGCGAAGATCATCGAGAAACATGCCGGGTCGGTGACCGAGGTCGGCAAGCGCGTGTCGGCCCTGCTGCCGCCCGGCGTGGACGACCTGCCCGAACGCATCCCGTTCAGCGCGCGGAGCCGCAAGGCGCTGGAGTTGACCGTCCGCGAAGCGTTGCGGCTGGTGCACAACTACGTCGGCACCGAGCACATCCTGCTCGGCCTCATCGACCAGCGCGAGGGGCCCGCCTACGAGGTGCTCACCGAACTCGGCCTCACCAAGGACATCGTGGACGAAGAGATCGACAGCCTCCTCGCCGTCTTCAAGTCCAAGCGGGGGTGACGCTCGTCGGGGCCGGGAAGTGGAGGAAGGAGTGTTTACTACGGATGTTTCGTAGTAAACACTCCTTCCTCCCGATCAGGCCGGGGACTCGGGGCGGCCTTCGGCGGCCCAGGCGGTGTGGAACGAGCCGTCGCGGTCGGTCCGCCGGTAGGTGTGGGCGCCGAAGAAGTCCCGCTGACCCTGGACCAGGGCGGCGGGCAGGCGCTCGGCGCGCAGGCCGTCGTAGTAGGCGAGAGCGGTGGAGAAGCCCGGGGTCGGGATGCCGAGCCGCACGGCCGTGGACACCACGGACCGCCAGGAATCCTGTGCCTCGTCGACCGCCTTGCGGAAGTCACCCGATGTCAGCAGGGTCGGCAGCTTGGGCTCGGCGGCGTAGGCGGCGCGGATGTCGTCGAGGAACTTCGCCCGGATGATGCAGCCTCCCCGCCAGATCGAGGCGACCGCGCCGAGGTCGATGTCCCAGCCGTATTCCGCCCCGCCGGCCTGGATCTGGTTGAACCCCTGGGCGTAGGCCACGATCTTCGACGCGTACAGCGCCCGCTCGACGTCGTCGGCGAAGCTTTCCGCGGCGGCACCCGAGAGCGGTGCTCGCGTCGGGCCGGGCAGGCCGCGGCCTGCCTCGCGCAGTCCGACACTGCCGGACAACGAACGCGCGAACACGGCCTCGGCGATGCCGCTGATGGACACGCCGAGATCAAGGCCGATCTGCACGGTCCACCGGCCGGTGCCCTTCTGCTCCGCCTGATCCGCGACGATGTCGACGAACGGCTTGCCGGTCGCGGCGTCGGTGTGCGCGAGGACCTCGGCGGTGATCTCGATCAGGTACGAGTCCAGCCTGCCGGTGTTCCAGGTCCGGAACACCTCGGCGATTTGCGCCGGTTCGTAGCCGAGCGCGCCGCGCAGCAGGTCGAAGGACTCGGCGATCAGCTGCATGTCGGAGTACTCGATGCCGTTGTGCACCATCTTGACGAAGTGCCCCGCGCCGTCCGGGCCGATGTGCGTGCAGCACGGCACACCGTCCACCTTGGCCGAGATGTCCTCGAACAGTGGACCGAGCGACGCGTAGGACTCCTTCGAGCCGCCGGGCATGATGCTCGGCCCGTGCAGAGCGCCCTCTTCGCCGCCGGACACTCCGGTGCCGACGAAGTGCAGACCACGCTCCCGCAGGGCGGCCTCGCGCCGGCGGGTGTCCGCGAAGTGCGCGTTGCCCGCGTCGACGATGACGTCGCCCTTTTCCAGCAGCGGCGCGAACTCCTCGATCACCGCGTCGGTGGGTGCCCCGGCTTTGACCATGATGACCACTTGACGCGGCCGTTCGAGTGAATCGACGAACTCCCGCGCGGAGTAGGCCGGAATGAACTGTCCTTCGTCGCCGAACTGCTCCACGAGATCCCGCGTCCGCTGCTCGGAACGGTTGTGCAGCGCGACGATGTGCCCGTGACGGGCCAGGTTGCGGGCGAGGTTCCGCCCCATGACCGCCAGTCCGGTGACCCCGATGCTCGCCTTCGTGCTCACTTGCCTGCCTTCCCGTCTCGGGCCCTGTCGTCACCCTAGCGCGACCCATGTGGCCTGCCTGTTGAACGGCCGTGTAACTGCGCGCCGAGGCTGTTTCCCCGGCAACCGTCCGCCGGTTACCATGGCTATCCTGTGCGTGAACAGGGTAAAGTCGACGGATTGCGATCATGAACGAGTCAACGGGAGCGGCCAGGGGTATGCGCGATGGCTAGCACCGTCACATCCCGTCGCAAGCAACTCGGGAACGAACTCCGGCACGCGCGGACCGCCGCGAAGATGACGCAGCAGCAGGTCGCCGAGGTCCTGGGGTGTACCCAGGGCAAGGTCAACAAGATCGAATCCGGCGCGGTGGGCGTCAAACTCGGCGATGTACGGGCCATGCTGGACGCCTTCGGCGTCAACGGTGACGAGTCGGAGGCGCTGATGAACCTGGCTCGCGCCGCGGCCGGACAGCGCGGCCACTGGTCGGGGTACCGGTCGGTGGTGCCGCACTGGTTCCGCACCTTCACCGATCTCGAACCGGCCGCCGTGGAGATCATGACCTGGCACGGTGAGCGGATCCCGGGACCGCTGCAGTCCGAGCACTACATGCTCAAGCGGTTCACCGAGTTCGGCGCCACCGACGTGACCTCCCTGGTCCGCAACCGGCTGGACCGCAAGGCCGTCTTCGACCAGGCGCAGCCGCCGTACTACCGGTTCATCCTCAGCGAAGCCGCGCTGCGCAGGGCTCCGGGTGGCGACGCCCCGGCGGTGATGCTGGACCAGATCGAGCATCTGATGGAACTCGACCGCCGCCAGCGGGTCTACATCCACGTGCTCAGATTCGACGCCCGGCTCGCCGCGGTGCCCAACGACTTCACCATCATGCGGTTTCCCGACCGCACCAGGGATTTCGTCTACATCGAACATTCTGCGGGCGGCATCTACCTGGACGACCAGAAGGACTTCCAGCTTTTCGTGGACGCCTGGGACCGGCTGCGCGGCGCGGCTCTCGAACGTCAGGAGACCCGGGAGTTCCTCAAAGACATGGCCGATTTCTACCGCGTGAAGATGGGGGCGTAGCCGGTTTCAGCGGCCACGCCCCGGAAAGATTTCGGAAAGCGCTTTCAGTCTTTGATCCTGCTCAACGCTCGCGCGGACAACCGGCGGACCAGCCGGTGTGGCCGGAAGTTCGTGCGCATCGGCGCGCGTTCGGCCTCGTCGGCCAGCTCGCGCGCGATGTGTTCACGGGCGGAGGGCCAGCGGCCGATTCCTTCGGCGTCCCCGATTCTGACGGTCATTGTCCCTCCAGGTGACATTGGGCGGGTTCGGACAACGCGAGGCAGCATTCACAGGGCATTCCCGCGCCCAGGTTCAGCCATTCGATATCCGGAAGGTGGAGCTCGGTCCCGCAATGCGCGACTATGGAGCCGTACAACAGCATTCCCGGGCGAAGGGGGAAAAGGTGTGCGCAGCGCCGGGTCTCGCCGACCAGGCCCGGTGCGGGCCTGCCGATCGCGAGCAGGGTGCCGGGCCAGTCTTCGCGCAGGTACCACACGGCGGAGGCGTTTTCGTCGAGCCGGAGCCAGCCGAGCATCTCCTCGAGTGCGTCGGCAGGGGTCGCCGCGCTCGTAGCCGTCTGACGTCCGTTGACGCTGCCGACGATCACGAACGGCAACGGCGTGGTCTGGACCGCGCCGGGTGGCCGATGGCCGAACCCGGCGGGTGCCGCGGCCGTGTCTGCTGCGAGCACGGGACACCTCCCCCGTGAGGTTGTTGCCTGTGGCCCTGGCCGGTGGTTCGGTGAACCTGCCACCCGGCCGGGGAGATTAATCCTACTACTGGAATAATCCTGCTGTCGAGTGGTCAAGTCTTGGATCACCCGGCTGGCCCCACGAGGGTTGACGTGAAAGTCGGGGGGTGGCTCGTTTGCCCATGTCAGACGAGCTGCCAAGCACGCACGGAGGTAGCACCCATGGCGGAACGTCCGCACCCGCGGGCTTACGACCCCAGCACCGCGGGAAGTCTTTTCGAAGAGGGAAAGTGGGTCAAATCCTTCGCGAGTGAGCCCAACGGAGGAAACTGTGTCGAAGTCAACACCGGCACCGCGGGCCTCGTGGGCGTGCGCGACACGAAGCTCGCGGCGAGCCCGGTGTTCGTTTTCGACACGGGTGAGTGGGAGGCCTTCCTGGCCGGCGTGAAGGCCGGCCAGTTCGACCTCCTGTCCTGAGCTGATTAACGACTTTCGTGTGATATTGACGGCGTTCGTTCTCAGGTGGCCGGGGTTGTACCGGCCACCTGGGACTTCGTGCGCCGCCAGGCCACCGCGAGGAACACGGCCAGTCCGACCAGCGGCAGCACGCTGATCGACCAGCCCAGCGACAGCGGGGGCCCCGGCTGTGGAAGCACCGCGAGACGGCTCAATTCCCCGCTACCGTGTCCCTGCGGACCGTCGATCTCGAACCGGAAGGTCCAGTCCCCCGAGGTTTTGAGCGAGTACACGTCCAGACCCCAGACATCCCGCTTCCGTGGGTGCCGTGCCAGCGGGCGCCGGCCCGCGCGGCCGTCCGGACGAATTTGCGTCAGCGTTCCCGACAACTCGTCTATCCCGCCGTCCGGGGCGAACGTGAAGTCCAGCGACTGCAGCGCCCGCAGCGGCCACGTGCTGAACCCGACCGTCAGCCCGTACGGGCCGGCCTGGACCCGTTCGGTGTGCACGACGTTCACCGGCTCGTACGCGGCCGCCACGGGGGTGGCGGTCAGCGTCAGCCCCAGCACGGCGAGCATGACCGCGGCGACCTTTCCGATCCGGCGCGTTTTCATGCTGCCTCCCCTTCGAGTTCCCCCGGCCGCGGCGGCGAGACCAGGCGGAGCATCCGTCCGAAACGCCAGCCGAGGAAACCGGCGAGCAGTCCCAGCACGGCGCCGGCCACGCCGGTCGTGACCTCCTCCATCAGCCTCGGCCCGGGCCCGGCGTAGATCCAGGCCGACTGGAACGCGGCACACACGGCCACGACCAGTGACCCGAGCGCGCCGGCCAGTACCGGGGCCCATCGGGACGCCCGGCCCCGGACGAGCGCGCCTTCGATGAGCAGCGCCACCACGATCAGGCACATCGGTACCCGCGCCGGCAGCACGGGCACGACGAAGACGTAGTCACGCATCGGCAGGCCGACCGCGCCGGCGTAGGCGCGCGCGGCCCATGGCGAGAACCACCAGAACGCGAGTTGGATGACGCCGACCATGATCGCGGTGCCCACCGCCCCGCCGGGACGGCCGAGGAAACCTGCGCCGACCATCACCAGGAGCACGGACAGGAAGCCGCTCGCCGCGTTGGTCCAGCTCACGGTGCCGTCGAGGTCCTTGAGCCCGAGGACGGTCACCATGCTGAAGGTGAGCAGGATGGCCAGCGCCCCCAGCGTGCCGATCCGGCCCCAGCGCTCCGACCGCGCCGCGGCGAACACCATGATGGTGCCCGCCATCGTCACCGTGGCCGACAGCAACAGCCCGATGTGCGGCGGGGAGTTGATCACCGCGTCGAACCCGTACAGCCCGTGCCACCACTGGTCCCACAGCCCGTAGATCAGGAACGACGCGGCGCCCGCGCCGGACAGCAGATAGCCGGCCGGGGCGGCGAAGACGCCGAGGGTGCGGATCGCGCGCCCGCCGACGATCGGATCGACCGCGCGGCCGGCCCGCTGCGCGGCGGTCGTGGCGAGCACCACCCCGAGGCTGACGAACCCGGCGATCGCGCTGCCCGAATAGAGGAACAGGTGCGGCAGGGTGAAAAAGGTGTCCGGGCCGACGTCGTTGTGCCACTGGATGTCCCAGGTCAGCCCGACCAGGGAGATCACCGTGGCGGCCAGCAGCGTCAGCGCCGCCGGCATCCCTCGCGCTCGGGCCGTCGTGGTGACGGCCCCCCGGTTCGCAGTGAGATCCATTCTTCTCCTATCCCTTGACCAGCAACGGAATGACGACCTGGTCGGCACCGGAAGGACCGTGCAGGGCCACGGTGATCTCCCACTGCCCCACCATCGGGAACGTGGTTTCGGCCCGGTACGCACCCGGCGCCGTCTCGGTCGTGGGCACCGGCGAGAGCGCGTGTCCCATCTGCGGCATCACCGGCTCGACCGTGACAGTGTCCACAGTGGACGGTGTTACGTCGAGAGTCAGGACGCCCGCGCCCAGGCGGGGCTCGTCCACGGTGAGGCGCACCTGGTAGAGACGGCCCGAAGCCTGGGCCACCGAGGGGCCACCGCCGGACGGCCAAAAGAGGAACGCCAGCACGGCCGCGAGCACCACTACCGCGGGTGCCAGGACGAGAATTCGGCGCCTTGTCATTCCCCGGCCCCCTTCTGGAGCACCTCGACGGTCACCGGCACGGTCAGCACGGCGTAGCCGCGCTCGGCCTGGATCCAGAGCCGGTACCGGCCGGGCAGCGGGAAGGTGTAGGTGAAGGAGACATCCGGCCCGTAGGCCGCGACCGTCTCGTCGGGCTGGCCTCCCACCGCGCCGGGCGTGGCCGGGAACATCGCGTGCGCGTGTGCCCACACCGGTGCCGCGAGGGCGGCCGTGCCCAGGTCGGCGTCGCCGGGGAGCGGGCCGACGGCGATCAGGTGGCCCAGCATGCCCAGCCACGGCTGGAGATCGGCCGGTCCGGTGAAGTGCGCGGTGATCGTGCTCGGGCTTCCGGCGCCGGCCACGGTGGTCCGGACCTCTGCCTGCACGGTGGCCGGGAAGACGCTTCGTCCGCCCGGGCGGACATCCAACCTCGCACGGACCAGTTGCACGCCGCCACCGCGGCGGGCGATCTCGGCCGCGACCGCGTACTCGCCGGGCTCGGGTGGGTTCAGTCGCACCCGGTAGCGACCCGCCGCGACGCGAACCGGGTGCAGGTGCCAGAGTTCGCCCGACGGACCGATGATCACCAGGTGCACGAAGGCGTTGTCGTGCACCAGGAGGTCGTCCACGCCACGCCCGGTCGAGCCGTCCGTGAAGGCCAGTTCCACCTCACCACTGGCACCCGCGACGGCGTCGGAGGTCACCACGAGGTTCACCGGGGGCCGGGAAAAGTCCATTGTGGATAACGAGGAGACGATGGCGTACGGGTCGGCGACGTCCGCACCGGTCGGATCCAGTTGAGGCCCGGGTTGTGGCGGGGGTGGTGTGCTCGCGGACAGCACGGCCGCGGTGATGCCGACCGCGACCGCGGCCACCACGCCCGCGCCCGGCACGAGGGTGAGCCAAGTGCGTCTGGCGCGCAGGGCGGTCACCAACGCGACCAGCAGGAACAATCCGGCCGCGACGAATCCTCCGTAGGCCGCCTTCTCCCACGGGGGCACCACGCGGGCGGGCACCACGAACGGGATCCGTGCGACCTCGCGGCCATCGTCGATCGCCAGTTCCCACGGGCCCGGCCGGTCCACCGAGAGCGTGGCCGGGTACGAGCCCGGGAGCACCCCGAGTACCAGCGAAGCCGTGCTGTTTCCGTCCCCCTCGACCGGGAACGCGCGCAGCCCGAGGGTGCCGGGCGCGGTGCCGGCATGCGTGACCACCTCGACCGGGAGCGGTCCTGGCACGCCGTCGACCCGCCGGATCACCACGGTCAGGTCCCGATCACCGAGCGTCTGCGCGATGTGCAGGTCACCACCGGTGGGCGCGCTGTCGGCCGACGCGGGCACGGGCAGGAAAACGGCCGCGAACGCGCAGGACAGCACGATCACCGCGACGCGAAACCCCCTGGTTTTCATCGTGACCGAAGGTATCGAGCCGAGCCCGGGTTTTCGTCACGTCGCGGGGGGACCGGCGATCCCTCTTACGGGGGAGACGATCCCCGGGACAGGTCAGGGCCGCGCGAGGCCGTGCCGGTAGGCGTAAACCACCGCGTGCACACGGTCGCGCAGGCCGAGTTTGGCCAGCACGCGGGAGACGTGCGTTTTCACGGTTTCCTCGCCGACGTTCAGTTCGGCGGCGATTTCGGCGTTGCTGCGCGCGTGCGCGATCAGGGAGAGGACTTCCCGTTCCCGCGAGGTCAGTCGTTCCAGTTCGGGCGGGAGGACCGGCGGTTGGATGCTGGTGGCGAACCGAGAGATCAGCCGGCTCGTCACGGACGGGTCGATCAGCGCGTCCCCTCGGGCCACCACCCGCAGCGCCGAGATCATCTCTTCCGGCGGCACGTTCTTCAGCAGGAAGCCGCTCGCCCCCGCCCGCAGCGCACGGTAGACGTAGTCGTCGGAGTCGTAGGTGGTCAGCACGAGCACCTTGGTCTTGTTGCCCGGCATGGCGAGAATCGCCTCGGTCGCGGCGAGGCCGTCCAGCTTCGGCATCCGCACGTCGAGCACGGCGACGTCGGGGCGCAGCCGGTTAACCTCGGCGACCGCGGCCCGGCCGTCGGCGACTTCGGCCACGCAGTCGAGATCGGGCTGGGTGTCGAGCACCGCGCGCAATCCCGAGCGGAACAGCGCGTGGTCGTCGGCGAGCATGACGGTGAGTGCCGTCGCGTCGTTCATCTCGGCTGCCATTTACCAATCCGACCAAAAGCAGGCGGAGACGGTCCGTAACCGCACCGCTTGCAGAGACCCGTTTCCGCCGTGGCTGTGGTCGGGTTGGTAACGATCGGCACAGTCGGTTCCCCCTCGAGCTGGAATGAGGCGGTGAGCCGCCAACGGCCGTCTTCCGGCCCGTAGCCGAGCTTGCCGCCGTACAACGTCACCCGCCGCCGGATGCCGGCCAGCCCATGATGTCGTTCGCCGTTCTGCCTGGCCTCGCGCGGCACTGTGTTCGTGACCGTCAACGCGACCTCGTTGTCGGTGTAGGCGAGTTCCACCTCGATACTTCCGCCGTCCCCGTGCCGCAGCGCGTTGGTCAGCGCTTCCTGCGCGATCCGGTAGAGCGCGATCTCGAGCGACGGCGGCAGTTCCCGGGCTTTGCCGTGGACGACCAGGCGGGCGGGAAGTCCGTGCAGCAGATCGCAGAGGTCGTTCAGGCCGGGCTGGAGCGCCTCGGGGGACTGTCCGTGCAGGAGATCGAGCAGCCGGTGCAGGTCGGACATCGCCGAGCGACTCGCCTTTTCCACCGCGCTCAGCGACCGCGGCACCGGGCCGTCAGCGTCCTGGCCCGCCAGCGCGAGACGGGCCGCGCCCGCGTGGATCCCGATCGCGCTGACGTGGTGGGAAATCACGTCATGCAGATCGCGGGCGATGGCACCGCGTTCTTCGATGACCGCGCGGCGCACGGCCTCGGTTTCGCGTTGTTCCAGATCGGCCAGGTAGGCGCGGCGAGCGGTGGTGTACCGGCCGACCAGCCAGGGCAGCAGACCGCGCATCAGCACATACAGGACGAGCAGTCGCCAGTCGTGACCGACGCGGTTACCGGCGAGGATCGGGCTGGCCACCAGCGCGGCCATCAACGCGGCGAGCGCCACCGCGGCCGAGCGAGTTCCCAGCCAGGCACCCGCCCGGTACCCGGCGATCAGCAGCCCGGCATCGTCCGCGCGGATACCGAGCCCCAACACCGGCCCGACAGTCGTCAGCGCGGCATGGCCGACCAGCACCGCCCCGGACCACCGCGCCGGGAGAGCCAGGGCGGCGTTCGCGATCACGGTCGCGACCAGCAGCGCCCAGGGCCGCCAGCCGGTCAGCGGCGGCCCGAGGATGAGGAACTGCCCGCCATCGGTGACCACGCACACCCCGGCGACGAGCATCGACTGCCGCGCCAGAGCGCCGCTGACATTCCGCACGCGACCAGACTGGCACAACCTCCAGTCCTGCTAAGCGGAACCGGAGGAAAGGGGATCAGCCCCCGAACCCGGGCGGGCCGCCTCGGGGGAAGCCACCGGCTCCGCCTGGCCCGGCGTCGGCATCGCTGATGCTCAGCGCGGTGGCCGTGCCCGAGCCGGTGGGCACCTTCGCGATCACGGTCACCGCGCTCCCGTCGGTCAGGTTTCCCTGCTTCTCGGTCGCGGAGTCGATGGCGTAGGTCTGCGTGTAACCGTCTTCGCTCTTCACGGTGACCGAGTTCGCGCTCGACGCGCTGACCGTCCCGGTCTGCATGCGTTCGGTGAGGTATCCGCCGTCGGAGGAAACGGTGAACTCGCCGTGCAGCGCGTCGCCCGCGAATCCGCCCGCGAAGCCGGGGAAAGGTCCCTGGCCGATCCCACCGGCGGGCGTGCTCTGCTGGGCACTGTTCGACGAGGTTCCGGCGTAGATCACGGCCGCGCCCGAGGCGGCGATGGCGACCGCGACGGCGGCGGCCACCGCGATCTTCCGGCCGGACCACTTCGGTGAAGGCGGTCGTGGGTCGCCCCAGGCTTGGGGAGCTTGCTCGGTGGTCGTCGACTCGGTGCTCATCGGTTCCTCTTTCGTGCCATGCTGTGGTCCTTCGCCAGGTTCGAGGAACCGCCTGTGGCCTCGCTGTGTACACGATGGGCCAATCCTGTGCACTGAAAGCGTTCTCTCAGGAAACACAAAGGAACTACACAGCCAAGTCCCACTCGCGCGGGCGAAGATGCAACTATGACGTCGACGAAAGCCACCTCCGGGCGGGGCAGGGCCGACCTGCGGCGCCCCGACGGTTCCCCGGTGCGTGTCCTTGTTGTCGACGACGAAAGGTCGCTCGCCGAACTCGTTTCCATGGCACTGCGCATGGAAGGCTGGGAAATCCGCAGTGCGGAGAACGGCATGGAAGCGGTCCGGGTGGCCCGGGAATTCCGGCCGGACGCGGTCGTGCTCGACGTGATGCTGCCGGATTTCAGCGGCCTCGAGGTCATCTCCAGGCTACGCACGGAAGCCCCGAACCTTCCGGTTTTGTTCCTCACCGCGCGGGACGCGGTGGAAGACCGGATCGCCGGGTTGACCGCGGGCGGCGACGACTACGTGACCAAGCCGTTCAGCCTCGAGGAGGTCGTCCTGCGGTTGCGCGCGCTGCTGCGCCGGTCCCACGTGGTTTCGGCAGGCGCGGGATCGACGTTGACCGTCGGCGATCTGACGCTCGACGAGGACAGCCGCGAGGTGCACCGCGGCGGGGAGTGGATTTCCCTCACCGCGACCGAGTTCGAACTGCTCCGGTTCCTGATGCGCAATCCCAAACGCGTGCTGTCCAAGGCCCAGATCCTCGACCGCGTGTGGAGCTACGACTTCGGCGGACAGGCCAACATCGTCGAACTCTATATTTCCTACCTGCGCAAGAAGATCGACGCCGGCCGGGAGCCGATGATCCACACCAGACGTGGCGCGGGGTATGTTCTCAAGCCGGCCTGACGACAGGCCGCGTGACCGCCGCCGCCGCTTGTTCCCGTTGTCGCTGCGCGGAAAGCTGATCGCGCAGCTCATCTTCCTGTTGGCACTGGTCTGCCTGGTCGTCGGGATTTCGACCGAGGTGGCGCTGAGCCGGTTCCTTCTCCATCAGCTCGACGACCGGCTCACCGCCGCGAGCGAACGGGGTCAGCACGCGCCGTCGCGGCCGGGCGGGCCGCCCGGTTTCACGGGTTTTCCCGGCGCTCCGCCCCCGGACGCGCTCCGGGTCTTCGGGCAGGGCGCGGGCACGCTCGCGATGCACGTCTCGTCCGATGGCGTGATCGCCGCCGGCGTGCTCAAACTGGGTCCGAGCCAGTCGGTCCGGGGCGAGCCGTTCGATCCGGTGTCGCAGGAGCAGGTCAAGCAGCTGTCGGCGTTGCCTCCGGACAGCCACAAGTACACCCTCGACCTCGGTGGGCAGCTCGGGGACTACCGGCTGGTGTCGGTGCGCGATCCGGACGGCGGGGTCACCATCACCGGCTTGCCGCTCGCGGATGTCTCGGCGACCCGGTGGCAACTGGCGCTCGTGTTCGGTGGGGTGGCGCTGGGCGCGTTGCTGGTCGCGGGCGCGGTCGGTGCCGTCACCTTCCGCCGCACCACGCGCCCGCTGGACCGGCTGGCCCACACGGCGGCGCAGGTGTCCGAACTGCCGCTCGACAAGGGCGAGGTGGCGCTTTCGGTCCGGGTGCCCGAAGTCGACGCCGATCCCCGCACCGAAATCGGCAAGGTCGGCGTCGCGTTCAACCGGATGCTCGGACACGTCGACGCCGCGCTCGCGGCCCGGCACGAAAGCGAGAACCGGGTCCGCCAGTTCGTCGCGGACGCGAGCCACGAACTGCGCACCCCGCTGGCCGCGATCCGTGGCTACGCCGAACTCACCCGTCGCAGCGGGGACGCGGTGCCGCCCGACGTCGCCTTCGCCATCGGCCGGGTGGAGTCCGAGTCGGCCCGGATGACGAAGCTGGTCGAGGAACTGCTGCTGCTCGCCCGGCTCGACGCCGGACGCCATCGCGTCTACGAACCCGTCGGCCTCGCCCGGCTGGTGGCCGACGCGGTCGCCGACGCGCACGTCTCGGGGCCGGACCACCGCTGGCTGCTGAACGCGCCGCCCGAGGAGGTCACGGTCCTCGGCGACGCGAACCAGTTGCACCAGGTCGTGACCAACCTGCTCACCAACGCGCGTACCCATACCCCGCCCGGTACCGAGGTGACCACGAAACTCCTCAGCACCCGGGGGCAGGTCACGTTGACGGTCGAAGACAACGGGCCCGGCATTCCTCCCGAAGTGCTACCCGAAGTGTTCGAGCGCTTCGCCAGAGGCGACACCTCGCGGTCCAGGGCGGCAGGCAGCACGGGGCTGGGATTGGCGATCGTCGCCGCGGTGGTGGCGGCGCACAACGGTCAGGTCGGGGTGGCGAGCAGGCCCGGGCGCACCGAATTCACCGTGCGGTTCCCGGCCTTCACCCTCTCCGCCTCACCGTCCCCCGGAGCGAGGCTCCGGGCCTAGGTCCTCACAGTCGAGCGGGCCGTGGACCTTGCCTCGCAGAACCACGTTCGGCCCAACGTGATGCCAGAGGAACCGGATCCGGGGCGGCAGCAGGTGCGCATCAGCGCGGCGAAACCTCATCGCCGGGGCCCGGCTCCGCGATCTTGCCGGGCTCGCTCCACCTGGATCAACCCCTTTGTCCGCTATGGGAACACGCTCACAGCCTCCGCACAGGTGACCCTTATGGTGACCACATCCCGGCCCGACATCGTGTCCACCATGACGACCTCGGCAGACGCTTCCCCCGCGGCGCCGCGGGGCCGCTCATCGGAAAGCGGCTCGACCCCCGTACTGGACGTGGTCATCCCCGTCTACAACGAAGAAAACGACCTGGCAGGGTGCGTGCGAAGACTGCACGCCCATCTCACCGACGCTGTTCCCTATCCGTTCCGCATCACGATCGCCGACAACGCGAGCACCGACCACACGCTCGCGATCGCCCACCGGCTCGCCGCCGACCTCCCCGAAGTGGCCGTCTGCCATCTCGACGAGAAGGGCCGCGGCCGCGCGCTCAACGCCGTGTGGTCGGCTTCGGACGCCCAGGTGCTGGCCTACCTCGACGTCGACATGTCCACCGACCTCGCGGCCCTGCTCCCGCTGGTCGCCCCGCTGATCTCCGGACATTCCGACCTGGCCATCGGATCGCGCCTGGCCCGGGGCGCTCGAGTGGTGCGCGGACCGAAGCGCGAGTTCGTTTCCCGTTGCTACAACCTGATTCTGCGCGGCACGCTGGCCGCCCGGTTTTCCGACGCCCAGTGCGGCTTCAAAGCCATCCGCGCCGACGTGGCCCGGCGGTTGCTGCCGCTGGTGGAGGACACCGGATGGTTCTTCGACACCGAACTGCTCGTCCTCGCCCAGCGCACCGGGTTGCGAATCCACGAAGTCCCGGTGGACTGGATCGACGATCCGGCGTCGTCGGTCAAGATCGTCGCGACGGCCGCCGCCGACCTCAAGGGAGTCGCACGGATGTTGAAGGCGTTCACCACCGGAACCCTGCCGTTGAGGGAAATCCGCGCACAGCTCGGACGCGCGCCGATCAGCGTGTCCGCTCCCGGCGTGCCGCCGAGGCTCGCCACCCAGCTGGTGCGATTCGCCGCCATCGGTGTCACCAGCACACTCGCCTACCTCGCGCTGTTCCTGTTGCTGCGCCTGGGAATGGGAGCGCAGGCGGCGAACTTCGTCGCGCTGGCGGTGACCGCGGTCGCGAACACCGCGGCCAATCGCCGGTTCACCTTCGGCGTGCGCGGCAGGAAGGACGCCGGACGGCACCAGTTCGAGGGCCTGATCGTGTTCGGTCTCGGCCTCGCGCTCACCAGCGGCTCACTCGCCCTGCTCAACGGATACACCGGGGCGAGCCGGGTCGCCGAGCCCGTCGTGCTCGTCCTCGCCAACCTCGTGGCCACGTTGCTGCGCTTCCTTTTGTTGCGCAACTGGGTCTTCCGGAAGAATCGTTAGGAGAAAGCACTACCCATGACCACTACGTTCGTGCCGCCCGTGATGAGTTCGGGGACCGGCCCGACGGCCACCCCTGGGACCGGCGAGCGGCCGCGGTGGGTCCGGCCCGCGGTGGCCGTTCTGCTGCTCGCGACCGCCGGACTGTATTTCTGGAATCTCAGCGCTTCCGGCTACGCCAACGACTTCTACGCGATGGCCGTGCAGGCGGGTACCTGGGACTGGAAGGCCCTGTTCTTCGGTTCGCTCGACCCCGGGAACGTCGTCACCGTGGACAAGCCCCCGGCGGCCATGTGGCTGATGGGGTTGTCCGCGCGGATCTTCGGATTCTCCAGCTGGAGCATGCTGGCCCCGAACGCGCTGTGCGGGGTGGGGTCGGTGGG
Organism: Amycolatopsis pigmentata; assembly: GCF_042684065.1. Classification (NCBI taxonomy): domain Bacteria; kingdom Bacillati; phylum Actinomycetota; class Actinomycetes; order Pseudonocardiales; family Pseudonocardiaceae; genus Amycolatopsis; species Amycolatopsis pigmentata. Next base: position 458,116 of record NZ_JBHUKR010000007.1, on the reverse strand, counting down.
TCTGGTCTATTTGACGGTCCGTCGTACCAACGGTCCCGCCGCCGGGCTGCTGGCCGGCGCGGTGCTCGCGTTGACACCGGTCGCCGCGCTGATGTTCAAGTTCAACAACCCCGACGCCCTTCTGGTGCTGTTGCTCACGCTGGGCGCCTATTTCACCGTGCGGGCACTGGAAAAGGCAGGCACCTGGTGGCTGGTGCTGGCCGGAACGGCGATCGGTTTCGGCTTCGTCGCCAAGATGCTGCAGGCGTTCCTGGTGCTTCCCGCGTTCGTGCTGGTGTACCTGGTGTGCGCGCCGGCCGGACTGGGAAAGCGGCTGGCGCAGGTATGCGCCGCAGGGGCCGCGGTTCTGGTTTCGGCTGGGTGGTACGTGGCGGTCGTGGCCTTGTGGCCGGCGTCGAGCCGTCCCTACATCGGTGGTTCGACGACCAACAGCGCGCTCGAACTTGCCTTGGGCTACAACGGTTTGGGCCGTATCTTCGGTAACCGGGGCGGTTTCGGCGGCGGTGGACCAGCCGCCGGACGTGAGGGTGCCGGGCGGGACATCGCGCGGGAAATCACCGGTGGCGGCCAGCCCTTCGGTGGAGGTGGTCCCGGTGGCGGCGCCGCTTTCGGTGGCCAGTCCGGACTGGGGCGCATGTTCGGGCAGTCCTTCGGGACGGAGGTCTCGTGGTTGCTGCCCGCCGCCTTGATCGCGCTCGTGGCGGGCCTCTGGTTCACTCGCTCGTTCCCCCGCACCGACCGCACCAGGGCCGGACTGCTGTTGTGGGGCGGTTGGACCGTTGTCACGGCGGCCGTTTTCAGCTTTATGAGCGGCATCGTGCACCCGTACTACGCGGTGGCGCTCGCGCCCGGGATCGCCGGCCTGATCGGTATCGGCACGGTGGAACTGTGGCGCGGCAGGCGCAACTACTCCGCACGCGTGGTACTCGCGTTGATGGCCGCGTCCGCCGGAGTGTGGGGCTTCATCCTGCTGGACCGGACAGCGTCGTGGCTGCCCTGGCTGCGGTACCTGATCCTGGTGCTCACCGCGCTGGTGGTCCTCGGTCTCCTGGTCGGGATCGATCGCATCCGCCGGGTGGGCGTCGTGCTCGCGGTCACCGGGATCGTCACCGGGATGCTCGCGACTTCCGCCTACGCGGTGGCGACCGCGAGCATCGGGCACTCCGGTGGGACGCCCGTCTCCGGTCCCGCCGGCGCCGCGGCAAGGGGCCCTGGCGGTGGCGGGTTCGGCGGGACTCGCGGCGGTGGGTTCGGTGAGACTCGCGGTGGCCCCGGTGAGACTCGCGGTGGTCCGGGCGGGCTCGGTGGCTTCGGCGGGTTCGGTGGCGGCCAACCGAACGCCCAGGTCCTTGCCAAGCTCCGGGCGACCGGCACCAAGTGGTCGGCCGCGGCCGACGGTTCGATGGTCGCCGCGGGCCTCGCGCTGTACTCGGGCAAACCGGTGATGGCGATGGGCGGGTTCAACGGCGGCGACCCGGCGCCGACCCTCGACCAGTTCAAGGAATACGTGGCCAAGGGTGAGATCACCTACTACGTCTCCGGTGGCCGGGGCGGCGGGTTCGGAGGTCCTGGTGGACGCGGTGACGCCCAGTCGATCGCGTCCTGGGTGGCCTCGAAGTACACCGCGGAGACGGTCGGCGGCACCACCCTCTACAACCTGACGAAACCCTTGTTGCCGTCCTGATCTACACTGAAGGAGGACCCCCGCGGCGTCCACCCTGTGAACCTCCCCAGGGCCGGAAGGCAGCAAGGATAAGCAGGCTCTGACGGGTGCGGGGGTCCGCCTTTTTGTCCCGCACCCCGCTCACTCCCCGTGACGCCACACCACCGGGTGAACTTCCTCGGGAGGGCCCTCCGGCTGCCGCCCTCCTGGCACGCTCACGCCGCGGGAGGGGCGGACGCGTGTCGACGCTGGCTGAGGCCATAAACCGGATACGGAGTGTCCTCGGTCGGACGCACCGAGCACGTGCCGCGCTGAACCAAGCCGCTGAGGCGCTGCACGAGGCCCGACAGCACCTCACGCAGGCTCTGGAAGGCGCGCACGCCCCGGAAGCCGGGCACGCGCAGGCCCTGCTGGCGGAAGCCGGCGACAGTATGGAGGCGACCGGCCGGGCCGTGGTGGACGCCGAGACCCTCGTCCGTCGCTACCTGGACCGACTTGGCCCCCTGGACTCCCGCGCCACCGCGGCCGCTCCACAACCGGACGCCGGGCCCCCGACACCGGAACGCATCGAACAACTCCGAGCCGAACTCCCTCCGGACATCGGGCGGTTCAATGGTCGAAAGACACATGGCCGATGGATCGATGCGAACGGTGAAGTCCATGCTGAGACAAGCGGTAAGGACGGCAAATACGATGAGGCTATCCGGCTGTTCAAGGAGCTGAAGGCACGCCGAATTCCGTTGCGTGCTTCCGATGTGGAGATGAAATTGGCCGCTCACATGCGTCGGAACGGGATCCGCTCGGCCACGCTCGTGATCAACCACGTGCCGTGTGAAGGCCCGCTGGGGTGCGACGCGCTGATACCCGTGATCCTGCCTGCGGGCTACAAGCTCACCGTTTACGGTACGGACGGCTTCGTGCGTGAATATCTCGGAGGGAAGACATCGACGTGGCTACCTTAGCCGTGTATTACGCACAGGGACACGGAGACGCTCCCGTCACGATCAGCACGCCGGACGAAGTGGACGCCTTGATCGACCGGGTGCGGCGCGAGTCACCCGGGCACGCGCCGATGCTTCTGGAAGCGCACATCGCCGGTGACCCCTACGCACAGGGGCTCGACGTGGGCGTCAGGGGTGATCGAGGGGTGCTTCGCTACAGCGGGCGGGACTGGCCCGAGGGCGTCTACAGCACAGGAGACGGCCCCAGCGAGGGCGAGCCGTTGGTGTACTACTTCATGGACAACTACACCGAGTTCCCCCCGAATGCCGAGGTACCGCTGGCTGTCGTGCGGCAAGCCATCCGCGACTTCCTCGCCACCGGTGGGGAGCGGTCCGCCCGCGTCGAGTGGCAACCCGGCGAGTGAGCGCCGGTCGACTGGGCCAGGCAGGTGGCGGACGTGGCCTGTGCCGGACCAATGGGCGGTTTGCGGGGGTAGGCCGGTAGTCTCTCGTCGTGGCACTGGCTCTCTACCGCAAGTACCGTCCGGCGACCTTCGCCGAGGTCGTCGGGCAGGAGCACGTCACCGAACCGCTGCGCACGGCGCTCGCGGCGGGCCGGATCAACCACGCCTACCTTTTCTCCGGGCCGCGAGGCTGCGGCAAGACCTCCAGCGCCCGGATCATGGCCCGCTCCCTCAACTGCGCCGAGGGGCCCACGCCCGACCCGTGCGGTAAGTGTGACTCCTGCCGGGCGCTCGCCCCCGAGGGGCCGGGCAGCATCGATGTCACCGAGCTGGACGCGGCGAGCCACGGGGGTGTCGACGACGCCCGCGAGCTGCGCGATCGGGCCTTCTACGCGCCCGCCGAGTCGCGCTATCGCGTGTTCATCATCGACGAGGCGCACATGGTCACCACGCAGGGATTCAACGCCCTGCTCAAGATCGTGGAAGAACCGCCGGAACACCTGATCTTCATTTTCGCCACCACCGAGCCGGACAAGGTCCTGCCGACCATCCGCTCCCGTACCCACCACTACCCGTTCCGGCTGATTCCGCCGGGGGCGATGCGGGAGCTGCTGGAACGCAACGTCGCGGCCGAGGGCATGCACGTCGACCCGGCGGTGTATCCGCTGGTCATCCGCGCGGGCGGCGGGTCGGCGCGGGACACCCAGTCGGTGCTCGACCAGCTCCTGGCCGGCGCCGGTCCCGACGGGGTCGACTATCAGCGGGCCGTCGCGCTGCTCGGGGTCACCGATGTGACCCTGATCGACGACATGATCGACGGACTCGCCGTCGAGGATTCCGCCGCGGTGTACGGCACCGTGGAACGCCTCGCCGAGGCCGGGCATGACCCCCGGCGGTTCGCCTCGGATCTGCTCGACCGGCTGCGTGACCTCATCCTGGTCCGCGCGGTGCCCGACGCCGTCGCCCGTGGCCTGGTGTCCGCACCGGAAGAGGAACTGAAGCGGATGACCGCGCAGGCCGAGCGGCTCGGTGCCGGGACGCTCACCCGCTACGCCAAGATCGTCCACAGTGGACTACTCGAGATGCGGGGGGCGACCGCGCCACGGCTGCTGATGGAACTGCTCTGCGCGCGGATGTTGCTGCCCTCGGTCTCCGAGGACGAGGCCGCCATGCTCCACCGTCTCGAACGGCTGGAGCGCCGGATCACGGTGGGCACGGACGCTTCCCAGACTTCGGCCCCCGCGGAGCAGGCTTCCGCCGCGCCTTCCACGGACCGCACGTTCCAGCGCCCCTCCCAGCGAACCGCGGAGCCCGCCGAAGCGCGACCCGCCCCCGCACGACCCGCGCAATCGCGGCCGCAGCGCCCGGCACCGTCGCACCCCGCGCCTCAAGCCCAGCGCGCCGCGGCGGAACCGGCCACGCCCGAACCCGCGCCCGCGGCCCCCGGTGCCATCGACGCGACCGCGGTCCGCCGGGTCTGGCCGGACCTGCTGGCGGCGATCCGGAAGACCAGCCGCAGCACCGAGGCGATGCTCACCAACGCCACCGTGCAGAGCGTGGACGGCTCGACCGTGGTGCTGGCCCACACCGCGGAACCCTTGGCGCGCAGGCTTTCCGAGCCCCGCAACGCCGATTTCATCGCCGCCGCCCTGCACGAGGTGCTCGGTGGCACCTGGCAGGTTCGGTGCGTGCACGCCGGAGGCGGCGGCGGTGGTTCGGCCCGGCCGGGAAGCCCGAACCCGCGCCCGCAACCGAATCCGCCCCAGCGGCCCGCGCCCGCTGAGCGCTCCTATCAGCGCCAAGCCGCTCAGCCCGCGCCGGTCCCGGCCCGCGAGACGGCGCCCGCCGAACCCGACATTCCGTTGCCTCCGGAGCCGGAGGACGAGGAAAGCGCGAGCGCCGAAGGCGTCTTTCCGGGCGGAGTGCCCACGGCGGACGTCCCCGACCCGGAAGCCGTCGCGCACAAGCTTCTCGCCGAACACCTCGGTGCCCGCCCTCTGGACTAGTGCGACCCAACGGCTCGATCGCTTATCCGTCATAAGTGACAAAGATTCCCCCGAGGGGGATCTTCCTTTTCGGGTGGCTCGTTCGGCGCGAGCGGACTGTAGTCGTAGCGCTCGGCCAATCGGTAGCCGAGGACTCGCGATCGCACCACCCGGACCGATTTCGCCGCTTCGGGGCGTGAGTGTTCGGAATGGGTGTCGCGCGAAGACCATGCGATGTAGCCGAAAATGCCGGACACTATGCCAACCACGACGAGACCGGCCGCCAGCCACGGGGTCAAGTACATGGCGTTCCCACCTTCTTTCCTGGCTGCGAAGGGAACGCGGGACCGGGGGGGCACGTTCCCGGTCCCGCGTGATGAAGCCTGCTGCCTCACGTCCTTGTCCGGAACGGTGGTATGCGCGTCGGTTCGGTGGGTGGCTATGGCGGCGACCAGGCCCGGAGGCCACTCGGAGATTTGGGCGGTGAATTGCTCGGCGGCCACACCGTTGCGTGTTTTCGGCGTTACCCTCTGAGTAGGACCGTGCGCGGAGAGGTGGTCATGACTCTGATGCCGAACCGTCGGCTCATGGCCGCTCGCGTGGCCGCCGGATTGACGCAAGGCACCGTGGCCGAGCTGGCGAACGCGCAGGTCGAGCGTGATACAGGTAAGCCGGGCGCGATGGACGCGGATTACGTGAGCAAGCTCGAGCGCGGTGTCTACCGGTGGCCGGGTAAGCACTACCGGCGTGCTCTCCGGGCGGTGCTCGGCGGGTCTACCGATTCGGATCTCGGCTTCCACTCGACCCGCTGTAAGCAGAACACCGTTGTCAGTGGAACCCCCGAGATGGACCCAGGGAGTGACGACGTGAATCGACAGGCGTTTCTTCGGGTGATGGCCGCTTCCGTGGCGGGAATGGCGGTTGGCAGCCCGACAGCGGAGGCGGTCGGTCGTGCGGTCGGCGGCGACTCCCCGGCACGTGTCGGTGCCACCGAGATCGAACAGGTCGATCACGCGATCAGGTTTTTCGGAGAATTGCAGAGTCTCTACGGCGGTGGCGTTTGCCAGGACTCGATCGCGGGGCAGGTGAGGTGGGCTACCGGACTGTTGAACGCCAGTGCCACCGAGGAAGTCAGGAACGCGCTCTGTCGTTCTGTCGGTTTCCTGGTCGATGTGGCGGGCTGGGGCGCTTTCGACGCGGGGCACCACGACGCGGCCCGCCAGTATTTCAACCTGGCGCTGCTCTGCGCGGAACAAGCGAACGACTGGGGTCTGCGTGCGAACGTGTTGTCCGACATGGCACGCCAGGCCGTGTACATAGGCCGCCCGGACGACGGCTTGAGCCTGATCGAACTCGCGCAGGTCCGGCAGGACCGGCAGACCCCGACCGTGCGAGCGATGCTCTCGACCGTGCGCGCCCGGACGTTGGCGAAGGTCGGGCGCGGTGAGGACTGCTACGGCGCGGTCCTGGCCGCCGAAGACCACCTCGGCAACCAGAACCCCGACGATGATCCGCCCTGGATCACCTACTTCGACACCGCGGAACTGGCGGGCGACGCCGGGCATGCTCTCCTCGATGTCGCGTTGACCGGTAAGCACATCGAGGACGCGCGCAGCCGGCTACGCCGGTCCGTGGCGTCCTATTCGGCGAATGACGCTCGTGGACGAGCTTTTGCCCTGGGCAAGCTGGCCATTCTCGAACTCAAGGTGGGGGACGCGCATCAGGGCATTCGTTACGGTGAGCAGGCTCTGCAGGCGGAGGCGCCGCTGAAGTCCCGACGTGCGCACGACGACCTGGCGGAGGTGTCCAAGGCTTTGGGCAACCACGCCGATCTCGCGGGTGCGCGGGAGCTGCGCTCCCGGCTGGCCGAAGCGGTGGAATCCGCGTGACGCCAGGTTCCGTCAAGTCCGCGACAGGTAGGCGAAAACGCCGTCGGCGATCGCGTCCGCGTACCGCTGTCGACCGTCCGATGTGGACATGAGCGCGGCTTCGCCGGCGTCGCGCATGTTGCCGCACTCGACGAGTGCGGTGGGCCGTTCGGAAAGGTTCAGGCCACCCAGGTCGGATCGTGGCGCGAGCCCGTCCTTGCCGAAGTAGCTCGAGACGCCGAACCCGGCCGCGCGCAACCGGTCGCGCAGCGTTGTGGCCAGGGAAATCGACGGGGCACCCTGCTCGGCATTGAGCGGCGGACTCGAATAGGAGACGTGGAACCCGTGCGCTCCCGCCGACTCGGCGCCGTCGGCGTGGATCGAGACGACCGCGGCGGCCCCGGCCCGGTTCCCGATCATGGCGCGTTCGTCGACACACGGGCCGTTGCCTGCGTCGTCCGCCCTGGTATAGACCACGTGGATGCCCTTGTCCGCCAGCGTCCTGCCGACCAGCCGTGCGACGTCCCAGTTGAAGGCGTGCTCCGCGTACCCGGCGTTCGTCGCGGTGCCGGTGGTGTTGCAGGGCTTGGTCTGACCGCGCCCGGCGGGCACGAGCCTGTTGATCGCCTGGGGGTCCCGGCCGTTGCCGCCGTTGTGGCCGGGATCGAGTACGACGACCTTCCCCGCCGCGAATGAGAACGTGGGGCCAGACGCCGAAGACGCTGCGGGTGACGCCGTGGTGGCGCCTGTACTGGCCGGCGCCGACGGGCTCGGCGGCGCCGCGGCGGGCGCGCCCTGGCAAGCCGCGAGCAGCGTCACCGATCCGACCGAAAGCACGCGGGCACGGTCCGCGAAGGCCATCACAAGTCGCCGTCGGCTCCGCACGGCGAACACGGTGCCACACTCCCGGGAGCTACGCTGGTTCTCAAGAGAACATCCCGCACGGATCGGAAATGTGAATCATGGTGCAACCCGGTGGTGGAATGCCCGATATGCAGGCGATCCTGCAGCAGGCGCAGCAGGTCCAGCAGCAGCTCGTCGCGGCACAGGACGAACTGGCGCGGACAGAGGTCAGCGGCTCCTCCGGTGGTGGCCTGGTCACCGCCACCATCACCGGCGGCATGGAGCTCAAGAGCCTGAAGATCGACCCCAAGGTGGTCGACCCGGAGGACACCGAAACCCTCGCCGACCTCGTCGTCGCCGCGGTGCGTGACGCCGCGAAGAACGCCCAGAAGCTCACCGAGGAGAAGCTCGGCCCGGTCGCGGGTTCGTTCGGCGGCGGTATGCCCGACCTCGGCGGTCTCGGCCTGCCCGGCCTCGGCTGAGCGGCACCGCCGGAAATTTCACGGGGACACCAGGGTGTACGAAGGCGTAGTCCAAGACCTCATCGACGAGTTGGGGCATCTGCCGGGTATCGGGCCGAAGAGCGCGCAGCGCATCGCCTTTCACCTGCTGGCCACCGATCCCGCCGACATCGCGCGGCTTCAGGACGTGCTCGGCAAGGTGCGCGAGGGCGTGCAGTTCTGCGAGATCTGCGGCAACGTGTCGGAACAACAGCAGTGCCGGATCTGCCGCGACACCCGCCGTGACCTCTCGGTCATCTGTGTCGTCGAGGAACCCAAGGACGTGCTCGCGGTCGAGCGCACACGCGAGTTCAAGGGGCGCTACCACGTGCTCGGCGGCGCGCTCGATCCGCTCTCCGGGATCGGGCCCGACCAGCTCAGGATCCGCGAGCTCCTGGCCAGAATCGGTGGCGAGGAGGTCACCGAGGTGATCATCGCGACCGACCCGAACACCGAGGGCGAAGCCACCGCCACCTACCTCGTGCGCATGTTGCGGGACTTCCCCGGCCTGGCGGTCACCCGGCTCGCGTCGGGGCTGCCCATGGGCGGGGACCTCGAATTCGCCGACGAACTCACCCTGGGCCGAGCGCTGTCCGGTCGCCGCGCGCTGTAGCCGTGTTCCCGCCACGGGACGAGTTGGTGTCACGCCTGGGCCGCGTGCGGTTGGTGGCGGTGGACGGGCCTTCCGGCGCGGGGAAGTCGACCTTCGCCGCCCGGCTGCGGAAGGATTTCGTCTCGCGCGGGCTGCGGTGCGAAGTCATCGGCACCGACGACTTCGCGACCTGGGACGACCCGGTGGCCTGGTGGCCACGGCTCGTCTCCAGTGTGTTCGGCCCACTCGCCGTGGGGGAGCCCGCGCGCTACCGCAAGCTGGACTGGACAACCGGTTCGCCGGAGCCGGGCGATCTCGTCACCGTCGAGCCGCCGGAAGTCCTGATCCTGGAGGGCGTTTCGGCGGCCAGGGTGTCGATCCGGCCGCGGCTGTCCTGGGTTTACTGGCTCGACGGTCCGGACGAGCACACGCGTCTGGAGCGGGTTGTGGCCCGCGACGGAGAGGGCACGCGCTGTCATCTCAAGCGGTGGCAGGACTTCGAGCGTGGCTGGTTCGCACTTGACCGTACCCGCGAGTACGTACACCTGAATGGCCTAGTCCTGGGCGGCCAAACCGCTTAAGAGATCGACAGCGAGTGACCGGTTGCTCCCTGCGTGTGCCTGCTTCACGTTTTACGTATCGCGATCGTAACCAACCACCCTTAAGCCTCGGCAAACTTCGGGTTAGGGTCGTTGCTCACCAACAGCAACCTCCTCAAGGAGTTTCACGATGCTCCATAAGCGGGTGGCCAGTTTGCGCCGCATCGCCCTGATCGGGCTCGCCGGCGCGCTCGCCGTCTCCATGTCGGCGTGTGCGTCGCAGCGGGGCTCGGGCCAGGGTGGCGGTGACACCTTGGTGTTCGGCGCCGCGGGCGCCCCCAAGAACTTCGACCCGATCTTCAACGACGACGGGGAAAGTTTCCGGCCCATCCGCCAGATGTACGAGACGCTCATCCAGTACAAGCCGGGCACCGCGGAACTCGAACCGGCCCTGGCCACCTCCTGGACGCCGAGTGCCGACGCGAAGACCTGGACCTTCACCATCCGCCAAGGGGTCAAGTTCCACGACGGCACGCCGCTGGACGCCGCCGCGGTCTGTTTCAACTTCGACCGCTGGTACAACATGAAGGGCGCCGCGGCCCAGAGTCAGATGATCTACTACGGCGACGTCTTCGAGGGCTTCGCCAAGAACGAAGGCGACACCAACGGCTCGCCGCTCTACAAGTCGTGCGAGGCCAAGGACGACCACACCGCGGTGCTCAACCTGAACAAGGCCAAGGGCGCGTTGCCCGATGCCTTCGGCCTGACCTCGCTGTCGATCTCCAGCCCGGCCGCGCTCAAGCAGTACAACGCCGACACCGTCACGCAGAGCGGTGACTCGTTCAGCTACTCCGCCTACGCCACGGACCACCCGACCGGCACCGGGCCCTACAAGTTCGGCGGCTACGACAAGTCCAACAACACCATCACCCTGGTGCGCAACGAGGACTACTGGGGCACCAAGGCCAAGACGGCGAAGCTGATCTTCAAGATCATCGGGGACGAGAACGCCCGGAAGCAGGAACTCGCGGCCGGCACCATCGACGGCTACGACTTCCCGAGCCCGGCCGACTACAACTCGCTCAAGTCGGCGGGTGACCAGGTCCTGATCCGGCCCGCGTTCAACATCCTGTACCTGGGCATCAACCAGAAGAACAACCCCAAGCTGACCGACGTGCGGGTCCGGCAGGCGATCGAGTACGCGATCAACAAGTCGCAGCTGGTCAAGAACAAGCTGCCCGAGGGCGCCTACCCGCAGGACCAGTTCCTGCCGAAGAACGTGCCCGGCCACACCGACGCGGTCGCGAAGTTCGACTACGACCCGAACAAGGCCAAGCAGTTGCTCGCCGACGCCGGTGCCAGTGACCTGTCGCTGAACTTCTACGTGCCCACCGAAGTCACCCGGCCCTACATGCCGAACCCGGTCGATCTCGCCGCCGCGATCACCGACGACCTGAAGGCGGTCGGCATCAAGGTCAACGTGGTGCAGGAGCCGTGGAACGGCGGGTACAAGGACGACGTGCAGAAGACCGGCAAGCAGGATCTGCACCTCCTGGGCTGGACCGGTGACTACGCCGACGCCGGCAACTTCATCGGCACCTTCTTCGGCCGGCCGAAGGGGGAGTTCGGCTTCAACGACCCGCAGATCTTCACCGCGCTGTCCACCGCGGACGCGCAGACCACCGCGGACGCCAAGAAGTCGGCCTACGAAGCGGCGAGCGTGCTGATCTCCCAGTACGTTCCGGCGGTCCCGCTGGCCTCGCCGCCTCCGGCGATCGTGGTCGGCAAGAACGTCCACGGTCTTGTCCCGTCTCCGCTGACCGACGAGCGCTTCAACACCGTTTCGAAGGGCTGAGAGATCCCGCAGTCGCCGCGGGAAGGCACCCTCTGGTAAGTAAGAGGGTGCCTTCCCTCCGGAGTGCCCCACGCTAAGGGCCCATCACTATGTTGCGATTCATCGTTCGCCGTTTACTGCAGGCGATCCCGACTCTGCTCGTACTGTCCATGCTGGTCTTCACCTGGCTGCGGGTGCTGCCGGGCGGCCCGGCGACCGCGTTGCTCGGCGACAAGGCGACCCCGCAGAAGGTCGCCGACATGAACCGGATCCTCGGTCTGGACCAGCCGGTCTTCGTGCAGTACTTCAAGTTCCTCGGCCGACTGTTCACCGGTGACTTCGGCAGTTCGCTCGCCAGCGGGGATCCGGTCCTCGCCGAGATCGGCCGCCGGTTCCCGGCGACGATCGAGCTGGCGGTGTGCGCGCTGCTGATCGCGGTCGTGTTCGGGATCCCGATGGGATATCTGGCCGCCCGCTACCGTGGCCGGTTCCTGGACAACGCCACCGTGATGACCACGCTCGTCGGCGTCGCCGTCCCGGTGTTCTTCCTCGGTGTGCTGCTCAAGTACATCTTCGCGCAGAAGCTCGGCATCCTGCCGCCTTCGGGGCGCCAGGACGTGACCCTCGACGCCACCCACATCACCGGGTTCTTCACCCTCGACGGACTGCTCACCGGAGAGCTGGACGCGACGTGGGACGCGATCAAACACCTGATCCTGCCGTCGATCGCGCTGGCCAGCATCCCCTTCGCCGTGATCGTGCGGATCACCCGGGCGTCGGTGCTCGACATCCAGGGGGAGGACTTCGTGCGCACGGCCGAGTCGAAGGGCCTGACCACTCCGGTGATCCGGCGGCGGCACATCCTGCGCAACGCGCTGCTGCCGGTAGCCACCACGATCGGTCTGCAGACCGGGTTGCTGCTGGCCGGTGCGGTGCTGACCGAGACCGTGTTCAACTGGCAGGGCGTCGGATCCCTGCTCTCCGAAGGCATCGCCCGGCGTGACTATCCCCGGCTCCAGGCGCTGCTGCTGCTCGCGGCGGGTGTGTACGTGATCGTGAACCTGCTGGTCGACGTCTCCTACGCGATCATCGATCCGAGGGTGCGGGTGCGATGACGACGCAGAAACTGCTCAAGCGCAAGGCCGACCGGATCGACGAGCTCGCCGAGTCGGGCGGCACGAGCCTCGCCGCGGAGGCGTCCAGGCGTATGCTGCGCAGCCCGGTGGCGATCACCGGCGCGGTCATCACGCTCCTGTTCGTGCTGCTCGCGGCGCTGTCGCCGTTCCTGGCGCCGAAGGATCCCTATATTCCCTACGACGAGCTGAAGGCCACTCTCCGGCCCGACTCCATCCCCGGCCCGATGCCCGGCTTCGTGCTCGGCAGCGACCAGAACGGCTACGACTTCTTCTCGAGGTTGCTGGTCGGTTCGCAGCAGACCCTGATCGTGGGCGTGTGCGCCACGTTGATCGGGGTGGTGCTGGGCATGGTCATCGGCGGGCTGGCCGGCGCCTCGGGCGGCTGGATGGACACGCTGCTGATGCGGTTCACCGACATCCTGCTCGCGATTCCCTCGCTGCTGCTGGCGATCTCGATCGCGGCGCTGTTCGTGCACGGTACACAGTGGACGGTCATCATCGCGGTGGCGGTGGTCAACGTGCCGATCTTCGCCCGGCTCCTGCGCGGCGCGATGCTGGCCCAGCGTTCCAGTGACCATGTGCTGGCCGCGACCGCGCTCGGCGTACGGCGGAGCACCATCGTGTTCCGGCACATGCTGCCGAACTCGATGGGGCCGGTGATCGTGCAGGCGACCCTGACCCTGGCGACGTCGATCATCGACGCGGCCGCGCTGTCGTTCCTGGGCCTGGGCGATTCCGACCCCAGGCGCGCGGAATGGGGCCTGATGCTCGGCAAGTCGCAGAGCTACCTGGACGTCAAGCCGGAGCTGGCGTTCTATCCCGCGATCGCGATCATCATCGTGGCGCTGGGTTTCACGCTGCTCGGCGAGTCCCTGCGTGAGGCTCTCGACCCGAAAAACCGGAGGTAGCGCCGTGTCCCATCAGGCACTACTGCAAGTGCGCGACCTGTCGGTGGTGTTCCGCCGGAAGGGAACGAGACCGTTCGCGGCCGTGGACGGGGTCAGCTTCGACGTCGAGCCCGGCCAGACGGTCGGACTCGTCGGCGAGTCCGGCAGCGGGAAGTCGGTCACCGCGCTCGCGATCATGGGCCTGTTGCCCAAGCGCGGCGCCGAGGTCCGAGGTTCGGTGCGCTTCGAGGACACCGACCTGCTCACGCTGTCCGACCGGCAACTGCGAGACCGGCGCGGCCGGGACCTGGGCATGGTGTTCCAGGACCCGTTGTCGTCGCTCAACCCGGTCATCCCGATCGGCCTGCAGATCACCGAGGTGCTGGAACGGCATCGCGGGATGGCGCGGAAGGAGGCGAGAGGGGAGGCGGCCGAACTGCTGGACCGGGTCGGCATCCCGGACCCCTCGCGCAGGCTTTCCGAGTATCCGCACCAGCTTTCGGGCGGGATGCGTCAGCGCGCGCTGATCGCGATCGCGCTCGCCTGCCGGCCGCGGCTGCTGATCGCCGACGAGCCGACCACCGCGTTGGACGTCACGATCCAGGCGCAGATCCTCGCGCTCCTGTCCGACCTGGTGAAGAGCTCGGGCACGGCGTTGATCATGATCACGCACGACCTCGGCGTGGTCGCCGGGCTGTGCGACGAGGTGAACGTGATGTACGGCGGCAGGGTGGTCGAGCGGGCCGAGCGGCACGCACTGTTCAACGCCTCGCGGCACCCGTACACGCACGGCCTGCTCGCCTCGATCCCGCGGCTGGACGCGCCGCGCGGAGACAAACTGGTCCCGATCAAGGGCTCGGTCGCGGACAACATCCCGTGGGAGCACGCGTGCGCGTTCGCGCCGCGCTGTCCCAACGCGCTCGACCGCTGCCGTGAGGTCACGCCGGAACTGGAACCGGACAACGGCGGGATGTTGCGCTGCCACAATCCGGTCGGGCCGCTGATGGCCACGAATCAGGGGGCGAACCAATGACCGCGCTGGTGAGCGTGGAAGGGCTGCAGGTCCACTTCCCGATCAAGCGGGGCATCGTGCTCGACCGCACGGTCGGCTATGTCTACGCGGTCGACGGAGTCGATCTGCGCATCGAGCACGGGGAGACCTACGGGCTGGTCGGCGAGTCCGGGTGCGGGAAGACCACCCTGGGCCGAGGCCTCCTCCGGCTGATCGAGCCGACCGGCGGACGCGTGGTCTTCGACGATGTCGATTTGTCGACGCTGAAGGGCGAGGCGCTGCGCAAGATGCGGCGGCGGATGCAGATGGTCTTCCAGGACCCGCTGTCCAGCCTCGACCCCCGGCAGTCGGTCGAGTCCATCCTGGTCGAGGGCATGCGCGCGCACGGGCTCGACAAGTCGAAGGAGAGCACCGCCAAACGTTTGCGCGAGCTCCTCTCCGCGGTCGGGCTGCCGTCGAACTCGCTGCGCAAGTACCCGCACGAGTTCTCCGGCGGGCAGCGCCAGCGGATCGGCATCGCGCGGGCGCTGGCCGTGGAGCCGGACCTGATCGTGGCCGACGAACCGGTGTCGGCGCTGGACGTCTCCGTCCAGGCCCAGGTCCTCAACCTGCTGGAAGAGCTCCAGGACTCGCTCGGTCTCACCTACCTGGTCATCGCACACGACCTGGCCGTGGTGCGGCACATCTCCGACCGGATCGGCGTGATGTACCTGGGCTCGCTGGTCGAGGAGACCGACTCGGAGTCCCTCTACGCCGAGCCGCTGCATCCGTACACGCGCGCGCTGCTGTCGGCGATCCCGGTGCCCGACCCGGAGGTGGAGGACACCCGGGAGCAGATTCTGCTCGCCGGCGACCTGCCTTCGCCCGCCGCGCCCCCGGCCGGGTGCCGCTTCCACACCCGCTGTCCTTGGCGGCAGGAGACCCGGTGTGACACCGAACGACCCGCACTGCGGGAGATCGGCACCGGGCACCGCGTGGCCTGCCACTACGCCGAGGACATCCAGGCCGGCCGGATCACTCCGCATGAGGTGCGTCCGGAAATGGTCACGATCCAGTCCGAGGTGTCCCCCGACGTGATGCCTCACGCCGCCTCGGTTACCGAGATGCTCGAACCCTGAACCGACCCGCCCCCTCGCGCGTCCCTTGTTCGGCAACACACCGTGTCCGTTATGCGTAACCGCGTACCCTGCACGGTGAAGGGACTCCGGCGAGGGGGGAGACTTGCACATCGACCACTGGCTTCAGACGGTTCCGCCGCTGCTCGTCTACCTGACGGTGGCCGGAGTGATCGGGCTGGAAAGTCTCGGCATCCCTCTACCGGGTGAAATCGTGCTGGTCAGCGCCGCACTGCTGTCCTCGCGGCACCTCGGGATCGACCCGATGTGGGTGGCGATCTGCGGCAGCGCCGGGGCCATCGTGGGCGACAGCATCGGTTACGCCATCGGCCGGAAGGGCGGCAAACGGCTGTTCGACTGGGCCGGGCGGAAGTTCCCCAAGCACTTCGGCCCCGAGCACATCGCGAACGCCGAGCGCATCTTCGCCCGGCGCGGTGTCTGGGCGGTCTTCTTCGGCCGGTTCGTCGCCGTCCTGCGGATCCTGTGTGGTCCGCTCGCGGGCTCGCTGCACATGCGGTACCCGAAGTTCCTCGCCGCCAACGCCCTCGGCGGCATCGTGTGGGCAGCCGGCACCACGTACGCCGTCTACTACCTCGGCGTCGTCGCGGAACAGTGGCTCTCGCGCTTTTCCTACGTCGCGCTGGGCATCGCCGTGGTCGGTGGCGTGGTCATCAGCCTGGTGGTGAAGAAGCGCATGACTCACCGCCGCGAGGAGAACGAACTGGTGGAGACAAACGCCGATCACTGACGAGTGGCCGGGAAGTGCCCGAACTACTTCGATTACCGTCCTTAGAGGACGGTTCGGGCGCCTGCCGCGGGAACAGCCCGACAGAAACCGTTATGGTACAACACATGCACCGTTTCGCGCGCAAAGTTTTCGGTGTCGCTTCCACGACAGCCGCTCTCGTCGGCCTCACGGCCGCTCTCGTCCCGGTCACGGCCGAAGCCACCCCCGGCGTCGGCGTCTCGGCCGTCACGATCTTCGACAAGACCGTCGGCAATACCGAGTACGTCCTCAAGGAGATCACCCTGGCTCCGGGCGGCAGCACCGGCTGGCACTACCACCCGGGCCAGGTGCGCGGGTTCGTCAAGCAGGGCACCCTGACCCACAACGACTCCGACTGTTCGATCGACGGCGTTTACCGGCGGGGTCAGGCGATCTCCGAGGCCAGCGGCCCAGGCTATGTCCACCTCGGACGCAACCTGGGCACCACACCGGTGGTGCTGGAGGTCTTGTACCAGAACTCGGTGGGCACCCCGCTCGCCGTCGACATGCCGAACCCGGGCTGTTCCTTCCAGTGACCGTCTTCGGGGGTTCCGGGCGCGTCCGGAACCCCCGAAGCAGATTCTTGACTTTCCGAACTCGCCCGGGCCGGTGGTTCAGCGGTGGGAGCGGTTGACGGCCGAGACGACCGCGCGCAGGGACGCGGTGACGATGGACGGGTTGATACCCACGCCCCAGTACACCTTGTCGCCGATACCGCACTCGATGTACGACGCGGCCTGCGCGTCGTCGCCCGGCGTGAGCGTGTGCTCGCTGTAGTCCATCAGCCGCAGGTCGAACCCGACGGTCGAGAGGGCGTCGAAGAACGCGGCGATCGGTCCGTTGCCGGTGCCGGTGATCTCCTGCTCCTCACCCTCCAGCCGGACCACGGCGTCGAGCCGGTAGTCCCCGTTGGCGGTGACGTGCTGGCTGACCAGTTCCAGCGGAGTGCGCGGCTCCAGGTACTCGGCCGAGAAGGCGTTCCACATGGTGGCGGGGTCGACCTCGCCACCCTTGGTGTCCGTGTGGCGCTGGACGACCTGCGAGAACTCGATCTGCAACCGGCGCGGCAGGTCCAGCCCGTGCTCGGTCTTCATGATGTAGGCGACACCGCCCTTGCCGGACTGCGAGTTGACCCGGATGACGGCCTCGTAGGTGCGGCCGACGTCCTTCGGGTCGATCGGCAGGTACGGGACCTCCCAGGGAAATTCGTCGACCGGCACGCCGGCCTTGTCGGCCGCCTTGCGCAACGCGTCGAAGCCCTTGTTGATGGCGTCCTGGTGACTGCCGGAGAACGCGGTGAACACCAGGTCGCCGCCCCACGGAGACCGTTCGTGCACCGGAAGCTGGTTGCAGTATTCGACGGTCCGCTTGACGGCGTCGATGTCGGAGAAGTCGATCTGCGGGTCGACGCCCTGGCTGAACAGGTTCATGCCCAGCGCGACCAGGTCCACGTTGCCGGTGCGCTCACCGTTGCCGAACAGGCAGCCCTCGATGCGGTCCGCACCGGCCTGGTAGCCCAGTTCCGCCGCGGCGATCGCGGTGCCGCGGTCGTTGTGCGGGTGCAGCGACAGGATCACCGCGTCCCGCTGGTCCAGATTGCGGCCCATCCATTCGATCGAGTCGGCGTAGACGTTGGGAGTGGCCATCTCCACCGTGGAGGGCAGGTTCATGATCACCGGCCGGGACGGCGTCGGCCGCCAGATGTCGATCACCGCGTTGCAGACCTCGGCGGCGTACGACAGTTCCGTCCCGGTGTAGGACTCGGGCGAGTACTGGAAGCGGAAGTCGGTGTCGGAGTACTTGGCCGCGTACTCCTGAACGAGTTCGGCCGCCTGCAGCGCGATCTTCTTGATGCCCTCGCGTTCTTCGCGGAAGACCACCCTGCGCTGGAGGATCGAGGTCGAGTTGTAGATGTGCACGATCGCCCGTGGCGCGCCTTCGAGCGACCGGAACGTCCGCTCGATCAACTCCGGCCGGCACTGGGTCAGGACCTGGATCCGTACGTCCTCGGGAATCGCGTCCTCTTCGATGATCTCGCGTACGAAGTCGAAGTCGGTCTGGCTCGCGGCCGGGAAGCCGACCTCGATCTCCTTGTAGCCCATCTCGACCAGCAGGTCGAAGAACTTGCGCTTGCGGGCGGGCGACATCGGGTCGATCAGGGCCTGGTTGCCGTCGCGCAGGTCCACGGCGCACCACAGCGGCGCGCGTTCGATGCGGCGGTCCGGCCAGGTGCGGTCCGGGAGCGTGATGTCCTCCACCAGGCGGTACCAGGGCCGGTAGCGGTGGACGGGCATCGAGGTGTTCCGCTGCGGATTCCAGGCCGGCTGATCGGCGGGCGCGGGACGGGAAGGCTTGCGGGGGGTACTCATGGGAAAGGTCTTCTCCTGCCGGATTGTCGCTGGGCGACCGGCGGCATCACTGAGCTCCGCGACGGGGGGCCGGTCCGATCAGGCCCCGTCGCGGCAGCGAAGCAGGAGAGCACGCGCCACGAGAGTCACCTTACCAATCCGACCGAAAGCAGCCGGAGGCGGTCCGGAGCGGGCCTGTTTCCGCCCCGGCTGCCGTCGGATCGGGAACGAACGACTCGGCTCCGGGCGGAGTGGATGGTGGAAAGCGGGTGTGAGATCCAACCGTTATCCCCGTGCTTACCCGCGGGTAGCAACGGTTCGCGCAACGTGTCAGACTCGCACACATGGCCGAGCACGCCGAGGAAACCACCAACGACCAAGCCGCCGAAACGACGCGAACCACGCGGCGGCCCGCCGTGGACTGGCGCCGGGGCAGGGACCAGGCGGCCGGGCTGATCGCCGGACTCGTCCGTTGGGTAGGCCTGGTCTTCGCCGCCATCCTGGTGATCGACGTGATCTTCGTGGTCGCGTCGGCGAATCCGGACAACGGCATCGTGTCGTGGATCCGCGGGTGGGCCGACACGCTGGCGATCGGTTTCCGCGACCTTTTCGAGCCGTCGGACGCGAAGCTGCGCGTGCTGGTGAACTACGGCACCGCCGCGCTCTTCTGGCTGATCGTTTCGTCGATCCTGTCCCGGCTCGTCCGCCGCGTCACCGGCTCGACCGGCTAGCTTTCACAGCTCCGGGACGGCCGAGCCCCAGGTGTCCGCGAAGGCGAAGTCGCCGAGCGCGATGCGGCGGCGGGGAGCCCGTTCCCTGGCCACGTCACGATCTTCGCCGAGAATCTCCGGTTCGGCCGGCACGCCGACGGCGATCGCCACCCGGGGCACGGCCTCCGGCGGCACCCCGAACCCGGCGCGGATCGCGTCGGGATCGAACCCGGCCATCTGGTGCGCGGCCAGTCCTTCGTGCACCGCCTGGAGAACGAGGTTCTGCCCGGCCAGGCCGAGCCCGTATTCGGCGTAGGGGATCTCGCCCTTTTCGTTGCGCGTCACCATCACCGCGACCAGCAGGGCGCCTGCCCGGTGCGCCCACGACCGGTTCCGCTCGGTCAGCGCGCCGAGGATGCGGCCGAAGGTGGCGTCGCCGCGGCGGCCCACCAGGTACCGCGCGGGCTGGGTGTTGCCGAAGGACGGGGCCCAGCGGGCGGCTTCCAGCATCGACCGGAGCTGGGCCCAGCTCACTTCCCCGGTTTCGTCGAGCGCGCGGGGACTCCACCGCTGGGCGATCTCCTCCGCCAGCGGTGCGCTGGTTTCGGCCGGTTTCCGCATTGCCTGCTCCCTGACTCCTCAGGACCCCGGTTACCGATCCGACCAAAAGTAGGCGGATACGGCTCCGCAGCCACTCTCGACCCGTCTCCGCCGTGGCTGTGGCCGGATTGGCAACCATGGGCACAGTCGCGCGACGAGCCTGCCACGCCGGAGTGGCCGCCGCCACATCGTGCGGTGGCGGGATGGCACCGCCCCGGTAGGCTTCACCGAAAGCTGCACCTACGGAGGCGGAATTCACGTGGCGCTCGTGGTCCAGAAATACGGTGGCTCGTCCCTGGAGAACGCCGACCGTATCAAACGGGTGGCCGAGCGGATCGTCGCCACCAAGAAGGCCGGCAACGACGTGGTGGTCGTCTGCTCCGCGATGGGGGACACCACCGACGAACTGCTCGACCTCGCCGAGCAGGTGAACCCGGTGCCGCCGGAGCGCGAGATGGACATGCTGCTCACCGCGGGCGAACGGATCTCGAACGCGCTGGTGGCGATGGCGATCTCGGCGCACGGGGCGGAGGCCTGGTCGTTCACCGGTTCCCAGGCCGGAGTGGTGACCACGGCGGTGCACGGGAACGCGCGCATCATCGACGTCACGCCCAGCCGCGTCACCGAGGCGCTGGCGCAGGGCTACATCGCCCTCGTCGCCGGTTTCCAGGGCGTGTCACAGGACACCAAGGACATCACCACGCTGGGCCGTGGCGGTTCGGACACCACGGCGGTCGCGCTGGCCGCCGCGCTCGGCGCCGACGTGTGCGAAATCCTGTCCGATGTGGACGGCATCTACACCGCCGACCCACGGATCGTCCCCAACGCCCGCAAGCTGGACGCGGTGCCCTACGAGGAAATGCTCGAACTCGCCGCGAGCGGTTCGAAGATCCTGCACCTGCGTTCGGTCGAGTACGCGCGCCGGTACGGAGTGCCGATCCGAGTCCGTTCTTCCTACAGTGACAAGCCGGGCACCACAGTGACCGGTTCGATTGAGGAGATTCCCGTGGAGCAAGCGTTGATCACCGGAGTGGCACACGACCGCTCCGAAGCCAAGATCACGATCACGGGCGTGCCGGACCACGCCGGAGCCGCGGCCCGCATCTTCCGCGTGATCGCCGACGCCGAGATCGACATCGACATGGTGTTGCAGAACGTGTCCAACACCGCGGGCCGTACCGACATCACGTTCACGCTGTCCAAGGCGAACGGGCCGAAGGCGGTCGCGCAGCTGGAGAAACTGAAGGAAGAACTCGACTTCCTCACGGTGCTCTACGACGACCAGGTCGGCAAGGTGTCGCTGGTGGGCGCGGGCATGCGCTCGCACCCGGGGGTGACCGCGACCTTCTGCGAGGCCTTGGCCAAGGTCGGGGTGAACATCGAAATCATCAACACCTCCGAGATCCGGATCTCGGTGCTGATCAGGGACGCGCAGCTCGACGACGCGGTGCGCGCGATCCACGACGCCTTCGAGCTCGGCGGTGACGAAGAGGCAGTCGTTTACGCGGGGAGTGGTCGCTGATGACGGACGCGGGGCAGACGACGGCGCGGGGTTCGCGCAGGCCGTTGCGAGTGGGAGTGGTCGGCGCGACGGGTCAGGTCGGCGGCGTGATGCGCAGGCTGCTCGCCGAGCGCGGGTTTCCGGTCGAGGAGATCCGCTTCTTCGCTTCCTCCCGGTCCGCCGGAACGACACTTCCCTGGCAAGGCAAGGAGATCGTGGTCGAGGACGCGGCCACGGCGGATCCGTCCGGTCTGGACATCGCGCTGTTCTCCGCGGGCGGGGCCACTTCCAAGGCGCAGGCTCCGCGGTTCGCCGCGGCCGGGGTGACAGTGATCGACAACTCGTCGGCGTGGCGCCTGGACCCCGAAGTGCCCCTGGTGGTCAGCGAGGTCAACCCGCAGGCGGTCAAGGAAGCGCGGAAGGGGATCATCGCCAACCCCAACTGCACCACCATGGCGGCGATGCCGGTGCTCAAGCCGCTGCACGACGAAGCGGGGTTGGTGCGGCTGATCACCAGCACATACCAGGCGGTCTCGGGCAGCGGGCTGGCCGGTGTGGACGAACTCGCGAACCAGGTGAGCGCGGTGCACCAGCGCGCCGCCGAGCTGACCCACGACGGCGAAGCGGTGTCGTTCCCGGAGCCGGTCAAGTACGTGCGGCCGATCGCGTTCAACGTGCTGCCGATGGCGGGGTCCATTGTGGACGACGGCTCGTTCGAGACGGACGAGGAACAGAAGCTGCGCAACGAAAGCCGCAAGATCCTGGACATCCCGGGACTGCTGGTGTCGGGAACCTGTGTCCGGGTTCCGGTGTTCTCCGGCCACTCGCTGTCGATCAACGCGGAGTTCTCACGCCCGCTGTCGGTCGAGCGCGCCACCGAGCTGCTGGCCGGCGCGCCCGGTGTCGAGTTGTCCGACGTGCCCACCCCGTTGGCGGCCGCGGGCAAGGACCCGAGCTACGTCGGCCGGATCAGGGTGGACCCCGGCGTCGAGGGCGGGCGGGGTCTCGCCCTGTTCGTGGCCAACGACAACCTGCGGAAGGGCGCGGCCCTCAACGCGGTCCAGATCGCCGAACTGATCGCGGAACATCCCTGATAAACAGAGTCGTCGCGGTTGTAATAGCTTTGATTATCGAACATTTGACTAGGTGAACTGTGCCGGTCGGCACAGTTCGTCTCCGGTGTGCGGTTTAATGTCGGTTCCCGAGTGGTACGGGAATCGAGAGCACATTCACGGGATGGACATGTCGGCCAACTTGTACGCGAGGTTCTGCGATCGGGTGTCGCAGCCGGAACTGACCCAATTGTTCAGATGTGGGCATTCCGCGCGGTATCGCGCGGGGCAGCCGCTGATGGGAGAGGGCGAACCCGGTGATTACGTGGTCATCATTCGTAGTGGCCAGGTGAAGGTCCTCGCCCGCGACGGGCGGGGAAACGACCATTTGCTCGGCGTGCGCGGACCGGGCGAGCTGCTCGGCGAGATGGCGTGCATCGAGGACCGCGCCCGTTCCGCGACCGTGCTGGCGCACGGTCAGGTGACCGGTGTCAAGATCGCCAAAGGTGCCTTCCTCGACTTCGTCGTGCGCCATCCGCGAACCGCGCTGGAGGTGGGCAGACAGGCGATGATCCGGCTGCGTGCGGTCGAACGCAGACAGACCCAGCTCGTCTCCCGCGACGTGGGTACCCGGCTGGTCAGGGTGCTCGCGGAAATGGCGGCGATCTTCGCGTCGGGGCCCGACGCGCGGGAGGTGGAGATCCCGCTCAGTCACGACGAGCTGGCGCAACTGGCGTTCGTGGCGAAGGTGTCGGTGCAGCGGAAGTTGCGCCTGCTCCGGGAACGGCGGCTGGTGACCACCCGGTACGGCAAGGTCGTCGTGCCCTGTCTGTCCTGTTTCCTGCATTCGGCGATGGCGGTGGCCGAGGGTGGGAAATCGTCGAATGCCATCATGGGCTGCGCCGGATCAACCGATTGTCGCTTGACCCGAGCGTTTTCACCGTAATGGCCTAGCGGTTACCACAAATGGAGTATCCAGATTCGGGAATTTCACCGTGATTTCACAGACAGTCGCCATTGATGCCGACGCGGATTCATCGGGAATCGCACCGTCCGTCGACGAGGATTATCTCAATTCCGAACGAAGCGCCTGCCGGTCGCGGAATGCGTGGTCCGATGTCCGGTGAAAGGGGATCTTCCCCGGCCGCGGGACCGGCCTTCCGTGATCAGGAGAGGTCACACCCGGAGTCGGTCGTCGCCGAAAGCGTCGACGCCTTCCTCAACCGGATGGAAACCGAAGGCTCGCTCTTCGGCGTCACGACCGCGCTGCGCGTCACGGCCCGGCGCGAGACCGGGCAACTGGGCCGCGGTGAACTGAGCGCGGTGACCGGCCATTACGTGCGGCCACCCGGGTTCGACGCCGCGCGGCGCTGGTTGTGTGACGAACACGTCGTCGTGCTGGAGGGGACTGCCGGGACCGGGAAGCGGGCAGGTGCGATCGCGTTGCTTCGCGAGGTCGCGGACGGGCCGGTCATCGCGTTGTCGCCGATGGTCTCGCCGCACGACCTCGCCGAGGGCGACTACCGGCCGGGGTGGGGCTATCTGGTCGCCGGTCACGCCAGCCCGGCGACCGAGGTCGAATCCGGTTCCCTCTGGCGAAGCGTGCGGGAGACAGTGCGGGAGGCGGGCGCCTTCCTCGTCGTGACCGTGACACCTGGTGTCGCGAGCATCGAGTCCGTCCGGCGGGTGGCATGGCGACGGCCGCCGCTTCCGGAGGTCCTCAGGGCCTGCCTGGGCGGCGCCATCGACGACGACATGGTGCGCGAGGCCACGGAATCGGGTTCCGCCGACTACGTGATGACGAACGTCGCGGAAGTCGCGCGGCGGATCGCGGACGGTGCCGACCCCGCCACGGCGATCCAGGAGTGTGATCTCGCGCCCGACGACCGGGTACGCGCCTGGTTCGACGGAAACCCGTCGCGGCGGGACGTCCTCGACGTCACGGCGCTGGCCTTCTTTCCCGGCGCCACGGAGCGGTCGTTCGAGTCGAGGCTCTCCAAGCTCGCGGCCGCGCTCGAAGGCACCCTGCCGACCGGGGAAGCGTCGCGTGACAACGGCGCCGACAAGCTTCCCCAGGGGCGTACCCGATGCCGCTCGGCGCATGGCCTGATCACCGTGGGGCGGGTCAGCACGGGCCGGGGAAGCCGCTGCGCGGTGTTGTTCAAGGCACCGGGATATCGCCGGCGGGTCATCGCGGAACTGTGGACTCGCTACCCCACCGACTTCTGGGACGCGGTCAAGGCCTGGCTCGACGGTTTGGTCGCCACCGGCGACGACCTTCCCGTCGCGGCGGGGCTGGCCCTGCTCGCGGAGGTTTCGCTCGACGAGGTGGAAGATTCCTATCTCGATCCGTGGGCCGACGGGCAGTTGGGCCCACGGGGCCGCAAGGTCGCCGCGTATGTGCTGTGGATGATGTGCTTCGGCGTGAGCCTCGCTCCTGAGGCGTTGCGGATCGCGGACCGCTGGACCGGTTCCGGGAGCGAGGATCAGCGGCACACCGCGGCGATCGCGCTCAGTGGAGAACTGGGCGTGCGGTTCCCCGTCGAAGCCGCGGGACGGCTGTGGCGGCTCGTCGTCGCGGGGGTGGACGACGAGTCCTTTGCCATGGAGGCGCTCGGCCGGCTGTTCGTCACACTGGTGGACACCGAGGGCGGCGACGCCGTGCTGTCCGAACTCGACCGGGCCCTTGCCGCGGCGAACGACATGTGGAGTCGCACGCTCGCCCTCAAGGCGACGCTGTCCGTGCTGTCCGTGCCCGGACGCCGGTGTTCGTTGGCGGCGTTGGCGTTGCTGCGCGAGCAACCTGCCCATACCGCGCTCGTGGGCCGTTTGTGGGCGGCAGTGGTGCGAAGTCGCGCGCACCGGGAAAACGCGTTGGCGGCATTGGGAAGGGCTCTCGCCGCCCTGCCGGTGAGCCCGGCGTCCACACGGGACGTGACCGCGCTGGGGCGCGCGATCGCCGAGGCGCTCCCGCCGGTTGACATCGCGGCGCTGAGGCAGGACTTGCGCTGCGCGAGAAACGCCGCATCCCCGATGAGGGATCTGCTGGACGCCCTTGGCGAACCTTAGAGCGCGACCGGGTGCTCGTGGAGGCTCGTCCCAAGGAACCTGAAGTTTGCCTGCTGCAACCACATGCGGTACACCTTTGTCCGGGTGATCACTCGGCGAGGGGTTGGGACTGGATGACCGGCAAAACCCGTGGCTGGGACATAGTTTCGGGTATCGGGATCACCGCGCTGGCGGTGGCGGCGGCACGCGCGGTGGAAACCAGTCGCGACGACGGTCTCGTCCGGGATCCGTTCGCGGGCGTGTTCGTCGAGGCGGCGTCCCCGCCGATTCCGATGCCGACCCGGTCCGAGCCCGACGCTCCCGACCATGTGGTGTGGGACCACATGTCTCGGTTCGTGGGCGTGCGATCGAGGTTCTTCGACGAGTTCCTGACCGGTGCCCTGGCTTCGGGACCGGGCCAGGTGGTCATCCTTGCCGCCGGCCTCGACTCCCGGGCGTTCCGGCTGGACCAGCCTCAGGGAACCACCGTCTTCGAGATCGATCAGCCGCGCGTGCTGGAGTTCAAGGACCAGGTCCTCGAAGCCCGCGGAGCCACCCCACGGTGTGACCGGCGGGTGGTCCCAGCGGATCTGCGTGAAGACTGGGCCTCGTCGTTGGGTGGTGCGGGGTTCGACCGGGAGACACCGACGATCTGGCTGGTCGAGGGACTGCTGCCCTACCTGCCGGATGACCTCGCCACGACCCTGCTGGACGTCGTCCATGGGCTCTCCGCGAAAGGCAGCGTGCTCGCCGCCGAGCACTTCGACGACACGCGGCCGCTGCGGGACGACCCTGAGGTCGCGGAACTGTCCAAGCGGTTCTCCATCGACTTCCAGGCCATGCTGGACCAGGGTGGCACGCAGCTGGACCCGGGGAAGTATCTGGGTTCGCAGGGCTGGCAGGGACACGGGGAATCGGCCAACGCGCTCTCCCAGCGTTACGGGAAACCACTCGAAGGGTTCTCCGCCAAGGTTTTCGGGGGCAATGGCCACTACTTCACCGGTACGTTGGAAGGATGAGGGCGGGATGGGGAATCGGTCTGGTCATCGTGCTGGCGACCACGTTGACCGCATGTGAACAGGTCGGTTCGGCCGGCGACAAGGCGAGTGTGTGCGCCGAGGCACTGGGGCTGGCGAACTTCGACCCGCAGGTCGATCCGGCCGAACTGGCGGACGAGGCGGCCAAGAAGGCCGACCGGCTCCGGCAACTGGCGAACCAGGCCTCGGACGCGGACCTGAAGCAGAACCTGATCACCATCGCCGACTCCTATGTGGCACTGGAAAAGCGCAGGGCCGAGGACCTGGGCAACCTCAACGACTGGATCCAGCGCAACGCCGGCAATATCGCCAAGCTCCGGTCCGCCTGCTTCTGACGGAGAAAGCGCTGACGGAGAAAGCGCTTCCCCCTAGTCGAATTGTGGGACTTCCTGGCGCGTGCGCGCGGGAGCGAAGCGGCGCACGGCGAGGCCCGCGAAGGCGATCACCACGCCACCGGATCCCGCCGCGGCGAAGCCGAACGCCGGCGTGGAATGGTCGATCGCGAAGCCCACCACCGGATTGCCCAACGCGACTCCCAGCCGGGTCGCCGAGTCGAGCAGCCCCATCGCCTGACCGCGGACACCCGGTGGTGCCAACTCGCCGATCTGTTCCGCCGTGGCCGAAAGCGTCGGCGCGCACAGAAGATTGGTGGGGACGAGCGCCAGCGCGAGAAGCCACCACGGGTGCGGGAACAGGCCCGCGGGAATGACGAGGACGCTCAGTAGCACCATCAGCGTCGGTTGTGACAACGACCGCCGGACGGCGCCGTGCACCATCCCGCCCGCGATCGAGGCCACGCACATCAACGTGATCACCACGCCGGTCCAGGCCACCTCACCGGTCGCGCGGAGCGCCGCGAGCACGGCGACCTCGGTGCCGATCAGGCAGAACAGCGCACCGAAGATGACGATCAAGGTGGCCGCGAGCGCCGGGGTGAGCCAGGTCCGTAGCGGTGGGCGGCCGGCAGGCCCGTCTTCCGGGTGCCGGATCGGTGGATTGCGCAGGCACAGGACGACGGTCACGATCGCCAGCGTCAAGCCGAGGCCGGTGAGCGCGGCCGTCGACGAGATCTGGGTGGACACCGCGATCCCCACCGTCGGCCCGATCATGAACGACGACTCGATCGAAATCGAATCCAGCGTGTAGGCAGGACGCCGGTGCGGGGGCGGTACCAGCGCGGTGAGCACCTGCCGGGAGATCGAACCCAGCGGCACGGCGAACATTCCGGCCGGCAACGCGATCAGGACCAGGAACTCGTAGGGCAGGTGGGGAGTCGCCAGGTAGTACCCCGTCGATGCCAGGCCGCAGGTGGCGACCACCGGGCGCAGGCCGTGCCGGTCGATCAGCCTGCCCGCCACCGGCGCGCCGATCGCGCTGCCCAGCGTCGTGGCCGTGCCGACCAGGCCGGCCGCGCCGTAGCCGCGGCCCAGCCCGGTGACCACATGCAGGGTGAGCGTGATGCCCACCGCCGTTCCCGGGAGGCGTGCCAGGAACATCAGTGCGACCGTGGACGGCACCCCCGGCAGGCCCAGCACTTTCCGGTACGCGCGCACTCTGCGAGTCTGGCACGGTCGTGCAACTTCTTTTCCCGCTGGAGGAACTACTCGATCAGGGTCGAGGAGACAGCCCCACGCGCAGGGCTCCGGCGGCCTCGGCCAGCGCCTCGGTGAAGCGGCCGCCGAGACCGATCAGGTTGACATAGCCGTGGAAGAGATCGGACTGCCGGCTCAGTGCGACCGCCACGCCCGCCTCCCGCAGTTTCTCCGCGTACGCCTCGCCTTCGTCGCGCAGGGGATCGAAACCCGCGGTCGAGATGTAGGCGGGCGGCAGTCCGGAAAAGTCCGTCGCCAGCAACGGTGACAGCCTCGGATCGGCCCGGTCCACGCCGGGCTGCGCGTAATGGTCGAGGAACCAGGTCATGTCTTCGTCGGTGAGGAAGAAGTCCTTGCCGAACAATTCCCGCGAGCGACGCCTCTGGGTGGCGTCCACCGCCGGGTAGATCAGCAACTGGAACGCGGGAGCCGGACCACCCCGGCGCGTGGTCACCTGGGCCGCCACGGCCGCCAGGTTCCCGCCCGCGCTGTCGCCGCCGACCGCGATCCGGTCCGGGTCCGCGCCCAGGTCCTGCGCCTTGGCGTAGGCGTAGTCGAAAGCGGTCACCGCGTCTTCGGCGGCCGCGGGGAAGGGATTCTCCGGTGCCAGCCGGTATTCGACCGACAGCACCCGTACCCCGGCCCGTTGTGCCAGGTAGCGGGCGGTGTTGTCGTGGCTGGCCCTGGTGCCGATGACCCAGCCGCCCCCGTGGAAGAACACCAGCAACCCGGACCCCTTGGGGAGGCCGCCGGGTGTGTAGAGGGTCGCCGGAAGTCCGTCGGCGATGGTGACTTCGCGGATGCTGACCGGTTCGATCCGTTTCCCGGCCGCGGACTCCTGGGATGCGGCCAGCCTGAGCCGCGCCGCGGCGGGCTCACCGCCGCTGAGCTTGACCCTGGAGAGGTTGTGCAGTCGGAGCAGCAGCTGGGCGTCGAGCGCGAGTTCCTGACAGTCGATCCGGATCGTCCTCCCGGCGATGAGCCTGCGCGCGAACCTGGGGAGGGAGAAGATGAATCGCAGGCCGGACGCCTCGACGCGGCTCCGGAATGACTTCGGCATGCACGGAGGTTACTCGCCAGTACACCGCATTGCCACCAGGATGACCCGGTGGTGGGCCCACGGAGCGGGTGACGGTGAGAACGAAGTGAGCATCACGTCGCTTGTCCTCGTGGCCCGTCGCGTCAGGTGGATCGACGGCCTAGCCTCGAACCCGTGGCGTCGAAACCGGTCCTCAACATCGTCGGCATCGGGGGTTCCCTGCGCGCGGGTTCGCAGTCCGAACGCGCCCTGCGCATCGCCCTGGAGGGCGCCGAAGAGGCCGGTGCCCGGACGCGCGCCATCACCGGCAGCGACCTGGTGCTGCCCTTCTACGACACGGCGATCCCGGACCGGACGCCGGAAGCGCTCCGGCTGATCGAGGCGCTCCGGCAGGCGGACGGTGTCCTGATCGTGTCGCCGGGTTACCACGGGGCGTTGTCCGGGTTGATCAAGAACGCCCTGGACTATGTGGAGGATCTGCGCCCGGATCCGCGGCCCTATCTGCACGGACGTGCGGTGGGACTGGTCGCGGTCGCCTACGGATGGCAGGCGGCGGTGACCACTTTGGAACAGCTGCGCACCATCACCCATGCGCTGCGCGGCTGGCCGACGCCGTTGGGCGGTTCGGTGAACACGGCCGAAGTCAAGTTCGACGAGGCCGGGGGCGCGTCGGACGACAAGGTCGTCACCACGCTCCGCGCCATCGGCCGCCAAGTGGTGGAGTTCACCCTCGATCGGTGAGGGTTGCCGCTGCTCGCGGCGGGGTACTCGACGACCGAGACTTCGGCTGTCCCGCTCGCCGGGGGCGCGAGCGCGCGACGGGCGGCGTCGGCGTGAGTCATCACGACCTGCACAACGGCCCCCGTCGAAGAACCACAAGGAGGTCCCAATGGGTAATGCGCCCATCAAGAGCCCGCTCACCGCGAGTGACAAGGCGATCACCGGCAACGTCCTGCAGGCGACGCTCGTCGACCTGGTGGACCTGTCACTGATCGCCAAGCAGGCGCACTGGAACGTCGTTGGTTCCCACTTCCGCAGCGTCCACCTGCAACTCGACGAACTGGTGAGTACCGCGCGCAACTACGTCGACGAGGTGGCCGAGCGTGCCAACGCGATCGGGGTCTCGCCGAACGGCAAGGCGAAGACGGTGGTCGAGAGTTCCGGGCTGCCGGAGTACCCGGACAACTGGCAGAGCGACGAGTCGACCATCGCGGCGATCGTCGACATCCTCGCCACCCTGATCCAGCGCCTCCGCAAGCGGATCGACGAAACCGACAAGAGCGACCTGGTCACCCAGGACCTGCTGATCGAGATCACGCAGGAACTGGAGAAGGCGCACTGGATGTGGCAGGCGCAGCAAGCCTGATCGCGTGCCTGAACTGGAGGAAGGGCTGTTTACCGGCCGGAGGCGGCAGCGGTCGTCGGCCACAGCACAAGCTGTCCGCCGGAGGCCGCTGCACGCGGCCGGACACGCTTTTCGTCCGGCTGCCGATTAGGCACGGACGATCCGTAGTAAACAGCCCTTCCTCGCTTAACGGCAAGACTTAACGGCGCGACTCCACGGCGCGGAGGGCGAAGTGGACCTCCGCGGCGGTCTGCCTGACCGTCTCCTCGATCACCAGGGAGCCGTGCCCGGCGTCGTAGCGGTAGAACTCGTACCGGCCGTCCCGCGCGGCGAGCCGTTCGAGGTAGTTCTCGATCTGCCGGATCGGGCATCGGGGGTCGTTGTCCCCGGCCAGGACCAGCATCGGAGCCTTCACCGCGGCCACGTAGGTGATCGGCGAGCACTCCTGATACACCGCGAGCTTGTCCTCCGGTGAGCCCCCGAACAGGGCCCTGTCGAAGGCCCTGAGCTGCTCCATTTCGTCTTCGTAGGCGGCGACGTAGTCGGCGACCGGCACGCTCGCGATGCCCGCCGCCCAGCGTTCGGGCTGGGTGCCGAGCGCCAGGAGGGTTAGGTAGCCGCCCCAGGACGCCCCGTTCACCACGCAGCGGTCCGGGTCGGCCCGGTCGTTTTCGACCAGCCAGTCGTACACCGCGGCCACATCCGCCAGCTCGGTCAGCCCCGGCCTGCCCTCGATGGCGTCACGCCAGGCCGACCCGTAGCCGGTCGAACCCCGGTAGTTGACCTCCACCACAGCGAAGCCGGCGTCCAGCCACACCGCGCGGTAGGCCGAGAAGCGGTCTTCGTCCGCCGCGTGCGGTCCGCCGTGAAGGGTGAACACGGTCGGCAGCGGTCCCTCCGGCGCGTCGTGCGGACGCGCGACGAGCGCGTGGATCCGGCCGCCGGTGCCTTCCACGAAGACGTCGATGACCGGCTCCGAACCCGGAGCGGGCTCGCCCGGCGGGGAGAGCAGGACCCGGTCGGTGCCCTCGGCCGTGCGGGCACGGATCACCGACGGCTCGGCCGCGCTGGACCAGGAGTACTCGATGGTGCCGTCGTCGCGCACTCCCGCGCCACCGATCCTGCCCGGCGGAGTGCCCAGCGCGGACAGTTCGCCGGTCGCCAGGTCGTAGCGGTGCAGCGAACTCCGTCCCTGGTGGAAGTGCACGACGAGCAACGCGTCCGCTTTCGGGTACCAGCCCGCGGAAACCTCGCCAGGAAGGTCCAGGCGCGGTTCGATCTCGACGTCCCGCTCGGCGTCCCAGATGAGCAACTCTTCGCGCCCGCGTCGTT
The DNA here is from genome assembly GCF_042684065.1 of Amycolatopsis pigmentata. NCBI lineage: Bacteria > Bacillati > Actinomycetota > Actinomycetes > Pseudonocardiales > Pseudonocardiaceae > Amycolatopsis > Amycolatopsis pigmentata. The sequence continues at coordinate 426,367 of NZ_JBHUKR010000007.1, read as the reverse complement.
CGTGCAGCAGGAGCAGGCGCGGATCACCGGCGACCGGCGAGAACTCGAGGACGGTCAGCCCCTTGCCTTCCCCGTCCCACTTGTCGGCGATCGTGGCGAAGCCGTCGGTGGCCAGCACGCGCACCGCGGGGTGACGTGAGTCGCCGTGCTCGGAGTGCGAGATCGCCAGCAGCCGCTCGTCACGGGAGAGCGCGGCCACCCCGGCGTCGTCCTTGCCGGCGTAGAACCGTGACGTCTTGCCGTCGCCGTGCACGAACAGTTCGCTGCCGTCGTCCGTGGACACCCCGACCGCGACCAGCCGGTGGCCGATTTCGAGACCGGCGGGGTAGCCGTCGTGGACATCGGGGATGGCGCGCTCGGCCTTCCCACCGCCCGCGAAGGGCTCGCGCACCCACGAGCCGAACTCGTCGCCGTCGGTGTCGTCGAACCACCAGATCCATTCGCCGTCGGGCGAGGTGGTCGCGCTCAGCGTGCCGTTGGGCCGGTCGGTGACCCGCCGGTGCTCCCCGGTCGCCCGGTTCCACGCGTAGACCTCCCAGACGCCGCTGGCGTTGGAGACGTAGATGTTGGCGTCCGGGGCGTCGAGGGCCCAGTCCGGCGTCGACATACGCGGAGCGTGGAACCGGGCGCGCCAGCGGGCTTCGGCCGCGGCGTCGTCGAAGAGCCGGTCCGGGATCACGGCGGGCGGATGCTGGGTAGTCACCCCTCGATCCTGCCAGGCGTAACCCGTACGGTGAATGCGTGCTGGAGGGATACGCCCCGGGCTACGCCGAGGACGTGCTGTCGATGATGTCCGCGCGTACGGCCTCCGACCGCGCCGGGTTCGTGGTGCGGCTGCTGCGGCCGGGCATGCTGGTGGCCGATGTCGGCTGCGGACCGGGCACCATCACCCGAGGTCTGGTCCCGGTGGTGGGCGAGGCGGGCCGGGTCGTCGGCATCGATCCGGAACCAGGTCAGTTCCCTCGGGAGTCCACTGTGGACTTCGTGGCCGGCTCGGTGTACGCGTTGCCGGTTCCGGACGAAACGTTCGACGTGGTGTTCGCGCACGGCTTGTTCGAGCACCTGATCCGCCCGCGTGACGCGCTTGCCGAACTACGCCGGGTGCTCAGACCCGGGGGCACGCTCGCACTGTCCACTTCGGACTGGAGCCGGGCGCGCCTGCGGCCGAGAACGGCCAATGTGGATGCGGCCCTGCGGGGCCACTACCTGCTTCGCCGCCGTGCGGGCGGAGATCCCTTCGCCGGCAAACGCATCGCCGACGACGTGACAAGCGTTGGTTTCGGGAATGTCCAGGTGCATTCCCGCTTCCGTCCCGACATGACCTACCGCTCCCTGGCGAAGTACATCGAGTCGCGTCTCGACGAGGCCCTCAAGACCTCCACCACCGACCGTGACCAACTGGCCAGCGCCGCCCGCTCCGCCTGGTCCTGGTCCAACGCCGGCGACGGCGAATTCACCCAATGCTGGGTAGAACTCCGAGCCACCCGCTAACCCGAACGGCTGCGAGCCCCCACGCCAGTCCTTCGAAACTCGCGCCCGTGATCCCCCTCGGATCGGAACTCGCCACCATCTCACGAAACTCGCGTCCCCATCCGACGCCCCGCATCCAACCCAGGGCCCGGACCCCCTCATACCCCAACCCACACCCCACCTCACGGACCTCGCGGCACCCACCCGATGCGAAGCGAGCGCCGCGGGGGGTCCAGGGGGCTTGCCCCCTGGCGGGGGTCTGGGGGCTCGGCCCCCAGTGTCACAACGCGAAAGACCCCTGTTCGCGCACTCCGCGAACAGGGGTCTCCCAGTCTTACGCGTCGGGGTGGCGGGATTTGAACCCACGACCTCCTCGACCCGAACGAGGCACGCTACCAAGCTGCGCCACACCCCGAAGTACCGCTTAACGGGCCGGAACAGAGTCTAGCGGACGTCGCTGCGCGCTTGCCTCCGGGTTTCCTTTCCGGCTCCGGCGACCGGGGTTTCGCGTGGCACCAGGGTGAGCAGGCTCGCCTCGGGCGGGCAGGCGAACCGCGCCGGGGCGTAGGGAGAAGTGCCCAGGCCTGCGGAGACGTGCAACCACATCCGCGCGCCCCATCGCGAGACGCCACGGGCGCGAGAGCGATCGAGCTCACAGTTGGTGACGATCGCGCCGAAGCCGGGGACGCGGAGCTGGCCGCCATGGGTGTGCCCGGCGAGCACGAGGTCGTAGCCGTCGGAGGCGAACGGGTCGAGGACCCGCGGCTCGGGCGAATGGGTAACGCCGAGCCGGAGCACGGCGTCGGGGTCGGCTTGCCCGGCGATCTCGCGGTAGCGGTCGCGACGCAGGTGGGGGTCGTCCAGTCCGGCGGCGAAGACGGTCTGGCCGGCGACCTCCACGGTCCTCCGCACGTGGGTGAGATCCGTCCACCCGTGCTCCACGAACGCGGCACGGAGGTCGCGCCAGGGCAGGTGCCGTCCGTGCACGCGCTTCTTCTTGCCGCGCGGCATCAGGTACCGCGCCGGATTCTTCGGCTTGGGCGCGTAGTAGTCGTTGCTGCCGAAGACGAACACACCGGGCAGATGGAGGAGCGGCCCGAGCGCCCGCAGCACCGCGGGCACCGCCTGCGGATGGGCCAGGTTGTCGCCGGTGTTGACGACCAGATCGGGCTGGAGTTCGTGCAGCCTGCCGACCCAGCGTTGCTTGGACTTCTGGCCCGGGAGCATGTGCAGATCGGACACGTGCAGCACCCGGATCGGCCGGGCGCCCGCCGCGAGCACGGGCAGTTCGGCGGTCCGCAGCGTCCAGTGCCGTCTCTCGATCCCGACGGCGTAGCCGACGGTGGCGGCGCCGACCGCGGCGGTGGCCGCCGCGAACTTCAGCGCCGTGGTCACGGCCGTACTGGTGGTCTCTTCAGTCTTGCTCACTGTCTGTCCCCACGCGGTCGAGGATACGTGGCGGTCAACGTTCGTAGGCCGGGTCCGACGGCGGCAGCGGTACCACCGGCTGGTTGGCCAACAGCGGAGCCATCGCCCCGAACCAGGTTCGCGCCGGTGTCTTGCCACCGAACATGTTGCCATCGCCCGTGCCCGGGACCGCGGTGACGTTGCCGGGGCCCCCGTCGATCAGGCCGCCGATCGGGTAGTCGGGGCGGAACACCATCGCCGCGCCCGCCATCTGGGGCACCGCGGCGACGAAGGCACCGGAACCGCTGACGTCGGTGGTCCCGGTCTTGCCCATGGTGGGGCGGTTCCAGCCCGGGGGAACGGCTCCGTGCGCCGTGCCCCCGGCCTCGATGTCCTTGCTCATCCCGACGGCCAGGCTGTTCGCCAAGCCCGCGGGGACGGCCTGCTCGCACGGTGCTTCGTGGATCGGCGAGACCGGCTTGCCGTCCCGGTCGGTGATCTGCTTGAGGGGCGTGGGCGGGCACCACACGCCGCCGCTGACGATCGTGGCCGCGACGTTGGCGAGTTCGAGACCGCTGGTCGGGCTCACCCCGAGGGTGAAGGCACCGAGGCCGTTCCTCGATATGCCGCCGGGGCCGTAGAACTTCTGCTGCGGCATGTTGTATTCCGGCCTGGGATTCTTCGGATCGACATTGCCGCCGTTGGCCGAGTTGGAGGCCATGGTGTTCCGCATCCCGAGCCGTCGGCTCATGTCCAGGATCGGGCCCAGTCCCGCCTGCTCTTCCAAGATCACGAAACCGGTGTTGGGAGAGGTGGCCAAGGCCTGCTGGAGGCTCATTTGCGGTCCGTAGTTGCCTTCACCGTAGTTCTGCAGGCAATAGGCCCAGGTGCCTTGCGCGACCGCGGGGCATCCCGGTTTGAATCCACCGATGAAGACCTTGGACACATAGCTTTGTGGTGTCTGGATGGTGCTGTAGATGCCGACCTTGTGCTGTTCCAGCGCGGACGCGGTGGTGAAGATCTTGTAGCTGGATCCCGCACCGGTCACATTGGACACATCGGACGGCAGCGCGTAGGTGGTCTGGCCCTTGGTCGAGTCGGTGCCGTAGTCGCGGTTGGCCGCCAGCGCGACCACTTCGTGCCGGTCCTTCCCCGGCCGTACCAGGGAAAGCGTGTTCGCCACGTTCTTCTGGTTCTTCTTCACCTGCGTTTCGGCCGAGACCTTGGCCAGGTGGTTGGCGTTCTGGTCCATTGTGGTCCGGATCGTGTAGCCGCCGGTGTAGAGGTCTTCCTTGGTCATTCCGTTGGTGAGCAGGTAGTCCTGCACGTACTGGCAGAAGAAGCCGTTCTCCGGGCCCGCACCCGTGCAGTTCGACGGGGGCTTGCTCGGCCCGTCCGGGACCACGCCCAGCGGCTCGGCCTTGAGCCGTTCCGCGTCCTTCGCGGCGAGTTTCTGGTTCTCCACCATGCGGTCGAGCACCAGGTTCCGCCGCTCGGTGGCGCGCTGCGGGTGGTTCCACGGGTCGTAGTAGGGCGGGTTGTTGACCATCCCGGCGAGCAGCGCCGCCTGCGTGACGGTCAGCTTTTCCGGCGTGGTGTTGAAGTAGGACTGCGCGGCCGCGCCGATGCCGTAGATCTTGCGTGAGAACTCGACGACGTTGAGGTAGCTGGTCAGGACCTGGTCCTTGTCCATCTTGGTCTCGAGCTGGATCGCGATCCGCGCTTCCTTGATCTTGCGGGCGAGCGACTGCTCCTGCGCCTTCCGCTGGCCGACTTCGTCGTTGCGGTAGATGACGTTGATCAGATAGTTCTTGACGTACTGCTGGTCCAGCGTGGACGCACCCTGGGTCTCGCCGCCGGCGCCGTTGCTCAGCGCGGCGCGCAGGGTGCCCTGCCAGTCGACGCCGTGGTGATCGAGGAAGCGCTTGTCCTCCACCGAGATCAGGGCCCAGCGCATGGCGTCGTTGATCTGGTTGGTCGCGGTCGGGATGCGGTACTGGTCATACAGCGTGGCGATCGGGCTGCCCGCCGAATCGGTGATCGTGGTCACCAGCGGGGGCGGTACGTTCGCCAGCTCGACGGACATCGAGTCGACGGTCTCGCTCGCGGTGTTCGATGCCATCCCCGCCGCCCCGGCGACCGGAAAGAGCACTCCGGCTACCAGGATCCCGGCGAGCAGGCACAGGCCGATCAACTTGAAGAAAGCATCCGTCTTCCGCACCCGGTCAGGGTAACCGGATCACATATCCGGCCCACGACGTGCGGGGTATTTACCACGTCGACGGTCACGGCGCGACGTTTTCCGGTAACAAAATGTCCGCGAGATCTTGGCGAGGGGAACCGATTGGCCCTAAGGTCCGTCAACGTCTCACGTACGAGGGGCACGTGAGCCGATGTGAGGGAGCTGGGGGCATGGACTCCAATCAACAACAGAGCTGGCGGGGCGCGGCACTGTGCCGTGACGCCGATCCGGACGAGCTGTTCGTGCGGGGAGCCGAGCAGAACCGGGCCAAAGTCGTCTGCATGGGTTGCCCGGTGCGGACCGAGTGCCTGGCCGAAGCGCTGGACAACCGGATCGACTTCGGCATCTGGGGTGGAATGACCGAGCGCGAGCGTCGTGCGCTGCTGCGCCGCCGTCCCGACGTGACATCCTGGGCCGAACTGCTCGAATCCGCCAAACGGGACTACGCGGAGATTTCCTGACCGGGTGGTCGCGGGCGCGGGGGGCCGGTCACGCCGGAGAGATCCGTGGATAACCGTTCGCCGATCTCCCGGAGACCGGCGAGGTCGTGCACGTCGCCGGGAAGTGCCGGCACACCGACGACCGGCACTTCCGGATGCGCTCTGGTGAACCGGGCCAGCAGCCGTCGTTCCCGGTCGGCCAGCGCCACCCGGTCCGCGTGCAGGCGCAGCACCGCGGTGGCCAGCGGCGCGGTGGACTCGACCTTTTCGGCGGCCGACAACGCGGCCGTGGCGGACAGGTCCGCCAGGACCGGATGCGTCCGGTTCACCACCAGGCCGGACAGCGGCATGGCCTCCCCCGACAGCCGGTCCACGAAGAAACCGGCTTCGCGCAGCGCGTCGGGTTCCGGGGTGGCCACGACCAGGAACGCGGTGCCGTCGGAACTGAGCAGTTCCGCGGTCTTCCGGGCCCGTTCGCGGAACCCGCCGAACATGCTGTCGAAGGCCTGCATGAACGCGGAGGCGTCGGTCAGCAACTGGCCGCCGATGATGGTGGACACGGCCTTCGCGAAGATCGAGAACCCGGCGGTGACCACCTTGCGCAGTCCGCGGCCGCCGGCCTTCGCCGGGCCGGTGAGCAACCGGATCATGCGGCCGTCGAGCGCGCTCGACAACCGGCTCGGCGCGTCCAGGAAGTCCAGCGCGGACCGGCTCGGCGGGGTGTCGACGACGATCAGGTCCCACTCGTCGGTGGCCGCGAGCTGCCCCAGTTTCTCCATCGCCATGTACTCCTGCGTGCCGGAGAACGACGTGGAGATGGTCTGGTAGAAGGGATTCGCGAGCAGCTGCTCGGCCCGTTCGGGCCCGGCGTGCGTGCGCACCATGTCGTCGAAGGTGCGCCGCATGTCCAGCATCATCGCCCACAGCTCACCCTTGGGCTCGAAGCCGGCCACCTGCACCTGCCGCGGATGGTTGCCCAGTTCCCGCAGGCCGAGCGCCTGGGCGAGGCGGCGCGCCGGATCGATGGTGAGTACCACGGTCTGTCTGCCGCGTTCGGCCGCGCGGAGGGCGAGCGCGGCCGCGGTGGTGGTCTTGCCCACGCCACCGGACCCGCAGCAGACCACCACCCGGGTCTTCGGATCGTCGATGAGCGCGTCGATGTCGATGGCGGGCATTTTCAGCGCACCCCTTGGTCGATCAGGGCCTCGGCGAGGTCGTACAGCGCGGCGACGTCCACCCCGTCGGTGAGGTCGGGCAGTTCCAGGGTCGGGAGGTCGGCTTCGGCGAGCTGTTCCCGGGCGCGTTGTTCGGCGGCGACGCCGATGGCATGCTCGACCGTCTCTTCCACGAGGGCTTCCAGGGTCGCTTCCGGCAGCTCGATCCCGGCCGAGGAAAGCCCGGCCCGTACCCGGGAGGCGTCGACACGGCCGTCCGCGGCGGGACTGACCGAACGGGCGGGCAGCCGCGGCGGCCGCACCCGGTTGACCAGCACGGCACCGGGCCGCAGGTCCGCGCCGTCGAGTTCGGCGACCGCTTCCACGGTCTCGCGGACGGGCATCTCCTCGAGCAGGGTGACCAGGTGCACCGCGGTCTCGCCGGAGTGCAGTAGCCGCACGACCCCCTCGGCCTGTGCCCGGATCGGGCCGGTCTTGGCCAGGTCGGTCAGGGCCTTGGTGACGTCGAGGAACTTGACCACCCGGCCGGTCGGCGGGGAGTCGACGACCACCGCGTCGTAGGTGTGCCGCCCGTCGGACTCGGTGCGCCCGACGCATTCCTTGATCTTTCCGGTGAGAAGCACGTCCCGCAGTCCGGGCGCCAGCGTGGTGGCGAACTCGATCGCACCCATCCGGCGCAGGGTCCGGCCGGCGAAGCCGAGGTTGTAGAACATCTCGAAGTACTCGAGCAGGGCGGCTTCGACGTCGATGTGCAGGGCGCGCAGTTCTCCCCCGCCCGGCGCGGAGGCGACCCGCAGCTCGGCGTAGGGCAGAGGTTCGGTGTCGAAGAGCTGCGCGAAGCCCTGACGGCCCTCGACCTCGATGAGCAGCACGCGCCGCCCGCCGTTTGCCAGCGCGAGCCCTAACGCGGCGGCGAGCGTGGTCTTGCCGGTCCCGCCCTTGCCCGTCACGAAATGCAGACGGGCGCGGGCGAGTTCGTCGGTCCAGCCGACCAGCGGTGTGGTCACTACCGAAGCGTAACCAGCGCCGGAGCCGCGCGCGGGGTGTGGGGACGCAGGCCACGGCGGGAATCCGCGGATGCGCGGACGGTCATCGGCGCCCACCGCCACCCTCAACGGACGCGCTTCGCGCGGCAGATACATTGTCAGCATGAGCGCCACCAAGTGGGAGTACGCGACCGTTCCCCTGCTGATTCACGCGACGAAGCAGATCCTGGACCAGTGGGGTGAGGACGGCTGGGAGTTGGTCACCGTGTTACCCAATCCCAGTGGTGAACAGCACGTCGCGTACCTCAAGCGGGTGAAGGGGTGAGCTGGGCCGGACGCCTGTCCGAGCTCGGGATCACCTTGCCGCCGGTCGCGGCGCCAGTGGCCGCCTACGTGCCGGCGGTGCGTACCGGGTCGCTGGTCTACACCTCGGGGCAGTTGCCCTTCGTCGGAGGCGAGCTGCCGGCGACCGGCAAGGTCGGCGCCGAGGTGAGCCCGGAAGAGGCGAAGCGGCACGCCCGTACCTGTGTGCTCAACGCGCTCGCGGCGGTCGATGCCGCCGTCGGCGTCGACTCGATCGTGCGGGTGGTGAAGCTGGTCGGGTTCGTGGCCTCCGCGGAGGGGTTCACCGGCCAGCCCGCGGTGATCAACGGCGCTTCCGAGCTGCTGGGCGAGATTTTCGGGGACGCGGGCGCGCACGCGCGGTCCGCGGTCGGCGTGGCCGAACTTCCCCTGGGGGCGCCGGTCGAGGTCGAACTGATCGTGGAGGTGCGATGATGGATCCGGACATCGAAGCGGCATGTCATGAACTGCTGCTGCGCCTGGCCGGCCGCATGCCGGACCAGTTGCTCTGGCGGTACCGGGACTGGCTCGGTGAGGGGGCGATGCCGACGCTCGCCAGGACCCTCCCGCGCACTTTGCTAAAGCACAATATTGATCTGGACCAACCGGAGTATCGCCTGCTGGTCGCCGGACTGGTCCCGCACGGCGCCGACTGGCACCAAGTCAGTTCCACTCTCGGGGTAGACGAGGTGGAAGAGAACCGGTACACATTCACCGGGAGCGCACCCGATCAGGTGAACTCTGTGGACCCGGTGTCCGCGTTGGTGCACGCGACGTTGCGTGGCCGGCCGGACGTGGGCGAAGTACGAGAAAGCTGGCGTCGCGGTAATGGGGAGCCGAAGCGGGTGCTGTTGATCACCGCGGTGGCCGGGCTGCCGAGGTTGACCGGCGAGTTGCAGCGGGTACTGCGGGTGCTGGGCGACGAGGAGCCCAGCGTCGAGGTGATGCCGCCGCGGTTCGACCTTCCGGCCTACCACCGGGCCGCACTGGCGAGTTCGGAACTGGTCTGCACCGGTGCGGTCGACGCGGGACACCGGCTCGCCGCTGCGTAACGGTTCGCCAATGCACCAGCCGCTGGAGGGAGAAGGGCACATGGCCGAGGTCCATGACGGGACCGCGACCGACGGGTTCGCGGTGCCGTTGAGGTTGCACAACCTGCTGCTGGCGTTGGCCGGCAGGCTGGACGACAGTGCGCTGTCCGAAGGGCGGGAGCTCATCGCGCGGGCGCGGCTCGACGAGGCAGCCGAACTGGCCACCGGCGCGCTGATCGCGGGACGGCTTCCGGTTCGCGAATCCGAGCAGCACGAGTTCGGGCTCGTCCTCGAACTGAGCCGCTCGGACGCGACGCTCGCCGACCACCTGACGGTCAACGACGCGGAAGCGGACAACGGCGTGCTGCACCGGTTCAGCGGCGAAAACCACCCCGAAGAGGGCATCGCCGACGCGCTGGACCGCACCCTGCAGGTGCTGCCTGATCTCCGCTCGGTGCACGCCGTGTGGCGCAACACTCCGGCGGGGAGCGTGCCGGGCCCGCTGCCGCAGCGGGTCGTGCTGGTCGAGATCGGGCCGGACGGGAACCCGCCCGCGGCCGCCTACCGGATCGACGCGGCGTTGCGCCGCGCCGGGATCCGTGCGGTCGTCGAGGTGACCGGACCGGGTGCGGAGCGCGCTCGTTACCACGACCAGGCGCTGGACTCGGCCACCGCGGTGTGGCTGGCCGGCACTCCGGTGACTTCTTCGGCACCGAGACCGCCCGAGTCCGCGGACGATCAGTCCGGACGGCACGTGGCCAAGGCCTCGGAGGAGCCGCCGCGGTCGAGCGGTCCCGGACACATGTTCGGCCCTCGTAGCGAGGAGCCGGAGCACGACCGTGCCGAACGGACCATGGACCTCACCTCGGCCGAGGTGGCGCAGTTGCGCGCGGCCCTCGCGGAGGACCCGGAGCGGGGCAAGGCGATCGCCGCGGCGACCATCGGCCCCGGCGAGGTCATCGAGATCCCGGAACTCGACCTCGACGACCCGCAACTGTCCGAGCGTGACCGTCAGCTCCTGCGCGAGTTGCACGCCGAACTCGCCGAGCGGGAGCGCGCCGAGGCGGAGAAGGTCCGGATGAACGGTTCTTCCCGCGGTGACGACGAAGCACCCTGGGCGGACGGCTTCTCGGGCTGATACCTAAGTTGGCAGGGTGCCTGAACTGAGCTTCGACCTCCCTGGCGGCATGGAGTTCTCCGACGCCGTCCCGGAAACCCCCGTCGTCCCTCGTGACGCGGCGACAGTCGTCCTGCTGCGCGACGGTGAGCGGGGGCTGGAAGTGTTCTTGCAGCGCCGGGTCGCCGCGATGGCCTTCGCCGCCGGGATGACCGTCTTCCCCGGCGGCGGCGTGGACCGGCGTGACGCCGACGCCTCGGTTCGCTGGGCGGGTCCCGAGCCCGCGCGATGGGCGCAGTGGTTCAGCGGGACGGAGGCTGTCGCGCGAGCTCTGGTGTGCGCGGCGGTCCGGGAGACCTTCGAAGAATCCGGTGTGCTGCTGGCGGGTGCCGCGGACGGCGTGGTGGCGGACGCCGCTCGCTATGCCGACGCCAGGCCCGCGCTGGTTTCCCGCGAGCTGTCCTTGGCCGCGTTTCTGGAACAGGCCGGGTTGACCCTCCGGGCCGATCTCCTTCGGCCCTGGGCGCACTGGATCACACCGGTTCAGGAGAAGCGCCGTTACGACACCCGCTTCTTCGTGGCGGTGCTGCCGGAGGGCCAAAACGCCGACGGCGCGACCACGGAGGCGGAATCGTCGGCGTGGCAACGTCCCGAGGAAGCGCTGGCCGATGCCGAGGCGGGCCGCAGCAGGCTGATGCCCCCGACTTGGCAGACCCTGCGTGAGCTCGCGGAGTTCACGTCGGCCGCCGAAGTCTTCGCCACCGAACGTGCCGTCGAAGCGATCATTCCGACGCTTGTCCGTGAAGGGGACCGGATCCGGGTGGTGATCAAGTGAGCCATCCTGCCTACGGCCGGCTTCGTCCGGTGTCCGCGGTGGCCTCAGTGCTGCTGGAGAACAACCCTTCCTCCATGACCCTGGAAGGCACGAACACCTGGGTGCTGCGGGCTCCGGGCGCGCCGGAGTGCGTGGTGGTCGACCCGGGGTACGAGGACCTCGACCACCTGCCGAAGCTCACCGAGCTCGGTCCGGTCGCGATGATCCTGTTGACGCACCACCATCCCGACCACGCGGAAGGCGCGTCGTGGCTGGCCGGGCGCGTCGACGCCCCGATCCGTGCGTTCGACACGGCCCTGTGCCGGGACGCGGCGTCCTTCGCCGACGGCGAGACGATTTCGGTCGCCGGGCTCGACATCGAAGTGCTGCACACGCCGGGGCACACGGCCGACTCGGTCTGCCTGCGGCTGGGTGAACACGTGCTCACCGGCGACACGATCCTGGGCCGGGGGACGACGGTCCTGGCCGACCTCGGCGCGTACCTGGGTTCACTGCGCACCTTGCTCGACCTGCCGCCGGGGCTGACCGGCCTGCCCGGGCACGGCCCTGAACTCCACGATCTGGCCTCGACCGTCCAGGGCTACCTCGAGCACCGCGAACAGCGCCTCGACCAGGTGAGGGCGGCTCTGGCGGCCCTCGGCGAGGGTGCGACCGCCCGACAGGTCGTCGAGCACGTGTACGCCGACGTCGATCCGGCGCTGTGGGGACCTGCTGAACACAGCGTGCGCGCTCAGTTGGAGTACCTTCGAGGTTCGTGAGACCGTGGCTGGTTTCACAGTGCCGTCGGGGAGGCCGCAGGCGTCCGCAGGGATTCTTCGGAGACCGGGCGCACGGTGCCCCGGAGTAGCCAGACGCCGAGCGCGATCGCGAGGCCCACACCGGCCGCGGCGAGGAAGGCCGCCGGCGGGCCATAGTGTTCGACCAGGTAGCCGCTGGTCGACTGACCGAAGGCCAGCCCCAGCGTCACCGCGGTGAGTACCCATCCGAAGGCTTCGGCCTCGGTCCCCGCCGGGGCCACGATCTCGATCGCGGTGGAGTGCATGGCCGACTGCGGGGTGATCAGGGCACCGGCCGCCAGCAAGGCCAAGGTCAGCCCCCACAGCGTCGACGGGGCCGCGGAAAGTGCCACGAGCGCGCCGAACGCGGCCAGCAGCACAGGCAGGCGCGCCGGGATCCGCCGCGGCCAGGGGCGCAGGCTGTAGGCGACACCGAAGGCCACCGAACTCACCGACCACACCGAAAGCAGCACCCCACCGAGCGCGGGCCGCCCGGCCAGGGTGGTCGCGGCGGGCACCGCGACCTCGACGAAGCCGATCACCGCGCCGAACCCCAGGACCGCCAACGCGAGCGTGCGCATCCCCGGGCTGACCAGGGCGCCGAGCCAGCGTCGGGGACCCGTCTCCGCCGGGCCCCACGCGCGCACCACCGGGCTGAGGGCGAACGCCACGGCGCCGGCGACCATGCAGGCGCCACCCGCGGCCATCCCCGTGCCCGGCCACGGCGCGGCGACCAGCAGCCCGGCCAGCGCGGGGCCGAGGATGAAGAACGTCTCCATGCTGATGGCCTCGTACGACCAGGCGGCGTGCCGCACGGAGCCGGCGCTGGCCACCCGCCCCCACAGCGCGCGGGACGCGGAGCCGATCATCGGCTCGGTGACACCGATCCCGACACCGAGAAGCACCAGCAGGGGCGTCGAGGCGTGCGCCTCGATGGCTACGGCGAGCGCCGCGATCGCGATGGCGAAGAGCACGGAGATGGCCAGCAGCGGCCGCGTCGGGCCGAACCGGTCGATCAGTCTGCCCTGAACGACCGCGCCGAGCGCGACCCCGACCAGGCTTCCGGCCGAGACCAGGCCGGCGGTCGCGAAGGAGCCGGTCTCCCGCTGGACGTACAGCAGCGCGGACAGGCCGACCATCGCGATGGGCAGGCGCGCGAACACGGACGCCACGACCGGCCACGCCATGCCAGGCGTGGTCAGGGCGGTTCGGTAGTCGGCGAGCGAGAGCCGAGTCTGGGACATGCGTACCAGTATGCCGCACATTGGTACGCCGGTACCAGTTGGTGTCGGTTCCCCGGCGGTTGGGGTAGGTAAGTCTCGGTTCGATAACGAGCCCAAACTTTTTCGCGGGCTCACGCAACGAACCGGCCACGGTGGCGTCTTTGGGGGTGAACGGCCTTGAACTTCGGGGTAGGTGCCGTGGCATGGTTGACATAACAGAAGAACTCCCTCCGGATCGGGTCGGGGCCTAACAACCGGAGGGCGGGGAGCGCGGTCTGTCGGGGGATGGCCCGCGCATGAGCGAAGGACCGGTGCGCCACGTCGGGGGTGGCGCCCGGTCCTTCGTTTCGGTCTGCCCCTGCCCGCGCCGGGGGCGCTTCGCCGGAGCAGTCCAGAGTCACACTGGGGATCGAACCCCCAGGCCCCCGCTCTGTGCGGGTTGGGAGCCCGGTGTCGGCTTCGCAGGGGTACGGCGATCTCAGGCGAACACGAGGAAGGTGGCTTTACTACGGATGATCCGTAGTAAAGCCACCTTCCTCGATAACGGCGGGAGCGTCGCTGCCTTGGAGGTCAGCGGGCTCGGCGGGCGAGGCGCTCCGGATCGAGGATCAGGACGCTCTTGCCTTCCAGCCGCAGCCAGCCGCGGTGGGCGAAATCGGCGAGGGCCTTGTTCACCGTCTCGCGGGACGCGCCCACGTACTGGGCGATCTCCTCCTGCGTCAGATCGTGAGTGACGCGCAGAATGCCGGCCTCTTGGCTGCCGAAACGCTGCGCGAAGTGCAGCAGCGCCCGGGCCACGCGGCCCGGCACGTCGGTGAAGATCAGCTCGGCCACCATGTTGTTCGTCCGTCGCAGGCGCCGGGCGATCACACGCAGTAACTGCTCGGCGATCTCGGGACGCGTGGAGATCCACTTGCGCAGCGAGGGCCGGTCCATGCTCACGGCGCGCACCTCGGTCACCGTGGTCGCGCTGGACGTGCGCGGACCCGGATCGAAGATGGACAGCTCACCGAACATGTCCGACTGACCGGCGATCCACAGCAGGTTCTCGCGGCCGTCCGGGGACTTCCGCCCGATCTTCACCTTGCCGGACAGGATGATGTACAACTTGTCGCCGGGTTCGCCTTCGGTGAAGATCACGTGGCCGCGCGGGAACTCCACGGTCTCCAAGGTCTGCGCGAGCGCCTCGGCCGCGGCTGGTTCCACCCCCTGGAAGATGCCCGCCCGGGCCAGGGTTTCGTCCACCTCGTGCCTCCTCCTCGATGACGCCGCGTTTCCTACTGCGGGAAGTGGCGCCGATCACTTTCGTGCGTGCAGTGTAAGCCGTTCGGGCGAGAACGCCGCACGCTGCTCCGATCAGCATGGTAGTGCCGCAGCCGGAGCGAACGCCTCGTCCGACCAGTCACCTTAACTCCCACGTCGAACGTGCCCGTTGTGGGTGGTCAGAGATGCCCGACAGGGCACGCTCCGTGCGCGTAGTGATCGTCAGCGAGACAATGCGGAGTGCGCGAAGTCAACTCCGCGTGCGACGAGGACGAAGCTTGGCGGCTCGACCACCCAAACGGCGTAGCCGGAACAACTCCAGAGCGCGACCGATGCCGTGCCCGTAGAGCGCCCTGACCTCGTTCGGGCGGGCCTGCTCAAGGAACTCCTCGACCTCCTCCTCCTGGACGGCCACGTGCTTGAGGCGGCTTTCCACCCGCTCCATGGCGAGCGCGAAGAACATCATCACAACAGGCACCGCGACTACGAACCAAACAGTGGTCAACGTCAGATCCTCGCTTACAGCGCTTCGATCCAGGTGGTCAGGTGCTAGCGGCGGGTCGGCCTCGTACAAGTATCCCGGGGACCTTCCGTAGGCTATCGGGGTGCCCGATGTCGTCCGTTACAAGCCACCCCGTAAGGGTGAAGATGAGACTCGGCTAGCTCTGGTGAGACGCGCACGCCGCATGCTGCGTTGCCTGGCCGAGGCCTACCCGGACGCGCATTGCGAGCTGGACTTCACCACTCCGCTCGAGCTGCTGGTCGCCGTCGTGCTGTCGGCACAGACCACGGACAAGCGGGTCAACGAGGTCACCCCGGCCCTGTTCGCCCGTTACCCCACCGCACAGGACTACGCGGGAGCGGACCGTACCGAACTCGAGGAGTACCTTCGCCCGACCGGGTTCTTCCGCGCGAAGGCCAACTCGGTGCTCGGTCTGGGCGCGGCCCTCGTGGAGCGGTTCGACGGCGAGGTGCCCGGCAAGCTCGACGACCTGGTCACCCTGCCCGGAGTCGGCCGTAAGACGGCCAACGTGGTGCTCGGCAATGCCTTCGACGTGCCCGGGATCACGGTGGACACGCACTTCGGGCGGTTGGTGCGCCGCTGGCGCTGGACCGCCGAAGAGGATCCGGTCAAGGTCGAGCGGGCGGTCGGCGAGCTGATCCCCCGCAAGGATTGGACGATGCTGTCGCATCGCGTCATCTTCCACGGGCGCCGTGTCTGCCATTCGCGCAAGCCGGCTTGCGGCGCCTGCCCGCTGGCCCGTGACTGCCCGTCCTTCGGCACCGGGCCGACCGGCTTCGACGAGGCGGCGAAGCTGGTCAAGGGGCCGGAGCGAGATCATCTACTGGCGATGGTGCGAACGCCGTGACCCGGGCGACGAGATGGGCGCTGGTGGCCGGAGTGCTGGTACTCGGCCTGATCGTGGCGTTCCTTCCGCGCCTGTCCGATCGGTCCCCGAGCGCCCCGGCGCCGGATCTCTCCGGTGCCAGGGCGGCCGCCGCGCTGGCACCCTGTCCGTCGGGAAGCGGCGAAGTCCCCACCTTGACGGGAGTCACCGCGCCGTGTCTGGGCGACGGCTCGACCGTCGATCTGGGCCACGCGCTTGCCGGTCACACCACCCTCGTCAACGTCTGGGCCACGTGGTGCGAGCCCTGCAAGACCGAACTTCCCGTGCTTGACGGTTACGCCGCGCGGCCGGGCGCGGCCCGGGTGCTCACCGTACAAGTGGCCGGTGTGCCCGGGGAGGGACTGGCGCTACTCACCCACTTGGGTGTACACCTGCCGGTCGTGTACGACGGCACCGGAACCACCGGCCCGGTCAGCGCGGCCCTCAAGGTGCCTCCCGCGCTGCCGGCCTCGTTCCTCGTGACGGCTGACGGGCAGGTCCGCTTCATCTCCAATCCCCGGATCTTCGTCAACGCCGACCAGGTGAGCGCCGCGGTGGAGGCGCGTTGAACGGTCCCCTCGTCGACGCCACCTCGGTGCCCGGCTGGCTGCGTCCGCTGGTCGAGGTGAGCCATGAATTAGACGCCTCGACGTTCACCCGGTTCAGTCCGCCGCGCAACGGTTCCACCCGGGCCGCGTCGGTGCTGATCCTGTTCGGAGAGGGGCACCGCGGCCCGGACGTGTTGCTGTTGCGGCGGGCTGACACCCTTGGTTCGCACGCCGGACAGGTGGCCTTCCCCGGTGGCGGCGCGGAGGACCATGACGAGGACCCGGTGGCCACGGCGCTGCGCGAGGCCGAGGAGGAAACCGGCGTCGATCCGGTCGGGGTCCGGCCGGTCGCGGTGTTGCCGGAGTTGTTCGTTCCGGTATCCGGATTCTCGGTCACCCCCGTGATCGCGCACTGGGTGAACCCGTCGCCCGTTCACGCCGTTGATCCCGCCGAGACGGCTGCGGTGGCCAGGATCGCCATAGCCGATCTCGCCGACCCGGCGAACCGGTTCCTGGTGCGGCGGGCGGGGGCGAACTGGAAGGGGCCGGCTTTCTCCGTGGATGGGTTGTTCATCTGGGGCTTCACCGCCGGTCTGCTTTCGGTGCTGTTGTCGGTGGCCGGCTGGGAACGCGAATGGGACACCGGCGATGTCCGTGACCTAGCGGGGTGGGAGAACAGGTGAACTGGGTCGACGCGCTGGTCATCGTGCTGGCGCTGCTCGCCGCCATCTCGGGCGCGCGCCAAGGGGTCGTGATCGCGCTGCCCGCCCTCGTCGGCGTGGTCGCCGGCGCGATCGGGGGCATCCGGCTGGCACCGTTCGTCGTCGGCTTCTTCGCCAACCCCGCGGCGAAGGTGGCGTTCGCGGTCGCCACGGTGGTCTTCCTGGTGGCTCTGGGCGAGACGCTGGGGGTGTGGGCGGGACGCCGGGTCAAGTACGCGATCAAGCGACGGTTCAACACCGAAAAGCTCTCCGGAATCGATCAGACCCTCGGCGCGATCGTCCAGGGCCTGGTGGTGCTGGTGGTCGCCTGGCTGATCGCGGTACCCCTGACCGGTGTCGCCGCGCTGCCCGGACTGGCCAAGGCGATCAACGATTCGACCGTCCTCGGGGCGGTCGACAAGGCGATGCCTCCCGCCGCCGAGAGCCTCCCGTCGGATCTGCGCAGGCTGCTCGATGTGTCCGGGTTCCCGACCATCGTCGATCCCTTCCAGAAGACCGAGATCAACGACACGGGGCCGCCCGACACCGCCCTCCAGGACAGCGCCATCGTGCAGCAGTTGCGCAGCAGCGTGCTGAAGATCCGCGGGACCGCTTCGTCGTGCTCGCGCGCGTTGGAGGGCAGCGGTTTCGTGGTGGCTCCGCAGCGGGTGGTGACCAACGCCCACGTGGTGGCGGGTACCGACGAGACCTCGGTCGAGACCGCCAAGGGCCGGCTCAGCGCTCGCGTGGTCTACTTCGATCCCGAGGTGGACATCGCCGTCCTTGCGGTGCCCCGGCTGGATGCCCCGGCTCTCACGCTGGCGCCTCATAACGCCGAATCCGGCGACAACGCGATCGTGCTCGGGTATCCCCTCGACGGCCCGTACACCGCCAGCGCCGCGCGGGTCCGCAACGAGATCACCCTGCAGGGACCGGACATCTACGAAACGAGCACCGTCCGGCGCAACGTCTTCACCGTCCGGGCACAGGTGCGGAGCGGGAACTCCGGTGGTCCGCTGGTCAATCCCTCCGGTGACGTGGTCGGTGTCGTCTTCGGCGCCTCCACCCAGGACTCCGAAACCGGCTTCACCCTCACCAACAAGCAGGTCCGCTCGGTCATCGATGCCGCGCCGACCATGAGCACCCGGGTGAGCACCGGTTCCTGCGCCAAGTGAGTCACTAGGGAATTCGATCGCGCGCCGGTGCCACGTGGCCGAGGAAGGCCAGCACGGCTTTCGTCGTGCGTTCCGGGTCCTCCAGATGCGGGAAGTGCCCGATGCCGGGCAAGGACTCGAACCGCGAGCCGGGCCCCTGCCAGGGAGCCGAGGCGCGGGCGGTCTCCGGCAGCACACAGGTGTCGGCGTCGCCGTGGAGTTGCAGCACCGGCACGGCGGGCCGTCCGGCGACGGCGGCCTTGAACCGTCGCCCGTCTCCGCGGAACTGCGCGCGAAACGCCCACCGGTAGTACTCCAGCGCGCTGTGCGCGACACCGGGAACGAGCATCGCCTGCCGGAAACTTCTTGCCGTTTCGGTGAAATCGTCCGTCGTGGGCCACCGCGGACCTGACCACGCGCGCATCAGGTCCTCGACCATGGCGGCGTCGTCGGCGAGCAGGCGGCGTTCCGGCGCCATCGGCACCTGGAAGCGGTAGAGATGAGCGGCCGCACGGACCTGGCCGGCCCGGCGCCCCACCGCGGACCGGAACGCGAGCGGATGCGCCCCGCCGAGCACGCTCACCGACTCGACGACGCGCGGGTGCAGCGCGGCCACGGTCCACGCGAGCATCCCGCCCCAGGCGTGCCCGACCAGATGCGCCCTACGCTCGCCGAGTGCGCGGACGAGCCCGGCGATGTCGCCGGCGAGAGTCCACCCGTCATAGCCACGCGGGGGTTTGTCGGAGTCGCCGTAGCCGCGGAGATCCGCCGCGACCGCGTGGAACCCGGCGTCGGCGAGTGCGAGCAACTGGTATCGCCAGGCCCACCAGAACTCGGGGAATCCGTGCAGCAGGAGCACGGTCGGGCCTTGGCCCGCCTCCGCGATGTGCAGGCGGATGCCGTTGGCGGAGACGTCGCGATGCGTCCATGGCCCGTCGATCCGGACGGAGGATGGATCGGGCGGCGACACGGTGAGGAGCAGGAGGTCAGGCGACGGGTTCGCGCCGCGGTTTGAGCGCCGCGGCGGTTTCCTTGACGCTGCTGATGGTGCGTTCGGGTGCGCGGAGCTTCTTCAGCTTGCGCCAGCCGAGCAGGGCGAACAGTGCGGTGACCACGAGCATCAGGCCGAAGACGGTGAGAAACGCCGGCCAGCGCAGTCCCCACAGGTCGGAGAGCAACTCGCCCAGGAAGAAAAAGAAGAAGAAGGAGCTGTAGAGCCCGATCACACCGGCGATGATGAAGTAGACACTGCCGGTGAGGCCCTTTTTGACCTCTCCGACGACCTCCGACTTGGCCAGCTCGACCTCGGCCCTGACCAGCGTCGACATGTGCTGGGTCGCCTGGCCGACCAGAGTCCCGATCGACTGCCCGTCGGAACCGCCCGAGGCGCCTTCGGGCGACAACGGGATGTAGGGCACGGCCCCGAGGCCGTCCGGGCCGCTGCGTTCGTGCTCCTCGCTGCTCACGGCCTCATCGTGCCATGCGCCGGTTTTCCCGGCTCGCTTAGCCTGCGTTTCAAAGGCGTTCGGGCGCGGTCTTCACCATTGATGCTCGTGCGGGGAAAGGGAACGCGACGTGCCCCTGGCACCTGGCCCGCGAACCGCCATATTGTCTAGACCAATTCGGGACCGAGGCCGGGCCTCCGGTCAACCGAGCGTGGCACCGAAGAGATGCCCCGCGTAGTAGGTGATCAGCATCGTCAGGGCTCCGACCGCGACGTTGCGCAGCACGGCGCGACCCGGGCCGGCGTTGCCGAGCCGTGCGCTGACGTAGCCGGTGATCGCGAGCCCCGCCGCCACCGCCAGACCGCAGGTCCACACTCGCCAAGTGGTCGGCGGCAGCGTGATGGCCAGCACGGGGAGCAGTGCGCCCACGGCGAACGCGATGAACGAAGCCCCCGCCGCCTGGTACGGGCTGGTCAGCTCGTCCGGATCGATACCGAGTTCGGCCTCGGCATGCGCCTGGAAGGCGTCCCTTTCGGTGAGTTCACGGGCGACCTGCGCCGCCAGGTTCGCCGAGAGCCCCTTCGCCTCGTAGATCCCGGCGAGCTCGCGCTCCTCGGCCTCCGGCATGGTTTTCAGCTCATGCTTTTCCAGTTTGAGCATGGCACGCTCGGTATCGCGTTGGGTACTGACGGAGACGTATTCGCCACCCGCCATGGAAAGCGCGCCCGCGACCAGTCCGGCTATTCCGGCGAGCAGAATGGCGGTGCGTTCGATGGTCGCTCCGGCGACGCCGACGACCAGGCCCGCGACCGAGACGATGCCGTCGTTGGCGCCGAGCACCCCAGCTCGCAGCCAGTTCAGCCGGCCCCCGAGGCCTTCGCGGTGAGGCTCGGAGGAGTGCTTGGGCACGGCATCGGTGGGGTCGGCCATGAGGCCATTCAAGCACGTACCGGCGTTTTTCATTCGGCCGCGGACCGCCGGGGCGCGAGTAGTCGTCGCCCTGTTGAGCCTTGCCTTACCTCAGTTTCTCGGCGCCCGCTCCGACGGCGGCATCCGGCGGAAAAACAGACGCCGGGGCGGATGCCTGATCGAGTAAGCATCCGCCCCGGCGAGCTTGGCGACGCGGTGTCCGTGCCACGGGGCTGCCGCGCGGAACTCACGATATCCGCTGGGGCAACCCCCTGGGCAGAGAATCAGGAGTCGAGATCGGCGAGCGCCTGCTTCGCCTGCTCCAGTTCGGCCTCGAGCTGGGCGACCTTGGCCTTCTGTTGCTCGCGCGCCTCGTTGATCACCTCGTCGATCGGGGTGGACAGGTCGGTGTGCAGCTCCTTGGCCGCACGGGACACGGCCGAGGATGAAACGGCCAGGCCGCGGGCCACCCAGGTGCTGCCCTGCTTGAGTTCGGCCTGCCAGTCGCCGTCGGCCGTACCGGTCACGGTCAGCGTGAGCTCGATCGTGCGGGTCTTGCGGCCGGCGCCCTTCGCGCGGCCACGCTTCGGCTGAGCGGCCTCGGCGCCGTTGTCCGTGGCGGGAGCGTCCGCGTCGGCGGCTTTCTCGGATGTGGTGGTGTCCAGGCTCATCGGGATACAGTCTCCGTCTTCATGGGGTCGTCCGGCTACGACGGCGGAATTCTAGAACAGACGTTCGACAATGGGAATACCGGGTCTGGCAGATCTTGACCGCTCGATTGTGCCGTTCGGGGACAATGCCGCCTACCCCGGGGTAGACGGTTGACCGTGTCGCTATGCTCACACTCCTCGCCCGAGGGTGAGCGTGCCGGGTGGCTCGAAGGGGTGTTGGCAATTGCGTTCTGTTGCACGCCATCCCTCCTGCGAGGGCATCGGGCAATCGGCGTCGATCTCGGTAAATGCCTCATTTACCCGGGTCGGCCCATGATGACCAAGCGTTAGCACTACGCCTGGGCACCGCGTGTCTCGGGGGACACGAACCTGGGAAATCTTGTCCTGAGTTGTCCTGAGGATTGTGGTAGATGCGGATAAAGTCGACGCGGCTGTTTTCAGCGGCCGGAATGGCGGTTCTAGTCCTGGCCGCCGGGGCGTGCTCCTCCGGGAGCGATTCGAATACTGGCATAGCGCCAGTAGCGGTAAATCAGGAAGATCTGACAAAACTGCCGGAAGCCGATACCTTCGGCACCATCGACGGCGCGCCGTCGGACCCGCAGCCGAATGCGGGAGCGATGGCAGGTAAGGTAATTCACCCGAAGAACGAAGCGGTCGTCTACGCCAGTCCTGGCGGCAACGCGATCGCGAAACTTCCGGCGATCCAGATGGGATCGCCGGCCTGGGTTCCGGTCGTGTCCGAAAAGGACGGATGGGCCGAGATTCTGCTGCCAACAAGGCCCAACGCGTCGGCAGGGTGGGTGCACCTCACCTCCGACGACTTCGAGACGGCGCAGAACGACTACGCCATCAACGTCGACCGGGCGTCCTTCAAACTGGAGATCCTCTCCGGCGGGAAGTCCATCGGAAAATGGACGATCGGCACCGGGAAGGCCGAACATCCGACTCCTTCGGGAAGGGCGTATATCATCGCCTCGATCGAGGAGACGAAGAACACCTACAGCCCGATCGTTCTCCCGCTGAGCTACCACTCGAATTCGCTGGAGACCTTCGGCGGTGGACCCGGAACGGTCGGTCTGCACACCTGGCCCAACGACAGCTCTGTCGGCAAGGCCAACAGCGATGGATGTATCCGGGTGCCCAAGGACGCGCTCGATCAGCTCGTCAAGGTCCCGCTCGGCACCATCGTGAACATCACCTGAGTCGAGCTTTTCTCGCGCAATTTCGGCACAACCAATGGAAAGGTAAGATCCTTGAACAGAAAGAAGGCGCTCGCCGGCGGTGTGAGCGTGCTGTCGGCGGCGCTCGTGGCTGGTATCGTCCTGGCGCCCGTGGCCGATGCCACCGATATGAAGCACTCCGGTGGCTTCTCGGCTTACGCGATTTCCGGCACCGGGCTGCTGAAGGTCGACCCGCGGCCTTCCGTGACCGACGCTCAAGGCTTTTCCGAGGAGTCCCTCGCGGACCTCAAACTGCCGCAGGCACTGGCCGAACTGAAGGCGCTGAACGCGCGCGCCGGTTCCGGTCAGTCGCGGGCGAGCATCGGCGACCTCAAGATCGGCCTGGGTGCGGGCAAGCCCGTGCTGACCGCCTCGGCGATCGAAGCGCGGTGCGGGCACGGCAACCATTCCTCGACGCTGGCGAGGGCGGCCCTCGGCGACCACAAGCTGGGCGTCGGGACGGCGCCGAACACCAAGGTGGCAGTGCCCGGCCTGGCGTCGGTCACGCTGAACAAGCAGGTCACCAACAAGGACGGATCGGTCACGGTCACCGCGATCTCGATCGACGTCGACGGCATCCAGAAGCTCGACCTCGCCTCCTGCACCTGCAACGAGGAAGCTTCCTCCCCCACCACCGGCACCTCCAGCAGCCAGCCCACCTCGGTCGTACCGGTCGTGAACGGCAAGGCCCCCGCACCGACCCCGGTGAAGGCGCACCTCGACGTCACCGGCTGATCAGGCCGGAAGAGAACTGCTGTGCCGTTCGTTACCAATCCGACGGCAGCCACGGCGGAAACGGATGCCGTAAGCAGATCGGCCGCGGATGAGTATCCGCCTACTTTCAGTCGGATTGGTAACAAGGCCCTCGGAAGCGTCCGGACGCTTCCGAGGGCCTTGTGGTTTCCGGCCGGTCAGTCCTCGGCCTTGCCGGACTTCAGACCCGCCGAGATCAGCTCCATCACACTCGAGTCGGCGAGCGTGGTCACGTCGCCGACCTGGCGGTTTTCGGCCACGTCACGCAGCAGGCGCCGCATGATCTTCCCGGACCGCGTCTTGGGCAGTTCGGGCACCATCATGATCTGGCGCGGCTTGGCGATCGGTCCGATCTCCTTGGCCACGTGGTTCCGCAGCTCCTGCACGGCCTGCTCGCCGCCGTCGGCCGCGCTGCCGCGGAGGATGACGAACGCGACGATCCCCTGGCCGGTGGTCGGGTCGCTCGCGCCGACCACCGCGGCCTCCGCGACCGTCGGGTGGGAGACGAGGGCCGATTCGACCTCGGTGGTGGAGATCCGGTGGCCGGAGACGTTCATGACGTCGTCGACCCGTCCCAGGAGCCAGATGTCGCCGTCGTTGTCGTACTTGGCTCCGTCGCCGGCGAAGTAGTAGCCCTGGCTGGAGAATCGAGACCAGTAGGTTTCCTTGAACCGCTCGTCGTCGCCCCAGACCCCCCGCAGCATCGACGGCCACGGCTTGTCCAGCACCAGGTACCCGCCACCGCCGTGGGGCACCTCGTTCCCGCTGTCATCGACCACCTTGGCGGAAATGCCGGGCAACGGCCGCTGAGCCGAACCGGGCTTCGTGGCGGTGACCCCGGGCAGCGGCGAGATCATGATGCCGCCGGTTTCGGTCTGCCACCAGGTGTCCACCACGGGAGTCCGGCCGCCGCCGATGTGCTCCCGGTACCAGACCCAGGCCTCCGGGTTGATCGGCTCGCCGACGCTGCCCAGCACGCGCAGGCTGGACAGGTCGTACTTGGCCGGGATCTCGTCGCCCCACTTCATGAACGTGCGGATGAGCGTGGGGGCGGTGTAGTAGATCGAAACCTTGTGCTGCTGGATGATCTCCCAGTGCCGGCCCTCGTGAGGAGTGTTCGGCGTGCCTTCGTAGACGACCTGGGTGGCGCGGTTGGCCAGCGGGCCGTAGACGATGTAGGAGTGCCCGGTGACCCAGCCGATGTCGGCGGTGCACCAGTAGACGTCCTCGCCCGGTTTGTGGTCGAAGACATTCTGGTGGGTGTAGGCGACCTGGGTCAGGTAGCCGCCGGAGGTGTGCAGGATGCCCTTGGGCTTACCGGTCGTGCCGGAGGTGTAGAGGATGTAGAGCGGGTGCTCGGAGTCGAACGCTTCCGGCTTGTGCTCGGTGGACTGCGCTCCGGTCAGTTCGTGCCACCACAGGTCCCGGTCTTCCTTCCAGGGCACGTCGTCGCCGGTCCGGCGCACCACGATCACCTTCTCCACCGACTCGGCCCCCTCCAGGGCCTCGTCGACGTTGGCCTTCATCGGAGCGGCCTTGCCGCGCCGGTACTGGCCGTCGGAGGTGATCACGATCTTGGCTTCGGCGTCGTCCACCCGTGACCGCAGCGCGGTCGGCGAGAACCCGCCGAAGACCACGCTGTGCATCGCGCCGATCCGGGCGCAGGCGAGCATCGCGAAGATCGCCTCGGGAATCATCTGCAACTGGATCGCGACGCGGTCGTGCGGGCGCACCCCGAGGGAGAGCAACGCGTTCGCGGCGCGGCAGACCTCGTCTTTCAGTTCCGCGTACGTGATGTCACGGGTGTCACCGGGCTCGCCGACCCAGTGGATGGCGACCTGGTCCCCGAAACCGGCCTCGACATGCCGATCGACACAGTTGTAGGCGACGTTGAGCTTGCCGCCGACGAACCACTTCGCGAAGGGAGCGTTCGACCAGTCGACCACCTGGGTCCACTTGGTGTCCCAGTGGAGGCGCTCGGCCTGCTCCGCCCAAAACGCCTCGCGGTCGGAATCAGCCTTGTCGTACATATCGGCTTTGGCGTTGGCCTGAGCCGAAAAATCCGCGTCCGGCGGAAATGTCCGGTTTTCCGTGAGCAGGTTTTGCAGTGCTGGGGACTGCTCTGTCATAGTGCACGGCCTCCTGATGTCATGTCACTCCTGGCTGACGCCGCATGCACCGTATCGACGTTAGTGCTTGCTGCGAAAGTGTGCATCAAGTCCGCTCATATGGTGTAACGGTAACGCCAGGTCACAGCGGTTGTGGGCGTGTGAACGACCCGATTTCTCCCCCCATATGCTCGCCCCCATGTCGTCGTCGTTGGAGGTGGCGTGGGCGAACGGGAAGAGCTGACCTGGGATGCGTTCGGTTCGGCCGGCCGGGAACTGGCCGCGGCGGTGACCGCGGACGGCTACCAGCCGGATCTGATCTTTTCTATCGCCCGAGGCGGCCTGTTCGTTGCTGGTGCCCTCGGTTACGCACTGGACGTCAAAAACCTGCACGTGGTGAACGTCGAGTTCTATACCGGTGTGGACCAGCGACTGGACCTACCCGTGATGCTGCCGCCGGTCCCCAACGCGGTCGACCTCACCGGTGCCAGGGTGCTGATCGCCGACGACGTCGCCGACACCGGGGCGACACTCCTGTTGGTCCGTGATTTCTGCGCCGATCACGTCGCCGAGGTACGGTGCGCGGTGCTCTATGAAAAGCCGCGTAGCGAGGTCCGCTGTGAATATGTGTGGCGGCGAACCGACAAGTGGATCGACTTCCCGTGGTCGAGCCAGGGTCCGGTGGTACGGCCATGACCGATGTGCTCGCTCCACTCCTTGAACTCGAGGACGTCTCTTCGGCCGTCCAAGCGGCACAGGAGGCGGTGTTCGCGGTGCACCGGCATCCGGCGAACCTGCGCGGTGCCTCGGCGACGGCCGCCGAGGCGTCCGTACGGGCCGCCCGTGCGTCCGCCGCGATCGACGGTGCCGACCCGGGGATTCCCGCCGACGCGTCCGTCACCGACCCGGTTCTCGCCGGGGCGCTGCGGGTGGCCCAGGCGTCGGAGTCCCTACTGCCGACCTGGCGGCGGGCGCCGCGGCAGGCGCTCGCGCGGATGCATGTGCTCGCCGCGGCTGATCTCACCGACGACCGGGACATGCTCGGCCGCCCCCGGCCGGGGACGGCACCACGGCTGGAGATGCTCGCTCAACTGGTCACCGGTGCGACCTCGGTCTCGGGAGTGATGCTCGCTTCCGTCGTGCACGGGGAACTGCTTGCGCTCGCGCCGTTCGGCTCAGCCGACGGCGTGCTCGCCCGTGCGGCGGCTCGGTTGACCCTGGTCGCCACGGGTGCGGACCCGAAATCGCTGACCGTGCCCGAAGTCGCCTACCTCCGCGAGGTGAGCCGTTATCGTGAAACGGCCGCCGCGTTCGCTTCCGGCCAAGCTTCCGGTGTGCGCGACTGGCTGCTGTTCTGTTGCGCTGCCCTGCAGAAGGGCGCGCGGGAAGCACGGGGGATCGCCGAAGCGACCGCCTGAGGGCCGTCGGGTCAGGGCGTGCAGGCGCTGGCGCTGAGGGCTTCCCGCACATGGCCGCCACTGGCTGTCAGCAGTGTCGTCGCCGTGGCCGGTTCCACGCCACACAACATGTGCACGAGTGCGACCTTGAGGTCGCCGTCGCACTCGGCCAGCGCGGTGGCGCACGCGTCTTCGCTCGCCCCGGTCGCCTCGTGCAGGATGCGCAGCGTCCGGCCGCGCAACTTCGCGTTCGTCGCGCGGACGCTGACCATGAGGTTGGAATACGTGCGCCCGAGTTTGATCATCGTCGCCGTCGAGAACGCGGTGAGGACGATCTTCTGGGCCGTGCCCGCCTTCATCCGGGTGGACCCGGCGATCGCCTCGGCGCCGGTGTCCACCGGAATGAGCACGTCGACGCCGGGCGGCCGGGTCGCGTGCGGGTTGCCCGAAACCAGGCCGGTCCGGGCGCCGCCCAGGCTGGCCGCGTGCAACGCGCCCAGTACGAACGGCGTCCGGCCGGACGCGGTCAGGCCGAGGACGAAGTCGCCCGGCCTCACCGCCCCGGCCAGCTCCGCCGCGCCGGTCTTCGCGTCGTCCTCGACGTTCTCGACCGGCTCGCGCAGTGCGCGGTCGCCGCCCGCGTGGTGAGCCACGAACCAATCAGGCGGCACGTTGAACGTCGGTATCAGTTCGGCGGCGTCGAGAACGGCGAGCCGTCCGGAGGTGCCCGCACCGACGTAGTGCACGCGATGCCCGCCACGCAGCGCTTCCACCGCGAAGTCGACCGCTTCGGCCAGTCTCGGCAGCACCTCGCCCACCGCCTCCGGCACCCGGTGGTCCTCGGCGTTGATCAGGCCGAGAATGCCGAGCGTCGACATACGGTCGATCTCGATGGTCCGGGGATTGCGCTGCTCGGTCGGGGAATCGACGTGCACTACCTGGTGCGGCACCGTCATCAACGCCTCATTTCAACTCGGCGAACTCACTTTCCGGTCTCCCTGGGGCGCCGCCGTCCGTCCGGGCGGACACCCATCCGGTGACCACCCACCGCTTCGCGGGTGGCGTCGAGAGCTTGGGAAGAGGCTTCCATATGACGCTGCGCGACTCCGATGAAGAGGCAGTCGATCACGGTCAGCTGGGCGATCCGGCTCGCCGTCGCTCCGGAGCGGAAAGTGGTCTCGCGCGCCGCCGTGGTGAGGACGTAGTCGGCCACCTCCGTGACCGGCGAACGCGGGAAGTTGGTCAACGCCACCGTGGTCGCGCCGTGCTCACGGGCCACGCGCAACGCCTCGACGGTGTCGGTGGTCGCGCCGGTGTGGGACACGCCGATCGCCACGTCACCTTCGCGGAGCACGGCCGCCGAGGTCAGCATGATGTGCGTGTCCGACCAGGCGAAGCACACCCGACCGATGCGGTGCAGCTTCTGCTGGAGATCGGCCGCGACGAACGCGCTCGCGCCCACGCCGTACACGTCGACCCGGCCGGCTTCGGAAAGCAGGTCGATGACCCGTTGCAGGGTCGGGATGTCGATCTGGTCGGCGGTCTCCTCGACGGCACGGGCGTCGGCGAAACTCACCTTGCCGACCACGGCGGCCAGATCGTCGCTGACGCTGATTTCGCCACCGATGTTGCGCGTCGATCTCGCTTCGGACCGTGCGGTGTCCGCTGCGAGCGCGATCCGTAACTGTGGGTAGCCGCCGACGCCGACGGCCTTGCAGAACCGGGTCACCGTGGTCTCGCTGGTGTTCGCGGCGAGCGCGACCTCGGTGATGCTGCGACGGGCGACGGATGACGGGTCGTCGAGCACGACCTTGGCCACTCGCTGCTCGGCGCGGGCAAGCCCGGGCAGAAGTGACCGAATGCGCACGAGCGGACTCGCTTCGGACTCGCGACCTGGGGAAACGGTTTCGGACTGTGTTGAAGCGGTGACGGATCCGGGCTCTGCGGCCGTCGGAAAGTTTCTAACCGCTGGCATTTGAGACAAGGCTATCCACATCCTCCGGGATGATCACAACTCGTACGCCCCTGCACGTCCGAGCTGCGCTGACTCAGTTGCCCAGAAAGTCGCCAACCAGTCAGTATTGTTAACGTCTACTAGTTAACGACTTGGCAACTTGCTGGGGTTCCCGAAACAGCCGACGTTTGTCGGTAGCCCGAGTCGTGCTCCAGTGCTAATGAGTGCACAGCACTGGATGATATGACGCGTGTGGCCAAAAAATATCTTCGCGTTAGCGACTTCTCAGGGTCCATGCGATTGCACTGAGTGACGAAGGGTCGCGTTCAGAGTCCACCAGAAGCGCGTTGTAGCTGGTTACTCGGACACCGTCGACGCAAAGGCCTCGTCCGGTATACCGGCTGTCGGTGCGGTAGCGCCATCGGAGAATCACCTGAGTGGCCGCGGGTACTTCGACCGTCACATTCCACCAGGCGCGGTGCCCATGTCCGCTCAACTCGGTCACCGCGCCCTCCGGCGCGCCCGGTCCCAGTGCCCGTACGGGCAGCGGTCGCCAGTCGCCACCGGTGTTCATCTCCACCACAAGCGGGTCGCTTGCTTCGGTTTCGACGAACGCGGCGAATCGCACCGTGAGCGGACCGTGTGGGTTCAGTGACCGAGTGGTCAAGGTTGCTGTGGAGTCGTCGCCGATGGTGCTGAACCAGGCGTCCGCCCCTCGGACGGGACGCACGGCCAAAGCTCGCGCCAGCGCGGTCGACCACTTCTCGCGAGCGAGATTGATCGAACCCCAGGCGCGGGTGGGATGGACCCGGTTGGTCAGCAGGACGGCGATCGACCGGGACCTGAAGTCGATCACCAGGCTGGTGCCGGTGAAACCGGTGTGGCCCGCGGTCGCCGGCGACGACAGGCCGCCCATGTAGAACATCTGGTCCAGCTCGAACCCCAGCCCGTGTGCCTGACCAGGGTGGGCGGTGTTGTTGTCGCTGATCATCTGCTGGACCGTCTCCGGGCAAAGGATTCGTGCCCCCCGGTATGCCCCTCCGTTGAGGATGGCCTGGCTCAGCAGCGCCAGATCGCCCGCAGTCGAGAAGATCCCCGCGTGCCCGGCCACTCCGCCCAGCGCCCAGGCGTTCTCGTCGTGGACCTGTCCGCGCAGCATTCCGCGTGGTGGGCTCGCCTCGTCCTCGGTGGCCGCGATCCGGTCGAGTTTCGTGGCAGGCGGATTGAAGCCGGTGTCGGCCATACCGAGTGGAGTTGTGATCTTTTCGCGAACCACCTGATCCAAAGTTTTGCCAGTGAGGTGTTCGATCAGAAACCCAAGCGTCATCAAATTGATATCGGAGTACAAATACGTGCTGCCTGGAGAATTCTTCAACGCGCTGTGCAGAACCGCCTGCCGGCGCGCGGGGATATCGGGGTAGCCCTGCCACAGCGGTGGGACCGGGTCCGCGTCGAGGCCGGAGGTGTGGGTGAGCAGTTGGCGCAGCGTGACGTCCTGCTTGCCTTCGGCGGCGAACTCGGGCAGGTAGCGCGCGACCGGGGCGTCGAGGTCAGCGCTGCCTTCCTCCACCAGTTGCATGACCGCGATCGAGGTGAACAGCTTGGTGATCGAGGCCAGATCGAAAATGGTGTCGTCGCGCATGGGCACCTGGCGGTCGGGCGGCAGCTCCGTGCCGGCCGCGTCGGCGTAACGCACCGCGCCGCCCACCGCGTAGCGGTCGACGATCGCGCCGTCGTGCACGAGCAGGCCGACCGCTCCGGAGAAGTGCGGATGGCCGGTTACCGGGTCGTCGCGGGTCCAGTTCGAGAGGAAGCGCTCCGCGTCCAGGATCGGCGCTGGATCGAGGCCGACCTTGTCCGGCTGAGCTTCACGGAGCGTTGTGGACGTGGGCGCGAAGCCGGGTTGCGGCCGGTCGAACCGGCCGGCCCACGACTGCTGTTGCCCGGCGATGGCGCTCGCCCCCGTGCTGCTGAAGACCACGAGGAGAATCATGACCACCGCGCCGACGATTCGCACGATCTTCCCGTTTCACCGGTAGAGCAGGTACGGCCTGCGTTTGGCGGTGAACGCCTCCGCCTCGGGCTGCCACGAGGCGGTGATCTCGTGGACGCCGGCCCCTTCGTCGATCATGGTTCGGAGCCGGGCCGAACCGGTGAGTTTGTCGATCCAGTTGTCCGGCCGCCAGCCGAACAGGGCCGGGTAGAGGCGTTTCGCGGTCACGAACATCGCCACCGCGGTGCCGATGGCATCGAAGGTCCGTGCGTCGGTGACGACCACCTGGACCCCACCACAGGTCTGGTTGACGAACTTGCCGAAGGTGGGCACGAAGTAGGTCTCCCGGAACTCGACTCCCGGCAGCCTGAGCGAGGACAGCGCGTCCCGCCATCGCCAGTCCACACCCGGCGCGCCGACGGTTTCGAAGGGCCGGGTGGTACCGCGGCCCTCCGAAAACACCGTGCCCTCGAACATGCACAGGCCCGGATACACCAAGGCGGTGCCGGGCGTGGGCATGTTCGGACTGGGCGGAGTCCAGGTGAGGCCGGTGTCCGCGAAGAACGTTTCCCGTCGCCAGCCCAGTACCGGTACCACGTTCACCTGCACCGGGCCGATGAACTCGCCCGCGAAGAAGCGCGCGAGTTCGCCGGCGGTCATGCCGTGCTGCTGGACGATGGGCACCAGCCCCACCCCGGAAGCGAAGGCGGGATCGAGCAGAGGGCCGGCTGCCGCGCCGCCGACGGGATTGGGCCGATCCAGCACGAGAAATTCCGTCCCGGCCCGGGCCGCCGCGCTCATCGCCGTGTACATCGTCCAGATGTAGGTGTAGAAGCGAGCGCCCACGTCGGCGATGTCGAACACGACCGTCTCGACGCCGGCCTTCGTGAACATCGACGCCAGTTTGTCGGCACTGGCGCCGTAGGCGTCGTAGACCGCGATGCCGGTGCGTGGATCGGCATAGTCGCCTTCGGAGCCGCCGGCCTGCGCGCTGCCCCGGAAGCCGTGTTCGGGTCCGAAGGCCGCGACCGGGCGTACGCCGGCCGTGACCATCGAATCCACGATGTGGTCGAGGTTCGCGAGCACCCCGGTCGGGTTGGAGAGCACACCGACCTTGCGCCCCGACAGCTCACGCCAGCCCCGCGCGGCCAGCACGTCCGCACCGGCGACGACCTTCGCCACAGGTTCCGAGGCGAGCGCGGACCCGCCGGTGAGAAGGGGAGGTGCGAGGGCCGCGGTGGTCAGGAAGACGCGACGGGTCACCATGTCAGCCCCGTGCCGAACGGATACAGAACGCCGGATCCGCCGTCCCCGGCGGGGATGGCGACCGGCAGCTTCCCCCGCGGGGAGACCTTTCCGGTCAGCACCTTGGCGAGCGCGTTCATGGTCACGTTCCGCCAGTCATAGGTGGCCACCCAGGTGGGCACGTCCGCGTAGCCAGGGTCGTAGGGTTCCTGGACCGCAACCGCGACGACCGGCTTACCGGTGCGGAGCAGCGCGTTCACCAGGTCGCGCTGGGTCTCGGCGGTCCGCAGTCCGTTGGTCAGGACGATCACCGTGCTCGCCTTCGCCGCGGCCGCGCTCACTTTGCCGATCAAAGCTGTGTCAGGGTTCGCGCCGGTGGGCATCGCGGTGCCGCCGAGCCTTGCCGCGAGGATGGCGACCGGCTCGGCCGGATAACCGGGGTAGTCCGGGTTGTTCCAACCGGTGACCAGGATGCCGCCGGTGTCGCGTAGCGGCAGAAGCCGGGCGTCGTTACGCAGCACTGTCGTGGTCCGGTCGGTGATGGCCTGGATCCACCCGAGATGATCGGGCGTCCCGACCTCGTGGCCGACCGCGGCCTCGTCGACCAGCGGCCGGTCCAGGAGACCTCGCCTGAACTTGAGTTTGAGGATGCGCGCGACGCTGGTGTCGATGCGCTGCTCGCTGATCCGGCCGTTCTTCACCGCCTCGAGCACGCCGTTCACGGCGACACCGAGGTCCGGCGGCATGAGCATCTGGTCCACGCCCGCTTCCAGCGCGAGCACGGGGATCTCCGAATCGGGATGCATCTGCCGTACCCCCGCCATTTGCAGCGAGTCGGTGACGACCACGCCGTCGTAGCGCAGTTCGTCCCGCAGGATGCCGGTGATGATCGGCTTCGACAGGGTCGCCGGCTCCCCGGAGGGGTCCAGGCTCGGCACGGTGATGTGCGCGGTCATGATCACGTCGATGCCCGCCCGGATGGCGGCCTGGAACGGTGGCAGGTCGACCTGGCGCCACTGCTGTTCCGTCCGGTTGATCACCGGGAGGCCCGTGTGGCTGTCGGTCGCCGCGTCACCGTGACCGGGAAAATGCTTGGCTGCCGAGGAAACCGTCCTGGTCGCGGGCCCGGAGTTCTGGTAGCCGTCGATTTCGGCGGCGACGAGCCGCCCGGCCAGTGCG
The DNA here is from genome assembly GCF_042684065.1 of Amycolatopsis pigmentata. Lineage (NCBI taxonomy): Bacteria > Bacillati > Actinomycetota > Actinomycetes > Pseudonocardiales > Pseudonocardiaceae > Amycolatopsis > Amycolatopsis pigmentata. The sequence goes on along the minus strand of NZ_JBHUKR010000007.1, from coordinate 393,395 downwards.
GGGTCCGCCGAGAACGATCGTGACCCGATGATCGGGTTCAGGGGGTTGGAATTGACGTCGGCGTCCGGCGCGAAGTCCTGGGTGATGCCCATCGCGCGCAGCTCGTGCCCGTTGACCGCGGCGAGCCGCCGGGCGTCGTCGGCGCTGCGGCCCGCGCCGAGGGCCATGCTCGCCGGATACTCGGTGGCCGGTGCGCCGATGCGGGTGACCCGCCCACCCTCCTGGTCGGTCGAGATGATCAGGGGCAGGCGCGGCCCGCTGCTCAGGGACGCTCGTTGCAGCCCGTTCGACAGATGCGCGACCTGAGCGGGATCGTCGATGTTGTCGGTGGTTGAGTTGTTGAAGTAGATGACACCGCCCGGCTGGTACTTCGCGACCACCTGCGCGGGCGTGTCGACCCCGTACTTCGTCCGGTTGCCGGGGTTGGCCTCGTCCGCGGATTTCCCCCAGACGTCGGCGACGAAGAGCTGTCCGACCTTCTGCTCGAGGCTCATGCCGCGAAGCGTCCGCATCGCCCACGCAGTGGGCATGTCGTCGGCCTGGGCCCGGGACACGGCCTGGGCCGCGTTCGCGGCGTTGAAGCCGGTCATGACAATCAGTCCGCTGACGGTCGCGGCGAGAACATGGCTGGGCCGTCCCTTCCGCGATGGTTTCCTCGAATGCACGCGTGCCTCCCCTCGCGGCCGGCCAGGCTGGAAATTTCCACCTGGACCGGCCCGCAACGGGGAAGCTACTCACTCGTGATTCGCGAGGTCAACGCTCGTATGCCGTTCGGGCTATGCCTTTTGACCGATAAGGAGCGAAGACCCACCAGACGTGCGCGGGCGCCGCCGGCGATGCCGGCCGCGCCCGCCCGCGCGGACCGCTCAGGTGACCAAGCGTGCAACTCGTGTCGTACCTACCTGGACTCGGCGTCCGGCGTCCCGGTACGCAGTCCCTAGACGACAAGCCTCCCGCGGCGTGCTGCGCGTGGGTGCCCGGAGTCCGCGCACGGAGATCCTTCCGGGGTGGATCGGGGCTTATCTTCGCCCCATCCCTGGCCGACAGGATGTCCGCATATTTTTTCTACTCAGTGATCCGCGTCTCTTCAAGAGGACCTGCCGGGTGCACCGGTACAGAGACCTTGACCAGCGGTTCCGGGGGCGCGAAGGGACTAGGCTTGTGGGTCACGCCTGCGGCGCGACAGGCTGTACCAGGTCATTCCCGCCGCCATCGCACCGAGGCCGACCCCGACCGCGAGCGCGGTCGCCGACGGTGCGGGAATGCGGCTGCGTAACGAAACCGGGTTCGTGAAGGTCAGCACGGGCCAGCCGCGTTCCAGGGAAAGCCGCCGCAGTGCCCGGTCCGGGTTGACCGCGTGTGGGTGGCCGACCGTCTCGAGCAAAGGGATGTCCGTACTGGAGTCGGTATAGGCGAAGCAGGAGGAAAGATCATAGCCGTTGTCGACGGCCAGTTGCTTGGCCGCGACCGACTTCTGCGCTCCGTAGCAGTAGAAGTCGACCTGGCCCGAGTACCGCCCGTCGACGATTTCCATCCGGGTGGCGACGCTGTGCGTGACGCCCAGCAGTCCGGCTATCGGCGTCACCACCTCTTCGCCCGCGGCCGAAAGCACGATGACGTCGTGCCCGCGCGCCTTGTGGGAGGCGATGAGTTCGGCGGCCTCCGCGTAGACGAGGGGGTCGACGATGTCGTGCAACGTTTCATTGACGATGGCGCGGACCTGTTCCACATCCCATCCGGTGCACAGTGCCGAGATCTCGGCCCGCATTCGCTCGGTGCGGTCCTCGTCCGCCCCGGAAAGCGAGAACACGAGTTGCGCGTAGGCGCTTTTCAGCGCGGCACGCCTGCTGATCAGGCCGTGCCGCAGCATCGGCTTGCTGAAGGCGAGCGCGCTCGACGACGCGATGATGGTCTTGTCGAGGTCGAAGAAGGCCGCGACGCCGGGGCCGGGTCCCGCCGGCGAGTCACTGGGTTCTGCCACCCGTACAGGATAGAAGCTCCGGCCGGACACGACGGTGAGCCGGACACAAACGGATGCGGGAGAACGAAAATCGGTGACCGGAAATCGATTGCCTATTCGTTACCGAATTGTGGGCTTCACGGCGTGCCCGGAAACGTGTAAATGCGGGCTACAGTAAGCGGACCCGGTGCACCACCGGCCCGGTTCAGTCCGACCCCCCGGGACTGAACCCTCGCGACCCCCGTCCCTCCCCCCTGACGGGGGTCGCTCCATTTCCGCACGTCTCCCGCCCGGCCGTGAGCGACAGCGCGCGGGCGCGGATTGTGTCATCCCCCTCCGACACTTCGGGTTGTCCTGGACCGAAAAGGCCGGAGTTGTCCACACCACCCCACTTGTCCACAGCCCTCCCAACCCATTCTTGTTCGTCCCCGGCGGTACACGCGACGGTGAAGCCAAGCCGAATTCCACCGCACCAACCGTTTCCGGGGGTTCGAGATGACTCACGACCGTCCGCTCGTCGTCGCCGACGACGAGACACTCTTCGACGAGATCCTGCGCCTCGCCGCGGCCGTCGGCTGTGAAATCCAGCGTGCCTCCGACCTCGTCGAGGCCGCCGATCACTGGGCGCGTGCCCCGCTCGTACTTCTCGACGAAACGGCCCTCGACGGTGAGCTGCCTTTTCGGGCGGGGATCTTCTTGGTCACCAAGGGGGCTCCCGCTCCAGCGACCTGGCGGCGTGCCTTCGAATCAGGCGTCGAGAAGGTGATCACGCTGCCCGACGGCGAGCCGGCTCTGGTCGGCGCCCTGGCCGACATAGCCGAGGGCCCAGGAACGCCGGGCGGGTGCGTCATCGGGGTCGTCGGCGGGCGTGGTGGCGCCGGTGCGTCGCTGCTCGCCGCCACCATCGGCGTGGTGGCGGCCAAACAGGGGGACGCCTTGCTCGTCGACTGCGACCAGCTCGGCGGTGGCCTCGATCTGTTGCTGGGCGCCGAGCTCGACCAAGGCCTGCGCTGGCCCGGAGTTCTCGTCGGTGGTGGCCGGATTTCGCTTCCGGCGCTCGCCGGCGCGCTGCCGGAACACCGATGCGGGGGTGTACGCCTGCCCTTCGTCTCCTGCGACCGCGAGGGGAACGGGCCCAGTCCCGAGGCGATCGCTTCCGTGGTCGAAGCCGGGCGGCGAGGCGGTGCCGTCGTGGTCTGCGATCTGCCCCGTCATCTCGGCCCGGAAGCCGGGGTCGTGCTGGACCGAGCCGACCTGGTGGTGCTGGTGGTGCCCGCGGAGGTTCGAGCATGCGCGGCGGCCAAACGAGTGGCGGGCAGGCTTTCCGATCGATGCCGGCGGATCCGGCTCATCGTGCGGGGGCCCGCTCCCGGCGGCCTCGACCCCGAGCAGGCCGCACGGGTCGTCGGGATCCCGCTGATGACGTCGATGGCGCCCGAACGCCTGCTCGACAAGGCAGTGGAGAACGGCCGGTTCGAACCGCGATCGAGGGGGCCGTTGATCACCGCGGCGCAGCTGGTCGTGGCCGAGGCGCGAGCCGCGCTCGACAAGGCCGAGGCCGTGGCATGAACGGCATCGGGGGCATGAGTACGGACCTGGTCGAGCGAGTCCGCCTTCGCTTGGCGGGAAACGGTTCCCGAACGGATCCGGCGACCGTGGCCGAGGCGGTGCGCGCTGAGGCAGGAGGCCCGGTGGGACATGCCGAAGTACTGCAGGCGCTGCGCGTGTTGCGGCAGGAGTTCACCGGTGCCGGGCCATTGGAACCGTTGCTGGCGGAGCCGGGCGTCACCGATGTCCTTGTCACCGCGCCGGACCAGGTGTGGGTGGACGGCAGGGACGGGTTGCGCCGCAGCGGCTTGCGGTTCAGTGACGAGGAGGCCGTCCGGCGGCTGGCGCAACGGCTCGCATCGGCCGCGGGGCGCCGGCTCGACGACGCGCAACCCTACGTCGACGGATGGCTTTCCGATGCCGGGCCGCAGGGGCGGGTGCGGCTGCACGCCGTGCTCCCGCCGCTCGCCGCCGACGGCACCTGTATCTCGTTGCGCGTGCTGCGACCGGCCGTGCACGACCTGCGGGCCCTGCGCAGGCTGGACACCTTCGACGACAACGGCGCGGAACTCGTCGAGGCCGTTGTGGCCGCCCGGCTCGCCTTCCTGGTCACGGGTGGCACGGGAGCGGGCAAGAGCACGTTGCTCTCCGCCATGCTCGGCACTGTCTCGGCGACCGAGCGGATCGTCGCCGTCGAGGACGTCGGAGAGTTGCAGCCTTCCCATCCACAGTTCGTCCGCCTCGTCACCCGGCCGCCGAATGTCGAGGGCGCGGGGGAAGTCACTCTCCGGGATCTCGTGCGGCAGGCGCTCCGGATGCGCCCTGACCGGTTGGTGGTGGGCGAGGCCCGTGGCCGAGAGGTCTGCGAATTGCTGAACGCACTCAACACCGGTCACGACGGTGGCGCCTGCACGCTGCACGCCAACTCACCCCGTGAAGTGCCGGCGCGCCTGGAGGCTCTCGCGGCTTTGGGCGGACTGTCCCGTGCGGCGTTGCACAGCCAGCTTGCCGCGGCGGTACAGGTCGTGTTGCACATGCGCCGTTCCGGACAGAGGCGGAAGCTGGCGGAGGTTGGCGTACTCAGCCGTGACGACCATGGCGAGGCGCGGGTGATGCCGGTATGGGAGGACGGCGTCTGGACGAAACGGCGCGTCGTTCTCTCGGCCCTGCTTGAACAACGCGGGGTGACCGCGCCATGGTGAATGTCGTCCATCCTGGCGGCCTCCTGTGCGCAACCGCGGCACTGCTCGCTTGGCCGGCTCCTCGTCGGGCCGCCGCGAGGGCATCGGCGCTAAACCCTCCGAGAAGCCCGCGTAAGCGAGTCGTCGGCCGCCCGCGCCTCCGTCGTGAAGCGCTTTTCGCGGCCGGCTCGTTGATCACCGTCGTCTTGTTTGGACCTGTTGTTTCGCTCGCGGTCGGCTTGTTGGTCGCGGCGGTCTTGTGCCATCGGCGTGGTTCCCGCCGCATCAAGGAACGGGCGGCCGACGCGCACGCGATGGCGGAAGCGATCCGGACAATGGTGGCCGGCCTCCGAGCCGGAGCGACAACCGTCGCGGCCGCGGAGTGCGCGGCGGCGGAGGCTTCCGGTCGTGCGGCGGCCACGATGAAAACGCTTGCCGTCACGGCTCGTCTCGGCGGGGATCTCCCGGTCCATCAAGCCGACGCGTCATCGCCGGACCACCACGCCATCGCGAAGGCATGGTCGTTGAGCCGCAGGCATGGCCTGCCTCTGGCCGATCTACTCGACGCGGTCCGGCGGGACATCGTGGCGGCGGCGCGTTCCGCGAACAGGATCAATGCCGGTATGGCGGGAGCGCGTGCGAGCGCGGCCGTGCTCGCGGTCCTTCCCGCGCTGGGACTTCTGCTGGGGGAGGCGATGGGCGCCGGCGGCATTCACGTCCTCACCGGCACCCCGATCGGCCGGTCGCTCATGGTTGTCGGAAGCGGGCTCGTTCTCGGCGGTGTCGTGTGGAGCGCGCGCCTCACCAACCCAGGACCGTCGCTATGAGCGGCGCGAGCGGAGCCGTCGCACTCGCCGCGCTGGCCTTGCTGGTCTTTCCGGGACCTTCAGTCGCCGGCAATCGATTGGAGCGCCTGTTTGCCCAGGGCCGCCGGCGCCCGCGGTGGAGATTCCCCGCTCGAGCCCGGCGAAGGTCGCGAGCCGGCTTCCCCCGGCTCGCGGCCACCTGGGACCTTCTGGCCGCCTGCCTGCGCGCCGGGCTGCCGGTGCCGTCCGCGATTCTCGCGGTCGTCGAGGACGTGGGCGGACCGGAAGCGGACGCGCTCAGAGCGGCAGCCGGACTTCTCACGCTCGGTGCCGAGCCGGGTCGGGCGTGGGCGGCAGCTGGTGCGTGCCCGGGTACCACGAAGCTCGCCCGGGCCGCGCGGCACACCGCCCGATCGGGAAGTGTTCTTGCCGAGGTCGCGGACGAGTTGGCCAGTGAACTCAGGTCGGCCTCGGCCGACCGTGCCGAGGCGAAGGCCCAGCGCGCCTCCGTGCTGATCGCCGGGCCGCTCGGACTGTGCTTTCTCCCGGCCTTCCTCTGTCTGGGTGTGGCACCCGTCGTCATCGGGCTCGCCGGACACCTGCCCATGTCATGAACAGTCCACAGTGGATCAGCGAAAGGAATCTCGATGATGCTTCGGCAGACCACAGCGGGGCCGTTGGCCGCCCGCCGCCGGCCGAGACGACAGGTGACGCCGGGCTCCGCGGCCACGACGTCCCGACGACGGCTAGGTATGAGCACGAGAAGCCCGGACCGCTTCCGAGGCTGGGAGGACGCGGGAATGAGTACCGCGGAATACGCCGTCGGCACGGTCGCCGCCGCGGCTTTCGCGGCGCTCCTCTACGCCATCCTCACCAGCGATTCGATCGTCTCCGGATTGACGTCGCTCGTGCAGCGCGCGCTCACGGTCTCGTTCTGACTCCGTACTCGAGTCGTGCGATGTCCGAGCAAGTCGAGAGGGTCAGTGCGGTCTCCGTTCGGGCATGTCCCGGAGGACGACCTCCCGGCCGGTGGGCGAGAGCGTCGGAACGTGGGGCGGTCACGGTTGAGGCGGCGATCGTCCTCTGCGCCCTGACCGTGGTGTTCGGGCTGCTTCTCGGTGGTGTCCTGGTCTTCGCCGGGCAGTTCCGATGCGCCGACGCGGCCAGAGAAGCCGCGCGGCTGATCGCCAGAGGCCAGCGCGCGCTGGCCGAGCGAGCGGTCGAGCAGATGGCGCCGAACGGCGCACGACTCGTTGTCGAGACCGAAGGCGAGGACGTCCGGGTCGAGGTCCGTGCCGAACCGGTGGGCGGCCTGCTGCCCGGAGTTCGGCTGCGGGCGGAGGCTCACGCGATGCTGGAGCCCGGGGTGGCCGATGCGAACGGATGATTCCGGGGCGGCGACGGTGTGGGCCGCGATCGCGATGGCGGCTCTGCTTGCCGTTGCCACGGTGTTGTTCTCCCTCGGCTCCGTGATGGTGACCCGGCAGCGCGCGGCGGACACGGCGGATCTTGCCGCGCTCGCCGCGGCCGGTGGCGCCGCTCGTGGCGGAGAAGTCGCATGTGAGCGTGCGAATTCGATTGCCACGAAGGCGGCGGTACGCCTGGTGACCTGCCGGCTTGATGGATGGGACGCCCTCATCGAGGTGGAAGCCGCCGCGCCGGCCGGTCTGGGTGTCGCCTCGGCGCACGCCCGGGCCGGGCCGGTTTCTCGCGGGACCCCGGCAAGCCAGGGGAGGACGCGATGAGGCACGACGAGCAGGTCAAGACCGCCGCGATCCCGAACCTGACACCGGCACGGACGGACGGTCGTTCACGCGCGCCGAACGGTCGGTGCCGCCTCGCGCCGATGGCCTTCGACAGGGAACAAAACCTTTACGGCGCAAGGAAAAGTTGTGGTTCTCGTCACGTGCGCGCGAGCGGACCTCGATACACCCCTCGTCGTCCGTCCGTCGCCGAGCGGGATTCAGCCGGACGGTGCGCCGTTGTTGCTCGTCGTTCCGTAGCGGCCGGTTGTCGAGCGGACACTATCGGCGTTTCGTGCCGTGCCGTTTAGTGAGATCAGGAGCCACCGCGAGCGGTGGAGTGAACGAGGAGTTGTTAACTGATGTTGGACACGGATTGGTCGGACAGCTGGCGGGGCGCGTTCCGCATCGAGCTCCGTGCGGAGGCGATCGGGCTCGCCTGCCACGGCTGGCCGGTGCTGCCTGGCACGTTTCCGACCGGGCCGGAGAACGGCCACGGGAACTGGACGGGACCCGTTCCGGTGCACAGCGACTGGGCCGACCGGCTCGGCGCGCACCCGAACGAGGTCGCCGAATGGTGGACCCAGCCCTACAGCCTGCTCGTCGCGACCGGCAAGACGCTTGACGCCATCGAGGTCGGCGACGAACTCGGCAAGCGCGCCGCGCGTCTGCTCAGGGCGACCGGGCACCCCGCGCCGATCGTGGCGACCCCGGACGGTCGCTGGCTGTTTTTGACCACCGTGACCGACAGCCTTCCCGAGCGGCTGGCCGCCAGCAGTGAAGTGCGCTGGCATGGCGAGGGCAGCTGGGTTCCGCTGCCGCCGACCCCCTACCAGCACGGCGTCGTGCACTGGCGCGTCAAGCCGGATGTCTGGGGCTGGCGCCTGCCGGCCGCGGACGCCGTGCACATGGTGCTCATCCGTGCTCTCGAACAGGCCGAGAACAGGGAGGTGGCCGGTCAGCAGTTCGTCGCGGCATCCGCCGCGGCGTGAACCACGTGGTCGTGCCGGGTGCCGTGGAGACGCACCGCCCCGAGCACGGTGTCCAGTACGGCCACCGCCCCCGCCTTGTCCAGTGGATCGTTACCGTTCCCGCATTTCGGTGACTGCACACAGGACGGGCACCCTGCCGGGCACTCGCAGGAGATGATCGCCTCCCGCGTAGCGGCCAGCCAAGGGACCAATGCGGCAAAACCGCGATCGGCGAATCCCGCACCCCCGGGATGGCCATCATGCACGAACACCGTCGCCTCCCCGGTGTCCGAGTGCAGCGCGGTCGAAACCCCGCCGATGTCCCAGCGGTCGCACGTAGCGAACAGCGGGAGCAAGCCGATCGCCGCGTGCTCGGCGGCATGCAGGGCGCCGGGGTGGCGCGCCGGATCCAGTCCGGCGCCCCCCGGTGTCCTGCTTGATTCCAGAAGCTCGGCGGAAACCGTGTACCACACGGCCCGGGTTTCCAGCTTCTGCTCCGGGAGGTCCAGCGCCGCCTGGTCCAGGATTTCCCCCGATGGCCGCCGCCGCAGGTATCCGACGACCTGGGAACTGACGGCCACATCGCCGAGACACACGGTCACTCCACCGTATTCGACCCGCTCATGGGTATGGAGGACGGCGATGTCGGCCACCTCGCGAGGCGAGGTCGTCCAGTCCGGGTCCTCGGCGTGCACGAGTGCTATCCCGGACTCCAGGTCCAGCTCGTCGACGACGTACGACGAGCCCTGATGCAGGTAGACGGCCCCGGGGTGCACGGTCGAGCACGCCGAACCGGGGTCGACCGTGCCCAGCAGACGAGAGGTGTCCGCCTCGACGACGGCGATCTGCTCGCCCCCGGAACCCCGGATGTCCACGTCGTACTGCGGCCGGTCGCGCGAGGTCCAGTACCACCCACTGGGCCGCCTGCGCAGCATCTTGTCGGCGACGAGCGCATCGAGCACCTCCCGCGCCGCCGGTCCGCCGAAGGCGAGGAGTTCGGACGCGGTGAGCGGCAGCTCAGCCGCCGCGCAGGCCAGTTGCGGCGCGAGGACATAGGGATTCGCCGGATCCAGGACTGCCGTCTCGACGGGACGGTCGAGAATCGCCTCCGGGTGATGCACCAGGTACGTGTCCAGCGGATCGTCCCTGGCCACGAAGACGACCAGCGCGTTTTCCGCCGCACGGCCCGCACGCCCGGCCTGCTGCCAGAACGAGGCGAGCGTGCCCGGATAACCGGCCAGCACCACCGCGTCGAGCCCGGCGATGTCCACGCCGAGTTCGAGCGCGTTCGTCGAGGCGACGCCGAGGAGTTCGCCCTTGAGCAGGGCACGTTCCAGCTCCCGCCGCTCCTCGGGCAGGTACCCGGCTCGGTAGGCCGCGACCTGAGTCCCCAGCGCCGAGTCCACTTCCGACAGGATGCGGCGGGCACTCAACGCGGTGAGCTCCGCTCCGCGGCGTGAACGCACGAAGACCAGCGACCGGGCGCCCTCGATGACGAGTTCGGCCAGGATCCGTCCGGCTTCGGCCCCGGCCGACCGCCGCACCGGTGCCCCGTTCTCGCCGGAGAGATCGTCCAGCAGCGGTGGTTCCCACAACGCCACGACCCGAGCGCCACGGGGCGAGGCGTCCTCGGTCACGGCCACGCATTCCTCGCCGGTGAGCCGGGCGGCGAACTCGGCAGGCTCGGCCGTGGTCGCCGACGCCAGCACGAAGGTGGGGGACGCCCCATAGTGCCGCGCGACCCGCTGCAGTCTCCGCAGCAGCAGAGCCACATGTGAGCCGAACACGCCGCGGTAGCTGTGGCATTCGTCGACCACCACGTAGTCGAGTTTGCGGAAGAACCGGGCCCACCGGGCATGCGCGGCGAGGATGCCCCGATGCAGCATGTCCGGGTTGGTGAACACCCAGCGGGCGTGGGCCCGCACCCAGTCCCGTTCCGCCATCGGCGTATCGCCGTCGTAGGAGGCCGCCCGGATATCCGGCAGGTCCAGCGCGGTGACCGTGCGGAGTTGGTCGGCTCCGAGCGCCTTGGTCGGTGAAAGGTAGAGCGCGCAGGCCCGATGGTCGGCGGCAAGCGTGGAAAGCACGGGCAGCTGATAGCCCAGGGACTTGCCGGAAGCCGTTCCCGTCGAGATCACCACGTGACGCCCGGAGGCCGCGAGCGAGGCGGCTTCGATCTGGTGCGTCCACGGTCGTTCCAGCCCGGACGATCGCAGCGCGGCCACCACGTCTTCGCCGGCCCAAGAGGGCCACTCGGCGTGGCGGGCCTCCCGGGCGGGCTGTTCGGAGACGTGGGTCACCGGGTCGGCCTGTTCCGGGATCCCGGCGGTGACCCGGCTCAGCAGGCGCCACGCCCGGCTGGTCGTCACCTCGGACCCGCCTTCCGTTCTCGCGAACGCCCTTCCGCCACGTCACCCAGGGTCGCACAGGGGTACGACAACCCAGCGCCACGGTCAAATCGATCATGAACCGTGAGAAAGCTCACAGCCACAGAGCGTGTTCGACATGGGACGGCCTGACCGTGCCGGGATCGCTACCAATACACTCCGGCAAACCGCACCACTCGGTGGTGTGCAGATCCCCTGCCAGCGCTGGCAAGGCTGTCCGCAGTGAGGCCGTCGTTGGCGCAGGCGACGTTTCCAGGAGGACGGATGAGGACCAACCTCGCGGAAGGCCTTGAGCTTTCCGGAGGTGACTACGGCATCGTCGCCGTGGTCGCCGTGGTCGCCCTTGCCGCACTCGCCATCGGATATGTCCTGCTCAAGGAGGTGCTGGCCGCCGGCCAGGGAACCGCCAAGATGCAGGAGATCGCCAAGGCAGTGCAGGAAGGGGCGGCCGCCTATCTCAAGCGGCAGCGAAACACTCTTTCCATCTTCGGCGTGGTGGTGTTCCTTCTGCTGTTCGCGCTCCCCGCGGACAGTTGGGGCGAACGCATCGGCCGTTCGGTGTTCTTCCTCGTCGGCGCGGTGTTCTCGTTCAGCATCGGCTATCTCGGGATGTGGCTGGCCACGCAGGCGAACCTGCGGGTCGCGGCCGCGTCGCGGGAAAAGGGCGGACGCGAGACCGCGATGCGGGTCGCGTTCCGGACCGGCGGTGTGGTCGGCATGATCACGGTCGGCCTCGGGCTCTTCGGCGCCGCGGTCGTCGTGCTGGCCTACGCGGGCCAGGCACCGAAGGTGCTGGAAGGCTTCGGGTTCGGCGCCGCGCTGATCGCGATGTTCATGCGTGTCGGCGGCGGTATCTTCACCAAGGCCGCCGACGTGGGCGCCGACCTGGTCGGCAAGGTCGAGCAGAACATCCCCGAGGACGACCCGCGCAACGCCGCGACGATCGCCGACAACGTCGGTGACAACGTCGGCGACTGCGCCGGGATGGCCGCCGACCTGTTCGAGTCCTACGCCGTGATGCTGGTGGCCGCGCTCATCCTCGGCAGCACGGCGTTCGGCACGGACGGACTGCTGTTCCCGCTGATCGTGCCCGCCATCGGCGTGATCACCGCGGTGATCGGCGTGTACATCACCAAGGCCAAGACGAACGAGAACGGCCTGGTCACGATCAACCGCTCGTTCTACATCTCGGCGGTGATCTCGGCGGTGCTGTGCGCGGTCGCCGCGTTCGTGTTCCTGCCCGGCTCGTTCGCGGACTTCGGTCCCGAGCACGCCGGCGTGTCCGGCAACCCGGCGGTCATCGCGACCGTCTCGGTGATCATCGGCATCGTGCTGGCCGCGATCATCCTGCGGCTCACCGGGTACTTCACCGGCACCGAGCACGGACCGGTGAAGAACGTCGGCAAGACCTCGGAAACCGGTGCCGCGACGGTCATCCTGTCGGGCATCTCGGTCGGGTTCGAGTCCGCCGTCTACACCGCGATCGTGATCGCCGCGGCCGTCTTCGGGGCCTTCCTGATCGGCGGCACGGTCGCGCTGTTCGCGGTCGCGCTGGCCGGTACCGGCCTGCTCACCACGGTCGGCGTGATCGTGGCGATGGACACCTTCGGCCCGGTCTCGGACAACGCGCAGGGCATCGCGGAGATGTCGGGCGACGTGGACGAGCAGGCGGCGCAGATCCTGACCGAGCTGGACGCGGTGGGCAACACCACCAAGGCCATCACCAAGGGCATCGCGATCGCCACCGCCGTGCTCGCGGCGACGGCGTTGTTCGGGTCGTACTCCGACTCGATCGCGAAGGCGCTCGGTTCGGCGGGCGAAGGCATCGGGACCCTGCCGAGCACGTTCCTGAACAACATCGTCAACGCCAACACGCTCGTCGGCGTGATCATCGGCGCGGCCGTGGTGTTCATGTTCTCCGGTCTCGCCGTCAACGCGGTCTCGCGGGCCGCGGGCGCGGTGGTCTACGAGGTGCGCCGCCAGTTCCGGGAGATCGCCGGGATCATGGAGGGCACCACGCGGCCGGAGTACGGCAGGGTCGTCGACATCGTCACCCGTGACTCGCTGCGGGAGCTGGCCACGCCCGGCCTGCTGGCGGTGTTCGCCCCGATCGCGGTCGGCTTCGGTCTCGGCACCGGTGCGCTCGCCGGGTACCTGGCGGGCGCGATCGCCTGCGGCACGCTGATGGCCATCTTCCTCGCGAACTCGGGCGGTGCCTGGGACAACGCGAAGAAGCTGGTCGAGGACGGCAACCACGGCGGCAAGGGGTCCGAGGCCCACGCCGCCACCGTCATCGGTGACACCGTCGGCGACCCGTTCAAGGACACCGCGGGCCCGGCGATCAACCCGCTGATCAAGGTGATGAACCTGGTGTCGGTGCTGATCGCCCCGGCGGTCGTGCAGTTCTCCATCGGTCCGGACGCCTCGCTCGGCTTGCGGATCGGTATCGCGGTGGTCGCGGTGGCGATCATCGTGGTTTCGGTCGTGATCTCGAAGCGCCGCTCCACGGCGCTCGCGGACACGCCCAGCGAGAACCCGGAGCCGGCCAAGGCCGGCTGAGAGGCAACGGCCAAGGGCCCGTCGCGCATACCACGTGGCGGGCCCTTGTTGCACTCGACGTGCCCGGCGGTTGCGTGGCCTCGAAGGATCGGTACCTTCGGGAGAGGCCCTAACGGCAGGAGGTGTTGGCTTGCGAGCCGGGAAGGCGCTTTTCCTGGTGGTCCTGACCGGTTTGTGCGCGGCCCTCGTGGCTTGCGGGCGAGCCCCGGTCAGTTCCGGCACGGACCCGGCCGGTCCGGGTCTTTCGCGGGACGGAGCGGCGAGACAGGACGCGGCGACCCGATGGGCCAACGACTACTGCGTCGCGGTCGGTTCGCTGGTGGACGGGCTGGCGACGATGCCGAGCGTCGACCCGAGTTCTCCCCGGCGGGCCGTACAGACCTCCAGCGACCTGCTCGGTTCCATGATCGGCAGCTTCGACGGGGCGGTCCGCAAACTCGACAAGCTGCCGCCTTCACCGGTCCAGGGCGGGGACAGGATGCGTACGGACACGGTCGCGGAGTTCACCGGTATCCGTGATCGCGCGTCGGTCGCGAAGCAACGACTCGACGTGGTGCGGGATGCCACCACCATCGACCAGCAGACCATCGGAGCCGCCAACGGCCCGCTGGACGAGGTGGCGAAACTCAATGTGCTGGCCGGTTTCGACAGCGTCCCCGAACTGCTCGACGCGAGCGCCCATGCCCCGGTCTGCGAGGAGCTCACCACCCGGGCGTCCGGAAACTAGGCTGTGTTCCACCGTGCGCGCGATCGGATTCGGGTAGCCAGGCCGTGGCTTCGAGCCGGCCCTCGCGCAGCGTGAGCCGAGCACTCTTCGCGAAATCGAACTTTTGTTCTACCCTGGTGGTGTGGACCAGATCTCGTTCTTCTCGGCCGAGGCCAGTGGACCGGAACTCGCGGATCTGGCCGGAGTGCTGTGCGGTCCGGCCAGGATCGTCAGTTTCGGGCGCACCGCGGCCCGGCTTTCCGTTCCAGTGGCCGAATCATGGCGGGTGCGCGTTCTGGCCACCGAATTCGCCCGGCGTGGCGTAAGAGCGGACGCCGTGACCGAAGAGGGGCGGCAATTGGTTCGCACGGCGTTCCGGGCCGACCTGATCGGACTGGCCAACACCTGGTGCCCGGACGGCGTCAAGATGCTCCCGCCGGGGTTCCGGCTGACCGGTGGCGCGCTCCGGTTGTGGGCGCTGGCGGCAGGATCTCCGGCCGAACGGGGTTACCAGTTCGCCGTCGATGATCAAGCGGAGATCCACGCCGCGCTCGTGGTGGCGTTCCAGCGTCTGGGGTTGCCGGTCCGGGTGGGGAGGTCGCCGGAAGGTGACCCGGTCGTCCGGGTCACCGGCCGCCGTGCCGTGGCCACCCTGGGGGAACTGCTCGGCACGCCGCCGCCCGCGGCCGAACCGGTATGGCCCGCGGGGATCACCGCGCGCCGGCCGGTTCCGGCCGTACGGGAGCGGAAGCGGCGGGCCGGAGCGAGAGCGGTTCCCGGCCCCATGCATGCGACCATCTGGTAGGCCCGCACGCCGCGGGCCGCCGGATTCCGGTCCTTTCCGGTCGGATCGGCCGTGTTTGTCCCCGGATGTCCGGGATTGTCTATCGGTGGCATCCTCCGGCACCATCTCCAGATGGCCTCACGAGGGCCATGCCTGAAACGGCGACCCGGCCCCGGTGCTGGGGCAGCGTCGCCGCCGGTGAATCCGGGTGACGAAGTCACGGCGGAGGGTAGCGGGAGGGCTACCCCGGCAGACCCGGGAAGCATGTGGTGACTGTCACGTGCTAGGTGTGGAAAGGAAACGCCGCCCTGTTCGGCGCCGATGCGCTTCACACATCGTGGACGGCGTGTTGCGGGATGCGGGCGGACACAACCGGTCATCAGAGTGCACACTGACGGGTTGAACAGGCGTCGCGGTGCAAGCGACGGGAACGGGCAGGAGAGCGGGACAGCGTGGCTGGAGCACGGACCAAGAAGAACGACGCCGGGGAGAATGGTGCCGGGCGTCGGCGGCTCGTGATCGTCGAGTCGTCCACCAAGGCCAAGAAGATCGCTCCCTACCTCGGTGGCAACTATGTCGTCGAAGCGTCGGTCGGGCATATCCGCGATCTCCCGCGTGGGGCGGCCGACGTGCCTGCCAAGTACAAGGGTGAGGCGTGGGCCCGGCTCGGCGTCGATGTCGACCATGACTTCGAGCCGCTGTACGTGGTGACCCCGGACAAGAAGTCCAAGGTGACCGAGCTGAAGAACCTGCTCAAGGACGTCGACGAGCTCTATCTCGCCACTGACCCCGACCGCGAGGGCGAGGCGATCGCCTGGCACCTGCTGGAGACGCTCAAGCCGAAGGTCCCGGTCCGGCGGATGGTCTTCCACGAGGTCACCGAGCAGGCGATCCGCGCCGCCGCGGCCGACACCCGTGACCTGGACTCCGACCTGGTCGACGCCCAGGAAACCCGCCGCATCCTCGACCGGCTCTACGGCTACGAGGTCTCGCCGGTGCTGTGGAAGAAGGTCATGCCGAAGCTTTCGGCGGGCCGGGTGCAGTCCGTGGCGACCAGGATCATCGTCGAGCGTGAGCGCGAGCGGATGCGCTTCACGTCGGCGTCCTACTGGGACATCGCCGCCACCATGGAGAAACCCCCGGCGTCCTCCGACGAACCGCGCTCGTTCCCGGCGCGGCTGGTCGCGGTGGACGGTGCGCGGCTGGCGACCGGTAAGGACTTCGGATCGGACGGTCGGCTCAAGTCCTCGCTCAAGGATGTTCGCGTCCTTGCCGAGGCCGACGCCGAGCGCCTCGCGGGAGCCCTGCGTGGCCAGGATTTCCGTGTCGCGAGCGTCGAGGAGAAGCCGTACACGCGCCGCCCGTACGCGCCGTTCATGACCTCCACGCTGCAGCAGGAGGCCGGCCGCAAGTTGCGGTTCTCCTCCGAACGCACCATGCGCATCGCTCAGCGCCTGTACGAGAACGGCTACATCACGTACATGCGTACCGACTCCACCACCCTGTCGGAGACGGCGATCACGGCCGCTCGGAACCAGGCGACGGAGCTGTACAGCTCCGAGTTCGTCTCGCCGAGCCCACGCCAGTACACCCGCAAGGTGAAGAACTCCCAGGAGGCGCATGAGGCGATCCGCCCGGCGGGTGAGGTCTTCCGCACCCCCGGTCAGGTCGCGGGCGAACTGGAGTCCGACGAGTTCCGCCTCTACGAGATGATCTGGCAGCGCACGATCGCTTCGCAGATGGCCGACGCGAGGGGCACCACGATGTCGGTGCGCATCGTCGGCACGGCGACCAGCGGCGAGGAGTGCACGTTCTCCGCCTCCGGCCGCACGATCACCTTCCTCGGCTTCCTCAAGGCCTACGTCGAGGCCGTGGACACCGAGGCCGGTGGCGAGGCGGACGACAAGCAGAGCCGTCTGCCCCGGCTGGCGAAGGACGAGGCGGTCACCGCCACGGAGCTGGCCCCCGACGGCCACACCACGACACCGCCCGCCCGCTACAGCGAACCGAGCCTGGTCGGCAAGCTCGAAGAGCTCGGGATCGGCAGGCCGTCGACGTACGTGTCGATCATCAAGACCATCCAGGATCGCGGTTACGTGTGGAAGAAGGGTTCCGCGCTGGTGCCCTCCTGGGTCGCCTTCGCCGTGGTCGGACTGCTGGAGCGGCACTTCGAGCGGCTGGTGGACTACGACTTCACCGCCGCGATGGAGGAGGAGCTGGACCGCATCGCGGCCGGGGACGAGCAGCGCACTCGCTGGCTGTCGAAGTTCTACTTCGGCGGAGACACCGGGGTCGACGGTTCGGTGAGCAGGCTTGGTGGCCTCAAGAAGCTCGTCGGTACCGGCGTCGAGGACATCGACGCCCGCGAGATCAACTCGATCCCGCTCTTCGAGGACGACGAAAAGCGCACCGTCTACGTCCGGGTGGGTCGTTACGGGCCCTACCTCGAGCGCGAGGTGGACGGGAAGTCGCAGCGCGCGAACCTGCCGGAGGACCTGCCGCCGGACGAACTGTCCACCGAGATCGCCGAGAAGCTCTTCGCCACGCCCCAGGAGGGCAGGCTGCTCGGCACGGACCCGGTCACCGGGCACGAGATCGTGGCCAAGGAGGGCAGGTTCGGGCCTTACGTCACCGAGATCCTGCCTGAGCCCGAGGAGGCCGCGGCGGACACCGGCGCGAAGAAAACGACCAAGGCCAAGAAGCCGAAGCCGCGGACGGGGTCGCTGTTCAGGTCCATGTCGATCGAGACGGTGACGCTGGAAGACGCACTCAAGCTGCTTTCGCTGCCTCGGGTGGTCGGAAAGGACCCGGAATCCGGCGACGAGATCACGGCCCAGAACGGCCGGTATGGGCCCTACCTGAAGAAGGGGACCGATTCGCGGTCGCTGGACAGCGAGGACCAGCTCTTCACGATCACCGTGGAAGAGGCGCTCAAGATCTACTCGGAGCCCAAGCGCCGGGGCCGTCAGGGCGCGGCGAAGCCGCCGCTCAAGGAGTTCGGCGCCGACCCGGTGTCGGGCAAGCCCATGGTGGTCAAGGACGGTCGTTTCGGACCGTATGTGACCGATGGTGAGATCAACGCGACCCTGCGTAAAGCGGACAGCATCGAAGACCTGACCGCGGAGCGCGCCGCCGAACTGCTGGCCGAGAAGCGGGCGAAGGGCCCGGCGCCGAAACGGAAGGCGCCGGTGAGGAAGAAGGCACCCGCCAAGAAGTAGTCGCCCAGCTCGAACAGGCGTTCTACGAAATTGTCGGTGGGTGGGTGCAGACTCCCTCCCATGACCACCATCTTCGATCTGCTGGAAGAGGCGACCCGGCCCGTGCTCGACGCGGTGCCGGTGCGGCCTTCGTGCTCCGACATCTATGCCCCCGACGCGACCGATGCCGACGTCGAGCGCCTGCGGTACCCCATGTCCCGCTCGCCCGACCCCGGCGACCTGGTCGCCGAGATCGAGGAGCACAACGCCTACATGGCCAGGTTGCGGGGCACCCCGTTCGTCGAGAACGGGGACCTCAGTGACGAGGCCATGCGGGCATTCGATGTGATGCTGCGCGGCCCCGTCCGCGTGATGGTGTCCGGCGTGTACGCCGGTGCCGCCGAGCCGCTCGATGTCCGCTGCTACGCCGACGAGAAGGTCGGTGTGGTGTGGAAGTTCGGGCAGGAGGCCATCGCCGTGCGTGGCGGCCGTTTCCCCGAGATCTTCGACGTGGCGACCGGCTTTCTGCCGGCCGAGCCCCGCGGCCGCGCGGAGACGATCTTCTTGCCCGCCGATCCCGACGGCGTGATCCCGGACAGCCACCGGCGGGAGGCGGCCCAGTTGCGGCGGTTCCTTCGCCGCCGGCGCCGTGGCACGGCGGTGGTCGACATGCTGGCGTTCCACAACATCTTCGCCGACTACCCGGATCTCGCGCTCGTCGTGATCGACAACGCGCTCGGCAGGCATGTCCTCGGCTGCTGGGGTACGGGCATGGTGCTGCGGCCGGTCGGCCAGGGGTGGCTGTCCTGGTGGATGCGCGAATGCGTGGCGGAGGTCATGACCAGCGGCGTCGGCGGCACCAGTGAGCCCAACCTGTGACATCCCTGGTGCCACCCTGTCGGCACGATCGCGTGAGCGCGCCAGGGACGCGAAAAACACAGTGACGCAGGGTGCACCGCTCGTGCCACGTCGCTAGCCCGGTTGGCCGCGTTGCCTACCGGAAATGACCATTACCCTGGTATGGAAGCTTCCAGAAGGTCAGTGCCTGCCGAGCAACAACAAGGAGTGGGACAGATGGCCAAGGACGACGACGCCGGGCTGGGCGATGGCACGCAGCCGGCGGCGTTCGGCGACGCGCTGTCGGGCCCGGTGAGCGACTCGGGCGAAGAGTTCCAGCTCACGCGTGTCGCGTCACCGGTGAAGCCGGATCCGGAAGCGGTGCGCGATCTGGTGGACGCCGAGATGGCCAGGGAGAGAGGCGGCACTGCCGCCTTCGCCCCGGCCGACGCGGAAACCCAGCCTCCGGCGGGCGACGCGGAGCCGATCCCGCCCGCCGCCCCGCTCGGCATGCTCCCGAGACAGCGCTCGCGGCCTGGCTTGGGGCGCCGCCGTCCGTCCCTGCGGATGCCCCGGGTCTCCCTCCCCTCTCCGGATTCGGTGCGTCGGGTAAGGCCCTCGAGCGGATCGACCGGAGTGATCGTGGCCGTGATCTTGTTGATCATTTTCGTGGTCCTCGCCATCGAATTCGTCACCAGTTTGGTCGGCAGCATCATGGGTGCCTTCAGCTGAAACTCGCAGCGTTGGAGTGCCCCGCCGCTATCGGTGGGAAAGGGCGGTCGGGCGGCCGTGACCGGCGCAAATGGTTCCGGTGACGCGCGGAATGGTGAGTGGTTCACCGTTCTCAGGTTGACGGAGCTACCCTGACTGCACGATTCGGTGACCCGATTGGCGTAACTACCGGGCTCACCGGCGCCACGGGAGCTAATGGGGTGGGTCGGATCGGCGGCGAAGTCCTGGAGACGCAACCTGACGCGAAGGCGTCGGTGGGCCGTGAGGCCTCGACGATCTACCGTGCACGGCGAGTCCTGGCGATCCGGCCGTTCCGCAGGTTGTGGGGCGTCACGTATCTGTGCAGCGTCGCCGACTGGCTGACCATCCTCGGCGTCACCAGCATGGCGACCAAGCTGACCCACAACTACACGGCGCAGAACTTCGCGTTCACCGGTGTGCTGCTGTCCGCGCTGTTGCCGGGCCTGCTGTTCGCACCGGCCGGTGGCCTGCTCGCCGACCGGTTCGACCGGCGGAAGATCATGTTCACCGCCGACCTGCTGCGGTGCGGGTTCATCATGTCGATCGCCCTGGTGGGCACCGGCTGGTGGCTCTACATCGCCAACTTCCTGGCCAGCGCCAGCGCGATGATGTGGATCCCGTCCAAGGACGCCGCGGTGCCGAACCTGCTGCGCCGGCCGGAGCAGGTGGAGGTCGCCAACCAGCTCGGCATGGTGATGACCTACGGCCTCGCGGTGATCAGCGCCGGCGGCATCTACGCGATCGTGACCGGGATCGGCCCCGCGTTGCACCTGCCCGCCTCCGTGTTCGGCCAGCTCGGCTTCGCGAAGGTGATCGTGGTGCTGATCGGGTTGCTCTACCTGACCAGCGCGTTGCTCATCATCACGCGGATCCCCGAGCTGTCCCTGCGGAACGTGCACGCTCCGGCGGTGGCCGCGCCGAAGCCGAAGGAGCCGTCCGTCGGCTTGAGCGAGTTGCTCAGGGACGGCGCGAAGTTCATCCGCAGCACTCCGCTGGTGCGCGGCCTGCTGATCGGTGCCGCCGGGGCGTTCGCGGCGGGGGGCGCGGTGGTCGGGTCGGCCCAGCCGTACGCGGCGAGTCTGCTGGCGGGCGATTCCGCCTGGGGCCTGCTGCTGGTCGCGGTCTTCCTGGGCCTGGCCACCGGGATGGGCGGTGCGCCGAAACTGGCCCGCAGGTTGCCGCACGACCGGCTTTTCGGGATCTCCATCGTGCTCGCCGGGCTGGCGCTGATCCTGGTCGCGCTCTCGCCGCACCTGGCGGTTTCCCTGGTCGCGGTGGCCATCGTCGGTGCCTGTGCCGGGGCGGCCTTCCTGACCGGTGTGACGATCATCGGTTCGCAGGTCGACGACTCGATCCGGGGCCGGATCAACGCGATCTACCAGTCGATGATGAAGATCATCGTGTTCGGGTCGACGGCCGCCGTCCCGCTGCTGATCGGCCTGACCAGGCCTCGCACGATCACCATCTGGGGCAATCCGATCATCATCGACGGCACCCGGCCGGTCATGCTCGGCGGGGGCATTCTCGCCGCGCTGGTCGGCGTGGTCGCCTATCACCAGATGGATTCGCGCCGGTCCGAGACGATCATGGCGGACCTGCGCAATGCCATCCGGATGCGTCCGCGCCGGGTGAACGGTCTGCTCATCGCCTTGGAGGGCACGACAGCGGCGGACACCGCGGCCCAGGCCTTGCGGCTCTCCCAATGGCTGCGGTCGGTGGGCCCGCGCCCGGTGATTCTCGCCGCCGATCCCGCCCTGGACGACGAGCGGCTGACCAAACTGGTGAGTGGGGCCGCGCTCTCGGGAGCCCGTGCGCAAGCGCTTGCGGCGGCCGCGGTGCGGGCGGATATCGTCGAGCGCGACGTGCAGCCCGCACTGGACGGGGGTTCGATCGTGGTCATGGAGCGGTTCGTCGACTCGCCGTTGGCCCACCTGTCCGCGGTGGCCGGGCTGGACGCGAAAGAGCTCGAAGGGCTCGCTGACTGGGCGACCGGCAGGCTGCGTCCCGACCTGACGGTGCTGCTGGATGCCGAGCCCAGCGGCCTGGCCGAGGGCCCGATCTCGGTCGAGGACCAGTGGCGGGTCCAGAACCTGCTCAGCGAAATGGCCGCGGCCGATCCGGATCATTATGTGGTGGTGGACGCCGAAGGCACCGAGGACGAGGTCGCCGAGCGGGTTCAGACGGCGGTGAAGGCGGTCCTGATCGGGCGGCGGTCCGGGTTGGCGCCGATCGAGGTGGTCGCCTGATGGGTTCGGTGTGGTCCCAGTTGGTCGGGCAGGAACCGGCGGTCGAAACGCTGTCGGCCGCCGCGGAGGCGGCCGCCCGCCTGGTGGCGGGGGAACCCGTGCCCGCGGGGACGATGACGCATGCCTGGCTGCTGACCGGACCGCCGGGTTCGGGGCGTTCGGTGGCGGCGCGGACGTTCGCCGCCGCCCTGCAGTGCCAGGCCGGCACGGGCTGCGGTGAGTGCCAAGGATGCCGGACAGCGCTGCATGGGACGCACGCCGACGTGCGGCTCGTGGTCCCGGAGGGGCTGTCCATCGCGGTCGCGGAGATGCGCGCGCTCGTGCAGGCCGCGGCCCGCAGGCCGACCACGGGGTATTGGCGGGTCGTCATCATCGAAGACGCCGACCGGTTGACCGAGGGCGCTTCGAACGCCCTCCTCAAGGCGGTCGAGGAGCCGCCCGACCGGACCGTGTTCCTGCTCTGTGCTCCGTCGGACCACCCCGAGGACGTTTCGGTGACCATCCGGTCCCGGTGCCGTCTGGTGAACCTGCGCACCCCGCCCGCCGACGCGATCGCGCGTGTGCTCATCGAAAGGGACGGCGTGGCGCCCGAGGTGGCGCACTGGGCGGCGTCGGTGTGCGGCGGCCATGTAGGCCGGGCACGCCGGCTGGCCACGGACGACAGCACGCGCAAGCGGCGCGAGGCGGTGCTGCGGATCCCGCTCGGACTGAGCCGCCCGGCGGACGTGTTCGCGTGCGCGGACGAACTGATCAGCGCGGCGGAGGGCGACGCCACCGAGGAAAGCAAGGCGCGTGACGAGGCCGAGAAGTCGGAGCTGCGGACGGCCCTCGGCGGTGACGGGACCGGTAAGGGTGTGGCCGGAGCCAAACGGGCGGCCGAAGCGGCGGTCAAGGCGCTGGAGAAGAAGCAGAAGTCCCGCGCCACGCGAACTCAGCGGGACACGCTCGATCTCGCCCTGGTCGACTTGGCGGGCTTCTACCGCGATGTGCTGGTCACCGGAAGCGGAGCCGGCGCCACGCTGACCCATCCCGACCACTCGTCCCAGATCATGACCGCGGCCCGGCAGTGGAGCCCGGAATCGACGCTCCGCCGGCTCGAGGCCGTGCTCGCGTGCCGGGAAGCGATCCTGTGGAACGTCAAGCCGCGCATCGCGGTGGAAGCGATGGTCACGGCGCTGCGCCACGGCTGAACGCTCACGGGCGTGAGCGTCGGCGCGGCGAGGGTTCGGCCGTCGCGCGGGTCCTGCGGCGGGACGGGAACGCGGCGACGAGAACCACGCCGAGCAGGAGCATGGCACTTCCGGTCCAGAACATCGGCACCGCCGAGTACGCGCCGGCGGTGTAGGCGAGTTGCCTGGGCGCGCCCTCGGACTCGGCCGGCGACGTAGCGGCAGGCGAGGTGCTCCCGCACACCACACCGCCCGGGGGCGCGTAGGCGCGGCCGATCTGCTCCCCGAGCGACACCTGCGCGAGTGAGGACGGAAGCGAGTCCGCGGCGCCGTTCGGGAGTGCCGCCTTCAGCGCGGCCGTAGGCAGTACCTGGAGATCGAGAAGCCTCGCCGACGCGCCGAGTTGGTAGCCGTCGAACGGCGTCGTCAGCTGCTGCTCCTTCTGGTTCAGCCCCGCGATGCTCAGCCGCAGCACCCCGATGTCGAGCACCAAACCGTTCGTGACCGACAGCTGCCGCGGACCCTTGGTGGCCGTGGCCACCAGGCCACCGACCACGGGCAGGCTCTGCACGCCCGTTCCGAGCTGGTCGGAAAGCGCTTTCAACGGCAGCCCGATCGGGATGTCCTCGGTGGGGTGCGCGGCGTCGAGGGTGTAGAGCACCTGACCCTGGCGTTCGATGGTGACGACCGGGGCGCTGTATTCGACCTTCGAGGTCGCCTTGTCGCCGGTCGAGGTGATCCGGAGGGTCGGCTCACTGGTCACCTTCAGGGTCAGCGCCAGTGGCGTGCCCTTGAGAAGGTCGATCTCGGCGACGTTCATCGTGGACACCGACTGGATCGCCTTGTGCGGCGAATTCGGGAGGTCGACCAGCTTGGTCACCGAATGCGTGGACAGCGTGCCCGGCAGGCTGAGCAGGGCACCAGTGCCGTCGGCGCTGGGCTGTCCGCCTCCGGCGAGCAAGCCGCCGAAGGTCTGCAGTCCCTTCGACGGGTCGAAACCACTGGCGAGCTTGGGCAGGTTGGGCAACTGCCCGAAGGGGAGGTCGGGCAGGGTCGGTACCGAACCGAGCAGAGACAGGCCGGCCACCGAGGTACTCGCGTCCGCGATGGTGTCCACACACGGTCCGAGCGTCGGGCTCCAGCGGGCATGCACGCTGCCGGTGATCAGCCCGGCCGTGCCGAGAGGGTTCGGCGGTGCGCTCAGCCCGCCGGTGATCGCCTTCGGGTTGTCCGGGAGCGCGGTCTGAACCAGTCCGCCGGGCGGCTGTGGCGCGTTTCCGCCCACCGCCACGCCGGCGGGCGAGGACTGGGCGACGGCGCGTTCCCAGCTGAAGAAGGCCTCGGAGTTCGCCTGGGCGCTCGACAGCCCCATCCCGGCCTCGAAGGCCGCCTGCTTGGGCAGTTGCTCGCCGTACCCCGGCAGGATCGCGCTGGTCGGCACCGCGTTCGGCAGGAGTCGCAGCACCCCGAGCGACGCGGCCGCGTCGGCGACCGCGTGGCCGAGCGGCTGGGGCCCCTCGGGAGCGGAAAACGGCGGCTGGCCTGGTGAAGCGGGCACGGGGATCGGGGTCGTGGGAATCGTGCTGTCCGCCATGGCGGGGCTCGCCATGAGCACCAGCAACGCGGCGGCCACCGGCGGTACCAGCGCACGGGACAGGCGGCTCGGCATGCGGACGTCCTCCCCGTGCTGAACGTGATCCAGGTCATCATTCCTAACGACGGTGGGGGGCCGGAGTGACGTCGACGGGGCCGCTACACTATGAACCGTTCGCCGCGTTAGCTCAGTCGGCCAGAGCGGCTCACTCGTAATGAGCAGGTCAGGGGTTCGATTCCCCTACGCGGCTCCACCCTTGACCAGGGCCTTTCCGGAACTCCGGAGAGGCCCTGGTCTTGTTCGTGCTCAGGCGGCGCTTCGCTCGTCGGCGGGCCGGCGGCGCAGGGCCGGGCGCTGGAGAGCGGGCGGCAGGTACGCGGACTGGTCGGGCGCGCCGATGTCGGTGCCGGGCGGGACGATCTCGTCGATCCGGTCGAGGATCTCGTCGCTGAGCCTGACGTCGACGCCGGCGAGCAGGTCGTCGAGGTGCTCCATCGTGCGCGGCCCGATGATCGCGCTGGTCACGCCGGGATGGGCGAGCACGAACCCGATCGCGAGGTGCGTCATCGGCAATCCCGCCTCTTCGGCCAACGGGATGAGTTGTTCGACCACATCGAGCCGTCGCTCATCGCTGAGACTCGTGAACATGTCAACGCGGTGAAGGTCGGTCGACTGGCCTTTGCGGACGCGTCCGGTGAGCATCCCCTTCGCAAGCGGACTCCAGACCAGGGTGCCCATCCCGTAGCGCTGGGCGACCGGCAGGACCTCGGCTTCGATACCACGACTGAGGATCGAGTAGGTCGGTTGCTCGGTGCGGAATCGCTCGAAGCCGCGTCGCTCCGCCACCCATTGGGCTTCGACGATGTCGGAAGCGGGCATGCTGGACGATCCGATCACCCGGACCTTGCCGCTGTGGATCAGGTCCGAGAGCGCCGAAAGCGTTTCCTCGATATCGGTTTCGGGGTCGGGCCGGTGGATTTGGTAGAGGTCGATGTAGTCGGTCCCCAGCCGGCGCAGGGAGTTCTCGACCGCGGTCATGATCCAGCGTCGTGAGCCGCCCCGCTGATTGGGGTCGTCGCCCATGGGACCGAAGAACTTCGTGGCCAGAACGACGTTGTCGCGGCGTCCCTTGAGTGCCTTGCCGACAACCTCCTCCGACTCGCCTTGCGAGTACCGGTCGGCGGTGTCGACGAAGTTGATCCCGGCGTCGAGCGCTTTGTGGATGATGCGGACCGAGTCGTCGTGGTCGGGGTTGCCGATCGACGCGCCGAACATCATCGCGCCGAGCGCGTAGGGGCTGACCTTGATGCCGGTCCGGCCAAGGGTGCGGTAACGCATGCGGGTATCTCCCGAGGTTGGGTCGAAGTGTGGTGGGCCCTCCGTCGGTGCCGTACTCTGGATCGAAGTGGAAAGCCTGTCCGGAACTATACGGAATGTTGTTCCGGATAGCAAGTGAAGGAGTGCCGTGACGGAGAAGGCGGTGCCGACCAGGGGCGACTCGACCGGTTCCGTGGGGTCGGACCCGGGTGAACGCGCGCCGCGCCGGCTGCGTGCCGACGCGGCGCGCAACATCGGCTCCCTGCTCGACGCGGCGAAGACCGTCTTCGGCACGTCCGGCGTGGACGCCCCCGCGAAAGAGATCGCGGACCTGGCCGGAGTCGGGGTCGGAACGCTGTACCGGCACTTCCCGAAGCGGTCGGACCTGGTCCAGGCGGTGGTGCGGAGCGGGATCGACGCCTGCGCCGACGCGGGCCCGGCATTGAGCGCCGCTCACGAACCAGGGGTGGCTCTCGCGAAGTGGCTTCATCGCTACACCGAATTCCTCGCGACCAAGCGAGGGCTCGCCAGTGCCCTGCACTCCGGTGATCCGGCCTTCGACGCCCTGCCCGGCTACTTCCAGCAGCGACTCGCGCCCACGCTCGGGGCACTGATCGAAGCCGCGACCGCGGCCGGCGAGATCCGCGGCGACATCAGGGCCGAGGAGTTGCTTCATGCCGTCGCCCAGCTGTGCCGGCCCGGGGCGGACGACGGACTCGCCTACAGCCAGCGCATGGTCGCGCTCCTGGTCGACGGATTGCGCTACGGCGCCGGCCTTCGACGGTCGTGACCCGGCTCATCAGGTGCGGTGTCACTGGCAGTGCCCGTAGGGCATCGCTGAGGAAATTCGGCGGTGTCCTGGCGGCGGGCCGACCCGGTGGTGATGTCATCATGGCTGCACCATGCGAAATCGGTCCGGGGCGACGACGGTGCGATCCGTCGTCATGGTCATGTTGCTCGTCCTGCTGGGTGCCTGCGACGCCGGAGCGGCGGCCGAATCCGGAAGCGATGTCGTGCGTATCGGGCAGGGACAGCTTCGCGGGGTGGTCGACGGTGATCACCGGTCGTTTTCCGGAATCCCGTTCGCCGCGCCACCCGTGGGCGACCTGCGCTGGCGGTCGCCGCGGCCGCCGGCGTCGTGGGACGGTATCCGGGACGCGACCCGGCCCGGCCCGGCCTGCGCGCAGTTCGACGGGAACAGCAGGTTCCTGGGCAGCGAGGATTGCCTTTACCTCAACGTGCACGCTCCGACCGACGCCACCGGGCGCAGACCGGTCATGGTGTGGGCGCATGGCGGTGGTTTCGTTTCCGGTTCCGGAGGTGACTACGACGCGACGCGGCTCGTCCAGCAGGGCGTGGTCGTGGTGACGTTGAACTACCGGTTGGGAGCGCTGGGGTTTCTCGCCGGAGGTGACGATCCCGCCGCCGGGAACTACGGGCTCGCCGATCAGCAGGCGGCTTTGCGTTGGGTGCGTGACAACATCGGCGCCTTCGGCGGGGATCCGGGGAACGTGACCCTGTTCGGTCAGTCCGCCGGCGCGTTCAGCGTGTGTGCCCAACTCGCCTCACCCCAGGCACGCGGACTGTTCCAGAAGGCGATCATCCAAAGTGGACCGTGCGCGGATTCCTTCGTCACCGCGGACGTCGCCCGCGAGCGGGCCACGCGGTGGGCCGGGGGCCTGGGGTGTGCGGATGTGGCGTGTCTCCGCGGAAAGCCGGCGCGCGACGTGGCCGAGATCGACGACGAGGCCGTGTCCACGCCGTTCGGCCGGATGCGGGACATGCCGTGGGAACCGGTCGCCGGTACGGCGATTCTCCCGGCGCAGCCCCTGGACGCGCTGGCCCAGGGCACGGCGAAGGGAATCCCGGTCGTCCAGGGCACGACCCGCGACGAGATGCGGTCGTTCGTCGCCAACGAGTACGACCGCCGCGGCACCCCGCTGACAGCCGAGCAGTACCCCGCCGCGATCGCCCAGGTCTTCGGGCCGGACGCGCCCGCCGTGCTCGCCGAATATCCGGTCACGCGGTATCCGACGCCCGGTATCGCGCTGGCCACCCTGCTCACCGACTGGGGCCGGAAGGTCGGTTCGTGCCCGGCGCTCTACGCCGATGACGTGCTCAACAAGACGACCGTCGTCTACGCCTACGAGTTCGCGCACAACGACGGCAGCCGCATCGCGCACTTCGACCTCGGCGCCGCGCATTCCGGCGATCTGCCCTACCTGTTCGGTCCGGCGAATCCCGCGAACCCGCTGTCGGAGAAGATGGTCAGTTACTGGACGCGGTTCGCGCGCACCGGAGACCCGGGCTGGCCACGCTACAACGCGGGGACCGTGCTCTCGATTGGTCTGGACCAAATCGGCGAGGTGAACTTCACCGACGACCACCACTGCGCGTTCTGGTCGTCACACAGTGCTTGAAAACGAAAGACTTCGCCCACTCCTCGCTTAGGGTGTCGGGCATGCCTCTGTTCTCGTTCGAGGGCGTCAGCCCCACCGTCCACCCCGACGCCTGGATCGCCCCCACCGCCACCCTCATCGGCGACGTGGTGATCGAAAAGGGTGTCTCCGTCTGGTACGGCGTCGTGATCCGTGCCGACCTCGGCCGGATCATCATCCGTGAAGGCGCCAACATCCAGGACAACTCCGTGATCCACGTCAACGTCGGTCTGTGCGAGGTGGGCCGGAACGTCACCGTCGGGCACATGTGCCTCGTGCACGACTGCACCGTGGGTGAGCAGGCACTGATCGGCAACGGCTCGACCGTGCTGGACAAGGCCGAGATCGGCGAGCGCGCGCTGGTCGCGGCCGGTGCCACGGTCACCCCCGGCACCGTCGTGCCGCCCGAGACGATCGCGCTCGGTAGTCCGGCGAAGAAGTTCGTGCCGTTGTCCGACTCCGCGCGCGCCTGGGTCGACCACAACGCCGGGATCTACCAGGAACTCGCCCAGCGTCATCGGGACGGCATCGCGCCCGTCGAGCAGTCCTGACCACGTTCCCGCCGGTCGCGCCGCGGCCGGCGGGCGCTCTGGCGCACTGGGTGTGGCACGCGCGGAGCTCCGTTGAGGGCGGTGGTGGGCGACGCTGGGTGTGGCACGCGCGGAGCTCCGTTGAGGGCGGTGGTGGGCGACGGGTGGGATAACATCGAGGTTGCAGCAGCGACTGGCGCCTTGAGGTGGAGCACCACCGGGAAGCGACCGACGAGGCCGGCACCGCGCGCCTGGGTGCGGCCGTGTCAGGAGTAGGAAGATGACGCATCAGCCACCCATTCCGACACTCGCCGACGCCGACCCCCAGATCGCCGGGCTGGTCGAGGACGAGGCCCGCCGCCAGGCGGAGAAGATCCGCCTGATCGCCTCCGAGAACTACGTCTCGCAGGCGGTGCTGGAAGCCACCGGCACCGTGCTGACGAACAAGTATTCGGAGGGCTACGCCGGCAAGCGGTACTACGAGGGCCAGCAGTACGTCGACCAGATCGAACGGATCGCCATCGAGCGGGCGAAGTCCGTGTTCGGCGTCGACCACGCCAACGTGCAGCCCTATTCCGGTTCCCCGGCCAACCTCGCCACCTATCTCGCCTTCGCCGAACCCGGCGACACGATCCTCGGCATGGCGTTGCCGGACGGCGGCCATCTCACCCACGGCTGGACCGTGTCGGCGACCGGCAAGTGGTTCAACGCGGTGCGCTACGGCGTGCGGAAGGAGACCGGCCGGGTCGACCTCGACCAGGTCCGGGAACTGGCGCTGGAGCACCGCCCGAAGCTGATCTTCGCGGGCGGCACGGCGATCCCGCGCACGATCGACTTCCCGGCCTTCGCCGAGATCGCCCGCGAGGTCGGCGCGGTCCTGGTCGCGGACATCGCCCACATCGCGGGCCTGGTCGCGGGCGGCGCGCATCCTTCGCCCGTCGGGCACGCGCCGGTGATCACCACCACCACCCACAAGACGCTGCGCGGGCCGCGTGGCGCGATGATCCTCAGCGACGCCGAACACGCCAAGGCGGTGGACAAGGCGGTGTTCCCCGGGTTGCAGGGCGGGCCGCACAACCACACCACGGCCGCCATCGCCGTCGCGCTCGGTGAGGCCGCGCAGCCGGAGTTCCGCGACTACGCGCATGCCATCGTCGCGAACGCGAAGGCGCTCGCCGAGGCGCTGCTCGAGCGCGGCTTCGACCTGGTTTCCGGCGGCACCGACAACCACCTGCTGCTGGTCGACCTCACGAACAAGCACATCGGTGGGAAACCGGCGGCGCAGGCGCTGGACCGCGCGGGGATCGAACTGAACTACAACACGGTGCCCTTCGATCCGCGCAAGCCGTTCGACCCGTCCGGCATCCGGCTCGGCACCGGAGCCATCACCACCCGTGGCCTGACGCCGGAGCACCAGCCTCGGATCGCCGAATGGATCGACCGGACCATCGCCGCGGCCATCGCCGAGGACGAGCCCGCCCTGGACAAGATCGCGGGCGAGGTGCGGGACCTGCTGGGTGCCTACCCCATTCCCGGCTACCGCGCGTAAAGACGACCGCGGACCCACGGTGTGGGCCCGCGAAACGAAGGAAGGTGGCTTTACTACGGACTATCCGTAGTAAAGCCACCTTCCTCGTTATCGGTGACCTCGGCCGCCGGACCCGTCAGTGGGAGTCGGCCGACTGGCTCGCCTGACGCTCGTAGGAGCGTTTGATTTCGGCTTCGGCCTCCATCCGCCCCGCCCAGGTCGAGCCCTCGACGCTCTTGCCGGGTTCCAGATCCTTGTACACCTCGAAGAAATGCTGGATTTCCAGCTTGTGGAATTCGTTGAGGTGGTGGATGTCACGCAGGTGCTCCAAACGCGGGTCCGCCGAGGGCACCGCGATCACCTTGTCGTCCGGGCCCTTTTCGTCGGTCATGCGGAACATGCCGATGGCGCGGCAGCGCACGAGGCAACCCGGGAAGGTCGGCTCCTGGACCAGGACCAGCACGTCGAGGGGGTCGCCGTCCTGGCCCAGCGTGTCGTCGATGAAGCCGTAGTCGGCGGGATACTGCGTGGCGGTGAACAGGGTCCGGTCCAGCTTGATCCGTCCGGTCTTGTGATCCAATTCGTACTTGTTGCGCTCCCCTTTGGGGATTTCGATGGTGGCGTCGAACTCCACGGCCTCGCTGACCTCGTCTTTTTCTCGCCGCACACGCGGCTACGGTTTCACTGACTTGACTTCACTAGTGTGGACCACGCGCAGCCGCGAGGTCGCACGGATGTCGGCTTGACAACCTGTGATCCCGGCCAATGCGCTTGACACCAGGTAGGAGGGTGCGTGCCGCCGGACGAGCAAGATCCACAGTGGCCTTCGGACGACTCGGACGTGTCCGGTGGCAAGGGGGAAGAGGAAAAGGAGCAAAGTCGCCCGGCGCAGGAAGGACAGGAGACCTCCGAGTTGCCGGCGAGCCCGGCCACGCCCGAGGCCCCGACCGTCTGGGCGAAGGCCCAGCCACAGCAGCCCTCGCGTCCGTCGCGGGCGCAACCAGAGGCGTTCCGGCAGGGTCAAGCGGATTCGCAGTCCCAGGCGGATTCGCGGCCGAAGGCGGGCGAGCAGGCGCAGCGGAACTCGCCGCAGTCCGAGCAAGGTGGCCAGTCTCAGCAGAGCTCACCGCAGTCTCCGCGGACTCCCTCGCCGTCTCAGCAGGGGCGCCAGTCTTCGCAGTCCCAGAAGAGTTCGCAGCCGCAGTCCGACCAGCAGCCGGAGCGTGCCCGCCAGCCGCAGCAGGGCTCTTCGCAACCGAAGCAGGACTCGCAGCCGCAGCAGAGTGCTTCGCAATCTCAGCAGGGTTCTTCGCAGCCGAAGCAGGGTTCGCCGCCGCAGCGGAGTTCGCAGTCGGAGCAGGGTCGCCAGTCGCAGCAGAGCGCTTCGCAATCTCAGCAGGATTCTCCGCAGCCGAAGCAGGGTTCGCAGCCCCAGCGGAGCTCACCGCAGTCCGAGCAGGGCCGCCAGCCGCAGCCGGGTTCGCCGCCGCAGCGGAGTTCGCCGCAGTCCGAGCGGGGGCGTCAGCCTCAGCAGGGCGCTTCGCAGCCCAAACAGGGTTCGCCGCCGCAGCAGAGCCCTCCGCAGCCACCGTGGAGCTCGCAGCAGCCTCAGCAGAGCCGCCAGCCGCAGCAGAGCCCCTCGCAAGCTCAGCAGAGCCGCCAGCCGCAGCCGGGTTCGCAGCCGCAACAGAGTTCGCAGGCGCAGTCCGGTCAGCCGACTCAGCCGTGGTTCCAGCAGCGGCCGGGGCCACCGCCTCCGCAGGTCCAGCAGTTGCGGCAGGTTCCGCATCGCCAGCAGGCACCTTCGCCGCCCTTGGGACCGCCCCGGCAGCCGCCGCCGGAAAGACCCGTGCCTCCGGCGTCGATGGCCAACGCGCGACCGATGCGCATCGAACCGACCGGTGAGATTCATGTGGCCGCGCCGGGTTCCCAGGAACAGCCTCCACCGCCCGAAGAACCTCCCCGTCGCAAGCGGCGGCGCGGTCTCCTCGTGGGCGGCGTCGTCCTGCTCCTGGTGCTCGCACTGGGCGGAGCGAGCGCGGTGCCCTACGTGTCGAACCGGCTGGGCCTGCCGTGGGCGCCGAACCTGCCCAAGGGTGACGAACCGTCACCCGCCACGGTGAACCTGGCGCTCAAGGCACCGAACCCGTCGGCCTCCGCGCCGACGAACTCCGGGGTTGCCGGCCAGCTGTCCGGCCCCGCCGGGAACCCGGCGCTGGCCCAGTTGACCGGCATCGTGATCGACCCGGCCACCGGTTCGACCCTGTGGGACCACAGTTCGACCTCGCCGCTCACCCCGGCGTCGGCGACCAAGCTGCTCACCATGTCGGCCGCATTGTTGACGCTCGACCACGGTATGCAACTGAGCACGAAGGTGGTGGCCGGCCCGACCCCGGACACGGTGATCCTTGTCCCGGGCGGCGATCCGACGCTGTCCGGCCTCGCTCCTGGCCAGAAATCGGTCTACCCGGGCGCCGCGCACCTCGACGATCTCGTGGCCCAGGTCAAGCGGTCCGTGGGCGGTTCGGTCAGGCGGGTGGAAATCGACACCTCCCTCTTCAGCGGGGACACCAGCGCCCCTGGCTGGGAAGCGGGAGACGTGCCGACGTACGCGGCCCCCATCGTTTCGGGCATGCTCGACGGCGGGCTGGTCGATGCCACCAACGAGGGATCCCATCACGTCAACGACCCCTCCGCCGCGCTGCTCCAGGAGTTCGCGCGCAGGCTCGGCGCCTCGGCCGGCGGGACGACGACGGCACCGAAGAGCGGGAAGGTGCTCGGTGAGGTTCACTCCGCGCCGATCACCGAGACCATCAGCAGATTGCTCCAGCTCTCCGACAACACCCTGGCCGAGATGATCGGGCGGCAGACCGCCATCGCCACCGGCGCGCCGGCCACGTTCGCCGGAGTAGCCGACACCACCAAGCGTGTGCTGTCCCAGAACGGTTTCGATCTTTCGGGCGTGCAGCTCAGCGACGCCAGTGGCCTGTCCACGCAGAACAGGGCTCCCGCGAAGCTGCTGGCCCAGTTGCTGGCGGTGGCGGCGGCACCGGACGGCAAGGACCCGCGTACCCCGAAGCTGCGCGCGCTGCTCGACGGTCTGCCGGTGGCCGGCGGCAGCGGCACGCTGGCCGGTCGTTACGGCGACCCCGCGTCGTCGCCGGGCAAGGGGTGGGTGCGTGCCAAGACGGGCACCCTCTCCAACGTCAACACGCTCGCGGGCTATGTGCTGGACGCGGACGGCAGGGTGCTCTCCTTCACGCTGATGTCGAACGGCTCTGACCAGAACGCGGGCCGCGCCGCGCTCGACGTCGTGGCGGCCGCGCTGCGCGGCTGCGGCTGCCGGTGACGCGGCGCGAGCGGGAAGACACGACCGAAAAGGCCAGGTAGCGTCGGACAGGTGAGCACGGTGAGCGAGGACAGGGCGCGGCCGGTGGTGGACTGGTCGCTCGCCGCGTCTACGGGCGCCTTCCTGGTACGTGGCGGCCCTTCGGTGTCGCCGGAAGAGGCGCGGCTCGCCGTGAGCGAGTTGCGTGAGCTCACTCAGCCGGCGGAAAACCACGTCCGCGGCTTGACCGGACTGGGGAGCGGGCTGCCGCTGCGTCCCGGCGAGGTGGTGGACAGGCCGGGCTGGGTGCGGTCGGCCGCCGCGGGGCTCGACGCGTTGACGAGCCGGGCACTGAAATCCCTGCCCGCCAATCCCCTCGGCCCGATCCTGGCCGGCAGCGCCGGCGTGCAGACCGGCGTCGTGCTGGCCTTTCTCGCCTCCCGCGTGCTGGGGCAGTACGACCCGTTCGGCGGCTCGGACTCCTCCGGCCGGTTGCTGCTGGTCGCACCGAACGTGGTGACCGCGCAGCAGGCGCTGGACGTGCCGGGCCGCGACTTCCGGATGTGGGTGTGCCTGCACGAGAGCACGCACCGGTTGCAGTTCACCGCGGTCGGCTGGCTCAAGGACTACTTCGCGGACGAGGTGGAGCGGCTGGTCGGCGGGTTGACCGGCAACAACGGGGAAAGCCTTCCCGATCTTCTGGGGCGGATCCCGGACGCCGTGCGGGAAGCGCGGCGCACCAAGGCGGACGGGGTGCTCGCGCTCGGGCAGCTCCTGCGGTCGCCGGAACAGCGGGCCGTGTTCGACCGGCTGCTCGCGCTGTCGACGCTGCTCGAAGGGCACGCCGACTACGTGATGGACGCGGTGGGACCGGGGGTGGTCCCCTCGGTGGAAACCATCCGGGCGCGCTTCACCGTCCGTCGCCGCGGCGGCGGGATCCTGGACCGCGTCCTGCGCAGCCTGCTCGGCGTCGACGCGAAGATCCGTCAGTACGCGCAGGGTGCCGCGTTCACCCGTCAGGTCGTCGACCGGGTGGGAATGGAGGGCTTCAACGCGGTGTGGACCTCGCCGAACACCCTGCCCACCCGCGCGGAGATCGCCGATCCGGCCGCCTGGGTCCGGCGCGTTCATGGCTGACCGGGCGGTCGTCGCACTGCGGCGGGTCGTCCGGGAGTTCCTGACTCCGCTGGAGTGCGGCGAACTGGCCGTGGCGGTTTCCGGCGGTGCCGATTCGCTGGCGCTCACCGAAGCCACCGCGCACGCCGGTCACCGTCTGGGCCTGGCGGTGCGTGCCCTCGTCGTGGACCACGGACTTCAGGAAGGGTCCGCCCAGGTCGCCTCGGACGCCGCCGCGCTCGCACGGAAGCTGGGGGCGGACAGCGCCGAAGTGCTGACGGTGGCGGTCACCGGCAGCGGGGGCCCCGAGGCCGCCGCGCGCCGGGCCCGCTACGCCGCGCTGCGTGGAGCGCTGTCCCGTGACGACGCGCTCGTCCTGCTGGGCCACACTCGCGACGACCAGGCCGAGACGGTGCTGCTCGGGCTCGGCCGCGGGTCCGGTCCCCGGTCGGTCGCCGGGATGCGGCGGCTGGATCGGCCATGGGGCAGACCGCTGCTGGACGTACCGCGTTCGCTGACCCGGCAGGCGTGCGCGGAACTCGGTGCGAAGCCGTGGGAGGACCCGCACAACGCCGACCCGCGATTCACCCGGGTGCGGCTGCGGAACGAGGTCCTGCCGCTGCTGGAAGACGTTCTCAACGGCGGTGTGTCCGCGGCGCTCGCCCGCACCGCCGCTCAGGTGCGCGAGGACCTCGAAGCCCTCGACGCGCTCGCGGACGAACTGCTCGCCGAGGCCCGTGATGGCGCCGGGCTCGACGCCGCCGTCCTGGCCGCGGCGCCGCCTGCTCTGCGCCGCCGAGCGCTGCGCACGTGGCTGCTCGAAGCCGGCGTGCGCGATCTCACAGAGGGGCATTTGCGCTCGGTGGACGCGCTTGCCGGCGATTGGCGGGGTCAGGGCGGGGTCTGGCTGCCCGGCGGCTTGGTGGCCGGGCGGGCCCATGGCAGGCTTGCACTGAATAGTCGCGAAACAAAAGGGGAATGACCCGTGTACGAAGGCGAGATCGCCTCCGTGCTCGTCACCGAGCAGCAGATCCAGGACAAGATCACCGAACTCGCCAAGCAGATCGCGAATGATTACCTCCACGACGGTGTGACCGGCGACCTCCTGCTCGTCGGCGTGCTGAAGGGAGCGGTCATGTTCATGACCGACTTCGCCCGTGCCCTCCCGATGCCCGCTCAACTGGAGTTCATGGCCGTCTCCTCCTACGGTTCGTCCACCTCCTCCTCCGGTGTGGTCCGCATCCTCAAGGATCTCGACCGTGACATCGCCGGGCGGCACGTCCTGATCGTCGAGGACATCGTCGACTCCGGCCTCACGCTGTCCTGGCTGCTCAAGAACCTGGCCAGCCGCAATCCGGCGTCGCTCGATGTCTGTTCGCTGCTGCGCAAGCCCGAAGCGGTCAAGGTCGACGTGCCGGTCAAGTACGTGGGCTTCGACATCCCCAACGAATTCGTCGTGGGGTACGGCCTGGACTACGCCGAGCGCTATCGCGATCTTCCCTACATCGCGACGCTCGATCCGGCTGTCTATAACGGATAAAAATCGGAACCCGAAGCTTCCGGAATCCGTCATATCCCGAGTTCGGTTGGGCTAACCTAGCTGCACGGGCCGTGTACCGGCGCCGACTTGGGGTAGGAGTGAACTGATGGGGAACAGCAACGCGGACTGCGCGGCCTTCCGGGCCGCCGCGGTGAACGGTCAGCTGGGGGTGGACCCGGATGCGGCGCAGGCTGTGCTGAAGAAGATCCGCACCGGGAAGGATTCCGTGGAGAACCTGCTGCGCGAAGCCAGTTCGCTGGCCGAGCCCCCGAAGCTCGGCGCGAACCCGGTCGGCCGGGCGATCGCGGAGAAGTTCTCGAAGCGCGCGGACGGTGGCGGCGACTCCTACGCCGACGCCCTGCAGAACCTCTACAACCAGTACGACCAGGCGGAGAAGGGCGTCCTCGCGGCGATGCAGCAGTACCACCGGATCGAGCAGGAGGCCTCCGACACCCTCTCCGGAAGCCAGGAGGTCTGATCCACGATGACTTATCCGAGCGAAGGGGCCCCGGTCCAGCTGGGCGACAACGACGAGAGCGCGGCCATGGTCCAGCAGGCGCGCAACTCCGCCGGTGGCTTCGACTACGGTTCCGACCGCGCGATCGGCAGTCCGCCGAACTGGGCCTCGCAGGAGAGCGAGCAGCTCTACCGGGGGGCGACCCAGAACAACGACCCGGCCACCGCCGAGGCGACCGGTCAGGCCTGGCGCAACCACGGCGAAGAGCTGCACCAGGCCGCCAACGACCTCTACAACGCGATCAGCGAGCTGGGCAACGTCTGGATCGGCAAGGGCGCGTCGTCCGCGCAGGGCGCGCTGGTCGGCATCGCGAACTCCAGCCAGCAGGCGGGTGACGCCGCGCACACCATGGCCGCGCGGCTGGCACAGCAGGCGGCGGCCGCGGCCGAGGTCAAGAAGATGCCGGCACCCAAGACCTTCGATCCCGCCCAGCACACCGCGGCCATGCTGGCGGGCGGGCCCGCCGCGATGTGCGCGGACATGAAGAAGCAGTCCGACGAGGCGAAGGCGGTCCACGCGCAGCAGGTCCGGTACTTCAACGCCTACACCCAGTCGTTGTCCGAAGTGGACCATCGGACGCCGAGTTTCGGCCCCGCGTCGCTCGGGCTTCCGCCCGACGGCAACATCGGCGCGACGCACGCTTCGTCCGTGGGCGGCGCGTCCGGGATCGCCGGCGGTGTGTCGGTCGGGTCGGTCGGCGCGGTCGCCGCGGGCTTCTCCGAAGGAGGCCGTGGCGGGTCCGGGTTCGGCGTGCGGGGCGGGCAGGGAGCCGCCGGCGGGCCGGGAGGTCCCGTGGGCGGTCTCGGCGGTGGGCTCCCCGGTGGGGAGACCTCGGGTGCGGGTCCCGGCGCTTCTTCCGGCGTCCCGACCTCCTCCAGCGGAGGAGCGGCGGCCCTGGGGGCCGGCATCGGCCTCGCCGCCACCGGTCTCGGCGCCGCGGCAGGCAGAGCGGTGCTCGGCAAGGGCAACAAGTCCGGCGCGAAGCAGTCCGACGCGACCGCGACCGCGAGCACCGACAACGCCGAACAGCAGCAGGGGCACGTCGGCCCGCAGAACCAGGGGCTGATCAACAGTGGTGGCACCATCGGTGGGTCACAGGCCGCACCGCCGCCCACCATGGGTGGTGGCGGCGCGCAGCCCGAGGAGGACCAGGAGCACAACCGTGCCTCGTTCCTCGTCGAGGCCGACCCCGACGAGGCGTTCGGCGCGAACGTCGCGACCGCTCAGCCGGTGATCGGTGCGTGGGACGAGGACGAGGACGACTAGGGCTGGTAAGACTGACCGTGGCGCGCGGCACGGTGTGTCCGCGCGCCACGGCGAGCACGGCGGGAGAACAACACAGCGGTGACTCGCCTCGCGCAGCCTGTTACCAATCCGACCAAAAGTAGGCGGGGACGGTCCGCAACCGATCTACTTGTAGTCACCCGGTTTCCCGGTGACCGACGTCGGACTGGTAACGAACAGCGCGGTAGCTGTGCGTGCTTTCCGGGTGCGCGAGCCGCGAGCGAAGGAGCGACCAGATGACCCGAGCGGTGCTGCTCACCCCGCCGGAACTGGACTTTCTCTGGGAGTCTTTCGGCGAGGGGGAGCTGCCCTACCCGCTGGAGATGCGTTCCCACGGGGCGACCCTCGACGAGCGAGCCCATCTCCGTGGACAGATCCTCGCCGGCCTTGCCCAGCGAGGAATCGCCGACGGCCGGGGCAGGCCCGTGCCGGAGGTCCTGGACCTCTTCGAGGTGCTGGCCGGATCCGAGGTCAGTCTGGACTCGGTGCACATCCTCGCGCCCGGCGCGCGGCCGTTGCTCGCCGTCGCGGCGGCACTGGGCGGGCAGGGCCTGCTCACGGTGCAGGACGACCGTGGTTTCCACTTCCAGCCGTTGCCGCCGGACGCCCTGGCGAGCGCGATCGTGTCGCTCCTGCCCGCCGTCCCGCGCGGGTCGGAGAAGTCGATCACCGTTCCGCTCGACCAACTGGTCACCGAGACCGGAGCCGACTTCCTGCAGCGCCGTGGCGGCCGGGCGGACGTGCCCGGTCCTGACGGTGCCGGGACCGGACGGACGAGCGGCGGCGACGACCGCAAGGCATTGGCCCGGCTGCAGGCCCAGCCCAGGCTGCGGGGCGGTCAGATCGGCGCCAACATCCGTGGTCACCTGGGGAGCAAGTCCCGTGCGCCGGTGCTGAGCTGGTTCGACACCGATGCCGGACGGTACTTCACCCAGGCGACCCGCGGCCACGACGGGCGCGACTGGATCACCATCGCACCGGCGGACGCGGCCACCCTGCGGCATCGTCTGGGCGAGATGCTCTCCGGCGCCGCGAGCCCGAACCTGGCTCCAGGGGGAGCTTGGTGAACGGTCAGGAGTTCTTCACGCCACTGGCCTTCGACTTCCTCTGGGAGGCGGCCGATCTCGGCGAGATGCCCTACCCGCTCCGAGCGCGGTCGCACGGGGCCACCGAGGACGAGCGTGCCATGTTGCGCCGCCGCGCGAACGTCGAACTCCAGGCGCGCGGCCTGCGTGATCAGTCCGGACGGCTCGACCCGCGGCTCGAAGACTGGTGCGCGACTCTGGCCAGAGGGTCACTCAGCATCGACGCGCTGCACATTCCCGATTTCCAGAAGCCTCCGGTCGGCATCCTCGCGGCCTCGGACGGTGAACAGGGTGTGATCGCGATCCAGGACACCGACGGCTTCTGGCTCCGGCCCACGTTCGCCGAAGGCCTCGTCTCCGAGGTGGTCGGTCTGCTCCCGCACGGGACTCGCGGTACTGAGGCATCGGTCACACTTCCCGTCGAGGAGGCGCTGCGCATCCCGCCGAACCGGACGGCCGTGCCGACGGGGGACTCCACCGAGAGCCGGTCCCGGCGGCGCCGGGGTTCGCTGGCGGAGCAGGTCACCGATCCCCGCGAGACCTACGCGCGGTTGACCGGACAGCCGCGTTTGCGCGGCGGCCAGCTCGCCGTGAACGTCCGTGGCGAGCTGGGTGGTCGGCAGCGTTCCCCGGTGCTGGCCTGGTTCGATACCGCGACCGGCCGCTACCTGAGCCTGGCCAGGCCCGGAGCGGACGGCCGGGAATGGATGACCGTGGCGCCCGCCGACGCCAAGACGCTGCGAGGCAGGCTCACCGATATGGTCGTCGCGCTCACCGACAGGCACTGACCGCGGACGGCGAACGCGCTCGTCCGTGCTGGTCCGGCATGGCTCTTCCGGCGGTGGAGAGCGCCGGGGAACCACTCGGCATGATCGGCCGTTGACCAGCAGGAGACTCGTGCAGGTGTCCAGCGCATGCGGACTGTACCCTGGTTAGACGGGTGTCCCTCGCACCCCCGTTAGTTGTTGTCTACACCGTGACGGCGGATGGTCACATCTACCGCCTAACCAGGGAGGGTCAAGGCCAGCACGGCCGAGGATATGGACCGGAAGCGCCTGCTCAAGAACCCACTGCTGTGGATCGTCGCGGTTCTGCTGCTCTATTTCGCGTTCAGCACCATCTTCGACAGCAACCGCGGCTACACCCAGATCCCCACTTCACAGGCCATCGCGCAGATCAACGCGGGCAATGTGAAGGAGGCGAGCATCCAGGACAAGGAGCAGCAGCTCAAGCTGTCGCTCAACAACAAGATCGATATGGACGGCCAGCAGGTCGACCAGGTCATCTCGTCCTATCCATCGGATGCCACTCGGCCGATCTACGACGATCTGATCAGCAAGAACATCAAGTTCAGTACCACGGTCACGCAGCAGTCGTGGTTCCAGTCGCTGTTGATCTACATGATCCCGCTGGGCCTGTTGCTCCTGCTGTTGATGTGGATGATGAACAACGCCCAGGGCGGCGGGAACCGGGTGCTCAACTTCGGCAAGTCCAAGGCGAAACAGCTGAACAAGGACATGCCCAAGACCACCTTCGGCGATGTCGCGGGGGCGGACGAGGCCGTCGAAGAGCTGTACGAGATCAAGGACTTCCTGCAGAACCCGGCGCGCTATCAGGCGCTCGGCGCGAAGATCCCGAAGGGCGTGCTGCTCTACGGACCGCCCGGTACCGGTAAGACGCTGCTGGCCCGTGCCGTGGCCGGCGAGGCCGGAGTCCCCTTCTACACGATTTCCGGTTCCGACTTCGTGGAGATGTTCGTCGGTGTCGGTGCCTCGCGGGTGCGTGATCTGTTCGAGCAGGCCAAGCAGAACGCGCCGTGCATCATCTTCGTCGACGAGATCGACGCGGTCGGCCGCCAGCGTGGCGCCGGCCTCGGTGGTGGGCACGACGAGCGCGAGCAGACGCTGAACCAGTTGCTGGTCGAGATGGACGGTTTCGACTCGCGGGGCGGGATCATCCTGATCGCCGCGACCAACCGGCCCGACATCCTCGACCCGGCGTTGCTGCGTCCCGGCCGGTTCGACCGGCAGATCCCGGTTTCCGCGCCGGATCTGCGTGGTCGCCGCGCGATTCTGCAGGTGCACTCCAAGGGCAAGCCCCTGGCGCAGAACGTCGACCTGGAGGCGCTGGCCAAGCGCACCGTGGGCATGTCCGGTGCCGACCTGGCCAACGTGATCAACGAGGCGGCGCTGCTGACCGCTCGCCAGGGCGGCCACGTGATCGCCGACGCGGCGCTCGAAGAGTCGGTGGACCGGGTGATCGGCGGTCCGGCACGCAAGAGCCGGATCATCTCCGAGAAGGAGAAGAAGATCACCGCCTACCACGAGGGCGGGCACGCGCTGGCCGCCTGGGCGATGCCCGATCTCGAGCCGGTCTACAAGCTGACCATCCTCCCGCGTGGGCGCACCGGCGGGCACGCCCTGGTCGTCCCCGAGGACGACAAGCAGCTGATGACCCGTTCGGAGATGATCGCGCGCCTGGTGTTCGCGCTGGGCGGACGGACCGCGGAGGAACTCGTCTTCCACGAGCCCACCACGGGGGCGTCGTCCGACATCGAACAGGCCACCAAGATCGCCAAGGCGATGGTCACCGAGTACGGCATGAGCGCCCGGCTCGGTGCGGTGAAGTACGGCCAGGACCAGGGTGACCCGTTCCTGGGCCGCTCGGCGGGCCGCCAGCCGGACTACTCGCTGGAAGTCGCGCACGAGATCGACGAAGAGGTCCGCAAGCTGATCGAGACCGCGCACACCGAGGCGTGGGAGGTGCTCAACACCTACCGCGACGTGCTCGACGATCTGGTCTTCGAACTGCTGGAGAAGGAAACCCTGCAGCGCAAGGATCTCGAGCGGATCTTCGCCACGGTGGAGAAGCGGCCGCACATCACCGTGTTCAACGAGTTCGGTGAGCGCACGCCGTCGGACAAGCCGCCGATCAAGACGCCGGGCGAACTGGCGATGGAACGCGGCGAACCGTGGCCCCCGCCGGAAGAGGAGAAGGCTCCTCAGCCGGAACCGGCTCCGGTGGGCAGCACGTCGGGTGGGTCCGAACGGCCCGCCTACGGCCACGGCCCGTCCGAACCGTCATCGAATCCGTACGCTCCGCCCAACGGCGGGCGCCCCTACGGCCCGAACGGAACGGGGCAGTATTCGCAGCCGTACCACGGCGGCCAGCAGTCCGGACCGCCGAACTACGGAGCGCCTCCGGGGTGGAAGCCCGCGACTCAGCCCGGTGGCCAGCAGGGCTGGCGGCCGTCCGACGAGTGGCGGCAGGCACCCGGTGAAGGCGGCAGCCGCAAGCGGGACTCCGACGAGCAGGATGGTCAAGATCGACCCGAGTGAGCTTTTTCCGCCCCACGGGCCGGTTTTCGACCAGGCACGGGCGGAGAAGGCCGTTCGTGAACTGTTGCTGGCCTGTGGCGAGGACCCGGACCGGGAAGGTCTCCAGGAGACCCCGGCCCGGGTGGCCCGCGCCTACCAGGAAATGTTCGCCGGCCTTTACAGCGATCCGGACTCGGTCCTCGACCGCACCTTCGAAGAGGCGCACGAGGAACTGGTGCTGGTCACCGACATTCCGATGTACTCGACCTGCGAGCATCACCTGGTCCCCTTCCACGGTGTGGCGCACGTCGGCTACATCCCGAACGCGCAGGGCAGGGTCACCGGGCTGTCCAAGCTGGCGCGGCTCGTCGATCTTTACGCCAAGCGTCCGCAGGTACAGGAACGGCTGACCTCCCAGATCGCGGATGCCATGAACCGCAGGCTGGAGCCGCGTGGCGTGATCGTGGTCGTGGAGGCGGAACACCTCTGCATGGCGATGCGGGGAATCCGCAAACCCGGTGCCCGCACCACCACCTCGGCGGTGCGGGGGTTGCTGAAGACTTCGGCGTCCTCCCGGGCGGAAGCACTGGACCTGATCAAGGGCCGACGATGATCCCGCTGCCGTCGCCGGGGCGATGTGTGGTGATGGGCGTCCTCAACGTCACGCCCGATTCGTTCTCCGACGGCGGCCGCTATCTGGATGTGGACGCCGCGCTCGCGCACGCGCGGGAAATGTGGGCGCGTGGCGCGGACATCATCGATGTCGGCGGTGAATCGACGCGGCCGGGCGCGTCCAGAGTGGACCCCGAAACCGAGATAGCGCGGGTGTTGCCGGTGATCCGGACGCTGGCCGCGGACGGACTCCGGCTGTCCGTGGACACCACCCGCGCGGCGGTCGCGGAGGCGGCGCTCGACGCGGGAGCGCGGATCATCAACGACGTGTCGGGTGGGCTGGCCGATCCCGCCATGGCGAAGGTCGCGGCGGGCGCCGAAGTGCCCTGGATCCTGATGCACTGGCGTGGCCACAGCAAGGACATGAACGCGCTGGCGACCTACCGGGACGTGGTCGGTGAAGTGCGCGACGAACTGACCGCGAGGACGGAAGCGGCACTCGCCGCGGGCGTGGCCCCGGAAAACATCGTGCTCGACCCGGGCCTGGGGTTCGCCAAGCGGGCCGAACACGACTGGGCCTTGTTGCATCGGCTGGATTCGTTGCTGTCGCTGGGATTCCCGGTGCTGGTGGGCGCTTCCAGAAAACGTTTTCTCGGTCGCCTGCTGGCCGATGTGGACGGTGAGCCCCGGCCGCCGTCGGGCCGCGAGGACGCGACCGCGGCGATCACCACCTTGGCCGCGGCGGCCGGTGCCTGGGGCGTGCGGGTGCACTCGGTCGAGGCTTCGCTCGATGCCGTCGCCGTGGTCGCGGCTTGGCGCCGTGGGCATGTCTGACCGCGACCGGATCACGCTCACCGGCCTGCGGGTGTTCGGGCGGCACGGTGTTTTCGAACACGAAAAGCGGGATGGA
Source organism: Amycolatopsis pigmentata (assembly GCF_042684065.1). Classification (NCBI taxonomy): domain Bacteria; kingdom Bacillati; phylum Actinomycetota; class Actinomycetes; order Pseudonocardiales; family Pseudonocardiaceae; genus Amycolatopsis; species Amycolatopsis pigmentata. The sequence continues at coordinate 349,433 of NZ_JBHUKR010000007.1, read as the reverse complement.
CAGGAGTTCCGCGTCGATCTCACGGTGTGGCTGGACCTGGCCGAAGCCGCCGCCACCGACGACCTGGCGCACACCCTGGATTACGGCGGACTCGCCGAGCGCGCCGCGGCTGTCGTGGCCGGCGAGCCGTACGACCTGATCGAAGCGGTGGCCGGGAAGATCGCCGGAGACGTGTTGCTCGACAAAAGAGTGCGCGCGGTCGAAGTGACCGTGCACAAGCCGTCGGCACCGATTCCGCTCACCTTCGACGACGTGGCGGTCACCGTCCGGCGGGAACGATGAGCCGGGCGGTCCTTTCGCTGGGATCCAATCTCGGCGACCGGCTGGGTTTCCTGAAATCGGTGCTCGACGGGCTCGGTCCCGCGGTCGTCGCCGTCTCCAGCGTCTACGAAACCGAACCGTGGGGAGTCGAGGACCAACCGGACTTCCTCAACGCGGTGTGCACAGTGGACGATCCGGCACGGGATCACTGGGCCTGGCTGCACGCCGGCCAGGAACTGGAACGGGCGGCGGGCCGGGTGCGCGAGCGCCGATGGGGCCCGCGCACCCTGGACGTCGACGTCGTCACGGTCGACGGTGTCCGCTCCGACGATCCCGAATTGCTGCTTCCGCACCCCGGCACGCCCACCCGTGCGACCGTCCTGATCCCGTGGCTGGAGATCGACCCCGAGGCCGAACTACCCGGTCACGGGCTCGTCCGCGACCTTCTCGCGGCCCTGCCCGCCGCCGACCGGGCCGCCGTCCGCCGCCGCCCCGACCTGTCGCTCTGATCCGCGCGAACGCCCTCAGACTTCAGGCGCGGAGGGCGGAGACGAGCCAGGAGACGGTGGGCTGTTGAGTGGGGATGGGCGGCCATCCGTTCATGATCGCCAGCAGTTGCCAGTACCGTTCCGCCCTGGCGTCGCCACCGGAGTCGATGCGGTCCGCGAGTTCGAGACGGAAGGCCGGATCGTCGCCGTCGCGTCCGGCTGGAGCGCAGGCCCGGGCCAGCTCGCCGGCCAGTGCCCGTGCCTCCGCGGTGTCGGGGGCGAGACCGGCGTCGAGGCATTCGCGTGCCCGGGCCATCCAGTCCGGCCACTGTTCCGGCGGAACGGGCGAAGGGTTCTCTCCCGCTTCGAGGGAGGCCGCGTGCCGTTCGCTCATGCCGCGGACGACCTGCCGGAAACCGGGATCGGAGATCAGTTCGGCGAACTCGACCCACGCCTCCAGTTGCTCGGGCGTCGGATCATCGGGTAGTACCGGTTTCGCCGAGGTCATCCGCCCGTAGAACTCCGAATCCACGGTCAGGCCCGCGGTCATCTCCGCCCAGAACTCGTCCAGCAGCCGGGCGCGTTCCTCGTCCGACATCGAAGCCAGCTTGTTCATCAGTTTCACTTCCTCCGGTTCGGATTCCCGTTTCACGACCGCTCGCAGGACCGCCCGGCGTAACCGCAACCGGCGGATCTGCTCGTCGAGAGCCTCGACGTGCCGTGCCGCGAGTTGCGGCACGGTCGCCTCCCTGGCCAGGATCCGGGACACTTCGGTCAGTCCCAGGCCGAGCTCGCGCAGCGTCTTGATCAGCTCGAGCCGGGCCAGGCACCGGACGTCGTAGCGCCGGTAGCCCGAAGGCGTGCGGTCGGTGGGCGGAAGCAGTCCCTCGTCGGAGTAGAACCGGATGGTCTTCACCGGCAGTCCGGTGCGGCGCGCCAGTTCCCCGATGCTGAACGTCCTGCCCACGAAAGCCATGCTCGACCCTCCAGTCACTGGAGAGTCAAGCGTCGCACGAACGTCCGGCCGGATTGGTTACCGTGGCCGTATGCACTTCACCAGGCCTCGCGAGCTCGTGGTGCCCGGACTGATCGGCTTGGTACTCGCCTACCTCGCCTTCGAATTCGCGTACGGCTCGATGCCGCGGTTGCCGACCCCCGCCGGAGTGACCCTGCTCGTGTTGGCCGTGATCGAAGGTGTGCTCGCTTTTTCTCTTCGCGCGCGCATCCGTGAGGGCCGGCTCGCCGGGGCGATCGGTGTCGCCAGGGCGGTGGCGCTGGCGAAGGCGTCGTCCTTGCTCGGCGCGCTCATGGCCGGCGCGTGGCTCGGTGTGCTCGTGGCGCTGGTGCCGAAGCTCGGACAGATCACCGCGGCGACGGGCGACGTGCGCAGCGCGATCGTAGGGATCATCAGCGCGGCGGCCCTCGTCGCGGCCGCCCTGTGGCTGGAGCACTGCTGCCGGACGCCGGATCAAGGTGATCAGGATCGCCAAAACGACCGTACCGGTTAACGCTATGAAGTGACCGCTCGAAGTACCAAATTGGTCTCAACGGGATAACTAGCGGGTACGGTATTGGGCATGACTGGCGTGGGTGACGACTCGCGCGGCCGCGCCGTGGGCGGGCCGTGGTTCGTAGTCGGCGTGACCCTCGCCGGCGGGGCGACGATCGCGCTCGTAATGGCCGACGACACTCGTTACCTCAGGCTCGGCATCGTCGCGGCGCTGTGGGCGGCGCTGGTCGGCGGATTTCTGGCCGTCCGCTACCGCAAGCAGGCGACGAGCACCGAAGACGCGGTCGCGCAGGCCCAGGAGATCTACGAGCTGGAGCTGGAGCGCGAGATCGCCGCCCGCCGTGAGTTCGAGTTGGAACTCGAGTCCGAGGTGCGCGAGCGGCGCGACGAAGATGCCCGGAAGGAACTGGAAGACCTGCGAGCCGAAATCGGCGCGCTCCGCGACAGCCTCCAATCCCTCTTCGGCGGCGAAGTGCTGCTCGAGCGGCTTTCCCTGACGGCCCAGGCGACCCGGATGCGGGCGCTGCGGGAGGAACAGAAACTGGTCGACTCCTCCCGGCAGGGGCCCGCCAGCAGGCCCGCGCTTCCCCCGGTGAAGAAGCCCGAAGGAGTCGACCGCCCGACCGAGATGATGGACCGGGTCAGGGACAAACCGGTGGGCAGGCCCGCCATGGCTCGTCCCGCCGCGCCGGAACCGCGGCGGCCGGAACGGTCGATGGATCTGCCACCCCGCCGGGTGGCCAAAAGCGAACCCGCACCGCCGCCGCGGCAGAACCCGGGTGGCGCGGCCAGAGCCGAGGACCGTGGGGAGAGGACGCGCTTCCAGACGCGGGCCACCCCACCCCCGCCTTCGAGGAAGCAGCCACCGACGGAAATGACCCGCCCGGCCTTCGGCCGGGCGGAACGCAGCCGCCCCTCGATCCCGGCCGTCGAGCAGCCGACGCAGGAGTCCCCGGCGCTCGACGAGGACGCGACTCCGCCGTGGGAGAACAAGACGGCGACCGGCCTTCCCCCCGTCCGCCAGGCTCCCGCGGCGGGCGGCCTCCGGCGCGGTGCCGCCGAACCGGCTCCAGCCCGGGGGCTCCGCGAAGATCGTCAGAAACCCGCGCCGCCGCCGGAAAGGCGCCCGCTTCAGCGGGAAAGGCGTGTGGACACCCGGGGCGGCTTGGCTCCGGTGGAGCGGGAAAGGCGTGTGGACACCCGGGGCGGCTTGGCTCCGGTGGAGCGGGAAAGGCGTGTGGACACCCGGGGCGGCCTGGCTCCGGTGGAGCGGTCCAGCCCCCCGGCCGAGGTGCGGTCCTTCAGATCCTCCGCCGAACGGTCCCCCGCGGCCGGGCGTGAACTGGAGAAACTGACCAAACCGCCCCGCAAGACCTCGGCGGTGAACAACCCCACGCTGCCGGAAGAGGCACGACGTCTCGCCGCGCAGGGACGGCCGGGCGGGCGTCGTCGCCGCCCGGAGGAGGACACTCCGCCACCGGCCGAGCCCGCGGGTGGACGCAGGCGGCGCGCGGAAGGCCAGACGTCGTCGTGGATGCAGCCCGCCGGCGAAAGCGGCCGCACGCGCGCGGGACGTTCACGGCCGGAGATGGAACCCGCGCGGCGCGCCGAGCCGGAGGACACCGGTTCGCACTCCGCGGGACGTTCGGTGAGCGAACTCCTCGCGGCGAATGGCGGGTCGCCCTCGGGCCCGCCGCGCCGGCGCCGCCGCGCCGAGGACTAGCAGTTTTGACCTTCGTCAACAGGGGCGTCTGTCCGAGTGCGCCATACGACACATCCCTCGGTGAATGGTCACCGTAGAGTTCCGAAGCGTGACGGCACCTCGCAGGATCACCGTACTGCTGCCCGTACTCGGCCTCATCGTGGTCGCGGTCTCCGGGCTGACGCTGCTCGCGCTCGTGACCGTGCGGGTCGGCCCGCTCGCGGCGGCCATCGGCACGGCAGGCGCGCTGATCCCGGTCGTCGTGGTCGTGGCGGTGTTCCTGTGGATCGACCGCTGGGAACCCGAACCGGCGAAGTTGTTGCTGTCGGCCTTCGTCTGGGGCGCGTGCATCGCGGCGATCATCGCGCTGCTCCTCAACAACACCGCGGCGACGGTCGGTGACCTGCTGCTCGGGCGGGGCAACGGCGGCAAGATCAGCGCCCTGTTGTCCGCGCCACTGGTCGAAGAGGCCGCGAAGGGCGCATTCGTCCTCGGTGTTCTTTTGCGGCGCCGGGACGAGTTCGACGGCGTCGTCGACGGAATCGTCTACGCCGGGATCACCGCCGCGGGCTTCGCCTTCACCGAGAACATCTACTACTTCGGCCGCGCCTTCGCCGAGCATGGTTTCGGCGACGCCACGAGCAACGGCGTGGTGGCCGCGTTCGTGTTGCGTGGCGTGCTTTCCCCGTTCACCCATCCGCTGTTCGCCGCGCTCACCGGCGTCGGCGTCGGGATCGCCGCGCGAGCGACGAACCGCGCGCAGCGGATCCTCGCGCCGCTCGGCGGCTATCTCGCCGCCGTCGCGTTGCACGCGCTGTGGAACGGTGCGGCGACACTCGGCGGCGCGCAAGCCTTTCTCGACGTCTACTTCCTGATCATGGTCCCGATGTTCCTCGCGGTGGCGTTGCTGGTGGGTCTGCAGCGCCGCCGGGAGCAGCGCATCATCGCGGCGGCGCTGCCGGCGATGGTGCGGGCACGCTGGATCGCCGCCTCCGAGGTGGACCTGCTGACCAGCCTTCAGGGGCGCCGTAAGTGGCGGCGGCAGGCACGGAAGGAGTCCGGTCCCCAGGCCGCCAAGGCGGTGGCCGCCTACCAGGCCAGCGTGACCGAACTCGCCTTCCTCAAGCGCCGCAACGGAAGCGCGGGGAATGCCGCGCGCGAGCGGGAACTGCTCGCGACGCTGCGTGCCGCGCGGGCGGAAGCGGTCAAACTGGCGGACGAAGACAGCCAGACACATGACCCGGGGCGGTGAAGCTGGTCACCTCGGCGCCGCGCTCCGCCGCGCTCCGGGCTACTCTCGCGCCGTCGTCCGGTACCCGCGGCCGAAGAGCGGGACTGGAACGAACCGAGGAGTTACGCAGTGGTGCACAGGTGCGCGACACGTCCCCCGGGACCGGCAGGCTCGACCGGCCGGAGGGACGCGAGATGACCCGCCCCGCGAGGCTTGCCGTCGGGGTGATCTCCGCGGGCCGGGCGGGCAGTGTGCTGGGCGCGGCGCTGGCCCGCGCCGGCCACACCGTGGTCGCGGCCTCCGGCATCTCCCGGGATTCGCACGATCGCGCGGAGCGGCTGCTCCCCGGCGTTCCGTTGCTCCCACCCGACCAGGTGGTCGCCGCCGCCGACCTCGTCCTGCTCGCGGTACCCGATGACACGCTGCCGGGACTGGTCCGCGGGCTCGCCGCCACCGGTTCCTGGCGCACCGGCCAGATCGTGATCCACACCTCCGGCGCGCACGGTATCGGCGTCCTTCGGCATGCCGCCGAGGTCGGCGCGTTGCCGTTGGCGCTGCATCCGGTGATGACCTTCACCGGCCGCGAGGAGGACCTGCAACGGATGGTCTCCAGCAGCGTCGGGGTCACCGCCGAGGCCGGCGACGAGGTCGCCTGGAACGTGGGCGAGGCACTTACCATGGAGATGGGTGCCGAACCGGTGCGCGTACCGGAGCAGGCCCGGCCGCGCTATCACGCCGCGCTGGCGCATGGCGCGAACCACCTCGTCACGTTGGTCAACGACTGCGCGGATCTCCTTCGCGACTCCGGAGTCGCGAACCCGGAGCGAATGCTCGGACCCCTGCTGTCGGCCGCGCTGGACAATGCACTCCGGCACGGCGACCGGGCGCTCACCGGGCCGGTCGCGCGTGGTGACGCCGGAACGGTCCGCGCTCATCTGAGCGTGTTGCGCGAAGGGGCTCCGGAGGTCGCGAAGTGCTATTCGGCACTGGCGGAGCGCACCGTTGCCCGTGCCGTGGCCGCGGGTCTGCTCGCCGGCGACGCGGCGGCCGAAATAACCGAACTCCTCGAGGAAGACCAGTGACGACACCGAAATTCAGCCGTGGGCAGCTGAACACCTTCCAGACCCCGGACGACGTCAGCCGGGTCACCAGCGCGCTCCGGCTCGCCGGGCGCAAGCTCGCGCTGGTGCCCACCATGGGCGCGTTGCACGCCGGGCATCGCGAACTCATCCGGCGCGCCAAGCGGCTGCCGAACACCGTCGTCGCCGTCTCGATCTTCGTCAATCCGCTGCAATTCGGCCAAGGCGAGGATTTCGAGGCCTATCCCCGGCCTCTCGAACGGGATCTGGCCGCGCTCGCCGAAGCCGGCGTGGAACTCGCGTTCGTGCCCAAGACCGACGACCTTTATGCCGAAGGCCACACCGTCACGGTGAATCCCGGACCGCTGGGAGACGAACTGGAGGGCGCGAGCAGGCCCGGCCATTTCACCGGAGTCCTCACGGTCGTGTCGAAGCTGTTCAATATCGTGCGCCCGGATCACGCTTTCTTCGGAGAAAAGGATTACCAGCAGCTCGTCCTGCTCCGGCGGATGGCGCGGGATCTGAATATCCCGACCCGCGTGATCGGGGTGCCGACGGTTCGTGAGCCGGACGGCCTGGCCTTGTCGTCGCGCAATGCCTATCTGTCGGAAACCGACAGGGCCGACGCCGTCGTGCTTTCCGCGGCACTGACGGCAGGCGCGCACGCCGGACCGCGAGGCGCCCAAGCGGTGCTCGCCGCCGCCCGGGAAACCCTGTCCACCCGGGAACGGGTCGCCGTCGACTATCTCGAACTACGCGGACCGGATCTCGGTCCGGCACCCGCCGACGGCCAGGCGCGGCTGCTGGTCGCCGCCAGGGTGGGCCGTACCCGGTTGATCGACAACGCCGCCGTGGTGCTCGCGGGCAGCGGGCACCAGAGCGCACAGAACCGGCGCTGAGAGGGAGAACATGTTACGCACGATGCTGAAGTCGAAGATCCATCGCGCGACCGTGACCCAGGCGAACCTGCACTATGTCGGCTCGGTCACGGTGGACGAGACGCTGATGGAAGCGGCCGATCTGCTGCCCGGCGAAATGGTGTCCATTGTGGACGTCACGAACGGGGCCCGGCTGGAGACCTACGTCATCAGGGGCGAGCGGGACAGCGGGGTGCTCGGCATCAACGGCGCCGCCGCGCACCTGGTGCACCCCGGCGACCTGGTGATCCTGATCGCCTACGGGCAGATGGACTCCGCCGAGGCCGCCACCTACGAGCCCCGGATCGTGTTCGTGGACGGCGACAACCGGATCGCGCACACCGGCACCGATCCGGCGACAGCGCCGGAAGGCTCGGGCCTGGTCAGCGGTTTCAGCGGTCCGGGCGCGGTGGCCACGGCCGCGGCGGACAATCCGGAAAACGCTTACCCGGTCGCGGAAACCGTCGACGCGGCCCGGCTCGACGCGCTTCTCCACACGGAGAACTGAGCCGGAGGAACGAACGCCCTTGCTGCTCACCATCGACGTCGGGAACACGAACATCGTGCTCGGCATGTACTCCGGCAGCGAACTGGCCGGGGACTGGCGGATGCGCACCGACGCGCAGATGACCGCCGACGAACTCGCGCTGACCATGCGTGGCCTCCTCGGGGAGCTGGCCGGTGCGGTGACCGGGATCAGCGCGCTGTCCACCGTGCCCGCGTTGCTGCGGGAATTGCGCGTGATGCTGAACCGGTACTACCCGCGCGTGCCGAAGGTCGTGGTGGAGCCTGGCCTGCGCACCGGCGTCCCCCTGCTGGTGGACAACCCCAAGGAGGTCGGCGGCGACCGGCTGGTGAACACGCTCGCCGCGCACCATCTGCACCGCACCGCGTGTGTGGTGGTCGACTTCGGCACTTCCACCAATGTGGACGCGGTCTCGGCGCGCGGGGAGTTCCTCGGCGGCGCCTTCGCACCGGGAATCGAGATCTCGGTGGACGCGCTCGCGGCCCGTGCCGCCGCGTTGCGCAAGGTGGAACTGGTCCGGCCGCGTTCGGTGATCGGCAAGAACACCGTGGAATGTCTCCAGGCCGGCATCCTCTACGGCTTCGCCGGGCAGGTGGACGGCCTGGTGCGGCGGATGGTCGCCGAACTGTCGGCCGATGGCGGAGCAGTCACCGTGCTGGCGACCGGCGGTCTCGCGCCACTGGTGATCGGGGAGTCGGAGACGATCACCGAGCACGTCCCCGACCTCACCCTGCTCGGCCTGCGCCTGGCTTTCGAACGCCAGCACCCCCGGCAGGGGTGAGGTTCACCGGCGCGTGGCGCGCAGCGCGGTGGTGATCAGGGGATAGATGAACTCGCCCTGGGCGGTTTCCGGGTTGGCGGCGAGGAATTCACCGAGACGCGCGAGGATGGCGACACGCTCGTCCTCCGGGATGACGATCAGGTGCGAGTGGGTGGCGATGGTGGCCAGCAAGCTGTCCGCGGTCCGCCGCTGCCCGTGCCGGAAGGTCCGCTCTTCGAAGGGCCCGAACTCCTCGTGTTCGAAGTTGTCCGGGGCCGACGACATTCCCACCCTGCTCACGCTGCTGCGCCTGCCGTCGGAAAACGCGGCCACCCACGGCACCGAGCGGTCGTCCTCGTTCCACAGCGCCACGAGCCTGCCGCCCGGCTTCAGCACCCGGGCGATCTCGGTGAGGGCGCGGTCCAGATCGAACCAGTGGAATGCCTGGCCGATCAGCACGGCGTCGGCCTGGCCATCCGGGAGCGGGATGTGCTCGGCGACGCCGTCGAGCGCGCTCACTCCGGGGTGGCGGCGCCGCAGTTCGGCCAGCATTCCGGGATCGGGTTCGATCGCGGTCACCCGCAGGTCCATCTCCAGCAGGTTCCCGGTGAGCTTTCCGGTGCCGGCGGCGAGGTCGACCACGTCGGTGGCGCCCGAAGGCAGTCCCCAGCGAATCGCCTCGATCGGGTAATCGGGCCGGTGCTCGGCGTAGTCGGCGGCGCCGGCACCGAAAGACCGGGACCGGCGCGACCACAGTTCACTGTCGGACGTGGGTTCGATCACGCTGTCGATCCTATTTCTCCTCCGGAACCAACCGGGACGCGAAGCCAAAGGTAATCCGGTTGGCCCAGCGAATCGGCGGGTTCGTACCCTAGGCCCATGGCCGATTCCCCCACTTCCGATCGCCCCGTACCCGAAGAGGACCTGCCGGAACAGTCGCGGGTCCGGCGGGCCAAGCGCGACCGGATAATCGCCGAGGGCGGTCAGGCGTATCCGGTCGAGGTGCCGCGCACGCATACCCTCGCCGAGATCAGGGCGGCCCATTCCGATCTGCCGCCGGACACGGCCACCGGTGCCCTCGTCGGTGTCACCGGGCGTGTCATGTTCCTGCGCAACACCGGCAAACTCTGTTTCGCCACCCTGCGCGAAGGCGACGGCACCGAGTTGCAGGCGATGATCAGTCTGGCCGGGGTCGGAGAGGACTCGCTGGCCGACTGGAAATCACAGGTCGATCTCGGTGATCACGTATTCGTGCACGGCGAGGTGATCACCTCCCGGCGTGGCGAGCTTTCCGTGATGGCCGACAGCTGGGCCATGGCGGCCAAGGCGCTCTGGCCACTGCCCGTCGCGCACAAGGAACTCGCCGAGGAAACCCGCGTCCGTCAGCGCTATGTGGATCTGATCCTGCGTCCCCGGGCCCGGGACGTGGTGCGGACAAGGGCCACCGTGTTGCGCGCCCTGCGTGACTCGTTTCACCGCCGCGGTTTCCTCGAGGTGGAAACCCCGATGTTGCAGACGCTGCACGGCGGCGCCGCGGCCCGGCCGTTCGTGACCCACTCCAATGCCTTCGACATGGACCTTTATCTCCGTATCGCACCGGAGCTCTACCTCAAGCGGTGTGTGGTCGGCGGCATCGAGAAGGTCTTCGAGATCAACCGCAACTTCCGCAACGAGGGCAGTGACTCCACGCATTCGCCGGAATTCGCCATGCTGGAGTTCTACGAGGCGTACGGGACATATGACACGGTGGCCGTGCTGACCCGGGAGCTGATCCAGGAGGCCGCGCGGGCGGTGTTCGGCAGCACGGAAGTCACACTCGCGGACGGAACGCCCTATGACCTATCGGGTGAATGGAAGTCTCTGACCATGTACGGCTCCTTGTCCGACGCTCTCGGCGAGGAGGTGACCCCGGAGACTCCGGTGGAGAAGTTGCGGGGGTTCGCTCAGGCGCGTGGTCTGGAGGTGGACCCGAAACCGGGACACGGCAAGCTCGTTGAAGAACTGTGGGAACACCTCGTCGGCGACCAGCTGTCCGAGCCGACATTCGTACGCGATTTCCCGATCGAGACCTCGCCATTGACCCGGCAGCACCGCAGTGAGCCCGGCGTCGCCGAGAAGTGGGACCTCTACGTTCGCGGATTCGAGCTGGCCACCGGTTACTCCGAGCTGGTCGACCCGGTCCTCGAGCGGGAAAGACTCACCGAACAGGCTCGATTGGCGGCGGCCGGAGATAGCGAAGCCATGCGACTGGATGAAGATTTCCTCCGGGCGCTGGAGTACGGAATGCCTCCTTCCGGTGGCGTGGGAATGGGGATCGATCGGTTGCTCATGGCGCTCACCGGGCTGGGTATCCGCGAGACGATCCTCTTCCCGCTCGTGCGTCCGCAATAAGTAGGATTTGCATTGGAGCGCGTTTCCGGGTATTAATGTCGTAGTCAATGGCTTCTGACCCCAGGGGCGTCGCCCCTACCGCATTCTGACTGGCTTAAACAGGAGGAAAACCCCGATGGCACAGAAGGTCCTGGTGTCCCTCGTCGACGACCTCGACGGTTCCGAGGCGGACGAGACCGTCGAGTTCGGTTTGGACGGCATCAGCTACCAGATCGACCTCTCCAGCGAAAATGCCGAAGAGTTGCGTGACGCGCTTGCGCAGTATGTCGAGCACGCGCGTCGCGCCGGTGGCCGTAAGCGCGCCGCGGGCCGTCCCTCGGCCAAGGCCGCGGTGGCCCGTCCCGCTTCCGTGGACCGTGAGCAGAACCAGGCCATCCGTGCCTGGGCGCGCAAGAACGGTTTCCAGGTTTCCGATCGCGGACGTATCCCGTCGGAGGTCGTGGAGGCCTACCACAAGAAGAACTGACGTTCGGTCAAAACCGCGTCGCCAGGGCCGCCGGATCACTCCGGCGGCCCTTGTGATGACGGCGGCATTCTTGAACTGAGTTCTAGCCGGCATACCCGTCCGGGCGTGTGTCAATCGTGGCTCTGAAATCGCGCGTGAAGCGAGTCCGGCCGCTATATCGCGGACCTCGCGGCGGGCATGTCGTAATCGATCGGCTCCCCGCTTGCCTGCCATGGCGCGGCGTCGTTGATCCCCTACACGCCGGGTCGCCCATTCGGGCAAGATTTCCCCTCGCCGTGAAGAGCCGTGAAGCGCCACGGGTAGCCGAAGCGAGCTATTTTTCGTCGCCGCGCGCCGTCGGCGCGATTCGTTCGGTATCGGACGGTCCTCCGCCGAAGATTTCAGCCATCGGAACGCGCGTCGCGGAAGAAAGTCCCGGCACCGCACCCGGAGCCGTCCCGGTGGGCGTGACCCGATGTGGTGAACGTCACCGCGGGCAGACCCGGGGACATTCGGCGCATTCCACCTCTCCCGGCAGGAGGTAGGAGAAGCAACAGCTTTCACGGCGTCTGTGCCACTCGCGGCCGGAGCCGGGACGCAGCGTCGAGGCCGATGTCAGCGGTGCGTAGCGAGCATCGAGGACCAGCGCCGCGTCGGCGACTCCCGCTCCCTCGTCGCCACCCTGACGTCCGGCCCACCACAACGCGTTGTCGAGCGCGTCGGTCGCGGCAGCCCACAACATTCGCGGTGCCAGGCCGCTGAGGGGTCCGTAGACCCGGACGAACCGGGCCGCGTGCGCGAGGTACCGCGCCCGGAACACGGCCGCGAGGGCCCGTTCACCGGCGACGACGGTGGCTTCGGCGCGTGCCGAACCCGGATCGGCCGGCAGACAATGGAAAGCCGTTCCCAGCACCGCTATCCCGTCCGGATGGGGCCGGTCGCCGGAGAGCCGGAAAGCCAGTTCGGCGGGCCGGAGGGAGGCCACCCGGCGTTCGTGGTGGAGTAACAGTGCTCCCGCGTACGCAGGCACCTGCAGGTACCAGGACATCACGTAGCCGGCCGTCGTCCGGGGTGGCGCGGAGCCGAAGCGAGCGCGTAGCCATTCCGCGAGCAGCTCGCGCCAGACCGTGAAGTGCGACGGATCGGCGAGGAAGTCGTCGCAGCGATGCCATGAGCCGGGCGAATCAGACCGGAACTCGCACCGGCTCTGGAGTGGCGCCACCCGGGTGACGGAATCTCGCAGGCCGTCCAGGGTCCGCGTGTGGCGGGCGGTGTAGATCGTGGTCCTCCCGTGACTCCGGACGGCGCAGGTCCTTGGTTAGGTCTGCCTTACCTTACCGGGTATTTGTCACGGTGCCAGCGGGGTGGCCGAGAGCTGTTCGCGCTCAGCGGACAACGGCACGGCGACGGAATCCGCCACGGCGGCGCTACGTTGCACTGAGGGTCAGCTACCAGGGAATACGTCAGACCGACACGAGTCGGCGGAGTCGGCTTCTGTGACGCGATCCGCCCCTGTGGTAGTCCGGCACGGCCGGATGGCTACTACAGTGGACCTACGGTGCTGAATCCGCCGGGTGCGGCGGAGGCTCACCGCCGGCGCAGCAGTCGAGGGAGTGGGAATGTTCGAGAGGTTCACCGACCGCGCGAGGCGGGTGGTCGTCCTGGCTCAAGAAGAGGCCAGGATGCTCAACCACAACTACATCGGCACCGAGCACATCCTCTTGGGTTTGATCCACGAGGGTGAGGGTGTCGCCGCCAAGGCGCTGGAGTCGTTGGGGATCGCGCTGGAGGGCGTCCGCCAGCAGGTCGAAGAGATCATCGGCCAGGGCCAGCAGGCGCCGAGCGGGCACATCCCGTTCACCCCGCGCGCCAAGAAGGTGCTTGAGCTGTCGCTGCGCGAAGCGTTGCAGCTCGGCCACAACTACATCGGCACGGAGCACATCCTGCTCGGCCTGATCCGCGAGGGCGAGGGCGTGGCCGCGCAGGTGCTCGTCAAGCTCGGCGCGGACCTCAACCGGGTGCGCCAGCAGGTGCTGCAGCTGCTCTCCGGCTACCAGGGCAAGGAGCCCGCCGAGGCCGGTGCGGGCCGCGGTGAGGGCACGCCGTCCTCATCGCTGGTGCTCGACCAGTTCGGCCGCAACCTGACCGTCTCCGCCCGTGAGGGCAAGCTCGACCCGGTGATCGGGCGCGGCAAGGAGATCGAGCGGGTCATGCAGGTGCTTTCGCGCCGGACCAAGAACAACCCGGTACTGATCGGTGAGCCCGGCGTCGGCAAGACCGCCGTGGTCGAGGGTCTCGCGCAGAACATCGTCAAGGGCGAGGTCCCGGAGACGCTGAAGGACAAGCAGCTCTACACGCTCGACCTCGGCTCTCTGGTCGCCGGCTCGCGGTACCGCGGTGACTTCGAAGAGCGCCTGAAGAAGGTGCTCAAGGAGATCAAGACCCGCGGCGACATCATCCTGTTCATCGACGAGCTGCACACGCTGGTCGGTGCGGGCGCGGCCGAGGGCGCGATCGACGCCGCGTCGATCCTCAAGCCGATGCTGGCGCGCGGCGAACTGCAGACGATCGGCGCGACCACGCTCGAGGAGTACCGCAAGTACATCGAGAAGGACGCCGCGCTGGAGCGCCGGTTCCAGCCCATCCAGGTGGGCGAGCCGTCGCTGGAGCACACCATCGAGATCCTCAAGGGTCTGCGGGACCGGTACGAGGCGCACCACCGGGTGTCGATCACCGACTCCGCGCTGGTGGCCGCGGCCACCCTGGCCGACCGCTACATCAACGACCGGTTCCTGCCGGACAAGGCGATCGACCTGATCGACGAAGCGGGCGCCCGGATGCGGATCCGTCGCATGACGGCCCCGCCGGACCTGCGCGAGTTCGACGAGCGCATCGCCTCGGTCCGTCGCGACAAGGAGTCCGCGATCGACGCGCAGGACTTCGAGCGCGCCGCCCGCCTGCGGGACGAGGAGAAGACCCTGCTGGGACAGAAGTCCGAGCGGGAGAAGCAGTGGAAGGACGGCGACCTCGACGTCGTCGCCGAGGTCGACGACGAGCAGATCGCCGAGGTCCTGGCCAACTGGACCGGTATCCCGGTGTTCAAGCTCACCGAGGAGGAGACCACGCGTCTGCTCCGCATGGAGGACGAGCTGCACAAGCGGATCATCGGTCAGGAGGACGCCGTCAAGGCGGTCTCGCAGGCCATCCGCCGTACCCGCGCGGGGTTGAAGGACCCCAAGCGGCCCTCGGGTTCGTTCATTTTCGCCGGCCCCTCGGGCGTCGGGAAGACGGAGCTGTCCAAGGCGCTGGCCAACTTCCTGTTCGGTGAGGACGACGCGCTCATCCAGATCGACATGGGTGAGTTCCACGACCGCTACACCGCCTCGCGGCTGTTCGGTGCCCCTCCGGGCTACGTCGGCTACGAGGAGGGCGGCCAGCTCACCGAGAAGGTGCGGCGCAAGCCGTTCTCGGTGGTCCTCTTCGACGAAATCGAGAAGGCCCACCAGGAGATCTACAACACCCTGTTGCAGGTCCTGGAGGACGGCAGGCTCACCGACGGCCAGGGCCGTACGGTCGACTTCAAGAACACCGTGCTGATCTTCACCTCGAACCTGGGCACCCAGGACATCTCCAAGTCCGTGAGCCTCGGCTTCTCTTCGGGTACCGACGACGCGTCGCGGTACGACAAGATGAAGCAGAAGGTCAACGAGGAGATGAAGAAGCACTTCCGGCCGGAGTTCCTCAACCGGATCGACGACATCATCGTCTTCCACCAGCTCACCCAGGAACAGATCATCGAGATGGTGGACCTGATGGTGGGTCGGGTGGAGACCCAGCTCAAGGCCAAGGACATGGCCATCGAGCTGACCGACAAGGCGAAGGCTCTGCTGGCCAAGCGTGGCTTCGACCCCGTGCTGGGTGCCCGGCCGCTGCGCCGCACCATTCAGCGCGAGATCGAGGACCAGCTCTCCGAGAAGATCCTCTTCGGCGAGGTCCAGCCCGGCCAGATCATCATCGTCGACGTCGAGGGCTGGAGCGGTCTGCCCGAGGACAAGGACGACAAGGCGCACTTCACCTTCCGTGGTGAGCCGAAGCCGCTCGAGGTCCCGGACGCCCCGCCGGTCAGCATCGGCGCGGCGAACGACCCCCGCGAGTCCGAAGGCGACTGAGTAACCGCCTCTCCGGCAGCCCCCAGGGACACCGTTCCTGGGGGCTGTCGTCATCTCCGCGCTCGGACGCCGGAAATATCGTCGGTATGTCGTAATGGGACTGCTCCGATATGAGAGTCTGGGCGGACTGAGGGGAGGCCGATGAACGTCCTGGCGATTGATTTCGGCACGTCGAGCACGGTCGCGGTGCTGTCCGCGTTCGGGCGCGGACCGCGCGCGATCGAGATCGACGGTTCGGTCACCATGTCCTCGGCCGTGTTCGCGGGCTCGGACGGCGTGCTGGTGGTCGGACAGGACGCCGAGCGCCAGGCACGATTGGACCCGGCAAGGTTCGAGCCGAACCCCAAGCGGCGTATCGACGAAGCCACCTTGCTGCTCGGCACCGACGTGGTGCAGGTGACCGACGCGCTCGCCGCGGTCCTTCGCCGGGTCGGTGAAGAGGCCGTGCGCCAGCTTTCCGGTCAGCGGCTGGACCAGGTACGGATTTCCCATCCCGCCCGGTGGGGCGCCAACCGGCAGGCCACGCTTCGGCAGGCCGCGATCAAGGCCGGCTTCGGTCCGGCGCCGACGCTGTTGCCCGAGCCCGTGGCGGCGGCCGCCCACTATGCCGCGCAGAGTTCGAAGCCGTTGCCCCCGGGAAGCACCCTCGCGGTGTACGACCTCGGCGCGGGCACCTTCGACTGCGCGGTGGTGGGCGTCACCGCGCACGGGTTCACCGTTCTCGCCGACAACGGCCTGCCCGACCTGGGCAGCCTCGACATCGACCAGGCACTGCTGGTGCACGTGGGGCGCCAGGTTTCCCATCTCGATCCCGCGCAGTGGCAACGGGTTCTGCGTCCCGAGAGCGTCGCCGACCGCAGGATCCGGCGTGCCCTGATGCAGGATGTGCGCGACGCGAAGGAAACGCTTTCCCGGCACGCGCATACCGAGGTGCCGATGCCCGAGCCGTTCGAGGACGTGCTGGTCACCCGCGCCGAACTCGAGGCGCTGGTGCGGCCGAACCTGTTGCGCAGCGCGGAACTGCTGGCCGCGACGATTCGTGATGCCGGGCTCACCCCGCAGCGGCTCACCGGTGTCTACCTGGTGGGCGGGCCGAGCCGGATGCCGCTGGTCGCGAGCCTGCTCGCGGAAAAACTCGGGGTCATGCCGACCACGCAGGACCAGCCGGAGACGGCGGTGGCGTTCGGGCTGCACGAGGACCCCGGTCCGGCTCCGGCGCAGGCGCCGGCCACACCACCGGCGCTGGAGGCCCGTACGGTCCCGGCGATGTCACCGATGCTCAGGCCCCCAGGCCAGCCCGGCCAACCCCCTCAACTCGGTCGCCCCGGTCAGCCTGGTCAGCCGGGACCGTCGTGGCAGCCGCCGCCCGCGTTCCGCGCGGCGCCCGCTCCGGCGCGCAAGAGTCTGCGGCTGCCGTTGTCGATCGGTGCGGGCGTGCTGGTTTTGGTCGCGGCTCTGGTGACGACGCTGGTGCTGGTCAACCGCGGCTCCGGTGGCCAGGGCCCGGCCGTGTCCGGCGGGACGATCCAGCAGGCGGCGGGAGGCGACCCGGCGAGCTGCGATCAGGCCGGGGAAAAGGACAAGCAGGGTTTCACGCCGTGTCTGCGGCAGTTGGCCGGGACGGTGCCCGACCGTGGCAGCTGCCAGAGCGGCCTGGCCGGAATGGGCGCGCAGAACGTCGGCGCGACCGTGGTCGCCACGTGCTTCCTGCAAGGCAGTGGCGGCCCGACGGCGGGCAAGACGGTCATCTATTACCAGGGCATCTCCTATGACGCCATCAAACTGGGCGCGGAGACCGAAATGGGCGACCAGCGCCAGATCGTCGAGGGAACCTGGTCGGGCAACGGGCTTTCCGGCCATTACGTGGCGGGAGTCGGTTCCCTGGGCGGCATTTTGCTCTTCGGCGCGGACGACCGGAAGCTGTGCGCGATGGTCATTTCGCTCGACCTGTCCTCGGGCAGCAAGCAGACCACCCAGCAGGTGATCAACTACTTCCAGCAGAACCTCAAGCCCGGCGCCTGATCCCTTGCCGAAGCCCGGTCAGGGCTTCGGCGGAGGACAGTCGAGGAGCGCGAACAGACCGTCGCGGAACGCCCCGCGCGCCTTGGCGACGGAGCCCGGTCAGTGGCTCCACCATGCCGGTGGCCCTGTCGCGGGCGATTGTCTGGGAACCTGGTGTGGTGCGGGTTTCACTGCTCGGGCCGGTGCTGCTGACTTCCGGCGACGGGGCGACCATCGAGGTCGGTGGCGCCCGCCTGCGCATGCTCTTGGCCAGGCTCGCGCTCGAACCGGGACGTCCGGTCGGCGTCGATTCGCTGGTGAACGGACTCTGGGGCACCGAGCCGCCTGCCGACGCGATCAACGCGTTGCAGTCGCTGGTGTCCCGGCTCCGGAAGGTCCTTGGAGACGCGGGCCTTCTGGTTTCGGTCAACGGCGGGTATGCCCTCCAAGTCCGTCCGCCGGACGTGGACGTGCACCGGTTCGAAGAGTTGGCCGCTCGCGGGCGGCGCGACCTCACCTCGGGCCGGTACGCCGAGGCGGCCGCGGTCCTGACGGAGGCACTGGGGCTGTGGCGCGGTGAGGCGCTGGCCGATGTCCTCGACGCGCCGTTCGCCCAGCCGCCCGCGACGCGCTTGGCGGATCTCAAAGCCGCCGCGATCCAGGACCGGTTCGAGGCGGAACTGGAGCTCGGCCACCACACCGAAATCCTGGCCGATCTGGAGGCGGCGGGGGCCGCGGAGCCGTTGCGCGAGCGTCTCGCCGGTCTGCGGATGCGGGCGTTGTGCGCGGTGGGCCGCCAGTCCGACGCGCTGGGCGTGTACGAGCGTGTTCGCGCGGATCTCGCCGGGGAACTCGGCGTCGATCCTTCGGCGGAGCTCCAGCAGTTGCATCTCGCGGTGGTGCGCGGGGAACTTTCCCGAGTCCCGGTGACCCGTCCGGAGACCCTTCCGGCACCGCTGACGAGCTTTGTCGGGCGCTCACAGGAGCTCGCGCTGATTCAGCAGTCGTTGGGGTCCGCTCGGCTGGTCACCCTCGTCGGTCCCGGTGGCGCGGGCAAGACCCGCCTGGCGACCGAGGCCGCGACACGGCATCCCGCGCATGAGCGAGGCCGAATCTGGTTCGTCGGCTTCGCCGCTGTCCGGGACCCCGGTGACGTGTCCACCGCCGTGCTGGGTGCGCTCGGTTCGATGGACCCGCCCCTGGTCACCGCGCCGATCGGGGAAACCGTGCACGCGCTGGACCGCATCACCGAATCGCTCCGGGGCGGCGAGGCGCTGCTGGTGCTGGACAACTGCGAGCATCTGATCGGGGCGATCGCGCAACTCGCGCACGACCTGCTCACCCGCGTGCCGGCACTGAGTGTGCTGGCGACCAGCCGGGAGCCGCTGGCGATCACCGGCGAAGTGCTGTGCCAGGTCGGGCCGATGAGCACGCCCGAGGCGATCCGGCTGTTCACCGAACGCGCGGCGACCGTGCGGGCGGATTTCACGCTGGACGGGAAAACCGGTGACGCGGTGACCGAGATCTGCCGTCGTCTCGACGGTATGCCGCTGGCACTGGAACTGGCCGCGGCCCGGTTGCGCTCGATGAGCGTGGCGCAGATCGCTCACCGCCTCGACGACCGTTTCCGGCTGCTCACGTCGGGAAGCCGGACCGCTTTGCCCCGGCAGCGAACCCTGCGTGCCGTGGTCGAGTGGAGCTGGGACCTGCTCGAGAAACCGGATCGCATCCTCGCCCGGCGACTGTCCGTTTTTCCCGGTGGCGCGACGCTTTCCGCGATCGAGGCGATCTGCGCGGACGAATCGCTGCCCGCCGAGGACGTGGTGTACGTGCTCGGCTCGCTGGTCGAAAAGTCCTTTGTGGACATTTCCGGTGACCGGTACCGGATGCTGGAGACACTGCGGGTGTTCGGGGAGGAACGGCTCGGCGAGGCGGGCGAGCGGGAACTGCTGATCGAGCGGTTCGGTGCCTTTTTCCTGGCCGTCGCCGAGGAAAACGAACCCGCCCTTCGTACCCGCGATCAGGTGACCGCCATCGCGACCTTCGACGCCGAGCACGACAACATGCTCGCGGCGTTGCATGGCGCGATCGAACGCGGTGACGCCGCCACTGCGTTCCGGCTCGTGCAGGCGCTGGTGTGGTACTGGACGGCGGTGCGCGGATTCCACGAGCAGGTCACCGAGCTCGTCGACCAGGTTCTGCCCCTCGACGGTGACGTTCCCGCCTGGTGCCGCGCCACCTTGCGCGCGTTCTGGTGTCTCTTCAGCGGATTTGCGGGCTTCGTCGACAGATTCCCGCCGCGCGAGGTGATCGACGATTGTCACCGTAGCGACGCGATGGACCATTACCCGCCGCTGGCGCTCGTCCTGCCGGGGCTGGCCCTTTTCGCGGAAGAACCGGATCTGGTCGACCGGGAACGGCGCAAAGCGTTCGCTCACCCCGATTCGTGGACACGGGGCGCCGCGCACTGGTTCGATGGGTTGCTCGCCCGGAACAACGGTGAGCTGGACCGGGCCGACCGTGCCTGGGAAGCGGCACTGAGCGGATTTCACGCGGTGGGTGACCGTTGGGGCAGTTCGATGTCACTGGCGATGCTCGCGGAACTGAGATCGCTGCGAAACGAGCATGAGAAGGCTATCGAGGCCATTACCCAAGGGCTGGAGATGGCACGTGAGCTGGGGTCTGCCGACACCTTCGTCCAGCACCGTTGTTTGCTCGCGGGCGAGCGGATGCGCACCGGCGACTTCGCCGGAGCGCGGCGAGACCTCGACGAGGCCGTCCGGTGGGCCGAAGAAGGCGGCCGAGCCGAACTCGCCGGGATGGCGGTGTTCATGTCGCTGGAGCTGGCTCGTCGAGCCGGTGACTTAGTCGAGGCCCATCGAGTCCTCGACCGGCTGGAGGCCCGGTCCTCCGGGTGGCGGCTGCCGGACCGCGTCACCGCCGAATGGCTGGCGACGGGTGCGGCCGCGCTGGCGGTCTCCGAAGGTGACGTCGTCGAGGCCCGGGCGCGGATCCCGGTCGCGCTGAGGTCCACTGTGGACCGTAGGGACCTGGCGGACGGGGCCAAGGTGGCCGAGTCGGCCGCACGGCTGTTCCGGTTGGAAGGCAGACCGGAACGGTCCGCGTGGGCACTGGGCGTGAGCCAGTCGCTCCGGGGTGTCTTCGACCTCGGAGACCCGGAACTTCGCGACCTGGTCACCGAACTCCGGAAAGAACTCGGCGAGCAGGCTTACCAGGATGCCTACCGCCGGGGCTCCTCCCTGCCCCGGTCCGACGCCGCATCCCTTCTGCTCGCCGAGTTCACCGGCCCCCTAGGAAACGCGGTGCCGGTAGGCCCGCATGGCCAGCGGGAAGAACACCACGACGAAGCCGGCCAGCCAAGCCAGCCCGCCGAGTAACGGGCCCAGTACCGGACCGCCGTTGAGCAGGCCCCGCGTGACCTCGGTGAGCAGGCTGACGGGATTGACATGGACCCAGGCCTGGAGCCATCCCGGCAGGGTGGAGGCGGGCACGAACACGTTGCTGCCGAAGGTCAGCGGCATGATGAAGGCGATCATGGTGCCCTGCACCGCGACCGGGCTGCGCATGAGCATCCCGACGAACACCGGCGCCCAGCAGAAACACAACCCGGTCAGCACCATCAACGCCAGCGCGGCGAGCAGTGGCAACGGGCCGGTCTGCACCCGGAAGCCCATGATCATCGCCGTGACCACCAAGGTCCCGAGTGCCACGAGATAACGCACGATGTCCGCGAGCACCGCGCCGACCAGCGGCGCCGACCGGGCGATCGGCATGCTGCGGAAACGGTCGAACACCCCCTTCGAGACATCGGTGTTCAGCGCCACGCCAGCGGCCATGCTGGCCATGACGATGTTCTGCACCATCAGGCCCGGGGTGAGCTGCTGCAGGTAGGCGCCGGTCCCGCCGGCGATCGCGCCGCCGAACAGGTAGACGAACATGATCATGAACAGGATCGGCTGCAGCGTCACGTCGAGCAGTTGGGACGGGTTCTTGCGGATCTTGAGAATTCCGCGTCCGGCCAGGGCAAGCCCGTGCCGTACCGCCAGGGAGGCGGAGATGTGGCGCGGCGGCTCCAAAACAGCGGTCGTCATGCTCGTTCCTCCGCGATGTCACTGTGGTTACCTTGGCTGCCGCGGATCGACCCAGGCGTCGTCATGCGGGAACCTCCTCGCTGGGTTTTCCGGTCAGGGCCAGGAAGACCTCGTCCAGGCTGGGCAGGCGGAGGGCGAGTTCGTCCGCGGTGATGCCGTGCTCGTCGAGTTTCCGGACCAGGGCCGAGAGCACGGCCGGATCCGGTGCGGGCACGGTGAGCAAACCGATTTCGGGGTCGGCGATCGGCTCGACACCGGTCAGCGTGGCGAGAATCCGTGACACGGAGGCGAAATCCTCGAGCGAGGCCGTCCGCACCTGGAGGGTCTGCCCGCCGACGCGCCGCTTGAGTTCGTCGGTACGGCCCTCGGCCACGACGCGCCCGTGGTCGATCACCGTCACGCTGTCGGCGAGCTGGTCGGCCTCATCGAGGTACTGCGTGGTCAGCAGCACCGTGGTGCCGTCGGCGACCAGGCCGCGCACCACGCTCCACACCTCGCGGCGCGCGTGCGGGTCGAGTCCCGTCGTCGGTTCATCGAGGTAGAGCACCTGGGGACGGCCGACCAGACTGGCCGCGAGGTCGAGCCGCCGCCGCATCCCGCCGGAATAGGTCTTGGCCGCGCGGCCCGCGGCCTCGGCCAGCCCGAACCGATCCAGCAGGGCGATCGCACGCGTTTTCGCCGCTTTGCCGGAGTGACCGAGCAATTTGCCGATGAGTACCAGGTTTTCGGTGCCCGACAGGTCTTCGTCCACCGAGGCGTACTGACCGGTGAGCCCGATCAGGCCACGCACGCGCACGGGCTCGGCCACCACGTCGTACCCGGCCACGGTGGCGTGCCCGGCGTCCGGCCGGAGCAGGGTGGCCAGAATGCGCACGGTCGTCGTCTTGCCCGCCCCGTTCGGCCCGAGTACCCCGACCACCTTCCCGGCGGGTACCGCCAGGTCCACCCCGTTCAGCGCCACGGTGTCCCCATAGCGTTTGACCAGGCCTTCCGCCTGGATTGCCAGCGACATCTCGTCCTCCTCAAGGTCGCGTCGAAGGACAAGATGCCCCGGTCGGCTGACAACCTGCTGTCAAGAGGCGCACAGACGCCCTCCCTACGGAAACAGGGGTACAAGTGGTCGGGTGAAGACCAGCGCGGTGGCGGTTCCCGCCTCGGCCACGTACGGCACCCGCAGGCACACTGTGCGCATGATCGCGCTCGGTGTGCTGGCCTTGCTGTTCGTGGCAATGGCCGCGATGCGCTTCGCGGGCATCGACGGCAACCGGTACACGGCCGCACTGCTCGCGCTCACTCCGTACTGGACGGGCGCCGGACTGCTGCTGGGAATCCTCGCCCTGACGCTGCGCCACTGGTGGATCGGCGTGACCGTGGTGGCCGTCGCCGTGGCACTCGCGGCCGTGCTGATACCGCGACTGGTGCCGGTACCCGCGCCGGTGGCTTCGGGGCGTCAGGTACGGATCATGGCGGCGAACCTCTACCTGGGCCGCGCGGACGCGAAATCGATCGTGGAACTGGTGCGTGAGCACAACGTCGACGTGCTCGACCTGGAAGAGCTGACGCCCAGGGCGGTCGAGGAGTTCGACCGCGCCGGGCTGTCCGAGGTGTTGCCCTACCGGGTCTTCAAACCGGATTCCGACGGTGCGGGTTCGGGCATCGCGTCCCGTTACCCGGTGACCGCCCTGTCCTTGGCCGGGCCGTCACTGATCGCCCAGCCGAGCGCCAGGGTGGACCTCGGCGGGGCGGCGGTGGAGGTGGTCGCCGTGCACCCGATTCCGCCGACCACATCGGTGCCGACGTGGAAGAAGGAGATCGGCGGGCTTCCGGCGCCGGACAAGACGATCCGGATCCTGGCCGGGGACTTCAACGCGACCCTGGATCACGCCACGTTCAGGCGGCTGCTGAAATCCGGCTACGCCGACGCGGGTGAGCGTCTCGGTCAGGGTTTCGTGCCGACCTGGCCGTCGCGCGGGTGGCCGCCGCCGGTGACGATCGACCACGTGGTCGTCGATTCGAGGGTCGCGGTGACCGGGTACGCGGTGCTCGGCCTTCCGGGCTCGGACCACCGCGCGGTCTACGCCCAGCTCACGCTGCCCGACAATTACTAGACAGCCACGCGGAGCGTGTCCGTTGAGGGTGGTGGTGGGTGACGGTGTGGGCTACTAGACAGCCACGCGGAGCGCTGGTGTGGGCTTATTGGATCCCGAGTCTCGCGTGCAGGGCGGTGAGGGTCTCCAGTGCGCCGTAGGGCAGTGAAATGCCGCGATCGTGCCGGATTTCCGGATCGCGCGGATTGATCCTGATCAGGGCGCCGTTCGCGGCGCTGGCGAGTTCGGCGTAGCGGCGAACGGTGGGAACCGCCGTGCCGGCACCGAGTTCCAGCACGACCGGGCGTGGATGCGCGCGGCGCCACTCGGTCAGCTCGCGCAACTGGAGGTCGCTGCGGTGGGAGATCCAGTCGAAGTCGCCGAACATCAGGATGTTCGGGCGGGCGAGGGCACCGCAGTGCCGGCATTCCGGAAGCGGGACCCGCGCGCGCATGTCCTCGTCGATGCTCACCTGGAGATCGTCCACGGGCCAGATGTCCGGTTCGCACGGCTTGACGCACTGGAGGTGATGAATCGAGCCGTGTACCTCGGTGACGAGGGGGAACCCGGCCTTGGCGAACTGACCGTCCACGTTGGACGTGAGGACGGCGAGTGGCTTCCGGGTGCCCCATTGCCGCAGCATGTCGAATCCGTCGTGCGGCTCGGTCTCCCGGTACAGCTGGAGCCGATGGCCGTAGAAACCCCAGGCCAGTTCCGGATCTTCGGCGAAGTGCTGGGGATCGGCGAGTGCGGCGAAACTCAGGCCGAGGCGGGCGTAGGGCGGGTAGGCACGCCAAAATCCTTCGTTGCCGCGAAAATCCGGCAAACCGGAATCCACGCCCATGCCCGCGCCGGCGCACACCAGCAGGGCGTCCGCGCCGGCGATCAGCTCGGCCGCCCGGTCGAGGGGGTCGTTACTCGGCACTGTCCAAGGGAACGACCTCGAACTCCAGCAACGACGCTCCGCTGGACACCGGACGGGCGCGCTCCCCGGCGTGGGCTTCCTTCGCGGGGCCTTCGGCCCAGGCCTGGAAAGCCTCCTCGGATTCCCACTTCGTGTAGACGAAGTACCGGTTTTCGCCGGAGACCGGGCGCAGCAGTTCGAAGCCGAGGAATCCGGGCTGGTTGTCCACCGCGTGCAACCGGTGGGCGAACCGCTTCTCCAGCTCCGGACCGGCGCCTTCGGGCACCTCGATCGCGTTGATCTTCACGACTGCCATGGTTCCAGCCTACTCATCGCGCTGATCGCCGCACGGGGCGCGCTCGTCGAGGGAGTTACCGATACGACCGAAAGTAGGCGGAGACGGGCCGCAGCCGAACCGCTTGCAAAGACCCGTTTCCGCCGTAGCTGCCGTCGGATCGGTAACCAACGACGCAGTTCGTGGTGTCGTCGATAATGAGGCGATGACGGTCGATTTCGGGGGCACCGGACCGCCGATCGTGTTGCTGCACGGTCTGATGGGCCGGGCGCGGACGTGGTGGCGGGTCGCCCGGTGGCTGACGCGTTACGGGCACGTCATCGGCCTCGACGCACGAGGCCACGGGCGTGGTCCTCGCGGTGGCCCGTGGACGACCGAACGGTTCGTCGCGGACGCGGCGGGGCTGGTGGCGTCGCTGGGCGAACCCGCGGTGATGATCGGTCATTCGATGGGCGGCCTGCACGCCTTCGCCCTGGCGGCGACGCATCCAGAGTTGGTCCGCGCCGTCGTCGTCGAAGACATGGCGCCCGATCAGCGGGGCAAGACCGTCGACGCCTGGCGCGGGTACTTCGAGTCCTGGCCGGTGCCCTTCCAGTCGATCGCGCACGTACGCGAGTTCTTCGGTGACACGGGGGACTATTTCGCCGAGTGCGTCACCGAGCGGGAGGACGGGTACCACCTCATCGCCGACCTGGAAGACCTGTACCGGATCGCCGCGGAATGGGGGCGGCGCGACTACTGGTCCTTTGTGGACAATGTGCGGTGCCCGTTGCTGGTGATCGAGGCCGGGTACACCGCGATGCCCCCGGGCCAGCAGGCGGAGATGGCGGCACGCGCCCGCGACGGCCGTCACATCCTCGTCGCCGGCGCTGGTCACGTGGTGCACGACGACGCGCCGGACGAGTACCGGGGTGCCGTCGAAGCGTTCCTCTCCGAGGTCCTGGACCGCTAGCTGTGTTCGCCGGGGAGCGCGAAGCGGCCGTCGGCGGTCTGTTCGGCCAGTCCGTCGGTCAGCAGCGAGGCGAGGCAGCGATCCCGCTGGCCGGCGTCGGGCCACACCACGTCCAGGCGCCGCTTGCTCACCGGCTCTTCCGTGCCGCGCAACACGTCCAGCAGGAGGCCGCGAACCTGCCGATCGGTGCCGGCGTAGCGCTGTACCGCCTTGGCCGGGCCGGCGTAGGCCGGGCGGCCCGCGCGTTGCCAGGCGCATGAGCCGGAAACCGGGCACGCCGCGCAGCGTGGCGTACGCGCCGTGCAGACCAGCGCGCCGAGTTCCATCAGTGCCGCGGAAAACCGGGCCGCGGGCGCTTCGGCCGCCGGCAGCAGCGCTTCGACGTCGGCCATGTCCCGCGTGACCGAGGCGGGGCCCGCGTCACCGGCGCCGTGCACCGCGCGGGCCACCACTCGCCGGACGTTGGTGTCCACCACGGGCACCCGTTTGCCGTAGGCGAAGGCGGCGACGGCACGCGCGGTGTAGGCACCGATCCCCGGCAACGCGAGCAGAGTGTCCACATCGGACGGAACGATGTCGTCGTGGCCGGTCGCGATGGCGGTGGCGGCCTCGTGCAGGCGCAGCGCCCGGCGCGGGTAGCCGAGCTTGCCCCAGGCACGCAGTACCTCGCCCTGACTCGCGGCCGCGAGCGCCGACGGCACCGGCCACCGGCTCATCCACTCGTGCCAGATCGGTTCGACGCGCGCCACCGGCGTCTGCTGCAGCATGATTTCGCTGACCAGCACGCCCCACGCGGTGCAGTCGGCACGTCGCCACGGCAGATCGCGGGCGCGCTCGTCGAACCAGTCGATCAGGATCCCGGCGTCGATGGGCACCCGAACACTGTAGAACTCAGAGCACCTCGGTCAGTTCCCCGGTCTTCACGTCGTAGACGAAACCGCGCACGTTGTCCTTGTGCAGCAGGAAATCGCTGCGCCTGACCCGCTGCATCGAACGGCGCACGCTGTCCGAAACCTCCCGGAACGCCTCGACCGCCCAGGTCGGCCGCAGGCCGGTCGCGTCCTCCAGTTCGTCCTTGAAGTCGTCCTCGGTGACCAGCGACAGGCCGCAGTTGGTGTGCTGCACGATCATCACTTCCTGGGTGCCGAGCTTGCGCTGGCTCAGCGCCAGTGAACGGATCATGTCGTCGGTGACCACGCCGCCGGCGTTCCGCAGGATGTGCGCCTCGCCCTGGATGAGCCCGAAGATCTCGAAGACCCGGATCCGGGCGTCCATACAGGTGAGGATGGTGATCTGGAGCGAAGGCCGGGGCGAGGACCGGTCGCCCGGAAGGGTGTCTTCGGCATCGTGGTAGCGCTTGAGCAGAACGTCCGTGGCGGTCATGTGTTTCATTGGACCCGCCCGCCATCACAACCGCAATGACGGACCTCACGTGATCTTGACGCGGACTCGTCGGTCACGGGCCGAACCAGTGCTCCTCCATCGTGCGAGGCGGCGCGGACGTGCCGCGGATGCGCAGTTCCGTGGCGAGCGTGATCACCCGCGCGTTCACGTGATCGGCCGAGGCGAGCAGCAGTTTCCCCGCCTCCCGGCCCTTTTCCAGTACCGGCTGGTGCACCGTGGTCAGCCCGGCCCGGTCGGCCTCGGCGATCCCGTCGAAGCCGGTCACGGTCAGTTCGCCCGGGACGCGCAGCCCGCGGCGGTCGGCCTCGGCGAGCGCGCCGAGCGCGAGAATGTCCGACGTGCAGATCACCGCGGTGACCTGGGGATAGGCGTCCAGGAGCTGCCGGGCGGCGGAAGCCCCGTCGTCGACGGTGTGCTCGAAGCGCTCCACGACCGGCACGTCAGACCATTCGACGCCGGCCTTCCCGAAGGCGGCCGCGAGCGCCTCCAGCCGGGTCTTCTGCACGTGGAAGTGCGCGCTGCGCTGGCGTTCCACCGGAACGAAGCCGTCGTTGCGATCGCGGCCGAGCCGCATGCACAACACGCCGACCTTCCGGTGCCCGAGACCCACCAGGTGTTCGGCGAGCTGCGTGATGGCGGCCGCGTCGTCCGGGCCGACGCGGTCCACGCCCTCGATCCGGGGCTGGTCGATGATCACCGTCGGCACCGGCCGGGCCATCACGGCGGCCAGGTGGGGGTCGTCGTCGGGGACCGAGTACACGACGAAACCGTCGACGCCGGCCCGGTGGACCGCGGCGACGTCCTCCCGGCCGGGGCTCGCGGGGACCAGGTGCAGTCCCACCCCGGCGTCCTCGCAGGCCAGCGCGAGTCCTTCGAGCACGCCGATGGCCGCGGGATCGCGGAAGGCGTAGGAGAGGTTCTCGGTGAGGAGGAGACCGACCGCACCGGCCTTACGCGTCCGCAGTGAGCGGGCGACCGGGTCGGGACCGGGGTAGCCGAGGCGGCGCGCTGTTTCCAGCACGCGGCGCCGGAGTTCCGGGGACAGCTGGTCGGGCCGGTTGTAGGCATTGGACACCGTGGTTCGTGACACGCCGAGTTCCGCGGCGAGCGACGCCAGTGTCGCCTGTCGCCTCATGCGCATAGGACGCCCCATAGGGGAACCGTAACGGTTCAGATCGAATTGCAGAAGACGAAGGTCGTCCGCCTCACCGCCACATGGCGTTCAGGCGGCGGTAACCGAGCTCGCGTTCGCGTCACCCGTTAGGGTAAAGTGAAGTCGACAATCGTTTCCAATAAGGCCGCGATCGGCCTGACCTGGCAGTTCGGGAGTAGCCGAGATGATTCCGCGTATGCCCGCCGTGGTCGCCGTCGCGACCGTCGTCGCACTGGGCATCACGGCATGTGGCGGTTCTAACACTCATGGTGATTCACCGGGGGCGGGGGGAAAGATCGCCGTCGTCGCGTCCACCGACGTGTGGGGCGCCGTCGCCTCCGCGGTCGGCGGTGACCAGGTGGCGGTCACCTCGATCCTCCACGACCCGTCGGCCGACCCACATTCCTACGAGACGACCCCGTCCGACGTGCTCGCGTTCACGCGCGCCCAGCTCGCTCTCGGCAACGGTGGCGGCTACGACGACTTCTTCACCAAGCTCTCCGAACAGGCGCCCAACACGCGCAAGCTCGTCGCCTACGACATCGCCCGCGACGCCGGGGCGACCGACGACAACGAGCACGTCTGGTACAGCTTCACGGCCGTCGAAAAGGTCGCCGATTCCCTCGTCGGCCAGCTCGGCACGCTCAGGCCGGAGGCCGCGCAGACCTTCACCGCCAACGCGAACGCCTTCAAGGCGAAGGTCGAAGCACTCGCCGCCGACACGGCGCGGATCGGCGACGCGCATCCGGGGACCAAGGTGCTCGTCACCGAACCGGTGCCGCATTACCTGATCCAGACGGCGAAACTCACCGACGCCACCCCGGAAGCGTTCTCCACGGCCGTCGAGAACGAGACCGACGTGCCGGCGGCCGCGCTGGCCGAGGTCAACCGGCTCATCTCGGCGAAGGAGGTCAAGGCGGTGCTGAACAACGACCAGACCGTCACCCCGACGACAACCCAGGTCGTCGGAACGGCGACGAAGGCCGGGGTACCCGTGGTGGGCGTCACAGAGACCCTTCCCAAGGGCGCCGTGGATTACATTTCGTGGATGACCGGCCAAGTGAAAGCCCTGGCAGGAGCGGTCGGCTCGTGAAGACGGCGGTGGAGATTTCGCGCGCGAGTCTCGGATTCGGCTCCCGCATGCTGTGGTCCGGGCTCGACCTTTCGGTCGCGCCGGGCGAGTTCGTCGCGGTCCTCGGCCCGAACGGTTCGGGCAAGACCAGCCTGCTGAAAGTGTTGCTGGGCTTGCAGAATCTGTCCTCGGGAACGGCCAGGATCGTCAGTGGGCGCCCGCCCGGCTACGTGCCGCAACAGCGGGCCATGCAGGAGGCGACGACCCTGCGCGGCGTGGACCTGGTCGGGCTGGGGCTCGACGGACACCGCTGGGGTACCGGTCTGAGCAGGTTCCGGCGGCGACGCCGGCGGGTGGCCGCCGCGATCGCGGCGGTGGGCGCCGAGTCCTACGCCAAGGCCCCGGTGGGCACGCTTTCCGGCGGTGAGCAACAGCGACTGCGGGTGGCGCAGGCGCTGGTCGGCGAGCCGGACGTGCTGCTGTGCGACGAACCGCTCCTCTCGCTCGACATCGCGCATCAGCGGGCGGTCAGCGAACTCATCGACCGCCGTCGCCGCGAAGCGGGCACCGCCGTGCTGTTCGTCACTCACGAGATCAACCCCGTGCTGCCCTATGTGGACCGCGTGCTCTATCTCGTCGACGGCCGGTTCCGGATCGGCACGCCCGAGAAGGTGATGACCTCCGAGGCGCTGTCCGAGCTGTACCGCACGACGGTCGAGGTGATCCGGGTCGGCGGCCAGATCCATGTCGCGGGGGCCCGCAGCGCGCTGTGCGAGGACGAACCCCACCACGTCGCGTCGTGAGGTGAGTATGGACAAGATCTTCGACTTCGGCCAGACCTGGCAGCTGCTGGGCTTCCCGTTCGTCATCACCGCGCTGCTCGCGGCGGGAGTACTCGGCCTGGTGGCCGGCGTCCTCGGCCCGCTCGTGGTCATGCGGCGGATGTCCTTCGCCGTGCACGGTACTTCGGAGCTGGCCTTCACCGGTGCCGCCGCCGCGCTGCTGGTGGGCGTCGGCGTCGAGTTCGGCGCGCTGGCCGGCGCGGTGATCGCGGCGCTGCTGCTCGGTCTGCTCGGTGGGCGCGAGTCCGAACGTGATTCGGTGATCGGCGCCATCCTGTCGTTCGGACTGGGCCTCGGGGTCCTGCTGCTGTGGTTCTACCCGGGCCGCACGGTGAACAAGTTCGGCATCCTGGTCGGCCAGATCGTGTCCGTCCAGCCGACCAACCTTCTCGTGCTCGTCGTGGCCGCCGTCGTGGTGCTGCTGATCGTGGCGGCGATCTACCGGCCGTTGCTGTTCGCCGGCGTCGACCCGCACGTCGCGGCGGCCCGCGGAGTGCCGTCCCGGCTGCTGTCCGTGGTGTTCGCCGTCCTGGTCGGCGTCGCCACCGCGCTCGGCGTGCAGATCGTGGGCGCGCTGCTCGTGGTCGCGCTGATGGTGACCCCGGCCGCGGCGGCCACCCGGCTGACCGCGAGCCCGTGGCGGGCGACGCTGCTGTCCGTGGCGTTCGCGGAAATCGCGGCACTGGGCGGAATCGTGCTCTCCCTCGCGCCCGGCGCACCGGTGAGCGCGTTCGTCACCGCGATTTCGTTCCTGATCTACCTGATCGCCCGGTTGATCACCTATCGCCGAGACCGGGTGCGACGGGTCACCGCAGCGGATGTTGCGCCAGTTTCGCCCGTAGCGAGTTGAGCAGACCCTCGTCGAAGAACGGCAGGTAGCCGCCGGAGACGCTGCGTTCCACCGTTTCCAGCACCACCACGTCGGAGTTGACGAACTCGTCGATCGCCTGCGCCTGGCTGGTTTTGTTGGTGTAGAAGGCGAGCATCGTCAGGTTGGAGAAGGCACCGGTCAGATAGCGCGAGGACGCCATCGTGAAGGAGTCCCCGTAGACCAGGGTCTTCTTGCCCACCATGCCGGTCAGGGGCGGGCCGTTGCTGACCACCGGCGTGTCGATCTCGCTGATCTTGCCCGCGCGGTCGGTGATCCCGTCGGGGCGGAGGTCGTAGACCACGTTGGTCTTGTCGCCGTGCTTGCCCAGCAGAGGCGGCAGGTCGGCCGAGACGGTGTAGCTGCCCACCGGGCCCCATTTCCAGGTCTGGGTGACACCGGGTTCGACGGCGTTGGCCGTCGCGGCGGCCATCACCAGGCCGCCCTCGTCGGTCCAGTGGGTGTCGTTCGGGTGATAGACGGGATGACCCAGCTGGCGCTCCGCCTCCTGCAGCGCGGCACGGAGGTCCACCGCTCCGGCGCCGTCGACCTGTGCCCAGAGCGGGGCCTCGGCGGCCTGCTGGCAGTCCTTGCCCGGATAACTCGCGGGCAGGAACTGCGGCACCATGGTCGACTTGTCGGGCGGCACCACCCAGACGAACTTCCGGCCCGAACTCTGCACGATGTCGCGCAGTTCCTTGATCCGGGCGATCGTCTCCGTGAGCTGGCGGGACGGCGCGCACTTCGCCTCGGCGTCGATGCCGTAATAGAGCCAGCCGTTGCTGCCCTCGATGACCTGGCGGTACCCGGCCTGGTCCAGCGGCCCCGTGCCCCCGTTGACGGGCGCGGGTTCACCGCCCGCCGGCGGAGGACTGCCGGGCAGCGGGCCGGAATTGGTCGAGCCACTCTGGTCGTGCGGCGCGGACTCGCCGAAGACCGTCTCACTGATGCCGTCCGCGGCCTGGATCGCCGCGGCGCGGAAGGTGAGCTGATCGGTGGCCCAGCTGGGCAGGCCGGTGAAGAACGCCCAGCCGTCGCCCAGGCTGGGGAAACCGGCGAGGCGGTGATTTTCGATCTCACCGGGCCGGGCACCGAACACCCACATCAGAGTCGGCGTCGCGAAGAACACCACCGCGCAGATCAACGCGGTCAGCTGCCTGCCGCCGTGCCGTGGGCGGTGCAACGCGTGTTCCCGGGGGAGCCAGGCTTCGTGTACGGCGGGAAGCTGCGGGGGTTCTTGCGCCACCCGGCCACGGTATCCGGTCGGCCGATCACGTGTGGGGAAAGCCGGTGTTCGCACCGGTTTCCGGCACGACCACTCGGGCCGGCGGTGTGTCGTCAGTGCAGCATGAGCACGACCTGGAGCTCACCGACGAGGAAACCGATCACCGCGCCGACCGTGATGAGCTTCCATTCTTCCTGCCGGAAGGCCGGTCGCAGCAGTCCTTCGTACTCGAGCGGGGTGAGCGCGAGCATGCGCTGTTCCACCATGTTCGCCACATCCATCGCCTCGGTCAGGTAGCCCTCGGCAGGCCGCAGCGTGCTGGGCAACCGTTCCAGCGCGCGGACCGCGGCGGCGTCCTTGATCTCGCGCATCCGCGCCGAGCCGATCGTCGCCGCGACGACCGGCCTGACCAGCGGCTGCTCGACGGTGTCCTCCAGGGTCTTGGTCACCGCCCGGCGGATCAGCGCGACCAGCCGGTCCGAGCGTGGCCCGCGGAGGATGCCCTGCACCAGGTTCGGCACCGTGAGCACCTCGTGCGCCACGAGATCGGCGTACTGCCGGGCCACTTCGGCGTGCCTGCGCTGGAACTTCCCGTGCAGGGTGAACCGGGCGAGGCGCACCGGCTCGCGTGGCACGAAGATCAGCTTGATCGCCAGCCAGTCGGTGAGCAGGCCGATGCCACCGCCGAACAAGGGCAGCACCAACGGGTTCCGGGTGAGCGCCCACACCGCGGTCTGCACCAGCCCGAGCGTGAACCCGAAGTAGATGCCGCACCGGGCGATGAAGGCCATTTCCGGCCGGGAGGTCTCGCGGATCAGCCGGACCAGCAGAGCCGGGTCGCGGGTGAGGTTCTGCACGGTGGTGTGCTTGACGTCGAGGACCGAACTCAGATTGCCGCGGATGTCGGCCATCAGTTCGCGCACCAGGCGCGGAGCCCCGGCCTGCAACTGCTTGATGACGAGCTCGCGCGCCATCGCCGGCAGCGCCTCCCACAGCGCCGGGTGACATTCGGCGAGTACGTCGCGGGTGATCTCGTCGATGGCCCGCAGCAACGGTTGCTCGATTTCGCGAGTGATCCGGTCCGGGTCGACGCGCGCGAAGATCTCGTCGAGATCGAGCAGGTTGGCGGTGAGCAGATCGGTCGCGATCGCCGCCATCCGGCCGCCGTGCCGGGGGACCACGCCCTGCCAGCCGAGGTGCAGACCACGGATGCCCCGGAACTCCAGCGGCCGGAACATCATCTCGATCGCGACCCGCTTGGTGACGTAGCCGATCAGCGCGGCGACGAACGGGATCGCGACGTAGAGCAACAGGTCCACGCTGGGGACAATACGGGGCGGGGCGGACGTGCCGGAGGTGAAGTACCCGCAGCTCACCCACGATGCCGCCGATGACCGCCCGCTCCGGGGCCGGTCTCCCTCGGTCCTCGCCACACCAGGCTCGGGCCAGTCGACGGTGAGCCGAGGTTCTTGTAGGCTTGCCAACGCGGTCATGCCCTGTAGGAACACAGCGTGAACAACCGAATGGCGGTATGGAAAGCGCTGCGGAGACCTACTAAGGTCGCCGCATGCCTCCAGCCCAGACGCCCATTCAATCCATGGAGCCTTCCGTGGGTGCTCCTCAGTTCCCCTTGGTCTTCCGCGGTTACGACCGCCCGCCCGTCGACGAACGGCTTTCCCAGCTGTCCTCGGAGCTCAAAGAACTGAGCGCCAGCCGCGACGACGCGCTGTCCTCTGTTTCCGAGCTCTCCAAGGCACTCTCCTACGCGCAGCAGGAGCTGTCGGAGGCGAAGGCCGCGCTGTCCCGCATGGCGACGGACCCGAACTCCGCGGCCACGATGACCGAGCGCGTGCGCACCATGATGCAGCTCGCCGAGGAGGAGATCGCCGAACTTCGCGCCCGCGCCGAAGAGCAGGGGGCGCAGATCCGCGCCGAGGCCGAGAAGTACGACCTCGACACCCGCAAGGCGACCGACAAATGGGTCGCCGACCGTGAGGCGGAGATCGAGCAGCGGCGCTCCGAACTCGAGGCGGAGTACCAGGACCTCACCGCGAGGCTCAGGGCCGAGCACGACGACCTGATGGCCCAGGCGCGCGGCGAGATCGAGCGGCTCGACAGTGAGGCCGAGCAGGAGCGGAACCGGCTCGACAGCGAGGCCGCCGAACGCCGTGCCGCGGCGGAGAAGGCGACCAACGACTCGCTCGCGCAGAAGACCGCCGAGGTCGACGAGGCGCTCGCGCGGAAGACCGCCGAGACCACCGAGGCGCTGGAGCGGAAGGTCACCGAGACCGAGAACGCGCTGGCCAAGAAGGTTTCCGAGACCGAGGACTCGCTCGCCAGGAAGGTGTCGGAGACCGAGGACTCGCTCGCGAGGAAGGTTTCCGAGACCGAAGAATCCCTTGCCACCCAGGTTTCGGAGACCGAGGAACGGCTCGCCGCGCAGACCGGCGAGGCGGAGGAGCGGGCGACTCGCCTGGTGACCGACGCCGAACGTCAGCTGGCGGAAGCCGAGCACGCCCGGACGCAGGCCTTCGAGTTCCGCCGCGAGGTCACCGAACGCCTCACCGCCACGAACACCGCGCTTCAAGAGGCGCTCAAGCACATGGTGCCCGCCGCCGCGGCCGCGGAGGAGGAGACCATGCCGGCCCCCGAAGAGGTTTCGGCCTGACGAGGGCCCCGCGCGAAACGTTCTGTGCCCGCCCGTCCGAGGCGGGCACACACCGCGGAGGCAACATCTCGAGATCGCGCCCCGGTGCCCTGTGCACCGGGGCGCGTGGTCTGTAAACGTTTTCCGGCTCCGGAACTCCAGACACCGAAGCCGTCGTTTTCCAGCGATCCGTGATCATCCTGTCGCGGATCGTTACTGTCCATAGTGGACTTCATTCCCGGGCGTGCGCGTGGCAGGCCCGCCACGCCTGGGGCCCGGCGGGCCGCGTGAAACGCATGGTTCATACCTCTTCGTCTCGCGGCCTACTTCGATCGCAGACAACGGACAAATTACACGATCGTGTTGATATCGGATAAAAATGCCCGTTCACTCGGTTCCCGGAAATGCGCACGTCAGAGCGGTGGAGTTCCCGGATCGGGCCTCATTCGATCTGATGAAACCGTTCCGTTACATTCCGCTCATTCCCGCCCACCCCGAAGTTCGACATCATTGCGCGCTATGGTTCGCGTCATTCGTGTGGTTGATCGTTGCTACCGCAACCGTGCCGCGCGGGGCGCGAAATAGGGAGCAACTCGGAAATCGGGGTTTTGATGGATACGTCAGTCGAGACGACAAAATCGGACTCGCGCCGGCTACAAAGGTCGATCGGCTTCTACGGCCTGATGTTCGTGTCGCTCGGGTCGATCATCGGCTCGGGCTGGCTGCTGGGCGCGCTCAAGGCGGCCAAGGTCGCGGGCCCGGCGTCGGTCCTCTCGTGGGTGCTGACCGCGGTGATCATGGCGACGCTCGCGCTGGTGCACGCCGAACTCGGTGCCGCCTACCCGGTGGCCGGTGGTACGGCGCGGTTCCCGCGGATCGCGTTCGGCGCGCTCGCGGGCTTCGCCGGGGGCTGGGTCGCCTGGCTGCAGGCGGTCGCGCTCGCGCCGGTCGAGGTCGAGGCCAGCCTGGAGTACCTGGACAACATCTCGTGGGTCAAGGACAACCTGAACCTGCTCCACGCCGACGACACGCTGACCGTGAGCGGCTTCGGCTGGGCCACGCTGCTGATGGCGGTGTTCACGTTCATCAACCTCGTCGGCGTGAAGCTGCTGTCGGAGAGCAACTCGGCCACGGTCATCTGGAAGACGGCCGTGCCGGTGCTGACCATCGGCGTGCTGCTGTCCCTGCGGTTCCACCCGGGCAACTTCAGTGCCGGTGGCGGCTTCGCCCCGTCCGGGGCCCACGGTGTGTT
Organism: Amycolatopsis pigmentata; assembly: GCF_042684065.1. NCBI lineage: Bacteria > Bacillati > Actinomycetota > Actinomycetes > Pseudonocardiales > Pseudonocardiaceae > Amycolatopsis > Amycolatopsis pigmentata. The sequence continues at coordinate 313,140 of NZ_JBHUKR010000007.1, read as the reverse complement.
CGCCGCGCTCCCGGTCGGTGTGGTCTTCGCCCTCCAGGGCTTCGAGCAAGCCGTGCAGGTCGGAGGTGAGGCGCGAGATCCGCAGCGTGACCTCTCGCGCGCGATCCTCGTCGCGATGATCATCGGCACGATCGTCTACCTGGGCCTGGAAATCGCCTTCATCGGAGCGCTCGACCCGTCGAGCATCGCGCACGACTGGTCGAACCCGATCGAGAAGGGCGCCTTCGGGCCGTACGCGACCCTGGCGACGCTGGCAGGCGCGGCCTGGCTGTCCTACATCCTCTACGCCGACGCGTTCGTTTCGCCCGCCGGCACCGGCCTGCTCTACCTCGGCACCTCGGCGCGTCTCGCCTACGCACTCGGCAGGGACAAGCAGATGCCGAAGGGGCTGGGCAAGCTGAGCCTCCGGGGTGTCCCGGTGTGGTCGATCGTGCTGTCGTTCGTGGTCGGTGAGATCTCGTTCCTGCCGTTCCCGAGCTGGCAGTCTCTGGTCAGCGTGATCACGTCGGCGACCGCGATCATGTACGCGTTCGCGCCGGTCTCGCTGATCGCGCTGCGCCGGCGCGACCCGGACCGCCCGCGTCCGTACCGCACGCCCGCGCCGCAGGTGCTGGCTCCGGCCGGGTTCGTCGCCGCGAACCTGATCATCTACTGGAGCGGCTTCGACATCACCTGGAAGATCGTCGTCACCATGGTCCTGGGCCTGATCGTGCTCTTCGTCACCCGGGCCACCGAATCGAAGTCCGACCGGCCGAAGCTCTCGCCGCGCAACGCGCTGTGGATCGTGCCGTGGCTGGCGGGCAACGTGCTGATCGGCTATCTCGGCCGCTACGGCGAGAGCGGGAACATCAACCTCCTGCCGGAGTGGGTCGACCTCGGCGTGGTGGTCGTGTTCAACCTCGTGATCTTCTACTGGGCCGTCACCCAGGCCATGCGGACCGAAGAGGTCCACGAGGCGATCGAGGCCGAGCGCACCGAACTGGAGGTTTCGGAAGCGGTTCTGGAGCCGTAACCGGCACCACTGACAAAGGGTGCGGGCTCGTCGAGCCCGCACCCTTTGTCGTGCCCTTTACCACTGAATCGGATCGCTTTTGCCTGGCCGGTCATCTTCTTTGACGGATCGGAGGGGAATCCCTCACGAGCAATTCGTGACGTGTCCGTTATCCGGTCCTCGGCCGGACGGAAGACTCAGAACTGGTAATAGAGAAACGGGCTGAAGGTGCCGTTGGCCACCAGAATCGCGGCGTAGGCCAGGCCGGCGGTCATCACGCCGACGCGCAGGCTGGTGGCCGGACGGCTTCGGGAGGACTCCAGGAGCGGGCCGGTCACCGGATGCGCGGGCAGGAACACCACGGCGAGCGCGGCGAGCAGGATCACCAGGCGTTGATGGGTCAGCGCCGCGCCGACCACGTCGGTGAGACCCGAGAAGTCCGGCAGGAACATGTGGCCGATCATGGTCAGCGCGTGCCCGATGTCGGAGGACTTGAAGAACACCCAGCCGAACACGACGAGGACCAGGGTCAGCGCCCGCCGCGCGATCCGTGGGACGCGGCCCTGCGGGGTCTCGTCGAGGGCGAACGCGCGCTCGATGATCAGCAGCGCGCCGTGATAACAGCCCCACACCAGGAAAGTCCAGTTCGCGCCGTGCCACAGACCGGTCAGCACGAACACGACGCACAGGTTGCGGTAGGTCTTCGCGGCGCCGGACCGGTTGCCGCCCAAGGGGATGTAGACGTAGTCGCGGAACCAGCGGGACAACGACATGTGCCATCGCCGCCAGAACTCGGTGACCGTGACCGACGAGTACGGGCGAGCGAAGTTCTCCGGCAGCCGGAAGCCCAGCATCCGGCCCAGGCCGATGGCCATGTCGGAGTAGCCGGAGAAGTCGAAGAACAGCTGAAGCGTGTACCCGACCGCGCCGAGCCAGGCGATGCCGAAGGTCATGTTGTTCGCCGAGGTGGCGAAACAGGCCTCGACCATCGGGCTCAGCGAGTCGGCGATGATCGTCTTCTTGCACAGGCCGAGCGCGAACCGGGGGAAGCCGGCGGCGATGTCGTCGAGCCGGTGCGAGCGGTGTTGCGGGAGCTGGTCGGCGATTTCGCGGTAGCGCACGATCGGCCCGGCCACCAACTGCGGGAACATCGCGATGTAGGTGATGAACGACACCGGGTTCCGCAGCGCCGGGCGCTCGCCGCGGTAGATGTCCACCACATAGGAAATGTGGTGGAAGGTGAAGAACGAGATGCCGATCGGCAACGCCAGGCGCAGGACCGGGAAGTCCCCACCGAAGACCTTCGCGAGGAAGTCGAGTTGCTGGGTGGCGAAGCCGGCGTACTTCCAGACCAGCAGGATCGCGACGTCGAAGCAGATCACGCCGATCAGCAGCGGCCGCCGGGTGGTGGGGCTGCCCCAGCGTTGTGGCTCGAGCACCGTTCCGGCCACGAAGTTGACCACCATGCAGGCGAGGAGCAGGAACGTGAACGCGCCCGCGCCGCAGGCGTAGAAGACCAGACTGCCCACCGCCACCACGCCGTTGCGCCAGCTTCGTGGTAGAACCAGCACCGCGACGAGCAGTGCGGGCAGGAAGTACCACAGAAACAGTGGCGAGACGAACGACATCGGTGTGATGGCCCCCCGTGTTACGGACAAGCGTGCTGACCTTAGCCTGACGCCCCCGTTAGCCTGAAGACGATGCCGACACTGGTGGACGAACTCAAGCGCCTGCGCCGGGGCCGGGGTGTGCTCGCTCCGAACATCGAGGTCCTGGCCGGGCCGAGGCTGCGTCTGCTGTGCAACATCGCCGAACATGACGAGCCCGCCGTCGTGCGGCGCAAGCTCGGCCGGCGTCTCGGCGAACTGGCCACGCGGCTCCCCGGCGACCTCGGTCTGGCGCTCACCGCGGCGCTGGCGATCCACCCCGAGGCCCGCCACGCGCTGCTCAAGGAGCGGATGAACTGGTTGGCCGCGCATCTCGGCCGTGACGAGCGCACGGCGCGCAGGCGCGCCGACGAGGCCTGTGCGCTGCTCGCCGAAGCCGCCGGGGAAAGCGTTCCCGACGACGGTTGGTACGTGGCCTCCTTCGATGCCTTGGTGCGCCTGGATTCGCTGTCGCCGGTGGTACAGGAGCGGCGCAGGATCATCGCGACCAGGGACGGCGTCGACGAGATCATCCCGTCGGTGAGCGTGCCCCGGCATCCCGCCGACCGGACGACCGCGCACGAACTCGGCGTTTCGGTGCTCTACGGCGGACGGCTCGTGCGGCGGGAACATCCGTCGGAAAGCCATTTCCGCTTCGCCATCGCGCTGCCCACCTCGCTGAGCGCGGGGCAGGCCCACGACTACGGAATCGAAATGCGGATTCCGCCCGGGCAGCCGATGCGGCCGCACTACGTGCTCGTGCCCTACCGGCGCAGCGACCGGTTCGAGGTGCGCGTCCGGTTCGACCCGGCGCGCGTGCCGGGGTCGATTTGGCTGGTCGCCGGGGTTCCCATGCGCGTGGTGGATGACGGCCGTCCGTGCGGGGAGCTTCTGACGGCCGACGCGGCCGGCGAAGTCCGTTGGGAGTTCCGGAATCTGACGCAGGGGCTCGGCTACGGCGTCCAGTGGCGCTGACAGACCCTCTGCGAATCGCGAGTTACCTGGGCAAAGTAACCGGCTGGGCGCGTTCACAGCAAGCACTGAGACACGAACAGCCGCCTTCCCCGCGCCGGTCGCGGCGCTGGGAAGACGGCCGTCCGCCCCCTCACGACGGTGGGACCGGCGACACCCAAGCCTGCCCCACCGCCCCCTCTAGGCGGCCGTGGCCACCGGAGGCGATCACCACGGCAACGTCGTCAACACAGCGAAGGCATGTGGTTCCACGCCGGCGCCTCCTCTCCCCGGTATCCGTCCTCGACGGGGACGAGCTTTCCGGGAAACCGCCGTGGTTTCCGTGTCAACTGACACAGTCCGCCCGATCAGGTCATGTCTTCCTCACCGAGTCCGGATCCTTCGCGAGCATGGCGACCACCTCCGGTCCCGGCCGCCCCCACGACGGCCGGGACCGGTGCGGCCGGCTCGACGGGCACGGCGCCTGAAGACCGGCCACCGGCCGTGGGGTGTCGCCACGTCGACCAGTCTTGGACGGTGTTCATGCCTGATCCATCTGCCCCTGCCGCGTTCACCTGTTCGGCCCTGCGTCCGGCCGCGTCCGGCGGTCAACTGGTCAAAAAGTGGCCAGTATCGTTGCGATGATTGTCCACTACGGGAGTCCTCTGGAGCGTCAATCGCGGGTTCGCCCAGCGGCGCTTGCCGTCGTAGGACCTCCGCGTTCCGAATTCCGGTTCCGGGTGCGGCTCGTGAGCCAGAGCCGGATCAGTGGGGCACACGGGGTGGGCCACGGCGGTCACGGCTCCGCGAATATTCCCGGTCGGCGGCCGAGTCCGTTCCGTTGGAACCGTCCCCGCACGTGCATGCTGCTCCTCGATCGGCCTGAGGGCCGTGGCGCACGGGTGTCCGGAAGCGGTGGTGATGTCCGGACCTGCTACCCCGTCCGGCATTTTGTCCATACCATCGTCAGAAGGAACGCCGGTGGGAGAGGGGCCGCTATGGCTTCCACGGATTTCTGGGGAATGCTGGACCCGACGCAGCGGGAAGTGATCCGTGCCGCCGCGCTCGTGCGCCGGTTCCGCTCGGGGACCGTGCTGATGAGCGAGGGAGACCGGGCGCGTTCGGTGCTGGTGATCGTGTCGGGCTGGGCGAAGGTCACGACGGCCGGACCGGGCGGGCACGAGGCAGTACTCAACGTCTGTGGACCCGGCGACATCATCGGCGAAATCGCGGCGATGGACGGTGGCCCACGCTCCGGCGCGGTCATCGCGGTCGACGTCGTGACCGCGCTCTACCTGACCGCCGAGCAGTTCAGCCGTCTGCTGCGCGGGCACCCCGGCATCGCGACCGTCGTCTCCCGGGTCATCACCGGCCGGCTGCGGGCGGCCGACGCGCGGCGGCGCCAGTTCGCCGACCGGACCACGGCGGGCCGGATCGTCGAACTGCTGGCCGATCTCGCCGACCGTTATGGAGTGACCACGTCGGACGGTGTGGTGGTGGCGCTGCGGATCAGCCAGCAGGACATCGCCGGCATGGTGGCCGCCTCGCGCGAGGCGGCCGCGCGTACCCTCCGGGCGCTCCGCGAAGCGGGCGTGATCAGCACCGCACGCCGGCGCCTGACCATCCACCGCCCGGAAGCGCTCCGCACCTTCGCCGACTGACCGGGCGCGTGCCGGGCTCAGACCCGCCCGGCGATACGGCGGCGGCGCGCGACCTCGGCGAGCAGGACGGCGGCGGCCACGGACGCGTTGAGCGACTCGACTCCGGCGGCCATCGGGATGGAGACGGTGACGTCACAGGTTTCCCGGACCAGCCGGGACAGCCCCCGTCCCTCGGAGCCGACCACCACGACCAGCGGATCGGCCGCGAGGTCCAGACCGTCGATGTCGACGCTCCCGTCGGCGTCCAGCCCGGCGATCATCAGTCCTTCGCTCGCCCACGCCTTGAGCTGACGGGTGAGGTTCGTGGCGACCGCGATGGGGAGCTTCGCCGCGGTCCCGGCGCTCGTCCGCCACGCCACGGCCGTGATGCCCGCGCTGCGTCGCGCGGGCAGCAGCACTCCGTGCGCGCCGAACGCCGCCGCCGACCGCACCACCGCGCCCAGGTTCCGCGGATCGGTCACCCCGTCCAGCGCGACCAGCAGCGGCGGCTCACCCGAGTCACGCGCGAGCGCCATCAGGTCATCGGGGTGCGCGTACTCGAACGGCGGCACCTGAAGCCCGAGGCCCTGGTGCACGGCGCGGTTGGTCTTGCGATCAAGCTCCTCGCGCGGGATTTCCAGCACCGAGATGCCCTTGTCCGCGGCCAGGCGCACCGCTTCGGTGACGCGGTCGTCGGCGTCGATGTTGAGCGCGACGAACAACGTCGTGCCCGGCACGCCGGCGCGCAGGGCCTCGACCACCGGGTTGCGTCCGGCGATCACTTCGGGCCCTTCGGGCTTGCGGTCACGGCCTTGTGCCGCCTTCGCGGCGGCCGCGGCGCGCCGCTGGGCCGGATGGCCGGGACGCATCTCCGCGCGCGGAGTCGGCCCCTTGCCTTCCAGGCCCCGGCGGCGCTGGCCGCCGGAACCGACGACGGCACCCTTCTTCGAACCTGTGTTGCGCACCGCGCCCCGGCGCCGGGAGTTGCCAGCCATGAGAATCAAACGTCCTTTACAGTCCACAATGGACCGTCGGGGGTGTCTTCGACGGTGATGCCGGCCTCGAGCAGACGATCGCGCACCGCGTCCGCGCGCGCGAAGTCACGTGCCGCCCGGGCCTCTTGGCGCTCGGTGAGCATGTCGTCCACCAGTTTCTCCAGCGCCTGCCGGGTGGGGGTACCCGAATCGGAGGACTCCGCCCACTCGGGGGCCAGCGGATCGAGCCCGAGCACGCCCATCATCGCGCGCACCGAACCGGCCGCGGACCGGGCCTCGGCGTCGTTGCCGTTGTCGAAGGCGGCGTTGCCCTCGCGCACCACGGCGTGCACCGCGGCGATCGCGGCCGGGGTGGCGAGGTCGTCGTCCATCGCTTCGACGAACGGAGCGCTCAGTCTGCCGGGCGTGACCGGTCCGGTCCGGCCGGTCACGCGCCGCAGGAACTGCTCGATCCGCCGGTAGCCCTGGGCCGCTTCGGAAAGCGCGGCGTCGGAGTACTCGATGGTCGAGCGGTAGTGCGGCTGGATCAGGTAGTAACGCAGGTGGGCCGCCCGGTGCCGCTCGAGCATGTGCTCGATCGACACGACGTTGCCCAGCGACTTCGACATCTTCTCGCCGGACAGCGTCACCCAGGCGTTGTGCAGCCAGTACCGGGCGAACGGGTCGCCGGCCGCCTGGGACTGGGCGCGCTCGTTCTCGTGGTGCGGGAAGACCAGATCCACCCCACCGCCATGGATGTCGAACTCGGCGCCGAGATAGGCGGTCGCCATCGCGGAGCATTCCAGATGCCAGCCCGGCCGGCCCTGCCCCCACGGCGTCGGCCAGGACGGCTCACCGGGTTTGGCGCTCTTCCACAGCGTGAAGTCACGCGGATCCCGCTTGCCTTCGCCCAGCGTCTCGCCCTGCTGGACCTCGTCGAGTCGCTGGCGGGAAAGCTCGCCGTAGCCCGGAAAGGTTTTCACCGCGAAATAAACGTCGCCACCGGAGGCGTAGGCATGACCGGAGTCGATCAGCCGCCCCATCAGTTCGACCATCTGTGTCACGTGCCCGGTCGCGCGCGGCGCTATCGACGGGGGCAGGCAGCCCAGCACGGCATAGGCGTCCTCGAACGCTCGCTCGTGCTGGAACGCCCACTCCCACCAGGGATAATCCGCGTCGGCGGCCTTGGTCAGGATCTTGTCGTCGATGTCGGTGACATTGCGCACCAGCCGGACTTCGAGTCCATTGTGGATCAGCCAGCGGCGCAGGACGTCGTAGTTCAGCGCGCCTCGCACATGCCCGATGTGCGGCACTCCCTGCACGGTGGCCCCACAGACGTACATGGACGCCATTCCGCTCCGGACGGGGTGAAATTCCCGCACGCTCCTGGTCGCGGTGTCGTAAAGGTGAAGGGCCACCCTGAAATGGTAGAGGCTGGCCCCCGGCACCGGGCGGGCCGCCCGGTTTCCCCCTTATTCTCAGAGGACCCCGTGCTCGCGAAGCGCGGTGAGCAGGCCGTCCGGACGCTGGTGTGTCGGCAGCGGCTCGACCAGTGCGAAGGGGCAACCGAGCGCCCGCGCGCCTCCGTCGGCCTCCTCGCTGTCACCGACCATCAATGTGTTCTCCGGCGGGACGCCCAGCCGGTCCAGCAGCGTTTCGAAGATCACCGGATCCGGCTTGATGGCCCCTTCCTCGAAGGAGAGCACGAATTCGTCGACGTGCTCGGCCAAACCGCGACTCGAGAAGGCGGGCCGGATGTCGAAAGCGATGTTGCTCAGCACGCCCACTTTCAGTCCCTTGCCGGACACGCTTTTCAGCACGGCTTCGGTGTCGGGATAAGGCGTCCATTCATGGGGATCGATCAGCCTGGAGTAGAGCGTGTGCGCGTGCTTGGCGGGCAGCCCGGAGCGTTGCAGGACCTCGAGGTAGATCTTGCGGTGCAGTCCGGGATCGAGGTCGCGGTTGTCCCAGGCGTACTGGTACTCCTCTGAAAGTTGCACGACCTGACCGGTGGGGGCGGTCATCCGCCGCACGATTTCGGTCTGCGCCTCCACATCGAAGGCGACCCCGTCTTCGTCGGTGAAATCGGCAAGCCAACTCGCGTCCTGCTCCAGCCGGAACACCGTGCCGGAGAAGTCGAACATCACGGCCTGAATCGTCACAGGACCAGGCTAGCCGGGCGGAAGGTCAGGCGGGCCCGACATGTGATGTAGCCGTCGCGGGAAGTAGCAGCGCGCTCGCCACCGCCGCCACGCCCTCGCCACGCCCGGTCAGCCCGAGTCCGTCGGTGGTCGTGCCGCTGACGCTGACCGGGCCGCCCGCCGCCTCGCTCAGCACCTCCTGCGCCTCCGCACGGCGGGTTCCGATTCGTGGCGCGTTCCCGATGACCTGCACCGAAGCGTTGCCGAGCCGCCACCCCGCCGCTTCGATCAGGCGCCGAACCTCGGCCAGGAACGCCGGGCCGTGTGCTCCGGCCCAGCGCGGGTCGCTGGTCCCGAAGACCGCGCCGAGGTCGCCGAGCCCGGCCGCGGACAGCATGGCGTCACACAGCGCGTGGGTGGCCACGTCACCGTCCGAATGGCCCGCGCAACCCGGCACACCCTCCCAGAACAGGCCGGCGATCCAGCATTCGCGCCCGTCCTCGACGGGATGCACGTCGGTCCCTGTGCCGATCCTCACGCTCGTCCGCTCTCCTCGTCTCGTTCCTCGCGCAGCAACGCCTCGGCCACCGCAGCGTCGAAGGGTGTCTCGAGCCTGATCGCGTTCGGATGCCCGGGGACCGGGAGGACGGTACCCGGCGGGGAGGACAACGGGTCGAGTCCCGCGTCGCAGGCTTCTCGCAGCACCTTGGCGGCGAAGCCCAACGGGGTCTGGAGGATGCGAAGCCGGGTGCGGTCTTCGGTTGCGGCGATGACGCCGTCGGGGCCGACGAGTTTCACCGTGTCGGTCACGGGTAACACGGGAGCGACTGCCTCCGCCCCTTGGCAGACCGCCTGGATCACGGCTTCGATCGTGGCCGGTGGGACGAAAGCACGTGCGGCGTCGTGCACCAGAAAAACGTCGCAGCTTGCGGCCGCCTCGAAGGCCAGCCGGACCGACTCGGCACGAGTCGCACCGGCCGGGAGCAGCAGGCACCCGCTCACCGTCCGTACGAGCGGCTCGGCGGTGGGTGGTGCCGCGACGACAACGCGGTCGATGTGATCGGATAGCCCAAAACCGCGAAGGGCATGCGTGAGCAGTGCCTCTCCGCGGATTCGAACGTCCACCGCCGTGGTGTCGGCGATGAGTAGAGCGGCCACCTTCATGCCGGACGACCTGACGCGCGTATCGCTGCACACCGCGCGTTGGGACGATTACGTTTCGTTCCCGTCATATGACCGTGTTCCACCGCCACGGGGGCTTCCCGCGACCCCGCATGAACGGCGGACGTGGCCATACTTTCCGGCATCGGCGTGCACGTGGTCTTTTTCACCCCGGGCACGCGACTTCTCGGAACGGGCCCTACACCGTCGCGGTCTCCAGCACCTCGTCGAGCAGTGTCTCGGCTTTACCCTCGTCGGTTCCCTCGGCGAGGGCGAGCTCGCTCACCAGGATCTGCCGGGCTTTGGCCAGCATCCGCTTCTCGCCAGCGGAAAGGCCTCGATCCTTCTCGCGCCGCCAAAGGTCGCGCACCACTTCGGCCACCTTGTTCACGTCACCCGACGCGAGCTTTTCCAGGTTGGCCTTGTACCGTCGAGACCAGTTCGTGGGCTCTTCGGTGTGCGGCGCCCGCAGCACGTCGAAAACGCGGTTCAGACCATCCTGGCCTACGACATCCCGCACGCCGACGATCTCGGCGTTGTCGGCGGGCACGCGAACCGTGAGATCCCCTTGCGCGACCTTGAGGACGAGGTACTGTTTCTCCTCGCCCTTGATCACCCGGGTCTCGATGGCTTCGATGAGTGCGGCACCGTGGTGCGGGTAGACGACGGTCTCTCCGACCTTGAAAACCATGTGTCCTCTGCCCCTTTCGCTGGCTCCATATTACCACGCCGGTCCTGACCCCACCTAGCGGGCCGCGATCGTCCTCGCAGGTCAGGGCCGTATTGCGGGCCAGTCGGGGGGTTGACAAACCAACCGGCGGCGTGCTCATGCAGGTGGTCCACCGGTTGATCAAGAATCCATTGTGGACGGTCGTGGGGGTGTGGATCGGCACCGGTTCCGCCACCCCGCGTGGCTCCGGCTAGTCTGCCCACTGGTAGTGCGGGTTCTAGGAGGGACTGAAGACCGTGAAACGTCGTGTGCTCGGCTCGGCCGTGCTCGGCCTCGGGGCCGCCCTGATGCTCGCGGGCTGCGGCGCGGGCCAGATCACCCAGACCGACACCATGCTGCCTGCGGTCAACGGCGCGCTCGGACAGGCGGGGCAGATCGCCGTCCGCAACGCGAGCCTGGCCAACAACGACAAGTGCGAGCAGGCCTACACCGCCGGCTCCGACGCACCGCTCAAGCTGACCATCGCCAACAGCGGCCCGAAGGACGACGACCTGGTCTCGGTCACCTCGCCGAACGCCGCCGGGAGCACCATCGGGGGCCAGAAGACCGTCGTCGCCGGCAGCACCCTCGTGGTCGGTCCCGCCGCGGGTACCGGCGTCACCCAGGCCGCGGATAACAAGATCGGGCACGCTTCGGTGACCCTCCAGGGGCTGAAGTCGGTCGTGTGGCCCGGCCAGTTGATGCCGGTTACGTTCGTCTTCCGCGACGCCGGGCCGGTCACGCTCAACCTGCCCATCGCGTCCCCGTCGAAACCGCTTTCGTGCGCCTCCGCCGCCCGGCCCGCCGGTGCGGGCGGCTGACCCGGCCGAAACTGTCGGTGGGTGCCGCTAGCTTGCCGTAGTGGCCAAGAAGGGGATCAGCTACCGCTGCGGCGAGTGCGGGTACGAGGCGGCCAAATGGGTCGGCCGCTGTCCCGAATGCCAGGCGTGGGGCACGCTCGAGGAGCGCGGCGACGCCCGGCCGGTGATAGCCAGGGTCGCCGCCGGGGCGCCCAGTGCGCCGGCCCGGCCGATCGCGCAGGTCGACCTGGAGTCGGCGCAGGCAAGGCGCACCGGCGTGCCCGAACTGGATCGCGTGCTCGGGGGCGGGCTCGTACCGGGCGCGGTCGTGCTGCTCGCGGGTGAGCCGGGTGTGGGCAAGTCCACGCTGCTGCTGGAAGTCGCCTACCGCTGGGCGGCACGTGATGGCGTGTCGGCCCCGTCCTTGTATGTCACCGGGGAAGAGTCGGCGGGGCAGGTCCGGTTGCGTGCCGAGCGCACCGGAAACCTGCACGACGGCATGTTCCTGGCCGCGGAGAGCGATCTCGCGGCCGTGATCGGGCACGTCGACGCCGTCAAACCGGGCATCCTCATCGTGGACTCGGTGCAGACGATGTCCTCGCCCCAGGCCGAAGGGGCACCTGGCGGGGTCACCCAGGTGCGGGCGGTCACCGCCGGACTGGTCGCGTTGGCCAAGGAACGTGGGCTGCCGGTGGTTCTGGTGGGGCATGTCACCAAGGACGGTTCGGTGGCGGGCCCGCGCGTGCTGGAGCACCTGGTCGATGTCGTGCTGCAGTTCGAGGGAGACCGGCATTCCACCCTGCGGATGGTGCGCGGCGTGAAGAACCGGTTCGGCCCCGCCGACGAGATCGGCTGTTTCGAACTGCGCGACGACGGCATCATCGGCGTTCCCGATCCGTCGGGGCTGTTCCTGAACCGGCATGCCGAGGCCGTTCCCGGCACCGCGATCACGGTAACCGTGGAGGGCAAGCGGCCGCTGCTGTGCGAAGTGCAGGCGCTCGTGGCGGAGAGCAGCCTGCCGCAGCCGCGGCGGGCGGTCAGCGGACTGGACTCGGCGCGGGTCGGGATGGTGCTCGCGGTGCTGGAGAAACGCGGCGGAATCAAGTTCGGCAAGCAGGACGTGTTCACGGCCACCGTCGGCGGCATGAAGGTGACCGAGCCCGCGATCGACCTCGCGGTCGTGCTGGCGATCGCGTCCTCCTCGGACGACGTGGCGCTCTCGCCCCGCTTGGTCGCGCTCGGCGAGGTCGGGCTGGCGGGGGAGATCCGGCGCGTGACCGGCGTCGGGCGCCGGCTCGCCGAGGCCGTGCGCCTCGGCTTCACCCACGCGATCGTGCCGCCGGATCCCGGCAAACTTCCCGACGGTATCCGCGTCCTCGAGGTGGCCAACGTCGCCGAAGCCCTCAACGCCGCCCACCACGCCTGAGCCTCCTCCAAAAACCCCCTACTGGGCCAGAAGCTTGGCGCAGCGGATGAGGCCGAGGTGCGAGTAGGCCTGAGGGTGGTTACCCAGGGAGCGTTCGGCGATCGGGTCGTACTGCTCGGGCAGCAGACCGGTCGGCCCCGCGGCGTCGATGAGCTGCTCGAACAGCTCCTCCGCCTCGGTCCGGCGCCCGGACAGCAGATAGGCCTCGATCAGCCAGGCCGCGCACAGGTGGAAGCCGCCTTCACCACCGGGCAGGCCGTCGTCGCGCCGGTACCGGTACACCGTCGACCCGCTGCGCAACTCCGCCTCGATCGCGGTGACCGTGTGCTGGAATCGCTCGTCCGAGGGATCCAGCAGCCCGGAAAGCCCGACGAACAACGACGCCGCGTCCAGGTCCGTGCCGTCGTAGGCGGTGGTGAACGCCTGCACCTCGCCGTTCCAGCCGTTGGTCAGCACGTCCGTGGCGATCGCGTCGCGCAGTTCCGGCCAGCCCTCGGTGATCGGCCGTTCGTAGATATCGGCGAGTTTGATGGCCCGGTCGATGGTCACCCAGCACATCACGCGCGAATACACCCGGTGGCGCGGCACGTGCCGTTCCTCCCAGATGCCGTGGTCGGGCTCCGACCAGCGCCTGCTGACCGCCTCGGCCATCGCCCGCACCAGCTGCCAGTCCTCGTCGCGCAGCTCGCCGCGGACCTCGGCCAGCGAGCACACCAGCTCGACGACCGGGCCGAACACGTCCAGCTGCACCTGGTGGTTGGCCAGGTTCCCGACCCGCACCGGGCGCGAACCCGCGTACCCCGGCAGGGATTCGATCACCGCTTCGGCACCCAGCTGCGTGCCCGAGATCGTGTAGAGCGGATGCAGTCGCTCGGGTCCCGCCAGCGTGCCGAGCACGTCGTGCAGCCAGCGCAGATACCCCTCGGCCTCCTGCACCGAACCGAGGCCGACCAGCTCCCGCACGGTCATCGCGGCGTCGCGGATCCAGCAGTACCGGTAGTCCCAGTTCCGCACGCCGCCGATCTCCTCCGGCAGCGACGACGTCGCCGCGGCGAGCACGCCACCGGTGTCGCTGTTGCACAACCCGCGCAGGGTCAGCGCCGACCGTGCGACCAGTTCGGTCTCCACGTGAGGCAACTTGAGCCCGGACGCCCAGTCGCTCCAGAACGCGCCCGCGCGAGCACGCCGATCCACTTCGGACAGCTCGTGCGGTCCGAGGCTGGTGGTGCCACACCGCAGTTCGAGCACGACCGGGTCCTGCGCGGTCGGCTGGACGACGGCGGAGGCGGTGTCGTGCAGGCCGTCGGAGGTGATCTCCCAGGACAGCCCCGGGGCGCGAAGCACGATCGGCTCGGAGGTACCGAGCACGCGCAGGCCGTCCTCTTCGGCCACCAGCCGCACCGGCACACCACCGAATTCGGGACGTGGTGCGAAGACGACCGACGCTTCGGCCGAACCGGAGATCACCCGCACCAGATCGGTGCGGTGTGCCGGGCCGCCCGGTTCGAGGTAGTCCGTGACCAGCAGCCGCGACCAGCGGGTTTCCACGGTCATCGTGTTCGGCAGGTACCGCTGCCCCAGTGGCAGCCCGTTGCGATGCGGTTTGATCGAGAAATGGCCGGCGCCGCTGCCGCCGAGCAGGTCGGCGAAGAGGGCGGGCGCGTCGGGGCCGGGGTGGCACAGCCAGGTCAACCGGGCGTCCGGGGTGACCAGCGCCACCGAGCGCTCGTTGGCCAGCATCGACAACCGCTCGATCGGGGGCGCCTGCTCGCCGTAGAGCCAGTTCCGGCGCTCTTCGAGGATGAACGCGAGCACGGTCGCGACGTCTTCGGGGCCGCTGATCCGGTATCCGGCAAGGGTTTCCCCGTTGCCGACCTTCACGCCGATGTCCGGCCCGGACAACCGGGCGAACGCCTTCTCGTCGGTCACGTCGTCGCCGAGGAAGATCGCCGCGGTGGCGCCGACCTGGTGGCGCAGCGTGTCCAGCGCACGGCCCTTGTCGGTCTGGACCACCGCCAGCTCGACGACCTGCTTCCCGTCCGTGGTGGTGACCCCGGGCCAGGTGCAAGGTCCACTGTGGATCGAGGCGAGCACCTCCTTCGCCGCTTCTTCTTCGGCGCGGCGGACGTGCACGGCGATACTGGCCGGCTTGACCTCCATCTGCACCCCGGGCACGCCTTCGGCCAGCCGGTTCAGCTCGCTTTCCAGTCTGCGGTGCAGGTCGCGGGCCTTGGCGTCGAGCGCGTGCACGAAGCCGATGTCGAATTCCGAACCGTGGCTGCCGACCAGGTGCACCTCGCCCGGCAGGCGGGAGAGAATCGCCAGGTCACGCAGGGCGCGGCCGGAAATCACCGCGGTGGTCGTCTCGTGTAACCCGGCAAGCGAGCGGAGCGCGCCCACGGATTCGGGCAGCGGTCGTGCCTCGTCCGGGTTGCTCACGATCGGAGCCAGTGTCCCGTCGTAGTCGCACGCGACCAGAAGTCGCGGCGTGCGGGCGATCTGCACGATCGCGCGACGCAATTCGGCGGGCAAGGACTCGGCGGTCAACACTCCTCCTCAGGAGCTCTAAGCATCAAAGTGTCAGTGTGACAGGTGGGCGAAGCTTACGAGACAGGTTCCGACCCCAGTGCTTCGAGGAACGATCTCGCCCATCGGTCGACGTCATGGGTGAGGACCTGACGCCGCAACGCGCGCATGCGACGCCTGCCCTCGGCTGGGTCGAGGGTAATAGCCGCCTCCAAGGCGTTTTTCACCCCATCGAGATCATGAGGATTCACCAGAAAGGCGCTGGTCAGCTCGGCGGCCGCGCCGGCGAACTCGGAAAGCACGAGCGCGCCGCCGAGATCGTGCCGGCAGGCGACGTACTCCTTGCACACCAGATTCATCCCATCGCGCAGGGGCGTCACGACCATGACGTCCGCCGCGGAGAAGAACGCGGCCAGCTCGGTACGGTTCACCGACTGGTGCAAATAGTGCACGACAGGGTGGCCCACGCGGGCGAATTCGCCGTTGATCCGGCCGACCATCTGCTCGATCTCGCCACGCATCCGCTGGTAGTGCTCGACCCGTTCCCGGCTGGGGGTGGCGAGCTGGACGAAGGTGACATCCTCCGGACGGACCCGGCCCTCGTGCAACAACTCGTGCAAGGCCTGCAAGCGCAGGTCGATGCCCTTGGTGTAGTCGAGCCGGTCGACGCCGAGCAGCAGCGTTCTCGGGTTGCCGAGGTCGCGGCGGACCTGCGCGGCGCGCTCGGCGACCTCCTTCGTACGGGCCAGCGCGTCGAGGCCGGTCGCGTCGATGGAGATCGGGAACGCGCCGACGCGCACGGTCCGGTTGCCCACCTGCATCATGCCCGGCCGCGACCGCACACCGACCGCGCCACGGCTGGGTTCCAGGCCCACCAGGGTCCGGGCCAGCCACAGGAAGTTCTGCGCGCCGCCCGGGCGGTGGAAGCCGACCAGGTCGGCGCCGATCAGCCCGCGGACGATCTCGGCCCGCCACGGCAGCTGCATGAACAGCTCCACCGGCGGGAACGGGATGTGCAGGAAGAAGCCGATCCGGAGATCCGGGCGCAGTTCACGGAGCATGCTCGGGACGAGCTGGAGCTGATAGTCCTGCACCCACACGGTCGCGCCGCCCGCCGCGACCTCCGCGCTGGCCTCGGCGAACCGGCGATTGACCTTGACGTAGGCCTCCCACCACTGCCGGTCGAACACCGGCCGCTCGACCACGTCGTGATAGAGCGGCCAAAGCGTCGCGTTGGAGAAGCCTTCGTAGTAGTCACGTACGTCCTCGCTGGTGAGCGTGACCGGATAGAGCACCATGCCCTCGTCGGCGAACGGGTCCACTTCGACGCCCGGCACGCCCGGCCAGCCCACCCAGGCGCCCTTGCGGGAGCGGAGGAAGGGTTCCAGCGCGGAGACCAGCCCGCCGGGGCTCGCCGTCCACCGCTGAGTACCGTCGGCTCCCCGGTCGAGGTCGACGGGCAGCCGGTTGGCGACCACGACGAAGTCCGCCGAGCCCTGGCCGATCGCTGATTCGCTCACGTCACCCGCTCCCTGTGCGCTTCGTCGCCGACCACACTATCCCGTGGCCGGAAACAAGATCGATACCGCACGCTGGGGCAACGCCGCCTACTCCAGTCGCCGCTTCGCGGGACGCAGCGGCCCGGCCATCCGAGGACCGGCCAGCTTGCGTTCCAGTCTGCCCAATCCCGTGCGCACCGGCTGGGCAAGATATTCGCCGAGCACCACTCCGGCGGCCAGCGCGAGCCCGCTGGCGACGGCTCGCATGAGGGTCGGGACCCCGCTTGCCCTGGTAGCGAGCTCGTAGAGGCCGAGATAGGTGGACAATCCGGGCAGCAGCGGTGTGATGCCCGACACCGCGACGACCAGCGGGGTGACCTTGAGCCGCCGTGCCAGGACGCCTCCGCCGAACCCGACCAGGGTCGCGGCCAGCGCGGAGGCGCTGATCGAATCCAGTGAAAGCACCATCAGGCCGCCCCACGCTCCCGCTCCGATGGCCCCGGCCGCCGCGGCGACCAGCATCGACTGCAGGGTGGAATAACTCGCCAGCGCGAAGCACGCCGCGGCGCCCGCGCCGGAGATGGTGACCACCGGCAGGCCGAGCGCGGTCTGCGCCGGAAGGTCGGGCACCACCCGGGGAAGGCCGAAGACGTTCGCCAGGTTCAGCGAGAGCGCCACTCCGGCGATCAGCCCGGCACTCATCAGGACGGTTTCCATGGTGCGTCCGGCCGCGGTCACGTTGTAGCCGGTGATCGCGTCCTGCACGGCCGAGACCGTGGAAAGGCCGGACAACAGCACCGTGATCGCCGCCGCGGCGACCAGGGTCGAAAAGCGCATCGGCACCAGCCCGGTGCCCACGGCGATCGTGGCCAGCCCGGTGGCCACGGTCCCGCCGACGACCTGCTGGAAGAAGAACGGCAGGGAGTACCGGTTGAGCAGGCGGCCGAGCCGGTCCACCAGCGCCGAGATGACGAACGCCCCCGCGGCCACGTCGGGGCCGCCGCCGAGGATGAGGGTGACGAACAGGGCCATGCCGCCCCAGGCCAGCGTCGCCACCCAGCGCGGGTACGGATGCGGCGCGGAGGTGATCCGCTGGAGTTCCGCGTGGGCTTCCTCGGCACTGACATTGCCGCGAATGATCTGCCGCACCAGCATTTCCGCCGCGGACAGCCGGGTGTAGTCGAGGCCGCGCGAGCGGACCACGCGCAGCGCGCTCACCGGCGCCAGCTCGGTGCCTCGGTGACAAGTGACCGTGATGGACGTGAAAATGACGTCGACTTCGCAGTGCGGCAAACCGAACGCGGAAGTCAGGGCCAGGATCGTGGCGGTCACGTCCGAGGCGCCCGCACCACTGGCCATCTGCACTTCACCGATGCGCAGCACCAGATCGAGAACGAAGTTGACCGTAGCGTCGTCGGGCAGTGCCGGACCGTGCTCGGCGCCGGCGTCCGGGGCGGGCTGCTCGCCGGTCGGCGCTTCGAGGATGTGCCAAGCCCGCTGCCGCGGCTCGGTCGGACGTTTGCGCCTGTTCGACCGGCTGACCGCCGGATCCCGGGGCGCCTCCAGAATGTGCCAGCCGCGTCTGCGGTTCACCGGACCGCGCACGCGCTGGGTGCTCGTCATACGGCATCGACCTCCCTTTCCCACCTTGGACATCGCCGCAGGGGCGCGACCGTAACGGCCTCGATCCGGTGGTTTACGCCACTTCACCCATGGTCCGTCGGTCTCGGCGCGCCCGCAGCGGTTGCTACGATGGGCAGGTCTTGCCGACTTAGCTCAGCTGGTAGAGCAGCTGTCTTGTAAACAGCAGGTCAGGGGTTCGAGTCCCCTAGTCGGCTCCGTTCCGACCACACGGCTAACCGGGCATGTCGCGTCGGCCGTGGGGCGCAGGATCACCGAGCTACCCTGCGGAGGCTGGTAACACCCCGGACGTCTGCCCTTCGCTTTGCCCTCGCGACCGGTCACCTTTTCGCTCTCGCCCGGCAGAGTGGGCACAATGCGGGTGCGAAAACACCAAGACCGGTACGAAGAACGGTCGGCTCCGCGGCCGACTCCCTCGCCGGCGATGGGCGGCACCGCCGCCGATCGCGTCGCCATGCTGCAGCGCACTGTGGGCAACGCCGCGGTGAGCGCCGCGCTCGCCGTGCAACGCAGCGACGGCGACCCGGTGGTCCCCGAAATCGGCGAAGAGAACGGCCCGTCCGCGACGAGCACGGACCTCAGCGCGCTCAACCCCCGCGAACGCGGGCTGAGCACCAAGTACGGCATCCGCATCGGCCCCGCGCCGGGACCGGACGTCCGCCACTTCTCCGACAAGCTCCTCGACCGCATCGATGCGGCGCTTGCCCAGCTACCGACGATCGACGTGCGCACGAACGATGAGCTGCTGGCCATCGAATTGGACACGAACCCCGAGGGCAGCGCGACCCTCTACCACGGCACCACCCAGTCCGTCGGCGTGGTCAAGCCTGTCCTGGCCGGCGGCGTCCGCGCCCCGCAGTTCCTCTACGCGATGCTGAACACCGACATCGACTGGCAGCGCCGGAAGATGGACAAGGCGCTGCTCGCCGAATACGGCGTCGAGCAAGCGGGCAACCGCACCATCTTCGGGCAGCAGGGCAACCTCGTGAAGTGGACGGTCCGGCACGAGGTCGGCCATGCCGTCGACCAGAAAGTGGGCTGGGAAGAGAATCTGGCGGCGGAAGTACGCTTCGGCGGCTGGCAATCCTATGGCCTCACCACCGAGATCCAGGTCGCCGGCGCGATCCTCGCCAAGGCCGGATTGACCGGCGTCACGTTCACCGGGCACCAGACCGCCGCCGAGTCCCTGGCCCCGCTCCTCAGACCGGGGGAAGTGGCCCAGCGACTCGACGACGGCACCTTCGACCGGTTCCTCAGACGCTTCAACCCCGCGCCCACCCCGGCCCAGCGGCAGCGGGTGCTCGGGTTCCTGCGCACGGCGATCTCGGTGCCGTGGACCTTCCCCGACGGCGGCGCCACCGCGTTGGAGGTCAACGGCCGCGTTTACCACATCGACCAGTACGACACGTGGGTCAGCTACCTTCGAGCACAACGCGCTGCCTACAAGATCTCGAACTATCAGTACTCGTCGCCCAAAGAGTGGTTCGCCGAGGCCTACTCCGCCTACTTCAACACCAAGAAACCCGGGTTGCGACAACAGATCAACCCGCAGGCGCTCGAGTGGTTCCACGAGCACGAGACGAACACCCGGTCATCGGGCGCCTGACCACCTGCTCTCAGCCCGGTTCGGTGTGGAAGGAGACGCCGCCCGTCTTCCCGCCCTGCCCGTCGTCCTTCCCGTTCGAGCAGATGATGCTCCTGGCCGTGGCACCGGCACCGGCGTCGACGGCGCAGGACCATCCCCGCGAGAGGGTCTTGTTGCGCTGGGTTCCGCTGCCGTTGCCGGGGGCCTTCAGGTATTCGTCGAGGACGTTGAACGCTTCGGTGCAGCCGACGACGCCCGCGTCACTGGAATCGGCGATGAGGGAACTCGGCTGGCCGTTGGGCAGCGTGACGGCGCCGCAGTCGATGCCGCCGGTGGTGGGCTGGTCGCTGCTGCTCCCGGTGCGCTCGCCGGCCAGAGCCTGAGAACTGCTGCCGGCGCTCTGTGATGACGGCGCGCTGGCCGGTGCGTTGCCCGGCTGCGCGTTGTTTCCGCTCACGGACCCGCACGCGGCCAGCAGCGCCACTCCTGCCACCATGGCCGGGAGGACTGCGATCAGCCTTTTGGTCATTGCGTGTACCCCTGTCATTTCGTTTGGTCGCTTCTTGCCTCTGGACGCCTTGTCGTCGAACAGGTTGCGGGGTGAAAGCCCGGTCTGGTGACGCCGGTCCGAAAGGGCAGAACCCGCGCCGGAATACTCTGATCCGGAACGCCGGGCCGGCACCGCGTCGCGTCTACATCGGACACTCATGGTCAGCAATGCCGGTAGGTGTAGGAAGGATCGCCTGCCGGGACCAGCCGGCGGTCGCGGAGAATCGTGGACTTCGGCGTCGCCGGATCTGCGCACACCTCGGAGAAAGAGGCAGGCGCGTTGTCGGTGTATTCGATGTCGATCACGCGGTCGTCGTAGGCCGATCGGTAGGCCGCGCATTCCTGGAAAGCGGCGCATTCCTCGGCCACCGCGAAATCGAATCCGGCCTGCCGTCGAGCACGAGGCCCGAGTTCGGCGGCGTTCTTCTGGGCGACCGCGAGGCCCGCGGCATGGGCGACGCCGGCGAGTTCGGCCGCGTAGGCGAGGTTGTCCTCCGCGGTGAGCGCGCCGCCTGACCGGCTGAACGAGTCGAGGTTGTCGATTTCGACGGCGTCGAATCCGCTCTGGCGGCAACCACGGATCGTCTGACCGACGATATCGGTGAGCCGTCGGCGTTTCGTTTCGGCGGAGGTGTCGAGAAGGAACTCGTCGGGCCAGTCGGGGTCCGTCCGCGGCCGGCCGTCCGGGCCGCTGAGGAGCAGGTCACGCCGGGAGGCGAGCCACGTTTCCCGCTCTCCTGGCTGAGTCTGGTACCCGTTGACGTAGCAGATGTTGTAGAGCCCGGGAACGGTGCTCGCGGTACTGTCCCGGACCACTTCGGAGACCCCCGCCGGGGGCGAGTACGCGCCACCCAACTGGTAGTCGACGACGGCATCGACCGCCGGCAACCTGATTTCCCGTTGTGTCACAGGGGTTTCCCCGCTCGGAAGGGGTGGGCCGGGCTCCGGTGCGTCGCCGCAGCCGACGGCGAGTGCGAGGACGAGCGATGTGACCGGGGCCAGGCGCGTAAGCCGGAACCCTCCCTGTGACATACGAGTTCGCTCTCCGCTCGCGGTGACCCGGTCCCGGCCGGGCCCCGAGGCGGACACCGTATCGCGAACAAAAGGAGATTTCGGTGAAAGATGCCCGAGAACGGGAAGTGCGCACCTTTGGGTGGCGAAAGGAAAGTTGACCGCCCTGGTTGTCCCGCGTTGTACTGTTCTTCGAGTCGCCGCCCGTCACCGCGGCGCTTGACTGAGGGGACATCGACATGACGTATCCGCCCCAGCCCGGAAATCCGGGGTCGGGAGGGTTTCCGCAGCCACCCGGGCAGTACCCCCCGCCCATGCCCCAGTACCCCGGGGGCGCCGATCCGGAGTTGAGGCAGCAGCCCAGCGGAGGCACCGCGATCGCCGCCGGGGTGCTCGGCGTTCTGGGTGCGCTCTTCGGGATCGTCTTCGCGCTCATCGACTTCGGCAGCGCCAAGGATCTCGCGGGCGCCAAGGTCGCGTGGGTGGTGTGGATGCAGGCGATCGCCTACACGATCGAGGTGGTCACCCTCGGTCCGGGCTCGATCCTGCTGTTCGTGCGCAGGACTCCCGGGAGGTGGCTGGTCCTCGCCGGCAGCCTGGTGCAGATCGTGCAGGGCATCGTCGCGGTGATCGCGATGCTTTCGCTCAGTCACAACCTGATTCCGGACAAGTCGCGGGCGACCGTGGCCGGCGCGGGTGTCGGCGGGCTGCTCGTCGTGCTGGCTCCGGCGATCGCGACCGTGATCCTGGTCGTGCTGCCCGCCACCGGACGCTGGCTCGCCTGGACGAAACAGCAGTCCGCCGCACCGTCCGCGTATGGGCCCCCGCCCGGCTATGGGCCACCGCCCGGATATGGCCAGTCGTCCGGCTATGGGCCGCCGCCTCCCGGTTACGGGCCGCCGCCGGGAGCCTGAACCGAGTCAGTCCTTGGTGATTCCGGCGAGGGCGCGGACGACGGCGATGCAGCGATCCTCGATGTAGGTGAGGCCGCCGTCCTCCGCGATCCGCCGCGCTTCTCTGGACACGATGCCCTGCTGGAGCCACAGCGTCTTCGCGCCGATCGCCACGGCCTGCCGCGCGATCCCCGGGGCCTCGGCGGCGGGGCGGAACACGTCCACCAGGTCCACCGGTTCGGGAATGTCCTCCAGCGACCGGTACACCTTCTCGCCGAGCAGTTCGTCGGCCGACGGGTGCACCGGGATGATCCGGAATCCCGCGGCCCGCAGCGTCGCCGGCACACTGTGCGCCGCCTTGCGCGGGTCGCGGCTCAGGCCCACGACCGCGATCGTGTCGGCGGCGGCGAGGGCGCGTTCAGCGAGGTCCACACCCTGGTGAACCTCGCCGCGCGGGGCGGTATTCCAATCCCGGCCGACGTGCCTTCGCAATGCGGCCTAGCGCGCCTTTGATGAAACACTGCCTAGCGCACCACGATCGTGTGCTCGCCCCGGGGCACCAGTTCGCCGATCACCGGCGCGCCCGGGATCTCGCCCGCGACCAGCAGCCCGCCGGAAGTCTGCGCGTCGGCGAGCAGTAACGCCTCGTCTTCGGTGACCGCGGAGAGGCCGGCGTGCGGGCGGACCCAGTCGAGGTTGCGCCGGGTACCACCGCTGACGTACCCGGCCGCCAGCGCCTCCCTCGCACCGTCCACATAGGACACAGCGGTGGCGTCGACAACGGCCGTCACCCCGCTGGCCCTGGCGAGCTTGTGCAGATGACCGAGGAGGCCGAACCCGGTCACATCGGTGGCGCAGGTGATCCCGGCTTCGAGCGCGGCCCGCGCGGCGTCGGCGTTGAGGGTGGTCATCACGTCGATGGCCGCACCGAACACTTCCCCGGTCGCCTTGTGACGGGCGTTGAGTACTCCGATGCCCAGCGGCTTGGTCAAGGAAAGGGGAAGCCCTGGGCGACCGGAATCGTTGCGCAGCAAGCGTTCGGGGTCGGCCATGCCGGTGACCGCGAGACCGTACTTCGGTTCCGGATCGTCGACGCTGTGCCCGCCCGCGAGATGGCAACCCGCCTCGGCGCACACGTCGAGCCCGCCGCGCAGGGTTTCGGTGGCGAGTTCGAACGGCAGCACTTCCCGGGGCCAGCCGAGCAGGTTCACCGCGACGACGGGCTTTCCGCCCATCGCGTACACATCGGACAGGGCGTTCGCCGCCGCGATCCGTCCCCAGTCGTAGGGATCGTCGACCACCGGGGTGAAGAAGTCGGTGGTGGCGATCAGGGCCAGTCCCGGCTGGACGGCCACGGCCGCCGCGTCGTCCCCGTCGTCCAAGCCGACCAGCAGTTCGCCGAGCGGGTCCCGTGGCCGGGCGCCGGTGAGGCCGCGTACGACGTCTTCGAGTTCGCCAGGAGGGATCTTGCAGGCGCAACCACCACCGTGCGCGTACTGGGTGAGCCGGTAAGCCATGCCTCCATGGTGCTCCGTTCGCGCGTTCCCCGCCGGGTTGCGAGGATGTGCGCATGAGTCAGGGAGGCGTATCCGGTCTGGTGGCCGGCGCGGTCTTCAAAACCGTTGAGCGGTGGACACCGCCGCTGGCGGGTTCGATTCCCGTCCGCCTCCGCCATGCCTAGTCCCGATCGTCGGCGGCTGGTGCCGCGGACCGACGCGATTCTCGCGCACCCCGCGATCGCGGAAGCCGAACGCGCGCTGGGCCGTGCGCTGGTGAAGTCGGTCATCGGGGCGGCGCAGGACAAGGCCCGCGCCGGGGAGATCGAACCCGGCGCGGTGACCGAGTACGTGATCGCCACGCTGCCGGCCACCGCGTCCGGCCTGCGGCCGGTCATCAACGCCACCGGCGTTCTGGTCCATACCAATCTTGGCCGGGCTCCGCTTTCCGGCGCCGCGCTCGACGCCGTGGCCGCCGCGGGCCGAGCCACCGATGTCGAGTTCGACCTGGAGACCGGCCGGCGTGCCCGCCGGGGTCGCGGTGCGCTCGCCGCGCTGGCCGAAGCCGTTCCCGCGGCGGGCGGAGTGCACGTGGTGAACAACAACGCCGCTGCGTTGCTGCTGGTCGCGCTGGCCCTGGCCGCGGGGCGGGAGATCGTGCTCAGCCGCGGTGAGATGGTGGAGATCGGCGACGGGTTCCGGATCCCGGAGCTGCTGGAGTCCACCGGGGCGCGCCTGCGCGAGGTCGGTACGACGAACCGGACCACCCTGAACGACTACGCCGACGCGATCGGCCCGGAGACGGCGTTCGTGCTCAAGGTGCACCCGTCCAACTTCCGTGTCACCGGGTTCACCGCCGGGGCCGGGGTCACCGAGCTCGCGGGCCTGGGGGCGCCGTTGGTCGTCGACATCGGATCGGGCCTGCTCACGCCGCATCGGCTGCTGCCGGACGAGCCGGACGCGACGAGCGTTCTGGAAGCCGGGGCCGACCTGGTCACGGCCAGCGGTGACAAGCTGCTCGGCGGTCCTCAGGCCGGGCTTCTGCTCGGTAGGGCGGAACTGGTCGAGCGACTGCGCCGTCATCCTTCCGCCCGCGCGCTCCGCGTGGACAAGCTGACCCTCGCGGCGCTCGAAGCGACCTTGCGCGGCCCGCGTCCGCCGGTCGCGCGGACGCTCGAACTCGACCAGGAAGCCCTGCGCCCCCGGGCGGAACGGCTCGTGGCCGAAATCCCGGAGGCCACGGTGGCCGACTGTGTCGCGGAGGTCGGCGGAGGCGGAGCGCCCGGCGTCACGCTGCCCAGCGTCGCGGTCAGCCTGCCCGCCTCGTGGGCGGCACGCCTGCGTACCGGCGACCCCGCCGTGGTGGGGCGGGTCGAGCGCGGCCGCTGCCTCCTTGACCTGCGCACCGTCGACCCCCGTGAAGACGAAAGCCTGCTCAGGGCGATGCGGCGATGTTCGTCGTAGCCACCGCGGGCCACGTCGACCACGGCAAGTCGACGTTGGTGCACAAGCTGACCGGCATCTGGCCCGATCGACTCGAAGAGGAGCGGCGCCGCGGTCTCACCATCGACCTGGGTTTCGCCTGGACGACCATCCAGGGAAGGCAGTTCGCTTTCGTGGACGTGCCGGGTCACGAACGCTTCGTGGCCACCATGCTCGCCGGGGTCGGGCCGGTGCCCGCGGTGCTGTTCGTGGTGGCGGCCGACGAGGGCTGGATGCCGCAGTCGGGCGAGCATCTGGCCGCGTTGGACGCGCTCGGGGTGCGGCACGGGCTGGTGATGATCACCAAAACGGATCTGGCCGATCCCGCGCCCGCCGCCCGGCAGGCCGGTGAGGCGCTCGCCGGGACTTCGCTCGCCGCCTCGCCGGTGGTGACGTCCTTGGACGAACTCCGCTCCGGCCTGGTCACCTTGGCGGAGGGCCTCCCGGCCCCGGACCGCGAGGCGGACGTTCGCCTGTGGGTCGATCGCGCGTTCAGCGTGCGCGGCGCGGGAACCGTGGTCACCGGAACGCTCGCCGCCGGGACCATTCGTGTGGGTGACGTCCTGGAGCATGCCGGCGAGCCGGTGAGCGTGCGGGGCCTGCAATCGCTCGGCGAGTCACACGACGAGGTGAGCGCGGTCGCCCGCGTCGCCGTCAACCTGCGCGGGCTCGACCGGCGCCGCATCGGCCGCGGCGAGGTGCTGCTCACCCCGGGGGCCTGGCGCGCGACCGACGAGGTGGACGTGGCGTTGCGTTCGGCGGGGCAGTTGCACCGGAACCTGGTACTGCATCTCGGGTCGGCTTCGGTCCCGGTGCGGGTCAGGCCGCTGGGGGCGAGCGCGGCGCGGTTACGGCTCGCGAGAAGCCTTCCGCTGCGCGTAGGGGACGTCGGGCTACTCCGCGATCCGGGCGAGCATCGCATCGCGGCGGGCATCGAGATCCTGGACGTTCGCCCGCCGGCACTGGACCGTCGCGGCGCCGCGCGGGCACGAGCCGAGGAACTCGCGTCGGGACGGGCACGGCCACCGGCCTTCGCCAAGGCCGTGGACCTGCGCGCGATGGGCTTTCCCGTGTCCGGAACGCGCGTCGGTGACTGGGTCGTCGACGAGGAGAGCTGGTCGCGCGGAAGGCGGGAGGCGATCGACCGGTTCGGCCGCTGGTCCGCCGAACATCCCGTCGCGGCGGGAATGCCCATCGAGGTCCTGCGGCAGGCCGCCGCCCTGCCCAGCGCCGAACTGGTGCCGGAACTGCTCGCCGGGACCGGTCTCGTGATCTCCGAAGGCCTGGTGCGACGACCCGGAGCCGGCCTACCCCCAGAGGTCGACCGAGCGGTCCGGGTCGTGGAACGGGGGCTGGCGACGGAACCGTTCCGGGCGCCGGAAGCCGACGATCTGGCGCGCCTGGGGCTCGGCGGCCGGGAACTGGCGGCCGCGGTCCGGGCGGGCAGGCTGACCCGGATCTCCGACGGCGTGGTGCTCGGCCCGGACGCCCTCGAACGAGCCGTGGAGATCCTCGCCGAGCTGCCGCAACCGTTTTCGGTGAGCGAGGCCCGGCGTGCCCTCGGCACCACCCGCAGGGTCGCCGTGCCGCTCCTGGAACTGCTCGATGCCCGGCGGGTCACCACACGGCAGGAGGATGGCACCCGCCGTCTCGCGGGATGACGACTTCCACCGGGTCACACGGTGGTGTGAGGCACGGCCGAACGGGCGGGAAAGCGGTTTCGCGCCTCAGCGTGGCGGGTAGCCCACTGCTGGTAGGAGAGGAGCCCGTCGTGGACACCAATGCCTATGTGACCTTCCTGGTGGTCGGGGTGATCCTGGTCGTGATCGACGGCCAGATCATTTACCACAGCGGAAAGCGCTTTCTGGACAAGGGAGACCGGCAGGCGGGCAGCTCGATGACCAATCTGGTCACCGTGCTGTTCCATCTGGTCGTACTGGGCGTGCTCGCGCTGATGTCGACCATCGACTTCCCCGGCGGCAGCTCGATGGCCGGGATCATCGGCCGGGTCGGCGTCATGCTGCTGGTGCTGGCCTTGGCGCACGCCATCACGCTCGGGGTGCTCACCCGGATGCGCGAAGAACAAGTGGCGGAGAACGTCAAGGCCCGCATCAACGCGCCGGTCCAGCGCACCAGCGAGGCGAGGGTCGACCCGATAACCGGTGCGGAAGAGGTGCGCCGGACATCGACCGTCGACCAACGTATGCCCTACACCACGGAGTCCTGATCAAGGCCCGCACCACGGCCGTCTCGCCGGTCACCGGCGGCGAGGCGGCCGTGGCCGTGTGCGGGGCTACCAGGGGCCGTGGACGCGCTGGGCTTCGTCCGGACCGTCCGGCCAGGGCGGGGCGGTGATGGCGATGACGTGAAGGCCGTCCGGGCCGCCGCGGAACTGGAACCGCGTGCCGAGCGGGATGGTGAGGCACACGCCCGGCTCCAGCTCGGTGATCTCCTCGTGGCCGTCCTGATGCCGCCACATCCTGCCGCCGCCGCTGATGACGTACCAGACCTCTTGGACCGAGGCGTGCGAGACGGCGTGGGAAACCTGGCTTGGCGCGAGTTCGAACCGGGCGAAGGTGGCGACCCCCGGTAGCACACACAACTGGCGGACGGTGGAACCGTCCGGCGCGGTCACCTCGGGAGCGTGATCCGACCTGATGGTGGTGAACATGGCGTCAACGCTAAGGCGGATCCGTCGCCGTGGGGGCCAGTTCGCAGATATGCGACAAGATTAGTCGCGTAGGCGGCTGCGCAGTGGAACTCCGATGCCGGGTTCTTGCCGGGAAACAGCCGGTCAAGTTCGCGTTGCGGCAAAAGATCTACACAACATTGACGTTCGCCAATTCTGTGTAGAGAATTATTCCCATGCGTACGGTCTCGTTCGATCGCCGGCCCGACCGCTACCGTCACTGGCGGCTCGGCCTTCAGCCGCCGATCGCGTGGCTGGAGCTCGACGTCGACGAGCAGGGCGGCCTGGTCCCCGGTTACGAGCTTAAGCTCAATTCGTATGACCTCGGCGTGGACATCGAACTCTACGACGCCGTGCAGCGCCTGCGGTTCGAGCATCCGGAGGTGGGCGCGGTGGTGATCACCAGCGCCAAGGAGGGCGTGTTCAGCGCCGGAGCCAACATCCGGATGCTCGCCGCCTCGACTCCCGAGTGGAAGGTCAACTTCTGCAGGTTCACCAACGAGACCCGCAACGCGATCGAGGACGCCACCGAGAACTCCGGTCAGATCTACCTCGCCGCGGTCAACGGAAGTTGTGCCGGCGGCGGCTATGAGATCGCCCTGGCCTGCGAGAAGATTCTGCTGGTCGACGACGGTTCGTCCACCGTTTCGCTGCCCGAGGTGCCGCTGCTGGGCGTGCTGCCCGGCACCGGTGGCCTGACCCGTCTGGTCGACAAGCGGCGGGTCCGGAAGGACCGCGCCGACGTCTTCGCCACGCGTCCCGACGGGGTCAAGGGACGTACCGCGGTGGAGTGGGGACTGGTCGACGAACTCGTGCCACGACAGGGCTTTCGCGAGGCGGTCGCCCAGCGGGCTCGTGAACTCGCGGCGCGTGGCGGCCGCCCCGACGACGCGCGAGGCATCGAGTTGGATCCGCTCGAACGCGTCGAAACGGCGGACTCGATCGAGTACCGCTTCGTCTCCGCGAAGGTCGATCGCGGTCTTCGCGCCGTCACCATCACCGTCCGGGGCATGGACGAGCCCGACTGGCTCCTTGCCATGACGCGCGAACTCGACGACGTCATCCTTCGCCTGCGCACCAACGAACCGGAGCTCGGAACGTGGGTCCTGCGGACCGAAGGCGATCTCGAAGCGGTACTGGCCAACGAGCGCGGTGTCCTCGGCGCGAACGACTGGTTGTCCACCGAAATCCGGCACTACTACAAGCGCACGCTGAAACGGCTCGACGTCACCAGCCGGAGTTTGATCGCCCTGATCGAGCCCGGCAGCTGTTTCGCCGGCGTGCTGCTGGAACTGGCGCTGGCCTGCGACCGGCAGTACCTGCTCGACGGTCCTCCGATCGACGACGAGGACAGTGAAGAACGGGCCACGATCATCCTGACCGACGCCAACTTCGGCGCTTTTCCGATGGGCAACGGGCTGTCCCGGCTGGAGTCCCGCTTTTACGGCGATCGCGCTCATCTGGACGCGCTCAAGCGAGAGCGTGACCGCGGGCTCCAGGCGCCCGACGCGGTGAAGCTGGGTTTGGTCACCGCCGCGCCGGATGACCTCGACTGGGCCGACGAGATCAGGATCGTGCTCGAAGGCCGGGCCGCGCTGTCCCCGGACGCGCTGACCGGGATGGAGGCCAACCACCGCTTCGCCGGGCCGGAGACGATGGAAACCAAGATCTTCGGGCGCCTGTCCGCCTGGCAGAACTGGATCTTCAGCAGGCCGAACGCCTCGGGGCCACAGGGCGCGCTGCGCCGGTACGGCACCGGGCAGAAGGCGACCTTCGACCGCGAACGAGGGTGACGCGATGCCGGACCAGATCGACTACGACGCCAAGATCCCCAACAACGTCAACCTGTCCGAAGATCGCCGGCTGCAACGCGCGCTGGAGGGCTGGCAGCCGAAATTCCTGAACTGGTGGGGCGAGATGGGCCCCACCCTGGCGACGCACGGCGTGTACCTGCGCACCGCGGTGAGCGTCGGGCGTGAGGGCTGGGCACATTTCGACCATGTCGAGGTGCCCGACTACCGCTGGGGCGTGTTCCTCGCCGAACGGGACCCCGACCGCGTGATCGCCTTCGGGGAGCACCGGGGAGAACCGGTTTGGCAGCAGGTGCCCGGCGAGTACCGGGCCGATCTGCAACGGCTGATCGTGATCCAGGGTGACACCGAGCCCGCGTCGGTGGAACAGCAGAGACTGCTCGGCCTGACCGCGCCGAGCCTGTACGACCTGCGGAACCTGTTCCAGGTCAACGTCGAAGAGGGCCGGCATCTGTGGGCGATGGTCTACCTGCTCCACGCCTACTTCGGCCGCGAGGGACGCGAAGAGGCCGAAGCCCTGCTGTACCGGAACTCGGGCAGCCCCGACGCGCCGCGCATTCTCGGGGCGTTCAACGAGGAAACGGCCGACTGGCTCGCCTTCTTCATGTTCACCTACTTCACCGACCGCGACGGCAAGTACCAGTTGGGCACGCTCAAGGAGTCCGCGTTCGACCCGTTGTCGCGCACCTGCGAGTTCATGCTCAAGGAAGAGGCCCATCACATGTTCGTCGGCACCACCGGTGTCGACCGCGTGGTGCTGCGCTCCGCCGAGCTGATCCGTGAACACGACACGATGGACATCGGCGCGTACGGCGGGATACCGCTGGAGGTCGTCCAGCGGTATCTCAACTTCCACTACACCGTTTCGCTCGACCTGTTCGGCAGTGAAACTTCCACCAACGCCGCCAACTACTTCACCGCCGGGCTCAAGGGCCGGTGGTCGGAGACGCGCCGCAAGGACGACCACCGGCTCACCGACGACAGCGGTGAGCTCGAACGGCCCCGCGACGACGGCACCTGGACCCGCGACGAGGTGCAGAAGATCCTCCTGCTGAACCTCGATCTGCGGGGCGAGTACATCGCCGACTGCGAATCGGGCGTGAAACGGTGGAACCGGATTCTGGAGGAAGCCGAGATCTCCTTCCGCTTCGCGCTCCCGCACCCTGGTTTCAACCGGAAGGTCGGCATAAACTCCGGCCACCACATCACTCCCGACGGGACGATCGTCGATGCGGCGACCTGGCGGGCCGGTGTGAAGAACTGGTTGCCGACCAGCGAGGATCTGACGTTCGTCCGTTCCCTCATGCACCCGGTCTACGAGCGCGGGAAGATCGCGAGCTGGGTTGCCCCGCCGCGGCAGGGCATCAACGGCAAACCGTTCGACTACGAGTACGTGTACCTGTAGGGAGCGCCCTGTCGACGCGATCGCGGGGGCGCGCAAACTCGCGGAGGAATTGAGGCGAGCATGACCCGGTTCAATGCGGCGGAGTATCTGCTCGACCGTCACGTGCGCGAGGGCGCGGGCGGCCGGGTCGCCGTCGTCGCGGGCGGCCGGACGCTCACCTACGCCGAACTCGCCGACGAGGCGCGCCGCGTCGCGGGGGGCCTGGCCGCGCTGGGCGTGCGCCCCGAGGAACGGGTCATGCTGTGCATGGTCGACGGCATCGAACTGCTCACCGGGATCCTCGGCGCCATGTACCTGGGCGCGGTCGCGGTCCCGGTGTCCACCATGGTCACCGGCGTGGAACTGGGCAAGGTACTGGCCGATTCGCGCGCGCGGGTGCTCTGCGTTTCGGGCGAGTTCACCACGGCCGCGGCGGAAGCACTGGAACGCGCCGGCGAGGTCACCGACGTCGTACTCGATCGCGCCGATCCGGCCGGGTTCACGGGCCGCACCCACGACTGGGCGGGACTGTCCACATCGGAGCCTCTCCAGACCTACTCCACTTGGGAGGATTCGCCCGCGCTCTGGCTCTACACCTCGGGTACCACGGGTGAGCCCAAGGGCGCGATGCACCGCCACGCGAGCATTCGCGCGGTGTGCGAGACCTACGGCAGGCAGGTGCTCGGCGTCCGCGACAACGACCGGTGCTTCTCCGTGGCGAAGTTGTTCTTCGCCTATGGAATAGGGAATTCGGCGTTCTTCCCCCTGTCGGCCGGCGCGGCCACGATCCTGGAGCCGGAACGGCCCACGCCCGCATCGGTCGCCGAGCGGGTGCGCGACCAGGCCCCGACCCTGTTCTTCGGCGTGCCCACGTTCTACGCGGCACTGCTCTCCAGTGACATTCCCGATGACACGTTTTCTTCGGTGCGCCAAGCGGTTTCGGCGGGCGAGCCCTTGCCCGCGGTGCTCTTCGAGCGGTTCGCCGACCGGTTCGGGGTGGAGATTCTGGACGGCATCGGGTCCACCGAAGCCCTGCACATCTTCCTGTCGAATCGCCCGGGCGAGGTGGTGCCGGGAACCACGGGGGTGGCTGTGCCCGGTTACGACATCGAGCTCCGCGACACCTCGGGCGCGCCGATCACCGGCACCGGCGAGGCCGGTGAGCTGTTCGTGCGAGGCCCGTCGACCGCCTTCGGGTACTGGAGCCGTTACGAGACGACCAAACGCGTCTTCCAGGGCGAGTGGCTGCGCACCGGGGACAGCTTCGTCCGCAACGCCGACGGCACCTTCAGCTGCCTGGGCCGCTTCGACGACATGCTGAAGGCGGGCGGCATCTGGGTTTCACCGTCCGAAGTGGAGCAATGCCTGCTCCGGCATCCCGGCGTGGCCGAGGCCGCCGTGGTGGCCGCGCCCGACGCGGACGGCATCGACAAACCGGTCGCCTGCGTGGTTCCGGCGTCGGGTCAGGAGGTCGGCGAGCGGGAGCTGATCGACTTCTGCCGTGACGAACTGGCGGCGTTCAAGCGGCCGCGTGCCGTGGTACGCCTGGCCGAACTGCCGAAGACCGCGACCGGCAAGATCCGCCGGAACGTGATCCGTGAGCAGGTCCGCGACGCGCTTCGCCCGGGAGCACTGACGTGATCGACTCTCGTACCGTGGTCGACGCCCACGTGCACGTGCCACGACTCGCCACGCTCAAGCCGGCCTGGTTCGAGTGGGCCGATCACTTCTCGGGCCCGCATGACTGGCGCTCGGCCTACGATGACAACGGCGATCCCGTGCCGGCCGCGCTGGACGCGTTGCTGGAGGCGGAGGGCGTGGACCGGGCACTGCTGTTCAGCGAGTACAGCCCGCGCGCGACCGGTATCCAGCCGATCGAGGACCTGCTGCCGATCGTGGCGCACAACCCGGTCCGGTTCCGGCTGGTCGCGAACGTCAACCCGTACCTGCATCATCCGGTGGCCGCCGAGGCGGAACGGCAACTCGATCTCGGGGCGGTGGCGCTGAAAATACATCCGGTACACGGCGCGTTCTCCCCGGCGGACAAGGAGCTCTACGCCGCCTACCAGGTGTGCGCGGACCGCGACGTACCGGTGATCGTGCACTCCGGTCCCAGTACCTTTCCCGGCGCTCGAGCGGCTTTCGGCAATCCGGAGCTGTTGTCCGACGTGGTCGAGGACTTCCCCGGGGTGCGGTTCGTGCTCGCGCACGGCGGCCGTGGCCGGTGGTACGACGTGGCGGCCGGCCTCGCGCTAGGGCGGGACAATGTCTGGCTGGACCTGTCCGGTCTGCCGCCGAGGAAGCTGCCCGAGTACTACGCGCGCTTCGATCTCACCCGGCTGGCCGGGAGGTTCATCTTCGGCACGGACTGGCCCGGCGTGCCCGGTACCCGCCGCAACGTCCGCGAACTCGCCGCGCTCGGGCTGCCCGAGGACGTGCTGACCGGGGTGCTGTCGGGCCACGCGGCAAAGGTGTTCCCGCGCCTGGACATCTGAATT
Source organism: Amycolatopsis pigmentata (assembly GCF_042684065.1). Lineage (NCBI taxonomy): Bacteria > Bacillati > Actinomycetota > Actinomycetes > Pseudonocardiales > Pseudonocardiaceae > Amycolatopsis > Amycolatopsis pigmentata. The sequence goes on along the minus strand of NZ_JBHUKR010000007.1, from coordinate 279,637 downwards.
ACCTGGCGACCACCTCGTGCAGGCAAAGGACGTTGCCTTCGCTGTCGGTGAACCACGCGGCCTTCTCGTCGCCGAGGGTGGCGATGTGGTCGATCGTCCGGATTTCACCGGCCTCGAAGTCCTGGAAGCTGACTCCTCTTCCTTCCAGTTCGGCGACTTCGGCCGCGATGTCGTGGACCTCGAAGCTCATGGCCGTGTTCTCGCTGGGTTCGACGCCGGGAAGCGGGCGCAGGCCGATGGCGTCGCCGTGACCGATCTCGAAATAGCAGGTTCCGTCCGAACCCGTGGTCGCCAGGTGCAGGCGCAGCTTCTCGGCGTAGAACTCGCTGGCCCGGCTCACGTCCTTGACCGGAAGCATGGTGGTGATGGGTGACTCGTTGAGCATTGCGCCTCCTCACGTCAAGGCGCCGCGATCGGCCGCGGCGCGACGAAACCATCGTGCTACTCCAAATGGCGCAATGGCAACGGCGGTGTGGTGGTGGGACTTCACTGCCGGCGGCGCATTCCGTCCAGCACGAGGGTGATGACACCGTCGGCCTCGGCCCGCCAACCGGGGCGGTCATGGGCCGCGCCGATGCCGTGCAGCGCCATCATGACGGCACCGGCTTCCACGTCGTCGCGGATGGCTCCGTCCCGCACGGCGGCGGCCACGATGTCGGTGACAGCCTGCTCCAGTGCCTGGCTGCCCTCGGCGAGGGCACTCGAGCGATCGGCCATGAGCGTGGCCAACGTCCGGGCCAGGCCCTGATGGGCGTCCATGTGGTCGACCATGTCACGGAGGAAGGTCGCCAGGGCTTCGTCCGCAGGCATGGTGGCCTGGAGCCGGCGGGCGCGTTCGCACAGTGTGGCGACCTCCTCGCGGTAGACGGCCTCGGCCAGCGCCTCCCGGGTGGGGAAGTGGCGGTACAGCGTGCCCGTGCCCACCCCGGCCAGGGAAGCGAAGTCATCGAAGCGCAGGTCGAAGAAGTTTCCGGCGTCGAAGACTTTTCGGGCCGTGGCGAGCAGGGCCTCGCGCTTGCGCCGGGCGTCGGCCCGCAGCGGCTTGTCGGCGATCATGCACTACCTCGGGTTGGCAAATGGAGATGACCTCCGAATCGATTCTAGTGCTGGTGTTGCGTGAACCCAGGCGGCGGAACCGGCCTTCGCCCGGCTCAATCCGCGTTGACCTCGCGAAGGGACCGCATGGTTTCCGCCAGGGACGCGGCACCCTCGGGGCCGAGCGGGTCCAGGACGCGGCGCCGCAGGATCTCAGCGCACGCCTGACGCGCCTTCTCCGCGACGTCACGGCCGTGTTCGGTCAGGCAGGCGAAGGTGACCCGGCGGTCGTCCGGGCTGGGTGAGCGCCGGATCAGGCCGGCGGCGACCATCCGGTCCGCGACCTTGGTGAACCCGCCGCTGGAGAGCGCGGCCTCGGTGGCCAGGCGGGTCATCGGCATCTGGTGGTCGGGGGTGCGGACGAGACGCAACAGGATGTCGAAGGTGGCGGGCGTGAGATCGAAGCGCTCGGCGATCTCCCGCATGAGCGCCTCCTGGGTCGCCAGATAGCCCTCGATCACCAGGCCCCACCAGGTCACGATCTCGTCGTCATCGGCCACAGGGACACTATAGCGCTTTTATCTTTCGGGAAGATATCTTGCGCGCGAGAGGTTTGCGGGTTACGTTGGAGATACGCCCCTCGAAGGAGGACCGGATGTCCATCAAGACCAGCGGCCTGCACCACGTGACCGCCATCGGCGGCGACCCGCAGCGCAACGCCGACTTCTATCTGCGCACCCTCGGTCTGCGCCTGGTGAAGACGACCGTCAACTTCGACGACCCGGGCACCTACCACCTCTATTACGGCGACCAGTCGGGCAAGCCCGGCACGCTCATGACGTTCTTCCCGTGGCGGGACGCGCCGAGCGGCCGCCGCGGCACCGGGCAGGCCACCACGACCTCGTTCTCCGTGCCGGAGCGTTCGATCGGATGGTGGCAGCAGCGGCTCACCGAGGCGGGCGTGAGCGCCGGCCGGATCGCCGGCCGCGACGGCGAGGACGTGCTGACCTTCCATGATCCCGACGGCCTCCAGCTGGCACTGGTCGCGCATCCGCAGGGCGACCCGCGCGATCCATGGGACAACGGCCACGTGCCCGCCGAGCACGCGATCCGCGGCCTGCATTCGGTGACGCTGTCGGTGGCCGAGGAGGACGCGACCGCCGAGATGTTCCGCGAGCTGGGACTGAGCTTCACCACTTCCGAGGGCAACCGCCTGCGGTTCAGCGCGGGCGAGGGCGGGCCGGGCGCGATCGTCGACATCCTCGTCACCCCGGGTGCGCCGCGGGGTCTGGTCGCCGCCGGAACCGTGCATCACGTCGCCTGGCGGGCACCCGACGAGCCCACCCAGGCCGCCTGGCGGGCCGAACTGGTCGACCGCGGCGTGTCGGTGACGTCCATTTTGGACCGTCAGTACTTCCGCTCGATCTACTTCCGGGAACCGGGCGGCACGTTGCTGGAGGTGGCCACCGACCAACCCGGGTTCTCGGTCGACGAGCCCCTTCTGGAGCTGGGCCGGGCACTCAAGCTTCCGCCGTGGCTGGAGCCGGACCGCGAGCAGATCGAGCACGCGCTGCCCGTGCTCCGCCTGCCGGCCGAGAACAACCCCGAGCGGGTGTGACACCGGTGCGGGTCTGTCCATAATGGACCAGTGACGTTCCCCGGCGCCATCGGCGCCGGGGATTCCGTCACAGCGAGGATTTCCTCCTCCCCGAAACCGTGACCACCCGGAATTTCGCCGATCTTTTCTCGGCACCGGGTGTACTCCGAAAAAGACGGTCGTGAAACGGATCACCGCCACCGTGACGGCCGCGAAAAAGATTCTTGACCGGCAGCGGCGGAATAATGCCCACCGGCTGCGGCGAAACGGTGATCACCATACGTTTTCACCTTGGTACCCAAGGTGATCGTCACCCTGTGTGCTGGGTCGGCGTGCCGCTGGACGGAAAGTGGCCGCGCTCCGCGGTCACCTGGACAGCCGACCGTGGACAGCTGCGATACTCGGCGGGTGGCCGGCGAAGACGAAAGTGTGCTGCGGAGAGCGGCCCGGCTCGTCGGAGTGGTGCTGGCGGGCTCGTCCGCGCTCGGAGATCCCGACGGCGCGGTCTCCGCTGCCGACCCGCTGCGCGTCGCGATGAAGGACCTGCTGGACGCCTCCGCCGAGTTCGACCATGAACAGGCTCGTGAGGACCTCTACGTCACGGTGCTGCGGCAGCTGACGCCGGACGAGGCACGCATCGTGTCGGTGCTGGCCACCGGCGTGGCGTTTCCCGCGGTCGACGTGGTCGGCCGGGACCGCGTGGTGTTACGGAACGCATCCACCGTGGGCGAGGCGGCCGGTGTCGTGCTGCTCGAAGAGGTGCCTGCCTACCTGACGAGACTGGCCGGTCTGGGCCTGGTCGACATCGACGGGGAAAACGCCGAACTTGGCGCCCAGTACGAGATTTTGGCGACCTCTTCACTCGTTCGCACGGCCCTGGCCTCGGCCAAACGGGGGAAACTGGTCCGGCGGACGGCGCGCATCTCGGGGTTCGGCTCCCGCTTCTGGGCGGCTTGCGATCCGGCGAAAAGTCGCGCGCTGTGAGCGCCACCACTACCTTGTAACACGACAACACGCTTCGGCGCTTTCTGTAGTCAGTAAGCGCCGAGGGTGGTGCGCGCGGCGCTTACCACGTTTTCCGGCGTGATCACAATGGTTTTGTTGGCATTATCACAGCGTTTCATTGTCATTGCAGGTAGGTAGCCTGCGCCCGGCGCGTCGCGCTGAACTGGATAAAAGACTCTGTTAGTTTCTTTTGACATGTCCGGAACGCGGTTGATCGAATCTCCAACGAAAGCCGACGGTGCCGCGCTGTGGCGAATCGCACGGGATTCCCAGAAGTTGGATCTCAACTCGCCTTATGCGTACCTGTTGTGGTGCCGTGATTTCGCCGAAACATCCGTTGTGGCCAAAGTGGATGGTTCGCCGGTTGGTTTCGTGATCGCGTACCGTAGACCACAGGCGCCGGACACGGCGCTGGTGTGGCAGGTGGCCGTGGACGCGTCGCAACGCGGCCAGGGCCTGGCCGGGACGTTGCTCGACGAGCTGTTCAAACGGCTGACCGGGCAGGGCGTGCGTTATCTCGAGACAACCATCACGCCCGACAACAAGGCGTCGATCAACCTGTTCACCTCGTTCGCGAGACGGTGGGACGCGGCCCTGGAAAGCTCGACCTTGTTCACCCGGACGGACTTCCCGTCCGACGGCGAGGCGCACGAGCAGGAGGACCTGTTCCGTATCGGACCGCTTTCCCTGACCTAGCAAGGAAAACCAACCATCAGTCGGGAGATGGGAATTCAGTGAGTATCTTCGAAGAGCTCGAGTCCGAGGTGCGCAGCTACAGCAGGGGATGGCCGGTCGTCTTCGACCGCGCGGTCGGCAGCCGGATCTACGACGAGAACGGCAACGCCTATCTGGACTTCTTCGCCGGGGCGGGTGCCCTGAACTACGGGCACAACAACCCCCAGCTGAAACAGGCACTCCTGGACTACCTCGCGCGTGACGGCGTGACCCACGCGCTCGACATGTTCACCGTCGCCAAACGGGATCTGCTGGAGACGTTGCAGGAGAAGATCCTCGCGCCCCGTGACCTCGACTACAAGGTGATCTTCCCCGGGCCGGGCGGGGCGAACGCGGTCGAAGCCGCGCTCAAGCTGGCGCGCAAGGTGACCGGCAAGGAATCGGTCATCAACTTCACCAACGCCTTCCACGGCATGACCCTGGGCGCGTTGTCGGTGACCGGGAACTCCATGAAGCGCAGCGGCGCCGGGATCCCGCTGGTGCACGCCACCCCGATGCCCTACGACAAGTACTTCGACGGGGTGTACCCGGACTTCCTCTACTTCGAGCGGCTGCTGGAGGACGCCGGCAGCGGGCTGAACGAGCCTGCCGCGGTGATCGTGGAGACGGTGCAGGGCGAGGGCGGCATCAACGCCGCGCGCGTGGACTGGCTGCGTGGCCTGGCGGACCTGTGCCACCGGCACGGGATCCTGCTCATCGTCGACGACGTGCAGATGGGCTGTGGGCGGACCGGCCCGTTCTTCTCCTTCGAAGAGGCCGGGATCGTGCCGGACATCGTGTGCCTGTCGAAGTCGATCGGCGGGTACGGCCTTCCGCTCGCGCTCACGCTGATCAAGCCCGAGCTCGACGTGTGGGAGCCGGGCGAGCACAACGGCACCTTCCGCGGCATCAACCCGGCGTTCGTCACCGCCTCCGAGGCGCTGCGGGTGTACTGGAGCGACGACGAACTGGAGAAGTCGACGCGCGCCAAGGGCGAACGGTTCGGTGCCGCGCTCGACGGCATCGCGAAGGGCTACCCGGACGCCGAACTCACGGCCAAGGGCCGCGGTCTGGCTCGTGGCCTGGAGTTCACCAGCGGCGCGCTGGCCGGCCGGGTGTGCGCGGCGGCGTTCGAGCGTGGCCTGCTGATGGAGACCTCGGGGCCCGACGGCGAGGTCATGAAGCTGCTGCCGCCGCTGACCCTCACCGACGCGGAGGTCGACGAGGGACTGGCCATCATCGAAGAATCCGTCAAATCCGTACTCGCCAAATAAGTACAGCCAAGACAAGGAGCGCACGTGATCGTCCGGACTCTCGACGAGATCACCGACACCGAAGCCGACATCCAGACGCCGAACTGGCGCAGCAAGCGCATCGTGCTGGCCAAGGAGAAGGTCGGATTCTCGGTGCACGAGACCACGCTCTACGCCGGGACCGTGAACGACTTCTGGTACGCCAACCACATCGAGGCCGTGTTCGTCTTCGAGGGCGAAGGCGAGATCACCAACAAGGAGACCGGGGAGACCTTCCAGCTGAAGCCCGGCTCCCTGTACCTGCTCAACAACCATGACAAGCACCAGGTGCGGCCGAAAACCGACATGCGCACCGTCTGCGTGTTCAACCCGCCGGTCACCGGCCGGGAGGTGCACGACGAGCACGGGGTGTACCCCCTGGTGACCGAGGATGACGAACCCGCGAGCGTATAGGAGGGATCGCGTTGACCATCATCGACACCGGAGTCGAAGACTTCTACCCGACCCGGGTGACCGGAAAGGTACATCCGATCGACCGGACCGATCCGACGGTCTGGGGTGCCCCTGGCGACGGGCCGGTCGACCCGGCCACGCTCGCCTCGCACGAGGCGAAGGGCTATCACATCGCCGAGGGGCTGCTGTCTCCGGCGGAGGTACAGACCTACTGGCAGGAGCTGGTCCGGCTCTCCGGCGACCAGGAACTCGCCGCCGACGAGCGCGTGATCACCGAGAAGCGCAGCGGCGAGGTCCGCTCGATCTTCGAGGTGCACAAGATCAGCGAGCTGATCGCGGAACTGGTCCGTGACCCCCGGATCCTCGACCGGGCACGGCAGATCCTGGGGTCGGACGTCTACATCCACCAGAGCCGGGTCAACTACATGCCCGGCTTCCGGGGCACCGGGTTCTACTGGCACTCCGACTTCGAGACCTGGCACGCCGAGGACGGGATGCCCCGGCCGCGGGCGGTGAGTTGCTCCATCGCGCTGACCGACAACTACCCGTTCAACGGCGGGCTGATGGTCATGCCCGGCTCGCAGCGGACGTTCGTGCAGTGCGCCGGTGAAACGCCGGCGGACAACTACAAGGCGTCGCTGAAGGAGCAGGAGATCGGCGTGCCCACCGAGCACGACATCACCACGCTCGCCGCGGAGTACGGGATCGACCAGTTCACCGGGCCCGCGGGGTCGGCGCTGTGGTTCGACTCGAACATCATGCACGGTTCGGGCAACAACATCACGCCCTACCCGCGGTCGAACATCTTCCTGGTGTTCAACAGTGTGGAGAACGCGCTCGTGGATCCCTTCGGGGCGGCCAAGCCGCGGCCGGCGTTCATCGCCTCCCGTGACTTCACCCCGGTGACGCGCTGACTCACCTGACGCGTGCTCGACGAGTCGGGCGCACATCACAAACTCGCTTGCGCGGGTCGCCTGTAGCAAGCGGGTAGCAGCCTGTTACCGTGTCGCCACCGCGACGGCGACGAGCCCGGAGCGGCCCCTTTGCCGGCCGGCGGCCCGGGTTCTCCTTAGCTCGGGGTGAGTCCCCGTCGCCATATGCCGGCAACGGCGGGGAGCATCCGGCCCCGCTACCAGTTTCATCGGAACGGCCCTACGCCACCGGATCGGGACCAGTGGCGTGGGGCCGTTTCGTGTGAAATAGTCTCCGGCTGGGAGGTGGCCGTGGGGGACGGCTTGCGCATCCAGCTTCTCGGACCGGTGCAACTACTCGATTCCGGCCGCCCGGTGGCGGTCGGCGGCCCCGGCGTGCGCGGCCTGCTCGCGTTGCTCGCGCTCGAGCCCAACCGCATCGTCGCGCTCGAGGACCTGATCGACGCGCTCTGGGCCCACAGTCCGCCGGCCAGCGCGCGGACCATCGTGCACGGCAACGTTTCGCTTCTCCGGCGTGCGTTCCGCTCGCTGGAGGAACCGGACACGGCCCGGATCGAAACGGCTTCGCCCGGCTACCGGCTGGTGATCGATCCCGAGCGGATCGACGTGCACCGGGCGCGGACGCTGCTCGACCGGGCCGCCCGGATGCCGCTGCTCGCCCGCGCTTCGGTGCTTTCCCAGGCATATGCCCTGTTTCAGGGGCCGGAGTTGTCCGGAGTGCCGGATTCGGTGCGTGCGCCCGAACTCACGGATCTGCGCATGGCGGTGCACGGCGCGCGGGTGGACGTCGAACTCGTCCTCGGCCGTCACGCCGAGCTGATCGCGGAACTGACCGCCGTGGTGCGAGAAAATCCGCGCGCCGAACGCACGGTGGGTCAGCTCATGCGGGCGCTGTACTACTCGGGCCGCCGTGCCGACGCGCTCGAGGCCTATCGTCAGGCGGCCCGGTTTTCCTCGAGCAGGTTCGGTATCGACCCGGGACCCGAACTGCGTGAACTCCAGGAGCGCATCCTCAACGACGACCTCGCGGCACCGGTCACCTTGCCGTCGCCACGCGTGGAGGTCGACCTCGCCAGGATCGTGCCCCGGCAGTTGCCGCGGGATTTCGGCGCGCTGGCCGGGCGGCGCACCGAACTGGACTGGCTCGACGGGCTGAGTGACGGCGCCGTCGTGGTGATCACCGGCATCGCCGGGGTCGGGAAGAGCGCGCTGGCGTTGTCCTGGGCACACCGGGCCGCCGCGCGGTTCCCGGACGGCGTGCTGTTCGCCGCGCTGGCGGGGTTCGACCCGCACCATCCGCCTGCCGAACCCGCCGAAGTGATCTCCCAGTTCTTGCTGGGTCTCGGTGTCCGGCTCGCGGACCTGCCCGAGCGGCCGGCCGAGCGCGTGGCGCTTTACCGGTCGCTGGTCGCGGGCCGCCGCATGCTGGTCGTGCTCGACGACGCGGCCGACGCCGACCAGGTGCGCCCGCTCCTGCCGCCCGGAAGCGGGTCGACGGCCCTCATCACGAGCCGGGCGCGCCTCGATGGCCTGGTCGTTTCGAACGCCGCCAAGGTGCGTGGACTGGACCCGCTCTCCCGGCCGGATTCGGTCCGGCTGATCGCGGCCCTCGCCGGTGAAGACGCGGCGGAGCATCACGAAAGACTCGCCGAACTGTGCGGGGATCTGCCCCTCGCGTTGCGTATCGCCGGAGCGCGCCTGGCCACGAGTCCGCCCTGGGAGGTCGAGGGTTTTCTGGCGGAGCTCGCCAGCGAATGCACCAGGCTGACCGCGCTGGACGTGGACGACGCCGGTGTCCGCGCCGCGCTCGACGTGTCCCGCCGCAGGCTTCCGAAGGACGTGGCGGAGACCTTCCGGATTCTCGGCGCGCTCACCGCGAACACCTTCGGCTCGCATCTGGTCGCCGTGACCGGGGAGATCGGCTTGGCAGAGGCGCGGCGCCGGCTGCGGATCCTCGCCGAACACCATCTGTTGATCTCCAATGGCCGAGACGTGTTCACCCAGCACGACCTGGTGCGGCTCTACCAGCGGGAACTGGTCACGCCCGAGGAGCGCGCGCTGGTCCTCACCCGCTCGATGCGGTACTACCGAGCCGCCGCCGACCGGGCGCGCCGATGTCTGCCGCACGTGGTCGACCCGCTCGATTTCCGGGACCTGGCGGTGGAAACGCCCGACCCGGGCAACGTCGACGACGCGCTCGCGTGGTTCGCCGCCGAGTGGCCCAACCTGCTCCAGACCCTGACCGCCGCCCAGGCGGCCGGGCACCATGACGAGGTGTGGCGGCTGGCTCGCGTGGTGCACACCTACCGCGAGGTGCGCCCGTTGTGGGACGAGTGGACCCGGCTGGTGTCGCTCGGTTCGGCTTCGGCCGAGGCATCGGGGAGCGGCGAGGCCCGTTGCTGGATGCTTCTCTCCCGGTGCGCCTTCGCGCTGACCTTCGAGCTCGCCGCCGACGGTCTCGCCGACGCCGCGCGAGCGCTGGAGATCGCGAACTCGCTGGGCGAGGCACGGCTGATCGTCTCGGCGGAGGTCCACCTCGGTTGGGCGCTCACCCTGGACGGACGGTACGACGAGGCGATCGACCGCTTGCTCGGCGTGGTCGCCGAGACCCTGCGCGCGGGCGACCTCCACCTGCACGGTCAAGCGCTGAACGCCTGCGCCGAAGCGGAGCGAAGAGCCGGAAACCACACGGCGGCGGTCAAGCATCAGCTCGCCGCGCTGGAGGTCGACCGGAGACTCGGAGACGACAGTTCGGTGGCCGTTTCCCTGAACAATCTCGCCGCGCTGCATCTGAGCGCCGGCGATTTCGAAGCGGGTGAGCGCCGGGCGCGAGCCGCCATCGGCATGGCCGAGAACCGGGGATTGCTGCTCCAGGAAGCGGTTTCCCGGCTCACCCTGGGCCGGATCATGCGCGCCCGGGGCGACGTCGAGGAGGCCCGGGTGCAGCTCGTCCTGTCCCGCGACCTGTACCGGAGGGTGGCCCCGAGGCCGGCGCCCGGAGTGCTGGCGGAACTGGAGTCCCTCGATCGCGGTTAGAGAGCGGCTCTACCGCGAAAGGCCGCTTGAAGCATCGGTTAGCGAATTCTTAGTCTCCGGTTTTGCTGTTGGCGTAGGGTTCGCTTTAGACCGTCTGACGCAATGGGGGAGCGTCAGACGGTCGCCTACTTTCGTCTTACGGCAGGAAATTTCCCACAATTCGTCGCATCTCGACACCCATGACCGTCGGCGTTCACTGGGTGAAAAGCGTGACTTCCGGCGTGATCGCGAGTAGCTCGTGCACGGGTCGGCCACGCCTGCCGTCGATGGTGGTGGTGCGCACTACCCGCAGCCGGGCCGTCACCGGCCGGTCCAGGTTTTCCTTGATCTGGCCGAGAAGATCCGGCGAGACCGCGCCCTGGATCGTGCCGCCCGATTCCCGCTCCAGGTAGAAGATCCTCCGCCGGGTGCGGACGCCGTCGAGCCTGCCGGTCACCGTCTCGTAGCCGACCGCTTCCCTCGACTCCCGCAGGCTGCTGTGCAGCACCTTCGCCTGGTCCAGGGTCATGCTCCGGGCCACTTCCTCGCCGGAGGTCGGGGTCAGCTCGAGGCCGATGCCGGTGTTCTTGACGACCGCGTTGACGATGTCGCTGACCGCGTTGCGGACGGTGTCCCGTTGCAGCAGCACCGCGTCCAGCGCGCCTTCGTCGGATCCGTTGGCGGGCAGGAAGTCGCACAGTTCCTTGACCGCGCGCTCGGAAAGGGTCTCGATGCCGTCATGGATCAGCGCGTCATCGGCCGCGGGCTCGGGAAATCCGAAGAAGATCGTGTTCCCCGCCTGGCCGCGTTGCAGCAGCGGCGCCTTGTCCCGGTCGGCCGGCTGGACGTAGGTGATCTCCCCCTGCGGGTTCCGGATGATGTGGCCGATCTTCGCGGTCGCGTCCTGCAGCGCGCGGCTGATGTCCGAAAAGGTGTAGGCGTCCAGATGGGTGGGCCCGAGCATCGACACCTTGAGCAGCGGCGAGGCGGTGGTGCGTTCGAACTTGGCGTGCGCGGCCATCGCGGACGCGCGCGCCAGGTCGTCCAGCCAGGTGCCGCCCGGAATGTCTTCGGCGATCCGGCGGAAGTCCATCACCACACCACCTCGGGAAAACCGCGCCCGCCCTGGTCGGACCAGGTCCGGGCCCAGGTCTCCTCGTCGCCGGGGAAGCAGAGGAAACCGTCCAGCAGGCCGCCGACCGGTTGAACCTTGTCCAGGTACATCGCGGGCCTGCCGACCATCACTCCGCGCAGGGTGAGCAGGCCGTAGAGGGATCCGCGGGCCGGGCCGGTCATGCGCTTGAGGCTGCCCCAGTCGTCGGGAATCAGCACCACGTCGAGACCACTCGGCACGGCTTCGGTGCGCGCGATGAACGCGCCGCCGATCCAGGCACGCCCGGACGGGATGATCCTCGCGACCGCGCCGAGGTAGCTGTTGAGGGCGCTGAACAGGATTTCGCGTTCGTTCTGGTGCGGGGCATCGAAGACCAGGCGTTCGTAGATGTCGGCAAGATCGGCGGGGAGCCGCCCCGGTGGGAGAAGCCCCTCCAGGGTCCAATGCGGGAGCGGCATGCCCAGAAATTTAGCAGCGACGCGCAGCGTCTCCGTTGAGGGTGGTGGTGGGCGACGGGTGGGGATTCGGAAGCAAGGAGTGTTTACTACGGATCATCCGTGCCTAATCGGCGGCCGGACGAAAAGCGTGCCCGGCCGCGTGCAGCGGCCTCCGGCGGACGATCAACGCGGTGGGCGGCCACCGTCGCCGCCTCCGGCCGAGCAAACACTCCTTCCTCGACAAACCAGGGCGCCGGGCCGGCGGGTCAGGTCGCGGTGGCGCGGTCCTCGGCTGGGGGTGCGGGCAGCGGCGTGAGCGGGGAGAGTTCGGGGCGCTTGGGGGCGAGGCCGTCACCCATCGACTGGCCGCGGAGGTGGCGGCTGATCCAGGGGAGCAGATGGGCCCTGGTCCACGCCAGATCCGAGCGGCGCGAGGCGATCCAGTTGTCGTGGTTCTCGAGGACGGGCCACGGCTCGCGCCAGTCCTCGGAGGTCGGTACCTCCAGCACTTCGGCCGTGCGCAGCGCGATCCGCCGGTGCGCCTCGGAGGTGAAGTGCAGCCGGTCGTCGCTCCAGGCACGGTGGTCGCGCAACACGTCCATGGCCCACAGATCGACCACCTTGGCGCCGTGGCGGTGCGCGATGGCCCACAGGTTCGCGTTGTAGATCCCGATCTTGCCGCGGAGCACGTTCACCACCGACAGCACCTTCGGGTCCGGACCGTTGAACAGCACGACCTCGATGCCCGCGCCGCGCAGTCGCGCGACGACCTCGTCGATCTGCCGGCAGATCTCGTCGACGTCGGTGCCGGGCACGATCACGTCGTTGCCGCCGCCGCACAGGGTGACCAGGTCGGGCCGGACCTCCAGGGCGATCGGGACCTGCTCGGCGATGATCTCGGCGAGCATCTTCCCGCGCAGCGCGAGGTTGGCGTACCGGAAGCCCGGTCTTCCCGCCGCCAGGATCTCCGCGAGCCGGTCGGCCCAGCCACGGAACGCGCCGTCGGGAAGCGCGTCGTTGAGACCTTCGGTGAAGCTGTCCCCCAATGCCACGTAGCTTTCGTAGCCATACACGCCGCGGTCCCCTTTCGCCAGCCTGAATGCCCAGTGCAACACGCGAGGGTGCTCCGGTCATCCCGACCTACGCCACCGGCGGTTCACGACCCGGTGGATGGAAAGACATAGTTTCTTCTTCAATCGGTTGGTCGCGCATCACCATTACCGGTGATAGCCCCGATCGTGTGGCAAATATCTCGCCCGTCCGGGTGCCGGATATGTTCTCCCGACAGTACGTAGGCGCAGGTTTACCAAAAGCACCCGAACCGGTGCCGGCTGTCCACTGTGGGCGGTGCCGGGATTCGGGCGCGAAGGCGCCACCACCGCGGCGGTGGACTGGACGACCGCGGGCATAAGACGGCCCCCGGCGAGGGGGAGGTCCGGGGGCCACGTTCCACGGTACGCGAGGGGCACCGAACCGGACAGTCCAGCGGGCGGTCAGTTCATCAAATCTTTTGCTTCCGGGCGTACGGCCTTCCGTCCGAACGCCTCCACGGCCGCCAGCCAGGCCGCGCCGATCACCCCGTCGGCGCTGGTGTGGACCTCGTGCCCGGCGAGCTTTTCCCGCACCCTCGCGCCGACCGGTCCGGCAAGCACGCTGCCGCACAGCACCACCGGCGTCGATTCGCCCTGGTCACGGGTCGCCATCGCCAGGTCCACCAGGAGAGTGGCCGCGCGTTCCACGATCGGGTCACCGTCCGGTGCGGCGGTGGCCAGCGGGGCGAAGCGGGCCAGCCGGATCGGTGGCTCGCTGTTGGCGACGGTGATGAGCCCACGCCAAGCCTGAAGCCGGTCGCCGGGATCGACCCCGGTTTCGGCCAGCACCGACCTCGACAGCGCGCCGAGATCCTTCCCGCCGCTGAGTTCGTCGAGTGTTCGCCGGACCGCTTCCCGTCCCAGCCAGAACGCCGAACCTTCGTCGCCGAGCAGCCAGCCGTAGCCACCGGAGGTGGCCACCATGCGGTGGTGCCGGATGCGGCCCGCGATCGAGCCCGTGCCCGCCACCAGCACGGTGCCGTCCGGGGCGGACGTGGCCGAGGCGAAGGCGACTTCCGCATCGGAGAGCACCAGGACCCGGGGGAGCCCGAGCGTTCGCCACGTGTCGTCGAACAGAGCGGCCACGGTGGGGTCGGTCAGCTTGCTGCTCCCCGCCATCCCGATGACGCAAGCGTTTGCTGCCTGGGGTTCGATGCCGGCCGCCGTGACCGCGGCCGTGATCGCTTCACCGATTCGTGCCGCGGCGAGTTCCACCGGATGGGAGTTCGGGTTGGCGCCACCCGCACCGCCGCGGCCGAGTACGGCCCCGTCGCCTGCGACGGCCAGCGCACGCGTCGAGGAGCCCCCCGCGTCGACGCCGACGACGAAGCCCTGCCGCGCCGGCACCGGATCTCCGAACTCCACCGTCATCGCGTCTTCGTCACCTTGAGCAGCCCGCGGGGCCGGTCGGGGTCGCCGCCGCGGGCCAGGGCGAGGCCGAGGGCCAGGTTCTGCACCGGCAACACCTCCAGGACCGGCGCCAGCTCTTCGGGGACCGAAGGCACCGGCAAACGCACCGAAGCGGGCACCTGCTCGCTCGCCGAGCCCAGGGCGAGCACGTCGGCGCCGCGCTCCGAGACCGCGGTGAGCACGTGCCGCATGGCCTCGCCACCCCGGCCGGAGCCGGTGATCGCGAGGACCGCGGTGTCCTCGTCGATCGCGGCGACCGGACCGTGCAGCAGGTCCGCACCGCTGTAGGCACGGGCCGCGACGTAACTGGTCTCGGCGAGTTTGAGCGCGGATTCGAGTGCGGTCGCGTAGGAGTAGCCCCGGCCCGTGGTGATGACCCGGTCGACGAACCGGTAACGGTCGACGGCGCGCTGCACGGAGGCCTCCAGCGCCTGCTCGGCGAGTTCGCCCAGTCCGGCGGCGTCGCGGCCGTCGCCGCCCCGGACGGCGTCGAGGAGCAGATACAGGGCGAGCAGGGTGGCCGAATAGGTCTTGGTCGCGGCGACGGCCCGCTCGGGGCCGGCACCGAGGTGCGCGGTCAGTTCGGCCGCCTGGTCCAGCGGTGAGCCCGGGGTGTTGGTCACCGCCACGGTCAGCGCGCCCTGTTCGCGCGCGGTCTCGGTGAACTCGACCAGATCGGGTGAACCGCCGCTCTGGCTCACCGAAATCAGCAGCACATCACGGAGATCGGGACGCGCACCGTAGAGTGTGACGGTCGACGGCGAGACTAGCCCGGCCGGTAGTCCGAGGAGTACCTCGATCAGGTACTTCGCGTACAACGCGGCATGGTCGCTGGAGCCGCGGGCGGCCAGCAACGAGAACCGGGGCGGTCGTCGCGCGATCACCTTCGCCACCTCGGCGAACTCCGTGCGGCGAGCCACCAACCCGGCCAGCACGGCGGGCTGTTCGGCGATCTCGGCGGCCATGTGCTGTCCGGGCGAAGCCATCGACATCCCTTCATAGGTCTAGACCAACGCTACCCCGAGCAGGCCAGCATGCGAAAAGGGTAGTTTCTTGCTGCACTGGGTGTGTGGGTTCGAGGAGGAGTGAGTCATGGTGGACACGATCACGCGCGGTCAGCGCGAGCCGAAGTTCTGGGCGTTGAAGCAGCATCTCCTGGACCTCCTCGACGCTCTGCCCCCGGGCGCTCCCATCCCCACCGAGCGCTCACTGGCGACCGAGTTCGCCGTGTCGAGGACGACGGTCCGGCAGGCGCTCGCCGACCTCACCGCCGAGGGGCGGTTGCACCGGGTCCAGGGCAAGGGCACCTTCGCCGCCGAGCCGAAGCTGGCCCAGCGGCTCCAGTTGTCCTCCTACACCGAGGATATGAAGGCGCAGGGCCGTGAGCCGTCGTCGAAGCTGCTCGAGATCGACGAGTTCCCGAGTGAGCACGACCTGGCCAAACTGCTGGGCATCCGGACCGGCGCCAAGGTGCTGCGGATGCGCCGGCTGCGGCTCGCCGACAACGAGCCGATGGCGCTGGAGACCACGCATCTCCCGCTCGCGCGCTTCCGAGGGCTGCGCAGGACGGTTTCCGCAGGTGGATCCCTGTACGAGGCCCTGCACGACCAATACGGTGTAGAGATGGAGCGAGCCGAGGAGACCATCGAGACCGCGCTGGCCGGGCCGCAGGAGGCCGACCTGCTCGGTGCCGATGTCGGGATGCCGATGCTGCTGCTGTCGCGGCACTCGTTCGCCACGGACGGGAAGCCGGTGGAGTACGTGCGCTCGATCTATCGTGGAGATCGTTATAAATTTGTTACCACACTGACCAGGCCATGACCGTCCGGTGGGGCAGTGGCCAGGCACACGGCGTGCTCGTCGCGACCATCCTCGGCTCGGGGATGGCCATGCTCGACGGGACGATCGTCAACGTCGCGCTGCCCCGCATCGGCACCGAACTCGGTGCTTCGGTGGCCGGACTGCAGTGGATTCTCGACGGCTATCTGCTCGCGCTGGCTTCGCTCATCCTGATCGCCGGGTCGCTCGGCGACCGTTACGGGCGGCGGCGGGTGTTCACGATCGGCGTGGTCTGGTTCGGCGTGGCCTCGGTGCTGTCCGGCTTGGCCGTGTCGACGTCGATGCTGGTGGCGACCCGGGTGCTGCAGGGCGTCGGTGGAGCGCTGCTGACACCGGGCTCGCTGGCCATCCTGGAGACGGCGTTCGCCCGTGAGGACCGCGCCCGCGCGATCGGCGCCTGGTCCGGGTTCGGCGGACTCGCGGCGGCGGTCGGTCCGCTGGTGGGCGGTCTGCTGGTCCAGGTGTGGTCCTGGCGCCTGGCGTTCCTGATCAACGTGCCCATCGCGGCGGCCTGCGTGTTCTTCACCCGCCGGTATGTCCCGGAATCGTGTGACCAGCGGGAGGGGCAGCGGCCGGATGTCCGGGCGGCCGCGCTCGGCGCCCTTGGCCTCGCCGGGATCACCGCCGCGCTCGTGGAAGCCCCCGCGCAAGGCGCCGCCAGTCCGGTGGTGCTGGTCAGCGCGGTGCTCGGTGTGGCGGGGATGGCCGCGTTCGTGCGGTCACAGTTCACTTCGGCCGACCCGTTGGTGCCGCCGTCGCTGTTCGGCAACCGGAGTTTCACCCTGGCCAACGGGCTGACCTTCGTCGTCTACGCGGCGCTGGGCAGCGTGTTCTGGTTGCTGGTGCTGCAGTTGCAGGTCTCGCTGGGCTACTCGCCTCTCGTCGCGGGGCTGGCCAGCCTCCCGGTGACCGTGATCATGCTGGTGGGCTCCAGCCGGTCCGGCGCGCTGGCGCAGCGGGTCGGACCGCGCACACAACTCGTGATCGGGCCGCTCCTCATCGCCGGCGGGATGCTGCTCATGCTGCGCATCGCCCCCGGCGCGTCCTACGTCGGCGTGGTCCTGCCCGCCGTAATCGTGTTCGGGCTGGGTCTGGTGACGGTGGTGGCGCCGGTGACCGCCACCGTGCTGGCGGCCGCGCCGGACCGGAACGCCGGGGTCGCCTCCGGGGTGAACAACGCGATCGCACGGGCGGGCGGCCTGCTGGCCATCGCGGTGTTGCCCGCCATCGCCGGGCTGACCGGTGAGTCGTACGCCGACCCGGCCGCGCTGACCGCCGGATGGCGCGTTTCGTTGCTCGTCTGCGCGGTTTTGGCGATCATCGGCGGACTGCTGGGATCCGGTGTGCGGAACGACGTTCTCGGTAAGCGAAAAGAGCCCACTCCGCCGGCCGCGCGACCGGCCGAGAGCCTGCATTGCGGAGTCGCCTCACCGCCGACCCACCTGCGCGCCACCAGGTAGTCCCTTCGTTCGTGTGTCTATTGTGGACAATTGAGTGGCAATGCTCACGAATCCGCCGGAATAGGAAGTTATCCGGCGGGTTACCCCGTTGAACGTGCGTGAGGTCGGATTGGTAAAAGTGCGCGAGCAGAACGGAACCATGGTTCAGAAAGCCGAAAACTCCAAAGAGAAGGGCCTCAAACCGGCGCAGGTGTGCGCCTCGGCGCTGGCGGCGGTCACCGCGGCGTTCCTGGGGTCGACGCTCGGCGTCGCCGGAACGATCGCCGGAGCGGGTGTAGCGAGCGTGATCACCACGATCGGTAGCGAGGTCTACCTGCGGTCGTTGCGAAGAACGCGGGAGGCCGCCCGCAAGACCAGGATGATCCTGGCGGGCCCGGATACCCGGCTCCGCCAGGAGACTCGGCTGCTGGAGCCACCACCCCCGCCTCCGAACCCGCTTGTCCGGCCGGACGCCCCGCGCCCTGACGACGAGACCGTGTACCTGCCGCGGCCGGGCCAGGGCGGGGCGTCGAGCGAGGAGCCCACGGTTTTCCTTTCACCGTCGACGGGCGATCCGACGGCGGTGTCGTCTCCGTCGGGCGCGGTGCGGCCGAAGAAGCCCTGGGGGGCGAGTCGCTGGATGCTGGCCGCCGGGCTCAGCGTGGTCGCGTTCGCGGTCGGCATCCTGGCGATCACCGGGTTCGAGGCGCTCACCGGACATGCCGTCTCGGGGGGCACGGGCACCACGGTCGGCCAGCTCATCCAGGGCCCACCACCCTCCGCGCCGGCCACGGCCCCGTCATCTCCGGCGACCGTCACCCGGGAACCGGCCGGCAGTTCTCCACCTGTCAGCACGACGACGACCGAGACCAGCACCACGACGACGGTCTCCCCAGGGTCTTCTCCCGCGACCTCGACGACGAGCCCGCCATCGTCGTCCGTCAGTGCGCCATCGAGTGCGCCTCCGTCGAGTCGCTGACCCGCAGACCCTCGCGATGCGCCCGGGCGCCGGCCATGAGGCCGTCGAGAGCGTCCCGGGTGCGCATGAGGTCGTCGATGTGTTCGGAAAGCCGTTCGCGCTCCTGCGCCATCCGTGCCAATGCCGCGTCGCTGGTCTCCTCGCTGGGTGAATCGACGCACGGCAGCAGTTCGGCGATGGTGCGGCTCGACAGCCCGGCGGTGTACAAGCGCTGGAGGAACCTGACCCGCTCGACGTCGTCTTCCTGGTAGTGCCGCTGCCCGCTCGCGCTGCGCGTGCTGGTCAGCAGCCCCTGCTCTTCGTAGTAGCGCAATGACCGGACGCTGACCCCGGCCTGTGAGGCGAGTTCCCCGATCCGCACGTCGTCCTCCCGCTGTGACCCGTGACATAACTCTTGCATCTGACGTCAATGTCAGGTTTTAGCGTAACGCATGCGCCCGCTTTCCGGGCGTCACGAACTACGAAGGAGCCTGACGTGACGACCCTGTTCGACAGTTATCGGCTTGGCGAACTGACCTTGCCCAACCGGACGGTGATGGCCCCGATGACACGGGTCCGGGCGGCCGCCGGAGGTCTGGCGACGCCGTCGATGGCGACCTACTACGCCCAGCGAGCGACGGCGGGCCTGATCGTGAGCGAGGGTGTGCAGCCGAGCCTGATCGGGCAGTCGAACCCTGGCACGCCCGGACTGCACACCGACGAGCAGGTCGCCTCGTGGCGCCCGGTGACCGCCGCGGTGCACACCAACGGCGGCCGGATCTTCGCGCAGATCATGCACGGCGGCCGGGTTTCGCATCCCGAGACCACCGGCACGGTGCCCGTCGGGCCCTCGGCGGTGGCGGCGGTCGGCGAAGTGTTCACTCCGAGCGGTCCCCAGTCCGCGCCGACCCCGCGCGCGCTGGACACCAGCGAAGTTCCTGAGCAGGCCGAGTCCTACGCCCTGGCCGCGCGCCGGGCCATCGACGCCGGCTTCGACGGGGTCGAACTGCATGGTGCCAACGGCTACCTGATTTCGCAGTTCCTTTCGTCCAACGCCAATCTGCGCACGGACCGCTACGGCGGGTCGGTGGCCAACCGGGTCCGGTTCGCCGTCGAAGCCGTCTCCGCGACCGTCGAGGCCATCGGTGCGGCCAGGACCGGCATTCGTCTTTCTCCGGGAGCGACGTTCTGGGGCGTCGAGGAAACCGATGCGCCCGAGCTCTACCAGGCGCTGCTGGCGGAGTTGGCCCGCCTCGAGATCGCCTACGTGCACTTCGAAGCGACCATCGACGAGGAAATCCTCGTCGAGTTGCGCCGCGCGTGGCCGGGCACCTTCATGGTGAACCCGACGCTGCCGATGGGGCCGAAACAGGCCGGCCGTGCCGAAGCCGACCACTGGCTCGGGCTGGGCGCCGACCTCATCAGCTTCGGCCGCGGCTTTCTCGCCAATCCGGACCTCGTCGAGCGCCTGCGCACCGGGCTGCCGATCGCTCCGGTCGACGAGGCGACCTTCTACCAAGGGGGCGACGCGGGTTACCTGACCTACCCGTCCTACCAGCACGCGGCCTGAGGAAGCTCGAAACTCCGATTTCGCCGGCCGGACGGACATTTCCGCTCGAACGGGAAGAGGTCTGGACAACAAGCCCAACGACCTCGACGCCCACCCCGGGTACCTGCCGTTCGGTCACTCGACCGAACGCTGTTGGGGACGGCACATGCGGAAGTGAAGCCCGTCACTCGGCAAGCCGTCGACGGATCGCGCGAGCCGCGGCCTCCGGGTCCTCCGCCTGCGTGATGGCGCGCACGACGACCACGCGCTCCGCGCCCGCCGCGAGGACCTCCGGCAACCGGGCTTCGTCGATCCCGCCGATCGCGAACCACGGCCGGGACGTGCCGAAGCCCGCCGCCTCCCGCACCAGGTCCAGGCCCGGTGCGGGACGGCCGGGCTTCGTCGGAGTCGGCCAGCACGGGCCGGTGCAGAAGTAGTCCACACCGGGCTCGTCCGCCGCCGTCCGGGCCTCCTCGGTCGCGTGGGTGGAGCGGCCGATCAACGGTCCGTCCCCGAGGATCCGGCGGGCCACGCTGACCGGCAGGTCGTCCTGGCCCAGATGCAGGACGTCGGCGTCGACCGCCAGTGCCACATCCGCGCGGTCGTTCACGGCGAGCAGCGCACCGTGCCGCGCGCATGCCTCGGCGAGCGTTTCGAGTGCCGCGAGCTCCTGTTTCGCCTCGAGCGGCACACCGTCGGCCTTGTCCCGCAACTGAATGATGTCCACACCGCCGGACAGCGCGGCGTCCGCGAACGCGGCGAGATCGCCCCGGTCCCGGCGCGCGTCGGTGCACAGGTACAACTGTGCCGAGGAAAGCCGTTTCCGGAGCTGCTCACCGTCAAGACCAGGCATAGTTTCTCCAGCTTGCCTTATTGAGAACGCGCGCACGTGGACGGGTGGCCAGGTCGTGAGATCCCCGTGGGGCGCCAGTTGCGCGGTACGGCGACCTGCCTCCCCGTCCCCGTAGCTTCGCGGGTGCGTCCACCCCACCAATGCGGCAACCTCGCGTTTGGCCTTATGTTCAGCGAGTATGCTGGAAAGGTCCGCACGGGAGCCCGGGGCACGGGCTGAGAGGGAGCCGGAGCCGCTCCGACCGTGGAACCTGATCCGGATCATGCCGGCGCAGGGAGCGTGATTCTCTTGTCCAGCACCAGCCGTGCCGGGGCCGTTGCCGCCCGGCGGAAGGTCGCCGTCGTCGGTGGCGGGGTGATCGGCCTGTCCGTGGCCTGGCGGGCCGCTGCCGCCGGGCATCCGGTGACGGTCGTCGATCCCCGCCCCGGATACGGGGCGTCCTGGGTCGCGGGCGGCATGTTGGCGCCGGTCACCGAAGCCTGGCCGGGTGAGGAGGAATCGCTGCGCCTCGGCGAGGAATCGCTGCGCCGGTGGCCGGAGTTCGCGCGGGCGCTCGCCACCGACGGCGGGGATCCCGGGCTGTCCACCGAAGGGACGGTCGTGGTGGCCCTCGACCGCGGTGACGCGGGTCAGCTCACCGTTCTGGCCGACTATCTCGCCTCGGTGGGACGAACCGTCGAGCAGATCACCAGCAGGCGCCTGCGGGCCGTCGAGCCCGGCCTCGCCGGGGCGGTCCGGGGCGGTCTGCTCGTACCCGGCGATTTGGCCGTGGACAACCGGAAGCTGCTGCGCTCGCTGCACGCCGCGGCCGCGCGGCACGGCGTGGAGTTCGTGGAGCGAAAGGCGGAAGCCATCGAGTCCGGCGTGGTCACGACCGGTTCGGGCACGGTGGAGTGTGACGTGGTCGTCGTCGCGGCGGGTGCGCACAGCGGGCGCCTCCACCCGGCGCTCGCCGGTGCGGTGCGGCCGTTGAAGGGCGAGATCCTCCGATTGCGAGCGCGCCGGACGAGTTTGCCCCCGCCCTCGCGTACCGTCCGCGCGGTCGTGGAGGGACGGCCGGTCTACCTCGTGCCCCGCGCGGGTGGCGAACTCGTGCTGGGCGCGACCCAGTACGAGGCCGGTTTCGACGAGAGCGTGACCGCCGGCGGCGTGCGCGAGCTGCTCGACAGCGCCGAACGGATCTTTCCCGGCATCGCCGAGTTCGAGTTGGTGGAGACCGCGGCGGGGTTACGCGCGGCGAGCGTGGACACCATGCCGTTCATCGGTGAACTCGCTCCCGGCGTGCTCGCCGCCACCGGTCACCACCGGAACGGGCTGCTGATGGCGCCGGTCACCGCCGACGCCGTCGTAGCGTTCTTGGCCGGTGAGAAGCCACCCGAGGGGGTCGAAGCCGCGGAGCCCGCGCGGCTCGATCGCCACCGTGACGAAGGGCAGTGAAGTGGAAGTTCAGGTCAACGGGGACTGGCGGACCGTCCCGGAAGGGACCACGGTCGCCCGGTTGCTGGAGAGCGTCGGTGCCACCGCGCGTGGTGTCGCGGTCGCGCTGGACGGTGAGGTCGTCCGGCGGAGCGCGTGGGCCGAGGTGGTCGTGCCACCGGGCGCGAAGTTGGAGATCCTGACCGCGGTGCAAGGTGGGTGAAACACATGCTCGACGAAACGCTCGCGATCGGTGAGCACAAACTGTCCTCACGCCTGATCATCGGTACCGGTGGCGCGGCGAACCTCTCGGTGCTGGAACGGGCTCTGGTCGCGTCGGGGACGGAACTGACCACTGTGGCCATGCGGCGCGCCGACACCGAGGGCGGCTCGGGGGTGCTGGAACTGTTGCGGCGCTTGGGAATCCGGTTACTGCCCAACACCGCGGGCTGCCGCAGCGCGGCCGAGGCCGTCCTCACCGCGCGCCTCGCCCGCGAGGCGCTCGACACCGATCTGATCAAGCTCGAAGTCCACGCCGACGACCGCACGCTCCTGCCGGACCCGATCGAAACCCTCGACGCGGCGGAACAACTCGTCGCCGACGGGTTCACCGTGCTCGCCTACACCAACGACGACCCGGTGCTCGCCCTGCGGCTGGAGGAGGCCGGATGCGCCGCGGTCATGCCGCTGGGCGCGCCGATCGGTACCGGGCTCGGCATCCGCAACCCGCACAACATCGAGCTCATCGTGGCCAGGGCCGGCGTGCCGATCATCCTCGACGCGGGCATCGGTACCGCCTCCGACGCCGCGCTCGCCATGGAGCTGGGCTGCGAAGGGGTGCTGTTGTCGACCGCGGTCACCCGCGCGCAGGACCCGGAGCGGATGGCGGCCGCGATGCGCGCGGCCGTTCACGCGGGATGGCTGGCCAGGGGCGCCGGCCGGGTCCCTCAGCGTTTCTGGGCACAGGCGTCGAGCCCGCCGCGCTGACGACCTTCCCGAGGTTCGTCCCGCGGAACACGTATGGTGATCCGCACCCTGGTCGGGGGACCATCTCCTCGCGCCGGACACCCGCCCGGCCCGCCACGCGGCGGCGTCCGAAGAAAGAAGGAGCTCGAAGGTGGACGAGTCGTCAACCGGAGACGTCGCGGGACGGCTGTACCTGGCCGTCGGCAGGTTGTCCAGGGCGCTACGGCAGGCGGGCAGCCCGGGCCCCGGCCACGGGGCGGTCTCCGCGCTGGCCACCCTCGTCGCACTCGGGCCGATGCGGCTGGGCGATCTCGCCGCGAAGGAAGGTGTCGCCGCGGCCACCATGTCGAGGATCGTGGCGTCGCTGGTCGACGCCGGTTACGCCACCCGCGAGCCCGATCCGGTCGATCGGCGGGCGTGGCTCGCGACGGCGACCGAGGAAGGCGAACGCACGCTGCTCGGTGTGCGGTCGACACGGGTACATGAGTTGAACCGCCGCATCGAACGGCTTCCCGAGAGCTACCGTGACGCGCTCGGGGCCGCCTTGCCCGCACTCGAAGCCCTTCTCGTCGAATAGTTCCGGCGCGCCGACTACGTCGAAGACGGTGGTGTAACCGTCGAGGCGGTGGCACGCTCAGCCGTTCGCGGGGCGATCTTCCGTTGCCAGGCGCCAGAAAGCCGAGACCGGACCCACCTTGGCGCCCATGCGATAGGAGTGCGTCACCGCGTTCGCGACGAACCACTTGCCGAAGCGCGCGGCCTCGGGCACCGTCATCCCGCGCGCCAGCCCGGCGGTCAGCGCCGAGGCCATCGTGTCGCCGGCGCCGTGCGTGTGCGGAGTGGACACTCGCTTGCCCGGCAGTTCGAGGAAATCCTCGCCGTCGTAGAGCAGATCGACGCACTCGGGGTCTTCGGTGAGGTGGCCGCTTTTCACCAGCACATAGCGCGGGCCGAGCGCGTGCAGGGCGACCGCGGCCTTCCGCATCAGTTCGCGGTCGGTGACGGTGAGGCCGGTGAGCAGCCGCACCTCGTCGAGGTTCGGCGTGAGCACGGTGGCGCGAGGCAGGAGCAGGTCTCGTAGCGCGGCGAGGCCATCCTCGTCGAAGAGCGGATGCCCGTGCATCGACGCGGCCACCGGATCGACGACGAAGGGCACCTCCCCGTCCCGCCCGATCCCGGCCCGGTCACAGGCCTGGCAGACCGCGGTGATGATCTCGGCGGAGGCGAGCATGCCGGTTTTCGCCGCGCCGACGCCCATGTCCGCGGCCACCGCTTCGATCTGCCCGGCCACGATCCGCGGGGGCAGGTCCGCGCGATCGTGCACCCCGAGGGTGTTCTGCACGGTCACCGCGGTGACCGCGACGAGACCGTGCACACCGCAGGTCAGAAACGTTCGCAGGTCGGCCTGGAGGCCCGCCGCGCCCCCGGAGTCCGAGCCGGCGATGGTGAGTGCGGTCGGCGGGCTCGCGTCGGTCATGGGAGCCAGTCTCTCCTATCGGCACGATCCCGCGACGCGGAAACCCCGTTTCCGGGGAACGGTTTCGGTCCCTACCGCGTCGCAGTGACAGTCAGTACTGGAATGTCACACTGATCCGACTGAGGGGCATCACATGTCGACTCGGCTCGTGCCCGCGCTTGTCGCGGGCATTGCCCTGCTGGTCACCGCGTGTTCCGGCGGTGGCAACAACGCGACGAACGGAGGTGATCCGGCGTCCGGTACGTCGGTCACGGCCCAGCCGGGCCCGAAACACACCCAGTTCGCCGACTTCCCCGGCCAGGCCCTCGTCACCACGGAACCGGGTTTGGACCTGGGCATAAAGGTCAAGCCCGTCGACGCGGTCTGGGCCCCCGAACTGGCCGGTGTGCCGGCCAAGGGAGGAACGCACTACGTCGCGGTTTATGTGGCCGTAACCGGCCAGCTTGCCGATCGCGGCGTACCGAAGGCCAAGATCAAGTATCTGCGGCTCCGTTACGACAACACGGCCCGGAAGAGCTGCGACTCGTACTCGCCAGGCAAGGTCCCCCAGTACTGCTTCCGTGAGGCATACCCCGCCACTGACCTCAAGACCGGAGTCGCTGATCACACCTGGCGCGACCAGGACTGGCAGGCGGACTCCACCCTGGGCGACGATCTCGACCGGGGCGAGACCGCGATCGGCGTTGTCGGCTTCGGCATCGCGGACAGCGAGAACATCGACGGCATCCAGCTGTGCGGGCCGACCAAGGAGGACTCGGTCGACACGGCTGGTTTCCCGTGTGTTCCGGTCCCGAAGCCGGAAGGCTCCCGGAGCTGACCGGCGATCGTCGCGACGGAGGACCTTACATGGCAACACGTTCACTGCCCGCGGTCATCGCGGGCCTCGCGGTACTGGTCAGCGCGTGCGCGGGAGGTGGCAACGCCTCGACGGGCACCGGCGATCCAGCGCCCGGAAACCCGGCCACGAGCAAGTCCGGTCCGAAATACACGGCGTTCCCCGACTTCCCCGGCCAGGCTCTCGTCACCACGGAACCAGGCGCGCCGGTGGGGATTCAGGTGAAGCCCATCGACGTGGTGTGGACCCCGGAACTGGCCGGAAAGTCGGCCCAGCCGGGCGAGCACTACCTCGCCGTCTACGTCGCCGTGACCGGCGAACTGGCCGACCGTGGCGTGCGAGGGGCCAGGCTCGATTTCCTGCAGGCCAAGTTCAAGCTCGGAAAGGGGACCTGCGACGAGTACTCGACCGGCACCCCCGATTTCTGCTTCCGCAAGGCGAACCCGGCCACCGGGCTCGAAGGGGAAATCGCCGACAACACGTGGCGCTCCCGGACCTGGTCCGCGGTGGGCATCACCCGGACCGACGTCAAGGCCGGTGAGACCCTGATAGGCGTTGTCGGTTTCCACATCGCGGACGATGCCGACATCGTCGGGAGCATGGAGTTGTGCGGCCCCACCAAAGAACGGGTGTACGACTCCGACCGCTTCCCCTGCGTTGGAATCCCGAAGCCCGAGGGGGCACGGAGCTGATCGGCACGTTCGCGCGGTCGACCCGGTGGACGTCCCACCGGGTCGACCGCGTTGCCGCGTCAGAACTCTTTCCCCGCGCGAAGCCTTCGGCACTCGCGCGCCCGGATCGTCTCGGCGGGAGCCCGGGCCCTCATCCTCGGTCCAGCCTCCAGAACGGCGAGACCGGGCCGACGCCCCCGCCGAGCGGGTAGGACTCGGCCACCGAACGTTCGATGAACCGCTTGCCTTCGGCCACCGCGTCGGGGACGCCGAGCGCAAGGGCGAGCGACGCCGTGATGGCGGCCGCGAAGGTGTCGCCGCCGCCGTGCGTGTGCGGTGTTTCGTAGCGGCGGCCGGACAGTTCGAGGTACTGCACTCCGTCCGAGAGCAGGTCCACGCACTCCGGGTCGTCGTAGAGGTGACCGCCCTTGACCAGGACCCACCGGGGCCCGAACTCCAGCAGGGCGTCGGCAGCGCGGCGCTGGCTGTCCCGGTCGGTCACCTCGAGGCCGGTGAGCAGCCGGACCTCGTCGAGATTCGGCGTGACCACCGTGGCGCGCGGGAAGAGTTCGGTGCGAATCGCTTCGAGCGCCTCCTCACGCAGGAGCGGATCCCCGTGCATCGAGGCGGCGACCGGATCGACCACCAGCGGACTGTGCGCGTCGCGTCCGATGTCGGCTTCGTCGAGGGTCTTCGACACCTCCAGGATGATGTCCGCGGTCGCCAGCATCCCGGTTTTCGCCGCGTCCACGCCCATGTCACCCGCGACGGCCTTGATCTGCGCGGCGACCACGTCCGCCGGGATCTCGGTGAAACCCTCCACGCCCAGCGAGTTCTGCACGGTGACCGCGGTGACGGCGGTCATCCCGTGCACCCCGCAGGCGAAGAAGGTGCGCAGATCGGCCTGAATGCCCGCGCCGCCACCGGAATCGGAGCCGGCGATGGTCAGTGCGGTGCGCGGGGTCGCGTTCACGAAGCGTCCTGCCCGTCGGCGATCGGCAGGTACACGCGGTTGCCGTGCTCGCCGAACTCCTCGGACTTCTCGCGCATCCCGGCTTCGATGGCATCCACTGTGGACAATCCGTGCTCTTCGGCGTACCTGCGGACGTCCTGCGTGATCCGCATGGAGCAGAACTTCGGCCCGCACATGGAACAGAAGTGCGCGGTCTTCGCGGGTTCGGCGGGCAGCGTCTCGTCGTGGAACGACCGGGCCGTGTCCGGGTCGAGCGCGAGGTTGAACTGGTCGTTCCAGCGGAATTCGAAGCGCGCCTTGGAAAGTTCGTCGTCCCATTCCTGCGCGTACTGGTGCCCCTTTGCGAGATCGGCGCTGTGCGCGGCGATCTTGTAGGTGATCACGCCGGTCTTCACGTCTTCCCGGTTCGGCAGGCCGAGGTGCTCCTTCGGGGTGACGTAGCACAACATCGCCGTGCCGTACCAGCCGATCTGCGCGGCGCCGATGGCGGAGGTGATGTGGTCGTACGCCGGGGCGATGTCGGTGGCGAGTGGGCCCAGCGTGTAGAACGGCGCCTCGCCGCAGAGCTTCTCCTCCAGCTCCACGTTCTCCTTGATCTTGTGCATCGGCACGTGGCCGGGACCCTCGATCATCACCTGCACGTCATGGCTCCGCGCGATGTGCGTCAGTTCGCCCAGGGTCTCCAACTCGGCGAACTGGGCTCGGTCGTTGGCGTCGGCGATGGAACCGGGACGCAGGCCGTCGCCGAGGGAGAAGGTGACATCGTAGGCATGCAGAATTTCGCAGAGTTCCTCGAAATGCGTGTAGAGGAACGATTCCCGGTGGTGCGCCAGGCACCAGGCCGCCATGATCGAGCCGCCACGCGAGACGATCCCGGTCACGCGCTTGGCGGTCAGCGGAACGTACCGCAGCAGGACCCCGGCGTGCACGGTCATGTAGTCCACGCCTTGTTCGCACTGCTCGATCACGGTGTCCCGGTAAGCCTCCCAGGACAGCTTTTCCGGCTCACCGCCGACCTTTTCCAGCGCCTGGTAGATCGGCACCGTGCCGACCGGCACGGGCGAGTTGCGCAGGATCCACTCGCGAGTCTCGTGAATACGCTTCCCGGTCGAGAGGTCCATGATGGTGTCCGCGCCCCAGCGGGCCGCCCACACCATCTTGTCCACCTCTTCCTCGACCGAGGACCACACGGACGAGTTGCCCATGTTCGCGTTGACCTTCACCAGGAAGTTCTTCCCGATGATCGCGGGCTCGCTCTCCGGATGCCTGCGGTTGACCGGGATCACGGCACGACCGCGCGCCACCTCGTCGCGGACGAACTCCGGGCTGACCCGCTCACGCGCGGCCACGAACTCCATCTCCCGGGTGATCACGCCCGCCTTGGCCCAGCCGAGCTGGGTGTTGTGCCCACGCCCTTCCGCCCAGTCCGCCCGGAGCGGAAACAGTCCACTGTGGACGTCAATGTTCACGTCCGGGTCGGTGTAGGGCCCGGAGGTGTCGTAGATGTCGAAATGGCCGCCATTGGACAGTGCCACGCGGCGGGCGGGAACCCGCAGGCCGGACTCTGTCTCGTGATACACCTTGACCGAACCGGTGATCGGCCCGGTGGTCACGCTCGGCTGAACGTCGTTTTCCAGTGTGGTCACGAAAAATCACTCCCTACGCCGGCATTACCCGGTCAGGTTCGGCGGTCGGTGGCACCTGGTCCGAACGGACACCAGCCACCCTCTCAGCCCGCCAAGGCGCGAGCTCCCGCGTTTTGACTTGTCCACCGACCATGCCATGCCTGAGCACGGACCTCAAGTGCAGCCGATCACAACCACACCCGGACTGGCCCACCGCCAACACCCGCTGCCCCGTATCGGAGCAAGGTGTGTTTACTACGGATCATCCGTAGTAAACACACCTTGCTTCCATTAGATGGTGCTCCTGAGGCGCGTGTGGGTGAACGAGCTACCCGGTCAGTTCGAAGCCGTCGACCAGGGCTTCGAAGAGGGGGGCGTCCTCGTCGACGACGATCGAGCCGCAGACGAGGCAGAAGACCGCCATGTCCACGACCGCGATGTACTCGTGGATCGTCCAAACCCGTCCCGCGTCGTGCCGTGCGCACTTCATCAGCACGGCCGGCCGCTCGGCGAGCGTGGACCCCGAGAGTTCGAAGTCGGTGAAACCGGACGACTCCAGTGCGGGCCGGACCCGCTCGGCCGCCTCCTGAGCGGTTCTGTTCGCTCGCGTGGGACTACGGAAGACCGTCATGGAGTGCCGCCGGTCGGACGGGTCGATGAAGCGGGCCGTCTCCCACGGACTGTTCTTCAGATCTGGTGGTCGCTCGGCCCAGCCCTGCGGAATCAGGACGGCGTAGCCGAAATCGGTCTTTTCGATGCGCTGCCATTCGTCCGGCCGCATCAGCTTCTCCTCGCTGTGCAAACGCCGAAGGTGGCTGAGAGCAGCCGTGTAAGACTCACCGGTGCGGCGGGCGCGCTCGCGGACACGCCGCTTGAAGTTCTTGTTCGCTGTCATCTCAGGCCCTCGGCATCACGCGACTCGACCCCCGGCGAACGAGCCCGTGACAGGCGGATGACAACGATCCGAGGATGTGCTCCCCTTTGCCTCCACCGAGCGGCCCTGCCGGGGAGAACCGAAGGAGGTTGGGCGGCGGATCAACGCCTGAGGCAAGGATGTCCGCGGCGTTCGGAGCTGTCAAGCGGCCAGTTCGGCGGGGTTGGCGATGACGTCGACCATCGCGCCGTTGCGCAGCACGGTCACCGGCAACCGGGTTCCGATCACCTCGCCGAACAGTTGCCGCTGGATGTCCTGGGCGTCGGCCACCCGCGCCCGCCCGACGGTGAGAATGAGGTCGCCCGCGTGCAGCCCGGCCTGCTGCGCCGGACCGCCGGGCACCACTTCGACCACCCGCAACCCGGCCCGCTGACCGGTGTGTTCGGCCACCTCGTCGGGCAGCGGTGCGGGCACCCCGACCACCCCGAGGTAAGCCCGGCGAACCCGGCCTTCGACGAGCAGCGTGTCGATGATCCGGCGCGTGGTCGCGTTGACCGGCACGGCCAGACCGAGCCCGAACCCGGCCACGGCGGTGTTGACGCCCACCACGCGTCCGGCGGAGTCGGCCAGCGCGCCGCCCGAGTTGCCCGGGTTCAGCGCGGCGTCGGTCTGGATCACGTTCTCGATCACACGGCCCGCGTTGCCGGTCCGCACCGGCAGCGACCGGCCGAGCGCGCTCACCACACCGGCCGTGACGGACCCCGCGAGCCCGAGCGGGCTGCCGACCGCGACCACGAGTTGCCCGACGACGAGCTTGTCGGCGTCGCCGAGCCGGGCCGCGCCGGGCGCGTCACCTTCGGTGGCCAGGACGGCGAGGTCGGACAGCGGATCGGTGCCCACCACGGCGAAAGACCGTTCGGTGCCGTCGGAAAACGTCGCCGTGCCCCGCCGGTCGCGGCCGACCACGTGCGCGTTGGTGATGAGGTGCCCGTCGTCGGCGAACACCACCGCCGAGCCGCCACCGCGGGCGAGCCGCACGCTCGCCACGTGCGGGGTCATCTCGGCCGCCACGGTGGTCACGGCCAGCGAGTAGGCGTCGAGCGCTTCGGAATCCATGAGCCACCACCCCGTGCTCGGTGGGACACGGCCCCGCACCCCGCTGGGACAAGTGCCCACACCTTGCTTACACCGTTACAACCCAGTGTGCGCTCGATGTACCCGGTGTGGCCCGTCCGTTCACGCTGGGCGAAAACGCGGACTTCGCTACCCGCTCTCGTCCTCCGCGGAGGGTTCGGGAAGCCACGACAGTCCCGGAACGCCCCATTTGTTCTTTTTCAGCATCCGTTTCGCCTCGCGCGCGTGCCGCCCGACGAGCCGGTCCAGGTACAGGTAGCCGTCCAGGTGATCCGTCTCGTGCTGGAGGCAGCGGGCGAAGTAGCCGGTGCCTTCCACTTCGATCGGGTTCCCGTCGAGGTCGAAGCCGGCGACCTTGGCCCACGCGGCCCGGCCCGTGGGGAAGGACTCGCCCGGCGCCGACAGGCAGCCCTCCCAGTCGTCGTCCGGGTCCGGCATCGTTTCCGGGACCTCCGAGGTCTCCAGCTTCGGGTTCACCACCAGTCCCTTGAACCGGTTGCCCTCGTCGTCGGGGCAGTCGTAGACGAACACGCGCAGCGCGACACCGATCTGGTTCGCCGCGAGCCCGACGCCCTCCGCCGCGTACATCGTCTCGAACATGTCGTCGGTGAGCGTGCGTAACTCGTCATCGAACCGGTCGACTTCCCGGGTCGGGTTGTGCAGCACGGGATCACCGGCGATGAGGATGGGGTGAATCGTCACAACCCGCGATCGTACCGAGCCGAGCGGCGTGACGCGCCGGGCCGTGATCCCCCCACGGCCGCCCGGCCGCATGGTTGAATGGCGGCCGCGGAAATAACCACGGTGTGGTTCGGCCAACTGAGGGAGTCGGATGGAAGCCGCGGAGAGCCTGGGCGGTGGGGACGAGCCCAGCCAGGCTGGCGGGCTCTCTGACCGCGAGCGAGCGATCCTGGCCTTCGAACGTCAGTGGTGGCGTTACGCCGGCGCCAAGGAGAACGCCATCCGCGACCAGTTCGGTGTGTCCCCCACCCGTTACTACCAGTTACTGAACCAGTTGCTCGAAAAGCCCGAAGCCCTGCGCGCCGATCCGATGCTGGTCAAGCGGCTGCGCAAGACGCGGTCGGCGCGAGCGCGCAAGCGGGTGGCGCGGCGGCTGGGGATCGAGGGACGATGAGCTTCTTGCAGGGACTTTCCCGGCCGACCCGCCTGGCCGGTGTGGTGCTGATCGGTGTCGGACTCGTGGCAGGCGTGATCGGCGTGGTCACCGCGACCAGCGGCGGCGGGCAGACCCAGAACGCGGCACCGTCCACTTCGGCCAGTGCCGCGCCGGGGCCGGGGCCGGGCAGCGCGCCACCGCCGCCCGCTCCTTCGGTGAGCACCGGCAGCACCGCTCCCGCCCCTCCGCCGCCCGGTACGACTCCGGCGCCCGCCCCGCCTCCCGGCCCCGCCGGCCCGAAGCCAGGGCAGACCGACGCGAAGTGGGTTCCGGTGCGGGTCTACAACAACGGCACCATTCAGGGCCTGGCCGCTCGCGCCGCCGACGAGTTCCGCGCGGACGGCTGGAACGTCACCCAGGTGGCCCCCTACTCCTCCGGCATCATCCCGACGACGACCGCGTACTATACCCCGGGCACCGACGAAGAAACCGCCGCGAAGGCCCTGGCCGCGGCGTTCGGCATGCAGGCGCAGGAGCGCTTCGACGGCATCAAGGGCTCCAGCCCCGGCGTGATCGTCATCCTCACCAACGACTACCAGGGCGCGCACACCAAGGACGGCGCGCACACCAAGGACGGCTGAGCGCGACTCAGGAGTTCCGGCGGCTTTCCGCGTAAGCCTCGAGCGCGGCGAGTTGTGCCGGGTCCAGCGAGGGCCGGACGGCTTCGCGCGCCTTGGCGAGGTGGGCCGCGGTCACTTCGGTCGCCTCCAGCGACTCTCGCATCGCGGTGAGCGCGGCCTCGCGGACCAGAGCGGCGCAGTCGGCCGCCGAATAACCGTCCAAAGTAGACGCGATGTCGTCGATGTCCACATCGGACGCCAGTGGGGTGTTCTTCGCGCTCGCGCGGAGAATGGCGGCTCGCGCGCCGGCATCGGGGGGAGGCACGTAAACCAGTCGCTCCAGCCGCCCGGGCCGCAGCAGCGCCGGGTCGACCAGTTCCGGCCGGTTGGTCGCGCCCAGGACCACGACCTCCCGCATCGGCTCGACCCCGTCCAGTTCGGTGAGCAGCGCCGCGACCACCCGGTCGGCCACACCGGAGTCACCGGACTGGCCGCGCCGGGGCGCGAGCGCGTCGATCTCGTCGAGAAAGACGAGTGACGGTGCCGCTTCGGCCGCGCGCCGGAACAGCTCCCGGACGGCCCGTTCGGATTCCCCGACCCACTTGTCCATCAGCTCCGCGCCCTTGACCGCGAACACGTTCAACGCGCCGGTGCCCGCCAGCGCTCGCACCAGGAACGTCTTGCCGCCACCCGGCGGCCCGTACAGCAGCAACCCGCGCGGCGGCGCGACACCCAGTCGCGCGAACGAGTCCGGGTAACGCAGCGGCCAGAGCACCGCCTCGGTGAGTGACTGCTTGATTTCCGTCATGTCGCCGACGTCGTCCAGGCTCAGCCCACCGGTGGCCAGGGTGTCCGAAGTGGACATGGAGATGGGCCGGACGGATTCCAGTGCGTCGAGCAGGTCCTGCTGGCCGACGCGCGGTTCCTCCGCGTCGCGCTGGCGCAACGCCGCCCGCACCGCGGCGTCACGCCGGAGTGCGATCAGGTCCGCGGCGACGAAACCCGGTGTCCGCGCGGCTATCGCCGCCTCGTCCACAGTGGATTCCAGCGGTACGTCCTTGAGCAGCACGCGCAGCAGCTCGGTCCGGATCTTCGCGTCCGGCAACGGGATGGTCAGTTCGCGGTCGAGCAGGTCGGCGGACCGGAGCCGGGGGTCGCACGCCTCGGGACGGGACGTCGTCGCGATCAGCGCGAAACCGGGCTTCGCCAGTGCGGCCCGTAACTCTTCCAGGACGATGGTCGCCACCGGCGGTGGCTGGGACGCGGGCAGGAGGGCGTCGATGTCCGTGAGCAGCAGCGTCGTGGGATTCTCGGCGGTCGCCCTGGCCAGGGTCTCGTGCAGCTTGCCTGCCGCCGCTCCGGGTTCCAGCACCGCGATGGTCGGGGCGGCGAGGCAGACCACCCGCACCTTCTCCGCGGCCGCGACCGACCGCACCAGCGTCGCCTTGCCGACGCCCTCGGGACCCGACAGGAGCACGCCGAGGCGTGCCGAAGTGCCGAGCCGGGCCAGCAGGTCGGGACGGTGGAACGCGAGATCGAACCACTCACCGAGCCTCCGCGCGGGCGCTTCCACACCGACCAGGCCTGTCACCGGCACCACCGTTTCCTCGGAAACCGTCTCGGCGCCGATGTAGTCCATAATGGACTCTTCGGTGGTCTTCGCCGGACCCGGATCGGGAACCTGTGCCGCGCGGGTCACCGAGTCCCGCCATTCGACCACTGTGGACTGTCCTACCGCGACGACGCCACTGGGTTCGGTCGAGGTGACGGTGAGCAGCTCGCTGGTCCAGGTCGCGCCGATCGCCCGGGACAGCTGGCCCCGCACCGAGGCGACGTCCGAGCCCGGCGGCGGCGCGAGATCCTGCGGCAGCAGTGACACCGCGTCCCCGACCGTGAGCACCTTGCCGATCAGCGCCAGCCGCAGCGTGTGCGGCGAGACCGAGGCGCTGGCCAGGCGGGAACCGGCGACGGTGACCGTGCGCGCGCCGGCCACCCTGGCCGGCGCGATCACCACCTCCGCGCCTTCGGCGAGCCCGAGGTTCGACATCGTGACGTCGTCGGCCAGCACCACGCCGGGCATGCCCCCGGCGTCGGCGGGAACGGCCAGCGCCGCGCTCACCCGCGCACCGGTGAGGTGCACCGCGTCCCAGGCCCGCAGTCCGAGCGCGTCGAGCACCTCACGGTGCAACCGGACGATGCCGCGGCGGGAATCGAGGGCGGACGGGGTGTGCCGGATGGTCAGGGTGATCTGGGGCGCGCTCACGTGCCCACCTTAGGACCGGTCGGCCTCCGGTCGGGGTGTGACCGCCGCGCGCGTGTCCGTCGAGGGTGGTGGGGTCAGCGGTTGCCGCCGCGCCGGAGTCCCATGCGCCGCCAGCTGCGGCGCCGCGTGCGGTCCCCTCCGTCGGCCGGGTAGGCGCGCCTGCTCCGGACGACGTGCTCGGGCCGCGGCAGCCGGACACCCAGCCGGGCACCGCCGGCCACGCGCGGGAACCTCGGCCGCCGCAGGCGGATCCGGCCCGTGCCGCGGGCCCGGCGGATCGCGCGGCGTTCGCTCAGCGGGACGCCCCAGGCCTCGGGATGTCCGGCCAGCCACTGATACCGGCGGACCGCGTACGGAATGTGCACCAGGTACAGCACGAGCGCCGCGGCCAGCGCGACGAGCGGGTACTGGATGATCGCCGCGGCCAGCAGGCACACCACGACCAGCAGGGGCGCGGCGGCCTTCGCCGGTGCCTTGACCGTCTTGAGCGACAGCGTGGGGATGCGGCTGATCAGCAGCAGGGCGATCGCGACGGTCCAAAGCCAGACCACGGGCCGCGTGGACCACCAGCCCTCGCCCCACTCGATGGTGGCGATCAGCGGCAACAGCGCCAGCAGGCCGCCGGCCGGGGCGGGCACCCCGACGAAGAACTCCTTGGCGTACGGCGGTTTCTCCACGTCGAGGAGGGTGTTGAAGCGCGCGAGGCGGAGCACCATGCAGACCGCGAAGACCAGCGACGCGATCCAGCCGATCCCCTGGATGTCGCCGCGCCAGACGTAGATCACCAGCGCCGGCGCGACACCGAAGGACACCGCGTCGGACAGCGAGTCCAGTTCCGCGCCCATCTTCGAAGTCGCGTCCAGCAGCCGCGCGATCCGGCCGTCGAGACTGTCGAGCACGGCCGCCACGCCGATCGCCCCGATGGCGAGCGTGTACTGGTGGTGCAGGGCGAACTGGACCGCGGACAGGCCCGCGCACAGGGCGAGCACGGTGATGGCGTTGGGTAGCAGTCGGACGCTGGGAGTCATGGCGCGAACCATGGGTTATTCCTTACTGCTCGGAAGCTCGGCGAGCGGGGTTTCGCCGCCGATCGTGCGCTGACCCCTGCTCACCAGCACCCGGCTTCCCGGAGGAAGGTAGAGATCGACGCGGGAGCCGAAGCGGATCAGGCCGTAGGTCTGCCCGGCGTCCACCCGGTCGCCGACGGCGATCTGGCACACGATGCGGCGCGCGACGAGCCCGGCGATCTGGACGACCGCGAGTTCATGGCCGTCGTCGGTGCGCAGCAGCACGGAGTTGCGCTCGTTGTCGTCGCTGGCCTTGTCGAGATCCGCGGACAGGAACTTGCCGGGGCGGTAGGCGACCCGCTCGATCACTCCGCTCGCCGGGACTCGCTGGACGTGCACGTCGAACACGGACAGGAACACGCTGATCCGCATCCGTGGTGTGGCCGGGAGGCCGAGTTCGGGCGGTGGCGCGGCTTCCTCGATCAGCGACACCAGACCGTCCGCCGCCGCGACGGCGAGACCGCCCCGGGCCGGCGGGACACGGCGCGGTTCGCGGAAGAACGCGGCCGTGGCGAGGGTGGCGAGGCCGGCCAGCGCGCCGAGCGGCTTGGACATCCGCCGCAGGACCAGAGTGGCGGCGAGACCACCGGCCACGAAGGGCCTGCCTGCGGGATGCATCGGAGGAAGGGTTTCACGGGCCAGATGCAGGGCGTGCGCGATCGGATTGCTCGCCTGCTCCGGCGGGTTGGGGGTCATCTGGTGCGGGTTCCCGTTTGGTCTAGGAGTGACCTGTTCGGTTCACCACGCTACCGCCAGGCCCGGCCCGAGCCGGGCCGCGTCCCGGATTCTGCCGTCCCCACGGCGAAGCGGACCGGGCAGGATAGTGAGATGGCTCACAGCACAACCGAAACAAATGCCGGGCGGATGCGTCCCCCGACGACACACCCGCCCGGGGCTTTGCGGGCGAATGCCGGAAATCCACCACGAGTTTAGCCCGCTGAGCGGCGATTCTGACCCCTCGTACGAGAAACGTTACCAACGGTCACGCTGTTTTGTCGCGGGTTCGCGCGCCCCGCGACCGTGTCGACAGGGCGCTCCTGTCCGACCTGCGTTGCCGTTGGGGATTGGGCGCCCTGCCGCCCCGCTAGCGGGCAAAGAGGGGCGCGCGGTGTGGTCGTTGTGGGAGCCGCGAGTTGCGGGCGCGCCCCCGCGATCGTGCCGCCGGGGCGGGTCACCGGCTACAGCAGAAGAACGTCCACTTCGCTGCCTTCGGGTGCTTCGGTGACCTCTTCGGGAAGCACGATCAGGCAGTTCGCCTGGGTGAACGCGGCGAGCAGGTGCGAGCCGGGACCCCCACGCGGGCCGACCTCGCCGGTCACCTCCCCGTCC
Source organism: Amycolatopsis pigmentata (assembly GCF_042684065.1). Classification (NCBI taxonomy): domain Bacteria; kingdom Bacillati; phylum Actinomycetota; class Actinomycetes; order Pseudonocardiales; family Pseudonocardiaceae; genus Amycolatopsis; species Amycolatopsis pigmentata. The sequence continues at coordinate 242,576 of NZ_JBHUKR010000007.1, read as the reverse complement.
GCTTGCCAGTAGTAGCCGCGCCGGAACTGCCGTCGATCCCGCGGCGAGGAGAGCCGTTCGGTCAGCCGGGCGCGCACCCTCCTCCGGTCGACATCGGTGTGGCCGAGCGCGGAGAGCAGGGCAGGCCGCAGGAAGACCTCGTAGGACACCAGCACACTCACCGGGTTTCCCGGGAGGGACACCACGGGCACCCCGTTCCAGCGGCCGCTTCCCTGCGGGCCGCCGGGTTGCATGGCGACCTTCGTGAAGTCGACTCCGAGCCCGGTCAGCGCGTCCTTCACCACCTCGTACGCCCCGGCGCTCACTCCGCCCGAAGTGACGACGAGGTCGAATTCCCCGAGCCTTGGTTCGATCTCCCAGCGGAAGGACGCCACGTCGTCGATGCTGATCGCCACCTCGGCCTGACAGCCGAGGCCGCGGATGGCGGTCGCGAGCATCACGCTGTTCGACTCGTAGATCTGGCCCTGCCGCAGCGTCCGCGGAGGGACCACCAGTTCCGATCCGGTGGAGACCACCAGTACCCGCAACGGCCGGCGGACGGGCAGCCGCTCCCTGCCCACGGCGGAGGCGAGCCCGAGTTGTGCCGGGCCCAGCACCGTTCCCGCCGACAGCGCGACCGTGCCCTCCCGCACGTCTTCACCGGTGTGCCGCAGGTGCGCGCCGGGCTCGGCGGCCCTCTCGACGCGCACCTTCTCCTTGCCTCCGTCGGTGTGTTCCACCATCACGACGGAGTCCGCGCCGTGCGGAACCGGCGCTCCGGTCATGATCCGGTGCGCGGTACCCCGCGTCAGTTCCGGTATGTCGGTGCGGCCGGCCGGAATGTCCTCGGTCACCGGAAGTTCCACCGGATGCTCCGGGGACGCCCCCGCGACGTCGGCCGAGAAGACCGCGTAGCCGTCCATCGCGGAGTTGTCGAACGGCGGCAGAGAGACACCCGCGCGCACGTCTTCGGCCAGCACCAGCCCCGCGCAGTCGGCGAGCGGAAGGCTGATCGGCGCGGCCGTGCCCAGCAGCGCGGTGACGGCGGCCCGGTATTCGTCGACGGAAATCACCGGACCATCCTCCCTCGCCCGGGCCCGCGTGCAACACTCTCCCCGCTGTGAGAGGGGGAGGGTCGAAGTGCGAGTGCAAACCCGGCACACGCCCGGCTTCGGTGTGGCGCGCGTGCTGCTCGGGCCCGGCGAAGCGGTGCAGGCGCCCTCGGACGCGATGATCGCGAGCAGTTTCGGGATCACCGAGGTGCCCGGCTCACGCGGGGGTCTGCGCGCGCACGGGAAGGGCGCGCCGTCGGTGTTCACCGCGCCGGCCAAGGGCGGCTGGATCGATCTCGCCCCCGACGGGCCGGGCGACGTCCATCCCCTGGAGTTCGACGGGCGCACCGGCTGGTGCGTGGCCAAGGACGCGTTCCTCGCCCGTCCGTCCACGGTCCGCCACGACGCGGGCTGGCAGGCGTTGCAGACACTCTTCGGCGGGGACAGCGGATTCCTGGAGCACTACAGCGGTACCGGCTCGCTCGTGCTCTCCTGCGCCGGCCCCGTCGACCAGCTCATGCTCGACAGCGGCGAGATCATCACGGTCCGGCCGGGGTTCCTGCTCGCCTACCCGGACACCCTCCAGGTGCGCCTGCGCGCGGTGGATCCGTCGGCGCCGCAGTCGATCCGGACGGGCGAGGGGCTGGTGCTGGACTTCGCCGGCCCGGGGCCCGTCCTGGTGCAGGCGCGCAAACCTCGGTGAATCGGGCGGCCTGGTCCAGGACGCGCCCACGTCTCATCAGTGCGACAACCTCGTGTGAATTGGGCATTGATCGTGGGCGTTATTCCGGTAGCGTGATCGCATCCGGGAGCCGATTGCACGGCCTCCCAGTGTTCTTCGGTGGCAAGGAGGACGCCCGTGGCAGTCGGCACGGTCAAGTGGTTCAATTCGGAAAAAGGTTACGGGTTCATCGCGTCTCCGGACGGCCCGGACGTTTTCGTGCATTACTCGGCCATTCAGTCGGAAGGATTCCGGACTCTGGACGAAGGTGACAAGGTCGAGTTCGAGATCCAGGCGGGCCGGGACGGCCGTAGCCAGGCAGCGGACGTCCGCAAGCTCTCCTGACGTCTACGGCTAGGCTGCGCTGTGTGACAGGCGATGTGTCGGGGGACCTCACCGGTCGCCGGTTGGGCAACTACCGCATAGACGGAGTGCTCGGCAAAGGCGGCATGAGCGTGATGTACAGGGCCACCGACGTCCGGCTCGGGCGCAAGGTGGCCTTGAAGGTGATCGGTGAGCACCTTGGCGCCGACGCCGAATTCCGCGAGCGGTTCGTCGACGAGGCCCGCAACACCTCCGCCATCGACCACGCCAATGTCGTGCCCCTTTACGACTTCGGCGAGATCGACGGCATGCATTACATCGCCATGCGTCTGGTCGACGGCGCCGACCTGGCCAGCCTGATCACCGCGGGCCCGATCGCCCCGGACCGTACGCTCAGGTTGCTGGACCAGGTCGCCGACGCGCTGGACTCGTTGCACAACCGTGGTCTGGTGCACCTGGACGTCAAGCCGGCCAACGTGCTGGTCACCAGCCGGGAGTCGGCGCGCGAGCACGTCTACGTGGCCGATTTCGGGTTGACCCGCCGTGGTGCCACCGGGCACCGGACCCGCGGCGGCGACTTCCTCGGTTCGCCCACCTACGCGGCGCCGGAGCACCTGCGCGGCGAGCCGCTGGACGGGCGTACCGACCAGTACGCGCTCGCCTGTGTGCTGTTCGCGTGCCTGACCGGGAACCCGCCGTTCTCCGGTGACGTGCCCGCGGTGATCAAGGGGCACCTGGCCGGCGACCCGCCACGGGTGTCCCAGCTCACCGGGCTGCCGTCCGCGATCGACGACGTGGTCCGCAAGGGGATGGCCAAGAACCCCCAGGAGCGCTACGACAACTGCGGCGAAATGATCTCCGCGGCGCGCAAGGCGCTCGGGCCCGCCGCGAGTCCGGAGAACTCCTCGCGGGAGACGCAGCAGCTGGTTTCGGCGCAAAACCCCCAGGACCCGTTTTCGTCGTCACAGAGCACCGAGAACCTTCAGACCTCCCAGGGACCGTCCGGGCCCCAGCCGAGGGGGGAAGCCGGCCCGCCGCCGTATCCACCACACCAGCCGCACCAGTCCGGCTGGGGGCAACAGCCCGGCTACGGGCCGCCGCGGCAGGGGCCACCCATGCCGCCACAGCCGACCCAGCCTGTCGGCTATCCCCAGCAGCGTCCGGGTTACGGCCCGCCCGGTGGTTATCCGCAGCAGCACTACGGCACGCCACCCTTCGGCAGCCCTCCGCCCTACGGTGCGCCCGGCTACCCGCCTCCCGGGTACCCGCCGCCGCAGCAGCGACCGGGGAAGAAGAAGGGGCTCACCTGGCTGTGGATCTCGCTCGCCGTCCTCGTGGTGGCCGGCGGCGTGCTCACCGCGATCCTCCTGTTCGGAGGTGGCGGCTCGCCGCCGGCCCAGACCACCGCGCCCAACATTCCGGTGGGCCCCGACGGCGGTTCGTCCTCCTCGACGTCGTCTCCGGCGAAACGCCCCCCGCCCGCCACCATCTCGATCCGCCCCTCGTCCTGAGCCTCGGGTTTTGGAGCAAGGTGTGTTTGCTCGGCCGGAGGCGGCGACGGCGGCCGCCCATCGCTCTGATCGTCCGCCGGAGGCCGCTGCACGCGGCCGGACACGCTTTTCGTCCGGCCGCCGATTAGGCACGGACTATCCGTAGTAAAGCCACCTTGCTCTCTTTCGAGGCACGGACAGGGCCTGCCTGACCTGGTGTTCTTGCACTCTCCCGCCGAGAGTGCTAAACACGGCATTGGCACTCGGCACCGTCGAGTGCCAGGTGGGCGGTCGCCGATCGCTCACCTGAAGGTCGGGACGGTGAGGCCACGTCCGGGGGTCCGGGCGAGGTCGTCCGTCGCGGGCACCGAGCCTGGCCGAGGACATGTCCTGCTGCTGGCGGCTAGCACGGCCACGCAGCGCCCAATACCGGAGGACAACACCGCAATGGCCAAACTGATCGCGTTCGACGAGGACGCCCGCCGCGGACTCGAGCGCGGCTTGAACACCCTCGCCGAAGCCGTCAAGGTGACGCTTGGCCCCCGTGGCCGCAACGTCGTGCTCGAAAAGAAGTGGGGCGCGCCGACCATCACCAACGACGGCGTCTCCATCGCCAAGGAGATCGAGCTCGAGGACCCGTGGGAGAAGATCGGGGCCGAGCTCGTCAAGGAAGTAGCCAAGAAGACCGACGATGTCGCCGGTGACGGCACCACCACCGCGACCGTGCTCGCCCAGGCGCTCGTGCGCGAGGGCCTGCGCAACGTCGCCGCGGGTGCCGACCCGATCAGCCTCAAGCGCGGTATCGAAACCGCCGTCGAGGCCGTCGTCGAGCAGCTCCACAAGGCCGCCAAGGAGGTCGAGACCAAGGAGCAGATCGCTGCCACCGCCTCGATCTCGGCCGCGGACCGCACCATCGGTGAGCTGATCGCCGAGGCGCTGGACAAGGTCGGCAAGGAAGGCGTCGTCACCGTCGAGGAGTCGAACACCTTCGGCCTGGAGCTCGAGCTCACCGAGGGTATGCGCTTCGACAAGGGCTACATCTCGGGTTACTTCGTGACCGACGCGGAGCGTCAGGAAGCCGTCATGGAGGACCCCTACATCCTCCTGTTCGGCTCGAAGATCTCCAACGTCAAGGACCTGCTCCCGGTCCTGGAGAAGGTCATGCAGTCGGGCAAGCCGCTGCTGATCATCGCCGAGGACGTCGAGGGCGAGGCCCTGGCCACCCTGGTCGTCAACAAGATCCGTGGCACCTTCAAGTCCGTCGCCGTCAAGGCGCCGGGCTTCGGTGACCGCCGCAAGGCCATCCTGCAGGACATCGCGATCCTGACCGGCGGCACCGTGGTCAGCGAGGACGTCGGGCTCAAGCTCGAGAACGCCGACCTGACGCTGCTGGGCCGCGCGCGCAAGGCCGTCATCACCAAGGACGAGACCACCATCGTCGAAGGTGCGGGCGACGCGGAGCAGATCCAGGGCCGGGTCAACCAGATCCGGGCGGAGATCGAGAACTCCGACTCCGACTACGACCGCGAGAAGCTGCAGGAGCGGCTGGCGAAGCTGGCCGGCGGCGTGGCCGTCATCAAGGCCGGTGCCGCCACCGAGGTCGAGCTCAAGGAGCGCAAGCACCGCATCGAGGACGCGGTGCGCAACGCCAAGGCCGCCGTCGAAGAGGGCATCGTCGCCGGTGGCGGCGTGGCCCTGCTGCAGGCCGCCCAGATCGCGTTCGAGGGCCTTCGCCTGACGGGCGACGAGGCCACCGGTGCCAACATCGTCAAGGTGGCGGTCGAGGCTCCGCTCAAGCAGATCGCGGTCAACGCCGGCCTCGAAGGCGGCGTCGTCGTGGAGAAGGTCAAGGGCCTCCCCGCCGGACACGGCCTCAACGCCGCGACCGGTGAGTACGAGGACCTGCTCGCCGCCGGCGTGCCGGACCCGACGAAGGTGACCCGTTCCGCGCTGCAGAACGCCGCTTCGATCGCGGCGCTGTTCCTGACCACCGAGGCCGTTGTCGCCGACAAGCCGGAGAAGGCCGCCCCGGCCGCGCCGGCCGGTGACGGTGGCATGGGTGGCATGGACTTCTGATCCGCGCCCCGCGAAGGGCCCGAGCGCTCCGGCGCCCGGGCCCTTCGTTTTTGCCCCCTGCGAGGGGAGGAAGGAATCACCGATAGTCCGTAGTAGACATTCCTTCCTCCGTTTCCGGTCAGGCGTCGGCGGTGTCTTCGGGCATCAGGATCCAGCAGACGGCGTAGAGCAGGACGGGCGCGCCGACGCCGAAGATCGTGGCGGCGACGAAGACGATCCGGAGGATCGCGGCGTCGACGCCGAGCATTTCGGCCCAGCCGCCGCAGACGCCGGCGAGCATCCGGTCGGCCGAACTACGGCGGAGTTTCCTGGTGGGTGCGGGTGTGGGAGTGGTCATGACTCGATGGTCGTCCACGGGAACCCCGCCGCACATCGGGAACCGCCCGGACTCCGTCCCTGAACCCGGAGAGCTCCGGGATCGGGGCGATACCCCAGGTGCCGATCGCACGACCTGGAAAGACGGCCTAGAGTCGGCCTCATGCCAGGATCTTTGCTGGGAACCGAGGTCCGCCGGGTCGAAGACCCGGAACTGTTGGTGGGCCGCGGGTCCTATGTCGACAACCTGCGGCTCGACAAGCCGCTTTACGTCGGGTTCGTGCGCTCGCCCTTCGCGCACGCACTGATCAACGGGATCGACACCTCGGAAGCCGAGAAGGCACCGGGTGTCGTCGCCGTCTACACCGCCGCTGACCTCGACCTTCCGGCCCTGCCGGTGTTCATCGAGCTCAACCCCAGTTGCGCGCGGTACGCGCTGGCCCCGGACCGGGCCCGGTTCGCCGGGGAACCGGTGGCCGCGGTCGTCGCCGAATCCGCCACGGCGGCGGCCGACGCACTCGAACTGGTCGATGTCGACTACGAGCCGCTGCCCGCGGCGGTCGACGTGGAACAGGCGCTCGAGCCCGGTGCGCCAGTGCAGTTCGCGGCCCTGGAGTCCAACGTGGCGAAGGGCGAACGGGACGAAGCGGGCGAAAAAGTCCTCGAGGGTGCCGATGTCGTGGTGCGGGCGCGAATCGAGAACCAGCGGCTCGCGGTGGCCCCCATGGAGGGCAACGTGATCGCCGCCGTCCCCTCGGCCGGTGCGGACGATTTCGACATGACCATCCATGTCGCCACCCAGATGCCGCACGGCTTCAAGGCCGCCGCGGTGAAGCTGTTCGGCTGGGAGCCCGACCGTGTCCGGGTGATCACTCCGCACGTCGGCGGCGCCTTCGGCGGCAAGGTCGGCGTGACCGCCGAACACGCCGTGGTCATCGAAGCGGCGCGACGGCTCGGCCGGCCGGTCAGGTGGACCGAGACCCGTTCCGAGAACCTCCAGGCGATGCCGCAGGGCCGCGCCCAGGTGCAGTACGCCGAGCTCGGGTTGCGCTCCGACGGCACCATCGTGGGGCTGCGCTGCCGGGTCATCGGTGACGCGGGCGCCTACGCCGGTTTCGGCGGCGTGCTCGCGCTTGGGCCGACCAGGACCATGTCGCAGGGCGTGTACCGCATCCCGCGCATCAGCTACGACGGGATCGCCGCGCTGACCAACACCACGCCGGTGGGTGCGTTCCGCGGCGCGGGCCGTCCGGAGGCCGCCGCGATGCTGGAACGGCTGATGGACCTGGCCGCCGTCGAACTCGATCTCGACCCGGTCGAGATCAGACGCCGGAACTTCCTCCAGCCCGAGGAATTCCCCTACACCACCCTCACCGGCGCGAGCTACGACACCGGTGACTACGACCTGCCGTTACGGGAAGCGCTCCGGCTGGCCGGGTACGAGGACCTGCGGGCCGAACAGGCTCGCCGGATCGAGGCCGGTGAGAACGTGCTGCTCGGCATCGGCGTGGCCGCCTACGTGGAGATCACCGGTGGCGGTGCGGGCGGTGAGTACGCGGAGGTAGGGGTCGGCGCCGACGGCCGCGCCACGATCAAGGTGGGCACCTCGGGACACGGCCAAGGGCACCCCACTTCGTTCTCCATGATCGTCGCCGACCTCCTGGGCATCCCGCTGGAGTCGGTCGACTTCATGCAGTCCGATACCGCGGTCGTGCCGCGTGGCGGCGGAACCGGTGGTTCACGCTCCCTCCAGCTCGGCGGCAGCGCCGTCCGTGAGGCGGCGGACCTGGTGCTCCAGCGTGCGAAGGAGCTGGCCGCGGCGCGGCTGGAAGCCTCCGTGGAGGACATCGAGATCACCCAGGACGGCAGGCTGGGCGTGGTCGGCGTACCTTCATCGGGCCTGTCGTGGGGCGAGATCGCCCGGGCCGCCGAGGAGGACGGCCGCCCACTGGCCGAGGAAACCGACTTCAAGTCCGGGGGCGCCACCTTCCCGTTCGGGGCCCACGTCTCCGTCGTCGAAGTGGACGTCGAGACCGGCTTCGTGCGGCCCCTGCGGCACATCGCGGTCGACGACTGCGGGCGCGTGCTCAACCCGCTCATCGTGCGGGGCCAGCAGCATGGTGGCGCGGTGCAGGGCATCTCGCAGGCGCTGTGGGAGCAGGTCTCCTACGACGAAGACGGCAACCCGGTGACGGCAAGCTTCGCCGACTACATGATCCCGTCCGCCGCCGACGTGCCCGACCTCGAGGCGGTCAACACCGAGACGCCGACCACCCGGAACCCGATGGGCGCCAAGGGAATCGGCGAGTCGGCCACGATCGGGTCCACTCCGGCCGTGCAGAACGCCGTCATCGACGCGCTCAAGCACCTCGGCGTGCGCCATATCGACATGCCGGCGAGTCCGCAACGGGTCTGGCGGGCGATCCGGGCCGCTCGGGACGGCGAGCTTGTCTCCTCGTGGCGCGAGCCGCCGGCGGCCTTCGCCGGCCTGCCCGTCCGTGCCGCGGGCCCGAGCCCCGACGCCGACGAAGCCGTGGCTTAGGCGGGTTTTGGAGCAAGGAGCGTTTACTGCGGATAGTCCGTGTTGAATCGGCGGCCGGACGAAAAGCGTGTCCGGCCGCGTGCAGCGGCCTCCGGCGGAGGGCTTGTGCTGTGGACGGTCACCGTTGCGCCTCCGGCCGAGCGAACGCTCCTTGCTCACAAACCCGGCGGACTCGGGCGAGCCTGTCCTCCCAGGCGAGCCGGGTCCGCTCGTCCGCCGTCACGGCGGCGGCGAGGTCGGGTTCCGGCGCGGTGCGCGGGACGGGCAGGTGCCCGTCCACCGGTGACAGTGACGAGCTGGTGACGTCCGTGGTCAGCAGTGACATCGTGCCCAGGCCGCAGGCGAACTCCAGCGAGGGAAGCGCCCCGGCCAGGGCCAGCCCGGCGGCCAGTCCCACGCTCGTTTCGACCGCGGAGGACACCACGCACGGCAGCCCGCACGCCTCGGCGACCGCGAGTGCCCGCCGCACCCCGCCCAGCGGCGCCACCTTGATCACCGCGATGTCCGCGGCGCCGGCCACCGCCACCTTCAGCGGGTCGTCCGCCCGGCGGATCGATTCGTCCGCCGCGATCCGCACGTCCACCCGCCGTCGCACGGACGCCAGCTCCGCCAGGGAAGGACACGGTTGCTCGACGTATTCGAGCCCGCCCGCCGCCCGGTCGAGTTCACCGATCGCCCGCACCGCCGTGTCCACGTCCCAGGCCATGTTCGCGTCCACCCGGATCGCCCCGCCGTCACCCAGCGCCGAGCGCACCGCGGCGACCCGTTCGCAGTCGTCCACAAGGGACGATCCCGGGTCGGCGACCTTCACCTTGGCGGTGTGGCAACCGGAGGCCGCGACCAGTTCGTGCGCGCGTTCCGGCGAAACCACCGGCACGGTCGTGTTGACCGCCACCCGGTCCCGCACGGGTTCCGGCCAGCCGTGTTCGCTCGCCTCGACCGCCGCCGCCAGCCACGGCGCGCTCTCCTCGTCCGAGTAGTCGGCGAACGGACAGAACTCACCCCAGCCCGCCGCGCCGCGCAACAGCACCCCTTCCCGGACGGTGATGCCGCGGAACCGGTTGTGCAGGGGAACGGCGTAGACGATCACGCCCCGAGCATAGGCCGCGGGTGGGGGATGCCGGGTGTTTCGTGGCGGCCGGATCGGGATACCACCTGGGGGAAGGGATTTCCGCGGAGGAAAGGAGGGCGCTTGTGAGTGAGAGCTTGAACGGCAAGCGTGTGGCGTTCATGGTGGCGCCTGAAGGCGTGGAGCAGGTCGAGCTGACCGAGCCGTGGAAGGCCGTGCGGGACGCGGGTGGCCGGCCGGAGCTGGTGTCCACCCAGTCGGGTGAGATCCAGGCCTTCAATCACCTGGACAAGGCCGAGACCTTCCCGGTCGACAAGGTGGTGGAGGACGTTTCGGCGGACGACTACGACGCCCTGGTCCTGCCCGGCGGAGTGGCCAACCCGGACTTTCTGCGGACGAAGCCGAAGGCGGTGCAGTTCGCCCGCGAGTTCTTCTCGCAGCAGAAGCCCGTCGCCGCGATTTGTCACGCGCCGTGGACGCTGATCGAGGCGGACGTGGTGCGCGGCCGCCGCATGACGTCCTGGCCGAGTCTGCAGACGGACCTTCGCAATGCCGGTGCCGAATGGGTCGACGAGCAGGTGGTCGTCGACAGCGGTTTCGTGACCAGCCGGAAGCCAGACGACCTGTCGGCGTTCTGCGGCAAGTTGGTGGAAGAGATCGCCGAAGGCAAGCACCGCGCGCAAGCCAAGAGCGCCTAGTCTAGGCGGTGTTGTCCAAGGCGCGCGATCGGATTTGCGGAGACGGGCCGTGGCTCTCGAAGCACCGTCACTTTCCGCAGGCAGGCGCCCCGCCTCCGAAAATCCGAAGCCTTCGGCGCTCGCGCGCGCCTACTCACCTCATGCGCCAACACGGACTTATGAGACACGCGCTAGGTAGGCCCATAGCGGCCGCCGACCTTTGTGCCTGAGGCCGACGGCGGCCGGACCGACGAGCCGGTGTACGGAAGCGAACCGTGCGCCGGCTTCTTTCTGCATACCGACGACGCCAGGTGGGCCGCACCGAACAGTCCTTATGGGACCGAACTACGAGGGTCGCGTTTCTTGTCAGGGGAACCCGACACCTTCTCGGCCAAGGAGATGGCGTCCGCGGGCGCTCGTACCTTGATGTCGTTGTCGAAGTAGACGTAGACGTCCCGGCCTGCGCGGGCCCATTTCCGGATCTTGTGCGCCCAACGGCCCAAGGCCTCGTCGCCGTAGCCGCTGGCGTACAGCTCCACATCACCGTGCAGGCGCACATACATGAACCCCGCGGTGACTTCCTCCAGAGCGACCCAGGTGCCCGCCGAATCCGAGACGACCAGCGCGATGTCGTTGTCCCGCAACAGTTTCGCGCAATCCGGCGTGGAAAAGCTGGGGTGGCGGACTTCCAGGGCGTGGCGCAAGGGCCGGTTGGGCCCGGGCTCGGTGAAGGCGTCTCCTTTGAGCTTTTCGTCATGCTTCGTGGCGAGAGCCGCGGCCGCGTTCGTCGTTCTCGGCAGTAGTTCGAAGAAGGCCGCAAGGCGCTCGGGTTCGAAGGAGAAGCTCGGTGGGAGCTGCCACAGGATCGGGCCGAGCTTGTGGCCCAGCGCAAGGACACCGGAGGCGAGGAAGTTCGCCAACGGGATCTCGACCCCGCGCAGCCGTTTCATGTGCGTGATGAACCGTCCGCCCTTGACGGCGAACACGAAATCCTCCGGCGTCTCCTCGAACCAGGCCCGATACCGCTCGGGACGTTGGAGCGAGTAGAACGAGCCGTTGATTTCGGCCGAGTTCATCTGCCGCGAGAGGTACTCCAGCTCGCGGCGCTGGGCCAGCCCACGCGGATAAAAAACGCCGCGCCAGCCCGGATACCGCCAGCCGGAGGTGCCGATCCTGACCTCGGAGATGCGACCACCGCCCCAGTCCGTATTTCTCAGGCGTGTGGCCGGATTTCCCGGAGGGCGCCTCACTTAATCCCATGAGAACCGCCAGTGCCGGCGGTGCACCAGCCCTGCCGCGTACTCGCGCAGGTTGCCGGGCTGACCGGAGAAGCTCCGTACGCTGAACGACCGGTGTTCCGCGGCCAGCGGCAGCGCCCTGCCCTGGATCCGGGGCGGCGCCGCGACGGAGAGTTCGAGTTCGTCGAAACCCAGCACGATCAGCGTCGCCCCGAACCGGTCTTCCCAGCTTCGCAGCACCGCGGAGATCGCCGCAACCTGATCGGTGGACTTGATCATCCCCGTCCAGCCCAGGGCGGCCGGGACGTCGGCGGGGCGCTCCACCGGCACCAGCCCGAGCCGGTAGGTACCCCGGCTCGCGAGGACGGAACCGGTGTTCCCCGCCTCGGCGTGCGGATCAACCCGAAGGGGTGATTTCCGCGCCAGGCCGGGGAAATCCCTGCCGTACGGACGCAGACAGCCGACGCCGCCGGTGCAGCAGAACGGATCCCACCACTGGGCCAGGGTGGTGGCGACGTCCACCGCGTCGATCCGGTGCGCCGCGGAGGCCAGCCGTTCGCGGTCGTCGAGCCAGTCCTCACCGTTCGCCGCGAAGCGCGGGTCCCGCGGGATGAGCACGGGCCACAGCCCGCCTGCCCCGGACCCGGTGGCGGCATCGAACTCGGTGACGCACTGCCGGTAACGGGCGGGTTCCTCCAGCGGCGCGTCGGAGACCCAGATGGCGCCGTGCCAACGGCCGGCGGGCAGGTCCAGGCCCGGCGGTGTCCGGTGCGGAGAAACGGTGACGGTCATCGGTACCCCTCGCGCTAGGTGTTCGCCAACGAGTCCGAACACTAGTTCGAGGGTACGACATTTTTGGAACGCCGCTTGCGGTGACGAACCCCGGGGGGAGAGCCGAACGGGTCAGAGGTAGGTGTCGGCGTCCCGGATGGTGTAGGCGTAGCCCTGTTCGGCCAGGAAGCGCTGGCGGTGCCCGGCGTATTCGGTGTCCAGGGTGTCGCGCGCGACGATCGAGTAGAAATGCGCTTGACGACCGTCGCCCTTCGGGCGGAGCAGGCGGCCGAGCCGTTGCGCCTCCTCCTGGCGGGAGCCGAACGTGCCCGACACCTGGATGGCCACCGACGCCTCCGGCAGGTCGATCGAGAAGTTGGCCACTTTGGACACCACCAGCCGGGTGAGCTCGCCGCGGCGGAACGCGTCGAACAGTTTCTCCCGCTCGGAATTACGCGTGGCGCCCTGGATCACCGGCGCGTCCAGTTCGGCGCCCAGTTGCTCCAGCTGTTCCAGGTAGGCCCCGATGACCAGGGTCGGCTCACCGACGTGTCTGTCCACAATGGACTTCACGATCGCGGTCTTGGTCCTGGCCGTGGAGGCCAGCTTGTACTTCTCGTCGGACTCGGCCGTCGCGTACCGCAGGCGCTCGTCGTCGCTGAGCGTGACGCGGACTTCGACGCACTCGGCGGGCGCGATCCATCCTTGCGCCTCGATGTCGCGCCATGGCACGTCGAAACGCTTCGGGCCGATCAGCGAGAACACGTCGCCTTCGCGCCCGTCCTCGCGGACCAGTGTCGCGGTGAGCCCGAGCCTGCGGCGGGACTGCAGATCGGCCGTCATCCGGAACACCGGCGCGGGCAGCAGGTGCACCTCGTCGTAGACCACGAGGCCCCAGTCGCGGGAGTCGAACAGCTCCAGGTGCCGGTACTCGCCCTTCGACTTGCGGGTCATCACCTGATACGTGGCGATGGTGACCGGGCGGATCTCCTTCTTCTCACCGGAGTACTCACCGATCTCGTCCTCGGTGAGCGAAGTGCGCGCGACCAGCTCCCGCTTCCACTGGCGGCCGGCCACCGTGTTGGTGACCAGGATCAGCGTGGTGGCCTGAGCGCGCGCCATCGCGGCCGCCCCGACCAGTGTCTTGCCCGCGCCGCACGGCAGCACCACGACGCCCGAGCCACCGGCCCAGAAGGCCTCCGCGGCCTGGCGCTGGTACTCCCGCAACGACCAGCCGTTCTCTTCCAGCGAGATCGGGTGCGCCTCACCGTCGACATAACCCGCGAGGTCCTCGGCGGGCCAGCCGACCTTCAGCAGCGCCTGCTTGAGCCGTCCCCGCTCGGAGGGGTGCACCAGGACGGTGTCGTCGTCGATGCGCGCGCCGAGCATCGGGCCGATCTTCTTGTTGCGCAGCACCTCTTCCAGGACCGCGCGATCGGTGGTGGACATCACCAGGCCGTGCGCGGGGTGATTGGCGATCTGCAGCCGTCCGAACCGCGCCATGGTGTCGACGATGTCGATCAGCAACGGCTGTGGGACCGGGAAGCGTGAATACCGTGTGAGGGCGTCGACTACCTGCTCCGCGTCGTGGCCCGCGGCCCGCGCGTTCCACAGGGCCAGCGGGGTCACCCGGTAGGTGTGCACATGCTCCGGAGCCCGTTCCAGTTCGGCGAACGGTGCGATCGCGATCCTGGCGTCGTCCGACAGCGCATGCTCGACCTCGAGCAGGACGGTCTTGTCGGACTGGACGATCAGCGGGCCATCGGTCACCACTCCTTTATACGGCCATCGGGCGCGTCGGACCCCCGCCGGGCCGAAGCGTGTGGCCCGCGCCTCGCTGAGAGCCGTCACCGGATGCCGTGGGAGCCGTCACATCCCAGTGGCCGGCTGAATGTCCTTTGTGGACCTACGCGGCCCGTGCCGCGATCAGAAAGTGTCGTCCTTCGGCAGCAGGGACACCACGTCGAGCCGGGAGGACAGCATCCCGGACGTCCGCATGAGGTCGGCGACGCGTTGCAGCCGGACTCCGTTGAGCGAGATCGGGTACTGGCCCAGGGCCACGAGGTCGGCGGTCGCCTCGTCGATTCCGGCCAGGCGGGGCAACGCCTGCCGGATCACCGTCGGATCGGCGGCCCGCTGCTGCGCGCGGGCCAGTACCGAGCGGAAGAGTGCCAGTGTGCGCGGGTTGGCCTCGGCGAAGATTCCGGTGGCCGCGTAGGCGGTCATCGGCAGGTTCATGGTCGCGCCGCGTGACGAATCGGCCAGCACGCGGGCGCCCAGGTTCTGCTGTGCCTGGGTGATGAATGATTCGATCATCAGCGCGGCGTCGACGGATTTGTCGCGCAGGGCCGTGGGCATCGAAGCGTACGGATACCGGACAAATTTGATCTTGGCTGGATCGCCGCCCGCCGTGGTGAACATCGACCGCACCGCGAGTGCGCCCAGGTCGTCGAGTTCGTCCACGGCGATTTTCGGCGTCTTCTTGTCGGCCAGGTTGGTGTAGGTCGAACTGGGCAGTGTCATCAGGGACATCGTGAACGGCGTCGACGTGTAGGCCTCGGCCTGGAGCCGGAGCGCGGTGCCGGACGCGGCCGCCTTGAACATCGCCACATCTGTGGCGAAGGCCACATCGAGGTTTCCCCGGGCGAGTCCGTCGAGGCCGGCCGCCGGGGTCGGTTCCTCGACGAGGTCGACGTGGAGGCCTGCACGGGTGAACGAACCGTCCTCCACCGCGAGCCGAAGTGGCGCGGTGTCGATCGGATTGCCCACTCCGACGCGGAGTGTGGTTCGTTCGGGAATGATCTGTTCACTCGATCGTGGCTTCGCCAGGAAATTGTTGCAAGCGGTAATCAAACACAGGGCCGCGACCAGTGTGATCGCGACCCGTCGCATTGCCGCCCCCCGCCGATGAACCGAATTACCCAACTTGGGTGGAGCTTAGAATCCCGTTGCCCATACCATCGCTGAGGGACCGCACCTGGAGTAGATGACTCGGTGGCCCATGCCACGATTCAGCTCCTTCTCTAGTAGGTTAACGGGTCCCTGCCGGTGACGATGCGTATCCGGCGAGCGGGGGCGACACGGAAGGGCGGGGAGATGCCGGGCACCACGTGACGTGGCCCCGAGCAGTCCTGCGCGGAGAACCAGGCGGCCGCGCGTACCGCCGCAGAGCAGAAGAGAAGGACGACGAGTTGGCCCGTCAGCGCGAGCAACCCGGTGGCGCTGATGCCGTGGACCGCCGACCCGATGCCCGGCTGGGCGGTCGCTGGCGCCTGAAGAACTGGCGTCTGCGCACCAAGCTGATCGTCGTCCTGCTCATTCCCACGATCACCGTGCTCGCGTTGATCGGCCTGAGGGTGCGGCAGGACCTGGGGCAGGCGGAGGGACTGGCCGAACTCGCCGCGCACGGACGGGTCGACGACAAGGTCAACACGGTTGTCCACGAACTCCAGCGCGAACGCGACCTCACGGTACGGTTCGTCGCCCACAACCGGCAGGGCGACCTCGGTGAGCTGCGGGACCAGCGCTCCCGGGTCGACGCGGCGATCGGCGAGTTCGGCAAGGAACTCGACGCCGATCGTGCCCGCCTGTCCCCGGGCGGCGCGGCCGGCCTGCAGGACACGATGGCCAGGATGAACGTCCTCACCGGTCTTCGGTACTCGGGCGAGCATTCGAACCTGCCCGCGGGCGCCGTGCTCCGTTCCTACAGCGAGCTGATCTCCGGCGTGCTCGATCTCTCCGACCAGGCCGTCGCGGAAATCCCCGACACCGAACTGGCCCGCCTCCGGCTCGCGGCGAACGCGCTGGCTCGGGTCAAGGACCAGATGTCGATCAAGCGCGCCCTGCTCGCGCAGGCGCTCGAACAGCATCAGCTCGGCGGCGACGTGCTGCGCTCGCTGCTCGGTGCCGACGCCGAGCTGACCGCGGCCCGCGGCGACTACCGGAAGTTCGCCGGGCCCGCCGAGCAGCGCATGTACGACGACACCGTGATCGGGCTGCTCGTCGACCAGGGCAACACGATCTTCGAGTCGGCGATCACCCGGGCGCAGAACGGGCAGAGCCTGAGTGGTCTCGACGCCCAGCAGTGGGACACCGCCGCCACCTACACCATCAACCTCGCCTTCCGCGTCCAGCAGGCACTGCAGGCGGAGTCCCAGCAGCGATGCGACGCGCTGGCCACGGACGCCCGCCGCGCGGCGATCACCGACACCGGGATCGTGTTCGGGGTGCTGCTGCTGTGCGCGGTGCTGGCGGTGATCATCGCGCGGTCGCTGCTGCGGCCCATGCGGCTGCTGCGCCGGAGCGCCCTGGAGGTCGCCGAGCATCGTCTGCCCGCCGCGGTCGAAGGCATCCTCGCCGACCCGAATCCGGAGGCCGCGGCGCGACGGCCGGTCGCCCCGGTCCCGGTGTTCACGCGCGAGGAACTCGGGCAGGTCGCGCGCGCGTTCGACGTCGTGCACAGCGAAGCCGTGCGACTCGCCGGCGATCAGGCCCTGTTGCGGGAGAACGTCCACGCGATGTTCGTCAACCTGTCCCGCCGCAGCCAGGACCTCGTCGAGCGGCAGCTCGCGGTGCTGGACCGGATGGAGGCCGGCGAGCAGGACCCGGAAACGCTCGGCGGACTATTCGAACTCGACCACCTGGCCACCCGGATGCGGCGCAACAGCGAGAACCTGTTGGTGCTGGCCGGACAGGAACCGGCACAGGCGCCCGCCGACCCGGCGGCCGCGGAGGAGATCATCGGCGCGGCGCTGTCGGAGGTCGAGCACTACCAGCGCATCGAGCTTTCCCCGGCGCCGGAACTGGCGGTACGCGGTGAAGCCTGCGGTGACCTGGTGCATGTGATCTCCGAACTGCTGGAGAACGCGACCCTGTATTCGCCGCCGTCGACCACGGTGACGGTGGTCAGTTCGATCGCGGCGGACGGCGCGTGGGAAGTGCACATCAC
Organism: Amycolatopsis pigmentata; assembly: GCF_042684065.1. Lineage (NCBI taxonomy): Bacteria > Bacillati > Actinomycetota > Actinomycetes > Pseudonocardiales > Pseudonocardiaceae > Amycolatopsis > Amycolatopsis pigmentata. The sequence continues at coordinate 225,374 of NZ_JBHUKR010000007.1, read as the reverse complement.
CGACTCCGGCGCCGGTATGCCCGACCCGGAGATCACGCGTGCCAACGCCCGGCTGGCGGACCCGCCCGCGGTGGACGTGGAGGCGTCCCGGCGAATGGGGTTGTTCGTGGTGGCCACTTTGGCGCGGCGTAACGATATAGAGGTCACCCTGAGCGCGGCGCCGACCGGCGGGCTGGAGGCGACCGTCGTGGTGCCCGCCGATCTGCTCGTCCCGCTGCCCGAGGCGCCGGCCCCGCCGCCGCCCGCCGAACCCGCCCCGGAGCCCGAACTTCCCGAGCCCGAGCCAAGACCCGAGGAAACCCTCGCGTTGCCGGCGATCCCGGAGTCGACGCGGCGGGCGCCGGTGGTCGAACACGAGGCACCGACGCCGGAATGGCCGGACACCGACGACGACGTACGGCGGCATCCGTTGGAGGACGACGAGCCGACCGAACGCCTGCCGGCCTACCAGGAAGTGCTGACCCAGTGGTTCCACCCCGGGGCGCAGTCGCAGGCGGGAGACGAACCGCAAGCGGAGGACGCGGTCGAGCCCGAGTGGCCGCAGGAGGACGCCGAATCCGCCGAAGGGCCTAACGGAACGCGCGGACCCAAACACGCCGCGGTCGATCCGCCCACATTGCGGTTGGAGCCGGATGCGGTGCGTGGGCGCATGAGCCGTTTGCAGGACGGCGTTTCCCGGGCGCGCGACGCACGTACGGGAAAGTAGGTAGGCGCCCGGCGTCTCGCCTGGTCAAGCGGGTGTGAAACGCGTCTCCCGACCTGCTTCCCGGTGCGCGGAAAGTAGTGCATTCGGACCTTGTTTTTCGTCTCAGCGCTGATATGTTTCGCCCGTCCGATCATGGTGAGTCTTTCACCCATCCACTCGGGGACGGTTGACGGTTACTACCTACGGTAGTCAACCTCCAGCGAGGATTGTTGGAACGCCGCTAGGAGAGCGTTTTCTATGAGCATGAACGTCACGGCCACCACACGCCGTGCCTTCGTCCGGCTGGCACTGGGGACGGCGGTGGCCGGCCCGCTTGCCGCCTCGGCCGGATGCAGCGTGCTGAACGGTTCGAGCGGGAGTACCTCCTCCGGAGGCACTTCGGCCGCAGGGCTGGAAAAGAGCAAGATCACAATCGGCGTCCTGCAGAGCATCGGCAGCACGCCGGCCCGGCTCGCGGAGAAGGCAGGCTATTTCGCCAAGCAGGGACTGGAGGTCACGCTCAAGTCGTATGCCGCCAGCCAGCAGCCGGTCACCTTGTTACAGAGCGGTGAAATCGACTTCGCCGTCACCAACTACGTGTCTTTCTTCCAGGGCGTGGCCCAGAAGACGCTCGACGCCAAGATCGTCGTCGACTCCAACACCGCCAACGAGACCTCCGAGGCGCTGATGGCCAAGCCGGAGGCCGGGATTCTCACCCCGCGTGACCTCGTCGGCAAGAGGGTCGCCATCCACCAGGCGGGCTCGACCGTCGAGTTGATGCTCCGGGCGACGTTGAAGGACAACGACGTCGACCCGAACAGCGTGCACTACGTGCCGGTGACGTTCCCGAACATGCCGGCCGCCATCGCCAGCGGCCAGATCGACGCCGGGACCGAGGTCGAGCCCTATCTCACGCTCGGTGAGCAGAAGCAGGGTCTCCAGCCGGTTCTGAAGATCGTCAGCGGGTCCACCGCGAACATGCCGATTACTGGTTACATCGCGATGTCCAAGTTCATCGACGAGCACCCGAAGACGGTGGCCGCGTTCCAGCGGGCGATGATTCCCGCCCAGGCCGACAGTGCGGACCGAGCCAAGCTCTCGGACGTATTGCCTGAGATGGCCGGTGTCGACAAGGCCACCGCGGCGCTGCTCAACCTCGACACCTTCCCCACTTCGCTCAACCCCACGCAGATGCAGCGGATCATCACGTTGATGCAGAATTACGGGGGCTTATCCGTGCCCCTCGACGCCACGAAGTACATCGTTCCTACGCCGAAGGTATGATCGGCAGGAGTGTCGCCGGGTTGGCCGGCTTCCTCGCGCTATGGGAAGTGGCCGGCCGATCCGGCGTGGTGAAGGCCGGCGTGCTGCCGCCCGCGTCGGTGGTACTGGTGCGGTTCATGGCTCTGTTCACCGATCGGGAGTTCATCACCGAGGCGGCTTCGACCATCGTGTCGTGGCCCATCGCACTCGCGCTGGCTTCGGCGATCGCCATCCCGCTCGGCATGGTGCTCGGGAGGTTTAGACCACTGCGGCTGAGTATCGGCCCGGTCGTCGAATTCCTCCGGCCGTTGCCCACCGTGGCGCTGATTCCGTTGGTGACCCTGGTTCTCGGTGGCGGTGCGCAGACCAAGATCGCGCTGGCGGTGTTCGCCTCGGTGTGGCCGATCCTGTTCAACACCATGTACGCGGTCGGGGAGATCGACCGGCAACTGCTGGAGACCGCCCGGGCGTTCCGGGTCGGACCGATGAGGCTGGCGTCCGGGGTGATATTGCCCGCGGTGGCACCGTTCGCGCTGACCGGCATCCGGCTGTCCGCGGCGGTGGCCCTGATCGTGCTGGTGAGCACCGAGTACTACACATCGAGCGTCGGCATCGGTCACTTCGTTTCTCACTGGGGGACGACTTCGCTGCGCATGGACCTCGTGCTCGCCAGCGTCGTCTTCGTCGGCTTGGCCGGCTATCTGGTGAACACGGGATTGCTGGCCGCACAACGGCGATGGATGGGCTGGGCGGCGACGGGAGGTGCGATATGAACTGGCGGTCTTTCGCCCGTCGCTGGCTGGTGCTCGTCGTGTTCGTGTTGCTCTGGCAACTGGCCACGACGATCGCCGACGACCCGTACTTTCCTTCTCCGCTAAAGATTCTGGGCACCGCGGGGCATGCGTGGTTCGGCGACGGCGCGTTCACCTCCGATGTGCTGCCGAGCCTCGGACGGTTGCTTCTCGGCTGGGCGATCGCGGTGCTCGCGGGAGTGCCTGCCGGACTGGCGCTGGGCCGCTCGCCGGTCGTCACCGCCTACTTCTCCCCGATGTTGTTTTTCTTCCGATCCGTTCCCGCGACACTGCTCACGCCGATTTTCCTGGTGGTGTTCGGGCTCGGGTCGCGCATGGAAGTCGTCATGGTGCTGTGGGGCGCCCTTTGGCCAATCCTGCTCAACACCATCGATGGCGCACGGTCGATCGACGACGTGAAGGTCGAGACCTCGCAAGCGTTCGGGATCCGTGGCAGGCGCTGGGTTCTCGGCGTCATCCTGCCCACGGCTGCGCCGAAGGTGTTCGCCGGGATGCGGTTGGCGTTGTCGGTCTCGATCATCCTGATGGTCTTTGCGGAGCTGGTGGGCAGCACCAGCGGCATCGGATTCCGGCTGATCAACGCGCAGGGTTCGTTCCTGCTGCCCGAGATGTGGGCTTGGATCGTGCTGGTGAGCGTGCTCGGTTACCTGCTGAACTTCGTACTCGCCCAGGCCGAACGGCGAGCGCTGGACTGGCATCCCGGTTTCCGGGCAGGCCTTGGTGAGTAACGCCGGTCTCCACCACTCGTTCAGGCCGCGACCAGAACGTGCAGCACGGTCGGCACCGGTGAGGTGAGGGCCGAAACCAGGTTGCTCCTCAGCTCGTCCGGAGTTTCCACCCGGTGCCCGTGGCAGCCCATGCCATGCGCCAGCGCGGTGAAGTCCAGGCCACCCAGTTCGATGCCGGGTACCTTGTCGGCTCCGGCGCGGGCGACGTGGTTGCGCACGGCCGCGTACCCGCCGTTGTCCAGGACGATGAACACGATCGCGGTCTGCTCACGCGCGGCGGTCCACAGCGCCTGGATGCTGTACATGCTCGCCCCGTCTCCGACCACCGCGACGACCGGCCGCGCGGGCTCGGCGAGCGCCGCGCCGACTGCGGCAGGCAGCCCGTATCCGAGCACACCGCTGGACATCGTGAGAAAGCCGCGTGGCGGGCTGATCGGCAACTGTGCCTGCAGGTCACGCCGGTGGGTGGGCGCCTCCTCGACGAGGAGAGCGTTTTCCGGCAGGAATTCACCGAGCGTCCGGTAGACGAACGCGGCGGACATCAGCCGGCCGGGCACGGGTTCCGCGGCCGGTGGCGTGGGTCGTCGTGGTGCCGGGACGGCGCGCTCGGTGTTGTGGACGAGGGTGGCCAGCCCCTCGGCGGCCTTCCCTGGCGTGGCCAGGACTGCCGTCGCGTAGGGCGCCCTGGCGAGCACCTGCGGGTCGTCGCTGATCACCGAGAGCGCGGGCAGCGCGGGCACGTCCTCTCCGGAAACGACGTGGTAGGTGAACGCCGGAGCACCCAGCACCAGGACGAAGTCGTGGTCGGCCAGCGCCTCCGCGACCCCGGCGCGGTTCGGCGGCAGGAAACCGGCGAACAGCGGATCGGTCTCGGGGAAGGTGCCACGTGCCGCGAACGGCGCGGTCCAGACCGAAGCGCGGGTCTTCTTGGCGAGTTCGACGACGGCGGGCACCGCGTGGTCGGCGTCGACGGCGGCACCGACCACGAAGGCGGGGTTCTCGCTGGCATCCAGCGTCGCCGCGACCGTCGCCAGGGCCTCCGGGTCGGGTGCGTACGGGGCGATCGGCGGCCCGGCCTGAGGAACCGGCGCGGGGCGGTTCCAGTCGTCGGCGGGAATGGACAGGAACACCGGGCCGCGGGGCGGCTGCGTGGCCAGATGGTAGGCACGCGCGAACGCCGCGGGCACGTTCTCCGCCCGCGCGGGCTGGCTGCTCCACTTGACGTAGGGACGCGGGAACGCCGCCGGATCGAGTGCGCCGAGGAACGGGTCTTCGGCCAGCAGCGACCGCGACTGCTGGCCCGCGATCACGATCAGGGGCGCGCGGTTGTGGTACGCGGTGACCAGACTGCCCATCCCGTGCCCGGTACCACCGGCCGAATGCAGGTTCACCACGGTCGCGTTCCCGGTGCCCTGGGCGAAGGCATCGGCCATCGCCACCACTACCGACTCCTGCAGCCCGAGTACGTACCGGAAGTCGTCCGGCCAGTTCGTCAGGAAGCCCACCTCGGTGCTGCCGGGGTTGCCGAACACCGTGGTGAGTTTCCACTCACGCATCAGGGTCCGTACCGCGTCCCGGACCGTCGTCTCCTTCGTCACCGCGTGCCGTCTCCGCCTCTCACGGGTTCCTGAACGGAAGGAATGAACGATTACTACCGAACTGCTGAAGTGCTTGCCGCTTATATCGTCGCTGGACAAGCGGATATTGCGGGATGCTCGGTATCGATCATGTTGCGGAGCGCTCGGCCAGCTCCCACTCCGCGACATCGGCGGCTGCCTCGGGTGCCGGGCTCCGCAGCAGACGCGCGACGTTGCCGCGCAGCGCGACGAATCGGGCCGACTCGCGAGTGGTGATCTGGTCGCGTTCGGCCGGAAGGTCCACCGGCAGGTCGGCGACGATGGACGCCGGCGACGAGGACAGGACGAGCACCCGGTCGGACAAGTAAACGCTTTCATCGATGTCGTGCGTGACCAGCAATACAGTGCTGCCCTGCTCCCGTTGCACCCGGCGCAGCAGATCCTCCAACTCGAACCGGGTCTGCGCGTCGACCGAGGCGAACGGCTCGTCCATCAGGAGCAGTGCGGGCCTGCGGGCCAGCGCCCTGGCGATGGAAACCCGTTGCTGCATTCCGCCGGACAGTTGCCAAGGAAACTTACGCGCGGCATCGCCCAGTCCGACCGCTTCGAGCGCTTCCAGGGCACGCGCGCGCCGTTCGCGACGGCGTAGCCGCGACCGCAGCGGGAACTCGACGTTGCTCGCTACGGAGAGCCAGGGGAACAAGGACCGGCTGTAGTCCTGGAACACCACGGCAAGGTCTTCGGGCACGCCGGTCACCGGGTCGCCGTGCAATTGCACGGTTCCCGAACTGGGACGGATCAGCCCGGCCACACAACGCAGCAGGGTCGACTTTCCGCAACCCGACGGCCCGACTATGCACACCAGCTGCCCGGCATCGACGGTGAAAGACACATCGCGGACGGCTTGGTGGCCGCCGAAGCGGTGGTCGAGATGCTGGACTTCGAGCATGGTCGGCAAGGTCGTCTCCTCGTAGACTCGACAAAAGTGACGCAGGTCACCCAACCTGATCTCGGTGGCCGTGGGGCGTACTGAGAGTATTTAAGGCGGGTCGCAGCGATAGCGTTAAGACCGGCTGGGATGTCAGGCAGTGGTAGTCATCTGCCCGTATCCCCAGGAAGGGTTACATCTTCACGGCCTGTTCGCTACCCTCTGCACCTGCAAACCAGGTAAACCGAATGCTGGCGGGAGCGAGGGTGGTACTCCGGTGCCCAAAGATCAAACCCCAGGGGTAGCGGGCACTCCTTCCTCGGGCTCCAGGATGAATTTACGCAACTGGCGGTTGCGTTCCAAGCTCGCGGTCGTGCTCGCCATCCCCACCCTGACCGCGCTCGTCTTGGGCGGATTGAGCGCCCAGGACAAGCTGAGCGAGGCGAAGGCCTTCGATCGCACCACGGCGCAGGTGGACTTCGCCGGCAAGGTGAACGAGGTCGTGCACCAGCTCCAGAGTGAGCGGGCGTTGTCCGTCACCAAGATCATCGTGCCGAACGAGAGCAGGGTCCAGACCGCACTCAACGAGCAGATCGCGACGGTCGACGACGCCGTCGCCGCGCTGCGCGACAACGAGGCGAAGCTCGATGTCACCGACCCGGCCAGCAAGCAGCGGTACGACCAGGGCTTGGAGCGGCTGGAGGCGCTGACGCCGTTGCGCGCGGCCGTGAAGGCGTCGCCGTACTCCGAGTTCGACGCGCTGAACGCGTATACGTCGGTCATCGACTCGCTGGTTCAACTCGGCCGCGAAGTCACCTCCGCGGTGTCCGACCGGGACGTGGTCCGGGAGGGCACCACGCTCCAGGCGGTCAGTGAGTCCAAGGAATTCACCTCTCGCGAGGACACCGCGCTGGTGGTCGCCGCGATGCGCAACGGGTTCACCTCGATCCTGCTCGACCAGATCCGGGCGGCCCAGTTCAGTGCGCAGGCGGCGTTGGACCTGTTCCGTGCCAACGCGACCCCGGCGCAGGTCCAGGCGTTCACCGACACGGTGAGCGGGCCCGACGTCGACGGCCGTGCCCGGTTTGCCGCGACCGCGCTCGCCCGCGCCGCGAACAACCACGCGCCGGACATCAACGCGCTCGATTTGGCCGCGGCCAGCGGTCAAACCGTCAACAAGCTGCACGCCGTCGAGACCGCGCTGATCAACGATCTGCATGCCCGGTCGGTCGAGCTCGCCGACGCGGCCACCAGCGCCGCCTGGCGAGACTCCGCGATCGTGCTCGCGGCCCTGCTCCTCGCGATGATCCTCAGCGTCTTCGTCGCCCGCCTGATGCTCAAGCCGCTGCGGACACTCCAGAACAGCGCGCTTGAAATCGCTTACACGCGCCTGCCGGAGGCCGTGAACAAGATCCTCGAGGACCCGGACCCGGTCGCGGCGTCGAAGAACGTGGTCACGCCGGTGCCGGTCACCACCCGCGAAGAGATCGGCGAGGTGGCCCGGTCCTTCGACGCGGTGCACGAGCAGGCCATCAAGATGGCCGCCGAACAGGCGTTGCTGCGGGAGAACGTCAACGGCATCTTCGTCAACCTGTCCCGGCGGTCGCAGCGGCTGGTCGAGCGCCAGCTCGGGGTCATCGACCGCCTGGAGGCCGACGAGCAGGATCCCGACCATCTCGCGAGCCTGTTCGAGCTGGACCACCTGGCGACGCGTCTGCGCCGCAACGGTGAAAGTCTCCTCGTGCTTTCCGGCGCGGGCCTGGCCAAGTCGGTGCCGAAGCCGGTTTCCGCCGCCGACGTGATCGGCGCGGCCGTGTCCGAGATCGAGCAGTACGCGCGGGTCGACGTCGGGGCCATCCCCGATGTGGCGGTGCGCGGGCTGACCGTGCACGACCTCGTGCACCTGCTGGCCGAACTGCTGGACAACGCGACCTACTTCTCCGAGCCGGAGACGAAGGTGAGCGTGCGTGCGGTGGTCACCAGACGCAAGGCGCTGGCCATCCAGATCACCGACCGCGGCGTCGGCATGTCCGAGGAGCAGATCTCCGAGGCCAACAAGCGCCTCGCCGACCCGCCGGACCTGGACGTTTCGGTGACCCGCCGAATGGGTCTGTACGTGGTCGCGCGACTGGCCCAGCGGCACGGCATCGATGTGCGGCTGCGGGAGAACGAGGACATCGAGGGCGGTGTGATCGCGCGGATCGTGGTGCCCGCCGAACTGCTCGGCGCGGTCGCCTCGGACGTCCCTCTGCCCGCGCCCCAGGCACTCAACGAAATCTCGTGGCCGTCCGCGGAGCCCCCCGTGGAAGAGGCGCCGCCCGAGGTGCCCGCCCAGCGCCCGCGTCCTCCGTCGGATGCCGAGCAGACCGCCGCCGGCGGGCTGCAGCCGCTGGACCGGCCGATCAGCCTGGACGACCTGGTCGCCGGATCGTCCAACGCGGCGTTCTTGAGCCAGGGCCGGACTGCCCCGCGCCAGACCCCGCGCCTGGAACGCCAGGAAACCTTCCGGGACAACGGCTTCGCGCAGCCGCCGGCGCAGTTCAACCCGCCGGAACTGCCGAAGCGGGAACCGGAGTACGTCCCGGTGCGGCCGCCGGAAAACCTGGAGCGACCGGCGTCGGAGTCTCTTCCGATCGACGAGGACGACATCCCGACCAAGCGTCTGCCGATCTACCAGTCGGTCGTGTCGCGCTGGTTCAACGCCGAAGGCGAGCCGGACCTGCTGGGAGAGTCGCGGCAGGCCCCCAGCCCGTCGTCCGAACCCGTTGCCGAGGAAACGCCGGAACAGGAACCGGAACAAGCGGAGCCGCAAGCGGAGCCAGCGGAGCCGGCCGTGGAGGAGGCGGTCACCGAAGCAGCCGAGGAATTGTCCTGGCACAGCGTCGCGGACGAGGGCTGGCAGGCAGCGCGGGCGTTGCTGGACAAGAAGAGCGAGGAAGTCACGCCGGCGGGGTTGCCCAAGCGAGTCCCGAACGCCTATCTCGTGCCGGGCTCGGTCTCGGTGCCCGAGCCCGGTTCGTTCGTCGACAAGACCGCCGGCAAGCCCGGACAGAGCGCCATCGCGCGTTCGGCGACCGCAGCGCGTGACCGTATGGTGAGTTTCCAGCGTGGTTACACCTCCGGCCGGCACGCCTTACGTGACGGCACTGGGGAAAACAGCTTCTCGGCCGGTGGGCAGAACTTCCCCTCGTCCGGGAGAGCAGTAAGGAGTGACGAGTGACACGGGCGGGTTCTCAGAAACAGGGCGGCGGCAAGCCGACTCCCGCGCAGAACGGTTTCGCTTGGCTGATCACGGACTTCGTGCACCGGGTGCCCGGCGCCGCGCATGCCGTGGTGGTCTCCGCGGACGGGCTGCTCCTGGCCTCCTCGCGCGGGCTGCCCAAGGACAGAGCCGATCAGCTCGCGGCGGTGGCTTCCGGGCTGACCAGCCTGGCGCGCGGCGCGGCGAAGGTGTTCGAGGGCGGCCCGGTCGCGCAGACCGTCGTCGAGATGGCCAACGGCTTCCTGTTCCTGATGTCGGTTTCCGATGGCTCCTGCCTGGCGGTCCTCGGATCGCCGGACAGCGACATCGGTCTCGTCGTCTACGAAATGACGCTGCTGGTGGACCGGGTCGGTCAGACGATGACACCCGAGCTGCGGGCGCAGTTGCAGGGGGCGGCGCGCGGCTAGCGCGCCGGTCACGGGGACACCGAAGTGAACACGGGGCTGGGAAACATGGGCGGAGAACGGATGGGGGTGAATCCCCCCGGCGACGACGGGCGCCGTGGCGCGCTGGCCAACGAGGAGCGGATGCCCTTCGTCGGCGGGCGCGATCAGGGTTGGTGGTCGCGCCGAGCGCGGAACCCTGCCGAGCAGGCTTCGCCGAGGGACCGTCCGGGTTCCGGTGAACCCGGGTACGGCTCCACCGGCTCCAGCGGTTTGGGCGGCGAACGGCTGTTTTCCGGTCCGGCGGCCGAACTTTTCGGTGACACCGCGGGCGGTACCGATCCGGCTTTCCGGGCGGTGCCCCGGGTTTCGTCCGAATCGGCCGGCGAGCGGAGCTACCCGAGCTATCCGAGTCATCCCAGTCTGCCGTCGGTGCCGCCTCCTGTGCCACCGCCGGGACCCGCGGAGACGTCAGGACTGGTCCGTCCGTATTTCCGTACGGGTGGACGTACCAGGCCCAGCCAGGACCTCGCCATCGAGGCACTGGTTTCGACCAGCGAGCGTGGTCGTGCCTTGGGCCGGGTCCGGGTCGCCGAGCACAGGTCGATCTGCAGCCTGTGCCTGGATACCCGTTCCGTGGCCGAAGTGGCCGCGTATCTTCGGTTACCGCTGGGAGTGGTGCGGGTGCTGATCGGTGATGTCGCCGGTCTGGGTCTCGTGCTGATCCACTCCGCGACCCCCGCGGCCGGTGACCGACCCAGTATCGAATTCATGGAGAGGGTGCTCAGTGGGCTTCGGAGAATTTGACTCCGACGCGAACACGTCGGCGGCCAACGGGCCGACCCAGTCGGCCAAGATCGTGGTGGCCGGCGGCTTCGGCGCCGGAAAGACGACGCTTGTTGGTGCGGTGTCCGAAATCGACCCGCTCACCACGGAGGCGCAGATGACCGAGGCGAGTCTCTCGGTCGACGACATCTCCGCCACCCCGAACAAGGTGACCACCACGGTGGCCATGGACTTCGGCCGGATCTCGCTGGACTCGGACCTGGTGCTCTACGTCTTCGGTACCCCGGGCCAGCACCGGTTCTGGTTCATGTGGGACGACCTCGCGCTCGGCGCGATCGGCGCCGTGGTGCTGGTCGACACGCGACGGCTGTCCGATGCCTTCCCGTCGATCGACTTCTTCGAGAACCGGGGCCTGCCCTACATCGTGGCGATCAACTGCTTCGACCGGTTGCTGCACCACCAGATCGACGATGTCCGGGACGCCCTGACGATCTCGGACGCGGTGCCGATCATCGCGTGTGACGCGCGTGAGCGCGAATCGGCCAAGCAGGTGCTGATTTCCGTGGTGGAGCACGCCATCTCGCGGGACACCGCGCTGCAGCCTGGCTGATCGCGGCGGGAAGCTGTACGGAGACCGTACGGCCGTTGGGGTGAAAGGAACGGATCACTTCTCACAGCGGGTCGACAAGTCCGCTGTGGGGAATACGCTGGCAGCGACCGCGACCACGAGACGCCGTGAGGAGGGGAAAGTGACGCCGCCGGCTTACCCGTCGGGCAGCTTCGGCTGGCTGCTCACCGACTTCGTCCGCAGGGTACCGGGCGCGGCACATGCCATCGTGGTGTCCGCCGACGGGTTGTTGCTCGCCAGTTCCGAGGGGCTGCCGAAGGACCGTGCCGACCAGCTTTCCGCCGTCGCTTCCGGTCTGCTCAGCCTGACCTTCGGCGCGGCCCGCTGTTTCGAAGCGGGCGCGGTCAACCAGACGGTGGTCGAGATGGAGCGCGGCTACCTGTTCCTGATGTCGATCAGCGACGGGTCCTGCCTGTCCGTGCTCGCGTCGCCCACGTCCGACATCGGCATCGTGGCTTACGAGATGACCTTGCTGGTCGAGCGGTTCGGCCAGCAGTTGACGCCCGAGCTGCGCGGCCAGCTCCAGGGCGGGGTGCGCGGGTAGCCGGCCATGCGCGAATTTCCCCCGAACTCCTCCGACGAAGACGCCTTCGACCCGTGGGAGGCCCTGCATCAGGGTCTGGACCGGGAGACCATCGATTCCCCGTCGAAGTTCGTGGTGAACAAGTCGGCGGTGATGCTGCCGGTGCGAGTGCCCGGGATGGGCAGACCCGGTCCGGGGAGGATGCCACCGCCACCGCCGCCTCGACCGCAGATGCGCCCGGCGCCTCCGCCGGAGGCCCGGCCCGGTCCCCCTCCCGCCGTTCCGGCGAACGCGGTGCCTCCGGCCGCCGGAGCGCACGCGGCGCCTCCCGCCGCGGCGAACACGGGCACCGGTCGCCATCGCATGCTGATGCGGCCTTACGCGCGGACCCGTGGCCGTACCCGTCCGGACTACGAGCTCGCGCTGGAGGCGCTGGTTTCGATCAGTGACCAGGGCAGGCGGTACGAGGGTGCGATTTCCGTGCAGCACAGGCGGATCTGCGACCTGTGCTGTGTGGCGACCCGGTCGATCGCCGAGATCGCGGCGTATCTGGTGCTGCCGCTGAACGTGGTGAAGGTACTGGTCAGCGACATGGACAACCTGGGCCTGGTGATGATCCACCAGCCCGGCCTCACCTTCGGCGACCGCTCCTCCCGCGAGTTCATGGCCCGCGTCCTCAAGGGCCTCCGCACCATCTGATCCCGCGCTCCGTCGGTTTTGGAGCAATGAATGTTTACTACGGATAGTCCGTAGTAAACATTCATTCCCTCAAAACGCTAGTCCTCGACGAGAGCGGCGGAGGTGATGCGGTGGAGGGGGTAGCTCTCGTCGTCGGTGCTCAACAGGATCCCGCCACCGACGCGTGCCGGGGTGAGGATGCGCTGGCTCGCCGTGCCGTGCGAGTCGACGAACCCGATCCACACCTCGCGCTGCTCTCGGCTGGCCCGGGCGAGCAGAGCCAGCGTCGCGGCGGTGTCCGAACCACCGCCGCCGCCGGGCAGCCGCACCTCGGTGCCCTTGCGACGGGTGGCCACGCTGTCCCCGGACCGCAGGCGCGTGATCACGGCGGCTATCTGGTCCGGTCCGGCCGTGGGCGCGGGCGGTGGGCGGCGGTTGCCGCCGGTTCGCGGCGGGATCCGGCGGCCCGCGGGACGCAGGTCCAGCACCCGCCCGTCCGGCCCTTCGGCGGCGGGGGCGAAACCGGCTGTCCGCAGCACGTCCAGCACCTCGGCCAGGGGAAGCGGGCTGATCAGCACGGTCGGCGCGATGCGGCGCAGCTCGCAGTCGGCCGCTACCGGATTGCCCAGGACTTCGGCGAGCAGCACTTCGTCGTCGCAGCGCAGAAAGGAGCCGGCCACCCCGCCGCGCAGCCGGCCGTGCCGCCGGGCGACGTCGTCGATCAGGTAGCTCAACGACTGCGGCACCGGCGTCGCCGAGCGGGTGCGGAACAGTTCGTGCAGTTCGTCCGCGGTGCGGCCCGCGTCGAGGGCTCGGCGGACGGACGTCTCGGTGACCCGGTACACCGTGGCGTGCCCGGACGATTCCACGTCGGCCACCGTCTTGATCTGCCCCGCCAGTTCGGGCTCCAGCGGTCCTGGTGCGACCACCGTGAGGTCCGCCTGGACCAGCACGTGGTCGATGGGTTCCGGCATGGCGTCCGTCATCGCGGTGAGCGTGGCGGCGCGGTCGCCTGCCAGCAACGCCCTGGTCGCCGTGGTGACCGCGCCGAGCGCCGTGACTCCGAGGGCGGCCGCTTCCGCCAGCGTCCAGCGGACGGTTTCGTCGCGCAGCCGCCCGCCCCGGCGAGGCGCTCGCCAGGCCAGCACCGTCACCAGGTCCTCGGCACCTTTCACGCCCGCGCCGGGCGCGAGGCCGGCAAGCGCTTCCAGCGCGCGACGCCTTGCCGCCGGTGCTCCCGGCCGTCGCAGCTCGTCGGTCAGGGGAACCAGGGGCTTGTCCTTCGCGTCCCGTTGCCCGGCGAGACCAGGCAGGCGCGGCAGATCGAGCCACGCCTGGGCCAGGGTGAGCCATCGTTGCGCGGGCGGAGAGGCCAGCCAGGAGTCGGTCAGCGTGGTCGGGACCCACTCGGGTGTCGTGGTCTGGCTGTCCGCGACGAGACCGGCGCCCGTGACGAGTTCGGCCAGCAGGGTGGCGCGCGCGTCGTCGACTTCCAGTTCGCGGGCCAGTTTGCGCAACTCCCGCACGCCGAGACCGCCGGATTTCAGCACCGGTGGCGGTTGTGCCGACCACTGTCCGAGCAGTGATTCGGTCAGGCGGAGGAACTCCAGCGCCTCACCCGCGGCGGTCTCGTCCACCGTGGCCTGGCTGTGGGGGTTGACCGGCAGTTCGGGCTCGGCCAGCGCTCCTGGCGAGCAGGACCGTCCGCCGCGCAGCGCGATCCCTATCTCCCGCGGCAACTCGACGGTCGAGTCGTCACGGCGCAGTAACAGCCCGCGCGCCAGCAGTCGCTGGATCGGGGTGGCCGCCTCGTCCAGCGGCACGTCCCGGCCGGCATCCCGGGTCCGCCCGACCGGCGGCCCGGCCGCCAGGGCGGCGAGTACGGCGTGCTCGTCCGAGCCGATGGAGTCCAGGTCGGCGTCGGCCAGTTCGGGTACCGAGGCACCCAGGCCGGCCGGGAAGGGACCGACGACATCTCGCGCGGCCGGCACGACGCGGATCGCGTCGTCGGTCCCCCACGCGACAACGCGTTCGCGGAGCCGGTCCAGTGCCGGGCCGGGATCGGCGCCCAGCAGCCGGGTGATGATCTCGCGCGATACCACTTCGGTGTCCGCGTCGGCGAGGAGCAGCGCGTCCAGGACGGCCAGCGTGAAGGTGTCGAAGTCTTCGAGAGCGCGGGCCACCGAACCGGCGCTTCCCGCGCGGGTGGCGAGCACGGTGCTGTCGGCGGGGGGCGGAGTGGCCAGGTCTCGCCGGGCAGTCAGCAACGCGGCCAGTTCGTCGTCGGAGACCGACCGCAGCCACTCGGCCAGAGAGGTTGCGGGCATCACAGCAGAGAATAACCTCCCTGGACACCGTCTTCTCAGGGCGTTGCGGCAGACTGAGAGCCACGTCAGGCAGTGCTCGCGAGAGGCAAGGAGGACGCTGTGGCCAAGGGCGACAACGGCAAGAAGAAGGCGCGCATCGACCCGACCTGGCCCCGAGTGGGTGAGGGGGAGCATCCGGTCAGCGAGCTCGCGGCCGACCGGCAGGGTGCGCTCTCGCCGTTCGGGGACGTGGTCTTCCCCCTCGAATCAGTGCCCTACGTGCATCCCGAGACCGAGATCAACAAGTAGGGAGTTCGAAGTGCCGGTTCCCGGCCCTGGCTATTCGATCACCGTCCGCGTCGAGGCGCCGCCCTCGGCCAGCGCGGCGGGGGACCTCACCACCGCGGTCGGCCGGGTCGGCGGCGTGCTGACCGCGTTCGACGTGGTGGAGTCGCATGCCGACGCGATCGTCGTCGACATCACGGCCAACGTCCTCAACGCGGACCACGTCGAGGATGTCACCAAGGAACTCGACGCCATGCCCGGCGTCACGGTGCGGAAGGTCTCCGACCGCACCTTCCTCATGCATCTGGGTGGCAAGCTCTCCGTGGCGCCGAAGGTCCAGTTGCGTAACCGTGACGATCTCTCCCGCGCCTACACGCCCGGCGTGGCCCGCGTGTGCCGCGCCATCGCCGCCAATCCCGCGGACGCCCGCAGGCTGACCATCAAGCGCAACACCGTCGCCGTGGTCACCGACGGGTCCGCGGTGCTGGGGCTGGGGAACATCGGTCCCGCCGCCGCCCTCCCGGTCATGGAGGGCAAGGCCGCGCTGTTCAAGAAGTTCGCCGACGTCGACGCCTGGCCGGTCTGCCTGGACACCCAGGACACCGACGAGATCATCGGCATCGTCAAGGCGCTCGCGCCGGTCTATGCCGGGATCAACCTCGAGGACATCGCCGCGCCCCGGTGTTTCGAGATCGAGGCCCGGTTGCGTGAGCAGCTCGACATCCCGGTCTTCCACGACGACCAGCACGGCACCGCGATCGTGGTGCTGGCCGCGTTGCGCAACGCGCTGCGCGTGGTCGGCAAGGACATCGAGAACTGCAAGATCGTGGTCAGCGGGGCGGGCGCGGCCGGCTCGGCGATCATCCGGTTGCTGCTGCACCGCAAACCCGCGGACGTGATCGCCGCCGACATCCACGGAATCGTCCACAATGGACGATCGGATCTCGACGACAACCTGCGGTGGCTGGCGGAGAACACCAACCGGGACAACGTGTCCGGCACCCTGCACGAGGCACTGGCCGGTGCCGACGTCTTCATCGGGGTCTCCGCGCCGAACCTGTTCGGGGCCGAGCAGGTGGCCACGATGGCCAAGGACCCGGTGGTCTTCGCGCTGGCCAACCCGGACCCGGAGATCGACCCGCTGGAGGCCCAGAAGCACGCCGCGGTGGTGGCGACCGGCCGCAGCGACTACCCGAACCAGATCAACAACGTGCTCGCTTTCCCCGGTGTCTTCCGCGGGCTGCTCGACGCGCAGGCGCACGACATCGACGACAAGATGCTCATCGCCGCCGCGAACGCCATCGCCGACGTGGTCGACGACCGGCTCAACGCGTCGTTCATCGTGCCCAGCGTGTTCGACTCGGCGGTCGCGCCTGCCGTGGCCGAGGCGGTGAAGGCGGCGGCCCGGCGCGGTTAGGCTCACGGAGTGAGCAACTTGAGCCACGTCGACGATTCGGGTGCCGCCCGCATGGTCGACGTTTCCGGCAAGCAGGCGAGCGCCAGGACGGCGGTCGCCACCGGTGTCGTGCGGACCACCGCCGAGGTGGTCGGGCTGATCTCGTCGAGCGGGCTGCCCAAGGGCGACGCGCTGGCCACCGCCCGCATCGCCGGGATCATGGGCGCCAAGCGGGTCCCCGAGCTGATTCCGTTGTGCCATCAGATCGCGCTGTCCGGCGTGCGGGTGGAGTTCGGGTTGGGCGCGGCGGAGGTACGGATCCAGGCGACGGCCCGCACCACCGACCGCACCGGGGTGGAGATGGAAGCCCTGACCGCGGTCGCGGTCGCGGGGCTCACCCTGCACGACATGATCAAGGCCGTCGATCCCGCCGCCACCCTCGACGACGTCCGTTTGGAGCGCAAGGACGGCGGAAAGACCGGGACCTGGGTACGGCCGTCCGATAGGACAGACACGACGAAGTAGGACCGGGAGCCATGAACAGGACAGTGGGCATGAAACGCACCGCGCGGGTGGTCGTCGCGTCCAATCGCGCGGCCGCCGGCGTCTATGCCGACCACACCGGCCCGATCATCGTCGGATGGCTGGCGGAGCGAGGCTTCGACGTGCCCGAGCCGCTGGTGGTGCCGGACGGCGAGCCGGTCGGGCAGGCCCTGCGCGGCTGCCTGAACGACGAGGTCGACGTGGTCATCACCACCGGCGGGACCGGCATCTCGCCCACGGACCGCACGCCGGACGAAACCGCGGCCGTGCTCGACTACCCCTTGCCGGGGCTCGCGGAGGCGATCCGCACGGCCGGTCTGCCCGAGGTGCCCACGGCGGTGCTCTCACGCGGGCTGGCCGGGGTGGCGGGCCGGACGCTCGTCGTCAACCTGCCCGGGTCCCGAGGCGGCGTTCGCGACGGCCTGGGTGTGCTGGACGGCGTGCTGGAGCACGCGGTGGATCAGTTGGCCGGAGGCGATCACCCTCGCCCCGCGGAGACCGATCCCGGCCCCACGCTCGGCGGGAATCAGGTGACCGGGGTGCGGATAGCGCTGGCGCAGGTGACCGAGCAGCCGCTGTCCGTTCAGGCCCACGCGGATCTCGTCGCCGACGCGGCGGCGGGCGCGGTGGTGACCTTCGGCGGCGTGGTGCGAGATCACGACGGCGGCAAGGGCGTGCTGCACCTGGTCTATGAAGGGCACCCGAGCGCTTCGGACGTTCTGGCCCGGGTGGTCGCCGAGATCGCGGGCCGCCGTGAAGGCGTGCGGGCGGTGGCGGTCAGCCACCGGCTCGGCGGACTTCAGATCGGCGACGTGGCGCTGGCGTGCGCGGTGGCGGCCGAGCACCGGGCCGAGGCGTTCGCGGCCTGCGCCGAACTGGTCGACGAGGTGAAGGCCCGGCTGCCGGTCTGGAAACACCAGCACTTCGCCGATGGCACCGACGAATGGGTCAACTCGCCCTAGTCGTTTTCGGTTGTGGTTCTTGGGGTGAGGCGACCCCACCGCCCGGGGGATAGCGGTGGGGTCGCCCCGGTGACCTTCAGCAGGTCACTTGGTTGCGATCTTCTGGCCGACCAGGATGAGGTCGGCGTTCGGGATGTACTTGGCGTTCAGTTGCTGGAGCTGCTGCCAGCCGCCCTTGTTGCCGGTCTGCTCCGCGATCTTGGACAGTGTGTCGCCCGCGACCACGGTGTAGTCACCGTTCGGGTTCGACATCGGCCCAGCGTCCGGCACACTGGTCGCCTTCGGAGCGGGCGCGGTGGCCTGCTGCGGAGCCGACCTGGTGACCGACTTCTTCGGGGTCGATCCCTGGGTGTGCGTGCCGCTGTAGCTCTGGGTCGAGCCACCGCGTGCGCCGCACACCGGCCAGGCGCCGATGCCCTGACCCTGGAGAACGCGCTCGGCAACCTGGATCTGCTGGTCACGGGACGCGTTCTGTGGACTGCCGGTACCGCCGTAGGCCTTCCACGTCGGCTGCGTGAACTGCAGACCACCGTAGAAGCTGTTGCCGGTGTTCGCACTCCAGTTGCCACCGCTCTCACACTGCGCGATGGCGTCCCAGTTCACGCTGGAGGCCTGCGCGGGGGTCGCAGCGATCGCCAGCGGAGCGCCGACCGCGATCCCCGCGACGGCGACGCGGGCGATGTTGCGAACGGCGGGGGACATCTTGCGGTGCTTGCCTCGGTAGGACATTCCAACTTCTCGGCCTCCTGCGCCGCCGTGAGGTCGGGTCCCCATCGTCCTGTCCGGAAGCCGTCTTTCGCTCGGGGTGACGGTTGCGGGACTCCGCTGGACAGGTTTGGCGCGTCGGAATCCCGGTCTTGCCGTGACTGGTCGGGGCCAGCCGAGAAGCGACGGTACGTAACGAACAGCGTGATCGGAAATTATTCGATGTGTGACCTACATCACGGTAACGTAGCAGAACCTTTGCCGATCACGATGTTTCCGCAGGTCAAATGGCCGTTATCGGTCCGTATCCGAGCCGAGATATTTCACGCTTCGTGAGTTCTGGATCACGTCAATTTGTCCCGGATGGTCCATTGGTGCGACACCCGACCCGGGCACGCTCAACCGCCCGCGAACGGGGGCAGCACATCCAGTTCGGCGCCGTCCGGGACGGGCTGCGAAGGGTCGCGGACGGCGATCCCGTCGAGCAGGAAACTGGCCGCTTCCAGGACGCGCGGGAGGCCGTCGGGGTGGCGCTCCTTCAGATGGGCCAGCGCCTCGTGCACGGAAACCCCGGCGGGCAACTGGAGCACTTCCTGGTCCACGCCGGAAGCGGCACGCGCGGACGCGAAGTACCGCACCAGGACAGTGGTATTCACGGTGCTACCTCCGCGACATCACAGTGGTCATCTTGGCGGCCGGGAGCAGGGTCACCGAGGTTCAGCCCCCGATCGCGCTCATGGGCCGGATCGGCTGCGCGAAGCCGGCGTCGTTGATTTCGTGCCCGGCCAGCTTGCCCCACATGATCATCCGCCAGGTCCGGGCCACTTCCTCGTCGTCGGCCCCGCCACGCAGCAGGCCGCGCAGATCGGTCTCGTCGTTGCTGAACAGGCAGGACCGCACCGCGCCGTCCGCGGTCAGCCGCGTCCGTTCGCAGGCGGAGCAGAACGGCCTGGTCACCGACGCGATCACGCCCACGTCGCCCGGTCCGCCGTCGACCAGCCAGCGCTCGGCGGGCGCGCCTCTGCGCGCCTGGCGGCTCGGGGTGAGCGTGAACTCGGCGCGCAGCAGGGAAAGGATCTCCTCCGCGGTCACCATGTCCGCGCGGTTCCAGCCGTGCTGGGCGTCCAGCGGCATCTGTTCGATGAAGCGAAGGTGGTAGCCGTGGTCCAGGCAGAACCGCAGCAGGCTCGCCGCCTCGTGCTCGTTGATTCCCCGCATCAGTACCGCGTTGACCTTGACCGGCTCCAGCCCGGCGTCGCGCGCCGCGGCCAGCCCGGCCAGCACGTGCGAAAGCCGGTCGCGGCGCGCGATCCGGACGAAGGTTTCGGGGTCGATGGTGTCCAACGACACGTTGATTCGGTCCAGACCGGCCTCACGCAAGGCGGTGGCGCGTTTGGCGAGACCGATTCCGTTGGTGGTCATGGAAAGTCGTGGCCGTGGTCGCAGCCCCGCGATCTCGCCGACCAGGTCCTCCAGTCCGGGGCGCAGCAACGGCTCGCCTCCGGTGAGGCGGATGTCGGTGATGCCGAGGCGTTCTACGGCGATCCGCATGAGACGGAGCAGTTCGGCGTTGGTGAGCACGTCCTCGCCGGGCAGCCAGGGCAGGCCTTCGGCGGGCATGCAGTAGGTACAGCGCAGATTGCACCGGTCCGTCAGGGACACACGCAGGTCCGTGGCCACGCGCCCGAAGGTGTCGATGAGGGCGGGGTTGTCCGGCCTCGGGGTGCTGGGAAGTTCATGCGCAGGCTTCACGCTGGGAAGTCCGAGATTCACCGCACTCATTGGTCCTAGCCTAGGCCGTTTCGCGAAGTCCGTCGTTCCACCGAGGTATGCCGCACGAGGTGTTCCGCACGGGGGAGCGAGCGGGCGCCTGTAAGTACAGCCTAGCTCCCGTCACGGCGCCGGCACGATCACTAGAATACTTTGGACACTCCATCTTTTGGCCGCGAAGGGAATCCGGATGCCGGACGAGGAGCCGACGTACCCGGTCGCTCCCGACGAGCTCGCGCGCTTCGGTGAACTCGGGCGCGAGATGAGCACGCTCGCCGTGCTGCGGCATGCCCGCATCGCCGAGCAGATGGGCCTGTCCGGCACCGACCACAAGGCACTCGACCTCGCTTCGCGGGCCGGAGGTCCGCTGACCGCGGGAAGGATCGCGCAGCTCACCGGCCTGTCGACGGGGGCGGTCACGGGAGTGATCGACCGGCTCGAGCGGGCCGGCTTCGTTCGCCGGGTCCGCGACACCGAGGACCGTCGCAAGGTGCTCATCGAAATCCTGCCCCTCGACGAGGAGCGGTACGCCCCGCTGTTCGTCTCGGCGATGGACGCCACCGAAAACGTGCTGCGCCGGTTCACCCCGGAACAGCGCGAGGTGATCGAGCGATACCAGCGAGACCTGATCGAAGCCATGCGCGCGGATCTTCTCGGCGAAGTCCCATAGATTTTCCGTACCTGCGGGGATAATGTCGCGGTCATGCCGCAATTTCGGTTGTCCGAGGCCGCCGGCCTGCTCGGCGTCAGTGACGACACCGTGCGCCGCTGGGTGCGTGCCGGACAGCTCACCGCCGGGACCGACGCCGCCGGCCGCAAGGTCGTCGACGGCGCCGAACTCGCCGCCTTCGCCCGTGACCAGGCCGCCGGGCCCGAAGACCCCTCCGGGGTCGGCAGGTCGGCCCGGAACCGGTTCGTCGGCCTGGTCACCGAGGTGACCACGGACAAGGTGATGGCCCAGGTGGAGTTGCAGTGCGGGGCGCATCGCGTGGTGTCACTGATGAGTACCGAGGCGGTGCGCGAGCTCGGGCTGCGACCCGGCGTCCTCGCCGTCGCGGTGGTGAAGGCGACGACGGTGGTCGTCGAGACTCCGGAAGGAGACAAATGAAACGGTTGTCCGCCGCATTCGTCGCCATGGCGGCCGTGACCGCCACCATCGCGACGGGGTGCTCGTCGCAGGGTGCGCCGGCATCGTCCGGGCAGGCCACGCTCACCGTCTTCGCCGCGGCCTCGCTCACCGAGTCGTTCGGAAAGCTGAAGAGCGAGTTCGAAGCCCAGCATCACGGGGTCACCGTGGCCTACAACTTCGCCGGCTCCTCGGCACTCGTGCAGCAGTTGAGCAACGGCGCCAAGGCCGACGTGTTCGCCTCCGCGGACCAGCCCACCATGGACAAGGCGGTCAAGGCCGGCGTCATCGACGGCAGTCCCTCGGTGTTCGCCACCAACCGGCTCACCATCGCGGTGGCTCCGGGCAACCCCAAGGGCATCAAGGGCTTCGGTGACCTCGCCCGCGGCGGGCTGACCGTCGTGGTCTGCGCGCCGCAGGTGCCGTGTGGAGCGGCCACCCAGAAGGTCGAGCAGAACACTCACGTCACGGTCAAACCGGCGAGCGAGGAGCAGGACGTCAAGCAGGTGCTCACCAAGGTCGAGTCCGGGGACGCCGACGCCGGTCTCGTCTACGTCACCGACGCCGCGAGCGCCGGGGGCAAGGTCGCCCAGGTCGACTTCCCGGAGGCGGCCCAGGCGGTCAACAACTACCCGATCGCGGTGGTCAAGGGGGCGCCGCAAGCCGATCTGGCCCGGCAGTTCGAGCAGTTCGTGCTGAGCGAGCAGGGTCGGCAGGAGTTGGCGAAGGCAGGCTTTGGCGCGCCGTGACCGTGGCCGGGTGCCGTGGGTGCTGTGGGTGCCCTCGGCACTGGCGCTGGCGTTGGTCGTCCTGCCCGTGGTGGGCCTGCTGACGCGGACGGATCTGCGGCGGGTGCCCGGGCTGATCGTGTCGGAGACCGCGATGCGGGCCCTGCGGCTCTCGTTGGAGACCGCCGCGCTGTCCACAGTCGCCTGTGTCCTGCTGGGGGTGCCGTTGGCGATAGTGCTCGCCCGCGCGGCCATCCCGGGCATCAGGTTCCTGCGCGCGGTGGTGCTGCTGCCACTCGTGCTGCCACCGGTCGTGGGCGGGCTCGCACTACTGTATCTGTTGGGCCGTAAGGGTTTCCTGGGTTATTTCATCGAGACGCTGGCGGGTGTCCAGGTGCCGTTCACGACGACGGCGGTGGTGATCGCGCAGACGTTCGTCGCGATGCCGTTCCTCGTGGTGAGCCTGGAGGGAGCCCTGCGCGGCGGCGGTGACGCCTACGAGCGGGTCGCTGCGACGCTGGGCGCGCGGCCGTGGACGGTGTTCCGGCGGGTCACCGTGCCGCTGCTGCTGCCCGCGCTCGGCTCGGGCGCGGTGCTCAGTTTCGCCCGCGCGCTGGGGGAGTTCGGGGCCACGATCACCTTCGCGGGCAGCCTGGCGGGGGTGACCAGGACCCTCCCGCTCGAGGTCTACACGCAAGCGGAGTCCGATGTGGACAGTGCGGTCGCGGTGGCGCTGCTGCTGATCGTGGTCGCCGTGCTGGTGATCGTGGTGGCCAGGCCCCGGGCGCTCGACGTCACGGCCGAGGGGCTCCGGTGAGCGAGGGCCTGCACGCGGAGATCGAACTCTCGCGCGGCTCCTTCGACCTCCGGGTCGCGTTCGACGTCGAAGCGGGGACCGTTCTGGCGGTACTCGGCCCCAACGGCTCGGGCAAGTCCAGCCTGCTCGGTTGCCTGTCCGGGCTGCTGAGCCCGGACCTCGCCACCATCACGCTGGACGGCCGCGCCCTGCACGGGCTTCCGCCGCATGCTCGCGCGGTCGGGCTGCTGTCACAGGATCCTCTGTTGTTCCCGCATCTGTCCGTGCTGGACAACGTGGCCTTTTCGCCGAGATCGAAGGGCGCCGGGCGGGCCCGGGCGCGCGAGATCGCCGAACACTGGCTCGAACAGGTCGGCGTGGCCGAATTCGCCGAGCGCAAGCCCGCCCAGCTTTCCGGTGGGCAGGCACAGCGGGTCGGACTTGCCCGGGCACTGGCCGGCGATCCCGATCTGCTCCTGCTCGACGAGCCGCTGGCGGCCCTCGACGTGGACGCGACACCGGCCGTCCGCGGCGTCTTGCGACGCATGCTCGACCAGGCGGGGACCAGGACCACGGTCCTGGTGACGCACGATCCCCTGGACGCGCTCACGCTGGCCGACCAGGTACTCGTACTGGCCGACGGCCGCGCCGTGGAGCGGGGACCGGTCCGTACCGTGCTGGCCGCGCCGCGCACCGCCTTCACCGCGCGCATCGCCGGGCTCAACCTGGTGGCAGGCACCGCGACCACCGACGGGCTGCGGACCGAGGACGGCACCGTCGTGGCGGGGATCCCGGCGCCGGACACCGAACCCGGCAAGCCCGCTGTCGCCGTCTTCGCACCGAGCGCGGTCTCGGTCTACCCGGCCGAGGAGGACCATGCCGGAAGTCCGCGCAACACCGCCACGGTGGTGGTCGCGGGCCTGGAGCCGCAAGGCGCGGTGATCAGGCTGAGGACGACAGGACAGGGCTGGGCGGCGGGTCTGTCGGCGGATCTGACCCCGGCCGCGGTCGCCGACCTCCGGCTCGAACCGGGCGCCACGGTGAGTCTGTCGATCAAGGCGACCACGGTCACCATCCACCCCGCCCACGCGGCCCCGATTGGATCCGGGCTGAACCCTTAGGGGACCGGACGGTGCGTCCTCCCTCGGGCTGATGCCCGCGCGGCCTGGGCGTGGATAGCCTCGGCGCGACGGAGATCAAATCCGGAGTCATGTGCCGGAAGGGCGGAAACCCATGCTGAGAAGGAGCTTTGCGGTGCTCGCGGCAGTGGCGGTGGTGGCGGCCGGGACCGTGCCCGCCGCGGCGGTGTCCGGCGGGACGCCCGTGCCCGATCCGGCGGAGGCGCCGTGGATGGTGACCCTCGCCGCCACCGGGCCTGCCCCGCTGACCCAGCGGGCTCGGTGCGGCGGTGTACTCGTGGCGCCGGATCGCGTGGCCACCGCGGGGCACTGTCTCGACCGGGCCGACCCGAACCACCTCGAGGTCCATCTCGGGGCGTCCACGTTGTCCACGCATCCCGGCAAGATCGTCCCGATCAAGGGCTTCGCCGTGCGTCCGGACTACCGGCTCATCTCTTCGCCGACCGATCCCGGCGATCTCCAGTCCGCCGCGGCCGCCAACGACGTGGCGATCGTCCGACTCGCCGAGCCGCAGTGGGACACGCCGTTCCTGCCGGTCGCGCACCAGGCGCCCAGGGCGGGCGAACCGGTCGCGGTCTACGGCCACGGCTTGACGAAACCGCGCGCGACACCGGATCCGCTGTCCGCCGTCGGTGACGTGTTGCAGCGCGGTGACCTCGAAGTGATCGACGACAACAGCTGTGACACCCGGCTCGGGGGGATCCTCGACGGGCCTTCGGTGCTCTGCGCCCAGGCACAGGCGACGGTTTGCTCGGGGGACAGCGGCGGCCCGCTCGTCCATGACACCGCCCTGGGCCGTGAAGTGGCCGGTATCGTGAGTTTCGCCGGTGAGGTCATCGGCAAGCAGTGCGGCCAGGACGGCTATGCGGACGGTTTCGCCGACGCCGCGGTGTTCCATGACTGGATCACGCGGCCGGACCCCGTGCTCGCCCCGATGCCGCTCGGTGAGCCACGGATCACCGGTTCGCACACCGCCGGGTCCACGGCGACCTGCCAGGCGCCCGGATGGGCCGCCGGGGCGCCGGACTCGGTGCGGTACCAGTGGGACCACGAAACCTCCTCGTCGGACGACACGCAGGTCTTCTTCCCGATCGACGGCGCCACGAACCCGGACTTGCCGGTGACCGCCGAACTGGCGGCCGAAAAGCTGTTGTGCTCGATCACCGCGACCTCGCCGGGCGGCACCGTGGTGATGCACACGGACCCGGCGTAGCGATCCCCGTGGATCATCGGGTTGGGGTGGGCACGGGAGACGCCTTAGGCTCGCGGACATGACGTGGACGTATCTGACCGATATGGACGGGGTGCTGGTGCGCGAGGAGCACCTGGTGCCCGGAGCTGACGAGTTCCTGGCGGAACTGCGCGCCCACGACACGAAGTTCCTGGTGCTGACCAACAATTCCATCTACACCCCTCGTGACCTGCGTGCCCGCCTGCTACGGACCGGCCTGGACGTGCCCGAGGACCGGATCTGGACCTCGGCACTGGCCACCGCGCGGTTCCTGGACAGCCAGCGGCCCAACGGCTCGGCGTTCGTGATCGGCGAAGCGGGCCTGACCACCGCCCTGCACGAGATCGGCTACGTGCTCACCGACACCGAGCCCGACTACGTGGTCCTCGGGGAAACCCGGACCTACAGTTTCACCGCGATCACCAAGGCGATCCGGTTGATCGCCGCCGGGGCCAAGTTCATCGCCACCAACCCGGACGCGACCGGCCCGAGCCTGGAGGGCCTGCTGCCCGCGACCGGTTCGATCGCGGCCCTGATCGAGCGCGCGACCGGGCGCAAGCCGTACTTCGTCGGCAAGCCGAATCCGCTGATGATGCGGTCGGCGCTCAACGCGCTCGGCGCGCATTCCGAGCAGACCCTCATGATCGGCGACCGGATGGACACCGACGTGCACGCGGGCATCGAGGCCGGGCTCAAGAGCATCCTGGTGCTCACCGGCATCTCGACCAAGGAGTCCGCGGAGCACCACCCGTTCCGGCCCACGCTGGTAATCGATTCCATCGCCGACCTGATAGGCCGTACCCACGACCCGTTCGCCTGGGAGTAAGGGCTTATGGTCATGAGGTGGATGTCCCGACGTATGTCGTAGGTGACGTGCACGGGCATCGGGAAGAGCTGGCCGACGCCCTGCGCGTGAGCAAGCTCGTCGACGAGGACGGCAACTGGTCCGGCGGCCAGGCGCGGTTGTGGTTCCTCGGCGACTTCGTGGACCGTGGCCCGGACGGCATCGGTGTGATCAACCTGGTGATGCGGTTACAGGGCCAGGCCGCCGAGGCAGGCGGCGCGGTGGACACCCTGCTCGGCAACCACGAAATCCTGCTGCTCGGCATGCATCACTTCGGCGACACCGTGGTCCCCGACGAGACCGACGGCTTCGGGCCGCGCAGTTTCGCCCGGAGCTGGCTGATCAACGGTGGCCGCCCGGAGGACCAGGACGAGCTGACCGACGAGCACATCGAGTGGCTGAGCACCCGCCCGCTGGTCTCACACGCCGCGGACCATCTGCTCCTGCACTCGGACACGTTCGAATACCTCGAGTGGGGCGACGATCCGGAGGAGATCAACGAGGTCGTCGCGGAGATCCTGGCCGGTGACGATCTCGGCCAGTGGTGGGACGTGTGGCGCAGGATGACCACCCGCTACGCCTTCCGCGGGCCCGAAGGCCCGGGCGCGGCGGCCGAGCTGCTGCTCCGCCTCGGCGGCGAGCGGATCGTGCACGGGCACAGCGTGATCGCCGATCAGCTGGGCATCCACCCGCGTGAGGTCGAGGAACCGGTGCTCTACGCGGACGGCATGGTGCTGGGCATCGACGCCGGGCTGTTCGTGGGCGGGCCGTGCCTGGTGGTCGAGCTGCCCTGGGAGCCGAAGAAGCCGTCGGACTCCTAGGGCACGTCCACGATCTCGCGGCCCAGCGGAAGCAGCGAGATCGGGACCAGCTTGAAGTTGGCGATGCCCAGCGGGATGCCGATGATCGTCACGCACTGCGCGATCCCGGTGACCACGTGCCCGAGCGCGAGCCACCAGCCGGCGACGATGATCCAGATGACGTTGCCGACCGCCGAGCCGGCCCCGGCGTCGCGGCGGTCCACCACCGTGCGGCCGAACGGCCACAGGGCATAGTTCGCGATCCGGAACGACGCGATGCCGAACGGGATCGTCACGATCAGCACGCAGCAGATCAGCCCCGCCACGCAGTAGGCGATCGCCATCCACAAACCGGACAGCACCAGCCAGATGATGTTCAGCAGAATTCGCATCAGACGAGCAACTCCCCCTCGACCACGGTCACCGCTTGGCCGGCGAGGGTGACCCGATCGCCGTTCAACCGGACGCGAACGATACCGCTCCGCGCCGAAGCCTGTTCACCGGCCAGCTCTTCGCACCCGAACCGAGCCGACCAGTAGGGCGAAAGCAGACAGTGCGCCGAGCCGGTCACCGGATCCTCCGCGATTCCCGCGGAGGGAGCGAACACACGGCTGACGAAGTCGATGCCGGGCTTGTCGCCCGCGGCCGAGACGATCAAGGCCCTGGCGTCGATCCCGGCGACCGCGTCGAGATCGGGCCGGACCGCGCGCACCTCCGCCGCGTCGGCGGCCACCACCAGCACGTCGTACCGGCCGCGCAGGACGGCTTCGACGGTCACGCCGGGAAGGGCCGCGGCCACCACGTCCGGCGTGACGTCTTCACCGGGTGGAGCGGGCGGGTCGGCCGGGAAGTCCATCCGCACCCAGCCGCCGTCTTCGGTCCAGGTCCGCAGCTCACCGCCGCGCGTGTGGAACACCTGTGCGCCACCGAGGACGTGGCCGGTGGCGAGCGTCGCGTGCCCGCACAGGTCCACCTCGATGGCGGGGGTGAACCACCGCAGGTTTTTCGGGCCATCGCCCCGCTCGACGAACGCCGTCTCGGAGTACCCGAGTTCGGTTGCCACCGACTGCATCCACACCGGATCGCCAGGCGCGTCCAGCAGCACGACGCCGGCCTGGTTGCCCGCGAACGCGGTGTCGGTGAAGGCGTCGACGATGAAGAGCCGCATATCTCCACTGTAGGCCGATCCCCGGCCCGCCAACTGTCACGCGGAGCGTGTCCGTTGAGGGTGGTGGTGGGAGACGCTGGGTGTGGCTGTCGCGCGGAGCGTGTCCGTTGAGGGTGGTGGTGGGAGACGCTGGGTGTGGCTGTCGCGCGGAGCGTGTCCGTTGAGGGTGGTGGTGGGAGACGGGTGGGTCAGTGCGCTTCGCGGTCGAGCAACGCCTCGGATCGATTCCAGAGTTCGGTGGCCAGGGCGGCGTCGAGAGCTTGGGGGTTGTGCTTCTTGGCCGGCTTGCCTTTTTCGTAATAGGTACCGGACTGCCAGTCCTGGCCCGGGTGACCTTGAGCCAGCCAGACCAGCTGTGCGGCGCCCTTTTCCGGAGCACTCATGAGGCCGCTGCCCAGCCGGTACAGGTGTCGCCACCAACTCTGGGATCCGGTACCGAAACTCGTCGCGACGAGACCGGGGTGGAAGGCGGCTGCCGAGACGCCTTGGTCGTGATAGCGGCGGTGTAGTTCCTTGGTGAACAGGATGTTGTAGAGCTTGGTGGTCCCGTAGGCCAGCTGTGGGGTGAAGTCGCGATCGTGTTCGAGGTCGTCGAGGACCGCCTTGCCACCGAACCGGGCGGTGCCGCTCGACGTCTGGATCACCGACGCTCCAGCGGCGACAAGCCTGTCCATGAGCAGCCGAGTGAGCAGAAACGGTGCCAGATGGTTGACCTGGAACGTCTTCTCGAAGCCGTCGACGGTCTTGGCCCGGTCACCGAAGACGCCACCGGCGTTGTTGGCGAGCACATCTATGCGGGGGTACGCGGCCTTCAACTCGGCCGCGAGTCCCCGCACGTCGTCCAGGCGAGCGAAGTCGGCGACGAAACAGTCGAGGCCGAGTTCACTCGCGACGGCGTTGGTCTTCTCGGCGGACCGGCCGACGATGACGACTTGATGACCTTTCCGATGGAGCTGGCGAGCTGCCGCCGCTCCGATTCCGTCGGAGGAGCCCGTGATCACGATGGTTTTCGCCATGGTCGCCGATCGTAGCCGGATTCTCCCCTGCCGAAGGGGCGCTAAGCGTGACGGACTCCGGCGGCGTCTTCGAGGCCGAGCAGCGAGATCGACCGTTCCCGCATTTCCACCTTGCGGACCTTGCCGGTGACGGTCATCGGGAACTCGTCGACTATGTGGACGTAGCGCGGAATCTTGTAGTGCGCGAGCCGGCCGGAGCAGAACTCGCGGAGGCTCTCCGCGGTCAGCGGCGCGGCGCCGTCCCGCATGCGGACCCACGCCATGAGCTCTTCCCCGTATTTGACATCGGGCACGCCGATGACCTGCGCGTCGAGAATGTCCGGATGGGTGTAGAGGAATTCCTCGATCTCCCGCGGATAGACGTTCTCGCCACCGCGGATCACCATGTCCTTGATCCGGCCGGTGATGTTGACGTAGCCGGCGTCGTCCATCACCGCCAGGTCGCCGGTGTGCATCCATCGCGCGGCGTCGATCACTTCGGCGGTCTTCTCCGGTTGCTCCCAATAGCCGAGCATCACCGAATAACCGCGGGTACACAGCTCGCCCGGCGTTCCGCGCGGGACGGTCTGCCCGGTGTCCGGATCGACCACCTTGACCTCCAGGTGCGGTCCGACCCGGCCGACGGTGGACACGCGGCGCTCGATCGAGTCGTCCGCCCTGGTCTGGGTGGACACCGGGGAAGTCTCGGTCATGCCGTAGCAGATCGAGACGCCGGTCATGCCCATGCGCTCGATGACCTGCTTCATCACCTCGACCGGGCAGGGCGACCCGGCCATGATCCCGGTGCGCAGCGCGGACAGGTCGTAGGAGGCGAAACCCGGTTCGGCCAGTTCGGCGATGAACATCGTCGGGACCCCGTACAACGACGTGCACCGCTCGGCCTGGACGGCGTCCAGGGTCGCCTTCGGTTCGAACGACGGAGCGGGAATCACCATGGCCGCACCGTGCGTGGTGGCCGCCAGATTACCCATCACCATTCCGAAACAATGGTAGAAGGGCACCGGAATGCAGATCCTGTCCTGCTCGGTGTAGTCGCACAGTTCGCCGACGAAGAAGCCGTTGTTGAGAATGTTGTGGTGCGACAGGGTCGCGCCCTTCGGGAAACCGGTGGTGCCCGAGGTGTACTGGATGTTGATCGGCTCGTCCGCGCTCAGCGTGGCCGCGATTTCGGCGAGTCGTGCGGGGTCGGCGGTCTTTCCGTTCGCCAGCAAGGAGTTCCACTCCTCGCCACCGATCAGGACCACATGTTCCAGACCGGGGCAGCGCGGCCGTGCGTCGGCGATCATCGCGGCGTAGTCGGAGGTCTTGAACTTCTCCGCGGCCACCAGCATGCGGATGCCGGCCTGGCCCAGCACGTATTCGAGTTCGTGGGAGCGGTAGGCCGGATTGATGGTGACCAGGATCGCGCCGATCTTGGCGGTGGCGTACTGCGTGACTGTCCACTCGGGGACGTTCGGCGCCCAGATCCCGACCCGGTCGCCTTTGCCGATGCCGAGTTCGAGCAGTCCCGACGCGAGCGCGTCGACCTCCGCGCCGAGTTCGCGGTAGCTCCATCGCCGGCCGCTCGGCCGGTCGACCAGTGCGTCACGGTCGCCGAAGGCCGCCACCGTGCGATCGAAGTTGTCGCCGATCGTGTCCCCCAGCAACGGAACTCCGGAGGTCCCGGAGGCGTAGCTTCCAACAGCGGGTCGCGATGGCATGGGATCTCCCGGAGGTCGTCAACGCTGACGTCGTCAGTTTATGGCGAAGCGGTCCGCTTGGGGGCATAGAGCGAGTTGAGTTCAGCGAAGTCGATCGACTCGGCCATGGCGTGGTAGGTGCCCCACGGAGTCCTCGACGTTGATGCCCACGGCACCGGCCTCCAGCACGAGCCGGACGGTGGCCGCCACACCATCGGGCGTTTCGGCGTAACCGTGCTCGATGTCAGCGGTAACCGGCTGCTCGACCGCGGCGGCGATGCGGGCGATCGCGTCCACGGCCAGGTCGCGGTCGAGATGGCCACCGTCGGCGGTACCGAGGCTCCAGGCGACCCCGGCGCTGGTGGTGGCCACCGCGGACGCGCCCGCCTCGGCGACGAGCAGTGCGGTGGCCACATCCCAGGCATTCGGCAGGACCAACGGGCCGTTGGTGTGCAACGAGCGGAACGACTCCGCCTTGTCGTGGATCGTCATACCGCAAGTTCACCACTGTCGCGGCCGCGTCGGCACGCGGAAATACGACACGGACGACCGTCAGCCCGAAGCTTCGGCGAAGGCCTTCGCGTCCTCTTCGCCGAAGGTTTCCTCAAGCTGTTCGGGCGAGTAGTCGAGATCGATCTGTGCCACCGGGACGCCTCGGGCCGACGCGATCGCGCCGAGCCGTCGCTGTGCCCGGTCCGCGGCGTAGTTCAGCAGTTCATCGGGATCGCGGCCGAACGGCGGCTCCTCGAACTGGGCGTTGACCCACTGGATCATGCCGAGCGCGTGCGGCATCAGTTCGCCCATCCGCTGCTCGACGGCGGGCCACAGGGAGTCGTCCGCGGCGATGTGGCGACGGCAGGTGAACGTGCCCCACGCCATGTGACGGCGCTCGTCGTCGCCGATCCGCTTCACCAGTTCCTGCATCCCCGGCAGGATGTCGCGTTCGGTGCAGAGCAACTGCCAGGAGTAGTACCCGGTCAGCGCGAGGCTGCCCTCGATCACGTGGTTGTAGGTGACGCTGGCGCGGATCTGGTTCAGGGGGCTCGGGTCCTGTTCCAGCAGACCGAGCGACTCGGGCAGCTCTTCGTAGAAAAGCTTGCGGTAGTGCGGGTTCTCGGACACGTACGAGGTCAGGTCCTCGGTCAGGCCGACCGCGTCCATCCACCGCCGGAAGACCTCGGTGTGCTTGGCCTCCTCGAAACAGAACTGCGTCAGGTACATCTCGTCGCCGAACCGGCCTTCGGCCGCCATCGCCTTCATGAACGGCTGGATGTCCTGGGTGACGGCTTCCTCGCCGGCGATGAACTGGGCGCACAGGTAGGTCGCCGAGCGCTTTTCCTCGTCGTCGAGGGTCGCCCAGCCGGCCGGGTCACCGCTGAAGTCGATGTCGGCGGGGTTCCAGAACTTCCGGTTTCCCTTCACGAACAGCCGCAACGGGAAGGAGTCCCAGTTGAGGCCGCCCTTGCGTAACGAGGTGAAGCCGGTGCGCTGACCACTGAGGGTTCCGGTCATATCTACTCCATTGTGGACGAATGGTGGGCAAGGAAGGGTGCTACCGCGGCACAGATCATGTCAGCCGCCTCCACCGCGGAATGGGTGCGCAGCACCAGATGGCTCAGTGCGAGGCGGACCACGGTCTCGGCCAGCAGCGCGGCGGTGTGCGGGGTGAGACCGGGGGCCCGCCGGAGGTAGTGCATGGCGGCCATTTCGGTCGCCGCGGATAGCACGGGCTCCCCCCGGGTGGTGAGCAGGGGCAACAGGTCCTCCCCGGTCTGGGTGCCCAGTGCCGAGGCGACCAGCCGGTTCTCCCGTGCGTGCTCGATGGTGTAGACCACTGCGGCGTGGATGCCGGAGAGCAGGTCCACCGCGGCTTCGAGTCGCTGGTTGATGCCGTCCAGGAACTCCGAAGTCGTCCTCAGCGTGACGGCTTCGACGAGCGTGGCCTTGTTGCCGAACTCGTTGTAGACCGTCTGCCTGCTCACGCCCGCCACCGCCGCGACATCGGCCATCCGCAGCCCGCCGAAGCCGTGCTCCGCCAGCAGGTTCGCCGCCGAGTCGAGCAGGCTCTCCCGCAGCGAGGCCTTCGTTCTCTCGGTGAAGGTGATCTCGATCACTGCATTTTCTCCGCGAGTTCGCGCGCGCCCGCGATCGTGTCGACAGGGCGCTCCTTGTCAACGCGGGACGCGCTGAGCGGTCGGGCGCCCTGCCGCCCCGCGGAGGGAGCCTGGGGGCTGTGCCCCCCGCGGAACAGCGGAAAGAGCAGGCGCGTTTTGTGGTCATCTTGGCGGCCGCGACGTGATGTGAGGGCGGTCACCGGATCAGCTTGACACGAACACGCAAAATGTCAAGGATCTTGATCTCTTCGAGAGATTTGTCCACGCAACGGGGGAACGCGGGGTTCAGTGCCCGCGGTGTTCCCGGACCAGCGCGATGAACCCGAGCGCGATGCCCAGCGGGGTGGCGACTCCGGCCGCCACGCTCAGCCAGACGGGCAGGTCGCGTAGCCCGGCCGCGAACATGACGAACACGGTGATCACGGCCAGTACGCCGACGGCGAACACGCCTATGCCCAGTCGCATGAGCCATGGTTTGCGCGGGTGTGCCTTCGGCGAAGTTTCCATGGGAAAAGGTTAGAACCCGGTCCGTACTTCTCCCCAAGGCGCATACAGCGATAAGCTGGTCGGTACGCGCGTCCTGGGTACGCCCAGGGCGCGTTCGTCGTGTAGCAGAGCGAAGGAATCGGGTGAGGGCAGTGCCGACCGGCAAGGTCAAGTGGTACGACGCGGACAAGGGGTTCGGTTTCGTCACCCAGGACGGTGGCGAGGACGTCTACATCCGGAAGACCGCGCTACCCCAGGGGGTCGAGGCACTCAAGGCCGGACAGCGGCTCGAGTTCGGCGTCGCCGACGGCAGGCGTGGTCCCCAGGCTCTTTCCGTCCGGCTGCTCGACGCTCCGCCGTCCGTGGTGGAGGCCCGCCGCCGTCCCGCCGAGGAACTGCACGGCCTGATCGAGGACATGATCAAGCTGCTCGAGATGAAGGTCCAGCCCGACCTGCGTCGCGGCCGCTACCCCGACCGTCGCAACATCAAGCGGATCGCCGAGGTCATGCGGGCCGTGGCGCGCGACCTCGACCCGTAACGAGCCACACGTTCCTGGTCAGCCGGGTTGCACCTGGAGCGACCAGTAGGCGCGGGCCACGAGCTGGGGGTTGCCGTTTTCGTCGAGGACCGGGTTACCCGCCTGGTCCGCGGCGAAGGCCGCGCCGAGTTGCTGGACCTCCACCACGACCACCTGTCCGGTGGGGGTGTCGGGAGTCGCCGTGTAGGCGAGCTTGGAGTTGCGGGAGAAGTACTGCTGCTTCGCCTTGAGGGCGCCGCCGCCGTCGGAGTACTGCGTGATGACCAGCCAGGGCGTGTCGCCGATTTCCGAGGGCACCGAGATCTGCACGGGCATGCCCGGCCGCGCCGTGAGGTGGGCCTGGGCGTCGGCATTCTTGCTGCAGTTGCGTATCAGCGCGTCACAGTCGACGAGCGGCTTGGCCGTGACCGTGTGCCCGTCGGAATAGAACGTGACCTCGGGCGGGCCCGCGGCCGTGCATCCGGTCAGCGCGAGTGCGCCACCAGCGAGGAGAAGAAGAAGCCTGGGCCGCATGAGGAAACACTACGAGTCGGTGGCAGGCGCCGGTCGCGGGGGCTGTGTCACCCTGAGCCACGGCACCAGTGAACTGCCTCGTCGCAGCAGGTAGGTCTGGGTGAGGCCGACGGCCAGCAGCAGCGAAACGGTCAGGAACCCGATCCAGTAGACGGGCGGCAGCAGCAGGCCGACCGCGCCGCCGAAGCACCAGGCGAGCTGGAGCACGGTCTCCGAGCGACCGAACGCCGACGCCCGCGACTCCTCCGGCAGTTCCTGCTGGATCACCGCGTCCAGGCTCACCTTCGCCAGCGCGCTCGCGGTGGCGCCGACCAGGCCCACGATCGCCGCGGTGGCGATTCCGGCGAGGACGGCGGCCAGCACCGTCGCGCCCAGCGTCGCCGCACCGGCGATCAGCACCACCTGGTTGGGGTGCCCGAACTGCAGTCGTGAGCCGAGCGCGTTGCCGACGAATCCGCCGGCTCCGGCGGCGACTCCGACCAGGCCGAGCAGCAGCAACTGCACGAAGGGGCTTTCGCCGGTCTGCTCGGCGTGCGCCTTCACCGCGAACGCCGCGAACATCATCAGAAAGCCGGTGAGCACGCGGATGCTTCCGTTGCCCCACAACGCCACCACGACGGTGCTTCCCAGCGGCTGCCGTTGCTTCTTCTGTCCGGTGCGCATCT
The DNA here is from genome assembly GCF_042684065.1 of Amycolatopsis pigmentata. Taxonomy (NCBI): domain Bacteria; kingdom Bacillati; phylum Actinomycetota; class Actinomycetes; order Pseudonocardiales; family Pseudonocardiaceae; genus Amycolatopsis; species Amycolatopsis pigmentata. Next base: position 190,310 of record NZ_JBHUKR010000007.1, on the reverse strand, counting down.
TCAGCGAGGTCGGTACCTCGCCTTCGGTGACCTCGACCCAGGCCGGGATGCGCATCGACTGCCAGGCCGCTCCGACGCAGATCAGCGCGGTGAACCAGAGCGCGCCGGGCGCTCCGGCCAACGAGTTGACCCCGCTGGCGAGCGCGCCGAAGACGCCGCCCGCGATCAGCCCGAACACGGTCAGCCGCGCGTTCGTCTTGGACAGGGTGATGTCACGCGGGAGCACCCTCGGCGTGATCGCGGACTTGAGCACGGTGAAGGACTTCGACAGCACCATCATGCCCAGCGCGGCCGGGTACAGACCCCAGTCGTCGAAGTGCATCGCCATGATCACGGCCATCAGGCCCTGACCGAGCGAGGACACGGACATCGCGAGCCTGCGGCCACGCTGGATCCGGTCGAGCGCGGGCCCGATCACCGGGGCGACCAGGGCGAACGGCGCGATGGTGATGAGCAGGTAGAGCGCGACCCGGCCGCGGCCCTGGCCGCTGGTCGCCGCGAAGAAGAGGGTGTTCGCCAACGCCACGGCCATCGCCGCGTCGCTGGCGTAGTTCAGCATCACCGCGTAGGTCAGCGAGGTGAGCCCGGACTTGTCGGCGCCGTCCGCCCGGGTGGCCCGCCTGAACGCGGCGACCGCCCGCCCGCTGAGTTCGCGGCTGCGGAGCGCGGCGACCCGGGTGACGGTGATCTTCTTCGGGACTCGCGGAAGGGTGCCGGCCGCGGCCTCGCTGTAGGTGCGGTGGGTTTCCTCGCGCGGCGGCGGCCCGTACCTCGTGGGGCCTCCAGGCGCTTCCGTGGGCCGGGCGAAGCGCGTTCCCGGTGTCTCCCGGGGCGGATAGCCGTCGGTGTTGTAGTGCTCGTAGAGGGGTTCAGTCCGCCGGGGCGGCGCTTGCCGGGGCGGGTAGGACCGTGCTCCCCGGTTCCCGAGGGGGACCGTGCCGGCCGGTGCCTCGTCGGCAGGTGGGGAACCGTGCCCCGCGGGTGCGTGCGGATGCCAAGGTTGACCGGTACCGGGTTCCGGTGTCCATTTCCGTTTGCGCCCCACGGCTCAATCATGCCTCTTGCGATCGTGGCCGGCACCGTTGAACCGACCGCTTTCCCGAAATTGGCCCGCCCACCGCCCAGCCACCTTCACCGGGCGCGCTCCGCGCGACAGCCCTAATCAAGCGGATCGAACCTCACCCGGAACATGACCGGCCACAGTTTTCCCGTGACGAGAAAGTCGTCGGTCCCGGGCACCGCCGCGATGCCGTTGAGCACGTCGGCGCCACTTCGCTGCTCCTCGGTGAGCAGGCCGGAGGCGTCGGCGATCCCGCTCACGGTGCCGTCGGCCGGATCGATCCGGAGGATCTCGTCGGTCTGCCACACGTTCGCGTAGACGAGATCTCCCACACACTCCAACTCGTTGAGCTGATCGTAGGTCCGGGTCCGTGAGTGCACCGTCACCTGACCCGTCGCCGCGAAGGTGACCGGGTCGCGGAAGGTCAGCCGATCCGAGCCGTCGCTCATGACGAGCCTGGTGCCCCGCGCGGTCCCCTGGTGGCACAACCCCCAGCCTTCGCCCTCGTACCGCACCCGCCGGAGTTCCGCCAGCGTGGTGCTGTCCCGTTCGATCGCGATCCCGTTCTTCCAGGTCAACTGCCACAACACGGGGCCGAGCACGGTGATGCCTTCGCCGAAGAGGTCGGGCGGAAGCGGGACCACCGCGCGGGCCGGACGTCCGGGCTGCCCCGCACGCACCGAGGAACGTCCCTCCAGACCGGTGCCTTCGTACAGCGTGTCGCCGGAGAATTCGAGCCCTTCGGTGAAGGCCGCCGTGTCGTGGGGGAGGGTCGAAAGCACCTGGACGCGCAGGTGTGGCACGTCGTCGGGGGCAGCCGCCGAGCAGCCGGTGAGCAGGCAGGCGAGGACTACCAACGGCATGAAGAGGACAACGGTGCGCACGGCGTCCACCCTGACATGACCCGGGTCAACTCGGCGCTGCACAATTGAGGTATGACGCTGCTGCTCACCTTGGATGACGGCTCGATTCAGCGGGTCCTGGTCGACGCGGTCGAACTCGCCCGAGAGGCCGCGGTCGAAGAGGCGGGTGCCGAACAGGTCGGTGAGCACGCCGGTATCCGGCACGAGGACGCGGTGTCGGCGAGTCATCTCTTCGAGGCGAAGGTGCCCGGCTACCAGGGCTGGCACTGGTCGGTCACGATCGCGACGGCCGGGCCCGCGATGCCGGTGACGGTGAGCGAAGTGGTGCTCACTCCAGGGCCCGACGCATTGGTGGCGCCGAAATGGGTGCCCTGGGAGCGCCGGGTCCGCGCGGGAGACCTCGGTGTCGGGGACCTCCTGCCGACCGACGGTGACGACCCACGGCTGGTGCCCGCGTACCTGCACTCGGACGACCCCGCGGTGGAGGAGGTCGCGCAGGAGGCCGGGCTCGGCCGGGTGCACGTGCTCTCCCGCTTCGGCAGGCTGGAGGCGGCCGCCCGCTGGCGTGGTGGCGAGTTCGGGCCACGCTCCGACATGGCGCGCAGCGCGCCCGCGAGCTGCGGCACCTGTGGCTTCTACCTCCCGCTGGCCGGTTCACTGCGGGCCGCCTACGGGGTTTGCGGCAACGAGATCGCGCCCGCCGACGGGCACGTGGTGAACGTGGAGTACGGCTGTGGCGCGCATTCCGAGGTGGAGGTCGAAGTGACCTCCTCGGTGCCCGTCGCCGAGCTGGTCTACGACGACTCCGTGCTGGACATGGAGACCGCCGGCGACGGTGAATGACCGCACCATGACCGATTCGCCGGTGACGGCGCCGGACGATCCCTTCGGCACGGCTGTGCTCCGGGAGTCCGTGCTGCGAGCCTGGGCCGATTCGCCGACCCGGTTCACCGAGGACACCAACGCCGAGCGTGACCTGAGGGTCGGCGCCTACCGGGACCGCCTTTTCGTGGAGCTGGCCCAGAACGCCGCCGACGCCGCGTTGACGGCGGGCGAGCCGGGGCGGGTCCGGGTAGCGGTCGTCGACGGGGAACTGCGGTTCGCCAACACCGGCGCGCCCCTGGATGCCGCCGGCGTGGAAGCGCTTTCTTCCTTGCGGGCCTCTCGGAAGGGCGACGAAGCGGTCGGCCGGTTCGGGGTGGGGTTCGCCGCCGTGCTCGCGGTCACCACGGAACCGCGGGTGGTCTCACGCGGCGGCGGTGTCGCCTTCTCCGAGCGCCGCACTCGCGAGGCGAGCGGGCGCGAGGGCGAGGTTCCGGTGCTGCGGCTGCCCTGGCCGGTCGACGAGGAACCGCCGGAGCAGTACGACACCGAGGTCCGGCTTCCCCTGCGGGAAGGGATCGACTCGGAAGACCTTCTGGACCGGCTTGCCGGAGAGGTCGAGGATCTGCTGCTGGCGCTGCCGTGGCTGGCCGTGATCGAAGTCGACGGCGTCGTCTGGTCACGGTCCGAAGTGGACGGTGAAGTGACGCTGTCGGCGCCGGACTCCACACGCCGCTGGCTCACCTTCGACGGCGACGGCTGGGTGTGGGCGGTTCCGGTCGGCGACGGTCCGGCGCCGCTGGAACACGACGTCCTGCACGCGCCGACGCCCACCGACGAACGGTTGTCGTTGCCCGCCCGGTTGATCGCCTCGGTGGCACTGGAACCGACACGCCGTCGCCTGCTGCCGGGCGCGGGCGAGGCACTGGAAGAGGCTGCCCGGGGCTACCCCGGGTTCGTTCGCCGCGTCCGGCCGGAACACCGCCTCCGGCTCGTGCCGAAGGCCGGCTTCCCGTTGTCCGAAGTGGACGGTCAGCTGCGGGAACTGGTGCTGCGGGAGCTTTCCTCTCAGCCGTGGCTGCCCGCCGCTTCGGGCGGTGAGGTTCCGGGCTCGGGTGCGCGGGTGCTGAGCGTGGATTCGCCCGCGCTGGTGGAACTGCTGGCGGACATCGTGCCGGGCCTGGTCACGCCGTGCGGCCCCGAAGCCGCGACCGCGCTGGCCGTCGTGGGCGCCGACCGGCTCGACGCCGGGGAACTCGTCGAACTCCTGACCGGCGTCGAACGGTCGCCCCAGGTATGGCATTCGCTTTACGACGTGCTGCAGACCTTGCTGGAAGCGCATTCCGTGTCCGTCGACGATCTCGGGGCGCTTCCCGTCCCGCTCGCCGACGGCCGCACGGTGCCGGGGCCGCGGGGCGCCCTGCTCTTCGGTGATTCCGGAAACGAACTGCTGGACCTGCTCACCCGCGCCGAGGTCACCGGCCTGCGGCTGGTGCATCCCGAGGCCGCGCATCCGTTGCTGAGGCGCCTCGGCGCGATGCCCGCGGAGCCTGCCGACCTGCTCGACGCGCCCGCCCTGCGCGAGGCGGTGGAGCGCAGTGCCGAAGACGCACAGTCCGGTTTGGACATGCTTCCCCTGGCGGAAGCGGTGCTGCGACTGGCTTCCGAGGCCGGCGCGAGCGGGCTCGGCGCGCTCGCCCTGCCTTCCGCCGACGGGTGGCGCCGCGCGGACGAACTCGTCCTCCCGGGCTCCGAACTGCTGGATGTCCTCGATCCCGAAGCGCTCGGCGAGGACGCCCCGCTCTCCGTGCTGGACTCCGGCTTCGCCGAGCAGTGGCCGGCCGAGGCGCTGGTCCGGGTGGGCGTGACGGCCGAGTTCGGGTGCTCCGGTGACGAGATCCGGGATCTCGACCTGGTGGACGACGAAGCCTGGCCTCAGGCGCTGCGAATGCTCGCCGCCCGCCGGGAAACATGGGCGGCGCTCTCGGGCCCGTCCGGGGAATGGCTCGCGCGCAACGCGGTGCTGGCGGGCCGGGCGCCGGAGGACTGGCGGCTGCCCGAGGCCGGCGCGCTGGCCGGTCTGTACGACCCGGTGCCCGAGATCGGGGTGCGACCGGACGTGCTGGCCGCCGTCGGTGTCCGCACCGGACTTCGGGTCGCCGACCCGATCGACGCGGCGGACCTGCTGGAACGACTGGGCGACGCGAACCGCTCGGTCGCGCCCGGCCTGACCGCGCGCGCCTACGCGGCCGTCGCGGACGCCGATCTCGACCACGCGGAGTTGGCTCCGCCCGAGTACGTCCGCGCGATGGACGGCACCGTGGTGGAGGCCGACCGCGCCGCGGTGCTCGATCAGCCCTGGCTGGCGGCCGTCTGGCCGGCAGAGCGCCTGGTCGCGACGCTTCCGGGCCGGGCCGAGGGGCTCGCCGAACTGCTCGACGTGCCGTTGCTGAGCGAAGCCGTCTCCGCCCGGGTTCCGGACGACGGTGAGTACGTTCCGTGGTCGGAACTGACCGCCATCACTCTCGCAGCCGAACTTCTCGACCTTCCGGTGCCGGACGGTGGAGTCGTCGTGCACGAGGAGTTGATGGTCGAAGTGGACGGTGTCAAGCACGCCACGCCGTGGTGGGTGGAAAGTGGCCTGTTTCACGGGGAACATCACGCCGAAGACACGCCGTTCGGTCTCGCCCGCGCGTTCGCCTGGGCCTGCGATCGGTGGCCCGACCGCTTCCTCATCACCGCACTGCTCGAAGACCCCGACCCGAAGACCGCCCTCACCTAGCGTGCCGACCGCCGTGGCGGGTTATGGCCGCTCAGCCACTCATGCGACCTCGAGTTCGCGGCTTTCGTCTCCGACTCTGATGCCCAAGTAGAGGTGGCCTCCGAGTGCGCTCGCGTAACGCGCGAGGGTCGCAGTGGTGATGTCCGTGCCGTGCTCAGGTACTGCGCGTAAGTTCTCTTCGGCTACCGGTATGGAGCGGCGATACCAGGAGTTCCACTGTCCGGATTTGTCGCCCGCGACGAGGAGCACCACATTGCGCCACGGATCGAAGATGAACAAGATCCTCACCTCGCTACCACCGGTCGAGCCTGGCCTAACGTGGCAAGGGTTTTGAACGGTGTTCGGGGTGGACGCGGCCTGCCGCGGCGGGTTCAGAGGCCGGTCTGGGCGCCGCGTGAGCCTCGGCGGGCGGCGGATCGCTGCCAGGTCATGATGCCCATGCCGACGAAACCCAGCCCCGCGCCGGCGACGGTCGTCCACAACCAGACGCCGGGCGGGGTGCCGGTGACCGTCGAATAGATCGCCAGCCCGGCGAATCCGAGCAGCCAGAGGATCGTGCCGGCCACGACGAGCGGGAACAGGCCCGTGAGCCGGGGCGGTAGTTCCGGCACCGGGCGGGGAGTTGCCTCGGTCCCAGAGGTGTTGATCCGATCGCCCACGTCAGGAAGGCTACCCGCGAGTCACCGGGCCCTGGTGTGGGTACCGGGCTTCCAGCACCGAAAGAGCATCCCCTCGGGCACGGGCAGCGAAGGCGGTAAGGAATGTCGGCGGTCGACCGCATCTTCAAGATCAGTGAACGCGGGTCCAGCACCGGTCGCGAGATTCGCGGCGGGCTGGTCACCTTCGTCACGATGGCCTACATAGTCGTCCTGAACCCCCTGATCATCGGCAGTTTCTCGGCCACGGACCCGGGCGCGCACAAGGACGTGCTGGGCGGCATCCTGCCGGTGCCCGAGGTCGCGGCGGTCACCGCGCTGGTGGCCGGCGTGATGACCATCCTGATGGGACTCGTCGCGCGATATCCGTTCGCGATCGCCACCGGGCTGGGCATCAACAGCCTGGTCGCGGTGACCATCGCCCCCCAGATGACCTGGCCCGAGGCGATGGGGCTGGTGCTGATCGAGGGCCTGATCATCGTGGCGCTCGTGCTCACCGGTTTCCGGACGGCCGTGTTCAACGCCGTCCCGGCCGCGCTGAAGTCCGCGATCGCGGCGGGCATCGGGCTGTTCATCGCCTTCATCGGCCTGGTCGACGCCGGTTTCGTGCGGCGGCTGCCGGACGCGGCGAACACCACCGTGCCGGTGGGACTGGGGATCAGCGGGTCGATCGCGTCCTGGCCGACCGTGGTGTTCGTGGCCGGGCTGCTGATCACCGGCATTCTGGTCGCCAAGCGGGTGCGCGGCGCCATCCTGATCGGGGTACTCGGCACGACCGTGCTGGCGATCATCGTCGAGTCGATCGTGCACGCCGGCCCGTCCAACGGCACCAACCCGAAGGGCTGGAACCTCGGGTATCCGGCGTTGCCCGCCAAGGTCTTCGGCCTGCCCGACCTGTCCCTGGTCGGGCAGGTGTCGTTCGGGGCCTGGACACGTCTGCCGATCATCACCGTGGTGCTGCTGGTGTTCACGCTGGTGCTGGCCGACTTCTTCGACGCGATGGGCACGATGACCGGACTCGCCAAGGAAGCCGGCCAGCTCGGGGAGGACGGGCAGCTCCCGCGCGTGGGCAGGGCGCTGTTCGTGGAAGGGCTCGCGGGCGCGGCCGGTGGCTTCGCTTCGTCCAGTTCCAACACGGTGTTCGTGGAATCCGCGTCCGGTATCGCCGAAGGCGCGCGGACGGGACTGGCCAACATCGTCACCGGTGTGCTGTTCATCGCGGCGATGTTCCTGACGCCGCTGTACGAGTCGGTGCCGGTGGAGGCCGCCGCGCCGGCGCTGGTGATCGTCGGTGCGCTGTTGATCGGACAGGCCCGCGACATCGACTTCACCGATTTCTCGATCGCGCTGCCGGCCTTCCTGACCATCGTGATCATGCCGTTCACCTACTCGATCGCCAACGGGATCGGCGCCGGGTTCATCAGCTACACGGTCATCGCGGTGGCGACCGGCAGGGCGCGCCGGATCCACCCGCTGATGTGGGCCATCTCGCTGGCGTTCGTCGCCTACTTCGCGGTGGGACCGATTCAACAGGCCATCGGCGGGCACTGAAGCGGGTCGCGGGGGTAAGCGATTTCACCCTCTCGGGCTCATAATCGTAAGGTATGCTAAGTATGTGTCCGGGATGCGGGAAACTGCCTTGGCGAGCCGGCTTCGACTGGCCGTCATGCGGCTCAACCGCAAGCTCCGGGCGCAACGGACCGGCCAGGACGTCACGCTGACCCAACTCGCGGTGTTGTCCACGCTGTACAAATGCGGGGCCCTCACGCCGGGCCGGCTCGCCGCGCGGGAGGGCGTTCAGCCGCCGTCGATGACCAGGGTGATCGCGGCGCTCGAAGAACTGGGGTACGTCGAGCGCAGCCCGCACCCGAGTGACGGGCGGCAGTCGATCGTGACGCTCACCCCGGCGGGGCTGGCTTTGATCGACGAGACGATCTCGGCACGCGAGGCCTGGCTGGACCACCGACTGGCGGAGTTGAGCGAGCCCGAACGGGAGGTGCTCTCGCGGGCCGCCGAGATCATCGAACGAATCGCGGGAAACGAGTAACGCAGTGAACGTCATACGAAAAGCGAGATGGTTATGAGAGACGACGAGACGAAACAGCGGGCCGTCGGCGGTAATGCGCCGGTGAGCGCACGGTGACGACGGCGCGATCGAAGGAAGACAACGACAACTCGGTGACGGAGCACGGCGAAGCGCGCCGGCTGGGCATGTTCTCGTCGTTGCGAGTGCGCAACTACCGGCTCTACTTCAGCGGCCAGGTCGTGTCCACCATCGGCACCTGGATGCAGCGCATCGCCCAGGACTGGCTGGTGTTCGAGCTTTCCGGCAACAGCCCGATCGCGCTCGGCATCGCGGTCGCCCTGCAGTTCCTGCCGACGGCGTTGCTGTCGCTCTGGGCGGGCGTGCTCGCCGACCGGATGGACAAGCGGCGGCTGCTGACGGCCATCCAGAGCGGGATGGCGGTGCAGGCTCTGGTGCTCGGGTTGCTGACCGTCAGCGGCCTGGTCACGATCTGGCAGGTCTATGTGCTGTGCGCCGTGCTCGGCACGTTGAGCGCGCTGGATGTGCCCGCGCGCCAGTCGTTCGTCGAGGAAATGGTGGGGCGCAGGCACCTCGGGCCCTCCGTGGCGCTCAACGGGGCGGTGTTCAACATGGCCCGCATCGTCGGTCCCGCGCTGGCCGGCTTCGCGATCACCTGGGTGGGCACCGGCTGGATGTTCCTGGCGAACGCGGCGAGCACGTTGGCGGTCATCGCCGGGCTGCTGATGATGGACCCGGACAAGCTCTTCCGCGGGCCGAAGGTGGTTTCCGCGGGCGGTTCTCCGCTGCGCGAAGGGCTGGCCTACGTGCGCGCGCGGCCGGATCTCGTCACCGTGATGGCGGTGGTGTTCTTCGTCAGCACCTTCGGCATCACCTTCTTCGCTTCCCTCGCCGTCGTCGCCGGGAACGTGTTCGGCACCCAGGCCGACGGGTACGGCCTGTTGTCCACTTTGCTCGCCGTGGGCACCTTCGCCGGTTCCGTGATGGCGATCCGGCGCAACACGAAAGGCAGGCCCCGGCTGCGCGTGCTCCTGACGGCCACGTTCGGCCTGGGCGCGCTGGAGTTCATCGCCGCGTTCATGCCGACGTACCTGAGTTTCGGGATCGCGTTGATACCACTGGGTTTCGCGACCATGACGTTCATGAACACGGCCAACACAATGGTCCAGACCGCGGTCAGCCCGGAGATGCGGGGCCGCGTGATGGGTCTCTACGTACTGATGCTGCTCGGCGGGAACCCGCTCGGTGGCCTGATGGTCGGCTGGATGGCCGAAACCTTCGGTGGCCGCTCGCCGTTCTACATCGGCGGCGTGATCTCCGCGCTCGCCGCGGTCGTCTGCGCCGTCGTCCTGCTCCGAAGGGGCGGGATGACCTGGCGCGCGCGTCCGTTCACCGGATTCCGGATCCTGCGCGGCCGTCCGTCGCCGACCCCGACCTGCGCCGGTGACGCCAGTCGCCGCGTGGTCAGCCCGAAACCAGAGCGGGCGCTACCTTCTCGGCAAGCGTCCTGAGCGAGCCGCCGCCGGAGAAGGTGAGTTCCTGGGCGGAGTCGTCGGTCAGCTTGATCGCGACAAGGTCGTCGGTGATCAGCGCCGGCCGCCCGGCGAGCGTGCCGGGATAGACGCGCGGTGAGACCGTGTCCGTGTAGGCGGCGCGCACGCCGCCCACCGTGCACCGGCCGCCGAACTCCGGTTTCGGGGTACCGCCCAGTTCCCGGGACAGCGACGTGCACAACTGCCACGAGATCATCGGCCACGGCGAGTCGACGATTCCGTGGCCGTGAACCGGGTCGGCCTTTCTCGGCGGGATCGCGCCACCCGGGCCCACCGGCGGCAACGGCGGGCCCGGGGCCATGGTCGCGGCCACCACTTCGCGGGCGACCGTGGTGATCAGCGTGTCCGGTGGGTTCCGCGGGTCCGCCGCCGTGGCGGTGAGGTTCGCGAGCAGGTACGGCCTGATCTCGTCGTTCGCCGCGGCACCGACGAGGCGGACACCCAGCCGCGCGTTCGCCTTCGGCGCGAGGAATTCGAGTTGACCCGGGTGTCCCGCGATGTCGGCCGTGCGGGTGGGGTTCAGTGTTCCGACGGTGCGATCGAGGGTCAGGCTGATTTCCAGCGTGGCGGTGACGACGTGACAGCTCTGGCCCCTGACTTCCCGCAGTGCGGCACCACCGAGGATCTGGTTCCAGCGCTCCGGGGGGAGCGCCTGGCACAGCACCTGACCGATGGAGTCGGGCGGTAGCGCGGTCACCAGTTCACCCGAGGGGAGGGGAACGCTTCGGAGGGGCACGCCCTCCTTGGTGGGCCAGACCGTGGGCAGCGCCGGGGTGGCGGACCGGTCACCGGGGCCACCTCTCGACCACAGATAGCCGGTCGCGGCCGCGACCGAGGCGAAGGACAACAGCACCGAGACAAGGATCGCGATCACTGTCGACGTCTTCACGCCCGGAGGCTACATGGCCGTGACGAGGTGCCTGCCCGCGCCGAGCAATTAAGTTAGGCTAGCCTAATACGGCGGCTGCGTGGTGGGAGCGGCGGTCAGTGCGGGAACGGCAGGCTCCGGCGCCGGACATTCCGTCCGCGCCGGAGCCTTCCCGTCACAACTGTTTCACCTCGAAAAAAAGGGGCCCTTCCTCCCTGGAAGGACCCCTTTTTCCGTCGTTTCCTCAGAGGAGGAGACCGTTACCGCCGGAGACAGCGTTGTCGAAACGCTTGCTGACCTCCGCCCAGTTGTAGACATTCCAGAGCGCCTTGACGTAGTCGGCCTTGACGTTCTTGTAGTCCAGGTAGAACGCGTGCTCCCACACGTCCACCAGCAGGATCGGCACCGTCGGCAGGATGAGGTTGTTGTGGTGGTCGCGCAGCTGCTGGGTGATCAGCGTCTTGCCCACCGGGTCCCACGACAGAGCGGCCCAGCCGTTGCCCTGGATGGTGGTGGCCACCGCGGTGAACTGGGCCTGGAACTTGTCCCAGGAACCGAAGGCCTCGTCGATGGCCGAACCCAGCTCGCCGGTCGGCTTGTCACCGCCTTCGGGGGAGAGGATCTTCCACCACACGATGTGGTTGGCGTGCCCGGCCAGGTTGAACGCCAGCGTCGTCTCCAAGCCGACAATGGAGCCGAAGTCACCCTTTTCGCGCGCGTCGGCGAGCTTGTCCAGGGTGTCGTTGGCGCCCTTGACGTAGGTCGCGTGGTGCTTGCTGTGGTGCAGCTCGTTGATCTGACCCGAGATGTGCGGGGCAAGCGCGCCGTAGTCGTAATCGAGATCGGGGAGCTCGTAGCGGGCCATCAGCCCTCCTTCTTTTCGACGTCCGTTGTGATTCCAAAACTAGTGGCAACCGTTTCCGGGTGCTAACCGGGGAGCGCGGGCCCGGCGTGCCGTCTCGTCGACGGCACGCCGGGCTCACCTCCTCTATTTGTTGTACGACTTCGAGCTTTGTCGAGGTCAAGTAAGGTGAGTCTGATCACTCCACCGGCCACGTGTGTACCGGGTCCCCGACCTGGGCGAGGTCGAGGTAGCGCGTGAGCATCGTGGACAGTGCCGTCTCACGGTCGGCACCACGGCTCTCGGCGAGTGACACCATCTTCCGCTGCCACCACGCACCGTTGCGGCGGGTGGCGCAGCGCGCCTCGATCACCCCGAGGTAGCGCTCGATGGCGTCCTCGGAGACCTCGGCCGCGCGCAGTCCTTCGCGGGCCAGCGGCAGCAGCACGCGCAACACCAGCTCGTCCGGGGCGATCCACCCGATGCCCGGCCAGTAGAGCCGCGCGTCGAAACCGTCACGGGCACCGGCGTACAGATTCTCCTCCGCGGCGTGGAACGACATCCTCGTCCATAGTGGACGTTCCGACTCGGCGAGCGCCCGTTGCGCGCCGTAGAACAGGGCGGCGTTGGCCACGATGTCCAGCACGGTCGGCCCGGCGGGCAGCACCCGATTCTCCACGCGGAGGTGAGGTTCGCCGTCCACCACGTCATAGACCGGGCGGTTCCACCGCCACACCGTGCCGTTGTGCAGGCGCAGCTCGCCGAGGCCGGGCGCCCGGCCGGATTCGAGCGTCTCCAGCGGATCCTCGTCGTCGGTTTCCGGCAGCAGTCCCGGGAAGTACCGGACGTTCTCCTCGAACAGGTCGAAGATCGAGGTGATCCAGCGCTCGCCGAACCAGACCCGTGGCCGCACTCCCTGGTTCTTCAGCTCCTCCGGGCGTGTGTCGGTGGCCTGGAGGAACAGCGGGATGCGGGTCTCGTGCCACAGCGCCTTGCCCAGCAGGAACGGAGAGTTCGCGCCGACCGCCACCTGTACCCCGGCCAGGCACTGAGCGGCGTTCCAGTGCGCGGCGAACTCCTCCGGTGCCACCTGGAGGTGTAACTGCACCGACGTGCACGCCGCCTCCGGCAGGATCGACTCGGTGACCACGCGCAGTTGTTCGGGTTCACCCCCCGGCAAGGGCGCGCCGTCGAGCGCGAGAGACGGGTGTTCTCCGCGCGCGGCGAGAATCTGGTCGTTGAGCAACGTGTAGCGCGTGTTGTTGGTAATCCATTTCTGGTCGAAATCGGAGGTCGACAGGGTCGGCAGGATGCCGATCATCGCCAGCCGGACCTCGCAGTCGTTCGCCTTTTCGTCGGCCTCGCCCAGATAACCGCGCAGATCGCGCTCGAGCTCCGGCATGCTGTCGCCGGCCAGCGGTCGCGGCGGCACGTTGAGTTCGAGGTTGTGCTGGGAAAGTTCGGTGGTGAACGAAGGGTTGTCCAGCGCCTCGAGCACCAGCGCGTTCGACATGGCCGGACGCAGCTTCGTGTCGACCAGGTTGAGCTCCACTTCCAACCCGATGTGTCTTCGGGGAAAGGAGAAATGCCCATCCGAGAGCATTCTGCCCAGAGCGTCCAGGCACCGCGCCACCTTGCCCCGGTACCGTGCGCGCTCTGCCGCGTCGAAGCTGTCCGCCGTCAGGTCCTTGCCCATTGCCATCCCTGCTTCCAGCTTTACTGGTTCTGGCCCGGCGGACAACAGTCGCACAGTGGCCGATGTCGTCACATCGGCCAAACTGGTGCTGTCCGCTACCTGCTGTTGACTTCTTGTGACACTCATCTTTTCCGGTGGGGGCACGGTCCCCACACCCCCGCTGGGGGCAAGCCTTCGGACTCCCTTCGCGCTAGGGGTACCCGGGACGAACGGGGGATTGCCACCGAGGCCAGACTTCATACCTGTGGGTACTCTGATCTTCACCACAGATCCCGCGGATCCTCGCCTCGACGACTTCCGCGATCTGTCCACTGCGGACCGCAGACCCGATCGCCCCGGGGGCCGTGGTCTGGTGGTCGCCGAAGGCACGGTGGTGGTGCGGCGGCTGTTCTCCTCGGCCTACCCGGTCCGCGCCGTACTCGGCGTGGAACGGCGGATCCGGGAACTGGAACCGGAACTGCCGGAGGTGCCCGCCTACATCGTCCCGGCCGAGGTGATGGCCGAAGTGGTGGGATTCCACCTGAACCGGGGCGTGCTGGCGGTCGCCGACCGCGCGTCGATGCCCACGGCCGGTGAGATCCTGGCCCGTTCGCGGACGGTCGCCGTGCTGGAAGGCGTGGGAGATCACGAAAATCTCGGTGCCCTGTTCCGCAACGCGGCAGCGCTGTCGGTCGGCGGGGTGCTGCTCGGCGCGGGCTGTGCCGATCCCTTGTACCGGCGCAGTGTTCGCGTGTCGATGGGAAACGTGCTGCGCGTGCCGTTCGCCGCGCTGCATCCGTGGCCGTCCGGTCTGGACTCGGTGGCCGAGCACGGGTTCCGCACCGTGGCGCTGACTCCGCGCGCGGACGCCGTCGACCTGCGGTCGCTCGGCACGGGGAAGTTCGCGCTGCTGGTCGGTTCCGAAGGGCACGGCCTGACTCCGGGCGCGCTGGCCGCCGCGGAACTCGCCGCGCGCATCCCCATGGCGCCGGGGGTCGACTCGTTGAACGTCGCGACAGCGGCGGCCATCGCGTTCTACGAACTGGCAGCGCGGTGAGCCAGTAATGTCCCCGTTGGAAGATGGTCTCTTGCCGGGGAGGGGTGTAGTGGAGCTGCGGGTCCGCGGGGAGCGCGCGGTACTCAGCGGGCGAGGCGCCCCGCACAGGGAAATCGACCCGCACAGCCTGGCGCTCGGCGTCGAACTCGCCGACGCCCTGCACGAGTGGGCCCGGGTCGCCGCCGCGGTGCGCCGTTCGCGGCACGGCGGGGAACCGGGGCAGGCGGCCTTGGTCGTCAGACGGCGTGGGCACCAGCTCGCGACCCGGGTGGCGGCCGTGATGGGTACCGCGGTGTTCTACGTCGACCCGGTCAGCGACGAGACCATCGTGGTTCCGCCCCCACCCCGTCCGGAGCACGCGCCGACCTTGGCCAACCGCGTGTTCGGCGTGTCGCGTCCGGGCGCGGAGCCGACGCCGTGGGGCACCGGGCTGCTGGTGGCCGGGTTCATCGCGGCCGTCGTGATCACCGCGATGCTCGCGCTCGCCGACGCGATGGCGGCCGAAGTCAGCGGATGGCTGGTCCTCGTCGCGGCCGCGGTGGTGACCGTGGGTCTTACGCCCTCACTGTGGCTGGCGCGCCGGCTGCCGATCGTCCGCTGGATCGCCCTCGGCGCGGCCGCCGGCATGATCGTCGCGTGGTTCGGCGTGCTCGCCATCGCCCTGTGACCGTGTTTTTGGAAGCAAGGGGCATTTACTACGGATGATCCGTGCCCAATCGGCGGCCGGACGAAAAGCGTGTCCGGCCGCGTGCAGCGGCCTCCGGCGGGCGACCAACGCCGTGAGCGACCGCCGTTGCCGCCTCTGGCCGAGCAAACGCCCCTTGCTCCAGAAAAAGCACTAAACCGGCGCTGTGATCAGCCGCGTTGGGAGCGGACGCCGAGGAGGACGTCTTCCCAGGCCGGGACTACCGGGTGGTTCTTCTTCGACTTGGGCTTGGGCTCGGCCCGCGCGGGTTCCGGCACCTTGACCTCCGGCGCGGCGGGCTCGCGGACCGGCTCCGGTTCCGGCTCCGGTGCGGGCGGGGGTGGAGCCGGCGCCGGAGCGGCCGGCTTTTCGACGGCCTCGGGTTCGACCGCCCTCAGCGTGCGCGGTGCGCGGTGCGGGTCGAGGAGTTCCTCGGCACGCTCGTTGAGCGCGGTCACGGTGCCACCGTGGGCGCCCGGTGAGAACGACCAGTGCGCGCTGTTCTCCGAACGGCCCGCCTGCCAGCGCAGCGCGACGACCCACTTGCCGTCCTCGCCGCGCCAGGAGTCCCACTCGGCGTGCGTGTAGTCCTGGCCGCGCACGCCGAACGCGTAGGCGACGACCTCGGTCAGCGTCCGGACGTCGGGGCCGTCTTCGCGCACCGGGTGCGCCTGCTGCGCCAGCTCCGCTGTCCGTGACCGCTCCAGCAGGACCGGGTAGGCGAAGCGCTCGACGCGCTGCATCGGTATCCCGGCGACGGAGGCCACCTGCTCGACGGACTCACCTGCCCGGATGCGGGCCTGGATCTCGCGTGGTCGCATCTGGCTCTCCATCTGGATCTCGATCTGGCCGAGCCGGGAGACGTCACCCCTCGCGGCCGCCCGCAGCCTCTCGTCCGCCGGAAGGAGGAAACGTTCGCCGCGCTCGGGGTCCTCGCACACGATGGACTTCCCGTCCTCGTGCAGACCGACCACCCTCAGCGCTCGCATCCGTCGCCTCCTGACTTCACCTGGTGAGTGCCAACGGTAGAGCGGCGCGTCGGCTTGACGCGGGAGGCGCGCCGACACACGATCGGTTGTTTCGTCTTGACCTCGATCCGGTGAGCCCATCGACCCCTAGTCGGAGAGCCGCTCGACCACCCATTCGATGCAGCTGATCAGCGCGGTGATGTCGCCCGGCTCGATGGCCGGGAACATGCCGACGCGGAGCTGGTTGCGGCCCAGCTTGCGGTAGGGCTCCACGTCCACGATCTCGTTCGCGCGCAGGACCTTGGCCACCGCCGAGGCGTCCACCTCGTCGACGAAGTCGACGGTGCCGACGACCTGTGAGCGCAGGGCGGGGTCCTTGACGAAAGGCACCGTGTAGCTGGTCTCCTCGGCCCATTCGTAGAGCCGGGTCGAGGAATCACGCGTGCGCTCCACCGTCCAGTCCAGCCCGCCGTTGCCGAGCATCCATTCGATCTGGTCGGCGAGCAGGAACAACGTCGCGACGGCCGGGGTGTTGTACGTCTGGTCCTTGCGGGAGTTGTCGAGCGCCGTGGTCAGCGACAGGAACTCGGGAACCCAGCGGTCGCTCGCGCCGATCTCACCGACCCGCTCGATCGCGGCCGGGGACATCAGGGCCAGCCACAGACCACCGTCGGAGGCGAAGCTCTTCTGCGGCGCGAAGTAGTAGACGTCGAAGTCCTCCGCCTTGACCGGGAGCCCGCCCGCGCCCGAGGTCGCGTCGATCGCGACCAGCGCGCCTTCGCTGCCCGCCGGGCGCCGCACCGGCACCGCGACGCCGGTGGAGGTCTCGTTGTGCGCCCAGCCGACGAGGTCCGTGCCGGGCTCGTAGGCGATTTCGGGGGCGCTGCCCGGTTCGGCCTTGACCACGACCGGGTCGGCGAGGAAGGGCGCGCCCTTGGTGACCGAGGCGAACTTCGAGGAGAACTCGCCGTAGGTGAAGTGCTGCGACCGCTCCCGCACCAGCCCGAACGCGGCCGCGTCCCAGAAGGCCGTCGTCCCGCCGTTGCCGAGCACGACCTCGTAGCCGTCCGGCAGGCCGAAAAGCTCCGTCAGGCCCGCCCGTACGCGTCCGACCAGGGATTTCACCGGCTTCTGGCGGTGGGAGGTGCCCAGGTAGGCCGCGCCTTCGGAGGCCAGGTTGGCGAGCTGCTGCGCGCGGACCTTCGAGGGCCCGCAGCCGAAGCGGCCATCCGAGGGCTTGAGTTCAGCGGGGATCGTCAGCTCGGTCATGTGCACCAGTGTCGCAGGCTCGCTTCCGCCGTTACACGCCGGTGGCCTGCGTCTCAGCTACTGGACGGTTGGTCACGACGACCCTGCCAGCCGGCTTCGTCGACACCACCCGGGATGGGCGCGGCCGGGTCGTACGGGGTGCGGGTGAAGACGAAGGTCACCAGGTCGAGGGAACGGGGAGTCCCGTCGGACGAACGCGAGACCCGCAGCGTTTCGCCGGCGTAGTAACCGTCGAGGCCGACCCATTCGTCCTTCTCCCCGGAGGGACGGAACCGGGAGGCGCGGCCGCCACCGACGGGCACGAGATTCAGCATCGGTCCGGGAATCAGATACATGTGGTGAGGCTTCGGGCCCCAGTGCCACAGGCCGGTCAGTTCCAGCAGGTTCGGGTCGACGTCGGACGGCTGCCATTCGGCGGGCAGCTTCGGCTCCTGGTCGTCCGCGATGGCGATCAGGTCGATGGTCAGCGAGATGATCGAGGGCCCGGACGTGCTGTTGGCGAAGGCGAGCGCGCCGGTGCCGGTGTTCTCGTCGACGAGCGTGCACGCCACGAAGCCCGGCATGGATCCGCTGTGCCCGGCCAGTCGCCTGCCGTTGAGGCGGAACAGCTGGAAACCGAGGCCATAACCGGAGGTCCACGTGCCGTCGTCGTCGACCGTCGCGACCGCGCGCATTTCCGCCAGCGTGCCCGCGTGCAGCACTTCACCGGTCTGCCCGCCCGTGAAGGCGGTCCAGCGGGCGAGGTCGGTGACCGTGGACCACAACTGCCCGGCAGGCGCCATCGCTCCCGCGTCCGGCGACGGTTCGGGCAGCAGCAGGTCGGCGTAGGGATGGACGGCCCAGCCGGAAGCGTGCGGCGGCTCGGGGTGCGGGGTGGTCCGGGACATTCCGAGAGGCCCCAGGACTTCCCGCCGGAGTGCTTCGAACCAGGAGGTGCCGCGGTGCCGGGCGACGAGTTCGCCGAGCACCCCGTAGCCGACGTTGGAGTAGTGGAACCTGCTGCCGGAGCGATGCTTGATCGTCTCGGGGGTGAGGCTCGCTTCCAGCGCCGGCCAGTCGCCGCCCGCGGTGCGTTCCCACCACGAACCGGGCGACTCCGCGGTCACCCCACCGGTGTGGGAGAGCAGTTGCGCGATCGTGATCGAGCCGAACCGGGTCCCCGGCAGGTGCTTGTCCAACGGGTCGTCGAGGTCCAGCCGTCCCTCGTCGCGCAACCGCATGACCAGCGTGGCCACGAGCGACTTGGTGATGGAACCGATGCGGTACTGCGTGTCGACGGTCGGGGCGTCGTCGCCGACCCGGCCGCGCGCACCGGAGAAGACGATCTCGCCGTCCCGGACCACGGCGGCGGCCAACGACGGCGCGCGACCGGTCGACTGTTCCGTGGCGAGACGGCGGAGGAGGGCGTTTTCCGTGGCCGGGAGCATGAAGCCATCTTGCCCGAGTCTCTCAGAGCATGCCTCGTGCCATGGCCGTGGTGACCGCGGCGGTGCGGTCGGACACGTCGAGCTTGGCGAACACCCGCAGCAGGTGCGTCTTCACGGTCGCTTCGGTGATGTGCAGGGCCTGGCCGATTTCCGCGTTCGTGTGGCCTCGCGCGACCAGTCGCAGCACCTCGACCTCACGGGCGGACAACGGCGCGGGCGCGGGATCCCGTACGTGCCGTACCAGTTTCCCGGCCACTGACGGCGCGAGCACCGTCTCGCCGCGCGCCGCGGCCCGGATCGCCCCGGCCAGTTCCGTTCGTGTGGCGTCCTTGAGCAGATAACCGGCGGCCCCGGCTTCGACCGCGAGAAGGATGTCGGCGTCGGTTTCGTAGGTGGTCAGCACGACCACCCGTCTTCCGGGTGTGTCGGTGAGGATCTTGCGGGTGGCGCCGACGCCGTCGAGCCCGGGCATGCGCAGGTCCATCAGGATCACGTCGGGATGGTGTGCCCGGTTGGCCGCCACCGCCTCGTCGCCGGAGGACGCCTCGCCCACGACGGTCAGGTCCGGTTCGGCCTCGAGCATCCCCCGCAGGCCCTCACGGACGACCGGGTGGTCGTCGACCAGGAGGATCGCGATCACGCCGGCACCTCCACGGTCACCGTCGTGCGTTCCCCGGCCCGCACTGTCATCGTTCCTCCCACCTGCCGAGCCCGGTCACGCATGGATTTCAGGCCGAAGCCGCGCGCCGGGCCGTCCTGGCCGAAGCCGACTCCGTCGTCCGTGACGATCAGGCGTACCAAGGAATCCTCCGCGTCGAGGTCGAGCGACACGTGGTTGGCCTTCGCGTGTTTGCGCACATTGGACAGTGCCTCCTGCGCCGCCCGGAGCAACACCACCTCGGTCACCGTCGGCAGGGCCGGAAGACGGTCGGGAATCCGGCAGCGGACGTCGATCCCGGTCTCCTCGGCGAGTCGTTCCGCCTGCCGCCGAACGGCCTGCGCCAGTGACCCGGTCGTGAGCGCGGACGGGGTCAGCGCGGCGACCATCGTTCGTGCCTCGGCCAGGTTCTCCCGTGCCGTGCGGGATGCCAGTTCCACATGGCGCCGTGCCATCACCGGATCACTGTCCATTTCGGACTCGACGGCTTGGAGCAGAGTGAGGATGCTGGTGAAGCCCTGTGCCAGGGTGTCGTGAATTTCGCGGGCCAGCCGCTCCCGCTCGGTCGAGGTGCCCGCCTCGTGGGACAGGCGGGCGACCTCGGCACGGCTGGCTTCGAGTTGTTCGATCAGCGCGCCGCGTTCCTGGCTTTCGCGTACCACCCGCCCGAACCAGGTGCCCATGCACACGCTGAACACGATCATCAACGCGCTCATCGGCACCAGGACGGCGAGCGAGGATTCGTGCGGTCCGTACCGCAGCAGCACCGACAGCGGGGGCAGCAGGATCGCCAACGAGGTGAGCAGCGCGGCTGTCACCCGTGTCAGGCACATCGACACGATGGGGCACACGGAGAACAGCACGAACCCCGCGGAGGCGTCCGCGAGGACCGCCACCGTGGTCACGGCCAACATCGCCACGGAAAACGCCACGGTGCCGCGCCGGCGGAGCGCCCGGCCGAGGAACGCCGCCGACAGGATCGCGAGGACGGCCACTGCCGCGACACTGGTCAGTCGTGGCGCGGGCGGTCCTCCGTCCGACAGCACGAGCCACGCCGTGAAGGCGTAGTCCAGCGCGAAGCCCACGTGCCACAGCCAGAAGAACCGCAACCACGCGTCTACCGGGCGTCCGTCCACCGGAACGTCAGGCGGCACAGCACCAGCCCGGCCACGCACCACGCCCCCAGTACCAGCGCGACCTTGCCCAGTTCCCATGTTCCCGCCATTTCGTAGGAGGCCATCGAATCCGGCAGGAACACCGAGCGCAGGCCCTGACAGATCCATTTGACCGGGAAGAACGACGCGACGTCGACCATAGCGGTGGGCAACGTCGTGATGGGGGTGACGAACACGCCCGAGATGAACTGGAAACCCACGTACAGCAGGTTCATGAGCGCGGTGGCGCCGTTCGCCGATCGCGCCAGCGCACTGGCCGCGATACCGAGTAGACCGCAACAGGTGGTCCCCAACACGAACACCCAGCCCAGCGTCAGCCATTTTTCCGGTGTGGTGGGCAGTTTCAGGCCGAACAACAGCGTGCCGACCAGCAGGAGCAGCACCACCTCGGCCAGGCTGGAGATCGCGACCAGCACGATCTTCCCGAGGAAGTAGGCGACCGGCGGGACGGGCGCGCCACGCAGACGCTTGAGTGTGCCGTCTTCCCGGTCGAACACCACCCCGGTGCCCATGCTCACGAACGACGTGGACACGATGCCGGAGCCGATCATTCCGGCGGCGAACACCTGGCCCGCCGTGACGCCCGTGCCGTCGTAACTCCCGCCGAAGATCGAGCCGAGCAGGGTCAGCAGGAGCGCGGGCATGGCGAAGGTGAAGACGACCGCTTCCTTCTGCCGGAAGAAATGCCGCAGTTCCACCGTGCCGCGGGCCAGCCCGAGGGAAACCGGGTTGGGCAACGCCATGGTGGTCATCACGCCGCCTCCCTTTCTTCGCCGGTGGCACCGATGAGATCGAGGTAGACGTCTTCGAGGCTCGGTCTGGTCACGGTCAGTTCGGCGAGTTCACGCCCGTCCGACAGCTCCGTGATCAGCTTGGTGGGAAAGGAAGTTCGCTCTTCGTGCCGTCCGGTTTCGTCGGACCAGCGGACCACGGCCTCGGCGCGGGCCCGGCCGCCGAGTTCCGCGGGGGTGCCCTCGGCCACGACACGTCCGGCGGCCAGCACGGCGACCCGGTCCGCGAGCGCCTCCGCCTCGTCGAGATAGTGCGTGGTGAGCACGATCGTGGTGCCGCCGTGGGCGAGGCCGGCGATCAGCGTCCAGAACCGCCGGCGCGCCTCGGGGTCGAACCCCGTGGTGGGCTCGTCGAGGAACAGCAGTTCCGGACGCCCGACGATGCCGATCGCGACATCCAGCCGACGGCGCTGGCCGCCGGAGAGCGACCGCACCCGGGCACCGGCCTTCTCGGTCAGCCCGACCTGCTCGATGACCTCCTCCGGGTCACCCGGGTTCGGGTAGTAGCGCGCGAAATGCCGGACGGTTTCCGCGACCGTCAGGTTCGCCGCGTCGTTGACGGTCTGCAGCACGATCCCGATGCGGGCGCGCCAGGCACGCCCGGCCGCCCACGGGTCCTCGCCGAGGACGTCGGCCTCGCCCGCCGTCCGTTTCCGGTGCCCCTCCAGGATCTCCACCGTGGTGGTCTTGCCCGCACCGTTGGGGCCGAGCAGGGCAAACACTTCGCCGTGCTCGATCCGCAGGTCCACCTCCGCCACCGCGACCTGGCCCGGGTATTCCTTGCGGAGGCCACGCACCCGCACCGCCGGCTTCATGCCGGCCCCCCTGTGAAGTGGAGCAAGGTGGCTTTACTACGGATGATCGGCGTCTGATCGGCGGCCGGACGAAAAGCGTGTCCGGCCGCGTGCAGTGGCCTCCGGCGGGCAGTTCGTGCCGTGTGCGGTTGCCGCTGCCGCCTCCGGCCGAGCAAAGCCACCTTGCTCTCAAAAAAGTTGTCTGGCATGAGGCCATGATGTGCCGCGCGGACCGGCTCGCGGGACCTCCGAGCCGGTGAATCCCCGTGTCCGTCGAACGGTGGACAGGCTCAGGGCAGCAGGTCCCAGCCTTCGACCTCTTCGGGCTTGCGCGGGCCCGGACCGACGTATTTGGCCGAGGGCCGCACCAGCCGTCCGGTCTTCTTCTGCTCCAGGATGTGCGCGGCCCAGCCCGCGGTGCGGGCGGAGCTGAACATCGCGGGCATCATGTGCGGCGGCACCTGCGCGAAATCCAGAATCACCGCGGCCCAGAACTCCACGTTGGTCTCGATGGGGTGGTCGGGACGGCGTTCGCGCAACTCCGTCAGCGCGGCCTGTTCGAGCGCCACGGCCACCTCGTAGCGCTCCGCGCCGAGTTCGGCGCAGGTGCGGCGAAGCACACGGGCGCGGGGATCTTCGGCGCGGTACACCCGGTGCCCGAAACCCATCAGCCGTTCCTTGCGGTCGAGGATTCCCTTGACCATTTTCACCGCGTCGCCGGTGCGCTCGACCTCCTCGAGCATCGGGAGCACGCGTGCCGGGGCGCCGCCGTGCAGCGGGCCGGACATCGCGCCGATCGCGCCGGACAGCGCCGCGGCCACGTCCGCTCCCGTCGACGCGATGACCCTGGCGGTGAAGGTGGAGGCGTTCATACCGTGTTCGGCGGCCGAGACCCAGTAGGCGTCGATCGCCTTGACGTGTGCGGGATCGGGCTCACCGCGCCAGCGGACCATGAACCGCTCGGTGATCGTCTCCGCGTCGTCGATCCGCGACTGCGGCACGGCCGGAACGCCGACGCCGCGCGCCGACTGGGCCACATAGGACAGTGCCATCACCGACGCGCGGGCGAGCTGGTCGCGCGCTTCGGCGTCACTGAGATCCAGGATCGGCTTGTACCCCCAGATCGGGGCGAGCATCGCCAGCGCCGCCTGTACGTCTACACGCACGTCCCCGGTGTGTACCGGAAGCGGGAAGGGTTCGGCGGGCGGCAGGCCGTGGCCGAACCGGGCGTCGACGAGCAGGCCCCAGACGTCCCCGAAGCTGACCTTCCCGGCGAGGTCCTCGATATTCACACCGCGATACCGCAGCGCTCCGCCGTTCTTGTCCGGCTCGGCGATCTCGGTGTGAAACGCGACCACCCCTTCGAGACCGGGACGGAAACCATCGTCCCCGGTGGTCGACCGCTCGTTCGCTACAGGCGCTGAGGTAGTCACTTGAAGACCCTTCCGTGCGCGTTCCCCGACAGATGTCTTGTGTTACGTGCGGATGACCCGCGGAACGCGCGCCCTCGCACGGACTGACCACAGGGTGCTCCTGATACGCGCGGGTAACAAGCGAAAGAAGTGGTGGTTTCGGTCACGATTACGAGAACGATTCAGGTCGGAGTGCCTCTTCTGTGTAAATCCTGTGTTTCGTCACCGGGCGGGGGTGTCATCGCGGTGATAGACCTACGGGGTGCACCTGAGCCCTCAGGAACGGGACAAGCTCCTGGTTCACGTCGCGGCCGACGTGGCGCGACGGCGGCTGGAGCGCGGCGTCAGGCTGAATTACCCGGAGGCGGTCGCACTCATCACCGACTACGTGCTCGAAGGCGCGCGTGACGGCCGATCGGTCGCCGATCTGGTGACCGGCGGCCGGAGCGTGCTTTCGCGTGAACAGGTGATGGACGGCATCGCCGAAATGGTCGATGCGGTCCAGGTCGAGGCGACCTTTCCGGACGGCACCAAGCTGGTCACCGTGCACGACCCGATCACCTGACAGAAGGACTTCGACCGTGAGATTCGTGCACGAAATGAGTAGTCGAACCCGCCCCCGAAGGTACGGGTTTCAAGACCAACACTGAGGGGGCGGGGTGCGTCCAGGAGAGATCATTCCCGCCGCCGGGCCGGTGGAGCTGAACCCCGGACGGCCGAGGATCCGGCTCCGGGTGGTCAACACCGGTGACCGGCCGGTGCAGGTCGGTTCGCACTTTCACTTCGCCGAGGTCAACCCGGCGCTGGAGATGGATCGGGAAGCGGCGCGGGGCCACCGCCTGGACATTCCGGCGGGCACCTCGGTCCGGTTCGAACCGGGTGTCGACCGGGAAGTCGATCTCGTGCCGCTGGCGGGGCGGCGGGTCGTGCCCGGGCTGAGCCGGAAATCGCGGCAGGGGAGTTTCGATGATCTTGTCAAGTCGCGGCAGTCAAGGTGAGCGCGTCATGAGCAGCGTCGACCGGGAGCGCTACGTCGAACTGTTCGGACCCACCACCGGCGACCGGATCCGCCTCGCCGACACGGATCTGGTCATCGAGGTCACCGAAGACCGCAGCATGGGCGCCGGCGCGGGCGATGAGGTGATCTTCGGCGGCGGCAAGGTGATCCGCGAGTCGATGGGGCAGGGCATGGCCACCCGCGCCGAAGGCGCGCCGGACCTGGTGATCACCGGCGCGGTGGTGCTGGATCACTGGGGCGTGGTCAAGGCCGACGTCGGCGTGCGCGACGGCCGGATCACCGGCATCGGCAAGGCCGGGAACCCCGACACGATGGACGGTGTGGATCCGGCGCTGGTGATCGGGCCCGCCACGGAAGTGCTGTCCGGCAACGGAAAGATCCTCACCGCCGGTGCCATCGACTGCCATGTGCACTTCATCTGCCCGCAACTGGTGGACACCGCGCTCGCCGCCGGGGTGACCACCCTGGTCGGCGGCGGCACCGGGCCGGCCGAGGGAAGCAAGGCCACCACGGTCACGCCGGGCGCGTGGAACCTGGGCCGGATGCTGCGCGCGATGGACGCCGTTCCGGTCAACATCCTGTTGCTGGGTAAGGGAAACACGGTCCGGCACGAGGCGCTGCGTGAGCAGTTCGAGGCGGGCGCGGGTGGGCTCAAGCTGCACGAGGACTGGGGCTCGACCCCGGCCGCGATCGACGTCGCGCTGTCCGTGGCCGACGAATACGGCGCGCAGGTCGCGATCCACACCGACACCCTGAACGAGGCCGGCTTTCTGGAGTCCACAGTGGAGGCCATCGCCGGGCGGTCGATCAACGCGTACCACACCGAGGGCGCCGGTGGCGGTCACGCGCCGGACATCATCACCGTCGCCGGTCTGCCCAACGTGCTGCCGTCGTCGACGAACCCGACCCGGCCGCACACCGCGAACACCCTCGACGAGCACCTCGACATGCTCATCGTCTGCCACCACCTCAACCCGTCGGTGCCGGAGGACCTCGCGTTCGCGGAGAGCCGGATCCGGCCGTCCACGATCGCCGCGGAAGACGTCCTGCACGACCTGGGCGCCATCTCGATGATCAGTTCGGACGCGCAGGCGATGGGCCGGATCGGCGAGGTGATCATCCGGACCTGGCAGACCGCGCACGCGATGAAGCGGAGGCGCGGCGCCCTGCCCGGTGACGGTGACGCGGACAACCTGCGGGCACGACGCTATGTCGCCAAATACACGATCAATCCCGCCGTCGCGCACGGTATGGCGGACGAGATCGGGTCGGTCGAGGTCAGCAAGCTGGCCGACCTGGTGCTGTGGGAGCCGAAGTTCTTCGGCGTCAAGCCGCATGTGGTGGTCAAGGGCGGGTTCCCGGCGTGGGCGGCGATGGGGGACGCGAACGCCTCGATCCCGACGCCGCAACCCGTGCTCGCGCGGCCGATGTTCGGGGCGCAACCCGCCGCCGCGGCCGCTTCCAGCCTGCACTTCGTGACCGAGGCGGCGGTGAAGGCGGATCTGGCGGGCCGGCTGGGACTGCGGCGGGAGGTGGTCGCGATCGCCGGCACAAGGTCGGTCACCAAGGCGGACATGGTGCTCAACGACGCGCTGCCCGATATCCGGGTGGATCCGGACAGTTTCGCGGTTCACGTGGACGGCGAACTGATCGAACCGCACCCGGTGCGGGAACTGCCGATGGCACAACGCTATTTCCTCTTCTGATGGACACGGTCGCGCTCCTGTTCGCCGACTCCCGCTTCCCCGGCGGGGCGCACGTCCATTCGGGCGGGCTGGAGGAGGTCGCCACCCGTAAGCTGATCACGAGTGAAGCGGACCTGCCCGGGTTCCTGTCCGGGAGGTTGTCCGGCGCCGGGTCCTTGGCCGCCTGTTTCGCCGC
Source organism: Amycolatopsis pigmentata (assembly GCF_042684065.1). Lineage (NCBI taxonomy): Bacteria > Bacillati > Actinomycetota > Actinomycetes > Pseudonocardiales > Pseudonocardiaceae > Amycolatopsis > Amycolatopsis pigmentata. Next base: position 164,011 of record NZ_JBHUKR010000007.1, on the reverse strand, counting down.
GGCGTCGGCACACGCCGCCGCCCGTGGTGTCCACAAGCGGCACTGGGCCGCCCTGGATGCGGAACTCGACGCGCGCACCCCCTCCTTCGCGCAGCGGGAGGCATCCCGGGCGCAGGGTCGGGGCACGGCCCGGGCGGGTCGCGTCGCTTGGCCCTCACCGGTGATCGACGGCCTGCTGACGGTCACGCCGCGCCCGCACCACGCGGTGATCGCCGGGGCACTCGCCGGCGTGGCCGGAGCCTCACCCCGCGACGCCGCGCTTTTCGTGGCGTACCAAGCGATCAGCGGACCGGCGAGCGCGGCGGTGCGGTTGCTCGGTTTCGACCCGCTCACCGTGAACGCGGTGGTGGCGGCGATGGCGCGCGAGATCGAGGCGGTGGCGGAACGGGCGAGCGCGGTCGCCGGGGCCGCCCCGGCGGACCTGCCCGGCCCGGGCGCTCCGGCGCTCGACCTGTTCGCCGAAGCCCATCTGCGGCGGCACAAGGAAGAGGTGCGTCTCTTTGCCAGTTGAACACGGACACGGGCACGCCCACCCGGTGAACTTCGATCCCACCGCGGCCGGGCCGGACCGGCACGCCCCCTCGTCCGCCACCGGCCGCGCGTACCGGCTCGGCATCGGCGGGCCGGTCGGCAGCGGGAAGACCGCGCTGGTCGCGGCACTGTGCCGGGCGCTGGGCGGCGAAGTGGATCTCGCCGTGGTGACCAACGACATCTACACCACCGAAGACGCGGACTTCCTGCGTGCGGCCGGTGTGCTGGACGCCGAGCGGATCGAGGCGGTGCAGACCGGGGCGTGCCCGCACACCGCGATCCGCGACGACATCACCGCGAACCTGGACGCGGTGGAACGGCTCGAGGAGCGGTTCCCCGGGCTCGACCTGGTGATCATCGAAAGCGGCGGCGACAACCTCACCGCGGTGTTCAGCCGCGGGCTCGCGGACGGCCAGATCTTCGTCGTCGACGTGGCGGGCGGGGACAAGGTGCCGCGCAAGGGCGGACCGGGCGTGACCACGGCGGATCTCCTGGTCATCAACAAGACCGACATCGCGCACCTGGTCGGCGCGGACCTGGAGGTGATGACCTCCGACGCGCACCGGATGCGGGGCGCGCTACCCGTGCTCACACAGTCCCTTGTGGACACTCCGAACGCCCCCGGGGTGGCGGCCTGGGTGCGCGAGCGGCTCTCCGGGTGAAGGCGCACGCGCGGCTGGTGGCCGAACTCCGCCACGGGCGGACGGTGTTGCGGGAGATCCGCTCGGCTTCGCCGCTGACGCTCATTCCCCGGCGTGGCCACGGACCCGCCGTCGTGCACCTCGTCGGGTCCGCCACCGCGCCGCTCGGCGGTGACGAACTGCGCCTGAGCGTGCGGGTCGGTCCGGGTGCCCGGCTCCGGCTGTCCGGTGTCGCGGCGACCCTCGCGCTGCCCGGTTCGCGTGCCGCCGAAAGCTTGTCCACTGTGGACATAGAAGTGGGTGAGGCCGGCGTCCTGGAGTATCTGCCGGAGCCGGCCGTGGTGACCGCTCGGGCGCGGCACACCGCGGAACTCGTCGCGTCGTTGGATCGCGGCGCCCGCCTGCACACGCGGGAAGTACTCGTCCTCGGCCGTACGGGCGAACGCCCGGGGTGCCTGCGGGCCACGCAACGCGTCGTACGGAACGACGTTCCGTTGCTCCACCAGACGCTGACGACCGGTGATCCGGCGCTGGAGGACAGCCTCGCCTACCTGGCGGGCCGTCGCGTCGTCGCCACGGAGGTACTCGTCTGGGGCGAGGATCCGGCCGGTGCGGTCTCAGGGGACTGGTGGTCGCTCACGCCGCTGGCCGCGGGCGGATCGCTGATCACGTCTCTGGCCACCGGTGCCGTCTCGGCGCGGCGGGACCTGGCGCAGGCACGGGGACTGCATCCCGGCTGGGCTTCCGACCCGGGCGCCACGCTCGCGTGACGCCCGTCGCGCGACCAGCAGGCGTGCGACGGGCGAATTCGGGGAAGACATCGGATGACGGCGGGGTGGTGCTTGTCACCGTTCGGCGGGTTTCGTCCACGGCGGGAAGGCCCTACCGTCGGCAGTTACCAATCCGGCTGAAAGTAGGCGGATACGGTCCGCAGCCTGGCTGCTGTCAGGCACCGTTTCCGCCGTGGCCGCCGTCGGATTGGTAACGATCAGCACGGTCCACTTTTCACCGCGGGAGAGGTCAGGAACATGACGGAGGTCGGCGGGATCGAAGATGTGGCGGTGCGCCTTCCCGGTATGCGGGTGGCGTACGAAGGGGATTCGCTCGACGAGGCCGATCTTGCCCCGACCTGGACCGAACAGCTGCAGAAGTGGCTCAACGAAGCCATCGCCGCAGGTGTCACGGAGCCCAACGCGATGGTGCTGGCCACCGCCGACGCACAGGGACGGCCGTCCTCTCGAACCGTGCTGTGCAAGGGACTCGACGAGCGAGGCGTGGTCTTCTACACGAACTACACCTCGGCGAAAAGTCACGATCTGACTGTCACCCGGTACGCCTCGGTCACGTTCCCCTGGTACTCCCTGCATCGCCAGGTCACCGTGCGTGGCGAGGTGGAGAAGGTCAATGTCAAGGAAACGGCCGAATACTGGGCGTCGCGGCCTCGCGAGTCGCAGCTCGGGGCGTGGGCTTCGCCGCAGTCCCAGGTGGTGGCGAGCCGGACCGATCTCGACCGCGCGCTCACCTCGATCGAGCGCCGCTTCGAAGGCGTCGACCGTGTGCCGCTCCCGCCGCACTGGGGAGGCTGGCGCATCCGGCCGGATCTCGTGGAGTTCTGGCAGGGCCAGCGGAGCCGGCTGCACGACCGTCTTCGGTACTCCCGCACCGATGACGGCTGGAGCGTCAAGCGCGTTGCTCCCTGAGTGTTCGCGCGCTCCCGCGCGGTGACCAGCGAGAGCGCGCTAAATCACTCCCGAAAAAATACTTCGCAGCGCTAAGCTAGTGCGTTGTGGATGTTGAGGCGGGGACTCGGCGCAAGCGGTTCGGATCACTCGTCATCGACATCGAACCCTTGCGGAACGCGCCGTTCCGGCGGCTGTGGGCGGGGACGGCGGTCACCGCGATCGGCAGCCAGCTCACCACCGTCGCGGTCCCGAAGCAGGTCTTCGACCTGACCGGCTCGTCCGCCTGGGTCGGTCTCACCGGCGCGGTGGCGCTGGTACCGCTGCTGGTCTTCGGGCTTTGGGGCGGCGCCATCGCCGACACGGTGGACCGGCGCAAGCTGCTCATCTTCGGCAACACCGGAATCGCGCTGGTGTCGGCGATGCTGTGGGTCCAGGCCGCGCTCAACCTGGGCTCGGTGTGGCTGGTGCTCGTCCTGCTCGCCTTCAACCAGGCCTTCTTCGCGATCAACATGCCGACCCGCGGCGCCATCGTGGCCCGGCTCGTCGCACCCGAACTGCTGCCCGCCGCCACCGCGTTGACCAGCACGATGAACATGTTCGGCACGGTGTTCGGGCCGATGGCCGCCGGAGCGCTGATGCCGGTGCTCGGCCTGCCGACGCTCTACCTCCTCGACTCCATCGCGCTGGTGATCACCCTGTACCCGGTGTGGCGGCTGCCCGCGCTGCCACCGCTTTCCGGTCAGGTCCGCAGGGCGGGGCTGCGGGACGTGTTCGACGGTTTCCGTTACATGGCAACGCAGAAGGTGCTGCTCGCGTCGTTCGTGGTGGACATCATCGCGATGGTCGCCGGCATGCCCCGCGCGCTGTTCCCGGAGATGGCGGAGCGCACCTTCGGCGACCCGCACGGCGGTGGCTTGGCACTCGGCTGGTTGTTCGCGGCCATCCCGATCGGATCGGTGGTCATCGGCCTGTTGTCCGGCTGGCTCGGCCGCGTCCGGCGGCAGGGCGTCGCGGTGGTCGTGGCGATCTCCCTCTGGGGGCTGGGAGTGGCCGGGTTCGGGCTCGCCGGTTCGCTGTGGCTGGCCGTGGCCTTCCTGGTGATCGGCGGGGCCGCGGACATGGTCAGCGCGATCTACCGCCAGTCGATCCTCCAGGTCGCCGCGACCGACGAGATGCGCGGCCGGATGTCGGGCGCATTCATCGTGGTCGTCGCCGGCGGGCCCCGGATCGCCGACGTCGTGCATGGCTGGACCGGCGCCGCGGTCGGCACCCGCGCGGCCGCGACCGGTGGCGGTCTCCTGGTGGTCGTGCTCATCGCGGTGGCCGTCGCCGCGCTGCCCGCCTTCTGGCGCTACCGCGCCGCCGCCGTCAAGTGACGGCCCGCGTCACTGTCAAACGGCGTTTTGAAGGAATGAATGTTTACTACGGATAGTCCGTAGCAAACACGCCTTCCTCCCCAAAAAACCCGCGTGCGGGGCGCCTTTCGCGCGGGACGGATGGTCCGTCGGTAGGTTTCTGGCATGTCGAATCCCACCGGAGCGCAGTTCGAGATCACCCGGGGCGCCGCACGCGCCGTCGTCACCGAGATCGGCGCGGGGCTGCGCGCCTTCGAGATCGGGGGCGTGCCGTATCTCGAGACCTTCGACGCCGACGCCCGGCCGCCGAAGGGAGCGGGCCAGGTGCTGTTGCCCTGGCCGAACCGCACCAGGGGCGCCACGTGGGTGTATCAGGGCGAGGAGCAGGCGCTCGAGGTGACCGAGCCCGCGCGTGGCAACGCCATTCACGGGCTGACCCGCCACCGGGAATGGACGCTGGTCGAGCACGCCGAGTCGTCGATCACGCTCGAGATCGAGGTCGAGAAGCAGGCGGGCTGGCCGGTCCCGCTGCACGCGCGCATCCGCTACGAGATCGCGCCGCGCGAACTGACCGTGACCCACGAGATCCGCAACGAGGGTGAGGCGCCGATCGGCGTCGGCGTGGGCACCCACCCGTACTTCCGCATCGGCGACGTGCCGACCGACGAGTTGACGCTGACCCTGTCCGCGACCCGGGTCCGCCCCTACGTCGAGGGTGCCTGGCCCTTCGCCGACGAACAGGACGTGGAGGGCACCGAGTACGACTTCTCCTCCGGCCGCGTCCTCGCGGGTGTCAGTCTCGACACCGCGTTCACCGGGCTCGCCGCGGCCGACGACGGCCGCCACCACCACGTGCTCACCCACGGCGAGCGTGGTGTGGACCTCTGGACGGACCCGGACTTCCGCTGGGTTCAGGCGTTCACTCCGGACGAGCTGACCGGCCGGGGCCGCGCGATCGCCCTGGAACCGATGACCTGCCCGGCGGACGCGCTGAATTCGGGTACTGACCTGATCGAGTTGCCCCCCGGCGGCTCGTGGCGGGGAAGCTGGGGTGTGAAAGTTCACGGGTAGCGGCGAACCCGCCGGGGTCACAAGGGTCTTACAGCGCGAACCCGCGTTGATCCGTTAGCGTGTCGATTCATGGCGAGCGCGATAGTGGGCGGCTATGTGGTGCCGATCGACGGAGAACCCATCGAGGGCGGCACCGTTCTGATCGAGGACGGCAGGATCGTCGCGGTCGGCACCGAAGCCGACGTGGACATCCCGGAGGACGCGGAGTTGATCGACGCGGCGGGCGCCTGGGTGCTGCCCGGCTTCGTCGACGCTCACGTCCACCTCGGCGTGCACGAGGAGGGCGAAGGCTGGTCGGGCAACGACACCAACGAGATGACCGATCCCAACGGTGCCCGCTTCCGGGCGATCGACGGTATCGACCCCTTCGACGTCGGCTTCGACGACGCGTTGTCCGGCGGGGTCACCAGCGTGGTGATCAAGCCCGGGTCCGGCAACCCGATCGGTGGACAGACCGTCGCGGTGAAGACCTGGGGCCGCACCGCGCTCGACCTCGTTTTCGCCGAGGGAGTCAGCGTGAAGAGCGCGCTGGGCGAGAACCCGAAACGGGTCTACGGCGAAATGAAACAAACCCCGTCGACCCGTCTCGGCACGGCCGCGATCATCCGTGAGGCGTTCACCAAAGCCCGTAACTACGCGGCCCAGCGCGAGCACGCGCGCGCCGAGGGCAAGCCGTTCGACGTCGACCTCACCCTGGAGACACTCGCCAAGGTTCTCGACGGTGAGCTCTACTGGGACCAGCACACCCACCGGGCGGACGACATCGTGACCGCGATCCGGCTGGCCCAGGAGTTCGGGTACAAGCTGGTCGTCAACCACGGCACCGAGGGGCACCTGATCGCCGATGTGCTGGCGCGGCACGAGGTGCCGGTCATTCTCGGTCCGCTGTTCACCACGCGGGCGAAGGTCGAACTGCGGAACCGCACGATGCGCTCGGCCGGCATTCTCCAGCGGGCCGGGGTCAAGCTCGCGATCACCACGGATCACCCGGTCGTGCCGATCAACTTCCTGGTCTACCAGGCGGCACTGGCGGTCAAGGACGGCCTGGAACCGGACGCCGCGCTGCGCGCCCTCACCGCGAACCCGGCGAGCATGCTCGGCCTGGACGACCGGATCGGCGCGCTCAAGCCGGGGCTCGACGCGGACGTGGTCATCTGGTCCGGCGACCCGCTGGACGTGATGAACCGCGCGTTGCGCGTGTTCATCCGTGGCCGCGAGGTCTACCACTTCGACGAAGCCGGCGGCCGGGACGTCGTCGCGGAACGCCGCTACCGCGAACCGTGACGGCTACGCGCGGCGCAGCCCCGCCCTCAACGAGCTACGCGCAGCGTAGTTCCCTGGCGATGACCATTCGCTGGATCTGGTTGGTGCCCTCGAAGATCTGCGGGACCTTCGCCTCCCGCATGTAGCGCTCCACCGGGAAGTCACGGGTGTAGCCGGCGCCGCCGAGCACCTGGACGGCGTCGGTGGTGACCTTCATCGCGGCGTCGGTCGCGATGAGCTTGGCGATCGACGCCTCGCGGCGGAACGGCAAGCCGCGGTCGCGCCGCCGCGCCGCGTCCAGATACGTGGCGCGCGCGGAGCCGACGGCCGCGGCCATGTCCGCGAGCAGGAATTCCAGGCCCTGGAACTGAATGATCGGTTTGCCGAACTGGGTGCGGCCTTTCGCGTAGGCGACCGCCTCGTCGAGCGCGGCCTGGGCGAGGCCGACCGCGCAGGCCGCGATCCCGAGCCGCCCGGAGTCCAAAGAGGACAGTGCGATGCGCAGGCCCGCGCCCTCGGCCCCGATCAACCGGTCCGCGTCCACGCGGGCGTCGGAAAACAGCAGTTCGGCCGTGGTGGACGCGGTCAGGCCCATCTTCCGTTCGGGTGGGGCGGCGGACAGCCCGGGGGTCGTGCGGTCGACCAGGAGGCAGGAAACGTCCTTCTCGCTCGTGCGGACCATCGTCGTGTAGAAGTCGGCCTGGCCGGCGTGCGTGATCCACGCCTTGGTCCCGTTCACCACGTACTGGTCACCGTCGAGGCGCGCGCGGGTGGACAGAGACGCCGCGTCCGATCCCGCGTGCGGTTCGGAGAGCGCGTACGCGCCGAGCAGCGACCCTTCGAGCATCTCCGGCAACCAGCGCTCCCGCTGCGCGTCGGTGCCGTGATGGGCCAGCGCGAAGCACGACATCGTGTGCACGGAAAGCCCGACCCCGACCGACATCCACGCCGCCGCGATCTCCTCGACCACCTGCAGGTACACCTCGTAGGGCACGTCGCCGCCGCCCCACCGCTCCGGGTAGGGCAGTCCGAGCAGGCCCGACCTGCCCAGCAACCGGAACTGATCGCGGGGAAACCGCTCCTTCTCCTCGTATTCGGCCGCCAGCGGCGCGAGCTCTTCGCGGGCCAGCTCGGTGGCGAGCGCGAGCAGATCCCGCGCCGCGACGTCCGGCAGCAGGCGTTCGACCGGCATGGCGACCTCCCGAGGCAGTACTGACAATAGTACTGGAGGATCGTTCACAGTACAGCATTACGGTGTTCCGATGCCCGATCGTGTCCCGGCTCCCGCTCCTCGTGACCGTCAGCTCACCGTGCGTCAGCACGCGCTGCTGACCGAACTGGAGGGGTTGTTCCTCAGCAGGGGTTTCGTCCGTTTCACTCTCGACGATCTCGCGGCGGAGACTCACTGCTCGAAGTCGACGCTCTACGCGCTGGCGCCGAGTAAGGAACAACTCGCGGTGCGTATCGTCACCCGGTTCTTCAAGGGGGCCGCGGAGATGCTGGAACACCGGATCGCCGGGCTCACCGACGCGCGCGAGATCATCGGCGAGTACCTGGCCGGAATCTCCGAGTACCTCAGCCGCGCCTCGGACGAGTTCATGCGGGACATCAACGACTTCGCCCCCGCGCGCGCGGCGTACGAACTGAACGGCCGCGCGGCCGCCGCGCGGATCCGGGCCTTCATCAGCCAGGGGGTGACCGAAGGCGTGTTCCGGGAGGTGCACGCGACGCTGATCGCCGAAATGGCCGGAGTGCTGATCGAAAGCATCCAAACCGGCCTGCTGGCTTCGCGGACCGGTGTCTCCGACGCGGAGGCCTTCACGGCCCTGTCGGAACTGCTCCTGCACGGCATGGCGCCCGCCCCTTCCGAAGGCGGATAGCATCAACGACCGTGATCGTGGTCGGTGGTGAGGCGCTGGTCGATCTGGTGCCCGGTGAATCCATAGTGGACAGTGGACGGCCCGCGGGCGTCGGCCTGACGACGCTCGTGCCGGCGCTCGGCGGCGGACCCTACAACGTGGCGCTTGCCGCGGGCAGGCTCGGCGCACCGACGTCCTTCCTGTCGCGGCTTTCCGGCGATGCGTTCGGCCGGGCCCTGCGGGAACGGCTGATCGCCTCGGGCGTCGACGTGTCGATGATCCAGCCCGGTGAGGAGCCCACCACGCTGGCCGTGGTCGCGCTCGACGAGCGCGGCGCGGCAAGTTACACGTTTTACACCGAGGGGACCGCGGACCGGCTGTTCGCCGATCCCGGCCCGCTTCCCGCCGAGGTGTCCGTGCTGTCGCTGGGGACCTTGGGCATGGTCCTGGAACCCGGCGCGAGTGCTTATGAAACGATCCTGCGCCGCGAAGCCGCCCGGGGTGTGCTCACCGCGCTCGACCCCAACATCCGCGCGGACCTGATCACCGACCCGGACGCCTACCGCGCACGGTTCGCTTCCTGGCTGCCCGATGTCCGGTTGCTCAAAGTCTCGGACGACGACGCGGAGTGGCTGACCGGCGGCGTCGAACCGGCCACCGCGGTGAAAGGCTGGCTGGACGCGGGTGTCGACGCGGTGGTGCTGACGCGTGGTGCCCAGGGAATCACTGTCCACACCGGATCCGGCGCGGTCACCGCGCCGTCCGTGCCCGTGATCGTCGCGGACACGATCGGCGCCGGCGACACCGTGCTCGGTGCGCTGCTGGCGTGGTTGCACAAGCGGAATGTGCGCCGGGTCACGGACATCGGTCTCGACGACTGGAGGCTCGCTCTCGGTTTCGCCGCGAAGGCCGCGGCGATCACGGTGTCGCGCCGGGGTGCCGAGCCGCCCACTTCGGCCGAAATGGTGTGAATTCGATCTCGCTGCTTTGCGCTACGTAACACATTGGCTCCACAAGCGCCCCCGGGTGGACTAGCGTGAGAAGAGAATTCATACCCCAGCGGGGCGGTGTGCGCCGAGACCTTCGATAACGGTCACGAGCGAACGAGAATGGCTGCCTGTGCCGACCTGCAGGCGCCGCCGGCCCGTGTGACCGTGAGAGGGACTGGAATGTCCGACGCGACTGCGGCGTCCGGCGGCACGGTAACGCTGCGCCTGCCGACCGGTGAGCACGAATTGAAGGTGGTCAACGCCGTCGAGGGCGCTCCCGGTATCGAACTGGGGAAGCTACTGGCATCGACCGGCTACATCACCTACGACCCTGGTTTCGTCAACACCGGGGCCGCGTCTTCCGCCATCACCTACATCGACGGTGACGAAGGGATCCTCCGGTACCGGGGCTACCCCATCGAGCAGCTCGCCGAGCACTCGAACTTTCTCGAAGTGTCATACCTGCTGATCTACGGTGAGCTGCCCTCGGCGACGCAGCTCGACGACTTCACCCAGAAGATCAACAGGCACACTCTGCTGCACGAAGATCTGAAACGCTTCTTCGACGGTTTCCCGCGCGACGCGCATCCGATGCCGGTGCTCTCCAGCGCGGTGTCCGCCCTGTCGACCTTCTACCAGGACTCGCTCAACCCCTTCGACGAGCCGAACGTCGAACTGTCCACGGTGCGGCTGCTGGCCAAGGTGCCGACGCTGGCCGCCTACGCCTACAAGAAGTCGATCGGCCAGCCCTTCCTCTACCCCGACAACTCGCTGGGCCTGGTCGAGAATTTCCTCCGGATGACCTTCGGTCTGCCCGCCGAGCCCTACCAGGTCGACCCGGACGTGGCCAAGGCTCTGGACCTGCTGTTCATCCTCCACGCCGATCACGAGCAGAACTGCTCCACCTCGACGGTGCGGCTGGTCGGTTCGTCGGAGGCGAACCTTTTCGCCAGCATTTCCGCGGGCATCATGGCGCTGTTCGGCCCGTTGCACGGCGGCGCGAACAGCGCGGTGCTGGAGATGCTCGACGGCATCCAGGCCGAGGGCGGCGACGTGGCGCGGTTCGTCGAGCGGGTCAAGAACAAGGAAAAAGGCGTACGCCTGATGGGATTCGGGCACCGGGTCTACAAGAACTACGACCCCCGCGCCAAGATCATCAAGCGCACCGCGGACCAGATCCTCGGCAAGATCGGTGTCCAGGACCATCTCCTCGACATCGCGAAGGAACTCGAGGAGACGGCGCTTTCCGATGACTATTTCATCGAGCGAAAGCTCTACCCGAACGTCGACTTCTACACCGGGCTGATCTACCGTGCGCTCGGATTCCCGACCAAGTTCTTCACCGTGCTGTTCGCGCTCGGGCGGCTGCCCGGCTGGATCGCGCACTGGCGCGAGATGATCCAGGACCCGGCCACCAAGATCGGCAGGCCGCGCCAGATCTACACGGGCGAAAAGGAGCGCGACTACGTCTCCCTCTCGGAGCGCTGAGTTCGCGATCGTCGAGGCCACCCGGTGTGACACCCGGGTGGCCTTTGTCCATTATGGACTCATTTGGCGAGACGGGCCGCTACGGGCGCAGAGCGGCGTCCAGGTGGTGCGAGAACTCGGCGAGCAGCGCTTCGGCGTCGATGTCGGTCGTGGCGGCATGCAGCGACAGGACAAAGGACTGGACCACTAGCAGCACCGTCCGCGCCTGGACCGCCAGATCGCCCGAGCGGATGGAAGCGTCTTCACGGCCCTCTCGCAGGAGCGCCGTGATGGCCTCCTCGCCGAATTTCTGCGTCCCTCCGAGCCTGCCGACCACATAGGGCAGCAGAACTTCGGAGTCCTTGTCGGCCACGGCCCGCATGAGGGGGTCTTCGTTGAGCAGGCGTACCGACGCGACCGCGCTGCGGGTGAGCCGCTCCCGCGCGGTCGGTGCCCCGGCACCCTGTTCGGACGCCCGGCGCAGCACAATGCCGAACTCACGGGTCATCAGCGCGGACAGGATGTTTCCGACATCCGGGAAGCGCCGGTACAGCGTCATGCGGCTGACCCCGGCGGTCCGCGCGATCTCGGCCAGCGTGGTGCGGCGCAGTCCGACCGCGAGCACGCATTCCCGGGCCGCATCGAGCAGAGTGTCGTCGGAGACCCGGGCCGTGCCCTTACGGGCGCGGGTCTCCGCCAGTGCGCTGGACGCGTGATCCGGAGAGCCGGGAGAACTGCCGTCATCCATGTGCCGCACCATTCGCCGAACGATCATTGAGGCGCGCGATCCTAGACGATCACGGCGTCGAGGCCGTGCGAGGGCGCGGCGATCCCGGCCAGTCCGATGGCTTCGGCCTGGGGTGACTCGGCGAGCCGAACCGGCCTGCCGTCGACGAGCAGAGGCATCCGGGCCTGGTTCGCCCCCACGTAGGCGAAAACGTCCCGGGGGGCCGAGCCGTCGAGGTCCTCGAGCACCACGGCCCCGGAAAGGCGGGCGAGGTGATAGCGCTTTCCCCGGCCTTCACAGATGTCGAGAACGGCGAGTTGCTCGGGGGTGGCGAGCCAGACCGCATGCGTTTCGGTCACCCCCGGCATCGCGGTCAGCGTGGCCGTTCGCTGCCCGTCCCGGGCGCGGAATCCGGCGGCCCACACCGCGGCGATCCCGGTGCATCGCGCGCGCAGTACCACCACCTCGCCGGGGAGTCCCAGATTTTCCCGCAGCCAGGTCACCTTCGACGGGCAGGCGTTGGATCCGTAGGCGAGCACCGGGACGCGGCCGTCGACGTCGAGCGTGTCCGGCAACGCGTAGCCACGACCACCGATGTGCACGAAGGACGTTTCCGGCCGAGCCCCGGGATAGGGATCGGCCGGAAAGTCCTCGTCGGTGAAGATCAAGCGAACTCGACGACGCTGCGCAGGACCTCACCCCGGTGCATCCGCGCGAACGCCTCCTCGACACCGTCCACGCCGATCCGCTCGGTGACGAACTTGTCCAGCGGCAACCGGCCCTGGAGGTAGAGGTCCACCAGCATCGGGAAGTCCCGCGAGGGCAGGCAGTCGCCGTACCAGGAGGACTTCAGCGAGCCACCGCGCGCGAAGAAGTCGACCAGCGGCATGTCGTCCAGGCGCATCTCCGGAGTCGGCACACCGACCAGCACCACGGTGCCCGCCAGGTCGCGGCCGTAGAAGGCCTGCTTCCAGGTCTCCGGGCGGCCGACCGCGTCGATCACCACGTCCGCGCCGAAGGAACCGGTGTGGTCCGCGATGGCCTGGACTACCTCGTCCTGGCTGCGGCCGCGTGAGTTGACCGTGTGCGTGGCGCCGAAGTCCTTGGCCCAGGCCAGTTTCCGGTCGTCGGTGTCGATCGCGATGATGGTGGTGGCGCCGGCCAGGTGGGCGCCCGCGATGGCGGCGTCGCCGACTCCGCCGCAGCCGATCACCGCGACCGAGTCACCGCGGGTCACCGCGCCGGTGTTGATCGCGGCCCCGATGCCCGCCATGACGCCGCACCCCAGCAGACCGGCCACCGCGGGTTCGGCCTCGGGGTTGACCTTGGTGCACTGCCCGGCGTGCACGAGCGTCTTCTCCAGGAACGCGCCGATGCCCAGCGCGGGGCTGAGCCTGGTGCCGTCGGCCAGGGTCATCGGCTGGGCCGCGTTGAACGTCGAGAAGCAGTACCAAGGACGACCGCGCTTGCAGGCCCGGCAGGTGCCGCAGACCGCGCGCCAGTTGAGGATCACGAAGTCACCGGGCTGGACATCGGTGACGCCCTCGCCCACCTGTTCGACGTAACCGGCCGCCTCGTGCCCGAGCAGGAACGGGAATTCGTCGTTGATACCGCCTTCGCGGTAGTGGAGGTCGGTATGACAGACCCCGCAGGCCTTGACCGAGACGACCGCTTCGCCGGGGCCCGGATCGGGCACGAGCACGGTTTCCAGTGAGACCGGCTCGCCCTTGGCCCGGGAGACGACTCCCTGTACTTCGTGCGGCATCGAAAACCACCCTTTCTTGTGCCTCACACGCCGGCGGGCTTGAACCGCGCTTAGTGCCTCTGACCGCCTCAAGCCCGGTGCCGGTCGCGCGTGTCTTATGCCTCGCGCGCCCCAAGCACGGTGCCGTCGCGCTGTCTTGTGCCTCACACGCCGGCGGGCTTGAACCGCGCTTAGTGCCTGTGACCGCCTCAAGCCCGGTGCCGGTCGCGCGAGTCCATCCCTGCTGGTAGCTTGCCACGAATGGGGAGTGGCGCGCGACAACGGCCGGGCCGTCACGGGGTGATGATGTAGGCGATGCCCCCGCTGCCGTTCGCGACTCCACCCGACTCGGTGTACCGCTTGGTGCGCAGCCAGATCTTTTCGAACTGGGCCCGCCGGTAGACGGTCCGCACGCGGCCGTCGCTGTTCGCCGCGGGATCGTTGGCGATCACGTCCCCGTCACGCGTGAACCCGACGATGACCATGAGGTGACCCTCCGTGCCGTATCCGGCGCCGTCGAGTTCGCTCGCCAGGAAGGACTGGGACGTGATCACCGGAATGCCGCGGGCGATGTAGTCCTCGATGTCGGTGAGGGAGTGCAGCCTCGTGATGTGCCCGCGCAGCCCGAACTCGGCGGCGTAGGCGGTGTTGAACGGCCAGTTCCCGGTGCCTTCGTAGGAGTAGTCATAGGTCTGGCGCGCGGCGTAGTCGACGGTGCGGTCGGGATAGCCGACGGGAATCCAGGCCAGGTCGGCCTCGCGTGGTCGTCTTCCCCAGTACTCGACCACCATTTCGGTCGAGGTCGGGCTGCACCAGTTCTCCCCGCCACCACCGTATTCCGGGAAGTGTCCTTTGTGGATGTTCTGGGCGTATTCCGGGACCGGGAGTTCGATGCCGGAGGCGGGGCCGGGCCGTGACGCGGGCACGTCGAAGCGGTCGGGGATGTTCGAGGTCATCGCGCCGACCCGGGTGACCACCGGGCTGAGGCCGGTGCCCGCTTCGCGGTACAGGCCGACCCGGAGGCGGTACGACCGCAGCGTCACGCCGGGCTTCATTTCGAGGGTGTCCACGTCCACCGTGGCGTTCGCGTCGTCCTGCCCCGGCACGCTCGTGCGATGGACCGTGGCGTCGTTGCCGGCCCACCGGCCCATCACGTACCAGGCGGTGGTCGTGCCCGTGCCGGTCAGCCCCTGGGCCTCGACCTGGAGCCAGGTGCCCTCCGGGGTCCGTGCGTTCCACGACGCGATCAACTGGGTGGCGTCGAAGCCCGGACGCCAGAGCGTCGAGGTCCATTCGCGGTACTCGTAGGTCCGGCCGAGGTAGGACCGGGTACCGGCGGGCCGGTCGAGCCGGAGGCCTCCGAGTTCGGCGAATTCGTGATAGTTCACGGGGGCGCTGTGGGGCTGTGCCTCGGCGGGCATGACGGTCATACTCGCCGTCAGGGCGACGACGACGAGCGGCAGCAGCAGGCGACGGAACATCCGACAATTTTCATGACACCCGCGCTTCCAGGAAACCTCCAACGGAGTGCAAACGTCCGCCCGTCCCTTCGCGAAAGCCTCAGAAATGGGCCACGTCGAGTTTGCCGTCCGCGTGGGAGGCGCGCAGGCGTTTCTTGTCGAACTTGCCGACGCTGGTCTTCGGCACCTCGTCGACGAAAGCCCAATGCTCGGGAAGCTGCCACTTGGCGACCTTGCCGGCCAGGAATTCGCGCAGTTCCGCGGCGGTCACGGTGCTGCCTTCGCGCAGCACGACCGCGACCAGCGGGCGTTCGTCCCACTTCTCGTCCGGAACCCCGATCACCGCCGCCTCGGCCACCGCCGGGTGGCTCATCACCTGGTTCTCCAGGTCGACGGACGAGATCCACTCACCGCCGGACTTGATCACGTCCTTGGCCCGGTCGGTCAGCGTGAGGTAGCCGTCGGCGCTGATCTTGCCGACGTCACCGGTGCGCAACCAGCCGTCGTGGAACTTCTCGGGGTCGATGTCCCTGCCCCCGTAGTAGGACCCCGCGACCCACGGCCCGCGCACCTCGAGTTCGCCGACGGCCTCGTTGTCCCAGGGCAGCTCCTCACCCGAGTCGCCGATCAGCCGGGCACTCACCGAGGCGGGGAAACGGCCCTGCGTGTAGCGGTAGTCCCAGGCCTTTTCGCCGGTCGCGGCCGCGGGCGGCCGGGCGACGCTGCCCAGCGGAGACGTTTCGGTCATGCCCCAGGCGTGCAGGACCTTGACGCCGTAGCGCTCCTGGAAGGTGTGCATCAGCGACGGCGGGCAGGCCGATCCCCCCACGACGACCTCGCGCAAATGCGAAATGTCCTGCGGATTCGCGTCGAGCTGCTGCAGCAGGCCCTGCCAGATGGTCGGCACCGCGGCGGCGAAGGTCGGTTTCTCCACGGCGAGGATTCGTGCCATCGGCTCGGGCTGCAGGAAGCGGTCGGGGAGCACCAGTGACGCGCCGACCATCAGGGCGGCGTAGGGCAGGCCCCATGCCATCGCGTGAAACATCGGCACGATGGCCAGTGCCTTGTCGTCTTCGGCCAGTTGCATGCTGTCGCTCATGCAGACCTGCATCGAATGCAGCCAGATCGACCGGTGCGAGTACGCGACACCCTTCGGGTCACCCGTCGTGCCGGAGGTGTAACACAGGGCGGCGGTCGAACGTTCGTCCACTTCGACCCATTCGAAGGTGTCGGGCTGCCTGGCCAGCAGTTCGTCGTAGGAGTGCACTTCGATGCCCGACGGTGCCTCGAGCGCGGCCGCGTCGCCGTTCGCCACGATCACGTGACGGACGGTCTTCATCTCGGGCAGGTGCTTGGCCAGCAACGGCACGAGCGTGCCGTCGACCAGCACGACCTGGTCCTCGGCGTGGTTGACCACGAAGACCAGTTGCTCGGGGAAGAGCCGGATGTTGAGCGTGTGCAGCACCGCCCCCATCGCGGGGACGGCGCAGTAGGCGACGAGATGCTCGGCGTTGTTCCACATGAAGGTGCCGACCCGCTGGTCACCGGTGACGCCGAGGCCCCGGAGCGCGTTGGCGAGGCGGGCCGCGTCGCGTCCGATGTCGGCGAAGGTCTCGCGGCGGGGGCCGGAATCGGTCCAGGTGACCGCTTCGCTGGCCGCGTGCACGCGGCTGCCGTGGCGCAGAAGGGTGGCGAGGGAGAGTTGTCCGTCCTGCATCGTGCTCAACATGCCGCGCTCCAAGTCGTCGCCGTTGCCGCTTGCGCGAGCCCGCCTCACCCGGCCGGGTGGCGGAAGCGGTTCACCGGAGACTCTAGATCGGCACCCCTCGACCGGGCGAGTGCTCGCGTGTCGATTTCGCGGCATCGGCCCAGGTGGCGTTTACTGGGGCCGTGGACCAGACGGCCTGGCCAGCGCTTGCGCGTGCAAGCACTTAGTGATCACCTGGCCGTCGCCGCGAGAGCGGATATCCGATACAGGAAGGACTAGGACGTTGGCTTTGCCTACGTTGACTCCGGAGCAGCGTGCGGAAGCCCTGGCCAAGGCGGCCGAGGCCCGTAAGGCGCGTTCCGAGCTGCTCGCCTCGATCAAATCCGGCAAGCAGAGCATCGAGCAGGTGCTCCAGAAGGCCAAGGAAGACAAGACCATCGGCAAGACGAAGGTCACGCAGCTGCTGAAGGCCGTTCCCGGTCTCGGGGCCGTGAAGGTGGCCGCGCTGCTCGAACAGGCGGGGATCGACCCGGATCGGCGCGCCGCCGGCCTCGGCGAACGCCAGCGGGAAGCCCTCATCGAGGCCCTCAAGTAGCCCGTGGTTCGCGGCCGGCGGGTGGAAGGTGTTGTCCGCGCAACACGTTCCACCCGGGCCGGCGCACGGCGTTCGCGCGCCCCTGGCCGGGTGAGGCGGCAGAATGGGAGTCATGGACTCCGGTGAGCCACTGACCCACTACACGCCAGGAGATTTCTTCTTCGCGACCGGCCGGCACACCGTGGTGGGTTCGGGCGCGCGCCGGGCCTTCACCGGTACCGACGCCGTCGCGCTCAGTGAAGCCGTCTCCGCGGCCCTCGCGGAGGCGCCCGGCGGTCTCGCCGTCGGCGTGTTGCCGTTCGACACCGGAAGCGCTCCCGGCCACGTCACGCTTCCGGAGATTTCGCGTATCACCGGACCCGCGCGGGTGGCCACGCGCCTGATGATCCCGGCGCCCGTGACCGTCCGGGCGGTGCCCGAGCCGGCACGTCACGTGGACGCCGTCGAGCGGGCGGTCCGGGAGCTCGGCAAGCGGGGCATGCGCAAGGTCGTCCTCGCTCGCGCCCTGGAGCTGGACTTCAACACCGATGTCTCCCCGGGCGCCATCCTGAACAACCTCGTGGCCGACGGCGCGGGCGGCTACATCTTCGCCGCCGGCCTGCCGAACGGCAGAACGCTCACCGGTGCGAGCCCCGAACTGCTGCTTTCCCGGACCGGTGGCCGCGTGGTGTCCCATCCACACGCCGGTTCCGCGCCTCGTTCCGCCGATCCGGTGAGCGACCGGGACAACGCCGAGCGGCTCGCGCGCTCGCGCAAGGATCAGATCGAGCACGCCGTGCTCACCGAGGCCATCGTCGAGACGTTGCGCCCGTTCTGCCGTCACCTGGACGTGCCGTCCGCCCCGTCGCTGGTCTCGACCCCGACCATGTGGCATCTCGGCACGGTCGTCACCGGCGAGCTTCTCGACCGTGACATCACCGCGCTGCGCCTGGCCGCCGCCCTGCATCCGACCCCCGCGATCTGCGGTTCCCCGACCGAGCAGGCCCGGGAACTGGTCGGCGAACTGGAACCGTTCGACCGGGGGTACTACGCCGGCGCGGTGGGGTGGACCGACGCCGACGGTGACGGCGAGTGGGCGGTGTCGATCCGCTGCGCCGAGACCGGGCCGCGGTCGTTACGGCTGTACGCCGGCGGTGGGATCGTGCCCGAGTCCGACCCGAAAGCCGAACTCGACGAGACCTCCGCCAAGTTCCGCACCCTCCTCAACGCCATGGGCCTCGAACTCTAGCCCCGCGTCGTAGTGGAGCAATGAATGTTTACTACGGAACATCCGTGTTGAACCGGCGGCCGGACGAAAAGCGTGTCCGGCCGCGTGCGGCGGCCTCCGGCGGCCATCCGGGTTGTGGTCCACCTCCGTTGCCGCCTACGGCCGAGCAAACGCTCTCAAACAGCCGGGGTCCAGCGGTGCTCGCTGACCTCGATCTCGTCGGTGGTCAGGACGGCGAGGGCGGCCCGGTAGCCCTCGCCCGGATCGAGGTCGGCCAGCCGGGTGGTTTCCGGGTCGAGTCCGGCGTCGGCCGAGTCCACCAGCCGGGCGGGTTCGCCGGGGCCGGACAGCGTGATGCTCTGCAACGGGATCTTCAGGCCGCGCCCGGTCGCCTTCATCAGCGCCTCCTTGCGAGTCCAGTACCGGAAGAACTCCCCGGTCCTGGACTCGGCACCGGAACCGGCGAGGTCTCGTAGCTCGGTTTCGTTGAGGGCATAGGAAATCAGCGACTCGTCCGCGCGGCGCGTGGCGGCTTCCACGTCCAGGCCCACCGGGGCGTCGGAGGTGACCGCGAGCCCGATCCGGTCCCCGGAGTGCGAGATCGAAAACCGTGCGCCCGGGATCGTCGGCCTGCCGTGCGGCTTTCCGCAGTCGCTGCAGGTCGCGTCGAATCGCACGGCCTCCGGCGGGCGGCCGAGCAGTTCGCCGACCACGGTCTTGGCCAGCACTCGTCCGGTGAGGAACCGACGCTGGTCGATCTCCTGGCGGTAGGCTTGATACCGGCCCTGCTCGAAGGAGTCGAGCAGGGTCAGGAAACGGGGTTCGGCCGTCAGCGGAAGCGCCCACCACACACCGCACTCGATCACCACCCCAACTTACCGTTCCCGCGCGATCGCGCCGCACCGTAGGAAAGTGTCGTTCGACGCTTGTGCCCGCCCGCTACCGCCACGTAGCCTGACTAAGCGCTCGCTTAGCCGGGAGGTTCGTCATGGTCGATTTCACTGTGAGTACCGAGGAGCGGGAGGTGCGCGACTGGGTTCGCACCTTCGTTCGGCGAGAACTGATTCCGCTGGAAGGAGAGGTGCTCCGGCGCGAACGCCGTGGCGAGCCCGGCCTGACCGGTGACGAGCTTACCGAGCTTCGGCTCAAGGCCAAGGAATCCGGATTCTGGGGCGTGCAGACCCCCGAAGAATACGGCGGTATGGGGTTGTCCGCCGTGATGACCGCGCTGCTGGAAGCCGAGCTGGGCAAGACCTTCGTACCGTTCAGCTTCGGTGGCGCGGCGGACAACATTCTCTTCGACGCCAACGAGGAACAGAAACAGCGCTACCTGCTGCCGACCATCGCGGGTGAGCGCAAGTCGTGTTTCGCGATCACCGAACCGGGGGCGGGCTCGGATGCCAAGGCCATCCGCACCTCGGCTCGCCAGGACGGCTCCGACTGGATCATCAACGGCGAGAAGACCTTCATCACCGGCGGCAACGAGGCCGACTTCGTGATGGTGTTCGCCGTCACCGACCCGGCCAAGGGGGTCGACGGCGGGGTCACCTGTTTCCTGGTCGATCGTGACATGGGCTGGAAGTCCGAGTACATCGACACCATGGGCGAATGGGGTCCGGCGTCACTCGTCTTCACCGACGTGCGGGTGCCGGCGACGAACATCCTCGGGGAAGTCGGGCAGGGCTTCGGCCTGGCGATGCGGTGGATCGGCCGGGGCCGGTATCTCCTGCCGGCCAGGGCGATCGGGTCCTGCGAACGCCTGATCTCCATGGCGATCGAGCACGCCAACACGCGCGAGACCTTCGGCGCGCCGATCGCCGAGCGGCAGGCGATCCAGTGGATGATCGCCGACTCCGGTGTCGAACTGGAAGCGTTGCGCTGGCTCGTGTTGCACGCCGCCTGGCAGGTGGACGCGGGCCTGGATTCACGGCACGCGCAGTCCATCGCGAAGCTCTACGGTGGCCAGAAGGCCAACGAGATCGTCGACCGGGTGCTGCAGATCCACGGTGGCATGGGCTATACGCGGGAACTGCCGGTCGAACGCTGGTATCGCGAGTTGCGCCTGCTGCGGATCTACGAGGGCACCGACGAGATCCAGCGCCGCACCATCGCGCGTAACCTGCTCAAGGGCCATGTCCCGGTCACTGGGGTACTCGGCTGAGATCGCCAGGGAAATCGCGCGCCTTTAGTCAGGGCCGGTGAGTTCGATCCGCATGATGGGCAGAAGACGTCCGGACGCGGCTTCGAACTCACCGACTCGTTCGGCGCCCATGTGCCGGTAGAACGACTCCGCGTTCGGATCGGACTCCAGCTCCAGTTGACGGAATCCGCGTTTCCTCGCCGACGCGACGGCGTGTTCCCACAGCCTGCGACCCAGCCCGGTGCCGATCGCCCGCGGCTCGACGAACAGGTCCGCCAGTTCACCGTTCGGCGGCCGCCCTTCGAGCCGGTAGTAGCCGAGCAACGTGCCCGCGTGGTCGGCGACGACGACTCGGTCTTCCCGGATCTCGTCAGGGTGCACGGTCAGCATGTCGCGCACCAGGGCGAGAAAGTCCGGGCTGTACCCCCAATGTGCCTTCGACCGGCGCGCCAGTTCGGTGATCGCGGCCGCTTCGTGCGGCTCCGCGGCGCGAAGTCCAATCCGATCCACGTGCGCGATCCTGTCACGGCTCGGTAGCCGGGAAAGACATCGGCGCGGTGCCGGGCGTTCAACGGGTACGACCCGTTCCGCCGGTCACCGCGCCGATGGTCCCTTCTTCGGATCTGCCTTTCACGACGACCACGGATTCACCGGCCGGGGCACCCGGCCGCGTGAACCCGGTTCACTACCCCCCGGACTTGTTGCGGAGCGCGAGCGGCGCCCCGGCCAGGTCCTCCTCGTTGCACAGGAGTTTCACGTCGTAGTACGGGGCGCCTTCGCGCTCGTCGTAGTCGAGATGAATGGCGATCACGTCGAGTGGCTCGCCGAGCCATTCCTGCGTCGAGCGGATCCAGGCCGCGCAGCGCTCCAACGCTGCGGCGAGGTCGTCGTCGCGGAATTCCACCGGTCGGTACGGCACATCCTGCACCCCGTCCCGTGGGTTTGTCGGCACCGGCAACTCCGGTGCGAGACCCGAGTCGTCCAGTTCCAGATGGATCGTTTGCTCAGTCACCCTTCGAGGGTCCCTCAACCCCATCGCCGCGCGCAAGTGACTCACGGTAAATCCCCAGCTAGAGGGGCTTCTTCCACACCGTCGATACCACTGATCGCACCTGTCCGACGACGATCGAGAAATCGTTTTCCCGGCCACCCAGCATCCGATTCGCCAACCGTGCGTAGTGATCGGCCAGTTCTTCCAGGGAGAGCGGGCCGCGCGGTGAATACCAACGGGATACGCCGTTGCACATCTCGATCAGTGCGAGCCGTGTGACGCCTGGCTGACCGTCGTGGAAGGAGCCGGCCCGGATACCGTCTTCGATCGCGACGGTCCACAGATCCTCGTACTCGTCGCGCAGCCGCACGATCCCGCGCCGTGCGGCCGCCGACAGCACGTGCAACTCGTGGTCCACCACTCGCGTCCGGTCCGGTTGCGTCGCGTGCGTCAGCACGTGCAGCGCGACGAGTGCGGCAAGCCGTTCCGGCGGGTCTTCGCCGGGAAGCCGGCTCGCGGCGAGGAGCAGCCGTTCCAGGCACTCGCGCATGATCCCGGCGAGCAGCTCCTCCTTGGTGCCCATGTAGTGATACAGGCTCGCCGAGGAGATCTTCGCCGCCTGCGCCAGGTCCCGGATGCCGGTGCCGTGGAAACCCTTGCCCGCGAACAGTTTGACGGCCGAAGCGCGGACCCGTTCGCCGGTGTTCAACGCCATTCGTGGTTCACCCGGTCATAGCGCGGCAGACGCGATTCACGCAGTTCACCCTTGGCGACGCGCTCGGAAGGCGTGAGTGGCAACGAATCGGTGATCGTCCAGTACCGCGGCACCTTGAAGTAGGCGATCTTGCCCGCGCAGAATTCGGCGAGCTGGCCGGCGGTCGCTTCACCGTCGAGGACAACGAAGGCCCGGATCTCCTCGCCCCGCAGTTCGTCCGGCTCGGCGACCACCGCGGCCAGCTTGACCGCCGGATGCGACAGCAGCGCGCGTTCCACCTCGTCGGCGGAGACGTTCTCGCCGCTGCGGCGGATCATGTCCTTGGTGCGCCCGACGTAGAAGACGCGACCGCGTGGGTCCATGGTGGCCAGGTCACCGGTGCGGAACCAGCCGCCGCGAAACGCGCGCGCGGTGGCCTCCGGATCTTCGTGGTAACCGTGCATCATGCCCGTCCCGCGCAGGAGGAGTTCGCCGACGGTGCCACGGGGCACCGGCCGTCCGTCGGAGTCGGCGATCATCGCCTCGCGACCGGGCGCCGGGGTGCCCACGCACCCGGTGCCGACCAGCTCGTCGTGGTCCACTTCGGACACACGGAGATCACCGCCGGTCTCGGTCATGCCGAACGCCTCGAACCACGGCGCGCCCCAGCGCCGTTCCAGTTCCGCGTGCAGGTCGTTGGGGATCGCCGACGCGCTGATCGCCCGTACCCGGTGCTCCCGGTCGAGCGAGGACACGGGCTGCCGGGCCAGCAACGTCGGCATCAGGCCCAGGCAGTAGAACCAGGTGACCCGGTACCGGCGCACCTTGTCCCAGAACGTGGAGGGGTGGAACCGGTCGAGCACGACCAGCGTGGCCCCGGACGCCAGCCCCAGCGCGACGTTCCATTGTGGATCGACATAGTGGAACGGTTGGGCCGTCAGGATGGTGTCTTCGGCGGAGATCGCGGGGAACTCGGTGACCAGACCGCGGGCGAGGGTCACCCAGTACCGGTGCGGGAGGACGCAACCCTTCGGCGCGCCGGTGGTGCCGGAGGTGTACTGGATGTTGACGGGCACCTCACCGGGAACCGTGTACTCGCCATCTCCGCCTGCTGTGGGCAGTTCGTCGACGGTGAGCACCCGTTCCAGAGCGGTTCCGGGCGCGATCCGGTTGAGCAATCCGGTGAATTCCGGTGCCGCCACGGCGAATCGCGCGCCGGAGTGATGCAACACGTGCGCGCCGTCGAGTTCCCGGTAGTTGATGTTCACCGGCACCAGGACGGCCGCCAGCTTCGCCAAAGCCAGCCACAGCAACGGGAACGCGGGTTCGTTGCGCATCATCACCGCGACCCGGTCGCCCGTGCGGACGCCGAGCCGGGCCAGCGCGAGCGCGAAGCGGGTGCTTTCGCGGTCGACATCGGCGAAGGTGAGACGAGTGCCGTGCTCGTCGAAGACCCACGCTTCGGCGTCGGGCCACGACCGTGCCGCGCGGCTCACCAGCGCGGGCAGGCTGTCGACCGCGGTGAGCGGGGTCATCGCCGGCTCCGGAAGGCCTCGGCCGAACGTGCCACCGCGGGGGAAACTTCGGTGATCAACGCGTGGCTCACTTCGAGTTCGAGCGCGGCTTCGATGTCGGTCGAGGCATCGAGCGCGCGCTTGGCGAGCGTCGCGCCGGGATGCCCGGCGATCTTGCGTGCCCACGCGGTCGCCGTGTCGAGCGGATCCGGCGCCACCACGTTGACCAGCCCCAGCCGTTCGGCCGTGGCCGCGTCGATCCGCTCGCCGAGAAGGAGCAACTCCTTCGCCTTGAGCGGTCCGACGAGCGAGGGCAGGAGGCGCGATGCCGCACCCGTGACGGACAGTCCCAGCGTCGCCTCGGGAAACGCGAACACCGAGTCCTCGCCTGCCACCACGAGATCACACCCCAGCGCGAACTCCGCGCCCGCGCCGATCGCGTAGCCGTGCACCGCGGCGACGACCGGTTGACGCAGCGCACGCAGACGGCGCGTGACTTCCTGGAGACGGTCCAGCCGGGCCCGGGAATCCCCGGTCGGGACGGGCTCTTTGAGGTCATGGCCCGCGCAGAACGCACGCCCTTGCCCGCTCAGGACCACCGCTGCCGCGTCGGAGCCGGCAACGTGATCGAGCGCCGCGAGGAGATCCTCCACCAGCGCCGCGTTGACCGCGTTCAGCCGCTCCGGGCGGTTCAGCCGGATGTGCGCGACGGAGTCGTCGCCGGATACCTCGACCGTGTCCATGCTCCCAGGCTAGCCAGCCGATCGATCGATCGATAGCCCCGCACGGCCGGTGATGCGCGTACGGTCGAGGCATGCTGGTGGACGCTGTGTTCGAGAACGCGCGGGTGTTGAGCGGGCAGTCCTGGACTTCGGCGGTGGCCGTGCTCCACGGCCGCGTGGTCGCGGTCGGGGCGGAAGCGGCGGAGATGTCCGCGCGGCGGCGAACGGACCTGGGGGGCGCGGTCGTCGTCCCCGGGTTCCACGACGCGCACAACCACATGGCGTGGTTCGGGATGGGGCTCGACGAGGTGCCGCTGGGCGAGTGCCGGCACGTGGACGAGGTGTACGAGGCGATCGCCCGGCGGGCCGCGGAGGTTCCCGAAGGGGGATGGATCATCGGCCGCGGCTACGACCAGAACCGCCTGACCGGCGGACATCCGACCCGGCAGGGGCTGGACCGCGCGGCGCCGCGGCACCTGGTGCAGCTCAAGCACACCTCCGGGCACATGTGCGTGGTCGGCTCGACCGTGCTGGAGCGCATCGACCTGGCGAACGTGCCGACCGGCGGTGACGTGGTGCGGGACGCGGACGGCTCACCGACCGGACTGCTGCGTGAACAGGCCCAGTTGCTGCTGCGGCCGCTGAACTATCCGGTGCCCACGGAAACCGTCGTGCGCGGGATCGCACGCGCGAGCGAGGTCTACCTGTCCGAGGGCATCACGAGCGTGCAGGAAGCCGGCGTCGGCGGTGGTCTCGTCGGGCAGACACCGGTCGAAGTGGCGGCCTATCAACGCGCGCGGGACAGCGGCCTGCTGGGTGTGCGCACCACGCTCATGGTGTCGTCCGCGGTCCTGCACGAACTACCCGAGGACACCGGGTTCGGGCTGGATCTCGGCCTGCGCACGGGACTGGGCGACGAGTGGCTGCGCATCGGCCCGATGAAACTCTTCGCCGACGGTTCCCTGATCGGCCGCACGGCCGCGATGTGGGACGACTTCACCGGCGACGAGGGCAACCGGGGCTATTTCCAGCTCCCGGAGGACGAACTGGCCCGCACGATCCTGGCCGCCCACGCCTCCGGCTGGCAGATCGCGACCCACGCGATCGGCGACCGCGCGATCTCGGTCGTGCTGGACGCCTACCAGGCGGCGCTGGCCGCGCATCCGCGCGAAGACCACCGGCACCGGATCGAGCACTGCGCCGTCCTTCCGCCCGGTGAGCTCGCGCGGGTGGCCTCGCTGGGGCTGATTCCGGTCCCGCAGGGACGCTTCATCACCGAGATCGGCGACGGCATGCGCGCGGCGCTGGGGCCGGAGCGCGAGAACTGGTGCTATCGCCTGAAGTCCTTCGTCGACGCCGGTTGTGTGCTGCCGGGAAGCTCGGACCGTCCCGTGGTCAGCGGTGCTCCGCTACTCGGTCTGGCCGACATGGTCCGGCGCCGCACGGCCGCCGGTCACCTGCTCGGCCCTGCCGAGCGACTCTCGCCCATGGCGGCGTTGCGCGCCTATACCCACGGCTCCGCCTACGCGGCGTTCCGGGAACACGAGGTGGGCACGCTGGAGCCCGGCAAGCTCGCCGATTTCGCCGTGCTGTCCGCGGATCCCACCCGGGAGTCCGGTTTGGACGATGTACGGGTGTTGGCCACCGTGGTCGGTGGCGATGTCGCTTACCAGGCGCCTTGAGATTGTCCGCGGGGGCGTTCAGGAATGGAGGGCGTCCGCGAGTTCCGTGGCCAGCGCGTTGACCGACCGGACGATGGTGCCGGTGTCGCGCCTTTCGGCACAGGCGTCACGCAGGCCCCTTAGCTTGCCCAGCAGCCACACGTAGGTGGGTTCGTAATCGCCCGGTACGAGGACAGCCTGCGTCTCGAGGCCCGCGATCACCGTGCCGAGCGCCGCCCCGATCGTCGTGACGTCTCCAGCGGTGGCCAGCGTCCTGAACTGGGCTCCGAGTTCGTCGAACGAGACGCGGGGCGCGGGCAGCGCACGCGGCGATCCGGGCGCTACGCTCGCTCGGCCGAGCAGACCCGCCACCACGGCCGCGCCCGTGAAGGCAGCACGAATACAAGTGGTCACCACGATTCCCTTTTCTTCGACGCGCTCCGAAATATTTCCGCCGGTCGGCGGAAATCAGCCGGAAAGGCCCGGAGACGGTCACGAATATTGCTCTCGGGGAACCAGGTTGTCAAACAGGCGCACGGCGGGTTTCGCTCCGAAAATGGTGAACCGCGAACCCACCGTTGAGGTGACGGGTGAACGCATCGGTCAACGAAAACCGGTGACGGGCACGGTATTCGCGCTATCGGGTGGCACCATCGAGTGAAAGCGGCCGTTCAGCGGTGTCTTCGAGGTGGAGATCCTGCGGATACAGGCTGCGCGCCACCGCGTTTTCGTAGGCGACCTCGCCGGCGCGAACCAGCTCGGAGAGCGACATTTCGAAGGTCATCATGCCCGCGTGCGCGCCACCGGCCACGCACTCACGGAGCCGGGCCGGGTCACCCTCCTTGATCACGTCCCGCACCGCCGGGACGGCGAGCAGGACCTCGTAGGCCGCGACCAGGCCACCACCGATCCTGGGCACGAGGCACTGGCTGACCACACCGTTCAAGGCCGCCGAAAGCTGAACCCGGATCTGGGCCCGCTCCTCCGCCGGAAAGACGTCGATGACGCGCGCCACGGATTCCGCGGTGTCCTTGGCCTGCAACGTGGCGAAGACCAGGGTGCCGGTCTCGGCGATGGTGAGCGCGAGCCGGATCGAGTCCAGATCGCGCAGTTCACCGACGAGCAGCACGTCGGGCGACTCCCTCAGCGCCGCCCGCAACGCGTCCGAAAAGGACGCGGTGTCCGAGCCGATCTCCCGCTGGTTGACCGCCGAACGCTGGTGCTCGTGCATGAACTCGATCGGATCCTCGACGGTGATGACGTGGCAGGCCCGCTCGATGTTGATCTGGTTGATCATCGCGGCCAGCGTGGCGGACTTCCCCGATCCGGGGCGTCCGGTCACCAGCACCAGACCCTCCCGGCTGCGCGCGAACTGGGTCATCACCGGCGGCAGGCCCAGTTCCGCCATGGTCGGCACGGTGCGCGGGATGATCCGCAGTGCCAGCGCGGTGGTACCCCGCTGGCTGAACGCTATTCCCCGGACCCGCGCGGTGCTCCGCCAGCCGAAGGTGAAATCGTATTCGTGTGCCGTTTTCCACACGGCGGCCTGTTCCGGCAGAAGCACCTCCGCGACCACCGCCTCGGTGGCCGAGGTGGTCAGCGGTCCTTGGCCGGGAATGGGACGGAGGTCACCGTGGACACGCATCTGTGGCGGCATACCGGCGGTGAGCAACAGTTCCGTGCCGTTGGCCCGCCAGAGCATTTCCAGTAGGGCGTCGATTCTGCTGCCGATCGGCGGACCATGCACGACAACCTCCTCCGATCACGAACGGGTGGGAACCGGGGATAAAACGTCACCGAAATTCCTTGCCAGGTCGTATTCGGTGACACATCCGGGGGGCCGTGACGTACGGGGAGACGGCGGTCCGGCCCTCTGGCCTGCGCCTTCAACTGTCCACCGGGTCGCCGACCCGACGCAACCGGGTGAAGGGCGTTGCGCAGAGAAATACCCGAAAGTGGCACGTCACCGTCTTGCGGCACTGTGCTGGTCGCCTACCAATCCGACACAGTCACGGCGGAAACGGTTCTGTGCAGCCGGATTGGCTGCGGTCCGTATCCGCCTACTTTTGGCCGGATTGGTACTGTGTCGATCGTTACCAATCCGACCACAGCCACGGTGGAAACGGTTCTGTGCAGCCGGATTGGCTGCGGTCCGTCTCCGCCTACTTTTGGCCGGATTGGTAAAAGATATCCGCGGGTGATCCGGGGCGGCCGAAGAAGTGTCCCTGAGCCTGATCGCAGCCGAGCCGGGACAGAACGTCACGTTGCCGTTCGTTTTCGACCCCCTCGGCGACGACCGTGAGACCGACCGCGTGTGCCATCGCGATGATGCCGCTGACGATTCCGGTGGCATCGGGGGATTCGCCGAGGTCGGCGACGAACGACTGGTCGATTTTGAGGATGTCGACCGGCAGGCGGAGGAGCTGGGACAGGGAGGCGTAGCCGGTCCCGAAATCGTCGATGGCCACCCGCACCCCGGCGCTGCGGAGCGAGTCGAGTTTCTTCGCCGCCAGCAGTGGATCGCGCATCAGCGCGCTTTCGGTGATTTCCAGGCACAGCGCCGAAGGCGGCAACTTCGCGCTGTGGAGCGCGTGCTGCACGGTGACCAGCAGGTCCGGATCGTCGAGTTGCCGGGCCGAGAGGTTCACCGCGAGATCGAAGTCGACCCCGTGCAACTGCCGTTGCCAGGCCATCTCCACGGTGGTCGTCCGCAGGGTCTGGATGCCGATCGCGCTGATCAGATCGCTTTCTTCGGCCAGCGGGATGAATTCGACCGGCGAAACCACACCCAGGTGCGGCTGTTCCCATCGCAAGAGCGCCTCGACACCCACCGTCTCGCCGCCGGGCAACGCGACCACCGGTTGGTAGGCCACCCAGAGCACGTTCAGCCGTACGGCTTCGCGAAGCTCCTGCTCCAACCGCAGGCGCCGCTGCATGCGCTCCCGCAACGTCACGTCGAAGAACTCGTAGCGACCACGACCGGTCGTTTTCGCCTGGTACATGGCCACATCCGCGTCACGGATCAGATCTTCGGCGCTGCGCCGGTCGGTCGGCGCGGCCATCACGATGCCGATGCTGGCGTCGATGTGCAGTTCCCTGCCCTCCAGTTTGATCGGTTCCACCAGGGTGGCGCGCAGGTGGGTGGCCAACGCCCTGGCCTCACTCGCGTCGGCGATGTCCCGGCTGACCACGACGAACTCGTCCCCACCGAGCCGGCCGACGAGATCGGTGGCACGCACGCCGCCGTGCAACCGCCGCCCGACCACCCGCAGCACCTGGTCGCCGACGCCGTGTCCGAGCGAGTCGTTGATGACCTTGAACTTGTCCAGGTCGATGAACAGCACCGCGATCTCGTTCCGGTACGACTCGCCGAGCGCTTCGGCCAGCACGCTCACCACCACGCTGCGGTTGGCCAGCCCGGTCAGCGCGTCGTGGGTGGCGTCGTATTTCAGACGCTCCGCGATCGTGCGCCGCTCGGTGTTGTCGCTGAACGAAGTGACCACCGCGTGCGGCGGGTCGGAGTCCGGGTTCAGCGGACGGCAGCTCATGGACAGCCAGACGTCACTGCCGTCACCGCGCCGTATCCGGAGGAGTCTGCTGTTCTGCGGCGTTCCGCTCAGCCTCGTGACCGTCAGCGGGTACTCCTCTTCGCGGAGCGCCCTGCCTTCCTCGTCGAACAGCGCGGCCAGCGGTGCCCGCCGCCCCACCACTTCGTCCGACGGGAGATCGAGGATGCCGAGCGCGGCGGGGTTCGCCGATTCGATGCGCCCGTCGGGCGTCACCACGAGCACGCCTTCCTCGAGCGACGCGACGACCGTGGCGAAGTATCGTTCGGCGCGCCGCTGTGCCGTTTCGTCCGAGCACATCAGCACGTAACCGGTGTCCATACTCGCCGCCGAAACGCGAACGGTCAGCTTGGCGCCGTCCTTCCTGCGGTGCATCGCGCGCACCACGCCACCAGCGCGCATGACCTCGTCGAGGTCCAGCCTCGCTCCGATCAACTCGCTGACGTCACGGCCGATGGCCTCGCCCGCCGGATGCCCGTAGATCGCCTCGGCCGCCGGGTTCCAGCTGGTCACCACGCCGCCGGAATCGGTGGCGATGATCGCGTCGGTGACATGCGAGACCAGGGCGGCCTGATACCGCAGAGCCGCGTCGGCCGCCTTCTGCGCGGTGATGTCGCGCATGATCACCTGGTACGCGGGTTCTCCCTCCCACGTGGTGCGGACGGACACCGACTCCACCGTCACGGTCGTCCCGTCGAAGCGCAGCAGGACCGCTTCCGCGGGTTCGGACGTGGCCCCCGGCGTGGTCAGCGACCGGATACGGCTCCACAGCCCGGGAACCGAGTCCGGGTGCACGAAGTCGGTGATCGGACGGCCGAGCACCTCCGCGGTCGAGCTCGCGCGGAAGAACCGCAGGTAGGCCGAGTTGACGTAGACGACGTGACCGTGCTGGTGCACGGCGATCGCCTCGGGGCTGAGGTCGACCAGAAGCCGGTAGCGGTCGGCGAGGTCGGCCAGCGCCTGCCGGGCTTCCCGCTGTTCGGTGACATCACTGGCGACCCCGAACAACCCGGTGCTGGATCCGGTGTCGTAGGTGCGGGCGCGGAACCGGACCCAGCGCGGGTGATGGTCGTCCGGGCCGGGGAAACGGCGCTCGAGTTCGAAATCCTCGCCCGCCGGGGCGTTGCGGGCGGCGGGAAACATCGGAGAGACCGCCTCGCGAAGCCGTTCGCGGACTTCATGCTCGGGCAGGTCCGGCGCGCCGAGCAGGGCGTCGAGACCGCGATTCCACCGCACCGACTCGTCGGAGAAGTCGATCCGCCAGGCGAGGCTGGCGTCCACGGAAAGCGTCAGGTCGATGATGAAGTCGGGGTCGAGCGCCGTGCCGACCGCGAGCCTGGCGGTGTCGTCGGTACCCGGGTTCATGGGCGTCCTCCGATCGGCCGCGCTGGGGCAGGTCGTGGGTGGAAGGCGCCACGTGGCCGCGCCTTCCACCCACGAACCCTCACCCGCCTCGGCTCGTGGGCCCACCCATGCCGGTGCGGGTCGCGCTCGCGGTCAGCTGAGCCAACCGGACAAGCACGTCTGGGGCTTCTCCACCGGCGCCTGGATCAGGCCGGTGACCGTGGGAGAGCCGGTGACGACGGCGCACGCGACATCGTTGAGCCGTCTGCGGTTGCGGCGGGCGAAGGCACGCATCATCTCGAAGGCGTTGTCGAGCGAGGTGCCCTTCCGCTCGGCGAGGATGCCCTTGGCCTGCTCGATGGTGACCCGGCTGTTGAGCGCCGTCTGCAACTGCTGGGACAGCTTCTCGGCGCGCCCGACGGCGCGCTGGAGCAGCAGATAACCGGTCGCGACCCGGACGAGCGCGGTGCCGATCGCGAGTTGCTCCTTGGTGAGCTCGCCCGCCCGCCGGCGGAACAGGCACAGCGCGCCCACGGTCTCGCCGCGCAGGTGCAGCGGGAGCGCGTGGACCCCGGTGAATCCGGCGCCCTGCGCCGCGGTCCGGAACGCCTCCCAGCGCCGCTCCGCGGCGACATCGCCGACGGTCACCGCGTGCTGGGTGCGGAAGCTTTCGACGGCGGGGCCCTCGCCCGCGCGCAGCTGGATGACCTGGAGCAGCCGGACCGCGTCGGTCATCGCGCCCGCGACCTCCAGCCGCCCGTTCTCGCCGGCGAGCAGCCATCCGGCCGCGTCGACGTCGAGCAGGTCCACCGAATGCCGGGCCAGCGTGTCGGTGTAGGCGTCCGCGTCGAAGTCCTGGCGGTGCACGTCCGACAGTTCGGTGAAGGCGGCGGCCAGCCGCTGCTCCTGGCACATTGCGGGTCCTTCCGAAGGCATCCGGGCCCTTTGGCGTCCATTGTTTACTGTGACTGTGTTTATCGTCGTTGCGCTCGCCACGAAACAAGCAGACGCCACGTTCACCTGATTTGGGTGAGGGAGTGGGTAACGCACACGGGGGGCCTTGGAACCGAAGAGCGACCATATTCGACTCAGCGACGGCTGTCGAAGTGGCTTTCGGCCATTTCCTCACTTGATAGAGCTAATACACTACTCTCTCCGGGTGAGGTGTCGCCAGCGCGGACCCGGGTCTCTGGACGACCGGCCCCGCGATGTGGTGTTCTCGGATTCCGCCGAAGATCGAGCTTCCGCAGATCCCGGTGACTACCTCGCAGGTGCTCTCCGTGGACCGCGGAAACATCGAAAGGCGAGCCTGGCATGATCGACTCCGTCCGTCAGACCCTGTGCATCACGGGCACCGACCACCTCAAGATCGGTGGATCGTTGCCGGCCATCGCCGCCCATCTCGTCCGCGAGGTGCGGGAACTTCGCGATCGTGGCGAATTCCCGGAACGGGCGTCGGTGCAGATCGACGTCGGCCCCGCCGACCGCCTCCTCGACATCCTGATCATCGGGCTGTCCCCGGAAACCGACCCGGACCGGCGGGAGACCATCTCCGCGCTGTGCACGGTGTTCGAGTTGGCCAGTCACGCCAACGTGATCGACATAACCGGCGCCATCGCCCCGTTGTTCACCAACCGCATTCTCGCGGTGGACGAACAGGGAGTGCCCTATGCCGGCCTGATCGGCGCGGGAATGGGCGACATCCATCCCGGCGAGGTCAGTTGCCGCGTTCCGCCGGCCTGCATGTGAACGCCACGGCCCGCCCTCGGTCCGGCCGGGACACCGCATCGTCCACTCGCGACAGCGGTGCGGACACGGTCCACAACCGACGTCGGCGAAGGGTGTGACGCACCGGTGTCGGCGGCCGCGCCTGGAGGCGGGACGCGACCGCCGATCCGTTTCGCGGAATCACCTGCTACTCCGCGAAAATCCCGCGGGCGAAGCGGTCAGTGCGTGTGGGCCTCGTCCCGGGCCGGCGAGGCGAGATGGCCGGAGGTGACGGTGCTGTCACCCGGGGTGCGCGTGTTCGGCACGCCCGACCAGGACTTGGCGCTCTGGCGCGCCCTGGCCTCCCACTGCTCCGCCTGGTCCTCGAACGCCTCGGCCGCGGACTCGACCGCGGCGAGCACCCACCACGGCAGCCTGCTCGTGCACGCGATGTCCCGCCACGCCAGCGCGACCGCCCGCGACGCGGGCGCGACGTTGGCGCCGGCGGCGCTGCCGTAACGGCGATAGGCGTCTTCCCACGCTCGGATCAGATCCTCGGACACCATTTCCATGACTCCCTCTCTCCGGGTCTTCACCCGTTTCGCCGGCCCGTGGAACGCGTACCGGCCTCGCTACCCTCGAACATCAACTTCGGCGCGGCTACAGCAAGCCGCGCTCCCGCGCCGCGATCACCGCGTCCCGGCGCGAGGTCACTCCCAGTTTTCGATAGACATTGCGCAAATGGGTCTTCACGGTGTTGACCGACACATAAAGGCTCCCGGCGATCTCTTCGATGGTGGCCAGGGACGGCAGTTCCCTGAGTAACTGGACTTCCCGCGGGGTCAGCTCCGCGGTGACCCCGGCGGGCGCGGGAGGTATCGCGTCCAGGATCTCTTCGACGAACGGATCCAGCCGCCCCAACCGGCCGAGCTGGGGGACCAGCAACTGCCGGATCTCCTGTCCCGCGTCGTAGAAGGGCCGGAGGGCGCGCCGGGGTTCGGCCAGCTCGATCCCGGCGCGGATTTCCAGGTTGGCGGTCCGGCCGTCGTGCGCGCGTTCGGCCAGCACGGCGGCCAGCAGGTGCGCTTCGATGCGGCTGGCCACCAGAAGGCAGGGCACCCGTCCCTTGGTGATCTTGTCCAGCAGTGCCCGCGCCGCGGTCACCCGGCCGTAGTGGGCATGCATCCGGGCGCGCAGCAGGTGCACCTCGCCGTGGTCGCCGAGCCAGGCGGAGGCCCGGCGTTCGGCCTCGGCGGCCCAGTCCGGCCTGCCCAGACGCAACGCCATGCGCTGCTCGATGGGGGCCAGATGCGCGACCAGCGTCGGCTGCACCGGATCCTGGCGGCTCACCGTGGCCCACTGCCGCCGCATCCGCACCAGCGCGGCGTGCGGATCGTCACCCCACTCGAAGTCGACCGCCGCCTCGAAGGACAACGCACACAACTCCACCGTCCGGTCGTTGCTCGTGCCGAGGACCTCGACGGCCCGGCGGGCGAGTTCGCGGGCGCGGTCGTGTTCGAGGAACTGGTAGGCGACCCAGGCCGCGACCGTGTAGGCGAAACTGCAGACCGGACTGTCCGCGAGGTCGTGCTTTTCGGCGAAGCGCAGCGCCTCGTCCGCCATGCGGCGCATCCGCGGATAGTCGCTGTCCACCGAGGCCACGCCCGCCAGGTGGCTCAGGCAGTGCACGATCGCGTAGTCGAACTGGTGCGCGGTGGCGATGCGCAGCGCCCAGCTGAGGTCCCGGCCTGCCGCCTGGTGGTCACCGAGCCAGAACATCGCGGTGCCACGGTTGATCAGGGCGAGCATCAGGAGGTCGGGATCGGCTATCCGGTCCAGCCGTTCCCCCAGCTCGTCCATGGCGGGCACCACCCGGCCGGCCAGCCGGGCCCAATGGGTGCGCACCACCAGATCGAGATCACGCACCCGTTCGGCCGGATTGCGCCGCACCGCCTCGCTCAGCCCGGAGATCCGCATTTCCGCGGCCGCCCGTTCCCCGGCGGCCAGGTCGCCCAGGATCAGGATGAGCCCGATCTCGGCGTCGGCACGCGCCTGGGTGGACAGCGTCGCGGCGAGTGCCCGCAGCGCCGGGAAATCACCGCCGAGGACCAGTCCGAGCCCGTGCCGCGTGACCAGGCTCGCGGACAGCTCCGGGTCGTGCGCGTTCGCGGCGTAGGCGGCGGCGCTGACGCGGTCGCCCTGTTCGGCGAACCACCGGGCGGCGAGGCCGTGCAGGTCGGCGAACAGCGTGGGCAGTTGCCGGCGCAACTCGCTCATCAGGTACGTGCGCAGAAAGGGATGCATCCGGTAGCGATCACCGTCCGAGCCGGACCGTGAGATCAGCGAGCTGGACCGGGCCAGCGACTCGAGCACGGCGGCCGCGTCGGTCCTCCCGGTGAGCGCCATCGCGAGGCCCGAAGTGACCTGTGCCGTCACGCTGGTGCGGCGCAGGAAGTCCTGCCGGTCCTCCGGCAGCGGGGAGAGCACCTCACCCGTCAGGTACTCCGCGACCGCGCGGTCGGTTTCCACGAAGGAGTCCAGGATCGTTGCCGGGTCACGGGAATTCCGCAGCGCCTGCGCGGCCATCCGGATCGCCGCGGGCCACCCTCCGGTGAGCGAGACCAGCCGGTCGAGGTGTTCCTCGGAGAGGTGGACGCCGTGCAGTGCGATCGCCTCCGCGGTCTCGGCACGGGAGAAGGCCAGGTCGGCCGCGCGCAGTTCGCGCAGCCTCCCCGCGATGCGCAGGCGATGGAGGGCGACCGGCGGGTCGACCCGGCCGGAGAGCACCAGCCGGAAGTTGCGGGGCATCCGTCTGAGCAGGGTGTCCACGATCTGCTGGGCGATCTGTTCGCCCAGTTCGTGGAAATCGTCGAGCACCAGCCAAATTCGCTCTTCGTGCCGCTTCACGGTGTCGGCCAGCAACGCCACGAAATCCTGCCCGGTCCGCCGCGGCTCGGGCACCCGTGCCGCCCGCGTGCCCGCCAGGACGCGGTTGAACGCCGCCAGGACGCCGGAGAGGAACACGGACGGGTCGTTGTCGGCCGCGTCGACGTTCACCCAGACCACGGCGCCCGGACCGGCCGTGCCCCGGCTCGCGTCGGCCCACCCCGACACCAGGGTGGTCTTGCCGAACCCCGCGGGCGCGCACACGACGGTGACGACCGGGTCGTCCTCCGTTTCCGTGACGTCGGGCAGCATTCCGCCCAGCCGCGTGCGCCGGATGAGTTCGCGCGGCGGAGGCGGCTGCGTGATCTTGGGTTCGGGCATGGCGGGCTTGATCGCGTTCTCCGTTCGGTCCGGACTGCCAAGGCTATGAGAATTCGCCGAGCTTGCTAGTACCGGGGAACGACTCGGTCGAAAGATCTCCTGAACGAGTGAGAAAGCGTTCGCCCGGGCGTGCCAACAGTGATTGGCGATGCGTCAAGAAGAACACGGAGGACGGCATATATCACCTGTCTGGCGTAATTTGTTCCGGATCTATTTCACCCGCGCCGGATGACGTCGCGTCAGCCGCGCGGTGACGATGATCGGCGGGCACCGGTGGCGTCGGTGCCGTCGTGGTGAGAAGTGATCTTTCGCGGATTATCCCGGTTCGGTGAAGCCGGCCGTCGGCCGCCCGGCCTCCGGGGCGCGGCCGGCGGCCCTGGTCCGCTCCCTTGTCCAGGCCTCTCCGGTGGTCCACAGTGGATACTATAAGTAACCGGATATCCCGTTGTCGCGTGTTGCGGCGGCACCATGTCGTGTGGGCGTGAAGTTCTTGCCAGAAGGTCCCTTTGGCGTCTTGATCCCGCGGCCGGACCGGCGCTGGATGACCGCATGGCCTCGAGGTGCGACTACTCACTGTCACCGTGTCGGGTGTGCGAGTCCGGACCTGCTCTCGCTCGTGTACTTCTGTCACCTTTCCTGGTTGTCTTTTCTGATCTCGGTCGCTGTTCGAATGCGCCTCTGTTGCTGATCGACTCGATGAAGGATGTCATTTTTGACGGCATCATCGATCTTCCGGCGTCCGGTGCCATTTCCGAACTTCGTATTCGCAGGGTTCCTGTGAAAATGCGACTCCTCGACCGGGCTGCCGGTGTTGATCGACGACGTGCGATGTAACGTCGCGGTGGGCCGTGCCGATGCCTACCGCGAGTGGCGGCGAATGCGCGCACTCGTTCCGGCCCCGGTCCCCGGCCTTCGAATCACGACCCCGGAAAGGGGAACGGCGATGGGCGGCTTCTGGCTGTGGTCGGTGATTCTGCTCGCCCTGCTCCTGGTCATTCCGCTCGGTTTCGTGATCGCCACCTCGCTGCGCCGGGCTTCGCGAAAGGTCGAGACCATTCTCGCCGAAGAGCTGCCACCGCCGGAAGATCATTGTCCGCCCACACCTTCAGGTGAAGGCCCGGATCACCGCGACTGAAGTGTGTAAACTCGGCAGCCGACCCCGGCCCAGTCCCAGCCGATCACCTGCGCGAACTCGCGGAGGTGCGGTGTGCCGACTCGCGGCTGTCAAGGTGACCACAGAGCGCGCCCCTTCTTTCCCGCTGCTTTGTGGGCGCCGAACTGGTTCGCGTGAGGGAGTTCGGCAAGGAGCGCCCTGCCGACACGACCGCGTGGCGCGCGAACTCGCGGAGGAATGAGCGTGACCTGGTACGACTATGTGCGGGTGGCACGTGGACGGTGGAAGATCGTCCTGTTCGGCCTGCTGGCCGGGCTGGCGGTGGCCGCCGTCCTGACCTGGTCCACCCCGCGAGAATATTCGGCGCAAGTCACCATCTACGTCTCCGCCCAGTCCGGTACGGACAAC
Organism: Amycolatopsis pigmentata; assembly: GCF_042684065.1. Taxonomy (NCBI): domain Bacteria; kingdom Bacillati; phylum Actinomycetota; class Actinomycetes; order Pseudonocardiales; family Pseudonocardiaceae; genus Amycolatopsis; species Amycolatopsis pigmentata. The sequence goes on along the minus strand of NZ_JBHUKR010000007.1, from coordinate 126,584 downwards.
GCTTCCGCGGCCTATCAGGGAAACCTGCTGTCCGAGCAGAAGGTGAAGTCCTACACGAAACTTCTGGCGAGCACGCGGGTCGCGCGTGATGTCGCGGGGCAGTTGCGGCTCGGCATGTCCGCCGACGAGATCGCGTCACGGATCAGTGTCGGCTCCCAGCCCGACACGGTTCTGCTCACCGCCACGGCCACCGACCGTTCCCCCTTGCTGGCCAAGGAAATCGCCGACGCCACGGGCGACGCGTTCACCCGGCTCGTCTCCCAGCTCGAACGGCCTGCCGACAATCTGCCCGCGACGATCAACGCCCGCGTGGTCGAACCGGCGACGCTGCCGACGGAACCGGTGGCGCCCCGGCCCGCGGTCAACTACGCGCTCGGTGTCCTTTTCGGACTGATCGCGGGGTTCGGTCTCGCCCTGCTTCGGCACGCGTTCGACACCTCCGTCAAATCGGCCGAGGAACTCAGAAGGCTCACCGGCGCGCCCAGCCTGGGCACCATCGCCTACGACCCCGACGTGCCCCGGCATCCGCTGACGGTGCAGGAACATCCGCGTTCGCCGCGCGCGGAGGCGTTCCGGAAGATCCGCACGAACCTTCAGTTCATCGACGTCGACCGGGCCCGCAAGGCGATCGTGGTGACCAGCGCGGTCCCCGGCGAAGGCAAGACGACGACCCTGTGCAACCTCGCCATCGTGCTCGCCAGGGCCGGACAGCGGGTGGCGGTGCTGGAAACGGACCTGCGCCGTCCGCGTGCGGTCGACTACCTCGGCCTCGAAGGTGCCGTCGGGCTGACCAGCGTGCTGGCCGGGCGACTCGGCCTGGACGAGGCCCTGCAACCGTGGGGGTCCGCGCTCTTCGACGTGCTCGCCAGCGGGCCGATCCCGCCCAACCCGAGCGAACTGCTCGCCTCGCGGCAGATGACGAACGTACTGGCCGAGTTGAACCAGCGATACGACACGGTGCTGCTGGACGCGCCGCCGCTCCTGCCGGTGACCGACGGGGCCATCCTCGCCGCGGCCTGCGACGGCGCGCTCGTCGTCGTGCGGTACGGCAAGACGAAGCGCCACCAGGTCAAGGCGGCCTTCGCGGCGCTGGAAGCCGTGTCCGCACGGCCCCTGGGCACGGTGCTCTCGATGGCGCCCGGCTCGACGTCGAGCCCCTACTACGAGTACTACTCCGCGCTGGAGGAGACCGCTCCCGATCTCGACGGCACGATGCGGCTGTCCAAGGTCGCGGCCGGCCCGCGCCGGGCGGCCAAGCGCAACGGCAACGGAAAGCCGCTCGGCACGCTGACCGGCAGCCTGCCCGCCGGTGGCCTGCCCGCGAATGGCGAGTTGCCTCGCCAGAACGACCGGCCGAACGCGCCGTCCGAAGGTGCGGGGCGTTCACCGAATGGCACAGAGGGCCGGTCACCCGCGCCGGACCAGGTCTACTGAAGCGACGGCCGCGATGTCCGTAGCTCATCCGACGGAACCGGCGGGCACCGCCGACACCGAGCCCGGCGGCCCGCCGTCCCGGCGGCCGGGCCCGCGGCGTGGCCGCAGACTGGCGAAGATCGTGATCCTGTCGGTGGCCGTGCTGCTCGTGGTGGTCATCGGCGGGATCTACCTGACCGGCCAGCGTTTCACCGGTCAGGTCCACCGGTTCTCGGGGGTCTTCGCCGGCATGGACGAGGCGAGCAGGCCGCCCGCCACCGCGGCGAAGACGTTCCTGCTCGTCGGCAGCGATTCGCTTTCCCCCGCGCCGCCTGCGGCGGCGGGCGCCGACGCGAACGAGGACCCGTCCGCCGCGCAGCGCGCCGACATGATCATCCTGGTGCGGATCAAGCCGGACTACACCGGCGCCACCGTGGTGTCGCTGCCCGGGGACAGCTGGGTGGACGTGCCGGGCCACGGGATGGACAAGATCAGCGCGGGGTACGACAGCGGAGAGCCCTCGCTGCTGGTGCGGACCATCGAGTACCTCACCCGCATCCGTGTCGACCACTTCGCGGTGCTGGACTTCGCCGGTCTCCGCGCGGTGACCGATGCCCTCGGCGGCATCGAGGTGAATGTCGCCTCGCCGGTCTCGATGGGGGGAGTGAGCTTCTCCCGTGGTCCGAACCATCTGGACGGCGCGCAGGCACTGACCTACGTGCGACGGCACGACGAACTGCCCGACGGCGACCTGGACCGGGTCAGGCGCAGGCAGGAGACCATGCGCGCGCTGTTGGTCAAGGTCGGTGCCAACGGGCTGTTGTCCAGTCCCATCCGGGGTTACGAGTTCCTGGACACGCTCAGCCGGTGGATAGACGTCGACGACACGATGAGCGACGGCGAACTGTTTTCGATGGCCTGGCGGTTGCGAGGGCTCAGTGCCCGCGCCATCACCTTCGTGGCCGCGCCGGTGAACGGCCTGGCCTGGGAGGGCACCAGGGCGGTGGCCCGGCTCGACTACGCGCGCGCGGCCGAACTCTGGCAGGCGGTCGCCGACGGCGATCCCGCGCGTTATCTCCGAAAATACCCCGGCGACTCGTGAGGAGTCTCCCGATGACACTGCCCAGCCAATCCACGTTCCGGATTCTGTTCGTGTGTACCGGGGGAATCTGCCGTTCGGCATTCGCCGAAATCCTCGCCCGGCATTTGCTGCGGGAAAGGCTGGGCGTGGTGGACGCGGCCCGGTTCACCGTGGCCAGCGCCGGGACTTCCGCGGTTCTCGGTGCCACGATGCATCCGTTCAGCCGTGCGGAGCTGGCCCGGTGGGGACTGGCCGGTATCGCGCGCGGGTTCCGGTCGTATCCGCTGGACGCGCCCACGGTGGCGGGCTCCGATCTGGTGCTCACCGCCGAACGAAGGCACCGCAAGGCGGCCGTGGAACTCCAGCCCTCCGCCTTGCGCACCACCTTCTGCCTGCGGGAAATGACGAGACTGGCCAAGGCGATCCGCCCGGACACGCTTCCCGGTGACCCGGTGGAACGGGCGAAGGCGGCGGTGGCGGCGGCCCGCAGATTGCGGGGCACGGCCCTTTATGTGCCGCCGGAAGAGGATGCGGTTCCCGACCCCGTCTCGCTCGGCCCCGGCGGCCACCACCACGCGGCGAAGTTGATCGAGGAATCCTTGCTGGGTCTTATCGCGTTGCTCGGTTCCGGGAATGGCGGGCGAACCTTGAGTAACCGCTTTCCGGCAATCGACTCGATACGGTGAACCGACGACCGGGCAGACTCCGAAAATGCTAAGCTGAACGTCAGCAAGGTCGAACGAATCCTCGATGTCTCCCCAGACCCCGCGGCATCCTGGGGCGTTGTCGGCAACATTTGCCGAACGCATTCTAGGGAGAACTGCGATCCATGCGACCAACCTCCATCTTTTTTCCGCTGGCCTCGGTGGCCGCGCCGCGGTGGCTGACCCGGGTGGGCGCACCGCTGGTCGATGCCGGGTGCTGGGCAGTGGCGCTGACGGGGGCGACGTGGCTGCGCTACGAGTTCGATCTCGGTCAGGCCGACCTGGCCGGCCTCGCCCGGATCACGGCCGTCACCGTGGCGATGACCTGGATCGCCGGCGCCGTCAGCCGGCTGTACCTCGGCCGGTATCCGGTCGGCAGCCTCGACGAGGCGCTCGGCCTGGCCGGCGTGACCGCGGCGGTCTGTCTCGCGGCGTTGGGGATGGATGTGCTGTGCGGCACTCCCTCGGTGCCGCGCTCGGTGCCGCTCATCGCGGCGTTCCTCGCGCTCGCCCTCTCCGTGGCCGCGCGGCTCGCGGTCCGCTGCTACCGGGACCGCAGGGCCCGGCCTGATCCGCGCTCGGCGCACCGGGTGATCGTCTACGGCGCGGGCGTGCGAGGCCGGGAACTGGTGCGGACGATGGTGTCCGGCGGTGCGGGCAACACGCTGCCGGTGGCCCTGCTCGACGACGACCCCGCCCTGCGCAACAGCCGGATTCGCGGCGTCCCGGTGCGCGGTACCTGGCGGGAACTGGTGGCGGTGGCCGGGCAGACCGGCGCGCGGCAACTCGTCGTGGCGGTGCCGAACCCGGCCCCGGCGAAGATCCGGGCGGTCAAGGCACTGGCCAGGACGGCAGGCCTCGATGTGAAGACCTTGCCGCCGTTGAGCGAGCAGCTCCAGCCCTGGATGAAGATGGCCGATCTGCGGAACGTGGATGTCACGGAACTGCTGGGACGCCGTCCGGTCGACACCGACCTCGACTCGGTTTCGGGCCGCCTACGGGGAGCGCGCGTGCTGGTGACCGGGGCGGGCGGTTCGATCGGTTCGGAGCTCTGCCGCCAGATCCACCGGTTCGCGCCCGCGGAGTTGTTCATGCTGGACCGGGACGAAACCGCGCTGCACGGGGTGCAGTTGTCGATCCACGGCGAGGCCCGGCTCGATTCGCCGAGCCTGGTTCTCGCCGACATCAGGGACGCCGACGCCATGCGCGGGCTGCTCCGAGAGCTTCGCCCGGACCTGGTGTTCCACGCCGCGGCGTTGAAACACCTGCCGGTGCTGGAGCGGCATCCCGACGAGGCATGGAAGACCAACGTGCTGGGCACCATGAACGTGCTCGATGCCGCGCGCCGGGCCGGGGTGCGCCGGTTCGTGAACATCTCCACGGACAAGGCGGCCAACCCGACCAGCGTGCTCGGCCGGTCCAAGCGCGTCGCGGAAAGGCTGGTCGCCGACGCCGCGGGACGAACCGACGGGGTCTACCTCTCCGTGCGCTTCGGCAACGTCCTGGGCAGCCGCGGTTCCGTACTGACCACCTTCGCCGAGCAACTCGCCGCGGGCCTTCCGGTGACCGTGACCCATCCCGACGTGACCCGCTTCTTCATGACCGTGCCGGAGGCGGTCCAACTGGTCATCCAGGCCGCCGTGATCGGTGCCTCCGGCGAAGCCCTGGTGCTCGACATGGGCGCCCCCGCCCGCATTCGAGACCTGGCCGAACAGCTCATCGAGATGTCCGGGAGCGACTCGCCGATCGTGTTCACCGGCCTCGGCCCGGGCGAAAAGCTCCACGAGGAACTCTTCGGCGAGGGCGAGCAGGACCATCGCCCGGTCCATCCCGCGATCTCGCACATCCAGGTGCCGCCGCTGCCGGCCCGGACCGTGCTGGCCCGGCACAGCCGGTTCGGCAGCGCCGCCGCGATGGCCGAACTCGTGGAAAGCCCCCGGATCGTCGCCCCGCGGACGGGCAGTCCGGTCGAGATGGACAGGGTGGCCACCGTCGTGGCGGCCCGGTCCGGAAAGAGAGTCGAGCCCCGATGAAGGTCGTGGTGACCGGCGGTGCCGGCTTCGTCGGCGCCAACCTCTGCCGGGAATTGCTGAGCCGGCGGGACTACGAGGTCGTGGTGCTCGACAACCTGAGCACGGGCAAACTGAGCAATCTCGACGGGCTCGACGTCGAATTCCGGAAAGGCTCGGTGCTGGACCCCGTGGCGGTCGCGGCCACGTGCGCGGGCGCCGAGTCGATCGTGCACCTCGCCGCCGTGCCCGCGGTGCTCAGGTCGATCGAAAATCCCCGTCGTAGCCACGAAACCAACGTGACCGGCACGATGACAGTGCTCGAGGCCGCGCGGGAAAGCGGTGCTCACGTGATCGTCGCGTCCTCCAGCTCCGTCTACGGGCGCAACCCCACGCTCCCGAAGACGCCCGACCTGGTCTGCCTGCCGTCCAGCCCGTACGCGGTCAGCAAACTCGCGGCCGAATCGTACGCGCTGGCCTATCAGTCCTCCTTCGGTCTCGAGTGCTGCGTTTTCCGCTTCTTCAACATCTTCGGGCCGTTGCAGGCGCCCAATCATGCCTACGCCGCGGTCATCCCGTCGTTCGTCTTCAACGCGTTGCACGGCCTTCCGCTCACCATCTACGGCGACGGTGAACAGAGCCGGGACTTCACCTTCATCGGCTCGGTGGTGGAGATACTGGCGGAAGCGGTCGCGAGCCGGATGAGCGGGATACGGCCGGTGAACCTGGCCTTCGGCACGCGCACCACGGTGAACGAGATCGTCGCCGTCCTCTCCGACCTGCTGGGCCGTCCACTCGACGTCCGGTACCGCCCGCCGAGGCCCGGTGACGTCAGGCATTCGCAGGCGGAGCCGGGAGTGCTCACCAAGCTGTTCCCGCGTGTCCATCCGGTCCCGCTGGCGCACGGTCTGGTGCGCACGATCTCGTGGCTGGAGTCGCTCGCGGAGCCCCAGGCGAAGGAGGTGCCCGCATGAGCGAAAAGGTCTCGAGCCGCGGCACTCGAGCCGGCTACGGCGATGGTGCGGGAGAACGAGGGTGAACGATCTCATGGGCCGTCACCTCCGGTTGGTCGTGGTGGGCCAGGGTTATGTCGGGCTGCCGGTCGCCATGCGGGCGGTCGCAGCGGGTTTCTCCGTCGTCGGGCTGGACCTGGACGCGGTGCGCGTCTGGTCGCTCAAGGACGGACGGTCCTATGTGGACGATGTCGGGGACGGGGAGCTGTGCCAGGCGCTCGCCACCGGGCGTTACCGGCCCACCGTCTCCTACGAGGACGCGGAAGCCTTCGACGCCGCGATCATCACCGTTCCGACACCGCTGAAGGACTTCGTGCCCGATCTCGGCTACGTCGAGTCCGCCGCCGACGGCATCGCCGCGCACCTGCGGCCCGGCGCGACGGTGGTGCTGGAGTCGACGAGCTATCCCGGTACCACCGAAGAAATCGTCGTGCCGCTGCTGGAAAAGGGCAGCGGACTGCGCGCCGGGCGGGACTTCTTCGTGGGGTACAGCCCGGAACGGATTGATCCGGGTAATCCTAAATGGACACTCGCGAACACGCCGAAGATCGTCTCCGGGGTGGACGAAAGATCGCTGGCTGCGGTCAAGTCGCTCTACGACGCGCTGGTCGAGCGCACCGTCCCGGTGGCCACCACCCGCGAGGCGGAGCTGGCCAAGCTGGTGGAGAACACCTTCCGGCACGTCAACATCGCCCTGATCAACGAGATCGCGATGTTCGCGCACGAACTCGGGGTCGACATCTGGGGAGCCGTCGAGGCGGCCTCGACCAAGCCGTTCGGTTTCCTTCCCTTCCGTCCGGGGCCGGGCGTGGGCGGGCACTGCCTGCCGGTGGACCCCGGCTTCCTGTCCTGGCGGGTGCGTCACGACCTCAACCGCGAGTTCCGGTTCGTGGCGCTGGCCAACGACATCAACGACCACATGCCGGACTACGTGGTCCAGCGGCTCACCGCCGCGCTCAACCGGCGGCGGAAGGCGGTGCAGGGCAGCGTGATCCTGCTGCTGGGCCTGTCCTACAAGCCGAACACCGGCGACATCCGTGAGTCTCCGGTACTGCGCGTGGTCGAGTTGCTGGCCGAACAGGGCGCGGTGATCCGGGTGGTGGACTCCCATGTGGAGGCCCACCGGTGCCCGCCGGCGATGAAGCTCGTCGAGTTGACCGAGTCGTGCGTGCGGCAGGCCGACGCGGTCGTCCTGCTCACCGACCACGACGACGTCGACTACGAGATCGTGGAGCGCGGTTCCGACCTGGTCCTCGACACCCGGAACCGTCTGCGCGGAAGCCAGGTGGAGCACCTGTGAACCGCGTCGTCATCCGAATCTCCGTCCGGGCGCAGGGGGCCCGGACGGTCCTGCTCGCCGCACCGGGCCGCGGGGCGGTCGAGGGAGCAGGCGGCCCCGCCGGAACGCTGCGGAGCGGGGCCCTTTGCCCGGCTGGGCGACACTGCGCCGATCGTTGCCAATCCGACCACAGCCATGGCGGAAACGGTTGTCTACCAGCAGATTGGCTGCGGACCGTTTCCGCCTGCTTTTGGTCGGATCGGTACCGGGCCCGCCCAGCCGGGGCCTGCCGGCCCGGCTTCCTCCCGGGCCGGAAGCACACCGAGATCGTGGTCCCCCACCGGCAACCGGGTCCGGACGCCATGTCCGCCACCCGGCTCGAAGGAGTCGCTTCGACCTACGGGAGCCGACAATGATCGCATTAGCCATCGACGGGGGCAGGCCGGTCCGCACCGCGCCGCTGCCGACCTGGCCCATTTTCGACGGTGAAGAAGTCGCCGCGGTCCGGGAAGTGCTCAATTCGGGCCGGGTGAACTACTGGACGGGTCCGCACGGACGCGCGTTCGAGCACGAATTCGCCTCGGCGGTGGGAACCCGCTACGCCGTGGCGATGTCCAACGAAACCGTGGCACTGGAACTGGCGCTGCGCGCGCTCGACATCGGGCCGGGAGACGAGGTGATCGTGCCGGCCGCGAGCTTCTTCGCCGTGCCCAGTTCCGTTGTCCACTGTGGAGCGAAGCCGGTGATCGCCGACGTCGAGCTGCGCACCCAGTGCGTCACCGCGGAAACCGTCGAGGCGGTGCTGACCGAGCGGACCCGCGCGGTCGTCGTGGTCCACTTCGCCGGCCATCCCGCGGAGATGTCCACGCTGCTGCAGATGACCGAGAACCGGGGCATCCAGGTGATCGAGGACTGTTCGCAGGCGCACGGCGCGCGGTACTTCGGCCAGTCGGTCGGCAGCTTCGGTGACCTGGCCACCTGGTCGTTCTGCGACGACAAGATCATGACCACCGCGGGCGAGGGCGGCGCCGTCACCACCTCCGACCTCAAGCTGTGGCGGCGTTGCTGGGAGTTGAAGGACCACGGCAAGAACGTCGCCGAGATGCATCGGAGCCCGCACCAGCCGCGGTCGCGATGGCTGCACGACAGTTTCGGCACCAACGCCCGGCTGACCGAGATCCAGGCCGCCGTCGGTCGTCTCCAACTGGCCAAGCTGGCGAACTGGGTGAAGCAGCGGCAGACCAACGCCGGGCTCCTGCTCGATGTGCTGCGTGGCCAGACCGGCATCCGGGTCGAGGATCCGCCCGCCCACATCGAGCATTCCTACCACCGGTTCTACGCGCACGTCCGGCCCGAGCAACTCGCGCGCGGCTGGAACCGCGACCGGATCGTCACGGCGATCATGGCCGAGGGTATTCCGTGCGGATACGGCGGTTGCGCGGAGATCTACCGCGAACGGGCCTTCGAGTCGGTCGAAGACGTGCCGGCCCGGCTGCCCATCGCCGCCGAACTCGGGCAGACCTCGCTGACCCTGCCCGTCCATCCCGGCCTGAACACCAGCGACATGATGGAAGTGGTCGCCGCGGTGGTGAAGGTGCTCAAGGCGGCGACGGCGTGATCCGCCCGCTCCGGGTCGTCCTGGTGTTGAAGACGGCTCAGGGTGGCCTCTTCACACTGTCGCATGTGGACGAACTGCGCGCGAGGGGGCACGAGGTGGTCGCGGTGCTCCCGCCGCCCGAGGGGCCGCTGTCCAGGGCGCTGGCCGCGCGCGGAGTGGCCGTGGTGGACAGCCCGTTCGATTTCAGCTTCCGCTCGCCGCGCCGCGCGGCGGCCGGCTTGCTGCGGCTCCGCCGTACGCTCCGCGAACTGGCGCCGGACGTCCTGCACTACCACCTTTACGCGTCCGCGCTGGCGACCAGGCTGGCCAGCCTGCGGTTCGGCGCGCCCAGGGTGCACATGGTCGCGGGCCCGCTCTACCTGGAGTCGGCGCTGATCCGGATGTTCGAGCGGCGGCTGGCCCGGCTCGACACGGTGACGATCGCGGCCAGCGAGTTCACCGCCCGGTACTACCGCGCGTTCGGCCGCACGCGGGAGCAGACGCCGGTGATCTTCTACGGCGCCGACCTCGGCTATTTTCGGCCGGCCTCGGGCGAGGAGCGCGCCCGTGCCCGCGAGTCGCTCGGGATCGCGCCGGACACCTTCGTCGCGGTCATGGTCGCGCTGGTGTACGCGCCCAAGCGGCTCGTGCACCGCGGGCGGGGGATCAAGGGGCACGACGTGGTGCTCGACGCGTGGCGCGGGTTCCACGCCGAGTATCCGGACAGCCACCTCATCCTGGTCGGCGGCGGGTTCGGGCCCGCGGGCGAGCGGCACCGGCTCGAATTGATGGACCGGTTCCGCACCGCGAATCCCGGCAGCGGCGTCACCTGGCTCGACACCGTGGACGATGTGCGGCCGTATTACGCGGCCGCGGACGTCAGCGTTTCCCCGTCCCTGTCGGAGAATCACGGTGCCGCGCGCGAGGCCTGCGCGATGGGCGTGCCCAGCATCGTCAGCGACGCGGGCGCGCTGCCGGACACCGTCGTGCCCGGCTCGGGATGGGTCGTCCGCCGGGGGAACGCCGCCGAACTGGCCGCCGCCCTCCGGCTGGCCCGCGCCGAACATCTTCGCGGTGAACTGGTCGAACGTGGTGCCCGCGCCCGGCGGCTCGCGGTCGAACTGTTCGACGACGCGCGCATCGCGGCGGCCGTCGCGGACGTGATCGAGTCCAGCGCGGAACACGCGACCGCCGCGGCCGAAGCGCGGCCGAGGGTGTTCAGCATCTTCACCGAAGCCCGATTCGCCCGGCGCCCGGACGGCGGTTGGACCGCCCTCGATCCGGCCACGCGCGCCCAGTCCTGGGACCGCTACCTGCACCCCGGTAGTGGAGGAAGGGATGTTTCCTACGGACCATCCGTGCCCGATCGGCGGCCGGACGAAAAGCGTGTCCGGCCGCGTGCAGCGGCCTCCGGCGGACAACCAACGCGGTGGACGGCCACTGTCGCCGCCTCCGGCCCAGCAAATCCACCTTCCTCCACAAACCAGGTCCGGGTGGTCGGCCGGGGTGATCCTCGGGCGCTTGCCGACACGGTGGCGCTGCCCGGTGGGGTCACGCTCGTGCCGTTGCCGTACTACGTCGGGGTCGGCGGGCTGATGCGCCGGCTGGTGCCGCTGGTGGTGGCGGTGGCGCGAGCCGTCGCCACGGCCGACACGATCATCCTGCGGGTGCCCGGCGTCATGGGGTCGATCGCGGCGGCGGTCTGCCGTGTCCTGCGGCGTGAGTACGCCGTGGAGGTCATCGGGGATCCCGCGGACGTCCTGCGAGCGGGCGTGCTGGGTTCGGTGGGCCGCCGTCTCGCACCGCTCGCCGAAGCCCAGATGCGCTGGCTGGTACGTCACGCCGGTGCGTCGTTGTACGTCACGAACCGGACGCTGCAACGGCGCTATCCCCGCCGTCCCGGCACGCCGAGCATCGGACTGTCCAACGTCCTGCTTCGCCCAGGGACGCTCGCCGCGCAATCGAGAGCTTGGCGCCCCGCGCCGTTCCGCGTCGTCACCATCGGCAGCCAGGAGAACCACTACAAGGGGCACGACGTGCTGTTGCGGGCGGTTCGCGAGCTCGTCGACAGTGGTCTGGACCTCAGCGCCACGATCATCGGCGGCGGGCGGGTCCACGGCGAGTTGATCGAGCTGGCGCATGCGATGGGGCTGGCGGAGCGGGTCCGGTTCACCGGGGTGGTCGACGACCGCGCGGCCATCCGGCGGCTGCTGGACTCGGCCTCGCTGTTCGCGCTGCCCTCCCGCACCGAAGGCATGCCGAGGGCGCTCATCGAGGCGATGGCCCGCGCGCTGCCCGCGGTCGGCTCGCGGATCGGCGGTATTCCCGAACTGCTGTCCCCGTCGTGCCTGGTCCCGGTCGATGATCACCGGGCGCTGGCCGCCGCGATGGCCCGGCTGCTGACCGATCAGCAGGCATGGGAAGAGCAGTCCCGCGACAACCTCAAACTCGCGCAGACCTTCGAGCAGTCCTTGCTGGAAGGGAAGTTCTCGGCGTGGCTGGCCCAGGTCCCGGCGGCGAGGCGGCGATGAAACCCTTCGTGCCGACCCGCGGCAGTAAAGGTGACCACAACGCGCGCGGAGAAACAACGATGACCACCGTCGTGAACGTGATGGGCACGCTGGACCGGGGTGGCGTGGAGACGGTCGCGCTCGAATTGTGCGAGTTGATCCCGCCGTCCGAGATGCGCCAGGTCTTCGTGGTCACCGGGGACAGCGAGGGGCGGCTGGCGCCCCGGTTCCGGGCGGCCGGCGCGGTCGTGCACCGGTGCCAAGTGCGGCCGAAGCCGCTCTTTCCGTTCCGGTGGTGGGGATATCTGCGCCGGGTGCGGCCCGATGTCGTGGTGTCCCACATCAGCGTGGTCAGTGGGCTGGTACTGCTGGTGGCCGCGCTGGCCGGAGTGCGGGTGCGGATCGCGCGGATGAGCAGCGAAGGCGACGGCAGGCCGGACACCCTGCCTCGCCGGGCACAACGGGCGTTGCTGCGGGGATTCCTGCGCGTCTCGGCAACCGACGTGCTTGGCGTGACCGCGGCCTCCGTCGCTTTCGCCGGTGCCACCGGTCGTGACCCGCGTTATCGGGTGCTGCCCAACGGGGTCGACGTGGCCCGCTTCGCCCGGGCTCGGGAGCTCCGCGAACCACGGACGCGCGGTACTTCGCTCGTCCACATTGGACGCGCCGCTCCGGAGAAGAACCGAGGTTTCCTGCTGCGTGTACTGGCCGAGGCCAAGCGGCTGGACAGCTCGGTGACGCTGACCGCCGTCGGTCCCGGCGAGAACACCGACCTCGAAGCCGTCGACCGGGAGGTCGCGAGCGATCCGTCGGTGCGGCTCATTGGCGAACACGACCAGGTGGAGCGGATTCTCGCGGACGCCGATGTGCTGCTCCTGCCGTCCCTTCGTGAGGGCCTGCCCACAGTGGTCCTCGAGGCGCTGGCCGCGGGCGTGCCGGTGCTCTGCAGCGACCTGCCGGGCCTGTGTGACCTGGCGATGGAAGTGGAGGGCCTGACCCTGCTGCCCCTGGACGAGGGGCCGGCGGTGTGGGCGCGGACGGCTCTTCAGTTGGCCGGACTGCCGGAAGCCGCGAGGGACCGGATAGCGGAAAGCCTGGCCGCGTCCCGCTTCACGCTCACCGGGGCCGCGCGGGCATGGAGGACGGTGTGCGCGAAACGCTCCTAGCTTCCGTGGCTCCTCTGGCACCGCGCACTCACGGCCGAGTCCTGCCCGCGCTGGGGCTCGCGGTCGTGGTTGTGCTCGGGTCGTTGTCCGGGGCCATGCCGACGGATCTGAGCGCCGACGCGGCGGTCTTCTTCGTCGTGTGGACGGCTTGCCTGGCGCTGATGGCAGGTGGTGTTCCAGGCGGTTTTTACCGGCCCGGCGCGGCCTATCTCACGCTGTTCGGTTTCTTTCACGGCGGTCTGCTGTTGAGCATCGCGCTGCGCGGCCCCGACGCCTTCACGGCCTACGACATTTCGTGGGTGTTCGCCGGGTACACGCCAGGCGCGGTCGAACTCGCGTTGCTGGGCATGGTCACGTTCACCGTCGCGACCGAGGCGGCGTCTTCCAAGGCCTGGGCACTGCCGTCCCCGCGCGAGCCCGTGCATACCAGGCTCACCATCGTCGGCCTCGCCTGTCTCGCCGTGGGCATCACGATTTTCGCGCTGGCGCTGGCGAACGCGGGCGGTATCGGCGTCGCCTCCGGCGGGTACCTCACCTTCATCCACACCAACGAGTCCGACGGCGCCCTCGGTTACGGGACGGTGCTGGTCGGCTTCGGCGGTGTCCTCGGTGTGATCGCCGGCGGCCGGGTCAGGGCGGTGACGTGGGCGGCTTTCGGGTGTTACGCCGTCGTCGCGTTCATGGTCGGATCGCGCGGCGCGGTGCTCTTTCCGTTGCTGGCTCTGCTCGTGACCGAGGTGCGCCAGGGGCGCCGGATCAGACCATTGTGGACAGCCATGGGCAGCGTCGTGGTCATGGTCCTGATCGGCCTGGTACGGCAGACCCGGTCGGCCGACTTCGCCGTGTTCGGCTCCGCGTCCCTCGGTTCGCCACTGGACGCGCTGGCCGAGATGGGATATTCACTGCGCCCGGTGGCGGCGACGTTGGACTGGCACACGGCCGCCGAACCGTTCCGCCACGGAGTGACCCTGATCAGCGTGCCGCTGCGGTTCGTGGAGAACCTGACCGGGCGGAACGGGGGCGCGCCGGTCTACGACGATCGCCTGTTCAACCTGGAGATCGCGCACCGGGTGGGCAACATCGGTGGCTCTCCGATCGCCGAGGGGTATCACAACTTCGGCATGGCCGGAGTCGTGCTGCTGATGGGCGCCATCGGGCTGGCGGTGGGCCTGCTCGAAAAGCTTCCCCGTACTGCGCGAGGCAACGCGATCGTCGGTGTCCTTCTGCTGCCCTTGCTGGTGCAGGTTCGCAACAGCTTCGCCGCGGTTCCGGTGCAGATCGGCCTCGGCGTTCTCGTGCTCTGGCTGGTCTGGTCCGGAGCACCGGAGCGTCGCCGGGAGGGGGTCACCCGATGAACCAGGCGGGACGGGGCAGACTGGCCGCGCTCTACGGCGCGGGTGCCGCGCAGTTGGCGCTGAACGCGATCGCGGCGCTCCTGGCCACCCGTGCGCTCGGGCCGGCCGACCGCGGCGTGATGGTGCTGGGGCTGACCGTCGGTGCCATCGTCGGGATGGTCGGTGGAATGGGCACCGGCTCCGCCCTGCGCGCACGACTGCCGACGGCGGCCGGGCCCGGCGAACGACTGGCGTTGGTGCGGGGCTACACGTGGTGCACGATGGTCGGCACGCTGTTCGCGCCGGTGGCCGCGGTCGCGGTGATCCGCGGGTCGGCGGATTTCATCGACCCGGCGCTGGCTTCCGCTCCCTTCCTGGCCGCCACCGCGGTCTTCACGGCGGGCCAGACATTGCTGACCCAGATCGCCGACCTCTTCTATGCCGACGGCCGGTTCCGGCAGGGCGCGCTGGCGGCCGCGGCGATGAGTGCGGCCGCGCTGGGCGGTCTGCTGCTCGTCCTTTCCCAGACCCGGTCGGTGGCCGCGTTGTTCCTCGCGCAGGCGACCGGAACGCTCCTGGTGGTGCCGTTCCTGGTGGTTCGCCTGCGGCGGCTCGGACTGGTGAGCTTTTCGCTCGCCGGGAGGACGGCCATGCGCCCGCTGATCCGTCGCGGGTTGCCCGCCCTGGGGCTGACGGTCGGCCTGACACTGGCGCTGCGGGCGGACCGCTACCTCCTCGGCGCGCTGGCCGGGACGTCCGCGGTCGGGGTGTACTCGCTGGCTTCCACGATCAGCGAGACTTCGCGCATCTTGCCGACCGCGCTCGGACAACTGTTCTTGCGAGAAGTCTCGTTGGGACAAGGCGTGTCACGGCTGGCTCGCGCAAGCCGGTTCGCGGTCGCGGCTTCCGTGGCGGGCGGCTTGGTGATCCTGGCCGCGGGCTGGGCTTTCATCGTGCCCGTCTTCGGTGCCGGTTTCGCCGGTGCACGCGGACTGCTCGTCGTGCTGGTACTCGCCGAAGTGTGTTTCGCGCCGTACGCGGTGACCAGCCGTGGCCTGCTCGGCGGAGGCTGGACGCGTACCGCGGGAACTCTCGGCGTCGTGGGCACCGTCGGCGCGCTCGCGGTCTACGCCGTCTCGGCCGCCGTCGCCGGGGCGGCGGGTGTCGCCGTGGGTTCGGCGATCGTCTACGCCGCGTTGTCGGTGTCCTCATGGGAACTGATCAGGAAACACCTCCGCGAAACGGAGGTCTCGCCGTTGCCCGCCACTGTCCAGAATGGACCGTCAGCATGATCGTCAAGCGCGCGCTTTCCGCCCTGTACCGGTTGTACCTGATCAAGAAGGACCCGGTCGGCTACGCCCGGCGCATCGGCGTCGAGGTGGGGCCGGGTTGCTGGTTTCCCGGCTTCCGCGCCGGGACGTTCGGCTCCGAGCCCTATCTGGTCTCGCTGGGACGGCGGGTGCTGGTGTGCGGCGGAGTCCAGTTCATCACCCATGACGGCGGTGTCTGGCTGTTCCGGGAACACCATCCCGAACTCGACGTGGTGGCGCCGATTTCGGTGGGCGACGACGTCGTGCTCGGCGCCAACGCCATCGTGCTGCCGGGCGTGTCGATCGGCTCACGGGTGGTCGTCGGCGCGGGCAGCGTGGTGACCCGCAACGTGCCGGACGGTGTGGTGGTGGCGGGGGTTCCGGCCCGGATCCTCTGCGGGATCGACGAATATCGCGAACGGGTGCTGCGGAAATCGGTCGATGTAGCGGAACTGCCCGAGCGCGAGAAACACGAGGCACTCAAACGCCATTTCGCCGTGGCGGCGAACCGAGGTGAGCAGGATGCGTGACGGTGTGGTGCGACGGCTGGTCGACGTGCTGGTGGCGGGTGTCGTGCTGATGGTGCTGGCCCCGGTCCTGCTCACGGTGGCGGTCGTCATCCGCCTGCGAATGGGCTCGCCGGTGCTGTTTCGTCAGTGGCGGCTCGGGCGGGACGGCAGGCAGTTCCGGATCATCAAGTTCCGCACCCTGCTGCCGACGGTCTACGAGGGTCAGCCCGACTATCAACGGCTGACCCGCCTGGGGATCTTCCTGCGCGCGACCAGTCTCGACGAACTTCCCCAGTTGTTCAATGTCCTTTGTGGACACATGAGTCTGATCGGGCCCCGCCCCGGGCTCCCGGAACACCTGGAACGGTACTGCCCTCGGCAACGAGGACGGCTTGTCGTGCGGCCCGGTATCACCGGGTGGGCGCAGGTCAACGGCCGCAACTCGGTGAGCCTGCCCGAACGCATCGAACTCGATCTCTGGTACGTCGCGCATCGCGGGCCCCGGGTGGACCTGAAGATCGTCGTCGCGACCTTCGGCCACCTCCTGCGGCCGCGCGGAGTGATCGGCCCCGGCGGCACCAACCCGGATTTCCCCAGCGCGAACTCGCCGTGCTGTGCGGCTCGCTGCGAGCCGCGGGTCACCCCTTGCCGGCAGCAGGCGAGGACCTGAATGCGTGTCCTGGTGACCGGGGCGTCCGGCTATGTCGGGCGCGTCGTCGTGGGGCAACTCCTGCGCCGCGGGCACGAACCCGTCGGCCTGGCTCATCGGGCCAAGCCCGACATCGAGGGAGTGATCTGGCGCCACGGTGACGTCCGGGACATCGCCTCGCTGCGGGCGGCCACCGAGGACGTCGACGCCGTGATCCACCTCTCCGCACTGGCCGGGGTGCGCAAGGCGTTCGAGCGGCCGGTGCGGTACTACCAGACGAACGCCGCGGGCGTCCTCAACCTGCTGGAGGTACTGAGCGAACGCCGTGCCGGGCCGTCCCGGCTCGTGGCCGCCTCCACCGTGAGCGTCTACGGGGTGCCGGTCCGCCAGCCGATCACCGAGGAGACCCCGGCCGACCCGAGAAACCCTTACGCCGCCTCGAAGGTCGCGGCCGAACAGGCGATCGGCTGGACCGCGGCCGCGGGCGCGATCGGTGCCGTCACCCTGCGTGTCGCGAACGTGGCGGGTGGGGTGGGTCCGCACGGCGATCGTGACGACAGCCGCCTCATCACCCGGGCCTGCGCCGTGGCGGCCGGAAGAATCCCTGAGCTCGATGTCTACGGCGACGGAGGGGCGGTCCGTGACTTCGTGCACGTGCTGGACGCCGCGGGTGCGTTCGTGGCCGCCGTCGCGGAGTGCGAACCCGGGCATCACCGGGTGTTCAACATCGGCGCGACCGCCGCGAGAGTCACCGACGTCGTCGCGATGACGCGAAGCGTGACCGGACGTGACGTTCCGGTCAGGTTCCACCCCTCTCATCCGGGCGAAGTCCGGGAGTTGCGGACCGACACCTCGAAAGCGCGAGAGGAGCTGTCCTGGCGGCCCCGGTACTCCAACCTGGCACGGCTGGTCGCCGACCAGTGGCACGCCGAGATCGGCCCGCGCCCGGCCGCACCACCTAGCATGACGTCATGCCCGTCCGTGACGCCGAACCAGCCGACGCCGCAGAGATCTGTGCCCTGATCGAGGAGCACGCCCGTTACGAGGGCAACGAAACGCTGGTCCTCGACCGCGTCGAGATGACCAAGCACCTTTTCGGTCCCGAACCGAAGGCGTGGGTTCTCATCGCCGAACCGCCCGGGGCGGCCGAGGTCGCGGGCTTCGCGTTCTGCTCGTGGAACTTCTCCACGTGGGAAGGCAGGCCCGGGATCTGGCTCGACGATCTCTACGTCCGCCCCCGCCACCGGCGGCACGGCCTCGGGCGCGAGTTGCTCGGCGCCCTCCGCGCCCGCACCACCGGCCGGGTCGAGTGGGACATGCAGGCCGGAAACACTCGCGCGGAGGCCTTTTACCGCGATCTCGGCGCCGAACCCGTAACCGGGTGGATCCGCTACCGTTGGTCGCCGGAAGCCTACCCTCGAGACGTAGAGTTGTGACATGGATGACAGTCCCGCCCGGCGCTCGTCCTCGTCGATCGAGGACTACATCCGGGTGATCTACGGCCTGGTCGAGCGCGGTGAGGCGGTCACGAACACGACCCTGGCCGGTCGCCTGGAGGTCAGCCCGTCGTCGGCGTCGGGCATGGTCACCAAGCTTTCCCAGCAGGGCCTGGTCGAGCATGTGCCCTACCGCGGCATAGCGCTGACCCCGGCCGGGCGGTTGCTGGCGCGCAGCGTGTTGCGCAGGCACCGGCTGATCGAGTCCTACCTGGTCAGGGAACTCGGCTACACCTGGGACGAGGTGCACGCCGAGGCCGACGCCCTCGAGCACGCGGTGTCCGACCGCCTGGTCGAACGGATCGCGGCCAAACTCGGCAATCCCGTGCGCGACCCGCACGGCGACCCGATCCCGGCGGCCGACGGCAGCGTCGAGGAACTGCCCACTCGTCTGCTGGACGAGCTGGAACCGGGCGTGGTGGGGCAGATCGTGCGGGTCTGGGACACCGATCCCAACATGCTGCGCTACCTCTCCGAACGCGCGATCGGCCTCGGTGAGCGCATCGAAGTTCTGGAACGCCAGCCGTTCGGCGGGCCGCTGGTGGTGAAGGTCGGCTCCCCGCCGGATGCGGCGACGCACGCGCTCGGGAAGGAGATCGCGCAGGCGCTCAGCGTCGCGGTGATCTAGTTGTCCGGCGGAAAGCGTACGGCCGATTGACGCAGCCTGACGAATGCCGAAGGGTGGCCGGCGGCGCGAGCATGACGGCATGAAACCGTTCCGCTTCGGCATAGTCGCCGGCCAGGCACCCGATCTGGCGTCCTGGACCGATCTCGCGCGCCGGGCCGAAAGCCTCGGCTACGACACGTTGGTCTCGCCCGACCCGCAGTCCGGTCTAGACCCGTTCACCACACTCTCCGCTGCCGCCGCGGTCACCACCGAACTGCACGTCGGCACGCTCGTCGCGGTGGACAAGCTGGCCGGATTGGCAACGAACGGCACAGTACGATCAACAGTGGCTTTCTGGAGAAGTTCGCGCCGGTGTTCGAAGTTCTGAAAGGCTCGTGATCACGCCGCCACCAGTATCGTGGTGCGCGTGTTGTCCCTTTTCGGTGGCTTCGAAACGGTGGCCGGGGTGCCGTGATGGCGCCCCGGGACTACCAGGAGTTCGCCGCGGCCGTCCGGGAGCGGTTGCCGAAACTCGCCGGGGGGCAGCTGCGGATCGCGCACCTGGTACTGGCGGACCCGGAGGGCAGCGCTCATCGCGGTATCGACGAGGCCGCGCGGATGCTGGACGTGCGCGAATCCTCGATCACGCGGTTCGCGAACTCCTTGGGGTTGCGGGGATATCCCGAAATCATGGAGTTGTGCCGATCCTGGCTGACCGAGCAGGCCAGGCTTTCCCGTCGTGCGGATGACGGTTCGCGACCGCCCGGTGGAGCGCTGTCCGCGGCGCTGGATCAGGAGCGTGTCAACCTCACACGCACCTACGGCCGTCTGGATGCGGAGGCTTTCTCGCGAGCGACGGGGCTGCTGACCGAGGCGCCGCGTGTGCACGTCCTCGGGTCAGGGGAGTCGGCGTCGGTGGCAGCGCTCTTCACGTCGAGACTTAGCCGGGTGCGGCCGGGGGTGCGCGCGGTCGGCGTCCCGATCATGGACGGGGTAAGGGAATTCGCCGCCGGGGACGTCCTGGTCGCGGTGTCCGTGCGGCGCTACGCGGCGGAGACCGTGCGGGTCGCCGAATACGCGAGCGACCGGGGTTTGCCCGTGGTGGCGTTGACGGATCACACCGCTTCGCCGCTGGCCGCGCTGGCGGACGCGGCGTTGTACGCGGAGATCGACGGGATCGGGGAGCACCCGTCGTTCACCGCGTGCCTTTCTCTGGCACAGACCCTCTCGGCCGGGGTCGCCGTGCGTCGCGGCGACCCCGGCCCCGAAGATTCCACACCGGATTTCGGTTTCTACCACCGATCCTGACTCACCAGCGGCGGTCGATGACCGTCCCGTTGGGATACCACTGGATGTAACCGAACTGGAAGTTGTTCCGACGGCCACCGTCGAACGAGAACTCGCCCGAGGTCGGGTAGCCGAGGTACGACGTCTCCCAGCCCAGCGCGGACCACCGCTGGCGGATCGCCCCGTAGACCTCCTGCGCGCCCGTTCCGGGTGTCCAGTAGATCGAGGCGGCCTTGTCGAAGTGGTTGTAGTGCCCCACTCCGTCGGGCGTGATCAACTCGTCCGTCGTCGGGTAGCCCGTCGGTCCGGCTTCCCAGCCGGTGTCCGACCAGCGTTGCCGGATCGCGCCCCAGATCCCGTGGGCACCGGTCGCGGGTGTCCAGTAGATCGAGGCGGCCTTGTCGAAGTGGTTGTAGTGCCCCACCCCGTCCGGCGTGATCAACTCGTCCGTCGTCGGGTAACCCATCGGGCCGGTCTCCCAGCCGAGTTCTTCCCACTTCGCGTGGATGGCACCCCACACCGCCCGCGCACCCGTCGACGGCGTGAAGTACACCGACGCGGCCATCGTGCCCGGGGTCCCGATGAAGTGGTTGAACCTGCCGACTCCGTCGGGCGTGCCGCTCTCGTCCGTGGTCGGCGGCCCGAACCGGGTGTGCCCGCCCAGTTCCAGGTACTTCGCCAGGATCGAGCCGTGGACTTCGTGCACGCCGGTCGCCGACGACCAGTACAGGCGGCCGTTCTCGTACTCCCGGTAGCGCACGCCGGAATCGAAGACCTCCGGTGCGGTCGGCGCGCCCAGCGCCTGCCGGAGTCCGGCGTCACCGTCGTACCGCTGCTCGATCGGAGTGGCGTAGTTCGCGGTCAGGGTGATGTCCGAACCACCCATGGTCACCGCTCGCGTGGCCGAAGTGGTTCCGTCTGCCCAGGCGGTGAACCGTGACGCGCCGTCGGCGGCGAGTGTCGCCGCCGTCACGTCGACCGACTGACCTTCGGTGATCAGACCGGAATTGCCGGTCTGGTTGAGAATCGTCAGCGACGCGGGCAGGTTCGAGGCCAGCGTCAGGCGGTGCTGCCGTGGCCAGGCCACGTAGGTCTGACTCGTGCTCACCCCCGCGCTGTCGGTGGCCGTCGCGGTCAGCAGCATGCGCGAATCGGGATGATCGGTGAACGGCAGCGTGAACGAGCCGCCGGTCGCGCCGCTGCCCGGATGCGCATGGCAGGTGGTTTCCTCCGGGCAGTGCAGGGCGACGCTGGTCCAGGTCACCGGTAGGGAACCGTCCTCGGCGTCGGTCGCGGTCGCGGTCAGGCTGACCGGCTCTCCGACGGCGAACCGGACATCTCCGGGCGTGGTGAGGGTCAGCGTCGGCGAGTGGTTCGACGGCGCCACCACGGCCTGCGCCGTTCCCGTCGCGCCTGCCGGGTCCGTGACGGTCAGCGTCGCGGTGAACCGGTCCGTTCCCGGCGCGTAGGTGTGCGTCGCGGTCTTTCCGGTTCCGGTCGTGCCGTCGCCGAAGTCCCAGGTGTAGGTCATCGGATCGGCGTCGTAGTCGGTGGATCCGGAGCCGTCGAAGGTGACCGTCCGGGTGGCCGGATCAGTGGCGGTGGTGAGCTTCGCGACCGGAGCGCTGTTGCCCTGGGGGTAGGTCAGGCGGTGCAGGGTCGCGGTGGGCAGGTCCGCGTAGACGATGTCGCCGTTGGGCGCGGCGGCGAACTTCACCGGCCCGCCGATGCCCGTGCCCAGCGGCGGATTCTCCGGCGGCTGGGTCAGCGCGCCGGTCGAGTCGTAGCGGACCGTCCACAGTTGGTTGCTCACGTAGTCACCGAAGAAGTAGCTACCGCGGTACTGCGACGGGTAGCTGGTTCCGGTGTAGACGATCCCGCCCGTGATGGAGTTGCCCTGGTCCGGGTCGCTGCCGTGGTGGTAGTCCCACAGCGGCGGTGTGTTCGGCACGCCGGCGCACTGGGCGAAGTCGGCGTAACCGGGCGAAGGGTGGTTGCCTTCCCAGCACGGCCAGGCGTAGTTGCGGCCCGGTTGGACGATGTCGAGCTCTTCCCAGGTTTCCCAGCCGACATCGCCGACGATCGGCAGTCCGCTCGCCGGGTCCAGGGAAAGCCGGAACGGGCTGCGGAAACCGCTGGCGAACACCCGGCTGCGGGCCGAGGACGGGTTGGCCGGGTCGTAGTAGGGGTTGCCCGGCACACCCGCACCGTCCGCGGTGAGATGCATGATCTTGCCGTCCATGCTGTCGAGGTCCTGGGCGCGGAAGGCACGCGGGTCGGGCGTGTGCGCGAAGTCGGAGTCGTCACCCATCGAGACCCACAGCGTGCCGTCGTCGGCGGCGAGGACGGTGGTGAGCCCGTGTACCCCGGTGGTGCCGGGCAGGTCGAACAGGACCTGCTCGTCGGTGATGCCGGTGGGTGCGGGCGAGCCGGTGACCGTCCAGCGTGCCAGCCGGAACGAGAAGCCGCTGCTCGTGCTGATCGACCGGGTCAGGTAGATGTGGTGGGACGTGGCGTAGTCCGGAGCCGCCGCGATCCCGATCAGGCCGAGGTCGCCGGTGGTGACCACGGGCAGCGTGGCCAGGGTGCGGGTCCCCTCGTCCGGCGCGACCCAGGCCAGTTTTCCGCTCTTGCCGGTGGTGAGGATGCCGCCGTCGCCGGGAAGGTAGGCGAAGTCGGTCAGGTCCCAGGCCGCCTGACCGCTGGGCCGGTCGCGCAGGACGAAGCCGTTGGCCAGCGCGGCGGACGCGGGCGGGGCCGTGGCGACGACCAGAGCGAAGAGCATCACGAGAACGCCCGCGAACGCGGGCATCCCTCTTCTCGGTGACATGAAGTCCCCCTTTCGGGTATCCGCTTCTCTTTCGCCCGGAACGAGGGTTTCGTTGCTGTTGTTGCGCAAACGTGATGCACGGTGTGTGCCCGAGCGGTGCGGCGAAGCGGCGGCGAGTCCGTGTCTCTGCCCTGGTAGGGCGGCTCGGGCGCCGAGGGGGACTCGTGCCAGGCCGAAGCCGCCGAGAATTTCCGCGGCTCTCTTTGTCGTCCGGACGGAAATGCGGACGACAACCGCCTTAAATGGGCGTCAAAAAGCGGCGAGGTGTTTTCCGGTCATCGGATGGACGCGCGGAAATCAGCAGAAAAGAATGCCGAGGAGGCACAGATTGGGGGGCGAAGTGGTGGTGGTGTTGTTGTCGGGCGGCGGGGTCTTGGAGGTGGAGTTTCCGCCGTTGTTGCCGCCGCCGTTGTTGCCGCTCCGCGGATTCCCGGGCTGGCGGCTGGTGCTGCCGGTCGCCGACGGCTGCGAGGACTGGGTGACGGTGACCGTGCTGGTCGGATGGCGACGGGTCGCCCACGGCAGACCGTTGCTTCCGGTCGGCGGAGCCGCGTTGGTGACCGTGACTTTCGTGCTGGTGTCGGTGACTTCCGTCTCGTCCATGCTGGACGGCACGCCGCCGCCGGCGAGTCCGCCGGTCGGTCCGTGCGGCACGTCGAAGACCGACTGGCCCTGATCGTCGGCCCGCTGCTGGGTGGAGGCCAGGTGTACCAGGATCGCCGCCAGACCACAGCCGAGTACCACGGCCAGCATGACCGCGACGAGGCGGAACCGGGATGCCGCCGAGGACGGGGCGTCGTGGTGTCCCTCCGGTTCGGACAGTCTGGCCACCGACACGTCGTCGTTCACCGGGCATACCTTTCGAACGGGGACGAGAGGGGTGCGCTCGAGGTGTTTCGCTGACAGCACAGTACCTGGTCGTGGTACGAGGCGGTAAAAGGATGCCCGAAATTACGGATGGTGGCGGCGATTAGCTCTTAGCAATTGTTGCGGCATGCGCCGCGCCGCGTTCGCCCGGTTCGTCAGGAGGCCGGCAGATCGGGAGCGTGCTCGGCCACGGCTGCCACGACCTGCTCGGCGGTGGGGTTGACCAGCGCGACCGGTCCCACGAAAACGGTGGGCACGGTCTCGTTACCGTTGGCGACGGAACGGACCCGGGCCGCCGCTTCGGGGTCCTCCCAGATGTTGACCTCGTGCACGGACAGTCCGGTCTGGTCCAGCTGCGCCCGCAATGCCGAACAGAACACGCAACCGGGCCGCCAGTAGAACTCGATCACCATGCCCTCAGGTTAACCACTGGGAAGCGGCGCAATCGCGGTCCGTCTCATCCACCGGGAATTCGCCGGATGAGGATGATCACGAAGTTGTCGGGCTCCAGCGTCGCCCGGTGATGCGTTCGTAGACCTCGATGTAGCGGCCGCGGGTCATCTCGACCACGTCCGGCGGGATCTCCGGGCCGGGTGGCGTCCTGTCCCAGCCCGTTCCGGTCGCCCAGTCGCGCACGACCTGCTTGTCGAAGGCGTACTGCGGCCTGCCGGGCTCCCATTCGTCGGCGGGCCAGAAGCGGGAGGAGTCGGAGGTGAGCACCTCGTCGCCGAGCGTCAGCACGCCGTCGGCGTCCCGGCCGAACTCGAGTTTGGTGTCCGCCACGATGATTCCCTGCCGTGCGGCGTGCTCGGCGCCCTCGCGGTAGACGGCCAAGGTCAGCTCGCGCAGTCGTTCCGCGGTCTCGGCGCCCTCCTGCCGCACCACGTCGTCGAAGGTGATGAACTCGTCGTGCCCTTCGGTGGCCTTCGTGGTCGGGGTGAAGATCGGTTCGGGCAGCTTGCTGCCCTCGACGAGGCCGGGCGGCAGCGTGACCCCGGACACCGTGCCGTGCTCGCGGTACTCCCGGAGGCCGAGGCCGGCGAGGTAGCCCCGCGCGATGCACTCGACCTGCACCATCTTCAACGGCCGGCACCGGATCGCGCGGCCGGCGAACTCGGCGGGCACGTCGGTCCCGGAGATCACATGGTTGGGCACGCGGTCGCCGAAGTGCTCGAACCACCACAGGGACAGCTGGGTCAGCAACGCGCCCTTGTCCGGGACCGGCGTGGGGAGGACCACGTCGTACACCGAGATGCGATCGGACGCGACCAGCAGGATGTCGTCCCCGTCCTGGTAGAGGTCGCGGACCTTGCCCCCGTGGATGCGCTTCATGCCGCCATCCTAGGTTCGCCGCCGGTGGGGCGGGCCCGGCGGGTGCCGGGGTGTCCATAGCGGACAGTGGTCTGGACCGGAATTGTAAATCCTCTCATCATCGTTCACATTCTTGAACATGGGAACGTCCCGCCGGGTACGGCAAGACCGGGATTCTTTCGTAATACTCTGACCGTTACTCTTTTGGGTGATGGCAGAGCAGTCGTGGTTGTCCGACGAGCAGCGTGGCGCGTGGGTCGCGTTCCTGGGTGCGCACACGCTTGTCTTACGCGCCCTCGAGCGCTACCTCCACAAACGGGCCGGAGTCTCCCATGCCGAATACGAGATCCTCTTCCGGTTGAGCGAGGCGCCCGGACACCGGATGCGGATGGGACGGCTCGCCGCGGTCCTGTTCTCGCCCGGGAGCCGCCTGAACTACCGCATCACCAGGTTGGCCGGTCTCGGACTGGTTCGCCGGGAACAGCATCCGACCGATCGCCGGGGGCTGTACGCGGTGCTGACCGAAGAGGGCGCGGCCTTCGTGGCCGACGTCACGCCCGGCTACCGGAAAGCCGTGCGGGACACCGTTCTCGCCGCGCTCGGCGACGAGGAGTTCGCGGAACTGGGACGGTTGACCGGAAAGATATTCGAATACCTAAAGAATGCGGACGACGGCGCGAAGCAAGGCGGGGGAGAGTCGTGACAGCGCCAGCGCCGCCTTCGCCTCGGCGGTCACCGGAACCATCGCCTTTCCCGTCGTCACGGCGCGCACGATTTCACGCGCCACACGCTCCGGTGGAAAGCCGCGACGGCGGTACAGCTCCGATGCTCGTGCCCGCCTGCGTTCCCGCTCGTCCGCGCTGAGGCTGTGTTCCTGAGGCGCGCGATCGGATTCGCGTAGACGGGCCGTGATTCCCGCGTCAACCCCATCTTCGTAGGCTGGCGGCCCGCCTCCGCGAATCCGAGGCCTTCGGCCCACCCGCGCGCCCGCATCGCCTTGGGCGCCGACATGGACTTGCGAAGCGGTGTACGGGTGGGAAAACGTTGTGGTGCCGGTGATTCCGGTGTCGAGAAGACCGGGGCAGATCACCGAAACCGCGATGCCGCGGCGGTGGACTTCCGCGCGCAGGCTGTCGGAAAGGGTCAGCACCGCGGCCTTGCTGGTCGCGTACGCGGCGAGGGACTTGGCGGGCAGGTACGCCGCGGTCGAGGCCACGTTCACGATGTGCCCGCCTTCACCGCGTTCCGCCATCAGACCGCCGAAAATCCGGCTCCCGTGAATCACTCCCCACAGGTTGACGTCGAGCACCCGCCGCCATTCCTCGCTCGTCGTGGCGGGAAACGCGCGACCGGCGCCGCGCTTGGGGCAGCCAGAGGCAATGAGCGCGGTTCGAGCCCGCCGGCGAGTGAGGCGAGAAAACACCGAGCCGGCGTGCCCGATACCGGCGTTGTTCACCACGACATCCGGGACACCGTGCCGGGCCACGACTTCGGTCGCGAACGCCCGCATCGCGTCCTCGTCGGAGACGTCGACGCGGTGGGAATTCGCGCCCGGTAGCGGGTTGACGTCACAGACGACGACCTCCGCGCCGATCTCTTCGAACGCCCGCGCGGTCGCCCGGCCGATTCCGCTCGCCCCGCCGGTCACCACCACGAGCGGGCCCGTTTTCCGCCGGGCGCGGGCCATCGGCCTCGGCTCGGGCGCTCCCGCCACGTGATCGATCAGCTCGGTGACCATCCGCGCGATCGACCCGCCGTCGCCCAGCAGCGCCGACCAGTGCCCGGCGAACAGGCGTCGGATCCACAGGCGAGAAACCCACCCCTGCGCACCTCCGGCCACCGCCGGTGTCACGTAGCGGTCGTAGACAGGGGTGATGACCTGCACCGGGACCTCGGTCCGGCGCTTGCGGGGGCGGCCGAGCAGCGGCCGGAAGTTGGCCCGGTACAAGGAAAGTCCGCGCGATGCGTCCCGGGCCAGCGTCGGGGCGGGGTGGGCCGGGTGCCGCACGTGCTCGGCATCACGCAGGAAGACCGGCCACCACTTCGCCGCCACCCGCCACACCAGTTCGGGGAGCACCGGCACATGGAAAGCGAGGATGTACCAGGAACGCAGCAGTTGCTTGAGCATCCGCGGACGTCCCCGGTTCGCCTGGGACCAGAACGCGGCATGGTCGAGGCAGGGGCCGGAGATCGAGGTGAAGGAGGCGAAGCGCTTCTCCGCGCCGGGTTCGGTGACCGCTTCCCAGGACTGGATCGACCCCCAGTCGTGGCCGACGAGGTGCACCGGCACCCCCGGGCTCACCGCGTCGGCGACCGCGAGCAGGTCGTCCCTGAGGTGTGTCAACCGGTAGGCCTCGGTACCGCGTGGGGCGGTGGAAGCACCCGCGCCCCGGACGTCGTAGCGCACGACGTGGAACCGGCCGGAGAGCGCGTCCGCCACCTCGTCCCAGACGCGGTGGGTGTCCGGGTAGCCGTGTACGAGCAGCACCGTCGGCGCGTCAGGGGGTCCTTGCTCCTCGACGGCCAGGCGGACGTCTCCGGAAATCACGGTTCGCACCCCTGGCAGTCAACTGTGACCCCGGGTAACAGTCAAGTGGGCCGGTTCGGGAGCAAGGTGGCTTTACTACGGATGATCCGTAGTAAAGCCACCTTGCTTCACTTCTCAGGGCGTCGGCTGGGGCAGCGGAGCGCAGGTGACGTCCGCCTGCGAGCCCGGCTTGCGCGGAGGCAGCTCCCCGGTCGTGAGATAGGCGGCGATCTTGTCGTCGACACAGGCGTTGCCGCGCGGGGTGATCGCGTGGCTCGTGCCGCCCGGTTCGGCGATCAGCACCGCGCCGGGGAAGCGCTTTCGCACCTCCAGGCTTCCTTCATACGGGGTCGGCGCGTCGAGCGTCTCGTCGATCATGAGGACGTTCTTCACGCCCCGCCCGTCCACGTTCACCGGTTTGCCCGCCTTCGCCGGCCAGTACACGCACGGCGCGTTGTACCAGGCGTTCATCCAGGTGAAATACGGAGCGCGGGTGAAGGTCCGCCAGTTGTCGGCCCGCCACTGGTTCCAGTCGGTCGGCCACGGCGCGTCGGTGCACTGCACCGCGAGATACACCGCGAAACCGTTGTCGTCGCCCACGCCGTCGAAGTTCTCGAACAGCTTCTTCATGGTCTGCCAGTCGCCCTGGTTGACGAACTTGGCGAACGCGTCACCGAGCGTGGGCCACCGCAGTTGGTAGTACCCCGCCTGGAGGAACACGTCCAGCCACTCGTCCGGCCCGATCACTCCGCCAGCGGGCTGGAACGACAGCTTGGCCAGTTGTTCGTCGAACACGCGCTTCACCGCGCCGGCCGTGGTGCCGAGGTGGTAGACCGAGTCGTACTTGGCCACCCACTCGAACCAGACCCCGATGTTACGGTCGAAGCCGAGGTCCTGGTTCAGATTCGACTGGTAGAAGACGTATCGCGGGTCGACCGTGCTGTCGAGCACCATCCGCCGTACCCGTTGCGGGAACAGCGTGGCGTACACCTGGGCGAGGTAGGTGCCGTAGGAGTACCCGTAGTAGTTCGCCTGGTCGGCCCCCAGCGCGGCACGGATGGAATCCATGTCCTTCGCGGTGTCGGTCGTCCTCATGTGCTGCAGCAGCGCGCGGCTGTTGTTCTTCGCGCAGGCATCCGCGTAGGACTTCGACTTCTGGAGCCAGGTCTGCTCCAGTTGCGGGGTCACCGGCAGGTAGTTGGGCCGGTTGTAGCCGAAGTAGTTCGGGTCGCACGACAACGCGGGCTTGCTGGAACCGACCCCGCGCGGGTCGAACCCGATCCAGTCGTAGGCGTCACCGGCGTGGTTCGGCAGTTTCGATCCCCGCGCGGCGAGATAAAGGCCCGAACCACCGGGGCCGCCCGGGTTGGTGAGCATGACACCCTGGTACTGCGAGTCCGGCACCTTGTGCTTGACGCGGCCGACGGCGATCTGGATCTTCTCGCCGCGTGGGTGGTCGTAGTCCAGCGGCACCGAGAGGTAACCACACTCGCCACCCGCCGCGACCAGCGTCGGGTCGGAACACGGTCCCCAGGAAATCGCCGAAGTCGCTTCGTCGGCGGCCGCGGCCGGCACCGCCGCGACTGTTGCCGCGGCGGCCAATGCTGCCACCGCGATGGCCATGAGACGTCTCACGCGCGTCCTCTCTTGTCTGCGATGCGGCAAATCGGGCCACCGTAACGGCATCCGGATCGACCGCGGTACCGTCGGAAGTCGGGAAACTCCGTTACCCTGACCGCTATGACTGAACTGCCCCGGGGCCACGAGGCCGAGGCGCTCCTCGCCGAGGCGCGCAAGGCGTTGTGGGTGATGGTCGGTTTCCTGGTGGTGATCTGGCTGGTCCAGATCATCAACGCGGCCACCGGGTACGAACTCAGCTACGACTACGGCATTCACGCGCGTGAGCCCGGTTCGCTGCCGGAGATCTTCAGCGCGCCGTTCCTGCATTTCAGCTGGTCGCATATCGAGGGCAATTCCGGGCCGTTGTTCATCTTCGGCTTTCTCGCCGCCTATCGCGGGGTCAAGCGGTTCCTCGGGGTGACCGCGCTGGTGGTCGTCGGCAGCGGGCTCGGCGCGTGGTTCACCGCGGGCGCCGACACGGTCGGAGCCGGGGCCAGCGGAGTGGTGTTCGGCTACTTCGGCTACATCATCGTCCGGGGCCTGTTCGACCGGCGGCCGATCGACATCGTGCTCGGCCTGGTCATGGCGTTGTGCTTCGCCTACCAGTTCTCCCTGCTCATCCCGGCGGGCGAGGGCATCGGCTGGCAGGCGCACCTGTTCGGGTTCATCACCGGCGTGCTCGGCGGGTGGGTCTTCCGCGACCGGCGCACCGTGACCTCCGCCCCGAAGACCCAGCTCGCCACCACACAGGTCCCGACCACCAAGGTTCCGACCACGCAGGTCTCCGGAACAGCGGTCCACACCACCCAGCTCGACAAGCCCGCGAAAGAGGTCTGAGCTCAGGCTCCCGATTCGCAAACCATCTCCCGCGCGCAGGTTTCGGCCCGGCGAAGCAGAACCGCACGTTCCCTGGCGTTGCGCGTGAGCGCGGCCGCCTTCTCGAACTCCGTCCGGGCCTCGGCCGCGCGTCCGAGCCTGCTCAGCAGATCGCCGCGCACGCTTGGCAGCAGGTGGTAGTTCTCCAGCGAGCCGTCCGCCACCAGTTCGTCGACGATTTCCAGACCGGCATCCGGCCCGAAGGCCATCGAAATCGCGACCGAGCGGTTCAACTCCACGACCGGCGACCGGGTCAGTCGCACCAGCACCTCGTACAGCGCGGCGATCCGCACCCAGTCGGTTTCCCCGGCCGTCGCGGCCCGCGCGTGGCACGCGGCGATCGCGGCCTGCACGGTGTAGGGCCCGCGCAGCCCGCCGAGTTCCTCGGCACGCCGGAGCGCGGCGAGCCCGCGCCGGATCAGCAACCGGTCCCAGCGCCGCCGATCCTGATCCAGCAGCAGGATCGGCTCGCCGTCGGCATCGGTGCGAGCCCGTGCGCGGGAGGCCTGGATCTCCATCAGCGCGACCAGTCCGTGCGCTTCGGCTTCCTGGGGCGCGAGCCCCGCGAGAATCCGGCCGAGCCGGAGCGCTTCCTCACACAGGGCCGGGCGCATCCAGTCGTCACCCGCCGTCGCGGAATACCCCTCGTTGAAGATGAGGTAGACCACCTCGAGTACCGAATTCAGCCGAGGGGCGAGTTCGTCACCGCTGGGCATTTCGAACCGGGCCTCTTCCCGGGTGAGGGCGCGCTTGGCGCGGACGATGCGTTGCGCCATGGCGGATTCCGAGATCAGGAAGGCCCGTGCGATTTCCCCGGTGGTCAGCCCGCCGAGCAGCCGGAGGGTGAGCGCGACCCGCGCCTCGGTGGACAGAACCGGGTGGCAGGCGGTGAACATCAGGCGCAGCAGATCGTCGCGCACCTCATCGGGTTCGGGTTCCGGACGTGTGCCTTCGAGGTCGATCGCCAGCGACCGCCGAGCGCGTTCGGAGAGCCGCGCGCGGCGGAACCGGTCGATCGCCCGGCGTTTGGCGATCGTGGTGAGCCAGGCGCCCGGGTTCGCCGGGATGCCCGTGGCCGGCCACTTTTCGAGCGCGGCCACCAGCGCGTCCTGAGCGAGTTCCTCGGCCAGACCGACGTCTCCGACGACGCGGGCGAGCGAGGCGATGATCCTGGCGGACTCGATCCGCCAGACCGCGTCGACCGCGCGGTGGGTGTCGGTGACGCTCACGGCCACCGAGCACACCACCTGCCGGACGCCGCGGCAACTCAGGCGCGTGGTCGATCCCCCTGTTCCGGCGTGGGTTCTTCACCGAATTCATCGAACTGGGCGATCTGCCGGACCTCGATCTCGAAGTCGTCACCACCCGGGTTGGGCACTCTGCGTGCCCACTCGACCGCCTCCTCCTTCGAGGCGACCTCGATCACCCAGTATCCGGCGATGAGTTCCTTCGTCTCGGCGAACGGTCCGTCGACGACGGTGACGTTCCGGCCGGAAAAACGCACCCGGGCGCCCCGCGAACTGGGCAGCAGGCCCACGCCGTCGAGCAGGACTCCCGCCTTGGCGAGTTCTTCGTTGTACCGGGTCATCTCCCTGATCAACTCGGCGGACGGCGGTACACCGGCCTCGGTGTCCTCGGTCGCCCTGACCTGAACCATGAAACGCATCAACGGCTCCTTCCTGGTGATGCCGGTCGATACCCCCACGTCGATCGGGAGAGGACGACTTCGACATTCAGCTGAATTTTCTTTCGCGAACGTAGTGTGGCGGTGTGATCGGGATCCTGGCCGAAAGTGTTTCCGGAGCGGTACTTTTCGCTCACAAGCAGTTAGGGTGCAGGGCGTGTCCGTCCGAGAACTGATCGTGCTGGGGACCGGAAGTCAGGTGCCGACCCGCACCCGTAACCAGAACGGATATTTCCTGCGCTGGGACGATCAGGGCTTCCTGTTCGACCCGGGTGAGGGCACCCAGCGGCAGATGCAGCACGTGGGGGTTCCCGCCAGCGCGATCGACCGGCTCTGCCTCACTCACTTCCACGGAGACCACTGTCTCGGGGTGCCCGGCATCGTGCAGCGGCTGTCCCTCGATGGCGTCAAGCAGCCCGTGCACGCGCACTACCCGGCCTCCGGCCGGATCTTCTTCCAACGGCTGCGTCACGCCAGCATCTACCACGAAGCCGCCAACCTCGTCGAGGAGCCGATTTCCGGCCCCGGCACGATCGCCGAAGGTGATTTCGGCACGCTGAACGTCAAGCGGCTGGATCATGCCGTCGAGTCGTTCGGGTATCAGCTGGTCGAGCCCGGTGGGCGGCGGATGCTGCCGGAGTTGCTGGCCCGCTTCGGGATCTCCGGACCCGAGATCGGCAGGCTCCAGCGGGAAGGCTCGGTGAACGTCGGGCCGCGGGTGGTGACCGCGTCGCAGGTCAGCGTGTACCGCGAAGGCCAGCGGTTCGCGTTCGTGATGGACACCCGGCTTTGCGACGCGGTGTTCGAACTCGCCGAGAAGGCCGACCTGCTGGTGATCGAGTCGACCTTCCTCTCCAGCGAGTCGACGATCGCTTCGCGCTTCGGGCATCTGACCGCGGAGCAGGCGGGTCAGGTCGCCGCCGAGTCCCGGGTTCGCAAGCTCGTGCTCACCCATTTCTCCCAGCGCTACGACGATCCCGAGCGGTTCCGGGAGGAAGCGGCGCACAAGTTCGACGGGGAGATCGTGGTCGCCGAGGACCTCGCCCGGATCCCGGTGCCTTCGCGCTGACCGCGATCAGTCCGATGTGGACAGATCCGTCGGGCAAGAAATCAGCGCTGACCAGCGGATTCGCGATCAACGGGGAGCCGCTCACAAGATTCACCCGTAAGTGTTGTCACGTGTTCAAACTGGTGGGGAGGGGGTTGCCGCACCCGGTGAAGCGTTGCGATAGTGCTTCACGCGGATTCCTCCTTTCGCACCAGGCTCCTCCGGTCCCGTCAGAAGCCATCGGGCCGGAGGAGCTTCTTAGTTGTTCAGCGGGCCGGCATGACGTGGAAGTACTCGCTCATGACCCCGCTCGGGCTCAGCTTTTTCGCGGCTCGCCGCGGTAGGTGCCGAAGCTCCACCGGTTTCCCTCCGGATCGCGGGCCATGAAGTCGTGCGAGCCGTAGTCGGTGTCGTAGGGCGGTTTGGTCACGTTCGCTCCCGCGGCCTTCGCCCGCTCGTACAACGCGTCGACCGCCGCAGCGTCGGCCACGACCACGTACGCGCCGAACGTGCCGGGCTGAATCGGCCAGGAGTCCTCGGCGCTCTCGCGCACCGAGCCGAGCATGATTCCGCCGCCCAACGGCCAGGAGAGCTGGGCGTGCTCGACCGTGTCGCCGTCCCCGTACACGACGGTCTCCTCGAAACCGAAGGCGTCGACGAGGAAGCGGATGAGGGCACGCGCGTCACGGGCGCGCAGCGTCGGCCAAACCTGAGGTGCTGGTGTCTCACTCAATATTTCCTCCGCGAGTTTGCGCGCCCCCGCGATCGTGTCGACAGGGCGCTCCTTGTCAGGGCGCGTCGCCGGAGCCTGCTAGGCGCCCTGCCGCCCCGATAGCGGACCCAGACGGCGCGCTCTTTGGTCACTTGACAGCCGCGAGTCACTTCCCGGGATGTCGTGTAAGCCATGCTGCAGGCTCCGGTGGTGCGGTGACTTGGACGTTTCCGAACTCCTCGGCCAGCCACCGGCTCGGCGGGCAACCCGCGAGATCGCGAAATTCGCGGGCGAGATGGGCCTGGTCGTAGTACCCGCAGGCGGCCGCGAGATCGGCCAAGAGCGGCTGATCGCCGTTGGCCGCCTGGCGCTGGAGCGATCGGCGTGCCAGGTCGAAGCGCACCACTCGCAGTGCCTCCTTGGGCGACAGCCCGATCTCGGCGCGGAACCGGTTGGCGAGGTGACGCTCGCTCCAGCCCGCCTCGCGGGCGAGGTCACGCACGCGCGCGGATCCCGCCGTCCCGATCAACCGGTGCCACACGTGCCGCAGTTCGGGGGCCGCCGTCTCGCCCTGGCGGGCGACCCTCATGAGTACGTCGTCGATGACGGCGAATCGCTCCGGCCAGCTCGTCGCCGTGCCGACCCGCTCGTACAGTTCGTGCGCGACTGCTCCGAACACCTCGTCCGCGCCGACATCGACCCGCGCCAGCTCGCCGGCCGGAAGCCCGAGCAGCGTCCGGACACCGAGCGGGTGCAACGCGAGCTGGATTCCGGCTTCGTGCGCGGTGCGGGTGATCGTCGCCGGTCGTGTGTGCAGGCCGCCGACCAGCGTGCGGTAGCGGCCTCCGCGCTGCCGCGGGTCCGGGTGCTCGGCGATGACCAGCGGGTCGTCGAAGGTGACGATCATGGTGAGGTATGGGGACGGCAGCCCGCGATGGGGCACCGGCGGGCCACCTCGCCGCCGGTAGCCGTGGTAGGACGCGACCAGCCCGCGCAGCGCCGGCGCGGGCCGCCACGGAACCGATTCCGCAGACTCTCCAGGGTCCACGGGCCGATTGTGCGCCTGGGCACCGACAATCGACATCCCCCCAATCGCACGGTTCGTGCGGCGCGCGCGGGTCGCAGACGCCAAAATGATCCGATGAGCGCTGCGGAGAGCCGGCAGGGTGTCGAGCTGACCAACCTCGACCAACCCTTGTTCGAGGGCTCAGGGGCGACGAAACGACATCTCGTCGACTACCTCGACGCCGTCTCCGACCGCCTCGTGCCGGAGTTGCGCGGCCGGCCCCTGTCGGTGATCAGGGTGCTTCGCGGGCAGAAACCGTTCATGCAGAAGAACGTTCCGAAGTACACCCCGTCGTGGGTGCGCACCGTCGGGCTGTGGGCGGAGAGTTCACGGCGTGAGGTGTCGTACGCGTTGTGCGACGACCGTCGCACGCTGTTGTGGTTCGCCAATCAGCGCGCGGTGGAGTACCACCCGGCGCTCATCCGCGTCGATCGCGGACCACATCCCGGTTACCTCGTGCTCGACCTCGACCCGCCCGGCGACGACGGCTTCGCTCTGGCGGTGCGCGCCGCCCTGCTGGTCCGGCAGGTGATGACCGAGTCCGGGCTCGGGAGCGTCGTGAAAACCAGTGGCGCCAAGGGAGTGCACGTGTTCGCGCCCGTCGACGGCCGGATTCCGGTAGACGACCTGGCCGCCGCGACGCGCGCGATCGCCGCCCGCGCGGAACGGCTCGACCCGGCGCTCGCCACGACCGCGTTCATCCGCGAAGATCGTGGCGGCAAGGTTTTCCTCGATTCGACGCGCTCCGGCGGCGCGACCGTGGTCGCCCCCTACAGTCCGCGGATCCGGCCGGGCACACCGGTGTCATTTCCGGTGGCGTGGGAAGACATTGACCGCGTCAGCCCGGCGGACTTCACCGTGCACACCGCGATCCGGTTGCTGGCCGGGAAGAATCCGTGGGCGACCGCGATGCCGCAGCCTGCGGACCTGGACTCGGGGCTGATCGCGGAAGGCCACGAGATCCCCGTCCCACGAGTGCAGGCCATGCACGAAGGAAAGCGACGCGCCCGCGCGCGGCGCACGGACGAAAGCTGATCTCCCAACGGCGACGTAATGGTGACGTCGCTCGGGTAGACATTCTGCGGGGTCGTCATTCTTGCCACCACAGGGGATTTCGTTTCGGCGTCGCCGGTATTCCTTGTGGCCCAACGGTTTTCTTTCGGTAGTCACCCACCTGGAACCCTCCGAAGGAGTGGGCTGGCCCGTACGCACTCAACCGCATACCCGCTTCCTGTCGATGACGGTGAGGAGCCGCTTTTCGCGGTCCGTGCATCGCATCGAAAGGAGAACAATGCGGAATTCCCGGCGCCTCCTGGTCGCACTCGCCGCGTCACTGGCGGTCGTCTTCGGCGCGGGTGAGGCGGTCGCCCAAGCCCAGCCAGACAAGGCGCACCTGACCAGTTCACCCGTGAGCCACCCGACCCCGAGACCACCGCACCCCCCGTCCTGCCCGGCCACCGGCAGCGGGTCGCGCACCGACCGTCCGCCGGTTCCCTTGGAGCCGTACTACAAGGGCGACTGGCGCCTCGGCCCGGCGAAGCTGCCGACGCGCGGTCTGGTCGGGGACCTGCTGCGGAACTACAAGCGCACGGACGAAATGTCCTCGGACATGTTCCTCGGCTGTTACTGGGATCCGACGGCGAACAACAACCAGGGCGGCTGGCGCTATCCGCCCAACGACGGTTTCGCCGGTACACCCGTCACCGTCACGCTCTCGACCGGACAGTTCATCGACCGTTTCGGGCCGACCACCGGGCGCTTCCTCGCCCCGTTCGGCGTGATCTACTCGCGGCGTGCCATCCCGCCCAGCAACCTGGACACCTTCACGCGCAGGTTTCCCAACGGCTATTACGTCTTCAAGGTGCTCAAGGACTTCCAGGTCGATTCCGGCCCCGCCGCACCCTGGTTCGGCCAGCCCGGTGGTGGCCTGCAGTACCGCTTGAACGACGTTTACTTCCCCGGGCAATTGGTGCCGCCGCAGCATGCGGACACACAATGGCTCGTCGACAACGGCTACCTGGAGATCGTGAACTGACGGGAAGCGGACAATGGACCGGATCGAACTCGACGAGGCACTCCGACAGGCGGAAGTGCCCGAGTCGCAGTACCTGATCCTGGGCATCCCCCGGCCCGCTGGGCCATTACAGGACCCGTACTACGTGCTCCACGAGCCGGATGACGGGTGCCTGCTCACGCTCCAGGAGCGTGGGACCACCAGGGAGATAGCGCGGTTCTCCACCGAAGACGAGGCATGCCGGTTCCTCTACGGGCAGCTCACCCGCCCGATACCGGAACCGCCGCCGGATTCCGCGGAGATCCTCGCCGATCTGATGGGCCACCGGGACGAAATCCAGCGGCGGGCCTGGGAGCAGTACGACCAGGCCCGCCGCGACCAGGATTAGAGTTCCAGGCTTCGCCTGCCGACCACCGCGGTGACGCGGTCGACCATGTCTGCGGCCGGCATGGCGTCCAGTCGGCGACCGTCACGCAGCCGAAGCGCGATCCGGCCGTCGGCGGCCTCCTTGGCGCCGATCACGGCCTGGTAAGGCACTAGCCGGGCGGTGCGGATGCGGGCGCCCAAGCTGCCCTCCTCCGGCGGTGCCAACCGCGCACGGAGACCGGAGCACCGGTCGAGGAGGTCTTCGGCTGCCGCCATTTCCCCACCGGAGACTGGGAGGATCACCAGCTGGGTCGGCGCAAGCCACGCGGGAAAGGCCCCGCCATGCTGCTCGATCAGGTGCGCGACGGCCCGTTCCATGCTCCCGATGACGCTGCGATGCACCATCACCGGCCGATGCCGCGCGCCGTCGGCACCGATGTACTGAAGATCGAACCCCTCGGGCTGGTGAAAATCGACCTGGACGGTGGACAGTGTCGCCTCGCGACCCGCGCTGTCGGCGACCTGGACGTCGATCTTGGGACCGTAGAAGGCCGCCTCGCCCGGAACGGACTCGTAGGCCAGCCCGGACCGGTCGAGCACTTCGGTCAGCAAAGCACCCGCGCGCCGCCACATTTCCGGCTCCGCCACGTACTTCCCACCCTCACCAGGCAGCGAAAGCCGGTAGCGAGCCGGCCGGAGACCGAGCGCGGCGTACGCCCGCCTGATCATGGCCAGCGCCGCCTGCGCCTCCTCCGCGACCTGGTCGAGGGTGCAGAAGATATGCGCGTCATTGAGCTGAATCGCCCGGACGCGACTCAGCCCGCCGAGCACCCCCGACAACTCGGAGCGGTACATCCCACCCAGCTCCGCGATCCGCAGGGGCAGCTCACGGTAGCTGCGCCCTCGGGACCGGTAGATCAGCGCATGATGCGGACACATCCCCGGCCGCAACACAAGCTGCTCGCCACCGACCTCCATCGGGGGATACATGTCGTCGCTGTAGTGGTCCCAATGCCCGGAAATCTCGTACATCTCCCGCTTGCCGAGCACGGGCGAATACACATGCTGGTACCCGGCCCGCTGCTCCTCGTCCCGGATGTACTCCTCCAGGACGTGCCGAACGATCGCGCCGTCAGGCAGCCAGTACGGCAACCCTGCGCCGATCAGCGGGTCGGTACCGAAAATCCCCAGCTCACGGCCTAGTTTGCGGTGGTCCTTCATCGTGGTCTCCTCTGGATTCGAGGGACGAGTGACCACATGGCGAAGCCCCGGGGCACTCGCCCCGGGGCTTCGCAAGAACAGCAGTCAGCGCGCCGGGACACTCTCCGGCGTGGTCGTGTAGGAGCGCTTCATGGGGAGGAGAGTAGCAGAGGCGCAGTAGGCCGCAGGGTGACTTGAGCAGAAAGAACGTCTTGAGGCAGAGTGTGACCCGTGCCTGCATCTTTCACCCGGGACCTCTGTGGCTACCGCCCCAAGAATGGCAAACCGAACACATCGGACGCGTCCGATGATCTCTCTGTGCGGCTGGGAGAGAGGTTCCTGGAGGTCCTAGGCGTCGTCGCAGGCGACGTGAAGCCCGATCAGAACGGCCTGGTATTGGAGCGCAAGGTAATCGACTGTCTGAGCGCGGTTCGACCAGACCTCGTTATCGACAACTCGTACTCGGCACTGCGGTTCAGCCAATACGAGCACCTCGATGTCTTCCCAAAGTTCCGCTCAAACTACCGACAGTCCGACACCTCAGTCAAAGAGCTCGAGTCGCAGGTGGCCAACCTACCCGACACGCCGACGCGACGACGTATGGCGAAACTCGTGAAGAAAATCGCCGACGGGTATGATATCAACGCCGAGCTGGTCCAGGAGCTGATAGGACAGATGCCGGAGGAGTCTCTGCTGAAAATCGACGTTGCTATCGGGATTCCACAATTCGATGCGGCCCCCGAGTTGGCCGCCGCATTATCTGTGAAGTGGTCCCTGCGGACAGACCGCGCGCAGGACTGTGTGTCCCAAGGGCACAAGTTGGTTACACAACGTCGGGGTAGGATGCCCCATTTCGGAGTGATCACCGCCGAGCCTCGGCCGTCCATGCTCCGCATCCTGGCTGATGGTTCCGGTGCTGTTGACTGGGTTTACCACCTCGACCTGCCGGCATTGGCGAAGGCGATCGAACTTGAGGCACGCGAAACCCGAAATCCGGAAAAGTGGCCGCCTAAAGCGACTTTCGATCGACTTATGAATCAGAAGCGTTTGCGGGACTTCGAAGACCTGGTGACACTGGTCAAAAAACTCCCGAAAGCGGACACGGCAAGTGTGAGTGGATCCTTGCGAAGCCCCTGACAAAGACCCCCTTCCGCTGCACGGCAGATGCCAAGCGGCGCATCGGGGCCGTCGAAGGATCGAGCTGAGGTCTCCTTCTAACTCGCGTCTACGATCGCTTTCGTTGGGCGTCGGCTGTCCTGGGTCACGAAGGTGATCAATCTGCCGTTGCGGGGTTGAGTGCTCGGTGGGGCCGTGATACGGAAGCATATGACCAGCGACCCGGGCGTGGCCTCGTCGCCGTGAATCAACGGCTCGTTTCCTTCGAAGACCGGATACAGCATGACCGATCCTCGGCCGGGACCGCGCCACGCATCTGCATCAGGGTCGACGATGGAGCTGTCGACGCCAGCAATTCGATCGGCCGCGAGTCGATGTTTCGGATCGCTTATGGCGCCGAAATATGGTGAGCGACGACGCTGCCGCTTGTGCAGACTAAAGGGACCGTTACCGAGAATTTTCGAAGTCGGTGATTGGTCGGTCAGTTGAGGCACGATGATGGCCCAGTCCTCGATTTGCTGGGGGGTGAGGGTCTTGAGCCAACGCAGATCAGGTGCGAAGTTGTCGTTGTCCGCCCAGCGGAGCGCATCGAGGGCGCTGATCAGTGCCGCGTGCGGGAGGAGTCCGATGTATGCCGGGTAGTCGCGGGCCTTGGACAGTTTGAATCGCGCTCGTTGTGTGGCTGTCTCGATCAATGGAAGCATGGTCTCGACGTTGTCGGCGATATCGTTAGGCAGGATCGGGTATGCGGTAGGTTCGATTCCACGTCCGGGCGAACGGCGTTCCGTCAGTCTCGCGTTGTACATCTTATTGGTGGCGGTGGGTTTCAACCATGGCAGGTGCTGCGCAACGAGGGGCGGCACTTGTGCTGGGGTGACCTGGGGGCGGCCGTCGACCCATTCAGAGTACCGACGGAGCTCACTGCGGAAGTACTCTTCGTCGCGGCAAACCGCCTCGAATGCGTCGTACAATTCTTTGGTGACATATAATCGGACGAGGTCACGGTAGCCTTTTCGGTAACCGAACCAGCGGCCCATCTGCATTAATGTGTCACCTTGTTTCGTGACTCGCCGATAGTACGAGACGGTAAGGCCTTCAACTGTGAAGCCTCGGGCAAGCTTGTTACCACCGACCAAGATGCGCCAGACGGGGTTCTGGTCGAAGTCGAGATCCTCGCCCTCGATCTTGTCCGAGTTGACTACGAGAACAGGGTTGCCACTCTCGCCGATTTGCGCGATGGTCTTAGCGAGGTATGGCGCCAATGCTGCAAAATCGTCGGGCACCGGTGCGCCGTCCGACCGTGCCTGCATCACCTTCAGATGGTCGCGCTCGAATAGTATGCGAAGCCGTTCGTGCGCTGTCGAGGTGTAGTAACCCGACATGTCCCACAGGCGCCGGATCCGCTCGGCCTGCTCGCGATGCACGGCCGTCTTCATGTTCTCGTGGACGAGCATGGTGTGGTGCCTGAACTCGCCTTGACCATTTTCACGTCGGTAGAGTTTGATGGCTCCAGCGAGGACGTACGCGTCCATGGCTTCACGAAGGTCGTGATCGTCCTCAGATGGCGCGGGGGGCAGGATTCGGATGTGCGCTTTCTCGTTGGAGTTCGCGAAGTTTCGAGCGTCATCATTCGAATCGAGGTCATGGAAGTCTGCGGACCCCATGTAACCTGGGGTCCGAGCGAGCGAGATAAGGAAGTCGTTGGGGAAAA
Source organism: Amycolatopsis pigmentata (assembly GCF_042684065.1). Lineage (NCBI taxonomy): Bacteria > Bacillati > Actinomycetota > Actinomycetes > Pseudonocardiales > Pseudonocardiaceae > Amycolatopsis > Amycolatopsis pigmentata. Next base: position 85,672 of record NZ_JBHUKR010000007.1, on the reverse strand, counting down.
TGTCCTCGGCGTCGTTAGGATCGATGAAGACGTTCGCGAAGGGTGTCGCGGTGTATCCGATGTACTGGGCTCGAGGAAGCATGCCGAGCAATTGAGCGATAAGTCGATTGATCGAAGTCCGGTGTTTCTGGTCTTCCTGCCATTTTTTGGGGTTACTTGTGTTGACCGATGCCTGATCGGACTCGTCGTCGACAATCAGGACGGGAAGGTCCTCGGTTCTGGCGGCACTCTTTCGCAGGTCGGCGACGAGCTTGGTCAGGACCGAAGCATTCTTCTTCACCACGGCAAGTCGTGCGTCTGTCGTAAAGAGATTGGCGGGATCATAGATCGGTCGATCTTCATCGCGCCGGGGGAAGTCGAGCGCGATGATGCCCTGTTGGAGGCTCTTGTAGTCCCCGCGTTGAGTGGTCAGCCGGTGGATGTTGGGGCGCCCTGCACGCCGCGGCAGAGTGCCATGTTCGAGGAATCGGCGACCGATCCAGTCCTTGTCGAGCTGGTAATCCAGACCATCGGTAGCGAGCGGATCATTCTCGTCGATGCCTGCGAGGATGTTCTCACGCCCGACCAATTCCATGTCGAGTCGGCGTTGTGTCTGTGCTCGCAGCAGGTCAGTAGTACCGGTGAGGACAATGATCAAACGGTAGCCGGCGTCGATCGCCTTGGCGAGGACGCCGGTGAAGTTGGCCGTCTTACCGCTTTGGACATAGCCGACGACGAGGCCCTTGGCTTTGTAAGCCTCGGGCTGCGTGGGATCGGTGAGCCGTTCGACGACTCTGTCGGTTGCGATGTCCAGCGAGGCTCGCGCGTCAGGCGCCCATCCGTTGCGCTGGAGATGGTCGATGTAGTGGTTCCAATAGTAGGACCTGTGGCGGCGGATCTCGTCCGTGTACCACGGCGTCCACTCACGAGCGATGACGGTGGGAAGCTCGATGCCCGCGACCGGTATCTTCGTGTTGAGCAACTGCGTCGTGGGCTCGTCAAGGTTCAAGCGCCTCGTGATGACGGCCCGGCGTTGCTGTGTGTTGGCAGGCGTACTGTCTGCCCACCCAGGTCCGACAGCGGCGTCCCAGACGACCGTTTGGGTACGTAGCTGCGACCAGAGCGGGTCATTGACTCCGGCAGTGGTGAGGTAGTCGAGGAGTGCGTTGGCGTCGACAGTGATATCGCCGTCAATCCATTTCGCATGATCGGCCGCCATGCCGACGAGATCGGCTGGACGTCCAAGTTTGTCCATGGCAGCCAGAGCCGCGAGGTGTGCCTCAGTGAACGGGGTAGTCATGTCAGCGCTCCATGCGGACTGCGGTTCTAATGAACGATGGGGGATTTGGCGCGGATGGGACGCCGGTCAGGTCGATTTCGTAGCGAACCTGGACGATGCGACCGGTCGCCGTGGTGGGCAGGCGCAGGGCGGGTTCGGAAAGGCGTGGAAAGTCTGTATCGACACGGTAGGTTGCCGCTTCGCTGCGACGAAGCCATTGTCGGCGCAGTCTGGTGGCAAACGTGCCGCGCCAACCTGAGGCGTCGAGCCGTTCCTCGAAGAGTGTCCGGACTGTCGAGGCTCCGACTCTGGTGCGGACGACCTCGACCAGCTCGGCCAGAGTACGACCACCGGTACCGGTCTGGGTCACCTGTTGGGAGACAAACCACAAGTCGCGGTTCGGCTTGGCCTCCAGTTGTGACACGGACGAGATCCAGTGCCTTCTACGTTCGGCACTTGTCGTCTTGACCTCCAGGTCAAGTCCGCGCAGGCTGAAGTCGTGTTCCTCGGTCTCGGGACCAAGCCACGCCTGGACTCCTGTCTCGGTGCCGACTGTGCCGAGGAGCCCTAGGAGAAACAGAAGCTCCCCGAACAGCCCGATTTCGGCGTCTTGCGACATGCCATCGGTGCGATGCAGTAGCTGTCCGAGGAACCGGACCGTTTCGGACAGCGCAGACGCCAGTCGCGACCCGCCCAACTGGACGCGATCGGCGATAGCGCAGAGTACGGGATATCCATCTATGAACAGGGCCTGCTCGGTGATGGCTATTTCGATCTTGGGTGTCCCGTCGTGGTGGATCGTGCGCACACGTAGGTGATCTAGTTCGGTTTCCGGGCTGCTGCCGTCGTCGTGGCAGCGGATGCCCACTGCCGGCTGGTAGGGGTCGATGAACAATCGGATCGGCGGTGTCCCCTCGATCGGTATCTCCACCGGCGCGCTGGTGGCCAGACAGGCCTTGAGCCCCCTGCTGTCGAGGTGGCGATCGGGTGGAAGATCAGTCACGAGCGCTCGACTGTTCTTTTGCCGCGGCTGTCAGGATCTCCCGCCAGAGCTCGATGTTGTCCTTGTCCTTAGGGCCTAGGTACTCGCCCTGGAAAACGTCCTCCACCAACAGGTACAGCAGGGCTTTGAGGAGAGGGGCGTCATTTACGCTGTGCCGTTCACCCTTGGGCTCGGGTCTGTAAGCATCGTTTAGCCAGAGGGTTCGCGACTCTCGATCGACCTGGAAGAAGTCGTCTCTATGAAACCGTCGCCACTTTATACTGATGCCGTCTTCGCGATCCAACAGTGGAATCTCGTCCTCGATCGACGCACGCAGCCCCGGTCCAAAACCTTTGCCTGGGGGGATCATCGTACGACGGGAGCGAGTCCGCTGGCGAGACCTCCGATAGACGGCTTCGGCCTCGATCAGATAGTCCGCGAACTGAGTGCCATCTTCGGCGATCGCAGTCTCGGCGAGAGCGGCGAACTCCGGTCCGGTGGTGACCCGTGACTTCTCGGGGTTCATTCGGAACAGGCCGGCGATGTCGTTGTCGATATCGACGGCTACGCGGGCAAGTTGAAGGTCGGCGTCCGTGGCGTGTAGGCCTCCCCAGTCGCCGCCCGCATGTAACAGACGGTCGTTCCGATAGATGTACAGGCCTTGATGGGCGGAAGGGCTGTCGCCGAGACGGAACTGCAGGGTACGAGACCGCCCCGGCCAGATGTGGCAACGTAGCACAATCTTTTGATTTTCGGACGTCGCGACCAGATGCTTGGGATAATCGCTGTGGCCCGAGCGTATGTATCCGAATGGGTTGATCGGCTCGACATCGAACGACGGACCGGGATAGGGGCTGTCGACGTCCTCGACGTCCAACACGATGCGAACCCGGTTCGCCTCGAGGATCCGGTGCAAAACCAGGCCGAGGTGCTGCCGGATCTCGAGTATCTTGCGCGTCACGAACTTCTCGACACGGACAGAATCGTCCGTTGCCGGAAAGCCGGACACCTGATCCAAACGCACGACGGTGCCGCTGCCCGTCTCCGGTATCCGCCATGTGCGATCGAATTCTTCAACGCAGAAGGCAACAGGGATCACATCACACGAGAAGTCGCGACGGGCGCTGTCGATCACCCACCGCCGTCCCACAGGTGGCACGGAACGAGTTTTGGAGATCACGGTGACTGACCGCGCCTGGCTGAACGACGCCGACTTCATGCCCACACCGAAGCGACCGAGATCGCCCTGCCCATAGTCCCGACGAGCCCCGACGGTCATGGCCGCGTCGATCTCCTGCGGCCCTATCCCGCGTCCATTGTCGACCACGTACAAGGCACGTAGCCTGCCTGACTGCCGCACGAAGCGAATCAAGACCTCGGAGGCCTGCGCATCGATCGAGTTGTCGACCAGGTCGGCCAACGCTGTTGGCAGCGAATGGTTGCGTCCGAGGCTGTCGAGAGCCCGTGCATCCGGTGTCAAGATCACCGAACCGGCGACTGGAACACTCTCGCGCCACGTGGACATGTCACTTTCCCCTTATCCCGACCGCCCACTCGGCTGCCTGACTGCCGAGCGCGATCGATGCGCTCACAACGAGCGACCTTCGATCTCGCGGGTTCGTGACGCGGTTCAACGCACGATACCCAAGCTCCTTATCGTATGAAAAGACTAGACATTACACCTTGCCTTGCAGTGTCTTCGAATCGTTGTACCGTGGCGGCGACCTCGCACTGAGTCGACTCTTGGCGCTGTGTACGAAAGGGCCTTCACGTAGCGTCACCGTTCAGGATACTTTGCTCTCATGGGTGATACGAGCACGTTGTTCGAGTTGGTCGCCGGGGGGACTCCTAGGCCCGGGCAGGGCGGTACTGGATCGGTCGACCAGGGACTGGACGAGGTAGTCGCTTGGTTCCGCGGTCACGAGGACCTGGAAGCACGTTTCGGCTCGATCTTCCGGCAGTCTCTGGACGAGGTACTGGATGGCCAGCGCACGGGACGTTTCGACATCGCCGGTCTTGCCAAGACGGAGAAGACCTACCTAGGGACCAAGGTCGAGATCGTCACACGTGCGGGGTTCGAGTTGCACTACGGGGCCAAGATGGACTACGAGGTCGCAGGTCACGAGATCGACGCGAAGTTCTCAATCACGGGGACCTGGGCGATTCCGACCGAGGCGATGGGACATCTATGCCTGTTGATGAGCGCCGACGACCACAAGAGTGCCTTCGACGTGGGCGTTATCCGGATCCGACCCGAGGTCCTCAACCGAGGGCGCAACAAGGACGGCAAGACCACCATCACTAAGCAGGCGAGAGGCTCGATCGTATGGCTCGCTCGCAATGCCTCACTCCCCCGCAACCTGCTGTTGTCACTTCCGCAGAGCACGGTTGACCGCATTCGTAGCGCGGGGTCTGGGCAGCAGAGGATCAACGAACTGCTGCGCTGCGTCCAGGGATGTCCGATCGACCGCAACACAGCCGTGACCGTGGCCCAACAGAAGGATGGACTGAAACGCTGTCGCGACGCGCGGCGCCATCTGCGGAAGGAGGGCATCGCAGTCCTGGGACACCAGAACGACAGTCCCAAGATCGCATCCGCGCTGGGGTTGCCGGTGCCTGAGAAGGGCACGTTTCTGTCGATTCGTCTGGTCAAAGTTGCAGACGACACCGACGGTCGACCGGTTGTCGAGATCTCCGGCGACCACTACGCCGTCTCGCGCCCCGGCGAGCCCGTCGAGCCGGTCCCCGACATCCGCTACTGACCCGTCGGCTTGCACAGGCGGCAGGAGGTCTTCCTGTGTCGTCGGCCACTCACAGTGCCTCTTAGGTAAGGCTTGAGGTGGCGAGCGATCGCCTCGGCCAGCATCGGCGGCACTGCATTGCCGATCTGCTTCGCGATCTCGATCTTGGAACCGCACCACAGGAACTCGTCGGGGAAGCTTTGTAGCCGTGCGGCCTCGAGATGTGTGATCGGCCGGTCGACGCTGAGGTCCGGTTCCTTAGGGTGCCACTGAGGGTGTAGGTACTGGCCCTTCTCTGGTTTGTAGAACTCGGTTCGGATCGTTAGCGACGGCATGTCCCAGCGCATCCGGCCCATGACGTCGGTCGTACCGGTCTTCTTCTCCCTCCAGCAACGGGACAGGAGATGATCGGGCAGGTTGAACCGACCGCCGCCAGGCGGGATCTCCCGATACCGGTCGAGCGAAAGTTGTGTCGGATTACGGCCGATGTGCAGGTCAGGGCTCTTAAAGGGGCCTCGTAACGACTCCCCGAAGACGTTGGTCCACGAGTCCGGCAACTCACGCGTCGCAGGCACCCGGGGGAGCCCGTCGAGCACATCCCGGGTGGTATGCCAGTAGGGTTCGTCGCCCATGGCGCCGGGCCGGATGTGGGTGGGGTCGGGTAGCGGGATGGGACCGATCCGCGATCCAATGACAATGGTCCGCTTCCGCCGTTGGGGTACCCCGAAGTCTGCCGCCAGGAGGAATCCTGCGGCCAGCTTGTACTCCTCAAGCAGACCGCCCGGCCGCACTTCGGCCTGTAGGAGCGCAAATTCGCTGGAGGAGAAGAACCGGTCGACGTTCTCGATCACGAAGACCTTGGGGCGGGCGTGCCTGACAAAGCGGATGTACTCCTTCCAGAGCTTGTTGCGCGGATCGTTGACATTGCGGGAGCCGAGGTTGGAGAAGCCCTGGCAAGGTGGACCGCCGATGATCACATCGGCCCTGGGTATCTCATCATCCGAGATCTCGGCGATGTCGGCGTAGCGGGTATGGGACTCGCCGAAATTAGCCGCATAGGTCGCGGCCGCACTCAGGTCGAACTCGACCGCCATCACAGACCTGTAGCCCTTGGCGGCCATGAAACCCGAGGTCATGCCTCCGCAGCCTGCGAACAGGTCGATCATCGTGAACGGTCGTGTTCCCACGCTGAGAACATTAGCTGACCCCACCGACAATTCCGGGTATCGGGACCGGGGAACCGCTACCGGCGTGCCGTGACCAGAGTCGCGACCCGCTTCGCTGCTACCTCGGGATCCTCGTGCTCCCACACCCGGACCGCCAGCCAACCTGCCTCCGCGAGCTGCTGATCGGTGTCGACATCCCGTGCGCGATTCTTCTCGATCTTGCTTCGCCAGAACTCGCTGTTGCGCTTTGGCCAGGTACCATGCTCTGGACATCCGTGCCAAAAGCAGCCGTCCACGAACACTGCGACCTTGGCGGGACCAAAGACCACGTCCGCTTCACGGCGGATCGACGCGATGGGGCGCCGATGAACGCGATAGCGCAGCCCGAGCCGGTGTAGGTGCCGGCGAAGTCCGGTCTCCGCAGCAGTGTTCCGAGCACGCTGCCTGCTCATCCGCACCCGCGTGTCGTCCGTTGTACTGAGCGGTTGCACACCACCATTGTCCTCGTCACCGTCGATCGGGCGAACCCGCCCTGCGTACACGAGGAGAGCTGTGTCGCCACCTTGGAGACTCGTCGCCGTGCTCGGTGGTCCACCGGCTGCCCGGAACGCACCGAGTTGTAGACCGGTGGGTGGCAGCTCGTGCCGGGCATCCGATCGCGGCAGGGGTGGCCTTGTGGCCAGTCAAATGGTTGGTTGCGCGGGGAGAGGCTACCGGTCAGCAGCTTCTGGTACCGCTAACGTTTAGCCCGGTCCAGATGGCGATTCGGAACGGGTGGACAGGATCGCGGTCAGTAACACTGGTCCGGGTAGCGCAAACAGTACCCGCCTGTAACGTGCATTCCTCCGCGACGTCGGCTGAGGTGCTGCGCAGCCAATCCCTCACGATTACCGGCCACGAGTACGGCGTCGTAGGCCTGCGCGGTGACGGCCAAAACGGCCAGCGCGACCAGAGGTCCGGCGAACGCCCCGACCGTGTCCATCATCCGGTGAATGCCGAAGGCACGGCCGTAGAGCTGCGGCGGTGTCGAGAGGGTGATCAACGCGTCACGCGGTGCGGTGCGCAATCCCTTGCCCGTGCGGTCGATGGCGATCACCGCGCCTATCGCACCGACGGCGTTGCCCGCCGCCAGCAACCCGAGTTTCGCCACCGCAGACAACCCGGCGCCCAGGCCGGCGACGAACTTACGCCGGCGCACCAGATCGGCGAGGTAGCCTCCGGCCAGCCGCAGCAGTGCCGTCGCACCGGTGTAGGTGCCATCGATCACGCCGTACGCCGCGGGGCTCAGATGGAGGCCGACGATCAGATATACCGCCAGCACCGCGGTCACCATGTCCGAGGAGATGTCGGTGATCAGACTGACCGCGCCGAGCGCGAACACGTTGCCACCGAGCAGAAACAGTGCCCTTTTGCGTGGTGGCTTCGCGGCGCCGTCTCCGGCATGCGGATGGTCGATCGTGGACAGGTACACGAGTGCCCTACCTCCGTGAGTTCGGCGGAAGCCCGCTCGCGGGCGACGCTGCCCGCGAGCGGGGGATCACTTCCGGTTACGCGAAAATCCGCGGCCGGTCAGTTCCACACGTTGGTGATCGCCGAGGCCGAGTTGAGGTGTGACAAGCCGTAAGCGCTTTCGATGGTGCTCAGCACGCCGTAGTGGTTGATCTGGCTGGAGAAGGAACCCACCTGGGTGTGTGCGCCGACGAACGCGGTGAAGATGTGGTTCGACGAACTGCCGTTGTCCTCGTCGAAGGTGACGATGAGCAGGCTGTTGTGCGTCTTCGCCCACTGCGCGTAGGCGTCCAGGTTGTTCTTCAGCCAGGTGTCACCCGTGCCGACCGAACAGTCGTGCATGTCGTTGCACAGGTTGGGGTCGATGTAGGACACAGTCGGCAGGCTCGCGTAGTTCGCTGAGGAGGGGAAGTCGGTGTACATGAGGTTGCTGGCCGCCGGCACGTTGCTGAACGACGGCGCCGCGTTGTGCTTGCGCGCGTATTTGCCGCTGCTGCAACCGGTGTAGCCATCCGAAGGCATGCTCTCGGAGTAGCTGTTGAAGGTCTTGCCCGCCGCGATCAGTTGTGCCGCGATGTTGTTACCAGTGAAGGTGTGCGGGCAGCTGTCATCGGTGAGTCCTTGGGGCGATCCGGAGAACATCGCCAGGTAGTTCGGCTCACTGGGGTGAGTGACCGCGTAGGACTGGGTGAACTTCGCGCCCTGGGCGGCCAGGCTGTTGAAGTAGGGTGCGCTGGAGCTGCCGTTGATCTGCGAGTAGGCGTGGTTCTCGAACATCACCAGCACGATGTGGTCGAACGCCGGCACGCTCGTCGCCGCCTGCGCGGTGGACGAGGTGACGGCCACGGCCGTCGCCGAACCGACGAGAGCCGCTGCCGTCACGATCGCGGCCGCGATGCGCTTCCGTAACACGAATTCTCCTCCAAGGGTGGATAACTGGCCCTGACCGCACTGCCAGGGCCGGTCAATCCTGAGAACCATCGGCGGCGCCGAACCCAATATGTCGAGGACGTCAGATGTGCGTGAGGTAAACAAACAAAAGTCGAATGCCGCTCTTTGGGACGAGCGTGTGCGTCCGTCGTTCCACAAGAATCATTCAGGTGAATATCGCGATCACACGCGGTGCGCGACGACGAACTCGCTCAGTTCCACCAGCCGCCGTACCAGCGGGCCGATCTCCTGACCGTAGTCCCGCGCCACGCCGGTGGCGGGCTGGACGGTCGTCGTCCAACCCGACGCGCGCAGCGACTCGACGGCGGAAGTGCGGTCGTCGGCGTGAAGCAAGGGCCGGGCGTCCATGTCCGTGTCGCGGGCCACTTCGTCGAATTCGGGGCTGTCAAGCAGGTCCGCGAGGTTCCTCGTGTGCTCGATCGCCCACCAGCTGCCGGGGCCGGACAGGCGGCCGACCGTGGTGAACAGCTCCCGCTGAGCGTCCGGCGGAAGGTAGGGAAGCAGGCCCTCAGCCAGCCAGGCGGTCGGCTCCCGCGGCGCGAAGCCGGTTTCCAGCAACGCCTTGGACCAGTCGTCGCGCAGATCGACGGGTACGACGCGGCGGTCGCAGGAAGGAACGGCCTGGTCGAGCACGGTGTCCTTGAACTCCAGGACGCCAGGATGGTCGATTTCGTAGACGGTGGTGTTCGGCGGCCAACGCAACCGCATGGCCCGCGCGTCCAGACCGGCGGCCAGGATGACCGCCTGCCGGACACCCGCCGCCGTGGCGCGGGCGAAATAGTCGTCGAAGAACCGGGTGCGCACGCCGATGTAGGTCGAGCTGTCCAGCCAGACCGGCTCGTCCGCGAACCGGGTCCGGGCTTCGTGGAGGCTGCTCGGCATCGGCCTCGCCCGGTGAGCGGCGCGGACGAAGGCCGCGGCGAACCGGTCGTCGACGAGGGGGCGTTCCTGGTCGGCGTGCACGGCTCGTGCGGCCGCGACCTGCAACGCCGTGAGGCCGACCCCCTGCCCGATGCCTTCCTGGTCGTGATCTGTCACGAACGACTCCGGCGACGTAGAAGGTGCGTGATCAACCAGTATTCACGTAGCACCAAGGTTCCTCCGTCGCAAGGGTGAAAGTGTGTAAGGGCAAGGAAAACGTGTCGAAACGGCACGGCGGCACGCTTGGTTCCGGCCGGCCACACGGTAAGCCGGTAAATTGAGGTCGGCCGGTCGCCTCATTCCGGGAGGGCTTTTCGTGCATGCCGAAACCGAGGAAGCGATACCCCAGTACCCGTTTCGCAATCCAGGGCCGTTGGAACCGGCCACGGAGTGGGCGCGGCTGCGCAGGGAAGAGCCGCTGGCCCGCGTGCGCATGGCCAGCGGCGACGAGGTGGTGCTCCTGACCCGCTACGAAGACGTCCGGCAGATCCTGTCCGACCCGCGGTTCAGCCGTCAGTTGACCGCCGAAGACGCGGCAACGGTCAGCGACACCGAAGGCGCGGCGTTCCAGCCGACACCGACTCCGCCGACCGGGGAGGGACACCGACGATGGCGCCAGGTCCTCGGCAGGACGTTCTCGACGAAGCGGATGGACGCGATGCGCCCGGCGATCATGGCGATGGCGGACCAGCTGCTCGACGGGATGGTCTCGCGAGGCGCCCCGGGGAATCTCGTCGGTGATTTCGGGCATCCCCTGCCGGTTTGGGTCATTTGCGAACTCATCGGACTCCCGGCCGACGACCGGGAGCGATTCGCGTTCTGGTCCAACACGATGCTCAACCTGACCCGGTACAGCCGCGAAGAGATCGTGGCGGCCCAGAACGAAATCGACGAGTACTTCTATCGGCACATCGCCGCCAAACGCGCGAAGCCCGGTGACGACCTGCTGAGTGAGCTGATCGCGATCGCGGACGCCGGAGACGGGCGGCTTTCGGAAGCCGAACTCGTGTCCACGGGCCAGATTCTGCTGGTCGCCGGGCACGAGACGAGCGCGAACATGATCGGCAAGATGGTGGCGATGCTGCTGGACGACCGACGCCGATGGGAAGCGCTGCTGGCCGACCCCTCCCTGGTTCGTTCCACGGTCGAGGAAGCGTTGCGCCTGGACGTCAACTTCGGGTTCGGGATACCGCGCTATCTCAGCGAACCGGTCGAGGTCGGCGGTACGACGCTGCCCCGTGGGACGACCGTGGTGTGCAACATCAGCGCGGCCAACCGTGACGAAGAGGCGTTCGAAGACGCCGAGCGCATGGAGCTGCGACGCTCTCCGAATTCGCACGTGACCTTCGGTATCGGCCCGCATTCCTGCTTGGGCCAGGCGCTGGCGCGGATCGAACTGCAGTGTGCGCTGGAGGTGCTCCTTCGCCGGTTGCCCTCGCTGGAACTCACCGTGCCGGCCGGCGAACTACGCGTCCGCGACGGGCTCATCGTCGGCGGGCTGGAGGAATTGCCCGTGCGATGGTGAATTCCGGACAATATCGCCCAGGGAATTGTCGCTGAAGTGGGCAGTCGGGTGCGATCGCAACAGGCCGGCCGTGGCCGGGAGTCTGTGAAACGCAGATCCCGAACCACTTCACGAACGGAGGAAGCATGCCCTTGCTTCCGCATTCGGCGGCCCGACGTCGTGTTCGACGGTGGAGTTCGGCGGCCTTGGCGCTGCTCGTCGCCATGACGCCGGCAACGGCCGCGGCCGACTCGGCCAGAGTCACGCTACCCAGCCCGAACCCGTCCACGGTGTCGGGCACCGGCAAACCACTCGACCCGGGACAGGTCCTCACCCTGCGGGTATGGCTGGCTGATCGACCAGGCCTCACGGCCGCCGCGACGGCCGTGTCCGACCCGCATTCCCCCGACTACGCGCACTACCGCTCGCCGGAGCAGTTCCAGCGGGAATTCGGGCCGACCCCGGCCCGGGCGAGCGCGGTCCATGATTGGCTTACCGGCCAAGGCATGACGGTCACCGAGACCACCGCGCACTACCTCGCGATCACCACGACCGCCGACACATTCGACAAGGCCTTCGCCACCCACGTCAGCGAGTTCGACACGCCGTCCCCGCAGGGGGTCTACCGCCAGGTCGGGGTGGAGGGTGACCTGTCGGTGCCGGCCGAACTCGGGCGGGACATCCTCGGTGTCACCGGATTCCGGTACACGCAACTGCCTTCCGCCCCACCGTCCAAGCCCAAGCCCGCCCATGCCGCCGCTCACCGGTCGGCTTCGCGTGACGCTTCCTGTTCGCACTACTGGGGCGAGCACACGGTCTCGATCCCCCCGGCCTACGGGCAGACCACCGCACCCACCCCGATCTGCGGGTACACCCCGCAACAGATCCGGCAGGCCTACGGCCTCGAGTCCAGCCCCTACACCGGCAAGGGCGCCACGGTGGCCATCCTCCTGGACGACCGTAATCCCGAGATGCTCGCGGACGCGAACCACTTCTTCGCCGACCACGGCATGCCCGGCTTCGCGCCCGGTCAGTACACCGAAACGGAGGTGTCGTCGTCGCACTGTTCCGGTGATGCGAACTCCGGCTCCTCGCACGCCAACGGACCGGGCGGCCTCGTCGGTCAGTGGATCGAATCGGCCATCGACGTCGAGGCGGTGCACATGGCGGCGCCGGACGCGAAGGTCGTCTACGTCAAGATGGACTGCCAGGCGGTCTCCGGGCCAGGCTCCGAAATGATCTCCAACGGTCTCGACGCGGCGATCAAGGTCGTCGACGAGCGGCTCGCGGACATCGCGACGGGATCCTGGTCCCAGGGTGAACAACAGTTCTCACCGGCCGAACTCGCTTCCTGGGACTCGGTCCTCGAACAGGGCGCGTTGGAGGGAATCGGTTTCAACTTCTCCTCGGGCGACCACGGCGACACCGAGTCCGGCGACCCGGTCTACGTGGCCTTTCCCGCCGACGATCCCTGGGCCACCGATGTCGGAGGCACCAGTCTTGCCCTTGGCTCCGACGGTTCCGTGGTCGGTGAGACCGTCTGGGGCCGCCACTCCACCCGGTTGAACGCCGACGGGACCGGGTACCAGACGGCGCCGCCGGGAGATTTCGCCGGGGGTTCCGGTGGCGGGGTCAGCCCGCACTATCCCCAGCCGAGCTATCAGCGATCGGCCGTGCCTGCCGCTTTGAGCACGCTCAACGGCACCCGTCCGGCCGCTCGCGTGGGGCCGGACATCTCGCTGGACGCGGGCATCAGCGCGCTGATCGGCTATACCGGGTCGATCACCGAGGGCAAATACGACGAGGACGCGCAGGGCGGCGGCACCAGCCTGTCGTCCCCGTTGATGGCGGGGATAGAAGCCGATGTCGTGCAGGCGGTCAAGCATCCGTTGGGATTCTTCAACCCACTGCTGTACAGCATGCGCGAGAGTGGTGCGATCCGTGACATCCTGCCCGTCGATCCGGCGCACCCGCCGGTCGAATTCGGAATCGAGTCGCACTTCGCGAGCGACCCCGAACTCTTCACCGAGGGCGAGGACGGTGTGTTGCAGGTGACGCCCGGATATGACGACGCCACGGGACTGGGCGTTCCGTCGGCGACCTTCGTCACCCGGTTCTCCCGTCCATAGTGGACGGAAAGGTCACCGTGGTCTGGGCGGGCATTCCCGGGCCAGACCACGGTGCCCCTGCTCGACAGTCGGCCGGACGGGGAAGCACACCGTACTGTCGAGAGAATCGATGCTCGGCGGAATTCCCTAGCGCAGGCCGGGCAAGCCAACCGTCGGGTGCACGTCGGGGGCGATCACCAGTCCCGGCGCGACCATCGGTGCGACCACCGGCTTGAGTTCGGGCATCACCAGCGGGGCGACGGTGGGCTTGACCGCGGGCGCGACGAACGGGGCCACCGCGGGGGCGACCTGCGGAGCGGCCGCGACCACGCCCTGCGGCGCCGCGGCGAGGGTCCGCTGGTGGCCCTGTGTGGCGGCGAAAGCGGGAGCCGCGCCGGCGAACAGGAACGCGAGCCCGAGGATCCCGGCGGTCGCAACCTTCGTCTTCGACATTCGTTGCCTCCAAATGTGAATGGTTTTTCGAGGAGTACTTGCTCGGTGGAACGAGGCGGAATGTTAGCGGCACGTCAACTAGTCCAAAAAGGTCTGAAGACCATGATCATCCTGCTGTGCGACTAAAGTGACTCGACACCACCCGATAGGGTGGAAAAGGCCTCGACGCACCGTTACATCTGTCCTCTTTGATCACTCGATCCGGTGATCCGGAGTGGTGTCGACGGTCCAACCGTCGGGGTGGCGACCGAAGTCCGCCTCGTCCGGGCGGCCCGCCGCGGTGATCCAGGCGGGCCCCGCATTTCCGTGCTCCATTTCCGATTCGGTGTATGCTCGGCGGCACTCGATGTCCGGACCATTCATCCGGCGAAATCGAGGTGGGGTTTCCGCGGTCGGGTAAGTGAGGTCGGGGCACGATGCTCAATGAACATGATTTCGTCGTACAGTTACGTCACGAGGTGATCAGTGACATTCAGCTGCGCGTCGTCGATCAATCGATCACCAGACGTACCGTGCTGACCTCACCGATCACCCGGGTGGTCCATTCACATTCCCCGTTCTCCCGCATGCGCGCCCACTGGGACAAGCCGCGGCTGGAGTTCGCCGGTCAGAAGCTGCGGCTGGCCACGACGGTCCGGGGCGGTGTCCGCCCGCCGTGGAAACGCGTCAACCTCACCGCGGACGGCACGGTCCACCTCGACGGGATGCCAGGAGTGCGCTCCACCCGCCGCAATCTTCCGCTCGTGACCCTGGCCCGGCCCAAGCGGTCCGATCTCGTCATGGACGAACTCGAAGTCAGTTACCAAGGGACGGACAAACCGGCGTCACGGCTGGACACCATGTTCGCCCGCCGGGCCTACCGCCGCCGGCTTTTCTCCCGGGTCATGCGGTCGTTGGCCGGCATGCCGCTCAACTGTCTTCCCGAATCACTTCCGGTCTGCCTCAAACCGAAGGACCGGGCCGTTGGTGGCCTGGTGCTGTCCGACGCCAGGGTGGTCCGCGATTCGGCGCGGAAACTGCTCACCCTCGCGATGTCGACGACGTGCGGCGCCTCGTCGATTTTCTATCCGGTGAACTTTCTGCTCGACGCGACCGCGAACGTGGCGGTCGGTCTCACTCCCGCGGGCGTCAATCGCGTTCTGGCCTGGCTGTGTGAGCGTGGGCTCGCCACGGGCACGGCAGAGTCGCCGCAGGGCCCCCTCCCGTGGCGGTGGCGAGAGGTGACCGTCGCGTTGCTCGACGATCAGCGCATCCACCTCACCGGCAGTCTGGAGCATCCCGGTGGACTCACCATTGTGGACAGTCCTGTTCGGATGGGAATGGCACAGTCGAAACTTCTCGTCCGGCCCGAGCTTTCGAGCGCGGACAACGCCGGGGAAGAACTGATCACCGAGGCCGTCACCGCGCTGATCCGCCGCATTTTCTGCGATGTCCCGGCCGACGGTGAGCCGCGCCACCGGTTCGTCATCCCCGCCACCGATATCACGGTCGACGCGCCGATGACCGGTCTCTTCTTCTACGACGGCTACCTGGTCGCGCACTACCAGGTGCCGCTCGCGCGTCATGACACCATGCTGACCATCGCGGACCCGAAACCCGCCCCGACGATCGAGATCGAGCCGACCGGGCCCTCGGACGTGCCCGGTGTGCCGGTCACCGTCCGGCTCACCGCTCATCTTCGCTCCTACGGCGCCGGGCCGTACGACTACGCCTGGTGGATCGGTGACCCCCCACGTCTGCGGCGTAACCACGGCGCCACCGCCACCGTCCGCAAGGTCGCTCTGACCGAAGCGGTGTCCGTTCCCGCCGTCCTGGATTCACCCAAGCCGATCGCCGTCACCCTCAAAGTGATCGACCTTCTCGGCCAGGTCGGTGAGACGACGACCGAACTCACTTATCCGGCGATGCTGGCGGCTCTCCCGAAGACACCGGATTCTCCCGACGCCGGGCACTCCGCCGTGCCCGTGCAGCACAGTGCGGTCGCGCCGATGCTGAAGCTGCCGATCACCACCGCCGCTGTCGCCGTCGCCGGTCTCCTGGCAGCGGGAGGCGTCATCGGGACCGCGATCACCAAGTACGCCTCCGTCCCCGCCAGCAGGGCCGACACGGTCACCGTACCCGGGCCGACCGGAGACCATGGCACACCGGGAAGCCCGGGAGCCTCCGGGCGGCCGGGCGATGCAGGGGCGACCGGGTCGGCGGGGTCCGTCGGTCCGCAAGGATCCGTGGGGCCCACCGGACCCACCGGACCGCCGGGGCCGCCCGGCCCGCCCGGGACCTGCCCGCCGGGGCCGCCCGGTCCGCCCGGGCCGGCGGGACCTCAGGGACCGACGGGGCCACAAGGGCCGACAGGTCAGCGGGGGCCGACCGGTCCCACCGGTCCCGTGGGACCGCCGGGTGGTGGATCCGGCCAGAGCACCTGACCCGAGCGACATCACCATGACCATTCGGCTGTCACTGACGATGATCGTCCGAGACGAGGAACGCACCCTCGGGCGAGTTTTGGCGCAGGCGGCCGGTTTCTGCGACGAGATGGTCGTCGTGGACACCGGCTCGACCGACGACACCCCGCGCATCGCCAAACTGGCCGGCGCGCAGGTCCTGGACTTCGCCTGGCGAGACGATTTCGCCGCCGCCCGCAATCACGGTCTCGAGGCGTGCCGTGGTGACTGGATCATCTGGCTCGACGCCGATGACGTGATAACCCCCGCGGCCCAGGCGGCCTTCGCCGCGGCCAAGGACGCCGTCCTCGGCGAGGATCTCGACTCGATCACCGCGCCCTACCACTACTCGGTCGATCCGGACACCGGCCGATGCACCTACACCTTCCCGCGTGAACGCCTGGCCCGCAGGGTGCCGGGATTGCGCTGGACCGGCGCCGTCCATGAAGTCCTGACGATCCCCGGAGACCGGACCCTTCACCGTGAGGACCTGGTGGTCGAGCACCATCCGGATCCGGTGGACAGGGCCGCCAAGACCGAGCGCAATCTGCGCGTCATCGAGCAGGAGTGGCGGAACGGGGACCGCTCGAGCCGCACCCGCTATTACTACGCCTGCGAACTGCGCGATGCCGGAGAGGACGCGGCCGCCCTCGAAAAGTATGCCGAGTACCTCGAAGATCCCGGCAGTGACTGGGAGAAATACGCCGCGCTGCTCAGCATGAGCGCCTGCTGCCGACGCCTCGGCCGCACCGGCGCACAGGCCGACCACCTGCACGCGGCCATCCGTCTGGCCCCGTCCAGAGCGGAAGCCTTTGTCGCACTGGGAAAGTTCCACTTCGACCGGGAGGAGTGGGCCGACGCGATACCGTTCTTCGCCGCCGCGGCGGCACTGCACCAACCCCTCACCGGTTTCGTGTCGGTCCCCGACTACACCTGGCGTGCCTGGGACTACCTCAGCGTCTGCCTGGCGCACCTCGGCCGCCACGAGGAAAGCGTCGCCGCCGCCCTGCATTCGGCCAAACTCGGCAACCCGGACCGCTCACGCCTGCGGTCCAACGTCCACTGGTCGCTCGACCAATGGTTCTGAGTGAATATCACTTCCACGTCGGCGATATCGCCACGAAACCGGCACCCAGCAACAGCGCGAGAAGGCCCACCCACGGTTCCGGCTTTCGCCAGGGTCTGTTCTTCCTTACGCCGGCGGCAATCGGGGGATGAGGTGCGATATCCCTCGGTATGTCCAGTAGCCGGGTCACACGGTTTCCTTTCTGCGCCGTAAAACGGGCGGCGCCCGCACACCCTAACGACGGTTGGGGAGTCGGCCTGCTGAGGGCTGATCCGCTCACAGCAGAGAAACCGGCGAACGGCACCGGGAACGCCGCATGGTCGGAGCATGACGAACGACGAGAAGCCGCCACTGTTCGACCGCGAGCTCCGGCAACGGTTCTTCAGCCAGCGGGTACTGGTTCTCGACGGCCCGCTCGACGACGACAACGGGACGGTGCTTGCCACCCAGTTGCTCTCTCTGGCGAGCGAGGATCCTCAGCGGGACATCGCGTTGTGGATCCACTCGCCGGGTGGTTCGGTCCCGGCGATGCTGGCCATCCGGGACGTGATGCGGCTCGTGCCCTGCGACGTCGCCACGCTCGCGCTGGGACTGGCGTGCAGCGCGGGGCAGTTCCTGCTTTCCGCGGGTACGCCGGGTAAGCGCTTCGCGCTGCCCCACGCTCGCATCCTCATGCACCAAGGGTCGGCGGGAATCGGCGGATCGGCGGTCGAGGTGGAGGTGCAGGCGGACGACCTGCGGCACACCCGGGACACCGTGCTCGGCCTCATCGCGGAGGACACCGGCCAGCCGATCGAGAAGATCTTCGCCGATTCACTGCACGACCGGTGGTTCACCACCGAACAAGCGCGCGAGTACGGCTTCATCGACCACGTCGTCGACGATCTGAGCCAGGTCGTGCCGGTGCGCACACACCAACTGGGACTTCGCTCGACGGCGGGAGCACGCGCATGAGCACCTACACCATCCCCAACGTCATCACCCGTGACGCGCGCGGCGAGCGGATCATGGATGTCTACTCACACCTGTTGTCGTCGCGGATCGTCTACCTCGGCACGGCGATCGACTCCGGCGTGGCGAACGCGTTGATCGCCCAGTTGCTGCATCTGGAGGCGGACGACCCGGAGCAGGAGATCAGCCTCTACATCAATTCCGAAGGCGGCGACCCCTCCGCGATGCTCGCGTTGTACGACACGATGCGCTTCATCAAGGCGCCGGTGGCCACCACCTGTGTCGGTCAGGCGGTCGCGGCCGGTGCGGTGCTGCTGGCCGCGGGTGAGGCCGGCCGTCGCTCCGTGCTGCCCCACAGCCGGGTGGTGCTGCATCAGCCCGCGGCGCAGGGCCGCGGCACCATTCCCGACCTCATCCTCCAAGCCGACGAGGTCGTGCGCGTGCGGACCCAGTTGGAGGAGATCCTGTCGGCGCACAGCGGTCGCGACATCGCGGAACTCCGGCACGACACCGACCGGGACCGCGTGTTCGACGCCGGGGGCGCCGTCCGCTACGGGCTCGCGGACCGCATCCTCGACCACCGGATCTGAAACTACGCGGCCATGAGCACCGGTCCCCGGGGGCGACGCGTGACCAAGGGATACGCGCCGTGCCTCCGCCGGACGTCGCCCGCGATTCCGGTGAGCAGTTCGGCCAGGTCGACACCGAGCGCGCCGGTGACGGCGGCGATCATCTCGCTGGAAGGTTCCTTGCGGCCGCGTTCGATCTCGGACAGGTACTGCGGCGAGATACCGGCCCGTTCCGCGATGTCGACGAGGCGGCCGCCCTGTTTCTCCCTGGTGGCGCGAAGACTCCGCCCCAGCACCTCACGCCACAACGGCTCCGGCTCACGATCCGGTCGCTGGTGGAAAGGGAGAATGTCCGCCATACCGTCATCGTGGCACCCCTCCGCCGCCTGCCGACAGCGGTTCCGCTCACGGCGGAACGTCACGGGTGCTGGGTCACCGGTTCCAGTGCCTTGATCCGGTCGACGTTGGCGGCGTCGGAAGGGCCGTTCCACGCGGTGTTCAGCAGCCCGTACCAGTCGAGCGCGCCGTGCTGACGCGGTTTGCCGCTGCCGTGGTCCAGCGAGTCCGACTGGGTTCCGTTGAGCTGCCAGTACGCCCAGTCGAAGTCCCCCTCGGACAGATAGCGCTGGATGCCGTTGGAGAAGTTCGCGTCGTCCTGGGTGCACTGGCTCACCCAGGTCAGGCACGTGCCGAACTCGCTGACCCATACCGGTGCGGTGTAAGGCTTTCCCTGTGCGATGAGGTAGCCCCACTGCCTGCCGAGCTGGTCCTTCATGGCGCTGTATCCGTCCTTGACGTCGACGAACCAGCGATAGCTGTGCGCCGCGTACACGGTCCGGCCGCCGACCGACAACCGGATGGGGCGCCCGCCGACGCCGGTGAGGTCGCTCTGGTAGTTCACGCCGCCCACGATGACCAGGAGATCCTGGTCGACGGAGAGCACGGCGTTCCCGGCCCGCTCGGCCGCCGCCGCCCAGTCCGTCGCGGGATCGCCGCCGCCCCAGACCGGCGTCAGGGTTCCGTTGGACCGGACCTCGTTACGGAGTTCGACACCGACCACCTGGGGCCGATTCCGGTACCGGCTCACGATGCCTTTCCAGTCGTTGATCCAGTTCGACTCCGGATACTGGTCGGTGTACCACAGTGCGTTCCCGTCACTGCCCGAGCAGCACCAGTCGGCTCGACTCACGTGGTTGTCGAGGATGACCATGAGGCCTTCGGCACCCAGCGCGTCCACGACCGCGTCGAAGACGTCCAGCGCGCGCTTGCCTTTCAAATCCGGATTCGCCGTGAGATAGGCGTCCTGGACGACCGGGTTGTGTTCGTACATCTCGTTGGACCACGGCAACCGCACGGAGTTGAACCCGTTGACCTTGATCCAGTGCGCGATGTCGCCGAGCCGGGCCTTGTCCAGACCGGCGACGACGTACTCCGGCGATTCCGCGCCGTCCCAGTTGACGCCGGCCAGCTTCACGCGGTGGTTGCCGGCGTCGAGGATCCAGCGCCCGCTGGTATGCAACGGATGTGTCGCGGGTGCCGCTTGCGCGGGCGCGGTCCCGGCACAGAAACCGAGTACCGAGACAACGCTCAGTGCCACGGCCAGCAATCGGCGATTCATGGGTGCTCTCCTTGGTTTCGCTTAGTCGTTTGACGCGCGGGCAGGGGCCGCAGTGCCGCGCCCAGCAGACGTTCCGCCGGGAAATACCCGAAGTGACGGGAGTCGACGCTGGCGTCCGGGTTGTCGCCGAGCAGCACGAGCTTGCCGGGCGGTACTCGCCGGCCGGCAAGCTCGCCGAGGAACGCCGGCACCGGATCGCCGGGCACCGCGGCCACTCGTTTGATGATCCACCGACGGTCGCCTGCCCCCGTCCCGCAACGCAGCGGGGGCCGGTGCCAGTGCCCGTCCGGCTCGGGGCCTTCCAGCACGACGACCTGGTTCGGCGCGGTGGTCCGGCTTCGCCGCACCAGAACCCGGTCTCCGTCGCGATAGGTCGGCTCCATGCTTCCGCCCTGCACGTTCACCGCGAGCAGCGTCCGCCGCAGGACGGCGAGTGCGAGCGCGGGAAGAAGGAGCGCGCATGCCATGAGGCTCATCCCTCACCCCGCCAGTGCCTGGTAACCCGACGCCTGCAGGGTGAACAGGCGGGCGTACTCGTTGCCGGCGGTCACCAGCGCGTCGTGGACGCCCTGTTCGACGATCCGGCCGTCGCTCAGCACGACGATCAGGTCGGCTTCGCGCACCGCGCCGAGGCGGTGAGAGATCAGCAGGCTGGTCCGGTCCGCTCGGTGCCGCCGCAGCGCGGTGTGCACCTCATGCTCGGCCTCGGCGTCCAGGCCCGCGGACGGTTCGTCGAGGATGACCAGGTCACGCCGGTCCCGGAGCAGCGCCCTGGCCAGCGCCAGCCGCTGCCATTGCCCTCCCGACAGGGTCATCCCGGTCTCGGGATCGTCCTTGTCCGCCTCCATGAAGAAGATCCGGGACAACAGCGTGTCGTAACCGTGTGGCAGCGCCGAAAGCGCCCGGTGGATGCCCGCCCGGGTCGCCGCGGCCTCGATCCGGGGCCGGTCGTCCAGCGCCTCGGTGTCCCCGAGCCCGATGTTCTCCGTGGCCGTGAGGTCGTAGCGCATGTAGTCCTGGAAGACCGCGCCCATCCTGGCGCGCAGTCCGGCGGGGTCCAGTTCCCGCAGGTCGATTCCGTCCCAGCGCACCGATCCCCGGACCGGGTCGTGAAACCGGCACAGCAGTTTGATCAGCGTGGACTTGCCCGCGCCGTTGAGACCCACCAGCGCCACGGCCTTGCCGTGGGGAATGAACAGGTTGACGCCCCTGAGCACCCACGGTTGGTTCTCCGCGTACCGGAACCAGACGTCCCGCAGTTCGATGCCGTGCCGCAAAGGGGGCACCGGCCGCCCGCCCGCCGGCAGGTCCGGCTCGACCCCGGCCACGGCCGCGAAGTGGTCGAACATCAGGAGTGCCTGATGGGTGGTGCCGATGGTGGCGGCGAAAGTGGCCAGCGCGCCCTGCACGCCGACCACCGCGGCAATGAACAACGTGACGTCGCCGATCGACAGCGTCCCGGTGCGCGCCGCCTCCACCGCCCACAGCAACCCGCCACTGGCCACCATCGCGGCGAGCAGACCGAGCCCGCCCTGGACCCGCACCTCCCACCGGTCCAGGCTTCGCCTGGCCGCGTTCGCGGTACGGCGCTCGGCCAGCATTCTGGCCCGGAGGAACGCGCCGATGCCGAACAGCCGCACTTCCTTCGCGGCCTGCACGCTGGTGAGCAGGTCGCAGTAGAACAGTTCGCGCCGTTCGGTCGGCCCCAACCGCCACGTCATGCCGGCCCTCCGGCCGGAGAGCGCGAGTTCGGCCCACAACGACGGGACGCCCGCCGCCAGCACCAGCACCGCCAGCAAGTGGTTCCGGAGGAACAACGAGCCGAGGAAACCGACGACGGTGATCAATGACTGGCCCAGGCTCAGCATGCCGTCGAGCGACTGGGCGATGGTCGTCCGCCCTGCCTGCTGGCCCAGCCGCAGCCGGTCCAGAAACGCCGGGTTTTCGAACGGGCCCAGCCCGGTCAGGCGGTCCACCGCGGTGAAGACCCGCTCCTGGGCGAGCAGGCCGATCCCGCGTTCGAGTTGCGCCCGCACATAGCGGGTGAGCACCGGAACCACGGTGATGCCGATTCCGGTGCCTGCCAGGAAACCGGCGATCCAGACGAGCTCACCGGCGGAGCTGTGCCCGGTGATGCCTTCCAGTACCTGTTTCATCAGCCACGCGGTGACCACCGGCATGCCGCCCGCGGCCAGCGTGAGCAGCACGTACAGCGCCAGCGGACCGGGTGCGGCCGCGATCGCCAGCGCGACCGTGCCCGTGATCCTCGCGATGCTCATGCCGCGGCGACCGCCGGCCGGTTCAGTCGCACTCGGTTGGACGTCAGCCTGAGCTGTCCGTCGTCGTGTGAGACAGCGAGGATGGTCGGGTATCCGTTGACCTGGAAAGCGGCGCCGAGGGGACCGTCGGGTCCTTCGACGACCACGCGCGCCACCGGAGCCAGGGCCGCGACGGCGGGTGCCGCCTCCTCGGGCGTGGCGGCGACGACGGCCAGCACCCGGTCGCGGGGCATGGTCGCGGCGAACTCGACGAACTTCGGCATCTTCTCCTTGCACGGTCCGCAGTCCGGCGAGAAGAACGCGACCACGCTGGTGCCTGCCAGCGTCCGGTCGTCCAGCCGCTCACCGTCCACAGTGGAGGTTTGGAAGGCGCCGACCGGATCGCCGACGGCGAGGTCGGTGGTACTGACCACCCCGGCGCCGCCGGACAGCAGTTCGGTGTGCTGCCGGAGTCGCTTCACCACGCCCAGCGTGAGGAGCAGATCCAGGCCGCAGAGCAGCCCGATCAGGATTACCGCCGCGACGAGCACGGTCATCGGTGCATCTCCTTGTGATTCGAAGACAGGTTGACGGGTTGAAACAGTTCGACGAGGTCGTCGAGCGTGGCCACCAGCACGCCGGGCACCGCGCCGCCCCCGGCCGCGACCACCAGTCCGGCCGGGCCCAGGGAATCCGTGGCCATCAGGGTGAACACGACACCAAGGCCGGCCAGGCCCAGCAGCACGACGTTCCGCACGACGTGGCGGCCCTCCAGGGGCGCCGACGACGTGCCGAAACACCGGCAGGGTGCCGCGGCACCACGTGCCAGGGCGAGCACGATCGCCACGGTGAACGCGGCGAGCATGACCGCGGCGAGCGCGAACCCGGCGACAGCCAACGGTGTGATCAGCAGCAGCCACACCGCGGTCTCGGCGGCCATCACGACGCCGGCGACCGCGGGTACGACGCCCGGCGGCAGCAATCGCATGGCACGTATCGAATCCGTGAAAGCACGCGGGTTTGCCGCCTTGCTCCACGACGAGACCAGAAAGACCACCACGAACAGGCCGCGTAGTCCCATTGCTCCGTACTGCACCCGTATCCTTCCCGGTGCGGGGAACACCGGGGCCCGGTGCTCCCCGCATTCCTTCAGTGAAGAAATACCGCGTCAGCAGCGGCCGGAAAGGCAGACGAGGTCACCGTTGCACGTGTTGACCTTGCACGCGGAATGGGCGCACTGCCAACAGTCGTTGTAGCAGTACCAACCACAGGCCGACGCTTCCACCTCTTCGACGAACAGCCCGAGCAGCCTGCTCCCGAGCCTTTCCAATTTGTTGACCATTCAAATACTCCTCACTCTCGTTCGGTCGTTTGTCCGAACGAGGTCACCGTGGCATCGGCGGGTTTCGCGCCGGAAGGGTTCCCACATCTCGCGGGATGTGCTGAGATGGTTCTCGCTTCCCATGGGAATGTGCGGCCGTGGTGGGACCAAAGGATGCCGTAGGTTGACCACGGTGAAATGCTGCTTTGGGGTGCCTGACCGGGTGCGGGAGTCCCGTAAGCAGGGCAAGGTGAGTCGAAATCGAGGGGTAAACCGCCATGGGGGATGACGACAGACGCGGTCACCGTGGTGTTGTCGACGCGGCGCCACCCGAAGCGCCGCCCGGTCGACGTCTGGCCGCTGGACTCCGGCAGGCGAAACAATCGGCCGGCCGGAGCTACGCCGATCTGGAGTGCCGCACGCCGTACAGCCGTTCGTCGCTCGAGCGCTACATCAACGGCAAGCTGTTCCCGACGCGGGACGCGGTGCGAGCCATCGCCGAAGCCTGCGAGGTCGACCCGCTGCCGCTGCTCCGGTTGTGGGAGGAATGTCAGCCCCCTCAAGCTCTTCCGGCCGCTTCCCAGCCCACTGAGACGCCGGTGGCACCGCGGCTCACCGGCCCATGGGCTTGGCTTGCCGTGCTGGTGGTCGTGATCGTGGTCGTCGGCTCAGCGGTCGTTGTGATCTGGTCTCGCGACGCCGGCAAAGGGCCACCCCCGTCGGTTCCGCCCGGGGTGGCCCATGGCGAGCCGGGCGACTGGTCCCGTGAGATCAGCACCAGGACCACGGACGCGGCGGTCGGCAGCGGCTGGTTGGCGGTCACCCTCCGGTGGCGGGGGAACGGACCGTACGACGGGGAGATCTCGGGCTCGCTGTACCAGCGGGGAGGCGGGGGTTCGTGTGCCGTCGCCTATGCGGGTTATGACGGCATGACCACCATGATCGGGCAGACCTGCGGCGAGGGCACCAGTGTGACGGTCGCGGATTCCTTCCAGCGAATCCAGCACGCCGTGGTCCGGGTCTGCCTGCGGTCCGCGACCACGAAACAGGACGTTTTCTGCGGCGCCTGGTCCTGACGCCGCGATTTCGGCGATTCCACCGGTCCGCTTCTGGTCCCGCCTTCGGGACGAAACAACGGCCGGGTAACGGTTTAAGTCCTTTGACTCGTGAGCATGCGCTTAATTCGGACGCGTTTTTCCAGCCGTCCGGGGGGAGTCATCCCTGTTTGATCAACCGGTGAAACCGCCTGTGGCCGAAGGAGCGCTTGCCCGGGCGTGACGGGGAAGGACGACGGTGAAGGCCGCGCCCGCGCCCGGTGTGGTGCGCACGGTGATCCGGCCGTGGTGCATGGTCGCGTTTTCGGAAGCGATGGCCAGGCCGAGGCCGCTGCCCTCGGTGTAGGCCCGTGCGCGGTCACCGCGGACGAATCGGTCGAAGACCACGGGGGCGAGGTCATCGGGGATTCCCGGCCCGGAATCGGCGACGGTCACCGTTACCTTTTCCGGGTCGGCGCCCTCGATGGCCACGCTCACCGGTGGGGCTCCATGGTGCTCGGCATTGCTGAGCAGGTTGCGGACGATGGTGTGCACCCGGCGAGGGTCAGCCTGGATGGTGGTGTCTCCGACGGAACTGATCGCGACTTCGGAGTCCGCCGGAACCATTCCGGCCGCGTCGGCCACCAGTTCGGCGAGATCGAGGGTTTCGGGCCGGAAATCGGCTACGCCCGCGTCGATCCGGGAGATCTCCAACAGGTCCTCGACCAGGACGCCGAGCCGGCGGATCTGACTGCCGAGCAGTTCGATCGAGCGGGCTCGATCGTGGTGGTCCGGATTGTTCAGGCTGTCCGCGAGCGCGACCAGTGAGGCCAGCGGCGTACGCAGGTCATGGGCGACGTCGGCGACGAAACGGCGTTGCTGGGCCTCTTTGCGGTGGAGTTCGTCGATGGACTGGCCCAGCCGTTGTGCCATGGCGTTGAAGGAACCCGCGAGTTCGGCGAGTTCGTCATGTCCGTGCACCGGAAGCCGGGTCTCGAGCGCACCCGAACCGAGTTGCCTCGCGGCGGCGGCCGCGGCGCGTACCGGGCGCTGAATACGTCGTGCGGCCAGCAGCGCGATGGTGGCCGCGGTGAA
Source organism: Amycolatopsis pigmentata (assembly GCF_042684065.1). Lineage (NCBI taxonomy): Bacteria > Bacillati > Actinomycetota > Actinomycetes > Pseudonocardiales > Pseudonocardiaceae > Amycolatopsis > Amycolatopsis pigmentata. The sequence goes on along the minus strand of NZ_JBHUKR010000007.1, from coordinate 59,726 downwards.
GGCGACCACGACGGTGAGCACGGCGAGTTGGGTGCGCAGGTTGGCGACTTCGTGGTCCAGTCCGGCGGTGCTGTAGAACTCGGCAAGCACGATGCCGGGCGTGATCGTGCCGGCCACCACGAGACACGAGCCGTTGCCCCCTTCGGAGGAGTAGGTGACCGGTTGGCCCATCGCGCTGTTCGCCTCGTCGATCTTCTCGACCGGCAGTTGGCTTGCCTGCCAGCCCGTGTTCCCGTCGACCGGGATGTACCGGCCGTCCCGGGTGTTGGACGCACCTGGGGTGAGGTCGACCAGCGCCCAGGTCAGGCCGAGCCGCCCGTGCATGTATGCCGAGGCGGAGGCCACCGGGCAGTTCGTGCGGTTTCCCTGGCACGTCGCGCGGTGCTCGGCGGCCTGCCGGACATCGGATCGGAACCCGAGGGTGGCCGAGGTGACGAAGCGATCCCTGGCCGAGCCGGCCTGGATGGTATAGACCGTCACCGCCAGTGCGGCGGACGCGCCGACGGTGGTCAGCACCATCATGATGGCGATCTTGACGCCCAGCCCGAGGCGCCGTCTCACGGCTTGACCATCCGATAGCCGAGTCCCCGCACGGTGCGCAGCAAGGCCGGGTTGGCCGGGTCCGGTTCGATCTTCGCCCGCAGTCTGGCCACGGTGGCGTCGACCAGCCGGGCGTCACCGCTGTAGCCGTAGTCCCAGACCCGCTGCAGCAGCGTCCGGCGGCTCAGCGCCTGGCCGAGGTGGTCGACGAATTCGAACAGCAGTCGCCGTTCGGTCGGCGTGAGGTGCACCTCCGTCCCCCGGTTGGTCACCAGCCAGGCCTCGCGATCGACTTCGAGATCGCCGATGGTGAGCGGAGGCGGGGAAGTGCCGGGCGTCGCCGTGGACCGGCGCAGGACGGTCTTCACGCGGGCGTCCAGCACCCGGGGCTGGATCGGTTTGACCACGTAGTCGTCGGCACCTCCTTCCAGTCCGGCGACCACGTCGATCGGATCACCGCGCGCGGTCAGCAGGATCACCGGGACGGTGCCGCGGGCGCGGATCCGGCGGCACACCTCGAAGCCGTCGATACCGGGCAACATCACGTCCAGCAGGACGAGGTCAACGGAATTTCCCCGATCGTACAAAGATTCCAAAGCCTGTTCACCGCGGCCGGCCACGGTGACGGAATGGCCCAGATCGCACAGCGCCCGGGACAATACCTCGGCCAGCACGGCATCATCCTCGACCAGCAACAACTCCGGCACCGGACATTTCTCCTTCTCTGGTGGGGCCCCGTTCCCGGCGGTCCTTGTCAAGGAACTGTCACACAAGGATCGCACTACGTGGATATTCACAGCGCAAAGTGAGGCCCATGCGAAAACGTTCTCTCCTGCTCTCCGGCGTGGCCGCGCTGGCGGTCTCCGTTATGGCCGCCGCCTCGGCTCAGGCCATCTTGGGCGGAGCCGAGGCGACCCGCTCCTACTCGTTCATGGGCTCGTTCCAACCGTCCTTCCCGAAACCACCGCGCCCTGACGGACACGGCTGTGGCGTCGAAGTCCTTGCGCCACAATGGGTCCTGACCGCCAGCCACTGCGCCGGGAAGAACCCGACCGGGGCGAGGGCCGGTGTTCCCCGGGGCTGGAAGGTCCGGATCGGGTCACTGGACACCACCTCCGGCGGTGAGGTCGCGGAGGTCGACCATTATTACCGGCTGGCGACCTCCCATGACGAAGGAGGCTTCTGGGGCAAGGACATGGCGTTGATGCACCTGAAGACCCCGGTCAAGGCCAAGCCCGTGCGGATCGCCTCGACCACGCCACCGGAGGGCACGCCCGTCCGCATCCTGGGTTGGGGAATGACCTGCGACGACAGCAACGATCCCGGCTGTTTTCCTACGCGGTTGCACGAGGCCGACACCGTGCTGCAGCCGACCTCGGCGTGTCCTTCGGCCGCGACCGGAGAGCTGTGTATCGGTAGTCGCGACGGCAGCGTGGCCGCCGCCAACATGGACTCCGGAGGACCCGCGCTGGTCCGCGACGGCGACCAGTGGACGCTGATCGGTGTGGTCAGCGGCCCCAGCGGCGACAAGGCACCGACGCTCTACACCGACGTCACCAAGCACACCGACTGGATCAACGGCATCGTCTCCGGCACCACTGTGCCCCCGGATGACGAGATCCCGGACATGGAAGGCTCGGTGACTCTGTCCAACTGCGCGGGCTCGGTGGTGCGCACCCCCGCGTCCCGTCCCGATGACCCGGCGCTGATGCTGACCAACGGTCACTGCGTGCTGCCACAACTCCCCGCTCCCGGAGCCGCGCTGGTGGACCAGCCCGCCGACCGTGACGTGCCGATCGCCGACCCTCACGGCTACCCCCAGGCCACCGCTCACGCGAACCGGCTGGTGTACGCGACGATGAGCGGCACGGACATCGCTCTCTACCGTCTGGACAAGACCTACGCGCAGTTGAGCGCCGAGGGTGCGAAGGTCTTCCGGCTCGGCTCCGCCCCCCTGCGCGCGGGTGACTCGCTGACCATGCTCACTGACAGCTCCCGCTTGAGCTGCACCGCCGAAGCCGTGGTCCCGCACCTACGGGAAGACGGCTATCAGCAGGACAACTCGATTCGCTATACCACCAGCGGAAGCTGCTCACCCCAACACGGCACATCGGGTTCGCCGTTGCTGGCTCCCGACGGCATCACCGTCGTGGGGATCCACAACACCCACAACGTCGACGGCGCGCAGTGCACCGGCAACAATCCCTGCGAGGTGGACCAGAACGGGAACGTGACCGCGGTGAAGGGCCGTGGTTACGGCCAGCAGGTCGACCAGATCGCGGCCTGCTTGGCCACGGGGTCGACGCTGGACCTGTCCCGTCAGGGCTGCACCCTCACCGGTTCCGGGTCCCGTTCCTGATCAGCACTCCAGCGGACCACGACCGCCCAGACGGTCGTGGTCCACCTTCATGTTGTCCATTGTGGACCGGACTGGTAGGGGACAACTCCAGGGCCGAATGGGCGGTACCGATGGTCCGGATGGACTACGCGAATCCGCGGGATCCGGATCCCGCGGCGGGTGAGCTGGGGTTCTGCCCGTTTGTTCGCAGACCCGGGAACAGGGGGCAAACCGCTGCGGTCAAACCTCAATTGTTCCTCAAGGAATCTTTTGCCGGTGGGTAGCCCTGTGCGCATCATGTAGCGCGAAAGAACCGCTTGTCGTGAGTCTCGAAATGCTTTCGGTTTCACGAAGGGGAATACGATATTTTTCGACTCCACCGACCTCGGCTTTCCTCGGCATCATCCCACTCATCAACCATGAACATGTCGCAGATTGGACGGGCATGCCCACTGTCGTCTTCATTTTTTCGCTCGTGCTCGCGGTGCTCTTCGTTCTCGGTGGCGTCGCCAAATTGGCCGGTATTCCGGCGATGCGCGCGGACGCGGAACGGTTCGGGCTGCCCTATCAGGGTTTCCGTCTGATCGGGGTCCTCGAGTGTGCCGGTGGTGCCGGGTTGCTGACCGGTTCGCTGTGGAAGCCGCTGCCGGTGATGGCGGCTGTGGGCCTGGTGCTGTTGCTCGTCGGTGCGGTGACCTTCCACGTGCGGGCCAAGGACCCCGCACCCAAGGTGGCGGGTCCCGTCGTGGTCGGCCTGCTCGTGGCGACGGCCGGTGCCCTGCAGATTGTCAGCTGATCAACATACCAGCCGTGGTGCCTTCGCTACGGCGGATGGGGAAGTCACATGGAGCAAGACGGCACCCGCCACGTCGAGGCCGATCATATCCGGGTACTGGATCCACTGGAACTTGATCGAGTGGTACTTACCCTGCCCGCGTTGAACGCCGAGGGGGACCTCGGTGGCCTTGTCGCCGCGTTGAGACCCGCCGTACCCAGCACGCGCCAGATCGCGGACTTCTCGTTGCCCGAATGTTTGGCGGCGATGCGCGACCTGGGTATTTTCGCCGGCTCGATCAAACGACACGGTGCCGAACCGGTGGAGAACGTGCCAGGACTGGAGACGGCCTTTCTCTCCCTGGGCGCGAGGACGGGCATGATCCCGCGCGACACGGTTCATCATTATGTCACCTGGAATCCTCCCGGCCGGCGAGAGCGGTTGTACACCGGTGACCAGATGGAGATTCTGCTGAAGGCATCGGTGCGTCGCAGTCTACCCAAGCTCACCGCCGCGATCGACCTCTGCGAAATCCTGCACGTCCTCGATCCCACGGACATCGAGTTCACTTTCAAGGCCAACGAACTCGTGACGTTGTTGCGCTCGATGGAAGACGCGATCGAGAGTGTGCTGGCGACCGTCACCCCGGAATTCTTCGCCCGCACCATGCGCCCGTACTTCGAGGATTTCCGAGTGGCGGGACGCTCCTATCTCGGGCCTGCCGCCGCGCATGTCCCGCTGGCCTTGATCGACCTCTGCCTGTGGGCGAGCGACCACAGCGACCCGGCTTACGCGGAATTCTGGGAAGATTCGGCACAACACGCTTTGCCGCAATGGTATCCGCTGTACGAGGCGTGGCCACGAAAGCCCTCCGTCGTCACGCGGGTCGCCGAAGCGCTACGGGTGACGCCGGACGCGCCGAATCTCGAGGCAAGCGCCGAGGCGGTCTCACGGGCCCTGCGCTCACTGGTGAACTTCCGGGGCAAGCACTACACGATCGCCAAGAGGGCATACACCGAGGAACTCCGGCTGTACCCCGTCGGCAGCGGCGGCGGGAGCATCGCGCTGCTCGACAGGATCATGACCCTGACCAGGGACAACTCTCGGCTGCTCCGGGATTCCCGCCATGGTGCCGGTGGCGCCGAACGGCATGTGGGGGCGAAATAGTGCGAATCGTGATCGTGGGCGCCGGAATCGGTGGCCTGACTACGGCACTGTGCCTGCACGCCGCCGGTTTCTCCGAAATACGCGTCGTCGAAACCGCGCGAGAGCTCCGGCCGTTGGGCGTCGGGCTGAACATCCTGCCCAACGCCGTCCGCGTGCTGTGTGAACTCGGCCTTGAAGAGCGGCTGTCCGCGAATGTCATCCGGACCGCCGAACTGGCGCTGTACAACCGTCACGGCGACCTGATCTGGAGTGAGCCGCGCGGGCTTTCGGCCGGACACCGGTGGCCGCAATGGTCGATCCATCGCGGCCACCTGCAGTCCGTGCTGGCCGACGCGGTCCGCTCCCGGCTGGGTCACGAGTCGATCGTGCTGGACTCCCGCCTGCTGCGGTGCCGCCCGGCGGCGGAGAACAGGGTCGCGTTGGACCTGCACAGCCGCGCCGCCGACGCGGTGACCTCGATGGTGGCGGATGTGGTCGTCGGGGCGGACGGCATCCGTTCCGCCGTGCGTGCGGGACTTTACCCGGACGAAGGGCCGCCTCCGGGTAATGGAATGGTGATGTGGCGGGGAACGACCTGGACCGAACCATTCCTGACCGGCAGTTCGATGATCGTGACCGGGGACGATCGTCAGCGCGTGGTGCTGTACCCGATTTCCCGCGATCCGGAATCCGGCCGGGTGCTGGTCAACTGGGTGACCGGCCGTCCGTGGGACGACGACGATCCGTCGGCCAGGGGTGACTGGCATCGCCAGGTCCCGGTTTCGAAGGTATTGCGGCATTTCGGGGAATGGCGTTTCGACTGGCTGGAGGTCGGAACCATCCTCGCGGGTGCCGGCCAGGTCCACGAGTACCCGATCGTCGACCGGGACCCGCTGCCACAGTGGACGTTCGGGCACATCACCTTGCTGGGCGACGCGGCGCACGCGATGTATCCGATGGGTTCCAACGGCGCGACCCAGTCCATCGTCGATGCCCAGGTACTGGCCAAGGCATTGGCTACCGGGGACGACCCCGGCGAGGCCCTGCGCCATTACGAGGATCAACGGCGTCCGGTAACGGCCGGCCTGCAGGCGAGCAATCGCCGGATGGGTCCGGAGATCGTCATCGATATCGCCCATCAACGCGCCCCGAATGGTTTCACGAATATCGAGGACGTCATTCCGGCGGCCGAACTGGCGGAGATCTCCAACCGATACGCGGCGACCGGCCGCTTCGACGTCGCCGCGGTCGATGCCCAGCAGCCGGTCCACACCCGAGCGAAAACGGAATCGAGGCAAAGCTGATGGATCCCGCACAGGAACGAAAGGCCATCGCGGTCATCGGGATGGCGTGCCGGTTTCCCGGGGCCGATGGGGTGGAACAGTTGTGGGAGCTGTTGCGCGCCGGCACCGACGCGAGCACGGAAACCCCGGCCGACCGCTATGACGCCGAATCGCTCTACTCCGCCGAGCCGGCACCGGGCCGGGTGATCAGCAAACGTTCGGGCTACCTGAGCGACCCGGGCCTGTTCGACGCCAAGTTCTTCGAGATGTCCCTGGGCGAAGCGAAAAACCTCGACCCGCAGCAGCGTCTGCTGCTGACCACCACCTGGGAGGCGTTCGAAGACGCAGGGCTACCACCCGATCGCCTGGCCGGCAGCCGGACCGGTGTGTACGTCGGCAGCATGCACACCGACTACTGGGACCTTCAAGCGCGCCGCGGGCTGGACGCGCTCAACCCGTCCGCCGTCTACAACTACCGCTGCATGTTGTCCGGCCGGATTTCCTACGCGTTCGACCTGCGTGGCCCGAGCATCACATTGGACACTGCCTGTTCGTCGTCGCTGGTCGCGATCCACCTCGCCTGCCAGAGCCTCCGGGCGGGGGAGACGACGTTGGCGCTGGCCGCGGGCGTCAACCTCAAACTCACCCCGGACGAGGACGTGCTGCTGTCCCAGGTTCGCATGCTGGCCCCGGACGGCCGGTGCAAGTTCGGCGACGCCACGGCGAACGGGTTCGCACCGTCCGACGGTGTCGGGGTCGTCGTGCTCAAGCCGCTCGCCGACGCTCTCGCCGACGGTGACGCGGTCCACGCGGTGATCCGGGGAAGCGCCGTTGGCAACGACGGTGCCACCAGCGGGTCGGTACTCGCCCCTTCGGTGGAAGGCCACGTCAGCATGCTGCGCTGGGCCTACGAGAACGCGGGTGTCGATCCCGCCGACGTCGACTTCATCGAGGCGCACGGTACGGGCACCCCGATGATCGACCCGGTCGAGTTCGCGGGCCTGGGCGAGGTTCTCGGTGCCGGACGCTCACCCGGTCATCCCTGCTTCGTGGGCTCGGTCAAGACCAACATCGGTCACACCGAAGGCGCCGCGGGAATCGCCGCGCTGATCAAAACCGTGCTGTGCCTGAAGCATCGGGAGGTCGTGCCGAGCCTCCACCACAACAACCCGAATCCCGCGATCGCCTGGAGCGAGCTTCCGTTGGTGGTGCCACAGGAGCCGACCACCCTTCCCGACCGTGGGCGGCTCCCCATTGCCGGAATCAGCGGCCAGGGGATCTCGTCGGTCAACACCCACATCGTCGTGCAGGCCGCTGACCCGGCTTGGACACCACGGCGCGCGGAACCCGAGACGGACCGAGAGCATTTGCTGGTGCTGTCCGCGCGCACCCGGCCGGCTCTCGACGACCTCGCGCGGGCGTATGCCGATTTCGTCGAAGGCACCGGGGCGGACCTCGACCTACGCGACCTCTGCCACACCGCGGCGGCCCGGCGCCAGCACCATCGCCACCGGCTAGCCGTTGTCGTCACGTCACACGACGACCTGGCGAAGAAGCTCAAATCCTTCCTCGCCGACGAAACGGCCACCGATGTCCATGTCGGCGAAGTGACCGGAGACCACCACACTCCGCCCGTTCACTCCGGCGATTTGGCCGCGGCCGCGGATGGTTACGTGCGAGGCCTCCCGGTCGCGTGGGACGAGGTGACCGAAGAGGGTGGCATGTTCGTCCGCGTGCCCACCTACCCGTGGCAGAACCGTAGCTACTGGCTCGACCCGGTCGAGCCCGCGGTGATGGCCGGGAGCGGGGCATGACCACCGCGGCCGTACTCACCGGCGTCGGGGCATGGGTTCCGCCCACGGTGGTCACCAACGAGGAACTCGCCGCGCGGCTCGGCGTCACCGACGAATGGATCCAGCGGCGCGCCGGCATCCGCCAACGGCATGTCGCCGGACCAGGAACCGCCACCTCGGATCTCGCCGTCGAAGCAGGCAGGCGCGCACTCGAATCCGCCGGCACGAGCACCGTCGACTTCGTGTTGCTGGCCACCACGACACCGGATCATCCGTTACCGGCCACGGCCCCGGCCGTCGCGGCCCGCCTTGGCTTGCGCGGTGTACCCGCCTTCGACCTCAACGCGGTGTGCACGGGTTTCGCGTACGGGATGGCCGTCGCCTCGGCGATGATCAAAGGGGGCGCGGCCGCGAGCATCCTGCTCATCGGCGCTGACACGTATTCGACCATTCTGGACCCGGCCGACCCCGGAACCTTTCCCTTGTTCGGCGACGGTGCGGGTGCCGTCGTGCTCCGCGCGGGCAGCCAGGCAGAACACGGGGCCGTGGGCGAGTTCGTGCTGGGCAGCGACGGCGAGGGCGCCGACCTCATCATGGTCCCTGGGGGCGGTGCCCGGCAGCGGTCCGAACCGGACGACCCGGCCTGGGTCAACCCACACTTCACGATGCAGGGCAAGAAAGTGTTCACCAGGGCGGTGACGAGCATGGCCGAGGCATCGGCCGGCGTGCTTCGTTCCGCCGGGGTCGAACCAGCGGAGGTCGACCGGATTGTGGGGCATCAGGCGAACATCCGGATCCTGAACACGCTGGCGAGTCAACTCGACATTCCGGCGGAACGGCTCGCCGTCAACATCGACCGGGTCGGGAACACTTCCGCCGCCTCCATTCCCCTGGCCATGGCCGACGCCGCAGCGAGCGATTCCCTCAACGCCGGTGATCGCGTGCTGATCACGGCGTTCGGCGGCGGTCTGACCTGGGGAGCCGGGCTTCTGTGCTGGCCGAAGGTTTCGGTGCTTCCGCCGAACTGAACATCCCTGTCCTTTCCTCGATGTTAGGGAGAAACAGTCCATGAGCAGTGCATTGCCCAAGCTGGCCACCGTGCTGGCCACGTGGTCGGATATCGACCCCGGAGAAATACGCCGGGAAGACACCCTGGACGACCTCGACGTCGACTCGATCAGCCGGCTCGAACTCGCTCTGGCGCTTCGCAAGACCTTCGCCGTGGAAGTCGACGAGGACGAGATCTTCCGGGCGAAAACGGTGGCCGACCTGTTGCGCATGATCGAAACCGCAGGCGTTTGAACGTGGGGCGAAAACCGCCCCACCGCGCGTGAAGAGCACCAACCCCGACACGGAGATGGGAACTATTCATGGTCGACAATGTGGTTATCGTCGGTGGCGGTACGGCGGGCTGGATGACCGCCTCGTACCTGAAGGCGGCGTTCGCCGACCGGATTTCGGTCACGCTCGTCGAGTCCGGCAAGATCGGCACCATCGGTGTCGGCGAGGCGACCTTCAGCGACATCCGGCATTTCTTCGAATTCCTGGACCTCAGGGAAGAGGACTGGATGCCGGCGTGTAACGCCACCTACAAACTCGCGGTGCGGTTCCAGGACTGGCGCCGGCCCGGCCACCACTTTTACCATCCCTTCGAGCAGATGCGTTCGGTCAAGGGATTCCCGCTGACCGACTGGTGGCTGCAGTCCGGGCCGACCGACCGCTTCGACAAGGACTGCTTCGTCATGGCCTCGCTGTGCGACGCCGGACGCAGCCCGCGTTACCTGAACGGATCGTTGCTGGAGCAGGACTTCGTCGAGGGCGCCGAGGAGCCCGTCGGGTTGACGATGTCCGAGCACCAGGGCAAGACGCAGTTCCCCTACGCCTACCACTTCGAGGCCGCGCTGCTGGCCAAGTACCTGACCGGGTACTCGACCGACCGAGGCGTGCGGCACATCGTCGACGAGGTCGAGGACGTCCGGCTCGACGAGCGTGGCTGGATCGACCACGTCCTCACCAAGGAGCACGGTGAGCTGCACGGTGACCTGTTCATCGACTGCACCGGGTTCCGGGGCATGCTGCTCAACAAGGCGCTGGAGGTTCCCTTCGTGTCCTATCAGGACACTCTTCCGAACGACAGCGCGGTCGCCCTGCAGGTCCCGCTCGACATGAAGAAGGTGGGCATCCGTCCGTGCACCACCGCGACCACCCGCGACGCGGGCTGGATCTGGACGATCCCGCTGTTCGGGCGGATCGGCACCGGTTACGTCTACGCCAAGGACTACTGCACTCCCGAAGAAGCCGAACGCACGCTGCGCGAGTTCGTGGGCCCGGAGGCGGCCGAGGTCGAGGCGAACCACATCCGGATGCGGATCGGCCGTAGCGCGCAGTCGTGGAAGAACAACTGCGTGGGCATCGGGCTGACCAGCGGATTCGTCGAACCGCTCGAGTCCACCGGGATCTTCTTCATCCACCACGCGATCGAGCAGCTGGTCAAGCACTTCCCGGCCGCCGACTGGCGGCCCGAGCTGCGCGATGCCTACAACTCCGCCGTCGCGCACGTGATGGACGGCGTCCGCGAGTTTCTCGTGGTGCACTACCTCGGCGCCGGACGCGACGACACGCAGTACTGGAAGGACACCAAGACCCGCGAGGTCCCGGACGCACTGGCCGAGCGGATCGAGCGCTGGAAGGTTCAGCTGCCCGACAGCGAAAACGTCTTCCCGTACTACCACGGCCTGCCGCCCTACTCCTACATGTGCATCCTGCTCGGCACCGGCGCCATCCCGCTGCGGCCTTCGCCGGCGCTGAGCCTCACCGACGAAACGGCGGCCCAGAAGGAGTTCGCCGCGATCCGCGACAAGGCACGGCACCTTGTCGACACTCTGCCGTCGCAGTACGAGTATTTCGCCGCCATGCGCGGTGCGTGATCGTTCACCGAAGTCATGCCACTCGCACGTGGTCACAGCGCTGGAGGTCGTGCCGGTCACGACCTCCAGCCGCTGCCCGTTCCGGCCGGCGCGCAACCGTCGCCGACGTCTGAGGAAGGTGCCCCATGACTGACTCGCAGACCCGCGTCGCCACGGCCGAGGAATTCCGCGCCATGATGCGGGGCTTCCCGACCGGCGTCGCCGTCGTGACCACGACGGACCTGACCGGCCGGCCGTGGGGCATGACGTGCTCGTCCGTCTGTAGCGTCACCCTCGAGCCTCCGACCCTGCTGCTCAGCCTTCGCGTGGGGAGCCCGACCTTGGCGGCGGTGCTGGAAAGCGGTCATTTCGCCCTGAATCTGCTCCACGCGCTCGGGCAGGACACGGCGGAACTGTTCGGATCCTCCTCGCGTCACCGTTTCGACCATGTCCGCTGGGAACAACCGCTCGACGCGGCCGGTCCCCATCTGTTCGAAGACGCCCATTCCATCGCCGATTGCCGGGTCGGCCGGCACGATCGCGTCGGTGACCACGAAGTCGTCTACGGACAGCCCTATCGCGTCACCGAACACCAAGGCCACAGCCCGCTGCTGTACGGCCGACGGAATTTCCGGCCATGGCCCGGCCCGTGAATCCGCGTCGATCGGTCTTCCACGCCGATAGGGATTCCGCCGATCGGTGGCGAGCGAAATGACGTCACAGCACGTCGTATTGTTGATGCTGGCGCTGGCCGCGATCCTCGTTCTCACGCGATTGTTCGGTGCGCTGGCACGGCTGCTGCGGCAGCCCAAGGTGATCGGTGAAATCCTCGCGGGGATCGTCCTCGGTCCGCTGCTCCTGCACGGTGCCGTCGGCGACGCGCTGGTCGCCGTGGATATCCGTCCACATCTCGCTGGGCTGGCCGACATCGGGCTTGCCTTGTTCATGTTCCTGGTCGGCTCCGAACTCGACGGCAACCCCTTGCGCGGCACGGGTAAGGCCGCCGCCCTGGTGTCGTCGGCCTCGATGCTGGTGCCCTTCGGCCTGGGTTGCCTGCTCGCCCTCACCCTTGTCCATTCGCACCCGGCGCCCTCCCGGACAGGCCTCGTCCTGTTCATGGGGGTCGCTCTGTCGGTCACCGCCTTCCCCGTGCTGGCCAGGATTCTCACCGATCACGGAATCATTCGGACACCACTGGGCAAGCTCGCGCTGTCGTGTGCCGCGCTGGCCGACATCCTTGCCTGGGTCATGCTCGCGGTCGTGGTTGCCCTGGTCGGTGGCAGCGGCCGATCCTCGTGGTCTGTCGTACTCGTCGTGCCTTATACCGGTTTCCTGTGGTTCGTCGCACGGCCACTCCTGGCGGCGCGGTCCCGGCGGAACCGGAGCGAAGGTGAGCTTGTCACGGTCGCGCTGGGGACATTGCTCCTTTCGAGCGCGTTCACCGAATGGATTGGCTTACACTTCATTTTCGGGGCCTTTCTGGCTGGCGTCGTCATGCCGAAAGAGATCACCGGGACGATCCTCCGGGAACGTCTGCGCGGAGTCGCCGATGTCCTGTTCCTGCCGGTGTACTTCGTCATCGCGGGCCTGCAGGTCGATTTGACCGCGATCGGCGACGGCGGTCTTGGCGAACTCGCGCTGATCGTTGTCGTGGCGGCGGCCGGAAAATTCGTGAGCACGTTGCTCGCGGCACGAGCGAGCGGTGTGCCGCGAAACGAGGCCAGGGTACTCGCCGTACTGATGAACACGCGCGGCCTCACCGAGCTGGTCATTCTCACCGTGGGGAGTCAGCTGGGCCTGCTGGACCGCGCGCTCTACTCGATGCTGGTGGTCATGGCGCTGGTCACCACGGCGATGACCGGCCTGTTGTTGCGTCTTGTTCTTCCGTCCACCGAGGTGGCTGCCGACGTGGGGCTGGGGAGACAAAGAAGCGTGGCGGCGGCTGGCGCCCGGAATACCTTTGCGGGGTTCAGCCGCCGCTGGCGGCGAGTGAGCCCTTCGATGCGCCGTCGGCGGTGAGTGCGCTCTTGAGCGCGGCGGTGGCGCTGGTGAGTGCCGCGGTCGCGGTGGTCCAGTCGATGCTTTCGTTCCACGATCCCATCACCACGACGGCGAAGGTCCCGGATGCGGTGCGGACCAGACCGGTGGTGTTGAGCACCCGTCGGCCGTCGGTTCTGCCCCAACCCTGCTTCACCGCCCATGCCGTACCGGGAAAGGCTCGCGGAATCCCGAAGTACTGGTCGAAACCGTCGGCGGCGCTGCGCGGGGCGCTTTCCATCGCCTCGGTCACGAAGTCGCGTTTGTCGTCGGGCAGCCCCGCGGTGATGTGCCGGTAGACCGTTATGACGTCACTGGGCGACATCTGGGTGGAGCCCCATTGGCCGGCGTCGCCCGGAGGCGAGGTGTGCGCGAGCTTCAGCTTCTCCGCCTGCCGCTGGACGATCGCCGGCCCGCCGTGCTCTTCCCACAGGCGGTTGGCGACGCGATCGTCGCTCGCCGAGAGCATGTCGCGGACGGCCGTCGCTTCGTTGCCCGAGGGCACCCCGGAACTGTCCATCAGGTCGAGCGCGATGAGTAGTTTCACCACGGACGCGGTGGGCTGTGCCTCGTCAGCCTTCCAGTCCACCTCCACCGCGCACGCGTCGAGATTGACGACCTCGATCCCGAGATGAGGGCTGTTCCCGTTGCTCAGCAACGGTTTCCTGGCTTCGGTGATGGCACTCGCGTGCTTCTCCGCCGTCGCGGCCGGAGCCGATCCGCAGGCGGCGCGCCACCCCGCGCTTCCGGATCCGCCGCTCAGGACGATCACGGTCACCAGGCATCCCACCACGATGATCGCGGCGATCCCCACGAACACCTTCGCCTGTACGGATTGCTTCGACAACGGTCCACCTCCGCCGGAAATGTGAGCGAACCGAAGCTATTCAGGAAAAGGATTCAGGACATCGTCCGATGAGCCGGTCGATTCCGATCGGCTGGGGGAGAAACCCGGCGGAATGGGGACAGGGATCGGCCGGATGGCCGATCCCTGTCCCGCTCTCGACCCCTACGCGGTCGGTCATCTGGTTCCGGCGTGCGGCTTGCTTCCGTTTCCGGAAAAGCATCGCTCGGACATCTTCCCCGGTGGACAAAATTGTTTCCCGGGACCAGGACCCGGAGACCGGGCTGTCGAGGTCTTCGCTGATCAGCAGCGGAGGCCGGTGGGCAAGTGTGTGACCGGGCCCCGGCCGGGGTACCTCGGAGCCATGACCGCCCGAGTGCTCGCCATCGTCGTCGACTGTGCCGATCCCGACCTCCTTGCCGAGTTCTGGCGCGCGGCGCTCGGCTACCCGGCGCCGCGCCGCTGGACGGACGCCGACGGACTTGAATACCGACAACTGGACGGTGAGCCGCCGCTGCTGTTCCAGCCGGTGCCCGAAGGTAAAGCAGGCAAGAATCGGCTGCATCTCGACCTCGCACCGCGATCCGGTGACCAGTACGCGGAGATCGACCGTCTGGTCGCGCTCGGAGCGACCGTGTTGTCGGACGAGAAACGCCATCCCTGGGTCGTCCTCGCCGACCCGGAGGGCAACGAGTTCTGCGTCCTGTCCCCTCGCGACTGACCACCCGGTCCTCACCGTCGTCCGGTGGAATTCGGCCAGTTCCTGAGGTCGCTGTTCCCGTTGTGGCTGTCCTGTGTGCGCATCCCCTTCCGTGGGAGTTGCGGCACGCACTCTGCCTGCTTCCGGATCTGCTTGACCAGTTCGTCCGGCTGGTCCCCTCCGAAGGACGGGTACTGCTCTTCTCCCAACCACATGGAAAGCTTTTTCCGGTCCCTCTGGGAGTTGATGATCCACTGGGCGGTTGAATCGGTAAGGGGGAGTTTCAGGTACTGATTGGGGAACAACAGGTCGCTGTTCATGGAGGCCACGGACTGGCTGAGCAGGAGAAGTCTCAGAATGGTCTCCACCAGCAGCTTCCGCGCCTGCTGGTTGTTGCTGGAGCACGAGTCGATCGGCGGATCGGTCTGCTCGTTGCTCGCGTTCTGCCCTTCGCGCTTCTTCTCTTTTTTGCCTTTCTTGCCTTGTGCTGTCAGATCTGGCGTCGTGCCGACGTTGGTCCTCGATCCGCATGCGGATTCGACGAGGCCGGGACCGGCGGCGAGCTGTCCGCAGCCGGACTGGCTGCTGGTCGTGACCCGCGACTTGCTCTCCTTGCCCTTGCCACAGCCGGAAACCTTCGCCCCCACCGCGCACAGGTTGGGCGGGGCGGCGGTCGTGTCCTTGGTCGTGCCGCAGCTTGACTTGGCTATGCACGGCGGGTTGGGAACGAAGGTCTTGTCCTTCGTGGTGGCACAGCCGGAGGCCTTCGGGTTGATCACGCACGGGTTCGGAATCGTCGTTCCGGTTTTGATGGCTGGTGTGCAGCCGGAGGCTTTCGGGTTCACCACACACGGGTCCGGCGACGGCCCCGGCCCCTTGTCCCTGGTCGTCTGGTCTCGTTTGGCGCTGCTCAGTGTCCGGGTGAGTGGCGTCGGCGTTGTGATGTGGAGTTTCAGCTTGTTGACGTCAAGGGGTGGCGTGGTGGTTGGTTTGATGGTGGTCGGCTTGCCGGGGACGGGGGGAGGGCAGTTGACCGGCAGGTGCAGGCTTATTCCGCCGGTGTTTACGGTGTTGGGCAGGCAGGTACTCGCCGAAGCGGCCGGGGTCGCGATCGGCGAGAGCGTCATCGTGAGGGCCGCGATCAGCGCGGCAGCGACCAGCGCCACGGCTGGCGGTCGTCGTCGGGCCGGACCTTGTGGTCGAGATTTTGGGAGCGGGGACCCGGCTGGCGCCGTGGTGCGGGTTGCTTGCTGTAAACACCATCCGCCGGCGAGGGCGAGCGCTGCCGCAAGGATGATCAGCAGCGGATGAGCGGGAAACATCATGCTCCTTCCGAGAAACGAGATGTACGGGTGAACGTCGGCTGAGAGCCGTGGGTCAGTACCAGTGGTGGGTTTGCCAGAAGGACCAGGCGTTGCAGGCGCCGCCGTAACGCGCGGTGACGTAGTCGCGCATCCAGGCCAGCTGGGTGGCAGGATCGGTGCGCCAGTTGGGGCCGGAGCGGGCCATCTTGGAGCCGGGCAGGGCTTGGGCTAGGCCGTAGGCGCCGCTGTCGGGGTTGGTGGCGTGGGGGTTCCAGCCGGATTCGCGGGTGATGATGTTGGCCGCGCACCCGTACTGGGAGCCGAACACCGCCTGGGCCGTGGCTTGCACGCCGCTCAGTGGCGCGGACTGCGCCTGGCGCGCGCCGTTGTCTTGGGCGGTTGCCGCCGTGAGTGGGTGGCTGGACGTCACCGCCGAGGTCCCGATCGCTGGGGACGCGACCGCGGTCCTTGGCTGCGGGGCGGGCCGGTCCACCGGATCGGCGGGAATGCGCAGTGCGGCGCCGGCGCGGATCAGGGTGGAGTGGCCGAGCTGGTTGAGCTGCTGCAGTTCGGCGACGGTCGTGCGGTACCGGCGCGCCAGACCCCACAGGGTGTCCCCGCGATGGAGGGTGACTGTCGATGCGGACTGGGCGGGAGCAGGCGGGGCCGGGGCAGGCGTGGCAGGCGCGGTGGTCTGTGGCGGAGCGGCGGGTGCGGACGCGGCGGGCGCAGGGGAAACACTGGGAGCAGGGGAAACGGTGGGCGCCGCGGTGGTGGTGGTGGCTTGGAGGGTGACCAGGAGTCCGGCGGCCGTGCCCACCAGCAGCAGCCCGGCAATGAGCAGCCGGGCGCGTCCGCGCACCAGGCGGCGCAGTGGCTGCCACAGCCCGCGCGAGGCGGATCTGGCCAGCGGCGCCGACAGCATCGTGTTCATCGACTTCCCCCAGAAGACTCAACCGGGATTCCTGCCGCGACCCGCACCCTGAGAAATCCGCGTGGCCGCACCTTCGATGAAGCCATCGCCGCCACCGTCCGACCAGGGATCCGGACAGCGTCCGGACGAGGTCCGGACATCGCGGTCGCCGTTTGGTCCGCGATTGGTCCGAACCGGGGCCAAACCGATGGCGGCCCGGCCGCCGGTGGTGTTTCCTGGTCGGCGCACAACGGTGGGAGGGGCTGTGGGGATTGCTCGACGGCGGCCGGTCGATCCGGCGGCACCGCCCGCTTTGCGGGACCTGGTGTGCGAGTTGCGCCGGATGGCCGATACGAAGTTCGAGTCGTTGCGCGCGTTGGAAAAGGCGGCGCATGTAGGGCGCTCCACGCTGTCCGACGCGCTGTCCGGCCGCCGGCTGCCCACCGTGGACGTGGTCCTGGCCATCGTCCGGGCCTGCGGCCAGGACGAAGACGAGTGGCGGGAGCGCTGGCACGCCACCCGTGTGTCGCTGCTCGCCAGCGGCGACCATGGTGAGGAAAGCGCTGTCAGACTCGAGCGGGTGGCCGAGCCGGTCCTCGCGCCGCTGCAGGACGGGGATCCACGGCGGGCCGGGCCGTTCCGGCTCCAGGGTGTGTTGGGGACGGGCGCGATGGGGCGGGTGTATCTCGCGCACACCCCGGGCAAGCAGGCGGTGGCGGTGAAGGTGCTGCGCGGCGAGTTCGCCGATGACGTCGAGTTCCGGCGGCGGTTCCGGCGCGAGGTCGACGCGGCGCGCGCGGTGCACGGCCTGTTCACCGCGCCGGTGATCGACGCCGACCCCGATGCGGCCCGGCCCTGGCTGGCCACCGCCTATGTCGCGGGCCCCTCGTTGCGCGAGACGGTGACCACGCACGGCCCGCTGCCGGTCGAGGCGGTGGTGCGGATCGCCGCCGCCGTGGCGGAGGGCCTGCGGGCGGTCCACGCCGCCGGGATCGTGCACCGCGACCTCAACCCGGGCAACGTCCTGCTGGCCGCCGACGGGCCGAAGGTGATCGACTTCGGGATCGCCCGCGCCGCCGACGCCAGCCACCTCACTCGCACCGGCGCCCCGGTGGGCACCGCCGCGTTCATGGCCCCCGAGCAGGCCACCGGGGGCGAGGTGGGCCCGGCGTCCGACGTGTTCTCACTGGGCGCGTTGCTCACTTACGCCGCCACCGGGAAACCCCCGTTCGGCGAGGGGCCCGCCGAGACGAGCCTCTACCGTGTCGTCCACGCCGAACCTGATCTGGACGGCATCGACGACGAGAGTTTGCGCGCTCTCATCGGCGACTGCCTGGCCAAAGACCCCGAGCAGCGTCCCGCGCCGGCCGAACTCGTGGCGCGACTCGACCCGACCGCCACCCTGCCGCAGGGGTGGCCGCCTCCGGCGGTGGCCGCCGAACTGGCCCGGCACCTCCCGCCACACCCGCCGCGCCTGACCCGTCGCCGCGTGGCCATGGCCGCTGCCGTGGTGGTCGCGGCAGTGGTGGCGACCGCGGGGGTCCTCACCGAAACCACGGGCGGCACCCACCAGGCCGGCGGGCACCCGGCGCCACCCGACGCAGCCGGGGGAACCCCACCGTCGGCCACCACCACTCCCGCATCGGCCACGGCTCCCGGGCCCGCACCGACCGCACCACCCGGTGGGGCTCTCCCGTCACCCCAAACCGGAGCACCACCCGACGGGCACGGCGACGCGCAAGGAAACGGCGGCTCCGCCCCGGGCCCCGGCGGGGGCGACGGAGGCGGCAGCGGCGACGGTGTGGGCGCGGCGTCCGTGCCGTCGGCCCGGGTCAGTTTCGAAGACGGCGACGACGACTGGAGCGCGTTCTACGGCGGTGACAAACTCTCCCACAGCGTGACCACCAGCGTTGCCTACGACGGCACTCACTCGCTGCTGCTCACCGCCGGAAGCGGCTCGGACGCGTGCGCCATCGGCACCGACCGCATCCCCGGCCTGGCCCCGGGCAGCATGGTCACCCTGCACCTCTACTACAGCGGCCAGGGACAGGGCGACGTCAGGCCGTTCGTCCAGGACACCGGCTACCACAACCATTTCCAGTCCCCCATCACGCTGCGCGGCACCGGCTGGACCACCGTGACCTTCACCGTCCCCGCCATGGCGATCCACGGCATCGGCTTCCAGATCGACAACACCGGCAGGGGCAACCTCGTCCTCGCCCTCGACGCCGTCAACTGGTAGCCCTCGCGCGATCATCTGTCCGAGAACCGGACTGGACCACATCCCCAGCCTTGTCTACGCCGAGGACCCGCAGCTATGCGGTTCCGTTGACACACAGCCGAGGCTAGACGCCCCGTTGGGCGAGCAGGTCCAGTCCGCCGGGGCCGAGTCGCCGCACCGACGGGACCAATTCCGTGGTGTCGTGCGGCGAACCGAGCACCTGCTCCCGGATGGAGTCCGCTGATGCGGCAGTGCGTCGAGCAACCCGGCGCCCGGTGAGGACGCGCTCCACAGCACGGGCAGCAACTCCTGAGGGCGCTCCTCCTGGCGGGCCTTGTGGGCTCACGGCACGTGCTTTGGCGAAGGCGCGCTCCCGGTCGCCGTCAGCGGGCCGGGCGAAACTGTAGGTGCACTCGGCCTTCCGGAAGTGCTTGGCCATGAACTTCTGGTCGGCAGCGGAAGGCTGCCATTCGCTGAACACCGCCGAAACCGCGGACGCGCGCACCTTGTTGTGCTGCCGCCGGATGCCCGCCCACGCCTGCTCGACGGCGTCATCGGCCTGGATGGGCGCGCCGGCCACCAGTGGCTCGTCGAAGCCCTTGGCCTTGAAGACGACGAGGTTCTGAGACACGTCGTCGTTCATCGGCTCTCCAGAAGGAAATGATCTCGGCACCCCGTTCTTCTGTCACATCCGATAAGCACGGCGCTCTCGGTGTGGCCGCGTTTGATGCAGACGGTGCTCCCTGAATTCCGGGGACAATTTCGTCCTCGCCTGGTCGCTATCACGAAACTGTCACATGATGATGGCGTTGCGCAGACAAAGACCGGGCACGGTAGCCGTATGCACATCCGTTTCCGATCTCTTGCGCTGTTGGGCGGGCTCGCGCTGGCCACCACGATGGCGGGCGCGGTTCCCGCGTCGGCCATCGTCGGTGGCACCGAGTCGACACAGCCGTATTCGTTCATGGTCTCGCTTTCCTACGACTCTCCACGCCCGGATGGGCACCGGTGCGGGGCGGTGCTCATAGCGCCGCAGTGGGTGGTGACCGCGGGCCACTGCGCCAACACCCCGACCGGTGTGACGGCGGGCGTTCCCCGCGGTTGGAAGGTCCGTGTCGGGTCGCTGGACATCACCAGCGGTGGCGAAGTCGCCGAGGTCGACAAGTTCTACCGGCGTCACAACTCCTACAACCCTCCCGGTGAGGACATCGCGGTGCTGCACCTGCGCAACCCGGTGCGAGCGAAGCCTGTGCGGATGGCCAGGACCACGCCTGCGGACGGCACGCCCGTCCGCATCCTCGGCTGGGGTGCGACTTCGGCCTCGTGCGGCGACTTCAAGGACTCCACCTGTTTTCCCAGCAAGCTGCGCGAAGCTGACACCGAGGTCGTACCGCTCAAGCAGTGCTGGGACGCCGACAACCACACCTCGCCGTTGTGTGTCGGTCGCGCCGATCCTCCCGTCGGGCCGGGCACGACGGACTCCGGCGGACCTGCCCTGGTCCGTGTCGGCGGCGACTGGGAACTGGCCGGAACGGTCATCGGTCCCGGCATCAGGGGCGCCGACTTTCCCGACATGTACACCGATGTCGCGAAGAACGCCGGCTGGATCAACGGCATCGTGACCGGAACCGACGTGCCCCCCTTCGACCCCATCCCGAACGTGGAAGGCACGGCGAAGGTGGGCGATTGCCAAGGATCGGTGGTGCGCCCTGCCACCGCGCGCCCCGAAGACCCGGCGTTGGCGCTGACCAACGGCCACTGCGTGCCGAGCGGCCGGCCCGCAATCGGAACAGCGCTGGTGGACCAGCCCGCCGACCTGGACCGCCCGGTCACCATCGACGACCCCGCCGGCTACCCCCAGACCACCGCCCGCGCGACCCGGCTGGTGTACGCGACGATGACCGGCACCGACATCGCGTTGTACCGGCTGGACAAGACCTACGCTCAATTGGACGCGCAGGGTGCGAAGGTCTTCCAGTTGACCACCACTCCGATGCGCGCGGGCGACCAACTCCTCATGGCCTACGAGAGCAGCCGTCCACAGTGCACGGTGGACGCGGTGGTACCGCACCTGCGGGAGGCCGGGTACCAGCAAGACAACGCGGTGCGCTACGCCCCGAGCGACACCTGCGTGAGCAAGCCCGGTTACTCCGGCACGGCGCTGCTCACCCCCGACGGGAACACGGTCATGGGCATCAACAACACCCACAACCGCGACGGCGAACAGTGCACCGACAACAACCCGTGCGAGGTCGGCCAGGACGGAACCGTGACCGTGCTGAAGGGCCGCAGCTACGGCCAGCAGGTCTATCAAATCACCGCCTGCCTGGCCGATGGCTCACGGTTGGACCTGTCCCGCCCTGGCTGTGCGTTGACCGGCGCCCCAACCACGCCCTCACCGTCCACCGTCAGAACGGGCACGAGATAGCCGGGTTGTGTTGTCTGAGGCGGTGTAGGACGTTTCCGCCGGCGCGATAGCGTGCCGGCGTCCCACTCCGCTGGCAAGGGCTTCGACCTGCCCGCGCTTCGAACGTGCTGACCTGATGCCCGCCATGGTGCGACGATGCGTAACTCGCACCACGCGGAGCGGTGATCGACGGGGGAAAGTGCCTCTGACCTGCGTGCCCCCGGCAGGATTCGAACCTGCGACACCCGCTTTAGGAGAGCGGTGCTCTATCCCCTGAGCTACGAGGGCTTGACGAACGTGATCGTAGGGTACCGCAGGCCGAAGGCCCAGGCCCGGGCGTGTTGGCATCTGGGTTATCGACTGTTTCACTACCAGTCGGTAACCTTCCGTCATACGGGGCGCGGGTACCCCGTGCCCCGGACTGGCGGGAGGGCTGAGTTGATCAAGCTCATGTTCGCGGACGATGAGGAACTGGTCCGGGCGAGTCTGCGCGGGATGATGTCCGGCGCGCCGGACATCGAGGTCGCCGGGGAAGCGGTCGACGGAAGGTCGGCGGTCGAGACGGCGAGGCGGGTCAATCCGCACGTGGTGTTGCTCGACATCAAGATGAGCGCACCGGACGACGGTATCCGCGCGCTGCGCGCGATCCTCGCGCTGCCGTCCCCACCGGCCGTGGCGATGCTCACAACCTTCGACATAGACGAGTACGTCAGTCTCGCGCTGCGGCTTGGGGCCAACGGCTTCCTGCTCAAGGACATCGAGCCGGCCGCGTTGCTGCGTGCGGTCCGTGATCTCGCGCGCGGTGGGGCGGTGCTCGATCCCGGTGTCGCCGCGCGGATGGTCCGGGCACATCGCGAGGGGCAGCGGGCCGCCCAGCCTGCCCGCAAGCTGCTGGCCTCGCTGTCGGAACGGGAGCGGGAGGTCGTCGGCCTGATCGGCCAGGGCCTGTCCAATGCGGAGATCGGGGCCAAGCTGCATCTGTCCGAGGCGACGGTCAAGGGCTACGTGTCGGCGGTGCTGTCCAAGATCGGGGCGGCCAACCGGGTGCAGGCGGCGTTACTGGCCTACCGCGGCGGGCTCCTGGATCAGTTGTAGTTCTTAGGCGAGTCTCAGCCCCGTCGGCAACACTGTCTACATGCGCATTCTCGTTGTCGACGACGATCGGGCGGTCCGTGAATCGCTCCGGCGGTCGCTGGAGTTCAACGGCTACCAGGTCGAGTTGGCCGGTGACGGCGCGCGGGCGCTGGAGATGGTGGTCACCGACCGGCCGGACGCGATGATCCTCGACGTCATGATGCCCAGGCTCGACGGTCTGGAGGTCGCCCGGCGCCTGCGCAGCACAGGGGATGACCTGCCGATTCTGGTGCTCACCGCCCGGGACACGGTGTCCGACCGGGTGTCCGGTCTCGATGCCGGCGCCGACGACTACCTGCCCAAGCCGTTCGCGCTGGAGGAACTGCTCGCTCGCCTCCGCGCCCTGCTCCGGCGCGCCGCGCCGGACGCGCAGGCCGGGGCCGACGCCGAAAAGCTGACCTTCGCCGATCTGACTCTGGACCCCGGCACTCGTGAGGTGCGGCGCGGCACCCGCGAGATCAGCCTCACCCGGACGGAGTTCGCGCTGCTCGAACTGTTCCTGTCCTATCCCAAGCACGTGCTGACCAGGGGGCGGATTCTCGAGGAGGTGTGGGGTTACGACTTCCCCACCTCGGGCAACGCGCTCGAGGTCTACGTCGGGTATCTCCGGCGCAAGACCGAGGCCGGGGGTGAGCCGCGCCTCATCCACACGGTGCGCGGGGTGGGTTACGTCCTGCGAGAAACCCCACCGTGAGCCAAGCCCTGACCGAGCCGATGGCCGTACCACCCTTGGGCGACGGTAACGACCCCGGAAACCGGACGTCGCGACGCATCTCGCTGCGCACCCGAGTGTCGCTCCTCGCGGCCGCGTGTGTCGCTGTCGTGATGGCACTCGTGTCGCTGGGCGCGTACTACACCGTCGACAACAACCTGAACAAGCAGGTCGACGACACGCTGCTGCAACGCGCGAGCGGGGTGCTCAACGATCCGCTGGTGCTCAACAGTGGCGGACAGCAGGTTCCCATCTATGTCACGCAACTGTTCGACATGCGGTTCGACCTCATTTCGTCCAACGGCGAGAGCGTCCTCAGATCCTCGACGCTGACCGCGAAGCGACCCCCGATCGGCACGGACGAGCGTGACGTGGCGGCGGGCTCGACGAAGCTTTCACTCCGTACCGTCGCGGGCTACCGCGTTCTGGCCGTGCCGTACCAGTACGCGCCCGGCGTGGCGCTGGTGCTCGCGCAACCCCTGGACGCGACCAGACAGACGCTTCAGCAACTGGCGGTGGTGCTCGCACTCATCGGCGGGGGCGGCATCCTGATCGCCGCGCTGGCGGGAACGGCGGTCGCGCGGACGGGCCTGCGGCCCGTGGAGCGGCTGACGTCCGCGACCGAACACGTGGCCAGAACCGGTGACCTGCGTCCGATCCCGGTCAGTGGCGACGACGAACTCGCCCGGCTGACCCACAGTTTCAACACGATGCTCGGTGCCGTGTCCGAGGCACAGGAACGCCAGCGGCAACTGGTCGCCGACGCCGGGCACGAACTGCGGACGCCGCTGACGTCCTTGCGGACGAACCTGGAGTTGCTGCTGTCGGCCAGCCGTTCGGGGGCACGCAACCTGTCCGAAAAGGACCGGGCCGAGATCGAGACCGACATCAAGGCGCAACTGGACGAACTGACCCAGCTCATCGGAGACCTGGTAGAACTCGCGCGGCAGGAGTCCCAGGGCGGTGTGTTCGAACGGGTCGAGATGGTCGAGGTCGTCGAACGTGCGCTCGACCGGGCACGCCGGCGGGCCGGGGAGATCGAGTTCTCCGTGTCGCTCCAGCCCTGGGTGCTGACCGGCGACCCCGGCGCGCTCGAACGTGCCGTACTCAACCTTCTCGACAACGCGGTGAAGTTCTCGCCTTCGGGGTCGGTCGTGCGGGTGCGGATGTACCCGCTGGGCGACGGGACGGGGGTCATCGAAGTCGCCGACGCGGGGCCGGGCATCGCCGACGCCGACCTGCCCCGGGTGTTCGACCGGTTCTATCGTTCGTCGGAGGCACGCACGCTGCCCGGTTCCGGCCTCGGTCTCTCGATCGTCAAGCAGGCCGTCGAGCGAAGCGGAGGCACCGTCTACGCCGGACGCGCGCCGGAGGGCGGTGCCCTCATGACCATCCGCCTCCCCGGCCACCCGGGCTGAAACGGGAGGCTTGCGCCGCGGCTGGCCGCTGTTGCCGCCTCCGGCCGAGTAAAGCCACCTGCCTCCGTTGTGAACGGGCGTGGGAGCGGGTTGGGGGATGTTTGTTCGTGTAGGGTTTTGTGGGTTGGTGGTGCTGACGGGAGCGAAGGGTGCTGGCGCGGCAGCGGCAAGCGATGATTCTCGAACAGGCCCGGCGAACCGGGGCGGTCAGGGTCAGTGACCTGGTGACCCAGTTGGGCGTGTCGGACATGACCATCCGCCGCGATCTGGACGTTCTCGCGAGCCGCGGGCTGGTCGAAAAGGTCTATGGGGGCGCCACCGCCGTTCTCGGCAAGAGCACCGACGAGCCGGGCTTCGAGGCCAAATCCGTTCAGCAGCGGGCCCAGAAGGAAGCCATCGCGGAACTCGCGGCGACGCTGGTCCGGCCCGGCACCGCGATCGGAATCTCGGCCGGTACGACCACCTGGTCCCTGGCGCGCGCACTGGGCCCGGTCGCCGGGCTCACCGTGGTGACCAACTCTATTCGCGTCGCCGACGTGCTGCGTGACTCGGCTCAAACGGACAGCAGCGTCGTTCTCACCGGCGGCGTCCGCACGCCTTCGGATGCGCTGGTCGGCCCGATCGCGGTGCACAGCTTGCGCCGGTTGCACCTCGACGTGGTTTTTCTCGGCGTGCACGGCATGGCCGAAGGACCTGGGTTCACCACGCCGAACCTGACCGAGAGCGAGACCAACCGCGCTCTGGTCGAGGCCGGGGGCAGGCTCGTCGTGCTCGCCGACCACACCAAATGGGGCATCGTGGGGATCTCGACCATCGCGGACCTGCACGAGGCGGATGTGGTGGTCACGGACGACGGCCTGCCGGAGCCCGCGCGGCAGGTGCTGTCCGAGCACGTGCGCGAACTGCTCATCGCGCCGGTCGAGGACGGGGAAGGGGACTCGGACGGTGCCGACTGACGGCGCCGCGTGGTGAGCCGCGGCGTACCTGGGCGAATCCTGGCCATAGGACCGGCAAGGCGCGTGTTCGACACTTGACGGGAGGAAGGGTGAAACGCACGGTTCGGCAGCTCGCCGACGGCAGGGAGATCATCTACTTCGACGAACGGCCGGACGCGCCCGCGCGGGAGGCCGTGGACACCCGTGACCTGCCGCCGGTCGCCGCGACTTCGGAGATCCGCCTGGACCCGCTGGCCGGCGAGTGGGTCGCGCTGGCCGCGCATCGGCAGACCCGCACCTACAAGCCGCCCACCGACCTCTGTCCACTGTGCCCGAGCAGACCGGGCAAGCCCAGTGAGATTCCCGAGGCCGACTACGACGTGGTCGTGTTCGAGAACCGGTTCCCCTCCTTCTCGGAAGACGTTTCGGGTAGCCCATCCACTGTGGACGACATGGGGCTGGTGCCCACGGCGCCTGGTCGTGGCCGCTGCGAAGTGGTGTGCTTCACCAGTGATCACGACGGTTCCTTCGCCACGCTGTCCCCGCAAAGAGTGCGCACGGTAGTGGATGCCTGGGCGGACCGCACCGAAGCGCTGTCTATTGTGGAGGGAGTCGAGCAGGTATTTCCCTTCGAGAACAGGGGTGAGGAGATCGGTGTCACCCTGCATCACCCGCACGGGCAGATCTACGGCTATCCGTTCGTCACCCCGAAGACCCGGCGCATGCTCGAGGTAGCCCGCTCGTACCAGGAGAAACACGGACGGCCGGTGCTCGGTGATGTGCTGGCCGCGGAACGGAAGTCGGGGACGCGTGTGATCGCGGAGAGCGAGCACTGGACCGCCTTCGTGCCGCCCGCCGCACGGTGGCCGGTGCACGTACTTGTGGTGCCGCGCCGGCAGGTGCCGGACATTCCCGCGCTGACCTCCGGAGAGCGGGACGACTTCGCGCGGCTCTATCTCGACGTGCTCGGCCGGTTCGACCGCCTTTACGACCGGCCGTTGCCCTACATCGCCTCCTGGAACCAGGCTCCCGTACGAACGGAGCGCGACCTCGGATGGCTGCATTTGGAATTGTTTTCGATTCTGCGCGCACGGGACAAGCTGAAGTACCTCGCGGGCTCGGAGTCCGGGATGGGGGTATGGATCAACGACGCCACGCCGGAGCAGATCGCGGACCGTCTTCGCGCGGCGGCCTGAATACCCGGGCATACTTCATGTTGGAACCTCAGCGCAGCCTCAGGAACCTCTCAGGACCGACCCGCAAGGTGTGAGCATGACCGAGAATGACGACCCCGGCGCGAAGCCGCACAGCGATGACGCGTCTCAGAACGCCGATGCCCGGCAGCCGGATGCGTCTCAAAATTCCGAAGCCCGGCAGCCGGATGCGTCTCTGAACGCCGACGCACCGCGTCCGGCGGAGGATGACGCGACACCCCCTCGGGGTACTCCTCTCGGTGCCCAGCAGCAGCCGCCGAATCCGTGGTCGGCTCAGGGGCAGCAGCCGTCCGGCTATCCGTGGACCCAGCCCGCCGCCCAGCCCTACGCCGCCCAGTACGGCACCGGTTCCTACCCGGTCCCGGGAAGCCCGCAGCAACAGCGACCCAGCCGGGGCGCGGGCAAGTTGGTCGCGGGCGTGGCCGTCCTGGCCTTGCTCGTCGGCGGTGGAGCCGGGTGGGGCGCGGGATACATAGCGACGCAGAACGCCGGCGGTGGCGGCGGCTACAACGCGCTCAATCAGCCCGTGTCCAACCAGCCGATCCCACCCGCGCCGGCGGGAAGTGTCGAAGCCGTGGCGCAGAAGGTATCGCCCAGCGTCGTCGAACTCGTCGTCGCCGGCAGCCAGGAACAGGGCGAAGGGTCGGGATTCGTGGTCTCGACCGACGGTTACATCGTGACCAACAACCATGTGGTCCAGGTGGCCGCCAACGGCGGCAGCATTCAGGCCGTCTTCCCGGACGGGACGAAGGCGCCGGCCTCCATCGTCGGGCGTGACCCGACGACGGACGTCGCCGTGGTCAAGGTGTCCGGGGTGAACAACCTCAGGCCGGTCGAACTGGGGAACTCGGACAATACCCGGGTCGGGCAGACCGTGGTGGCCTTCGGGTCGCCCTTCGAACTGGCAGGCACCGTCACCTCGGGCATCGTCAGCGCGGTGCACCGGCCGGTCCGCGCCGGTGGCAGTTCCGGTGACCAGACCACGGTGATGAGCGCGATCCAGACCGACGCCGCGATCAACCCCGGCAACTCGGGCGGGCCGCTGACCAACCTGGCCGGTCAGGTGGTCGGGATCAACTCGGCCATCTACAGCCCGCAGTCCTCCAGCGGCATGGGACAGGGCGAGGCGACCAACGCCGGGATCGGTTTCGCCATTCCGATCAGCCAGGCGCAGCGAACCGCTCAGGAGATCATCAGGACCGGCAAGGCCACGCAGACCTACATCGGCGCGGGTGTCGCCGACGCCCAGTCGGGAGGCGCGCTGATCCAGCGGGTCGAGCCGGGCAGCCCGGCGGAGCAGGCGGGGCTCAAGGTCGGTGACGTGGTCACCAAAGTGGACAATCTGCTCATCGACAATGCCGACGGCCTCGTGGCGGCGATCCGGACACGGGCTCCGAACGACAAGGCGACGCTGACCCTCAGCGACAACCGCACCATCCAGATCACCCTCGGCGGGCAACCCGTTCAGGTGAGGTGACCCCCAGCGCTCGGCCGGACGTCCGGCCGAGACCAACCCCGGCTCCCGGCACCACACGACTATGGTGCCGGGAGCCGTTGGCATTTGGCCCCTCATGCCGCGACCGGGGCGGTGCGGCGGTGCAGGGCTTGGCGGACCGTTTCGACCATGCCCTCCGGATCGTCTCGGAGCCTCTCGGGCGTGATGATGACGAACTTCCAGCCCTCCGCGCGAAGCCGCTGGCGACGCCAGACATCGCCTTGCGCGCGGCCCAGGTCGCCCTCGCGTGGACGGACGTACTCGACGGCCAGCCGCCGGTGCGGAAAACCCAGGGGGACGCGGAAGCCGAGGAATTCGAATTCCACCTGCGGTGCCAGCCCACCGAGCCGCAGCCAGACCCTGATCTCCGACTCGGGTACCGATTCGGAGCGGGCGTTGGCCAGCGCGAGCGCTTTCCGGGCGCGGACGACACCGTGGTCACGGCGGCTGTGCAGAAGCCGTGAAAGGTCCTCCAGGCCGACGAACCCGTCGCGGAGCAGTACGTCGAGCCAGGCCACCACGCGCGGCAGCGTTCTCGGGAACGCGGTTTCTCGCAGAATGTCGAACGTGGCGCGAAGCGGGGTGGCGAGCCGGGCGCCTTGCCACGGTATGCCTTCGGGCGGCCCCAGCGTCGATCTGCGGATGTGCAGCCCTTGTTTCGCGGTGAACCGCCTCGCGTCGGCGACCAGGAATTCGACGGGGTCGAAGGGTTCCGCGAAGCCGTAGCCATAAGCCGCGGCCGCGGAAAGGCCCGTGACGGTGGCGGTCGGGGGCGCGAGGAGGGTGGCGGCACGGCACCGGAGTTCGTGCGTCACGGGTCGATGAGCGGGGACATAGATGTTCTGGAACAGCTTGGTGAAAGCCGGCGAACGAAGCTGCCGCGGAGTCAGCAGCCCGGTGCGGATCGCGTCGTTTCCCAGGAAGGGCTTGGTCAGGTCGGACAGGACGGGGATGTGGTGTCGGGTCATGGTTCCCACTGTGCGGCAAGGTCCGACGTTCTGCCGAGCTTCAAGATCAAAAGGGCTGATTTGTGCACAGGGACTCGGTTGTCCACAGAGGACGAGATGCCTCTTGCGAAAACTCGTCGCTTGTTACCAATCCAACCAAAAGTAGGCTGAGACGGACCGCGGCCAATCTGGCTGTATAGACCGTTTCCGCCGTGGCTGTGGTCGGATTGGTAACGATCGGCACAGTATGCGGCAATATGTCGACATGACGTCGCGGCGTTCTGGTCGACATACCGCCGGGCGGTCAGCGGGCCAGTTCGGTGAAATGACGATGGCCGTACGCGGCCGTCCACGTGACGCGCAGCGACGCGGCGCGAGCGACCTCCTCCAGCGCGTCCGCACCGAGCCAGGCCCAGGGAAACCAGGCGCCGCCGTTGACGCGTACCCGCTCGGTGCGCACACTGCGGCCCGGCGGGTCGAGTTCGACCAGTGCCCGGCCATCGGCGGTGAGCAGGCGGAAGACACGGCGTAGCAGGGCGACCGGATCCCCGCCGATCCCGATGTTGCCGTCGGCGAGCAGCGCGTACCGCCACCTTCCCTCCCCCGGAACCCGGTGGAAGACATCCCCCAGCACGGCCGTTCCGCCCCGCTCCCGGGTCAGCCGGATCGCGGTGGGAGACACGTCGATGCCAAGCGAAGGGATTCCCTTCTTCACCAGCGCCGAGGTCAGGCGCCCTGGCCCGCAGCCGATATCCAGTGTCGGCCCGGTACACCGGTCGAGCAGCAGTTCGTCGCCTTCGGCCGGATCACTGACCCAACGGTGTGTCGGCAACGTCAGCCGTCGGCCGTTTCCCAGCTCCAGCACGCACGTTCCGCCCAGCAGGCCGGTGTCGAAATGACCGCTCATGCCGGTACCACCGCCACCGCGCGGGCGAACCGGGGGCCGGCGACCCTGGCCACGCGCCGCGCGTCCGCCATGGTGTCCACATCGGACAGCGTGGCCAGTGGGACCGTCCTCAGTCCCGCCGCGGTGAGCGCACGGAGCGTTCGGGAGCCGGTGTCCGCCGTGGACATCGGCACCCGAACGAGTGCTTTGGCCGCCGATGGGTCACGAAGGCCGAGCGCCCACCAGCCGCCGTCCTCGGCAGGCCCGAGCACGGCGTCGCCTCCCGCGGTCAGCAACGTCGCGCCGGCACGACCGAGCAGCGAGGCGGTGACCTGGGGGGTGTCCATACCGATCTGCAGGATCGGGAGGCCCAGTAAGGCGCCGGCATCGGCGTGCGCGTTCGCCAGGCGGGTCCCGAACTCCTGCCCACGTTGCCGGATGACCGCCATGTCGTGCAGCGCTCGCACCAGTTCGTCCGCCATCGCGGCGTGCTCGAACTCGCCCGTGGCCGCCACCACCGGAACCGCGCCCGGGGTCGCGCGCGCCGCGTCGAGGGTGTCCAGGAGCGCCGCGGCCGCGATCTCGGCGGCCTGCCTTGGGGACGCCGGCGGGCACAGGCGCGTCTTCGCGAAGCCCGCGACCGGCGCCTTCGCCACGATCAGAAGGCAAAAAGATCCCGTCATGCGGCCAAAACCTTGACCATGTCGCGGATCGCCCGGAGCGTGCCGCGCAGCGAGCCCGACACCTTCGACCGGGTTCCCGCGGCGCGCGGCCGGTAGCTGAGCTCGAACTCGCGCACCGACCACCCGGCCCGCCCCGCCTTGATCAGCAGTTCGAGCGGGTAGCCGAACGCGCGGTCCGTGACACCGAGCTCGAGCAGGGCTGCTCGTCGTGCGACCCGGACGGGGCCGATGTCGCGCACGGGCAGGCCCTGGCGGCGGAGCAGCGACGCGAGTAGCCGGTTGCCCGCTCTCGCGTGCCACGGCCATGCTCCGCGGCCCACCGGCATCCGCCTGCCCACAGCCAGATCGGCCTCGCCCGTGGCAACGGCCGAGACCAGGGGAGCCAGCTCGTGCGGATCGAGCGAACCATCCGCGTCGAGAAAACAGACGATCTTCGCCGAGGCGTATTCCAGCCCGGTATGCACGGCGGCGCCGTAACCGCGGCGTGGTTCGTGGACGACTTTGGCGCCGAGAGCGGCGGCCACCGCGGCGGAATCGTCGGTGGAACCGTTGTCCACGACAATGGCGGCGAAACCATCCGGAAGTGACCCCAGCACGCCCGGCAACGCGGCGGCCTCGTCGAGGCAAGGGAATATCACATCGATGTGATCAGTGATTTGACAGAATTGCACCTGCTTCACGCAAACGCACGGTAAAGCCCTTGTGGACGAAGTGGAAGCGTTCAAGTATTACCGAACCATGACGGCCTCAGAAGTTCTTACCAGGTTATGACGAATGGGGACCCCGGCTTTGTCCTCGCCGTGTCCGGCGCTATGGTGCGGCGGCGGCGAGGTTTGCGAAAATGAGGGTGGACATGCACGTTCGGCTGGCGAGCGCGGAAAAGGACAGGCAAGCACGGGCTAAAGTGGTCGGAATTTCACCGGATATCGCGACCGCCGTGTTGATTTTTTTGCTCGTCGCGGTGGCGGCCGGAGTCGGGGTGTACCTGAACCGCCCGGGTTCCGGTGTCGTGCTGTGGGCGCCCGCGGCGCCCCTGTTCGCGGTGTGGCTTCCGCACGTCGGTCCGGGGTCGGTGTTCGCGGTCCTGATCGCCGTCGCGGTCGCCGCGTGGGGGCCTTCGCTCGCGGCGCGTCTCCCGTGGCGCCGTCTGCTCGCTTTCGGCTACCTCGCCTCGCTTGCCTGGACCTTTTCGCTGGCCATGATCGACGGCTGGGCGCGTGGCTTCGCCGGCCGGCTCACCGACCCCAACGAGTACCTGCACGAGGTGCCCGGCATCACCGACATCCCCGCGATGCTGCGTGGCTTCTCGGCCAGGATCCTGGATTTCCGGCCGGATTCGTGGACCACGCACGTCGCCGGTCACCCGCCCGGCGCCACTTTGGTCTTCGTCTGGCTCGATCGGCTGGGGCTGCGCGGCGGCGCCTGGGCGGCCACGGTCTGCGTCCTCGTCGGATGCCTGGTGACCGTCGCGGTGCCGATCACGCTGTCGGCGCTGCACCGCTGTGATGCCGCTCGCGCGACGGTGCCGTTCGCGGTGCTGTTCCCCGGCGCTGTCTGGGTCGGGGCTTCCGCGGACGGACTGTTCGCCGGCGTCACCGCGAGCGGTATCGCCCTGCTCGCGATCGCCACCCACGGCTTCCGGGTCAGGCGTTGGTACGCCGTGCCTTGTGCCCTGGTCGCCGGGGGCATCATCGGATTCGGCGCGTTCCTGTCCTACGGCCTGGTCGTGGTGGCCGGGATCGCCTTCGCGGTCACCTTGGTCAGCGGGACCCTGACGCGAGCGCTGCCTGTCGCCGTGCTCGGTGCGCTCGCGGTGGCCGCCGCCTTCGCCTCGGGAGGTTTCTGGTGGCCGGAGGGCTACCAGCTCGTCGTCGAGCGGTACTACCAGGGCATCGCCAGCGCCCGTCCATATGGTTACTGGGTATGGGCGAATCTCGCCGCCTCCGCGCTGGCCGTCGGTCCCGCCTTGGCCGCCGGAGCGCGCCGGGCCGGCACCGAAATCTTCCTCGCGAAGACCTGGCGGCGCGAAAACCGGTGCGAACCCGCGATTTTGCTGGCTCTGACCGCGCTCGCGGTGATTCTGGCCGCCGATCTTTCGGGGCTCTCCAAAGCCGAAACCGAGCGAATCTGGCTACCGTTCACGGTGTGGTTGCTGCCTGCTGTGTCGGCCTTACCCGCCGGATCGCGGAGGGGCTGGCTCGTCGCGCAGGCGGCGACCGCGTTGTTGGTGAATCATCTGGTGCTGACCTACTGGTAGGTGTTTGGTGACTGAGAGACTGTCTTCGAATCGCGAGTCGGCTGGACGAAACAACCGACCGAACGCGCCGTCCGAAGGTAGTCGATCCCAGGGGCAGGGCTCCGATCCGCCAAAGCCAGAGTCTGGCACTGCGGAGAGCCCTGGTCACGAGATCGACTGGGCGCGTTCATCGAAAGGCGCCGAGGCTGAGGCCGGGCGGGTGCTCGTCGTCGACGACGACGAGACGGTGCGAGACGTCGTGCGGCGGTATCTCGAGGCCGGTGGGTTCGGCGTGGAAGTCGCCGGGGACGGCACCGAGGGGCTCCGGCTGTTCGCCGAGCGCAAGCCCGATCTCGTCGTGCTCGACGTGATGATGCCGGGCTTGAACGGGCTCGAGGTCTGCCGCCGGCTGCGTCAGACCAGTCAGGTTCCGGTGGTGTTGCTCACGGCTCTGGGCGAGGAGGAAGACCGCATCGCGGGTCTGCGGCTGGGCGCCGACGACTATGTCACCAAGCCGTTCAGTCCCCGGGAACTCGCGTTGCGGGTGGCGTCCGTACTTCGCCGGGCGCGCATGCCCAGCGTGTCCGCCACGGTCGGTGAAATGACCGACGGCGATCTGGTGTTGCACCCGGATGCCCGTCAGGCCACTTTGGACGGTGCCGCGCTTTCCCTCACCACAAGGGAATTCGACCTGCTCGCGTTCTTCGTCACGCATCCGGGCGTGGCGTTTTCGCGCGTCGAACTCCTGGAAAAGGTCTGGGGCTGGGAGTTCGGCGACCAGTCCACCGTCACCGTGCACGTGCGCAGGTTACGGGAGAAGATCGAGGCCGATCCGGCGAAACCGGTCCGGGTGGCGACCGTGTGGGGCGTCGGGTACCGCTACGACCCGGTGCGGTCATGATCGAGCCGAGTGAATCCTTCGGCGACATGCTCACGCATGTCCTGCACATCCTGCCCTTCGCGCTGGCCTTCGCGTTGCCGGTCGCGCTCGTCGGCGGCCTTGTGCTGTACTGGCTGCGCCGAGGGTCGCTGGCCACGACCCTTACCGTGCTGGTCCTGATTCCTGTTCTGGCCACGTTCGCCGGGGTGCTCGGCATCAGCGGTTTCATGTTCACCCCGGCGCTCACGACCATGCTGCTGGTCTGTCTGCTGGTCGGGTTGGTCACCGTGCCGGCGGCGATCGTGCTGGGGCGGGCGATCGCGCGGCGCAGCGTCTGGGAACGGGAAGCGCGCGAACGGGAGCGCGCCGCCGAGTCCGCCCGGCGGGACCTGGTGGCGTGGATCAGTCACGACCTGCGCAGCCCTCTCGCCGGGATTCGCGCGATGGCCGAGGCGCTCGCCGACGGGATCGTGTCGGAGCCGGACGAGGTCTCCGACTACGCCCAGCGCATCAGCGGCGAGACGACCCGGCTGTCCGGAATGGTGGGCGACTTGTTCGAACTCTCACGCATCACCGCCGGAGCGCTGCGGCTGACGATGTCCGCCGTGCCGTTGCGTGAGGTCATCAGCGAGACGCTGTCCGGCCAACGGCCGGTGGCCGAACAGAAGAAGGTGAAGCTGCTGGCCGATGCCGAGAGCTGGCCGGTGGTCGCCGGGAGCGATCCGGAGCTGGCCCGCATCGTGCGCAACCTGGTGTCCAACGCGATCCGCCACACGCCACCGGACGGGACCGTCGCGATCTACGTCGGGGTCGACGGGGGTGACGCGCTGCTCGCCGTCGACGACGGATGCGGCGGCATTCCCGAGGAAGAGATCGGGCGGGTGTTCGAGGTGGCCTTCCGTGGCACACACGCCCGCACCCCCGACCGTTCGGGAGGAACGGGAGGCGGACTCGGCCTGGCGATCGCCAAGGGCCTGGTGGAAGCGCACCGGGGGCATATCGGGGTACGCAACCACGGCCCCGGCTGCCGGTTCGAGGTGCGCCTTCCGTTGGCCGTCGGGTGAGGCGTCCAGCGGCTTGTCCATCGCGCGCACTTCCGAACCGCAGCCTATGAGGCCGCCGAGAGGCGCAGAGGGGCTTTCGCGAACGACGCGATGCCCGACTCGAACCCGATCTCGGCGTGAAAGCCCAGGAGACGTCGCGCCCGGGCGGGGTCGGCGACGACATGACGGACGTCCGCCGGCCGGGCTCCGCCGACGATGCGGGGCTCGGGCCCGCCGCAGGCGCGCGCCAGTTCGGCCGCGAGTTCGCCCACCGTGTGCGGAGTTCCGGAGCAGACGTTGACGGGGACGAGTTCACCGGTCGCGCCTGGCGTCCGGAGCGCTAGCAGGTTGGCCCGTGCGACGTCGTGGACGTGCACGAAGTCCCGTCGCTGCAGACCGTCTTCGAGCACGGTGGGTGCCTCGCCGCGCAGCAGCGCCGACCGGAACAGCGACGCCACACCGGCGTAGGGCGTGTTGCGAGGCATGCGAGGGCCGTAGACGTTGTGGTAGCGCAAGGCCCAGACGGTGCCTCCGGCCTGCCGTGCCCAGGCACCGGCGAGATGCTCCTGGGCGAGCTTGGTCGCCGCATAGACGCTCGTCGGCCGGAGCGGGGCGTCCTCGGGCACGAGCATCGGATCGAGCCGGTGTCCGCACTCCGGACAAGGGGGATCGAACTGGCCGGCGTCCAGGTCCGCGGGACGGCGAGGAGCCGGCGGAACGATTCCATGGGTGCCACAGGAGTAGCGGCCTTCGCCGTAGACGACCATGGACGAGGCGAGCACGAGGTGCCGTACACCGGCCGCGTGCATTTCCGCGAGCAGCACCGCGGTGCCGTGGTCGTTGTTGAGCGTGTAGACGGGCGCGTCCGAAGGATCCAGGCCATGGCCGACCACCGCCGCCTGATGACACACCGCGTCCACTTCGGACAGCAGTTCGCGCACCAGGGACGCGTCACCCACTTCGCCCCGGACGAACCTGTGAACGCTCGCGTACTCCGGCACCGCGGTGGAGCCGTGGGCCTGCGGAAGCAGGCTGTCCAGCACGATCACTTCACACCCCGAGCCGGCCAGCAGGTCTGCCACATGTGAACCGATGAAACCGGCACCGCCGGTGACGAGCACTCGCACGCCACCACGCTAGGGGAGCGGCGACGTCACAGGCAGCGGTCGGGGCCGTGCCGTCAGACTTTGGTAAGCACCGCGCCTGATCACCTCGGGTGCCGCCATGGGCTTTCCAGAGACGTTCTACGGTATGCCTCATGGAACGCAGTGCACAGCGGCTCGGCCGCGCTCTGGTGGTGATCGTGGATGACCGCGCGGCGCACGGTGAGCACGACGA
Organism: Amycolatopsis pigmentata; assembly: GCF_042684065.1. Classification (NCBI taxonomy): domain Bacteria; kingdom Bacillati; phylum Actinomycetota; class Actinomycetes; order Pseudonocardiales; family Pseudonocardiaceae; genus Amycolatopsis; species Amycolatopsis pigmentata. Next base: position 23,598 of record NZ_JBHUKR010000007.1, on the reverse strand, counting down.
CACCTCGGGCCCCCTGGTCACGGAGCTCCTGGAGGAGACCGGGTTCATCGTGGACGGCGTGGTGGTGGTGCGTGCCGACACCGTCGCCATCCGCAACGCGCTCAACACGGCGGTCATCGGAGGTGTGGACCTCGTGATCACCGTGGGCGGCACCGGGGTATCGCCGCGCGACGTCACGCCAGACGCCACCGCCGGCGTGCTCGACCGGCCGATCCCCGGCATCGGTGAGGCGCTGCGCTCCTCGGGCCTGGCGGCAGGCGCGGTGGATGCCGGCATCTCCCGTGGGCTCGTCGGTATCTCCGGCAGCACACTGGTGGTCAACCTGGCCGGTTCGCGCGCGGCGGTGCGCGACGGCATGGCGACTTTGTCCGCATTGGTCCCTCACGTCATCGATCAGTTGTCGGGCCTTGACGAATCCTGATCACACGTCCTCCGAAGACCGTGACCGGCGACGGCTCGACGCGGTCTTCGGAGAGGTCCTGCCCGAAACCACGTCGGACGAGCGCGAGAACCGCGAACCCGACCGCGACCGCGACGCCTGGTTCGAGGAGAACCGGCCACCGCACCACGAGCGCTAGCCACCTGCGGGACCTCTAGCGGAGGGTGACCGCGACCGGGTTCCGGAGGGCCAGAGCCGCCACCTGAGGGGCGAGTTCGGCCGGCACGGCGATCAGGACCAGGGGCCCCTTGTTCTCGGCGGCGAGCAGGCGGCTCCCGGCTGGGGGCGGCGACCGGACATCGACCACGGTAGCCATGCTCACCAGGACTCTGCGGTTCTGTTCACCGGCTTCGAGGGTGACCAGATCGACCCGGGTTCCGCGAGTGAGCAACTCGGCCACGCCCGCGTCGGCGAGCCGGACCGGGACGGTGGAAAACCCCGGCGCGGCCGGGAGCGCGGCGCTCGGCGGCCCTTCCGTCCGGGCCGGGCGGGGAAGGGCCGGGCCGGTGGGGGACGGACGCGTCAAAAGCACGGCCGCCGTCACCAGAAGCGCCGCGGCGAGCAGGCGCCGAGCGAATGTGAAGGCCCGGCCGCGCAGTCGCGGCCGGAGGCGGTTCCAGTGAAGACCTGACGGGATTTTCATCGCGGCACCCTCGCGTTCGAAGTCGTGACAACGGGAGATCCGTCGTCACGACCGAAGCTAAGGGTGCTCGCGCGGTGGCTGGTAGTGGCTGATCATGCGGCTGTGGACAACCCAGGGGCTGTGGACAACTCGGCTCTGCGCGGCAACGCGCGCCGAACGGTCACGAAGCCGCGGCGGCCGCTTTCGTCGTGGTCGTGCTGGAGGACGAAGACTTCGAGTCGGACGAGGCGCTCTTGCTCTCGGTCTTGGTCTCGCTCTTGCTGTCCTTCGACGCCGAGCCGGAGTCCGAGTTCGACTTGGTGGAGCTGGACGAGGACTTCGACTCCGAACGGGAGTCCGTGCGGTAGAAGCCACTGCCCTTGAAGATCACGCCGACGGCCCCGTAAAGCTTGCGCAGCGGACCGGTGCACTCAGGGCATTCGGTGAGGCTGGCATCCGAGAACGATTGCACGGCCTCGAAGCGATGGTCGCATTCTTTACAGGCGTACTGGTACGTGGGCACTGGTGCTCCTTCGTGCGATTGGCACTCGCTCGGCAAGAGTGCTAACGCAGGAGAATACTGGGATGTTCCTTCGCAGGTCAAACGCGGTTTTTCGACATCGGCCATGATCTCGCGCCGAGTCCGTCGCGCCGTGGCCGATCGCTGTCGCGCTGACCTGGAGGTTTTGGCGCGTTGCCAGCACCCTGGACCGCGACAGGCCGGACGGGCCACGCGGGGTTCGCGCAGGCCGTCGCGGACGAGTCATATTTGTGACAAAGGACACACTCTCGGTTTTCGTCTCAAGCGCGAGACGGGCGTAATCCGGTTCGTGATGAGCGGCGAGTCCTCGATACTTGGTTCATGGGAAAGACCTATGACGGGATCGACCAGCGGCTGCGCGAGTTCATCGAGAAGCAGCCGGTGTTCTTCGTCGCCAGCGCACCGATGTCGGGTGATGGGCACGTCAATCTTTCGCCGAAGGGCCGGTCGGGCACCTTGCAGGTGCTGGACGAGAAGACGCTCGCGTACCTGGACTTCGGGGGCAGCCACGCGGAGACGCTCGCCCACCTTCGGGAAAACGGCCGGATCGCGCTCATGTGGTGCGCCTTCACCGGTCCGCCCAAGATCCTGCGGGTGCACGGCCGCGGATATCCGGTGTTCCGCGACGACGCGCGATGGCCGGAGCTGGTCGCAAGGTTCGATGGAGTCGACGGGCCGGGCTTGCGCGCCATCGTGGTGGTCGAGGCCGACCTCGTCGCCGATACCTGCGGGTTCGCCGTGCCGTTCATGGACTACCAGTCCGAGCGGACCCTGCACGCGGAGCACTTCGGCCGAAAGAGCGACGACGAGTTCCGTACCTACTGCGAGGACAAACCCTACAACGGTGTCAGCATCGACGGCCTGCCCGCGCTGCCGTTGCCGCTGCCTCCCCGCCAGGCGTGACCCGGCGATTTGGCAGTCCACAAAGGACTCGGTGGTTGGTAAGTTACGTCCGGCCGTGCGAGCGGGTTCGTGTGTTCTTCGCCACTCTCAGTCCGCTCGCAGCGGCAGGTGAACGAGCCCGCGAGCGGGCATCAGCGCTCCGGTGATCCGGACATCGTGGGCGTCCGCGGGCAGTTTCTCCACCAGTTCGCCGTCCCGGACCACGGCCACGAGCGCCGCTTCCGGGTCGGCGTGCACCAGGGAACGGTCGTAGTGCCCGGCGCCCCTGCCCAACCGCACGCCCGAGTGGTCCACGGCCAGCGCGGGCACCAGCACGAGGCCCGCCGAACGCAGTGCCGTAGGGCCGAGCCGAGGACCTGAGGGTTCCAGAATTCCGCGCATCGGGCCCGGTACCAGCGTTGCCGTACCGGTGAACTCCGCCCAGTCCAGTGCGCCGGGCGCGGCCGGGATCGCCGGTAGCAGGACTCGCGCGCCGGCGTCGCGCAACACGTCGAGCAACGCGATGGAGCCCGGTTCCGAGCCGAACGGCACAAAACAGCAGACGGTGTCCGGAATCGGCAGCGCGGCGACGGCCTGGACCAGCGCCCGTGCCTCCACCACGCGCTGCTGCACGGAAACCGCGGCACGCGAACGGGCGAGGTAAGCCCGCCACTCCGTCTTGTCCCACTGCTCATTGCACCTGTCCGCCATACACGCAGGTTAGGCTTTACCGCCATGACGGCCGCCTCTGCCAAAGCCTCCTTCCGAACCGCCATCGTCCCGGCTGCCGGGCTCGGGACCCGCTTCCTGCCAGCGACGAAGGCGGTGCCCAAAGAGCTGCTGCCGGTCGTGGACACGCCCGGCATCGAGATCGTCGCCAGCGAGGCGGCGGAGGCAGGCGCCAAACGACTGGTGATCGTCACCTCGCCCGGCAAGGAATCGGTGGTCAACTACTTCCGGCCGGCTCCGGAGCTCGAGGACAACCTGCAACGCAAGGGAAAGACGGAACTCCTGGAGAAGGTGCGTCGCGGGCCGGGCCTGCTCGATGTCGATGTCGCCATCCAGAAGGAGGCGCTCGGTCTCGGGCACGCCGTGCAGCAGGCCGAGCCCAACCTCACCGACGAGGACGACGCGGTCGCCGTGCTGTTGCCCGATGACCTGGTGCTGCCCGTGGGCGTGCTGAACAAGATGTCGGAAGTCCGCGCGCGCCACGGCGGCAGCGTGCTGTGTGCCTTCGACATCCCCAAGGAACAGATCTCGCCCTACGGTGTGTTCGACGTCACGGACACCGACGAAGAAGACGTCAAGCGCGTCCACGGGATGGTCGAGAAGCCCAAGCCGGAGGACGCGCCGTCCACCTACGCCGCGGCCGGGCGATACCTGCTGGACCGGGCGATCTTCGACGCGCTGCGCCGGATCAAGCCGGGCAGCGGCGGCGAGTTGCAGCTCACCGACGCGGTGGCACTGCTGATCGAGGAACGGCATCCGGTGCACATCGTGGTCCACCGGGGCGGCCGCCACGATCTGGGCAATCCCGGTGGCTTCCTCCGGGCCGCCGTCGACTTCGCGCTGGCGCACCCCGACTACGGTCCGCCGTTGCGTGCCTGGCTCGTCGAGCGAATCGAGAACGAAGGCCAATGACCGGAGACGCCCCGGAGCCGGCCGAGGCCGGGCAGGAGTTCCGCTCGGTCGACGCGCAGCTCGGCCTGGTGCTGCAGGCAGCGGTACGCCCGCGTCCCGTGCGGGTCGCGATCTCGGAGGCGCAGGGTCTGCTCTGCGCGGAGGAGGTCGTCGCGGAGCAGGCGCTGCCGGGGTTCGACCAGGCCGCGGTGGACGGGTACGCGGTGCGCAGCGTGGACGTCCGCCTGGCGGCCGATGATCCGGTTCAACTGCCCGTGGTGGGCGAGATCCCGGCGGGGTCAAGGCAGCCTCGCCGGCTGCAACCGGGGCAGGCGGTGCGGGTCGCCACGGGGGCGCCGTTGCCGACGCTCGCCGACGCGGTCGTGCCCACGGCGTTCACCGACGGCCACCCGGCGAAGGTCAGCGTGCACCGGTCGGTGCCCTCCGCCGGGTATGTCCGGCGCACCGGGGAGGACGTGCAGATCGGGGACGTGGCGGTCCGGCAGGGGGACACCATCGGCGCCGCTCAGGTCGGATTGCTCGCCGCGGTCGGACGGTCGAAGGTGCTGGTTTTCCCTCGGCCCCGGGTGTCGATCATCTCCGTGGGCGACGAACTGGTCGACATCGACCGCACGCCCACGACGGGCCAGGTTTACGACGTCAATTCCTACGCCCTGTCCGCCGCGGCCAGGGACGCCGGCGCGGAGGTGAGCCGCGTCGGCATCGTGCCCTGTGATCGCAAGCGTTTGCGCGAAGTGGTCGAAGGCAGACTGCTGATGTCCGAAGTGGTCGTCGTGGCGGGCGGGGCCGGCGGCATGGCGGGGGACGAAGTGAACGCCGCCCTCTCCCCGCTGGGGCGGATCGACATGACCAGGGTCGCCATGCATCCCGGCTCCGTGCAGGGGTTCGGCAGGCTGGGTCCCGACTCGGTGCCCACGTTCCTGATCCCCGGCAACCCGATGAGCGCGCTGGTCGTCTTCGAGGTGCTGATCCGCCCGTTGATCAGGGCGGCCCGCGGCACCCGCAACCCGCACCGGCGGGTAGTCAGCGCACGCTTGCTTTCGCCGATGTCCTCCACCAAGGGGCGCAAGGGTTTCCTGCGTGGCCAGCTGTTGCGTGACGAGGACACCGGCGAATATCTCGTGCAGCCTCTCGGCACCTCGGGTTCGCACCTGCTGGCGTCACTGGCCGAGGCGAACTGCCTGGTGAACGTGGACGAAGACCTCACCGATGTGCCGGCCGGTGAACAGGTCCGGGTGACCTTCCTCGCGCAACGGGTGTAAACAGTTCCCGGTGCAGGCTGTGACATACGACCTGGAAGCTCGCCATCCCGGCTGGCCCACCAGGCTGGGACCGCTCCGGGTCGCCCGGGGGACCGTGGAGCTCCGGCCGATCCGGTTGCTGGACGCGGGTGACTGGAGCCGTATCCGGTTGCGGGACCGGGTGCATCTGGAGAAGTGGGAACCGACCTCGCCGGGCCCGTGGTCCGACCGCAACGGCTTCTGGGCCTGGCCCCCGCAGTGGATGGCGTTGCGGTCGCTGGCACGGAAGGGGCAGTGCCTGCCCTTCACGATCACCGTGGACGGCGAACTCGCCGGGCAGATCACGATCGGTAATGTGATCCGCGCCTCGTTACGCTCCGCTTGGGTCGGATACTGGGTGTCTTCCACGATGGTCGGCGGGGGCGTGGCGACCGCCGCGGTGGCGCTGGTGGTCGATCACGTCCTGGGCCCGGGGGGACTGCATCGTGTCGAGGCCACGGTCCGGCCGGAAAACGCGGCGAGCGTGCGGGTGCTGACCAAGGCGGGATTCCGGCAAGAAGGCCTGTTCCGGCGGTATCTCGACGTGGCGGGCGACTGGCGGGACCACCTGTGTTTCGCGATCACGGCCGAGGAGACCGGGGAGGGTCTGGTCAACCGGTTGATCGCCGCGGGCGGGGCGGAGCGGCCCTGAGGGGTCTCTAGCACATCCGGCTCGTTTCACCAAAAGTGGTGACCCTTTTTTCGTTTGTCCAGCGGCGTGCCTCCGCCCGATCTGTTACTCCTGTGACTAACGTGACGGTATGTAGCCGGGATCGGGGGAGGTGACACAAGGAGATGCCCAGTTCACTGATCATCGTCGCGCTCGCGGGGGCGTGGCTCGTCGTGCTCGTACCCATGGTGGTGCGCAAGCGGCAGACCGTGGCCCGAACGGCGGACGCGGAACTGGCCGCGCGCGTGGTCCGCAGCGCGGAGGACGATTTCTCCTTGCCCGAACCCGCCGCAGAGGTCAGTCATCCCCCGGAAGCCTTCGACGACGAGCCCGTCCCGGCGCGGCGCGAGCCCGCCACACCCCGTTACCGGCCGGGCCGGGGCGGCTTCGACCCCGAAGCGGCGGAGATCGCGGCGCGGGCGAAATACTCCCTCCGGCAACGGGTCGTGCTCGTTCTGATCATCGCCTCGGTGGCGAGTGCGATCACGGCCGGAGTCCTGGGCCCCAAGCTGTGGTGGGCACACGGCGCCGTCGACGCCTTCCTCGTCGGCTATCTGGGCTACCTGCGGCGGCAGGTGCGCATCGAGAACGAGATTCGGCAGCGACGGCTGGCCCGGCTCAGAAACACCCGGACTCGCCGCCCCGCGCCACCCCTCGCCGAGGACTACGACACCGCCGACGACCGCGTCGAGCCCCCGAAGCCTCGCCGCGAACCGGTGCGCAGGCCGCCGCTCGCTCCACCGGTCCAGGGGAACGCCGTCGTCGTCGACGTGGACGACGAAGACCCCGAGTTCCACGAGTTGGATGACCCCGGCCGCCTGCCGTTCCGTCGCGCGGCAGGCGAGTAGACCCCTCCGCTGATCGTCCGGCGCGCGGTTGCTATGCTTTCGGGGCTTCACCAAGGGGCTGTAGCGCAGTTGGTAGCGCGTCTCGTTCGCATCGAGAAGGTCAGGGGTTCGATTCCCCTCAGCTCCACCCTAGGGGCCTTACTAGAACACGGCGCCGAAACAACGCCGCGTAGTAGGACTTGGACACCGTTGGTAGCCACGGGTCCGCCTCTCTTTCGAGAGGCGGCCCTTTTGGCATTTCGGAGCAACTTGAGCGCGGCTTCGATGAGCCGGGCGCTATCGGCGAGGTTCTCGGTCGTGGTGGTGAGGCGTCGTCGTTGGCGGAACAGGCCGAAGTGGTCCAGTGGTCCCGCTCGGAAGGTGATCACCGGCGCACCTATCTGCGGCTGCGACCCCAGCCTCTCGCCGCACGGCGCTGTCCACCCGGTACAACGACCCAGGAGTGGGAGGCCGCCGCACGCCATCATGGGATTTGGTGGCTCCACAGGCGGATGGTGTTGTCGTCGCTGCCGGTGGCGATGAGGTGTCCGTCTGGACCGAATGTTACCGCTGTCACGGGACCGTTGTGGCCGACGAGGGGGTGGCCGATCGGTTGACCGGTTGCCGGGTCCCACAACCGCAGTGTCTTGTCACCGCCACCGCTGGCCAGGAGACGCCCGTTTGGGCTGAACGCCACCGCCGTTATCCCAGAGGTGTGTGTGATGGTCTGGCCGATCGGTTGGCCATTTGCCGGATTCCACCAGAACCGGACGGTACCGTCACTGCTGCCGCTGGCCAGGAGACGCCCGTCGGGGCTGAACGCCACTGCGTTTACGGCACCGTTGTGGCCGGAGAGGGGATGGCCGATCGATTGACCGTTTTCCTGACGCCACCAGAGCCGCATAGTGTTGTCTGAGCTACCGCTGACCAGGGGGTTTCCGTCTGGCCTGAACGTCACCGCCGTCACTTCTTCGGCGTGGCTCTTGAGGGGTGGGCCGATCGGTTGACCGGTTGCCGGGCTCCACAACCGGACGGTCTTGTCACCACCACCGCTGGCGAGAAGGCGCCCGTCCGGGCTGAATGCCACCGCTGACACTGCCTTGGTGTGGCCGGTGAGGGGCAGCCCGATCGGTTGACCGGTTGCCGGGCTCCACAACCGGACGGTCTTGTCACCACCACCGCTGGCGAGAAGATGCCCGTCCGGGCTGAATGCCACCGCCCGCACCGCGGCATCGGTGAACCCGCCGCCGCGGTGTCCTTTGAGGACGTTCACGCAGTGGTACTCAGGCGCTTCATCGCCTGGGCGTTCGACCCTGCCGCGCAGGTTGCCAGGTGCCGCCACCGAGGGTCGTTCCAGGCGAGCAGTGACGTGCGTCGCTGGTTCTGCGTTGGCGGGCACCGCAGCCTGCTGAGCAGCGGCGAGTTGGGTTTTCATGGACGAGCTTTTGAACAGTGCTAGGTCTCCTGCTGTGTTGACTACACGGCGTTGCGGTCGGGGTAGCCCTTGGGCCGCAAGGTGGCGGTCGACCTGGCGGAAGAGGTCATCGAGGGTCAGCGGGTCGGAGGTGTTCAACACCGCGAGCATGGCAGCGGTGAAGGCTGTGTTCCTGGCGCCCTCTGGTGCGTGAGAGAGCGCGTTGGCCGTCGTCGAGGTGATCGTGTAGGTGCCGGCGATGTCGATCTGCCCGGTGATCATGCCCTGCGGGGAGGTCATGGCCTCGATCGCGCGGCCGGAGAAACAGCAGTCCAGTACCAGCACACGGGTGGTTGCGGGGCTGGCGACGATCTCCTCACGCAGCACGTCAAACGGCAAGGCGGTCCACCGAAGGCGAGCCGGGTCGGTCGAAGACAGGGCCAGGTGCAGTCGGCCCCGCTCATCGACCAATCCGTGGCCGGCGTAGTAGATCAACAGCAGGTCGGTCGCCTCAGCAGCCGCGGTAACGATGGCAGTGCCGATATCGGCGGCGGAGACGGGCTCGGGCACGACCGTGCAGTGCTCGGGGGACAGTGTCCCGGCGGGCGCGCTCCCCAGGGCAGCTGCGAGATCGGTCAGGTTCGCCCGCACCGCGGGGATCCCGGGCAGGGCATCGTTGTCGTGGTAACGGCTGGCGCCGATCAGGACCGCCCTGGACCTGGCAGGATCCGGGAACCGGCTCACCGCGGCGGCTCCTGCTCATCGAGCAGCCTCGCGATGTCACGTATCACGGTCTGGGGGTCAACGCGTTTCGCGTCCAGCTCGATTTTTCGACCGTCTTCGATGGTCACGGTCAGCTTCACATCGGAGCGCCGTTGCGAGATCCAGGTCGACAGCGACCCAGCCAGCACCGCGCCCATTCCGCCGGAGCCGACTGCGACAACGAGCGCGTCGAGCACGCCCCCCATCTGCCCCGGCTCAACGTCGGCGTGCACGGGCTCCACCTGTCCACGCAGTGCATCGTCACGCCGCAGCCAATCATGGAGCGACCTCAGCTCGTCAGCCCCCTGCGCGGCCCTGATCCACAACTGTTCCGTAGCCGAGTCAGTCACATGGCCATCTTGCCCTGATTTAACGGACCGCAGGGCCTATTCGGGCTAGACCGATCGGCTAGACCACGTACGCAAGCCCTCATCAGCCTGGTCAGCTCATCCGCTGACCGCACCTTTCGTCGACGGTCAAGGAATTCCTGGTAGTGACGCACGACGTCCTCATTGAACGCGGTGACATATCCCCGAGTGGCCTGCAGATTAAAGTGCCCGAGTGGCGCCGCGCCGATATGGATGGGCAGGCCGTTGTTCACCAGGTTCGTGGCCAGCAGCCTGTCGGAAGCCGTGCGGCGTGAAACTGGTTGCCCGGAGGCCGGGGGCGCTGTTCGGCCAGTTCAGCGCAGCGGCGGCGGAGCATGACGAGCACCGTCGCGGGCGAGATCGCACGCGGGACCGCGCCGGTGTGGCGTTGGAACAGGAACGGCATCGGGTCTCTCATGCGCCGCTCGTGGTTGTCGTAGGGTTGGATGAGAGGAATGGGGCGGCCATGCTGGGCATGCCGCCGGGTGATCGCGGCGAACAATTCCGCAGACATCGGGATGACGCGCTCACGGTCGGTCTTGGACGGGGCGATCACCAACAAAGCGATGAGCTCGCCGTTGGGACGCTGGTACTGCCTGATGCTCAAATGAGTGAGCTCCAGCAACTCCTCGATCCGAATTCCCGCGTGACGGAGGACTTCCACCGCTGCGAACTCCCATAAGGCGAGATCCTCAGCCGTGGTGACATTGATATCCTCGCCGTTCTCGAGATCGCGGACCCGAGTGTTGGCCTGTCCGTCCGCCGGGCGCGCGATGACCCCGCGCAGCGCGCCGTCCGGGACCGGGCAGGGCTGGCCGGGGGCGATGGCCTCGATCTTGGCCCAGAACAGGCCCGCCAGCGAGCGGGACAGCCGGTCCAAAGTGGAGTAGTCCAGCTCGGGCTCCCGCCGCCGCAGATAATCCAGCAGCACTTGCCGGACACCCTGATGGCGGACGCCGTAGCGGTCGATCAGTTCCTCGACCGTGCGGCGGAGGTCCGAACTAACGGGCGTAGCCGATGAGGATGCTCACTCCCGCCTCTCATGTCACGGTCAACGCATTCGTTACATTGCCACCCTTACGTGACCTGAACGGCTCAGGTCGCGATCCTTCGCACGGAACGGCTGATCTTGTCCGGTGCAGGATCGCCCTTCGCCATGGCCGCGCGATGCGGCGTCAGCGGATGGCGGTCAGCACGTGATCGTCGCCGATCTGCCAGACCGGGGCCACGTGGGCGAATCCCGCCGACCGTAGCAGCGCGATGTGCTCTTCGAGGGTCACCTCGTTGTCGCCGTGGTGCGTACGCCCATTCCTGGCACACCCCAGTTCCGCCAGCTCCGGGTCGGCCAGCGCGGCATCCCACCACTCCGTCCAGTGCTCTCCGGGGGCGCAAAATCCCTCTCCTCGCTGCCTTCGAACCCCGCCCGGACCACCCGCCGCTCGCGGACGGTTTTCGCGAGCGCGGCCAGCGGTTCGTCGCCGTGCCTGAGGTGGTCTCCGTTGACGAAAACACCGCCGGGCACGATCAACCGGGCGAGCGCGCGATACAACTCGGTGAGTTGGTCAGGCAAGAGCCAGTGCAGCGCGGTGGTGGACACGGCGGCGTGGATGGCCGAAGGCACCGCATCCCGCCAGGCGGATCCGCCAAGGTCGGCTTCGACCCACTCGGCACGCTCCCCGTAGTGGCCACGGGCGAGGCCTAGCAGCAAAGGATCGGCGTCGATGCCGATGATCCGCGCTTCTCCCAGCCGCTCGCGCAGCCTCGCGGCGAGTGAACCTGGACCGCAGCCCAAGTCGACGATCACCGGTTCCGGCACGCCGGCGATGTGGGCTTCCACGACATCGCCGAGGACGGCGAAGCGCTCCTCACGGTCGGCGACGTAGCGCTCCTGCTGAGCGTCCCAGCGTCCCAACCAGTTCGCTGCGGTCTGACTCGATACGGTCCCGTCTACCACGACCTCAACCCCGTAACTACCTATTGGAGCAATGACAGTCATCACGCTAGAGCGAAGGGAGTGACTGGTCAAGTGAACTTCGACAGTCACGCTAGCGTCGCCGTGTCGGCCGCTGTCGGCGCGATCAACCTGCTGACGCCCGGACATGCGCTCGGCCGCGAGTACCCCGCCGAAGGTCCCGATGACGAACTGCGGGAGCCGCTGCGACCCCGCCAGACGAAAAACTCGCCGAAAGTGTCTGAAAAGGACGTTGATCGACTCCGCGAGTACGCGATCCACCTTCGCGAGGTGTTCGTGGCCGTCGACACCGGACGGATCGACGACGCCTGCGCGGAGATAAGTTTCGCGATTCGTCGCGCTCATTCCTTTGTTCATTGTGGATCTTGCATTCCGTGACCGCCTCTGCGGGAGGTCGCACTGATCAGGCTGGTCGGTGATCAGTCGCTGTCACCGTGCCGACCATTGACGCACCGGCTGGGCTCCGTCTTCAGGCACACCTTCCCGCCGGTAACCGGCAAGCCTGCGTCGTCAACGCGGTCACCCAATTGGTTGCGATCGCGTGTTGCGCGGTGGCCAACGGGACCAAGCCCGAACACAGCTGGTCCAGGCACGCTCTGGCCACGCTATCCACCCACTGGGCCACCGACCCTTTCACCGTCTGGGCAGCCATAGCTGGCTAGATGACCACGCCCTGCTCGGTCAAACTGGTTTAGGGCTTTGGCGCTGGTGTCTTACGTGGCCTTCGGCTGGGGATTGAAATGCTCCGTTGCCAGGATGCACCGGGAACCGCAAAATGTATTGCGGACACGGCCGCCACACCGTGTCCGCGAATCCAGATTTGCATGTTCCGCGATTTTGTGAGCCTTTTGCGCGCGAATCGGAACCGGGAACGGTGACACGCACCAGACGCGCCCTGCGGCCCACGTCTGTCAGCCAGTTGTGGGCTTGCATGGGCAAGGTCAGGCTTCCGGGGGAAGCCCACAATGATGGATTCACCAGATCGTCGCCGGTATGGCCACGCACGCGAGGTCGGCGGCATGGAAGTGTGACCTGTGCGCGATATCGCCGCTGTTGGCCACAGTCTCGGATGTTCTTATAGTAAGGATTGGAAATAGTGAATTCATGTTATCCGGATCATAGGATTCGGCGGCTGACTCGCTGGCCGCATGGTGGCGGGCGGTGGTGGGTCTCGGCGCTGCTGACCATGGCGCTGGCGACGGTTGCGGCGCCGCCGGCGATGGCGGCCGGGAGCCCGGTGGCGGGGTTGTCGGGTGGCGTCGGCGGCAAACCGGGCGCGGCAGCCCGGCCTCTGCAGGGGAGAACCCCCTTCGTGTCGGAGACCTTCACCGGAGCGACCGCGGACCCGAACTTCGTGGCGGTCGGGTCGGCCTGTCTGACCGGCGCGCCCGCCACATCGGCGCCAGGGCCGGGGAACCATCCACTGGGCGGTTGCCCGGAGACGCGGATCGGACCGGTGCCCCCGGTCAACGGTGCTCCGCACGGCTACCTGCAGTTGACGGACGCGTCCACCGACCAGTCGGGCGCTGTCCTCTACGAACACGCCCTACCGGCCGCCGGCGGGCTGAACGTCACCTTCGACCAGTGGCAATACGGCACCACCACCCCGATCGCCCCGGCGGACGGCATCTCGTTCTTCCTGGTCGACGGTGCTGCCTCACTCGACCATCCCGGAGCTTTCGGTGGCAGCCTCGGTTATGCGCAGAAACTGCCCGACGACAACCCCGCCAACCCGTTCCTGCCGGGAGTCAACAGCGGTTACCTTGGCGTGGGACTGGACGTGCTGGGTAACTACTTCGGCGATTGGGAACACCGTGGCAACGGCTGCCCGCCCTCGCAGCGCTCGCCGGCCGGGACAGCGTTCCATGTGCCCGCGCCGGGGCCGAACATGGTGACGGTGCGCGGCCCGGGTAACGGGGTCGAGGGGTACTGCTTCCTGACCGCGACCACGAGCAACTTCACCACTTCCGGACCGTGGCCCTCGACCCTGCCCGGGCAATTGCAGGGACCGCTCACCGCATTGCCTCCGGGCGCCACTCCGGAACAGGCCGAGACCCTGCTGGAGCCCTCGCGTCGCCGGGTGAACGTGCAACTTACCCCGGGAACGAATCCGACGTTGATCGTGACCGTGGACTTCAACGACGGGACCGGTCCACACGAGGTGATCAACACCCCGGCACCTGAGCCGGTGCCGGAAACGTACAAGTTCGGGTTCGCGGGCTCGACCGGCCTGTTCACCGACGTGCACCTGATCCGCAATGTGGTGATCAACAGCGAGGTACCGCTGCCGCCAGAGAAGACGACGACGGAGCTGTCGGCGACACCGCAGGACGCGACGGTCGGGGAACCGGTCCGTCTCACCGCCACCGTGACCTGCCCGGGAGCCACGCCGACCGGGACTGTCACGTTCTTTTCCGGAACGACCGAACTGGGCACGGCCGAGGTGATCGACGGTACGGCGGAGCTGACCGTCAGCACACTCGAGCCAGGCCAGCACACGATTACCGCGCATTACAACGGCAACGGCGAATGCGAGCCGTCCATCTCGAACGGCGTGACCGTCAATGTCTCGACAACACCGGAGAACAAGAGCAAGACGAAGTTGTCGGCCTCGGCCAGTAAGGTGAAACCCGGGGACAAGGTGACCCTGACCGCGACCGTCACCTGTGACGAAACCACCCCGACTGGAACCGTCACCTTCTTCGAGGGCAACAGGGAGCTGACCACCGTGCCGCTCACCGATGACACCGCCGAAGTGACCGTCCGGCTACCCGCGGGCGCGCACACCTTCACCGCTCGCTACAACGGCGACGAAAACTGCCCGCCGTCCACGTCGAATTCGGTGACTGTCGTCGCCAAGGGTCCCGGCAAACCCAAGCCACCCCACGGTGGCTCGGCCGAAGCGAACGCCAGCCAAACCGTCGTGGTCGCAACCAAAGCTCAATAACCCGGCAACCACCGCGTCCTGAAAGATGACAACCCGAACGGTTCCGGCCACCGATTCCACCGGGGGCCGGAACCGTACCGGAGACTGGCGGAGGGAGCTCCCTCCGCGATCCGGTCACCGACGTTGGGCGAGAGTGTCAGGGGCTGGCTGTGTTCTGCAACCCGGCTCCGACATCGATCCCGCCGAGCGCGTAGCCGGTCAGCAGGCCCGAGCAGGACCGTTCCGCCCGCGGGCGCCAGGATGTCCAGGATGGCCTTGCCGATCAGCGGGCCGCCCCGAGCACGGCCAGGCCGGGCCAATGGGCCAGCACGCCATAGCCGAGCACGGCCGCGAACATCGCCACCTCGATGGGCTGGACGAACGTGAGAGGTCCACCGACTCGGGCTAAGTCAGGATCAGCTTGCAGTCCGGGGCGCGGTCGGAGACGAAGCCGCGCGGCTCGCAGCATACGAACCGCGACGTGCTGGTCGACGGGCCTGGGATCACGATCCACCCGGTTGGCACTCGCCGCACGGCGGCCCCGCCGTGGATGTTCGCCACAACGGGGAAGGGGCCTTCGCCGGCGGGTTCGCACAGAATGCTCTCGATTTCGAGGCCGTCAGGCCCATGCGTTCATCCCAAGCGCATGCTGCCGGCCGGCGATCACCTGTACTCGATCCAGTCGCAGTCCTCGATCTGGGCTAACGTCACCGCCAGGTCGGCAAAGGACTTCGCACACCCGCGCACGGAGGCGACGTTGCTGCGGGTGCCACGGCGCCAGTCGATCTCCGAACCGGGTCGTGCGATGACCGTCACCGAATCGACGTTGGCGATCCGCCGCAGCTTCGATCCGGCGCTCACCGTGCCCACCCGGGTCGCCCACAGCGGCGGAATCAACGTGCAGTAGAACGCGACGCCGTCGGCCTTCGGCTCGACGGCGTCTGGAATGTCAACGTCGCGCCCCAACGCGGCCCCGACCGCGATGCCGGCGACATCGGCGTGGCCGGACCGCATCGCCAGATCGTCGACCCAGCCGCCCAGCCGCGCGTTGACCTCGATCAACCGTGGGCCGCTCGTGGTCAGTTTGAGTTCCACGTCCGCGATTCCGTGGCGGATGTTCAGCGCCCGCACTGCCCGGCACGCCACATCGCACGCCTCGCGAACGTCGGCCGCCGGCACAACCGACCCCGGGCCGTACCCACCACGCTCCCGAAACGGCTCGGCGACGGCGAACTTGCTGGTGACGAACACCGGCCGGACATCGGAACCATTCGCCAGACAGTCCACCGCGAGGTAATCGCCCCACGGTTCCGCGACGGGCCTGCCCACGATCAGTTCCTCCAGCACCACCACCGGCTCACGTGAGGCCCCCGAATCGGCCAGCAGCAGACCGCGCATCGCCGCCCGGGATGCCTCGTGCGTGAATACCGGTAGCGTGTTCCGGCTGGACGTACCCACAGCGGGTTTGACGACCGCGGGCAGCCCCACGAACTTGATCGCCTGGTCGATCTCGTCGACCCGCGACACCGCCCGATACCGTGTCGCATCCAGACCCGCATCGGCGAACCGATGCCGTTGACCGTCCTTCGTGGTGATCGCCGTGACGTCCGCCGGATCGATGCCCGGCAACCCGAGCGCGTCGGCGAGCCGGGCGGTACGACGGATCTGGGACTCGCTGAAGGTGACGACACCGCGAGGTCTCATCCCGCCGAGCAGCCGGACCAGCTCGCGCTCCGGCATCGCGTCGCCCTCGACCACGGTGCCGAACATTCGCAGCACCGGCTCCATCTCCGCGGTGTGGTCCGAGGCCGCCGCGACGAAACACAGCTCACAATCGTTCTCCGCCGCGATCTCGGCCAGCCGACGAGGTGACAAGCTCCCGGTGTCGTAGACGACAACGAGCATCAGGCCCGACCCGCGACGGAGGCCGAAAGCGCAGACACCATCCGATCGGCGATCGCCGTCACGTGTGGAGGCTGCAACATCGTGAAGTGGCTGCCGGGCGTCATGTGCGCCGTGAGCGGGCCGCTGGTCACGCTCTCCCACCCCCACCGCAGCGGATGCGGCCACGTCGAGTCCTCGGCCTCGAACACCAACGTCCGGCAACTGAGTTCGGACGGTTCGTAGGCACCGAGCGCGGTCCAGTGCGCCAGGAGAATACGGACGTGGTGCATCAGGTCCCCGTGCTCCAAGCTGACCATCTGCTCCGCCAGGTTCAGGTCACGTAGCCAGTCGGCGAAGTCGCGCCGAGCGACGTCCCGCCACGCACGATCACCGCTCACCCGCGCCAACCCCTCCAGTAACTTCGTCGCCGCCGCGATCGGGCGCCGTGCCCGCGGTGCCGAGTCGTCACCAAGGTAGGTGTCGAACGCGGCCACCAGGTCCACCGCCTGACCGGCGGCTTGCGCCAGCGCCGCCACCTCCACGGCCAGGGCCCCACCGAACGACCACCCGGCCAGCAGCAACGGCGAGCCGTCATGCGTGTCCCGCACCGCGCGCCAGTAGTCCTCGGCCATCGCCCCGACGTTCGTCTTCGGCTCCGACTCGCCGTCGACGCAGGCCGCCTCGATGCCCACCACGCGCAGGTGCGGTTCCAGCAGTTCGGCCAGCCTCGTGTAGCCGGTCACGTTGCCGCTGATCTCGTGCATGACATACATCGTGCGCGCCGATCGAGAACGATTGAGCGCGATCATCGACGACCGCCGCGGACCGTACCTACGGCTGGCGTGCACAAGCCGTTCCAGCGCACCGAGAATCCGGTCGACGAACCCTCGCACGGTGGCGCGATGATGAAGATTCTCGGAGTACCGGATCGCGACGCGCAGCCTTCCGTCCCGGACATCGGCCGTGATGTCGAGGACATGGTGGCGAATGGTGGCCGGATCGATGGGGTCACCGGTGGGCTCGGTGTTGTCCGCATAGCGGCCGAGTCCGGGTACCCGCCCCTTGTACTGTCCCAAATAGTTGAAACTGATCTCGGGAGTCTGCTGAACCGGGATCTTTCCACCCAGGTAACGGCCGATGCCGTAGACCAGCCCCTTGTCGGGCACTTCACTCAACTGTGCCGCGACCGTTTTCACACACTCGACCGGGTCGGTCGCCGGTCCCAGGTCGATCACCACCGGGAAAATGCTGGTGAACCACCCGACCGTCCGTGACAGATCCACGTCCGCGAACAGGTCCTCCCGGCCATGGCCCTCCAACTCCACCAGGCACGCCGACTCGCCGGTCCACTCCCGAAACGCCCATGCCACCGCCATCAACAACGCGTCGTTGGTGCTCGTACCGAACACCCGAGCCACATCACGTAACAACACTCCCGTCTCTTCGACGCCCCAGGACCCCTCCGCCACCCCAACCGAGGCGACCGAATTCACCCCGAACCCGTCACGAGGCACCCGCGTGGCCGGCAGTTCCCGATCCCAGTAGCCGACGTCTACGGATTTGGCGCGCTCGGCCAACCGGGCCGACCACTCTCGAAACGACGTCGTCTTCGGTGGCAGCGGCAGACCCTCGTATGCGCGGCCCAAGTCTTCCAGCAAGACTCGCCATGACACCCCGTCCACCACCAGGTGATGGATCACCATCAACAACCGCTGTCCTCGAGCCGCACCCAACTCGACCAACACGATGCGAAACACCGGGCCTTCGGCCAGATGCAGGCTTCGCTGCACTCCGTCCGCCAACTCACGCAATGCCGCGTCGACATCGGCGGCTCCCGACAGATCGCACTCACTCACCGCCCCCTCACCGGCATCGTCGGCGATGCACTGGGTCCAGCCATCAGAACCACGGCTGAAGCGCGCCCGCACCATGTCGTGGTGCTCGACCACCGCGTCGACAGCCGCTCGCAACGCGCGAATATCCAGATCATCGACATCCAGCAGCACCGACTGGTTGAAATGGTTCGGCTCGGCCGCGCACCACTGGAAGAACCACCGCTGCACTGGCGACAAGACAACCTCGCCCGTCACCTTGCCCTGCTCGGCCACCACCGGTGCGGCCACCCCGGCGGCGGCCACCAGTCCGGCAACGGTCTGATGCTGGAACATCATCCGAGGTGTCACCAGCATCCCGTGCCCTTTCAACCGCGCCACCACCTGAATACTCAGAATCGAATCGCCGCCCAGCGCGAAGAAATTGTCGTGCACGCCCACTCGATCAATGCCCAACACCGCACGCCACACCCCGGCAACCACACCCTCCGCGGCATCACGGGGCGCGACAAAACCATCCAACTCCGGACGGTTGCTGCTCGGAAGCGGCAACGCCCGGCGATCCACCTTCCCGCTCGCCATCAAGGGCAGCACATCCACGAACATGAACCCGCTCGGCACCAGGTAACCCGGCAGGCTGCGCTCACACCACTCCCGTAACACCGAAACACCCACCATGCCCACCGGCACGCAGTACGCGACCAACCGCTTGTCACCGGGCACGTCCTCTCGCACCACTACCACACACGAAGCCACATTCGGATGCCGGGCCAGAACCGACTCGATCTCGCCCAACTCGATTCGGAAACCCCGCACCTTCACCTGATCGTCAAGGCGGCCAACGAAGTCGAGACGTCCGTCCGGCAGCCATCGAACGATGTCCCCGGTCCGATACACCCGTGCCGACGGGTCGGACGAGAATGGGTCGGCCGTGAATCGTTGTGCTGTCAATTCGGGGCGGTTCAGATAGCCGCGACCGACGCCGACGCCGCCAATCAGCAACTCGCCCGGAACACCGATCGGCACCAACTGGTCGAAACGATCGACCACGTACGCCTTCGTGTTCGCGAGAGGACGGCCGATCGTCACCCCGGCTGCTGCGTCGTGGGACATCGCCATCGTCGCGTAGATCGTCGCCTCGGTCGGCCCGTATCCGTTGATGACGTTCCCGAATAACTCGACCATCCGCGCCCACAGGTCCTCGGAAACCGGCTCGCCCGCGGTGACGGCGGTCATCCGCTCGATGCGACCGTCCAAGCGCTGGACGATGTGACGCCAGATCGACGGTGTCGCTTGAGCGAAGACGACATCGTGCTCCCGGATGAGCCGGGCTGTCGCGACTGGCGAATGAACGTCCTCGTCACTCGCGATGACCACCCGCGCGCCGGACATCAGCGGCAGGAAGAACTCCACCACCGAAATGTCGAACGTCGTCGCTGTCGAGGCGAGTGCCGACTCGCCGGCGGACAACGGCACGGCCTCACCCATCGCGGCGAGCACATTGACGACCGACCGGTGCTCTATCTGAGCGCCCTTCGGTTGGCCTGTCGAACCTGACGTGTAGATCACGTACGCGAGGTCGTCCGGTCGGGCACCGGTCACCGGGTCCGCGTCCGGCATCGCGCTGATGGCCGCCCAGTCCTGGTCCAGTACCACGACATCCCCAGCCTGCACCCGGTCACGCAGAGCGTCCTGCGTGACCACCACCGTAACGGCCGCATCAGCCAGGATGAACGTCAAGCGTTCGGACGGGTAGTCAGGATCCAACGGCACGTAGGCCGCACCGGTCTTCAACACGCCCAACAAGGCGACCACAAGATCCAAGGATCGTTCGACACATACTCCGACCATCACGCCTGGCCCGGCTCCACGTTGCCTCAGGTACCAGGCCAGTTGGTTGGCCCTGGTGTTCAGCTCTCCATAAGTCAACGACTTCGACCCGAACACGACCGCGACCGCGACCGGGTCGGCAACAACCCGTTGCTCCACCAACTCGTGCACGCAGACGTCATGGGGAAAATCGATATCGTTCTCGTTCCACTCGGCGAACTGCCGCCGTTCTCCGGCGGTCAACATTTCCAGCTCACTCAGCCGCACCGAGGAATCAGTCACCACACTGGCCGACAATGACAGGAAGTGCTCGGCCATCCGTTCGATCGTCGGCCGGTCGAACAAGTCTGTGCTGCATACCAACCGGGCGCCCAATCCGCCGTCTTCTTCGACCATGCTCAACGTCAGATCGAACTTCGCCGCCGAAGATTCCACCGGCAGTGTCTCCACCCGGAGGCCCTGCAGTTCCCACGTGCCCGTCTCGGCGTTGTGCAACACCAACATCGCGCCGAACAATGGTCCCCGCCCCAGATCACGTTCCGGTGCCACCTCGTCCACCAGTCGCTCGAACGGCAGGTCCTGATGCCCGAGCGCATCCAACGCCCGCTCCCGCACATCCACCACGAAGTCTCCGAACTCCGGGTTTCCCGACAGATCGCCACGGAACACCACAGTGTTGACGAAGAAACCGATGAGACACTCGATCTCGGCTCGGCCCCGGTTCGCCACCGGCGAGCCCACCGCGATGTCCGACTGGCCACTGTGCCGGGCCAGCAGCACCTGAAAAACCGCGAGCAATACCATGAACAACGACGCATCATGCTCGGCGGCCAAGCGACGCAAACCCGCCGTCACATCAGGAGAAACCCGGAATGTCACACTGCTTCCGGCGGCACTACGCACTGCGGGTCGCGGCCGGTCGCCCGGCAATTCCAGCGGTTGAACTCCCGCTAACGACTTGCGCCAGAAACTCAGTTGTCCGGCCAGTACGTCACCCTGCAACCATTCCCGCTGCCACACCGCGAAATCCACATACTGCACCGGCAGTACACTCAGCCGGGCAGGCCGGCGCTCCACCGCGGCCGCATACAATTCCCGGAATTCCCGCGTCAACACCCCGAACGACCAACCGTCGGCCACGATATGATGCAACGTCAAGGCCAATACGAAATCCTCGGAGCCCATCGTGACCAATACGCCCCGTACCAACGGACCATGCCGCAGGTCCATCGGCCGGGACGTCTCGGCCGCCAGAATCCCGTCCAGATCTGGTTCGCCATCGGCAGCGGTCAGGTCGACGAGTTCGAGAGGGAACGGCGATGGGTCCTTGATGATCTGGACGGCGACGCCGTCGATGTCGTCGAACACCGTGCGCAACGGCTCGTGCCGGGCGACCAGGCCGTCCAGGGCTGCCTGCAGCGCGGTCGTGTCCAGGCGACCACGCAACCGCATTGCCATCGGAATCAGGTACTCGCGGCTGCCGGGCTCCAGTTGGTCGAGAAACCACAACCGCTGCTGGGCGAAGGACAACGGCAACGTGGCCATGTCGCCACGATCCACCGGCCGTAGCGGCGGCACCACGGACGACCTCATGCTGACGAGCACGTCAGCCAGTTCACGCACGGTCGGTGCCGCGAAAAGCGCGCGAATGGGCACCTCCAGTTCGAACTCCTGACGCAGGCGGGCCGTGACCTTGGTGGCGAGCAGCGAATGACCGCCCAGTTCGAAGAAGTCGTCGTGCACACCGATCCGGGCGACGCCCAGCACCTCCGACCAGATCCGCACCACGGCAAGTTCCACCGAGCCGCGTGCGGCCACGAATCCGCTGTCCAGCTCCGGCCGGTCGCCGTCCGGATCCGGCAACGCGCGGCGGTCCACCTTGCCGTTCGCCGTCAGTGGCAGGGCGTCCAACAGCACGAACGCGCTCGGCACCAGGTGCGCTGGCAGGCGCCGAGCACACCACTCCCGCAAGGCGGACACGCTCACCGTGTCCGTCGGCACGCAGTAGGCCACCAGCCGCTTCCCGCCGGCCGCGTCGTCCCGCACCGTCACGGCACACGACGCGACGCCTTCGTGGTCGGCGAGCACGGACTCCACCTCGCCCAACTCGACGCGGAAGCCCCGGATCTTGACCTGGTCGTCCCGCCTGCCCACGAACTCGAGATCCCCGTCCGAGAGTCTGCGGACGATGTCGCCGGTCCGGTAGACCCGCGCGCACGGATCCGAAGAGAAGGGGTCAACGGTGAACCGCTGCGCGGTCAACTCGGGCCGGTTCAGATAGCCGCGCGCGACACCAACGCCGCCGACCAGCAGCTCACCGGGCACACCGACTGGTACCAACCGGTCGAAGCGGTCGACCACATACACGGCGGCGTTCGCTGTGGGCCGCCCGATCGGCACTGTCCCGGCATGGGGCAACGCATCCACGTCGACGCGCTTGGTGAGGCACCCGACGGTGGTTTCGGTCGGTCCGTACTCGTTGATCACGGTGGTACGCGGCCCGAGCCGCTCGGCCACGGCACGGGCCAGTCGAACGTCGAACGGCTCGCCGGCCACGACCAGCGAGACGGCATCGATGTCGCCTTCGGCCGCGTCCAGCACCATGTTCAGGTGCGACGGCGTCACCTTGAGAGTGCTGACCGGCAGTTCGCGCCGGATGAACTCGGTGACTCCCTGTGCCGCGTGCCCGCCGTCCACCGGCCGCACGACGATGTCCCGGCCCTGGAGCAGCGGCAGGAAGATCGACGGAATCTCGAAGTCGAAGGCGACGGAGGAGTGCAGCAGCGAACCGTGACCGTCACCGGCGGGGAAGGCGGACGCCGCCCAGATCAGAAAGTTGACGATGCTCCTATGTTCGATCTGGACGCCTTTGGGCGCGCCGGTCGAACCCGACGTGTAGATCACGTACGCGAGATTGTCCGGCCGCACGTCGCTCGTGAGATCGGTGTCGGGCATCGCGCTGATGGCCGGCCAGTGCTCGTCCAACGCCACGACCTCGCTCGGCGCATCGGGCAACGGCGTGGCGGCGTGCGTCAGCACGACCGGTGCGGCGGTGTCGGAGAGCAGGAAGGCCAGCCGCTCCGCCGGATACTCCGGGTCCAGTGGCACATAGGCAGCGCCGGCTTTCAACACCCCCAACAACGCCACCACCAGGTCCAGCGACCGCGGGAGGCACACCCCCACCAGGACGTCCGGCCCGGCGCCACGCTCCACGAGAAATCGGGCGAGCTGGTTGGCCCGGGCGTTCAACCCACCGTAGGTCAAGGAGTCCGGTCCGCACACGACCGCGACCGCATCCGGACGGGCCGCGACCTGCCGCTGCACCAGTTCGTGCACGCACGTGTCCCCGGGAAATTCGGCCGCGGTGTCGTTCCACTCGACCAGTAGTCGCCGACGCTCGGCAGGGGTCAACATCTCCAGTTCGCGCAACCGCGCTGACGGGTTGGCGACCACGCTCGCCAGCAGCGCCAGGAAATGGCCGGCCATCCGTTCGACTGTGGGCCGGTCGAGCAATGCCTGGTCGTAGAACAGAACCCCGCCGGTGCTTCGTCCAGCGTAGGCGATGAACGACAGCGGATAGTCCTGCCATGCGACGTAACGCAGCCGTTTTCGGGTGATGCCGTGCGGGAGTTCGGCGGCAGAGCCGGCAGTGGGATAATTCTCGAACACCAGAATCGAGTCGAACAGCCGGGTTCCCCGAGGGATGTC